>JANQPT010000016.1 GCA_028285345.1 Planctomycetales bacterium
GTATGACTCCAACACGCACCCATCGCTCTGATCGGGTCCGTAAATTGAACCGGCTTGCATCTCGGTCAGATCGAGATCGAAGTTTTCCGAAAACTGGTCTAGATCGATCGACTCGGGATTCTCCCAGTTGTCTGTGACGTACTCGCGTAAACGTTGCATTGCCGCGCGGATGTCGCCTTCCCGAAGCAGATGCGCGTAGTTTCTCCCCTCGTCATCATGCGATTCGCGATACTCGCGTTCCCAGTCGGAATACTTGTCAAACCACTCGTCCAACTCCCAACCGATCTCGTCTGCGATGTCTTCGGCATGGCTTGCCAAGAATCGATCGAGATCGAGAGTTCCGTCATCATCTCGGTACTGTGCGGCTTTTTCCGAATCGTACCGAAAAACTCGGTCGCCTACTTCGATGACGGTGTCCAGAGTCCCGTCATCGCTCAGCACTGCATTCTGGCGGATTGCGCCCGTAAAGCTTAACCTGATCATGTCACCGTTCCTTTTGCGATCGGTGGTCACGGGTCCGGGCAGTTGGCGCTGTCGCGGACCCAACTTTTTGATCGAACTACGTCGTCGATCTGTCGTCCGAATTATTGGGAGAGATGGAAGTGTTTAAAGCGCAAGATTGCATTGCGAACGATCCTGGACGAAGCGCTACAGGAGACACTCCGCGCTCTGACGCGACGACGTCGCGCGGACCATCGGAACGGCTCTGAGGTAGGCAGTGGAGGGAGCCCAGCCCGCGATGGTGAAAACGAGTGCAGGTAAGAAGGTCTGGCAGCAGATCGGTGAACGAGTGCAGCGTTTCGCGCAACAACAAGTGATGGCGGCGCACGGTCGCAGCGCCGTAGCGCCGTTCATCGACGAAGAGCAGATCCTTCCTCAGCTCGATAACGGTACTCAGGGCTCACCAGCATTGCCCGGTTGAGGTGTGTACACCTGCGATAAGGCCTTGTACCGATAACGACATGGTGTATTCGCCGGCCGTAGTAAGTGCTCCGGAGGTCTGTGGATTCGTCGAGAGCGTCCGCCGGGAGCGGCTACTTGAGCGTATCGTTGTTAGCTCTGACGGATTCACTCTCAGCTGCCACCGGCGCTACGCTGCCATCGGCGTTCTCGCCTCGAAGAGCGTCAAGATAGCGATCCGACCGGGCCATAGCTACCTCAATGACCGTGACCGCTTCCTCAAGATATTGGCAAAATCACAAGCGACATAACGTCGTTTTTGAAAACACTCTCGCTAGCGTCGCGCCGTCTTGAAACACCTGCACCGAATTAGTAAACTCTTGAGCCGCACTGGTCGTGTAATCCAGTGTGGCTTGTACGTTGAGAGATGGGCCAATTATGGTCCATGTTGGCACGCAATCGGCCAATATTGACGCAATGAGGAGTAACGTCGCCTGCCGGCTCAGATCCACGCAACCCGCCGAGTTTTCGGTTGTTTGCCGTGGTTGTTTGTTGGCGAGTGTTGCGACGGGGTGAGATTCAAAATCCAGTGAGGGTAAACCTCGTGTGGGTTCGAGTCCCACCTTCGGCACTTTGCGATTCGAGGACTTGCGCCGGTCAGGCGTGAGTCCTTTTCGTTTGGTATCGCTGTTCGAAGTTGCGGCCGGACCGCTAATCCGCATCCGTCGTCAGAAACACCTCGTGCACATCCAGCACGCTCGGTCCGCGAAACATCTCTTTGGGCGGCCGGTTTGCATGCGCTTCGGCGAACGCTTCGCTCTGCGTCCACGCCTCAAAGTCCTCCATCGACCGCCACCAGGTTTTGACTTCGTAATACCCTTCCGCATCGGGAGCGTCGACAAATTTGCCCGACTCATGATCAAAGCGGACCGGCCGCGGCCGGTGGACCTCATTGCGAATAAACCCCGGCGACTGATCGACCAGGTGGACGCGATTGCGGAATCGGTCCTCAAAATCAATCTCATGCCCGCTGGCGACGGGGATGCGGTTGGTGACGACGATCATCTGGCTTCCTTTCTCAATCGAACGTGCGGGAACAGTTGTTCGCGAGATTGTAACAACATCCTCAATTCTCCACGATACGTGACTCGGCCGACGCTCCAGGTTGAGGTCGACTCGCCGCGCGATTGAATCGAGCAATCAACAGAGCTACGCTGGCGAAGATTCGTTTTGTTAGACTCCAGCGGAGGCCGAGCAGTGACCGTTGCGGAAATCTCCGAAGGGTTATTCTGGTCGGGATTCTTCGTAATTTCGATTCTCTTCATCGGCGGCATCGCGTGGCTCTGTTACCTGACGACGCACGGCCGCAAAAAGTATTACATCTCCCTGGCCGAGGAGCGGAATTGGGACTACCAGGACCGGTTGCCGGCGTCGCTTGCTGAGGAAATTGCGGCAAGCTACCTCGCGGCGGTGGCCGGCGGGGTCGCGGATCTTCGTCACGCCGTGACGTTCGACCAAGAAGGCCTCACTTACGCCCTGTTCGAGGCAACCAAACCCACCGCGTCGGAATCGCTGCCCGAGGTTTTCACCGTGTTGTGCGTAACCGGCATCACCCCACCGCTTCCCGATTTCGTCTGGCGGACCGGCGGGGAAAATGATCATTCCGCCCGCGCAAAGTTTCTGGGAACCGCTGCTCCAGAAGTCCCGCTCAAGGAAATTCCCCTCAAAGATTCTCCTGCGACAATACGGCTTTTCGGAAACGACCTCGCAGCGCTCCGCCCGCGGCTGAATCGCGGCGTGCGCGAATTGCTGTACGAAGATGCGGATCTCCACATCGAATCCACGCGCGGCCATTTACTGTGCTATCGGTTTCACGAACAAATCTGGCCGACGGGCGACAATGTCGACGCGTGGCTGGCCCGGTTGCGGCCGCTGATTGCTGAGTTGGCGGCTTCAGGCTCAGGTTAGTTTGCGCGGCGTCGACCTCTCGCCTGTGTCGAATTCAGCGAAACGTCCCAGCACAAGGCAAACTCGTTAATGAGTCGAGTCGCATAACTGCATTGAACGATGCACACACCTGAGATAGGCTGAGCATCGTAGCGTCTTTGCGCGGTCCAATTCAGGTGATGCTTCCGATGCAGCACTATCTCGATCTCCAGGAAGCCGCCGCGTTTCTCGGCATCTCCGCCGATGAATTGATGACTTTGCGAAACCGCGGCGAGATTCCCAGCCGTACGAATTCGGGCAAGCTGGAATTCGCCGACGACGAACTCGAAACACTCCGCAACAAGCTGGGAGAGAGCTTCTTCTCTGCTTCTGCTGAGCAATCGCCACTTACGGAAGTCGCCGGCCCACAGGCTGCCACCTCAGAGTCGCACGCATCCAGCAGCGATTTCACCCGAGGACAATCACTTCGACAAAACCTACCGTCACAGCCGTCACCGATCGGCAGCCGAGCGATTATCGAGTATCTCGCACAAGCTCATCGTGTGGGCAGCGAGGACGTCGAAGCGGTCGTGGACGGCTTTTGGAATTTCGTCACCGACATCGAACAATACCGAGACGCGCGACCGCTGGTGATTCCCCATTTCGGAACGTTTCGACTGAGACGGCAAGGAACTCAGACGGCACTGGCGTTTCGATCGTTGCCGGTGGACGCAATTCGCAAGCATCTTGAGCGTCGCAACGGCAAAGCTCCCAGCGACCGCTGGGTCAAACTCTACTTAAGAGACGAAAGCCGTGACGCCGCATCACTGTCAGTCAAACGCCGCATGGCCGTACACATCGCTTCGCAGACCGGTCAAGATTTGCATCAGGTTTATCGCCTATCGTGGGATTTGATCGAAATCTCCTCCGAGCTATTCGTCGCCGGTGATAAGAAAATTCGTTGGGCAATGCGCGGCGAAATGGCGCCGTTTTCCTGGCGCGATCAGCAGTGGTACGACTTTCGCTGTTATGAGCGACTGACCCAAAAGCTGCCCGATTGGACTGAAACACAGCGGGTGACCGGTCTTGCAGAACGCCCGGCCACGACGAGACGAGTTCGAATCAGCGTGGCAGAGAAAAGACGAAGCCAAAATACTTCGCCGACGCGACCTGCGGACAAATCAGGCTGCCTGCTCACTGTTCTAGTGATGATTGCCGTGCTCACGCAGATGGTTGTCAGTGCCGTCGACTATTTCGTTTGGAGCGGGCAATGAGGCAGTCACTCCAACAGCCCGGCAAGATCCTCCCCGCGACGGGGTCATCTGCATTGGCGGACCTGCTGGGGGTCGCCGACGAATCTGTGTCAGAGTTGGCGGCGGCGGCGAATCAGATGTACCGGGTCTATCCCATCGTTAAAGGCCCCAAAAAACGCTGGATCGAAGCCCCTCACAGCGAGCTAAAACAACGGCAGCGGCAGTTGCTTGACTCCATGTTGTATCGACTCGCACCTCACGACGCGGCCCATGGTTTTGTGCCGGGGCGCTCGATTGTCTCCACCGCGCGGCTGCACACCGGCCAAGACTGGGTGGTCACCATGGACATATGCGATTTCTTTCCGTCGATCTCCTCACAGGCGGTCGACCGCTCTCTTGCATCACTCAATATGAGTGAGTTCGACCGTCGGCTGCTGGGGCTGTTATTGACTCGAAACGGCCGGCTTCCGCAAGGCGCTCCGACCAGCCCGCACCTGGCGAACTTGGTCGCGCGGTCGCTAGACCGGCGACTCACGCAATTAGCCGCCGGCGCGGGTTGGAAGTACAGCCGCTATGCGGACGACTTGGCGTTTTCCGGGACGGGGCATCCCGCGAAGTTAATTCGCAACGTCGAACGAATTCTGATTGACGAGGGCTTTCAGCCGGCGCGGCGCAAAACCCGGGTGATGTCGCGCCATCAACGGCAGACCGTCACCGGTTTGGTTGTCAACCAAAAGGTCGCTCTACCCCGCAACCAGCGCCGCAAGTTGCGGGCGATGTTGCACCGATTGGACGGCATCACCGGCAGTCCGTCAGCACTCCCTGACATCAACGTCGTCCACGGACACCTCGCATGGGCAGCGTTCATCGATCCGGCCGGGTATCAACTGGCCCGCCGGCAAGTCTCTGATCTGGTCAATGCTGAGACAACGAAGTAGAATCAGTCCAATCGCAGGAACGTCGATCAGCGAATTTCGATTTCAGCTTGTTGGTTTCGCAGCGGTGGGAACTGCCATCCCAATCGCGAAACCTCCTTGGGCGTTTCGCCCCGGGACTTAAACTGGCGTCCTTCGCTCCGTCGGTATTGGTTCGCCGAAAACAGGCTGCTCCCTTACCGCCGGCGGCGGTGTCGCAGCCTCTTTTCGGAGAACCAGTACCGGTCGCTCCGGAACGTGAAATCGATTTTCACTGATCGACGCGTCCGCAAACGGCCCGCTCGCTGCATGGCCGCAAAACCTCACTTGGATTGCGCGGCTGATCCTGATAAAACGCTCGACTGCGGACCCGCCGGAAAGTCCGCCAGCGCGTTTCAAGGATGAGACATGCACTCCACTTCTCGCAGCGAACGTCTAATCGGCGCTGCCGAAATCACGAGCGGGTTGCTCCTCACGCTGGGCGTCGTCGTGCTGCATCTGGCGGTTTTTCAGAATGCCGGCGGTTTGTGGCGGGATGAAGTGCACACAGTCAATCTTGCCGGCATGCCGCCGGCCGAAATGTGGTCTGAGACGCTCACGAACGAATCCTTCCCCGCCCTCTGGCCCCTGACCCTGCGGGCTTGGACGGGACTCGTCGGCGGCGACGATGCATCGCTCCGCATGTTGGGGCTAATTGTCGGACTCGGTTTGGTCGCCACTCTGTGGTGGACGGCGGTTCGATTTGGATATCGCGTGCCGTTGTTTTCGCTCGTGCTGTGCGGCGCTGCCCCGGCGATTTTCCGCTACGGTGACTCCATGCGCGCCTGGGGTCTGGGATGCATTCTGTTGTTGATGATGCTGGTCGCAATTGACCGGCTCCGCGAACAGAACACCTTCCCGCGTCAGATCATCGCAGGCCTGTTTGCGCTGCTGGCGGTCCAGTCACTCTACTACAACTGCGTCCTGTTGTTCGCCATTGGCTGCAGCGCCGCCGTAGTCGCTCTTTATACCGGTGATCTCAAGCGAGCGATCGTGGTCGGCATGGTTGGGATTGTCGCCGCCGTTTCGATGACTCCCTATCTGCTAGGGCTGGAGCAACGGCAAATCGGACTCCGTTCCAGCCAAGCACCGATCGGTCTCCGGGCCATTAGTGCCAAGTTCGCCGAAGCGGTTAATCTTTCCGGCGACCTGATGTTTTCAGTTTGGATCTGTGTGACGGCAGTCGCGCTTGCGGTCTGCGGCGTCCGGTTTTTGCGAGCAACCGAAACCAGACACCGCGAGCGCGCACTGTTCATCGGCCTCTGTATTGTCGCGGCGGTCGGCTGCTATGTGGGATTCCTCCTCCGTGCTCGAATGCTGACTCAGCCGTGGTATTACGCGGCGCTGATCACCATCCTGGCGGTCCTCTTGGAGGCGGCTCTCCACCTTGGAATTGGGCAGCAGCTCTCTTGGCGCATCGGGCGGCTGGTCATCGTCGCCGTGTTGGCCGTTTGCGTCGCGCCGCGCGCCTGGAGCGAAGCGCAACAACGCATGACCAATGTCGACTTGATTGCAGCCCAGTTGGAGGATCTCGCAGACGAAGGCGATTATATCGTCGTCAATCCGCTCTGGAGAGGCATCACCTTTGAGCGGTATTACAACGGACCGGCGGAGTGGGACACCGTGCCCCCGCTGAGCGACCACCGCCTCCATCGGGCGATTGAACTCAGCGACATCATGCAGCAACCTGCCCCACTTGAGCCATTGCTGCAAAAGCTGCGGCAAACGCTCGCTTCAGGACACCGCGTCTGGGTGGTCGGCGGGCTGCAATTCCTGCCGCCGGGAGAAACCCCGGCCGACTACCCTCCGGCTCCCCACGGCAAACATGGCTGGCAACGCGATCCGTACCTCAACTTGTGGTCGCAACAAACAGCCTGCTTATTGCGGGAATATGCCGCACAGGTCAAACCGGTTCCGCTCCCGCAACACGGCCCGGTGCAGGTGTTTGAGAACATGCCCGTGATGATGGTCGAGGGCGAGCCCCGTCGTGATCTGATTGGAGAAAACAACGGTCGCCGCGCTCGCTCGCAGGATTGAATCGGCGAATCGGTCCGCACAGCGGACCCTACACGCTGTTGCAGGAACTGGACGTCGACGATGCTCATACCTGCAGCACGCCTGTCCGGAACGGTTCGTCGTCGGCATGGCGGGTTGCGATTTGCAGAGCGTTAATGAGCGTCGACCGCGTTGCTGACGGTTCAATGATCTCGTCGACCCAGCCCCGCGCCGCGGCATATCGGATGTCAGTCTGCTCGTCATAGGAATCGACAATACGTTGCCGAAGTTTTTCCAACTCGTCGGCGTCGGGCATCTGACCGGCGCGCTTCAGTGCGGCGACGTTCACTTGCAGGATTGTCGAGGCTGCCTGGGCGGCGCCCATCACGGCGTAATGCGCCGTTGGCCAGGCAAAAATGAACCGCGGGTCGAACGCTTTGCCGCACAGCGCATAGTTCCCCGCGCCGTAGCTTCCTCCCAGAATCACCGTCAACTTCGGCACGCGGCTGTTGGAGATGGCGTTCACCAATTTCGCGCCGGCGCGGATGATGCCCGCTTGTTCTGAATCACGGCCGACCATGAACCCGTACACGTCTTGCAAGAAAACAATCGGCAACCAGGTCTGGTTACAGTCCATCACAAACCGTGCGGCCTTTTCTGCACTTTCGTGGTAGATCACGCCGCCGAATTGCAGGCCGGAATTCTCTGTTTTCTCGGGATGATGCTGGTTGGCGACAATGCCGACCTGAAATCCCCCCAGCCGGGCGTAACCGCAGACCATCGTCTTGCCGAATTCGGCCTTGTACTCTTGAAAACTCCCCGCATCGAAAATGCAGTCGATGACGTCGCGGATTTCATACTGACGTTGCGGGTCCGGTGTGACAATCTGTGCCAATTCTGCTCGATCGCGTGCCGGTTCCGCCGCTTCGTGTCGCACAAAGACGTCGGCCTGTTGATCGCGGGGCAACGTGTCGGCCAACTCGCGGAGCCGACGCAGGCAACTCTCATCATCCGGTTCGCGAAAATCGATCGTGCCGCTGATCGCGGCATGCATTTCCGCACCCCCCAATTCTTCGTGCGAGGTCTCTTGACCGATCGAACTTTTCACCAACGCCGGCCCGGCGAGGTACAATCCTGAGCCGTCGGTCATCACCAGTTTGTCACACAGTACCGGCAAATAGCCGCCGCCGGCGACACAGTTGCCCATTATGGCCGCGATTTGCGGGATTCCCATCGCCGAAAGCACGGCGTTGTTGCGAAAGATGCGGCCGAAATCGTCTTCATCGGGAAAGATCTCGTCCTGCATCGGCAACAGTACGCCCGCGGAATCGACCAGATAGATCAGCGGCAACCGGTTCGTCAGGGCAATCCGCTGCGCGCGGAGCACCTTCTTAGCCGTCATCGGGAAAAACGCGCCCGCTTTGACCGTGGCGTCGTTGGCGATGATCATAAATGACCGCTGCGCAACGCGCCCAATGCCGCAAATCACGCTGGCCGCGGGCGCCGGACCCCACTGTTCGTACATCCCCCACGCCGCCCAGCGGCCAAGCTCCAAGAACTCACTGCCGGGGTCGATCAGCCCGGCAATCCGCTCCCGCGCGGTGAGCCGGTTCTTATTGTGTTGCCGTGCGATCGCATCCTCGCCCCCACCCAAGGCAATTTCGGCGCGGGTCGTGCGGTAGTCCGTGAGCAACTCGTCCCAACCAGAGAGATCAGCGTTTCCAGCTTGCGGCGTCGGCTCGTCGTTCATTCCTCAATGATGTTTCTTCGAAGTAGACTGTGTTTAATAGAAAGTCGGCGCAAGAGATGTCCCAAGTTCTCTGAATACCAGACCGCTCGCTGCAGCGAACCGTTCGTGCTGATACTATAATCGAAATTGACAACGTTTGTCCGGCGCAGATGGGTAAGAATGTGAAAAGTGGATATTCCGAAGCAAGTATGAGGCGGCGAGTGCTCGCGAGGTTGATTGGTCCGCTCGTGTTGCTGGCGGCCAATCCCCTAATCTTTGCACAAGATGACTTTGACGACGACGAGTTCGTGCCGGGTCTGGTAACAACCTATTCGTCCGCCGGGACGTCGCTGCAACGAATCGATGACGACGTCGCGTTCGTGTGGGGCCGGTCGAGCCCTGATCACCGTTTGCCGGCCGGACGAATTCAAGCGCTCTGGCAAGGCAAATTGATGCTCAAGGCGGCCGGTACGTACCGATTCTACGCCCATCTGCAGGGGAAAGTTTCGCTTCGGCTCGACGGCCAAGAGGTCCTTTCGGGAACGCAAGCGGAGCCGGGATGGATTCGCGGGGCGCCGCGTGAGTTCGATTTTGGCGAATTCCCCTTGGAAGTCCGCTTCGATCAGACAGAGCCGGCAGCGCAGATCAAGCTTTATTGGTCGGCCGAGCGGTTCGAGCTGGAGCCGATCCCCGCACACTTGCTGTTTCACGATCAGCCGAGGCGGGATCTCAACAAAATTGAACGGGGTCGCGTCGCCTTTGAATCGCATCGCTGTAATCGTTGCCATCGCCGCAACCACGATCCGCTCAGCCCGGCCGCGCCGAGTCTTGTCCATGCATCCGGCGGACTCTCCCGTTCATGGATTGTGCAAAAACTGATGGCACACGGCGATCCCTCCGCACATGCCAACATGCCGCAGTATGGCTTCGACCGCAAGCAGGCGGAGGACATCGCCGCCTTTCTACTCAGCGGCAAGCCGGTGACAACGAAGCCGTTGCCCAAGTTCAAGGATGACGCAATGCCGCTGCGCGAGGGTGAATTGCTCTTTCGGTCCGTCGGATGTCTCGCGTGCCATTCGGTCGGTCCTCATGGTAACCGCACAGCATCCACCGCTGGCGACCTCAGCCAAATCGGCGCAAAACGGTCGAAATGGTGGCTGTATAAGTGGCTCTCTGAGCCGGAGGCTTTGATTCCCGATCATCGCATGCCGGTCTTTAAGCTTTCGAAGCTCGAGCGCGCTCAACTGGCGACGTATTTGTCCCAAAAAGGCGCGGACAAACCGGCAACCGAGACGGCCAAGACACCGAACGACGCCGAGGCGATTGAGCGTGGACGTCGCCTGGTCAGCGGGGCGCGCTGCGCAAATTGTCATCGCATCGGAGGCGTCGAGGAGGATCTCAAGCAAATTCCCGGCTTAAACGGCGCGAATCCTCGAAGTCGCCGGTCCTGTTTATCCCGGCAGACCGATCCGCAACATCAACAGCCGGCGTACCTGCATGCAGATCGAGACGCGATCAGAGCGTACCTCGAATCGCGCGGTGAGGTCTCCTCGGCGGTCAGTGAGTTTGAACGCGGCCGCCGGGTTTTGAGGCGCAAGAACTGTCTCCGCTGCCACGAACGAGGATTGCAGCCGGGAATCGTCGCCACCGCGGGAGCGATGTCGCGACATGACGAGTCTCTGCAAGGCCAAAGCGAGGCGCTGATTCCCCCCTCTCTGACTGCGGTCGGCGACAAATTGTTGGACGAATCTCTCAAAGAGGCTGTTGGCGGAAATCAGCAGCGGATCCGCCTTCCCTGGCTGAAGGTCCGCATGCCGAAGTTTCGTCATACCGCGGCGGAGGAGCGTGCTCTGTTGGCCTACCTGATCGGGCACGATCGAATCTCCGACCGGCCACGCGACGCGGCCCCTGCCATCGCCGCCGACGAAGATGCGACACAAACGTTGATCGCCGGCCATGAACTTGTCGGCGGCAAGGGGTTTAGCTGCGTCGCCTGCCATGCGTTTGGAAAGTTTGAGCCGCGAAACGTTGCACTCGGCACGCGCGGCTCCGATCTGTTGCAGCCGGGACGCCGCATGCGGAAGGAGTTTTTCCTGCGGTGGACGCGCGCCCCGCTGCGAATCGTCCCCGGCATGGAAATGCCCTCGTTCGAAAAACCGGTCCCCGGCATCTTGGATGGAGACCATGGTAAACAATTGGCGGCGATCTGGGACGCACTCAACGATCCCAATTTCACCGTGCCCACAAACCCCGCCGTCGTCGAGCAGTACTTCGTCGTTCGTCCCGGTGAGCAGCCGCGAATCGTGCGGGACGTCTTTACCAATCATGACGCTGACGGCGGGCATACGGCGCGATCATTCGCCGTCGGGTTGCCCAACCAGCATAACGTCCTATTCGATTTGGACACCTTCAGTCTGCGGCAATGGTGGCTCGGCGATTTCGCCAGGCAGCGCACTCAGGGAAAAAGTTGGTTTTGGGACGCCGCCGGGGTGACGATCACGGCTGGTTCGCCAAATCGCCCGGACATCGTGCTCCGCAAAATTGGGAATGGTGCTGATGATTTGATCGAACCGCGCCGTAGCCATGGCGTCCATGGTCGATTGCTCGGATATTCAAAAACCAAACAGCAAGTCCGCTTCCAATACCAGTTAGACTTCGGCGATCTCGGCAGATTCGAAGTGACAGAAACGCTCCGCCCGCTGGATTCATCGCAGCAGTCACAGCGGACCGGTTGGACGCGGCGCATTGCGGTCTCGTCCATACCTCAGGGCTATCAGGCGGTAGTCCGTCAACCTGACACGTCCGTCAAATTCGGCGACCCTTCGATTGAAATCTTGAAAGGTCACAGCGGTGGATGGGAAACGGACGGTGAGGGGACGCGCATGACCCGACTTGCGACTGCGAAGACAGGGAAATCGGCTGCGACGTTTGCCTATACAACAGCACTGCGGCCCGAGAAACTGCGTCTCAATCCACCCACCGCTGTCGATTTGCCAGTTGAAAAAATCACCGCCGTGCCAGGATACGAGGGCGTGAGATTGCCGCTGCCGCGCTCGATCATGCCCACGGCGATTTCCTGGACGGCCGACGGCAAGCTAGTGTTCACATCGCTGAAAGGACATGTTTACTTGGCGGTCGATACCGACGGCGATGAAATCGAAGATGAATTACAGTCGGTCGAGGAAGGATTGGCCGCGCCTTATGGCGTGATTGCGGACGGTCCGGATCTGATTGTCGCGCACAAGCCGGAACTGCTGAGGCTCCGTGATACCGACGGCGACGGAGAATTTGACCGACGTCAAGTCGTCGCCACCGGCTGGGGCTACAACGACAACTACCACGATTGGACCACAGGTATTGTCCGCGACAGTAGCGGCAACTTGTACGTCGGATTGGGCAGCGACTATGCGCAAAAGAAACGGGCTCGCGAACACACCCGCTGGCGGGGGACGATTCTTCGCATCAGCCCCTCAGGAAAAGTAGAACCGGTAGCGCACGATCTGCGCTATCCCACTGGTTTGGCGATTGACCAATTCGATCGAGTCTTCATGTCCGATCAGCAGGGCGTGCAGAACACCTTCAATGAGGTCAATTATTTGATACCCGGCCGCGGGTATGGTGTCACCAGCCCGCATCGAGAATCGCCCGATTCGCCCGCGATGTGGCCTGCAGTTCAACTTCCGCACCCCTGGACGCGGAGCGTCAACGGCATCTTCTTTCTCAATCCGCAATTGGTCGCGGACCCAAAAGTCTTCGGACCGTTTGCCGGACATGGAATCGGCTGTGAATACGACACGCGGGCTTTGATTCGCTTCACAACGCAACAAGTGGGCGACGTGCTGCAGGGGGCCGCTTATCGCTTCAGCCGGCCGCAGGTCGACAATCCGCGCGAAACGTTTGTCGGAGCATTGTGCGGCGCCGTCGCTCCAAGCGGTGACATCTACGTCGGCAGCATTCACGACAGCGGTTGGCTAGGCGGCCATAATCTGGGCGACATCGTAAAGCTGCGGCCCACCGGCAAACTGCCGCTGGGCATTCAAGAACTTCGGGCGACGCCGCAAGGCTTTGAGCTGACCTTTACCGCGCCGGTCAATCGCCAGGCCGCCGCCAAACCGGAGAACTACACGATTTCCGGCTACACCCGAGTCTGGAAGGGCGGATATGCAACGCTCGATTCGGGACGGCACCAGGTTCCGATCCAAGCAGCCGATGTCTCCGCCGACGGGCGAACGGTGCTGCTTCACGCGAACCCATTGAAGCCGAAGTTCGTCTTTGAGGTCGGCTGCCGCCGCATCGGTCCCGATCCCAAAGTTCCACTCTGGCCGGCGGTGGGATATTACACGATGACGACAGTGCCCAAATAGCGCTCACGCAGCAATTCTCAAAAGATTGAGCAGCAGTCGCCGCAGATTCTGCGCTTGACTTCAATCGAGCGCTTAATACAATTGTTTCAAACACCTGTTTAAACTGCCTGCCAGACCCCCTATTCTCCCCATGTCAACAGACGATACGAGAACCCGAATTCTCAACGCTGCCGGACCGGTCTTTGCTGTGAAAGGTTTCGCCGATGCCACCGTCCGCGACATCTGTCAGGCGGCGGAAGTCAATGTGGCGAGCGTCAACTACCACTTTGGTGACAAAGAACAGCTCTACATCGAGACCGTGAAACGGGCGCACGAACTGAAGGTTCGTCAGGTCAATCTGCCCGACTGGTCGGAATCGACGCCGCCGGCCAACAAGCTCCGCGATTTTGTCCGCACGCTGATCACCCGCATGTTGGGCACACACGCGGCACCCTGGCAGTCGACGCTGATGATGCGCGAAGTGTTGCACCCCACCGCCGCGTGTCGGGCATTGGTCAAAGATTATTTCCGTCCGGAATTCAACGTATTGATCAGCGTTCTGAGAGAGATGGTCAAGGAGGGCACTCCGGACTACAAATTGCACCAGATCGCGTTCAGTATTTTGGGGCAGTGCCTGCATTACCGGGTGGCGGGCGACGTCGTCGCCATCATCATTGATGAACAGGAGCGCAGTGAGCACTACAGCGTCGCTCAATTGGCCGATCATATTGCGGAGTTTTCTCTGGCAGCGCTAGGGCAAATCCAACCGTATTCCAACGATGCAGCGCATGCGCCTCAGGAGTGCGGCGAACATTCGTCAACCCAGCGGTCCGACGAAATATTTTCAACCGAATAGCGAATCCAGCGTGTCAGAGGATTAAGCGAGCTATGAAACGATTCCTGGTACTGGTTTTTCTCAAAATCATTCCGCCGATTGTGATCCTGGCGTGCGGGATTGTCGGGTTCAAGTATCTGAGCAACCGCCCGCAAGTGACCGTCAAGGCGGCGGAAAAATCGGCTGCGCCGATCGTAAAAACCGTCCCGGTTGTAGACCACCAGGGGGGGCTGGATATTTTGGTCGACGGTGTGGTGGTTCCACACCGAGAAGTTTATTTGTCCGCGGAGGTCGAGGGCCGCATCACCTTTAAGGCTGACGAATGCCAAGCTGGCAACTATGTCGAGGCCGGCACGTTCCTGTTTGAGATCGACCCCCAAGATTATCAACTTGAGGTCCGTCGGCTGCAAAAAGAGTTGGCCCAGACGGAAGCCAATCTTGAAGAAAACGAAGTCGAAATTGCCAACGCTCGGACGATGGTAGCGCTGGCCGAAGAAGAACTCGTACTGCAGCGTAAGGAACTGAAGCGAGTCCAAGACCTTTCCAATCGAGGAGTGATTACCGAGTCGGAAATCGACACCGCCAAACGAAACGAGTTGGCGGCGCGCAACTCACTGCAGGGTCAAAAAAACATGCTGCAACTGCAGCAAACTCGTCGGCGACGGCTGACAAGCGCCCGCGAACTGGTGGGCACCGAATTGGAAAAGGCGGGGCTGGCACTGAGCCGCACAAAGGTCAAGGCGCCGCTGAGCGGCGTGATTGTTGAAGATATGGTGGAGTTGGACACCCACGTCAAAAGCGGCACGCAACTGGTGCGGATCAATGATTCCTCCACCGCGGAGGTCAAATGCAGCCTGAAGATGGACGAGTTGTTCTGGATCTGGAATCAGGCGTCCAGCGGAACCTCCGCCGATCAATCACAGCCGATCTCCGCTTCATATGAAATCCCGGAAACCCCGGTGACGGTCAGTTATCAAGTGACAGGACGCAATTTTCATTGGGATGGAGTGCTGTCCCGCTACGAGGGAACCGGTTTGGACATCGCCACCCGGACGATCCCCTGCCGGGTCGTGGTCTCCAAGCCCCGTGATTTGCGGGTTACCGACTTCAGTGGAAATCCGCTGCCATACGACGGACCACGGGCAATGGTGACCGGCATGTTCGTGACCGTTCGCATCCACGCCAAGCCGGTCGCCAAGCTGCTCAGTGTTCCTGAGCAAGCGGTCCGCCCGGGTAATCGCATCTGGCTGGTTCGCGACGGAAAATTGCAGATCGAAAAAATCCAACCCGCTGAAACGATCAACGGATCGGTGATTATCCCTGCCGCATCCGCACCACTAAAGATTGGAGACGAAGTCGTCGTCTCTCCGCTGCCGGTCGCCGAGACGGGAATGAACGTCCAGCAAGAAGAAAAGGCTGAAGACTAAAGCGCAAGTTCAAAAACCAGTTCCGGCCGTGCCGGACGATTGTGATGCGGGCGGGCTTAGGTACACAAAGACCGCCCAACACGACCACCACCACCAGAGAGAAGCAGCCGGCGCCACCGGCCCCACCAGAGCGACATGAAATCGATAATACGCTGGGCAGTGTCGAATTCACCGGCGATGAACACGCTAATGATCTGCGTGTTGCTTGTCGGCGGCGCCAGCCTGTACATGATGCGGCGCGAGGTGTTTCCTGAGTTCGAGATGGAGACGATCCTGATCACCGTCCCCTATCCCGGCGCCAGTCCTGAGGAAGTGGAGGAGGGGATCTGCCAGAAGATTGAGGAAGCGGTCCAATCGATTTCGGGCATCAAGAAGCAAACGGCGGTCGCCCGTGAGGGATTTGGGTATCTGATCCTCGAATTGGAGTCCGACATCCCCGACGTGCAAAAGACGCTTGCCGAGGTCCGCTCCGAAATCGACCGCATCTCGACATTCCCCGTGATCGCCGAAGATCCGGAGATTAAACAGATCACATTCCGCCAACCGGCGATTCGCGTCGGCATCATCGGACCAACACAGGAAGGACCGGAAGCGGAATTGAAACTGCGGGATATCGCCGAGCGCGTCCGCCGCGATTTGCTGCAATTGTCATCGGTCTCTCAAGCCAACATCATCGGCGGCCGCGACTATCAAATCGACGTGGAAATTCCCGAATCGACACTCCGCAAACATGGGCTGTCGTTGGAGCAGGTTGCGGAAGTCATTCGCCGGCAGAATATGGAACTTCCCGGCGGCAGCATGAAGACCGATTCTCAGGAGGTATTGCTCCGCGGCAAAAACAAGCAAAGCGTCGGCGAGGAAATCGCCAAGATTCCGCTCGTCACCGAGCAGAGCGGCGTCGTCTTGACCGTCGACGATTTGGGCCGAGTCCGCGATGAATTCGCCGACACAACCGCCATCAATCTCATCAACGGCCGCCCAGGAATGACGATTTCCGTCGATCGGACCGCCAGCGAAGACTTGCTGACAATCGTCAATGAAGTCAAAGAGTACGTGGCCCGCCAGGACGTTCCCGAGGGATACGAACTGCAGACTTGGCGCGACCGTTCCGTCGATGTCCGCGACCGGATGGAACTGCTTAGCCGCAACGGCCTGCAGGGACTCGTGCTCGTCTTTCTGGTCTTGGCGCTGTTTCTTGAGTTGCGCCTCGCATTTTGGGTCGCGCTGGGCATTCCGATCGCCATTCTGGGCGCCGGCGCCGTGTTGCTCTTCAGCGGCCATACGCTCAACATGCTGACGATGTTCGCCTTTTTGCTGGCGCTGGGGATCGTCGTGGATGACGCGATCGTCATCGGCGAGAACATTTATGCCCACCGCCAACAGGGAAAAGGTCTCTTACGGGCGGCCATCGACGGCACCGCGGAGGTCGTCCCGGCGGTCGTCGCCTCCGTCGCGACGACGATCATCGCATTTATGCCGCTGATGTACGTCACCGGCGTGATGGGCAAATTCATCGCTGTGATGCCGGTCGCCGTGATCGCCATGCTGCTCATTTCGCTGTTTGAAAGCACATTCATTTTGCCCTGCCACCTCTCGCACAAGCGGGGCATGTTCTTGATCATCGTCGAATGGCTGCTCTATCCGCTCAAACCGCTCGCCCTGCTGTTCGGATGGCTAAACCGCCATGTCTCACAGGGATTGGACTGGTTTATCTCGCATTGCTACCTGCCCAGTTTGGGTTTCGCCGTCCGCAACCCGGCGGTTACGATCAGTTTTGCGGCCACGCTGCTCATGGTCAGTGTGGGATTGATTATCGGCGGCATCGCGCCGTGGAGCATCTTTCCCAAGCTAGACAGCAATTCAATTCAAGCCCAAGTGGTGTATCCCGACGGAACACCGAGTTCCGTCGCCGATGAAGCGACCGCGCGAATCGAACGCGTCATCGAGCAAATCAATCGCAAATATGTGGAAAGCGCGGATATGCCCATCGTCCGACTCACGCGCCGTGGCGTGGGGAGCATGAGTTCTCGGGGACCGATGGGAGAAGGAGGACAAGAGTCCGGCAGCAATGTGGGTGAGGTCTCGGTCGAACTGGTTCCGCCGGAAGAGCGGACAATCAACAGCCAGCAGATCATCAAGGAGTGGCGCGAGGCGTGCGGAAAGTTTCCCGGCGCGCAGAGTGTCTCCTTCCGCAGCCAGAGCATGGGACCGGACGGCTTGCCGATCGAATTCAAACTGCTGGCCGACCAAACCAACCTCACGGAGTTGGAATCCGCCGTGGAAGACGTAAAGGCCAAGTTGTCGGAATACCCCGGAGTGAATGACATTGCCGATGATTCCACACCCGGCAAGTGGGAGTTTCAGATCAAGGTCAAAGAGCGCGCCCATTCAATGGGAGTGACTGTCGGCGACTTGGCCGAGACCGTCCGTGCTTCCTACTACGGTGACGAAGTCATGCGGCTACAGCGGGGACGGCACGAAGTCAAACTGATGGTCCGCTATCCCAAGGAAGAGCGCCGCTCGCTAACCAATTTTGAGGACATCCGCGTGCGTACGGGGGACGGCGCTGAACGCCCGTTGACGGAATTGGCGGACGTTACTGTCGCACGGAGTTATGGGGAGATCAACCGCATCGACCAAATGCGGGCCATCACCATCTCCGCCGATATGGACGAAACACTTGGCAATACCGCCGAAATCATGCGCGATCTCCGCGAAAACCACATGGACCAGTTACTGGCAGCTCACCCCGGCGTCCACGTCCGCTACGAGGGAGAGGCCGAGCAGACGCAGGACTCCGTGAGCAGCATGTTTAAAGGGTTCGTCGTCGCTGTGCTGGGAATGTTCGTATTGTTAACCGTCCAATTCCGCTCCTATTTGCAGCCACTGTTGATCCTGGCGATTATTCCCTTCGGCGCCATTGGCGCCATCGGTGGACACGCGCTGATGGGGCTGCCGATCTCGCTCTTCAGCCTGTTCGGCTTGGTGGCACTCACCGGCGTGGTCGTTAACGATTCAATCGTGTTGGTCGATTTCATCAACCGTCGCGTTGCAGAGGGCATTCCGCTGATTCAAGCGCTGCTCGATGCCGGTCAGCGGCGTTTTCGCCCTGTGCTGTTAACGTCGGTCACGACGGTGGCGGGACTGGCGCCAATGCTCTTCGAGACCTCGTTTCAGGCTCAGATCCTCATTCCGATGGCGGTCAGCCTCTGCTTTGGCCTGATGCTGGCAACCGTATTGGTGTTGTACCTGGTGCCGGCGTTCTACTTTGTCTACTTCAAAGCGGTCTCTTGGTCCGACTCGGTAATGCAGCATGACGACGAGACGTCAGAGACGCCGCACCGAGAGCTGCCGCCGGCCGCCGAAACGCCGACGCACGTGGAACCGGAACAGGACCTCTGGCAACCGCACGACAAGAACACGAAAGTCGCCGACGAACCGGCCGGCGTACCTTAACGGTGCATCGGGAGCATTCACCGCCGACTGTCGCACGGAATGACGCGTGGTCGATGTCAGGCCGCCTCGCGGCGCAGTTCTTCATCAATCGCATCGGCGGCGAGTGAACGGTCGAAAGGAAGCAACACCGCCGTTTCCGTCGACAAGCGGCCGCTTCGCCAAAGTATCTCGGAACAGGCGACCGCCGACAGCATCGTTGAATGTCCCACCAGCGGCAACACCATCGCAAATCTCCGTTGCCAGAAGCCGTATTTGGCCACGGCAACCCAGAACGCATGCGGCACCAGTCCCGGCAGTATCATGCAGAGCGTCGCACCCAGCAGCAGACTCGTCAGCAGGCGGTTTTCCAAATACGGCCGCAGCGGTTCGAAATTCACCGAGGCCCACCACACCAACAGGCCCAAACCAATCGTCACCCAGACTTCCGTTCCCGCCATCTGCAGTACACGGCTCAGCAGACAGGCGATTACAAAAATCATCCACCGGTGAAAGTCGTCCCCGCGCAGCACCCACATGGTCACCGTCGCGACAAAACTCACTGCCAAAACCCAAGCGCTGGTTCGCTGAAACCATTGCGAGGAGTTGTACCGCCAAATCTCCGGAAAAAACCACTGCAGACAGGTCACCGCGGCTGCGACCGGGATGAGCAGCATCCACGGCGAGCAACTGCGCAGCACCGTCCAGAAGTTCTTCGCGTGATTCGAAAAGCGGCTGCGAATTCGATCAAAGAGTCGGGCCCGGGCTTCCAATGCGTTCATTGACGTTCCCTTCCTGAGAACGGGGACGGCATCGCGAGAGGAGCGAGCAGATTCCATCTCGCGTCTTTGTGTCGGGAGCACCTCCCAGTATCAATGAGGCTCAACTGGCTGACTGCGTTGCGTACGTCACGAAATCTCTCAGCGGGCCGTCCCGGAAGCAGTGGCATCCTAAACACATTCTCCAAATCGAAAAAGCTCAGTCGGGCCTGCGACAGCTATCTTAATTGGTCAAAACTCCCATGATCGGCTTCCCGTTCCTCTATACAGACCCAGTGCGGTTGCGCGTTCCGCCGCCGACTGCTACGGATTTCGTGAATTCAGCGGCCACAGATTTCGCTTTCTGCACGCGATGCATACAATGTGCTTTTTGAACGATTCTGTTCATCGATGTTGTCGATATGGCCATTCCCCAACTCAATGATGAGGACGTTCGCCGCAATTTACCGATTCCCGTTGCGGTCGACGTCATGGAACAAGCGTTCGCCCTGCACGCCGCGGGCAGCTTGATTGCGCCCGCGCGCACGCCGGTCGATCTTCAAGTGGGACGGTTGGTCTTCACCACCGGCGCGGTCACGGAACAGGGGCCCTGTCTGGGATTTCGCGTGTATGATATCAGCCAGTTGCACTCGCCAAACCGGGGCGAATTGACCGTTGTCTTCGATCCTGACGGCGGGGCGCTCAAAGGGATCGTCACCGGGCCGCTATTGGGAGCGGTTCGCACCGGCGCCATCGGCGGAGTCGCCGTCAAGTACGCCGCCCGCCCCGACGCGAAGTCGCTATCCATCCTGGGCACCGGATTTCAGGCGCACACGCAACTCCGAGCGGCGCTCACCGTCCGGGAATTTACGACTGTCCGCATTTTCAGCCGCTCCGCCGACAACCGAAACGCCTTCGCACAACAGGCTGCCGAATACACTGACGCAGAAATCCTCGTTTGTAACACCGCCCGCGAAGCGGTCGAAAACGCCGACGTCCTGATCTGCGCGACCGTGAGCCGCGATCCGCTGTTCGAAGCCGCCTGGCTGCCTCCCGGCGCGCATGTGAGCACCATCGGCCCTAAGTTTCATTCCGGCAGCGAACTCGATCCGCAATTGGCATCGCGGGCGTCGCTGATTTTCACCGATTCACCAGCACAGGCCGCCGCAATCGGCGAGGATTTCATTCTGGCCGGCAGCGACGATTATCAGCGGATGATTTCCTTGAGCGACATCGTGTCAGGAAAACAACCGGCCCGGAGTTCCTCTGAGGACATCACGCTGTTCTATTCGCTCGGTTTGGCGGGAACGGAAGTTCTACTGGCCGATCGATTGCTGATGAGGCTTGAGGATTGAGGCGAGAGGCTGTAGGGCTCGTCGTTGGAAGCTTTTTCTGAGGGCGTGTGACCTATGGCCTCGCATGCCGCCGACAAATTGTCCGTAGCGGGCGGCAGGCTACATCACTCGGTCGGCGGCCCAGGCGTAACGTCGGCCGGTTTTGAATTCCTTATACTCGGCGTCGGTCCGCTCGTGGATCAGTTCGCGCTTGTAAGCGGTGTTCACCGCGTCCAAAATCGGCACGATCTCTTTGTCAGGATAGCCCAGCCCGGTGATCTCGAAGCTATCCCCGTTGATATCAAACACGCGAAACCGATCCTGCCACACACGCACCCGCCGCAACATCCGCAGTTCGCTCTGCGTGCGCTTCAAGAACTCAAGCGCGTCGGCGATTGCTCCCGAGCCAAATTCATGTTGTGCCAACGGCAAAGTGTCAGACATTGCTCTCTGTGAATACATCACAAACGTGTGGAATCGGTAACTGGTTTCCAAACTCCAGTTTGGTAACGAGTCGCAACGTGCGGATTCATCGACTTCCGTTTCACCCAGACGCGAGCCCGCAAAACAGACTCCTAACCACCAACCCTAAAGCCTACAGCCAAAAGCCTCAAGCCTATTCAAATTCTTCCCCCGGCCGCAGCGCCTCGACGATCGTGTCGAAGATCACCTCCGGAGTCGCGTCGACCCCTTTGGGCAGCGGCAGATAGGCGCTTCGTCCGTCGGCGACACGCAGTTTGTTGCGCGTGAAGATTTTTAACTGTTGGATCTTCTTCGCGTCGCGATACTTGAAGACGGCGTAGTTTTCCTCCAAGTGGATGTCGTCGATCTGCCAGAAGTGGGCCATCAGTTGCAAGCCCCGCAGTTCCAAGAGCCGTCGGACTTCCGGCGGTAGCGGTCCAAAACGGTCAGCCAGTTCCGCGTCAAATTCATGCAGTTGGTCAAAATCCTGCGTCCGCGACAGACGGCGATAGACTTCGATCTTCGCCCGCCCCGGCGGCACATACGAACCGGGCAGAAACGCCGAGATTGGCAAATCGACCGCGACGTTGGCCATCTGCCGCAGCGGCTGATTGGTCATTGTGCGGATGCAATCTTCCAGCAATTGGCAATACAGCTCATAGCCGACGCTGGCGATGTGCCCGCTTTGCTCGTTGCCCAGGATGTTGCCCGAACCGCGGATCTCCAGATCCCGCATGGCGATTTGAAAGCCTGCTCCCAGGTCGCTGAACTCCTCGATGGCTTTCAGCCGTTTCGCGGCGGTACTGGAGAGTGTGCGGCCCTCTTCGAGCACCAAGTAACAATAGGCCCGGTTCTTATACCGCCCGACCCGTCCCCGCAGTTGATGCAGATCCGCCAGACCGTATTTGTCCGCCTGATGGATGAAGATTGTGTTCGCGTTGGGAATGTCCAGCCCGCTCTCGATGATCGTGGTGGCGACCAGCACGTCGGTGTCCCGCCGCACGAACGATAACATGGCGGGCTCCAATTCGCCTTCCTTCATCTGCCCGTGGACGATGCCGATGCGGGCTTCGGGGACCAGCGCCTGAATCTTGTCCGCGATGCTTTGAATGTTGTAGACGCGATTGTGGACGAAATAGACCTGTCCCGAACGGTTCATTTCGCGGATGATCGCTTGGCGGATCAGCTCACCGTCAAAGCGGCAGATGCGGGTTTCGACCGCCAAACGGTCGCGGGGCGGCGTCTGCAGGTTTGAAATGTCGCGAATTCCCACCAGCGACATATGCAGCGTGCGGGGTATCGGCGTGGCGCTCATGGTGAGGACGTCGACTTCCAGCCGCAGCCGTTTGAGCATTTCTTTGGCAGCGACGCCGAATCGCTGCTCTTCATCGATGATCAACAGACCCAGATCGTGGAATTCGATATCCTTCTGTACGAGCCGGTGGGTGCCGATCACCAAGTCGACGGCGCCGGATTTCAGGTCCTCCAAGATCGCCCGCTGCTCGCGTTTGGTTTTGAATCGCGAAAGTACCGCGACATTGAACGGGTATTCCGCCATCCGTTCGCAGAACGTGCGGTAATGCTGCTCGGCCAACACCGTCGTCGGCACCAGCACCGCGACCTGCTTGCCGGAATCGACTGCCTTAAACGCCGCACGGATCGCCATCTCGGTCTTGCCGTAGCCGACGTCGCCGCAAATCAGCCGGTCCATCGGCCGCGGCCGCTGCATGTCGCCGCGAATCGAATCCATCGTCGTCACTTGATCGGGCGTTTCCTGATAAGGGAACGACGCCTCGAACTCGCGCTGCCACAGGCTGTCGTCGGGAAACTTGTGCCCCGACTTCGTCTCCCGCTGCGCTTGCAGCTCGATCATGTCCCCCGCCAAGTCGCGGACCGCCTCTTCGACGGCTTGTTTCTTGCGCTCCCAACTCTTGGAACCGAGCTTTGACAACTGCGGGGCCGTTTTTGAACCGCCCACGTATTTTTGCACGAGGTGAATCAGCGAAACCGGCACAAACACCCGGCTGCGGCCGTGGAATTCCAGTTCCAAATGCTCTTCGCGCTGGTCGCCCTTTTGCAGCACTTTCATACCGCGATAGCGGGCGATCCCTTTCGTCAGATGCACAACGAGGTCGGCCTCGCCCAACTCCAAAAAGGAATCGATCGCCCGCGATTCCACTTTGGCAGTCTTGCCGACAGCGCGGCGCACCTCGTGCCGATGGAACAGTTCATGGTCGCTGAGCACCACGACCCGATCCGCCACCATCCGAAAACCGGCGGTCAATCGGCCCACACATAGCGAGATCTGATCCGTCTGCGCCAACCGGCTCTCGGCAATCAGTTCCGCGAGCCGCTCCTGTTCTCCCTCATTGTGGCAGGCGACCACCGCCCGTTCGTCGGCGGCAAGTAATGTTCCCAACTCCTCGATCGCTTCGCCCGCTTTGCCGCTGAACCGCTCGACCGATTCGATTTGGAGGTGGCAAGTCGCTTCCATGCTGTCGCCGGAGAGCGCGGAGATCGTAACCGTGGGGTGCCGCATACACTGAGCCAGCGTCGCGTCCACTTGATAGAACCCGCGCGGATCGTCCAAACGCTGCAGATAATGTTTACCCTCGGCAACGAGCTCCTCCGGTTCGATCAGAGCAATCCACGGCGTGCCGGTCAGGTAACTCAAAAAATGTTCGCCCAAAAGCCGATCGCCGTTGGATTCCTCACCGCTGCCGGGTGGTGCAACCAATGTGATTGCCGCTTGTGGAAGATCTTCGATCTTCCGCTGCGTGTGCACGTCGAAGCTGCGAATCGACTCCAATTCATCGCCGAAGAATTCCAAACGCAGCGGGTCGACCGCATCGGGCGAGAAGATGTCGACAATTCCGCCATGCATGCTGAATTCGCCCGGCAACTCGATTCCGGACACATGTTCCAAACCCATGTCGACGAGCCGCCGGACGAGTTCCTCCGGGTCAATTTCATCACCGACGCTGAACGACTGCGTGCCGCGGGTCAGTTCATCATGACTGGGAACTGGTTGCAACAGGGCGGGCAGGCTGGTGACGAGCGTTTTCGGCGGGGCGGACGACGTTAGCTTTCTCAACACCCGCAGCCGCGCGCCGAAAGTTTCATCGGTCACGTTGTGGTCTTTGGGGAGCGATTCCCAGGCGGGAAAGATCAGCGGCTCAACGCCGGTCAGCCCGGCGACATCGTCGGCAAAGTCGTCGACATCGGAGATGCGCGGCAACACGATCAGCAGGCAGCCGGGGGCCTTGCCGGCCACTGCAGCAGTGGTCAGCGCGCAAGCTGACCCCCAGGCTCCGTCGATCGTCCCGCTCTCGCCGCGCTTGAGCGCCGCCAGGACCTCGCCGAAACCGTCCGACCACAACAGCAGCGGCACCAGGTCGCCCAGATGCCGTAGTGAAGCTTGCGTTTTCGTGGGCATTTTCGCTAGGGGCGAATTGTAGCGGCAATTGGCTTCTTGGCAAATGCGTGTTCTCAGCTGAGCAGCACCACGCAGGATTGTACATCCCCAGATTTGCCGGACCGAACGTCTAACGGACTTCCATCGCGGCGCTGATGATCGTGTAAGCAAAGTCGTTCACGAGAATGACCTCGGCCTGTACGTGAAGTGCTACAAATAAAACGCAGATTACGCGGATTTTCGCAGAATAGAGAAGATTTCTGCGATAATCTGCGTAATCCGCGTTTCAACTTCGTTCCCCGACAATCACTTCTGATCTATCGATCGCCGAATCGAATCACCAGAAATCGACAGGAGCTAAGGGGGCCGCCGCGACTGAAGAAAAATCAATCTCGCCCGAGTAATAACCCGCGCACGAAAAATCCGGGGCTGGATGACGAGCACCACAAGCCCCGGATTCGATTTTACTGATTAGACGCCAATGCCAAGATTAGGCTTCCGGCGCTGTCGGTTCCGGTGTGTCCATCGGAGCCGCTTCAGGTTCCTGGTTAGGCTCGGGGGCCGGCTTCAGGGTTTCATGCGACTCAGGGCCGGTCGTGACACCGCAATCGCCCGTGGCACAACCACCGCAGGTGGCGCAGCCGCCGCAACAGCTGTTGGGACAGCAGACCGTCGTCGGAACGATGCGGCAAACCTCGTAGGCCACCTGGCGGGGGACACAACGGGCAACGCAACGCGTGCGAGTTTCGGCGACCTGACGCGGGACCATCTTGCAGACGCGGTGTGTCGTCGTGTAAGGAACTTGTTTGGCCACGCAATAGGGAACTTTCTTGACGTGCGTTTCGGTCACCATCCGGCAAGTGCGGACGGGTACCTTGCAGACCTTCTCTTCGCGAACCAGACGGCAAGTGCGAATTGGAACCTGCTTGGTGCGGGTTTCACAGACCCAGCGGCACGTCCTGACCGGAATCTTGCGGACGCATTCTTCCCGAACCATGCGGCAGGTCCGCACCGGGACTTTTTCCACGATCGTTTCGGGAACGTAACGGCAAACTTGAACCGGGCAGACTTTTCGCACGGTTTCACATTTGTAGGTCGTGCAGGGAACCTGGCACTCGACGACTTGCGGGCACCAGACGCGGCGGCAAGTGTAATGTCCAGGGCACTGCACCATGCAGACGCGCGGGCATCCACAGGCATCGACCACACAGCGGCGGACGACAGGACCGGGAACGTAAACTTGTTCCGTTTTCCAGCAACCGGTTTGCTTGCGGACGGTGCGATAGGTCGTCACCGGACGCATGACGGTATGGCAGCGTTCTTGGTTGACGGTTTCGACCACGCGTCGCATGACCGTGCGGCGGCATTCGCGTTCGCAGGTTTCCCACACCGGGCGGCAAACGGTGTAGCGCTGTTCGCGCTCACATGTTTCCCACACCGGGCGGCGAACTGTGTAGGTGCATTCTTTGAACGACGTCTCGAACACGGGACGGCACACCGTATACCGCCGCTCGACCTCACAGGTTTCGAAAACCGGCCGGCAGGTGGTGTAGGTGCATTCCCGTTCGTGTTGTTCGTAGACGGTCTTGTAGCAGGTCACCTGACGATCTTCGTACGTTCTGTCGTAGACCGTTTTATAACAGGTGTACTCTTGCGGCTCGTAAACGGTTTCATACACCGTCTTGTAACAGGTTTGCCGCTCGACCTTACAAGCGGTGTAGCAGCACGTTTGCTGGCACGCCGCCGGCGGACAGCAGTTATAACCACCTGCCCCGCAATAGGCCGCTTCGGCGAGCGACCCGGCCCCGCAGTACGTGGCAAGGGCGACCACGAATCCTGCCCATTTGCTGTTCATCTCAACATCTCCTTCGGTGTTCCAATACCTGAAAGTCGTAGCACGCGCCTTACGGTCTTACCCCGTTGTTCCGCAATTTCCCACTTCACCCCTCATACTGGCAAAGCCGGATGCAGATTGCAAAACATAAAACGCACAGTTCAATAGATTCTCCCAATTCGAGCCGGGAGAGGGTCTGATTGTCGCTCAAACATAGGCCATGATCGTTGGCGAAATTGAGTGAAACGGTGAAAAATTTCCAGATCAACCGGCTGTAGGGAGGACTGTGATGAATTTGGTCAACATCACAATTCACCTGCCGATCCGCGGGCCGTTTTTTTCGACACAAACCGGCGAAGACGTGTCACAATCCCTGCCCGGAACCGTACGAGCAATCGGAGGACGTTGAACTTCAAATAACCCCGCAGCGACTACGGGAGAACATAAAAATGGCGCAACATTTTGCAGTAGTGGGCCTTCCAGTCATGGGTGGCAGAGTCGTGTTTTCTGGGTTTGCAGGGCGCGAAACGATCGGTTTTGACGATTATCACTGCCAGGCCGGACAAATCGCTTCTCGGAGTACTGACGATTCCGCAGTCAACTGTGGTTGTTCGCGCGAACCGCGAATTCCGTCACGGGTGATATTCTCAACCAGCGATCGGTTTCCAGCCGCATAGCGCACGGACTCGGCGGTCACCGTGAGTTGTCATCCGCCGACTTGAGCGTTTGCATGGCATTGCCGGCATCGATGCGAATGCGCGCCTCGGCATGCCCGTCCGCGATCGGCTGCAGCAACTCCAGCAACTGCGTCCGCTGTTCGGCTGTCAGTTGCGGCGCAAGATTTTCGACGGCCAATATGGAATTCTTCACCGACGCAAACTGCAAGAACGCGTCGTCGTCGGGCTCCGGCGGATTGGCCGCGGACCGCAGAATCTCCTCGAGCACGGGGAGTCCGCTGAGGTCGTGGTTTCTCGCCAATGCGATCATTGCATTTGCCCGAGTCGCCGGATTGCCGTCACCCAACAGGGCCTGCAACTGACGAGTGGCGGACTCGGTCGGGAACAGTCCCAAGGCGTAGGCCGCCATTTGCCGCATCAGCGGCGCGTCGGCCGGCGGCGACGTCTCCTGCGACACTTCGATCAAACGCTCCACCAGCGGATTTGCAAACTCCGACGTAAGCGGCTGGCCCGCTTCTTGCGCGCGATTGGCGAAGACGGCAATCGCCGCCAGACCGGACTTGCGGACTTCCAAATCCTGATCGTTCTCGGTCGACTTCAATAACGCCGGGACCACCAAGTCTGGAACACGCAACAATTGAATGGTCCGCGTCAAATAGGCCTGAAACTGCACTTGTTTCTCGTCGGGAGCAGCTCGCTGTAGCTCTTGCTCCAGCAGACTGCACAGTGCCTCGGCCAACTGCCGGTTGGACACCAACTGCTCCCCGCTCTCCGCTCTCTTCTCATCCAGCGGCAACATCTGCGCTAATCCCACCGCGGCGCGCCAGCGGATATGTTCGTTGGGACTGCCGATGTCCTGCGCCAATTTTCGCCAATCCTCGCCGGACGACGACGCGATCCAGCCGAAGACAAACACCACTCCTACGATCACGCCGATGATCAGAGCGGGAATCAGAAACAATTGCAGAATAAATCCGGCAGACGGCGGCTGAACCGGCGGAAGCTCATTCGGCAGCGCGTCGTCATCGCGTGCGTCGAATTCAGACATGAGGGGGAAGTGCGTCGCGTAATCGAAAAATTATTGGAGAAAATGCGCAGAGAGACAATGCGCAGAGGTCAACGGTCAAATCAACCCCACGCCTGCCAGTCTAGAGGCGGCGCGGCCAGTTTGGCAAGAGTGCAGAAGCCCTCTGCCGGTCCATGTTCAGAGCTGGCTCTCCCGCCAGACCACCTGCAATCGCTCATAGTCTTCCAGAGTATCCAAATCGAGCAGGATGCAGTCGGAATCGACCGCCAACTCTCGGAGCTCCGAATTATGGCGGCGGACGAGTTCGTTTAAGCCCTGGGCGGGCGGTAACTCAGGCACCAACCGGGCCAGCGGCCACCGAAAGAACGTCGGATGTCCCCGTTTTCCCTCGAACGTCGGGATCAAAACCTGTTCCGCGCAAGTGTTCCATTCCCTCATCAACTCGCGAACGACGTCCGTATCCAACAGCGGATGATCGGCGGGGACCAACATCCAGCTGTCGTCATCGTGCGGCTGGTACCTCTGTGCCAGATGATCCAAGGCGAACTGCACGCTTTGCCGCATATCGGCCGGGTCGGCGGCCGGCAGGATGACTTCCGCCCCGGCCTGTTCGGCCGCCTGACGCAACGAATCGTCGCCCGGACGGACGACAACAATCACCGCGTCAACGCCCGCGCTGACCAGCGCCTGTACCAACCGGGCAATCACCGTGGAGTCGCCCAGCGGCAACAGCAATTTCGGCCGCCCCATCCGCCGGCTCTGTCCGGCGGCCGGCACGACGGCAAATATCCGCCGAGTACTCACAAGCAGTGTCCCCTCGAGTTCACTGTTTCAGTTTTGCGTCGAGTTCTTCAATCTTGAAACGGACGCTGACCACGTACGGCTTCTTACCCCGCTCCCAATGCCCGTACGTTGTCGTCACAAACGTACCATCGGGAAGCAACTCCAGTCCGGGATAAGCACAATCGGCCCCGCGATGGTTGTCCATCAACCGCACGCGATATTGTCCTTCTTTGCCGTCGACTATGTCTTGATAGGTACCGACCCAACCAACCCAATCTCCTTTGGTTGGGCTCTCGAGCGTCGTGTCGCGAAACGTGATAAACAAGCGTCCGTCCGGCGCATACCGTCCCGTATGCCGGTCGCCGGTCAGCGCCGCGGGCAACTGCCGCGGCCGGCTCCAGGTACGGCCTTCGTCGTCGGAGAAGATCACGAACGAATTGAATTTGCGGCTGTTCTCGCGCAGCAAGACGGCGATCTGCTTGCCGTCGGGTGAGCGGATCAGTCCCGGCTCGCAGAGATGCGCCTGAGGATGCTGCGCAATGACTTGCGGCGGACGCCATGTCAGCCCGCCATCGGTGCTGATGGTTTTGTAGAGCCGGAATTGCACCGGCTTTGTCTGTTTCGAATCGGCGCTAATGAACCGCCCGTCGTCGTGAAACAGTGCCATGTAATCGCCGTTTGTCAGTCGTTCGACGCTCCCCATTGTGACAATTCCGCCGAAGTCGCCAATCGGCTTAAGCGGGCTCCAAATTCGGCCGTCATCTTCGGAAACCGCCATCCGGATCGGATACAAACCGGAGAACATGATCAACCGCTTCACGCCCTGTCTGTCCACCACGCGGTGGATCGTGGGCACTTCTTTGGATGTGACCCAATTCTCCGGGACGGGGAGCCGGTCAGACCAGGTCAACCCGCCGTCGCTGGAACGTTTCATCACGATCGCGCCGCGGCCGTGCCCCTTCGGGTAGACGCAGATCATCGTCCGCCCGTCTTCCAGCAAGACGGTCGTCGGATGTCCCAAATACTGCCCCGGCTCACGATCGACAATCACCTGCCGGGCGGTGTCGCCGGAAAGGTCGATGACGGGGATATTGTAGTGCCGCGTCAACTGTGTCTTCGAAACGTCCGTCGGCTCGGCGCGTCCGGCTACGGTTAGAGCGAAAACAGAGCAGAACAGAATCGTGTGGCGAAGCATGCGTTGCCCATTGCAAATGAACATAGGGAACCGATCTCGGTGAACTGCGCATGAAGATTGGTGATGCCGGATCTTCACAGAAGAACGATCGATAAGCGGCAGCCCTGATCACGAGCCCACGTGAGACGCCGGGCAGCCGTTCAGATCAAAAATAGCGATTGCATGGGACGTATCGCAAGTCCCGGTGAATTGGATCGAAACGTCGGATGCACGTCGAAACCCAATGATGGATTGAGCGGAATGCCTCGAATTGATATGCGAGTTCGCATCGAGTCGCAAACTTTCTCAATTCTTCGTAGTGGGTCCCCTTTTCGTCGAGTATAATTCAGTCGAGATTGACCCGCACAAACTTGGCCACATCTCGTCTTAAAGCGCCGATATCGACATCGGACGGCCCCGGGTTGATCCCCGTGAATTGCAATCAGGCACCCATCGCTGACAACTCTCCGCATTGCAACCAGCACGATCTGGCTACTCCAACCTTTTCTTTCCCGCGTGATTCGCGTATCGCCAAGGTTTTCCCACGAAAACAAGTTTGGAGTATCAGAGTTGAACGTTGAAATCGTGACGGATCCGGCGTCACTGTATGCACTCTCTGAAGATTGGCAGCGACTTTGGAAACTGCAACACGAACCTGATGTGTTTAGTTCATTGGCATGGGTCCGCGCCAGCTTGCAAACGTATGGAACGCGGAGAAAACTGGTCGCCCCCGTCGTCTATGATGACGATGAGGTGGTCGCGATCCTGCCGCTGGTCATCGAAGATCAGGTCCTGAAGTTCGCCGGCAGTCCTCGTTCCGACTACAACGACGTGCTCGCTGATCCCGCGCGGGCCGGCGACGTGATCCCGCACGCGTTTGAAGCACTTCGCAATCTGCCCGAGACTTGGACGCACGGCCAGTTAGAGAATATCCCCGAATCGTCGCCGCTCCGCTCGGCCGAGAAGCAGATCCGCTCGGCGATCGGCGGATACGTGAAGTTCTCCTTGAGCACGATGTGCCCCCGCGTCTGTTTTGACAGCCCGGAGGTTGTGGCCGACATTTTGCGCAAGAAGAGCTTGAAGCGGCACACGAACAAACTGCGCCGGATGGGGGAACTGAGATTCCGGCATCTTCATGAGCGGGAAGAGATCCGTAACCACTTGCCCGCATTCTTCGATCAGCACATCGCCCGTCGCGCACTGGCCGGAGAGCAGAGCTTGTTTTGTGACGCGGCGTCACGTCAATTCTATGAGCATCTCGTCGACGAATTGGACCCTCAAGAATCTCTGCGGTTTGCCGTTGTCGACCTTGATGGACAACCGGTGGCGTATCATTTCGGATTTGAGAACAACGGGCGGTTCATTTGGTATAAACCCGCCTTCGACATCGACATGCACGACTACTCGCCCGGCGAGGTGTTGCTCAAACATCTCTTCGAATACGCCGCGGAAGAATCTTTGTCGACGTTTGATTTCACCGTCGGCACGGAGTCGTTCAAACTGCGGTTCGCCAATGCTCACACTCGAAATTACACGATGTATGTCTGTCGACCCGGCCTGCGCGGAACGGCGGCGGCACTCAGAATTCGGGCCAAGGAGCGGCTCAAACAGAATCAGCGGCTGTTTGATCGCGTGAAATCGATCATTGATTTCGGCACCCGCAGCCGCGCGTCACTCTCGGAAAAGCTGCGCAGACACGGCCTATGGGGCTGTCTCAAGAAATCGGCTGATCAACTGTACCGGAAGTGTCTATTCCGGCGCGACGAGCTGTTGGTGTTTGAATCGGAGCAACCTGCCGACGCCGCCGCAACTCCCAATGGAGATATCGAAATTCGCAGTGGAAAACTCTCGGAGTTGGCGGAATTGTGTGTGCAGTATCCACACGAATTCACCGGGGAAAAACTGAGTAAGGCGGTTCGGCGACTCAAAGAGGGCGATCAGCTGCATTTGGCGTGGAGCGGCGGACGGTGTGTCCACGTGGCCTGGACGGGACAGCGGGAAGAATTCTCCACCGAGTCCGACGTGGGACCCGGATGCGCAATCCCGCTCGAACATCCGGCACGAGTGATCTATGACTGTTGGACACCGCCCGACGCCCGTGGCCAGGGAATCTACCCTTACGTTTTGGGCGCGTTGTCGAAAACCGAACCCGGCGGCGGCATGGCGGTTTGGGTGAGTTGCCGAGCCGACAATCGGCCGTCGCACATTGGCATCGAAAAAGCAGGATTTCGATGTCGCTACCGCGCAGTGCGGAAGCGGTACGCCGGAATCTGGGAGAGCAAGTCTCTGACGCCGGCCGAATAGTTTTTCTGACGTACTCAACGGCGCAACGACGCCAAACAGGGTGTTTTACTTTTTCTCCTGCGGGTCGAACCATCGAATGTCCATCGTCGTTTCAGAGATTCGCACCGCGGCCGACTTTCATGACCTCCATGACGAGTGGAATGCGTTATTATCACAGAGCACTTGCGACGTCCCGTTTCTAACGCATGAATGGATTGAAACTTGGTCTGATCATTTGGCAGCGCCGGGAACGCGGACGACGATTATCGCCCGCGATGATGGGCGGCTGGTCTTTGCGCTCCCCTTGGTCGAGCGCCGCCTCGGCGGCGGCCCGCTTTCGTTGCGGCTCTTACACTCGGCAACAAACAGCCACTCGTTTCGGTTTCAATTGCTCATGGAGCAGGACCGAATCGACGTTTTGCAGTACGTGATGGAATATCTTCAACGACGTAAAGCGTGGCATCTGCTGCTTTTGGACTACGTGCCCGTTGACGACCAGGCATCGCGACACCTGCTCGAGCAAGCGCTCCGTGCAGGACTGACGGGCCACGTGAAACCGATGTACGATTCGGCCGAGCTGATGATTGAAGGGACGTGGAATGAGCACCTGTCAGGTTTGAAGAAGTCGTTCAAGAAGACCATGCGCCGTCAGGAGCGGCGACTGCAGGAAATCGGGGAAGTCCGCGTGGAAACGCTGCAGACCGAACGTGAAGTCCTGGATGCGTTGCCGGAGGCACTCGACATCGAACGGCGGAGCTGGAAGGGAGATCGGGGCAGCGCGATCGCTTGCCAGCCTGCGCTGGCACAGTTTTACACGTCGCTGGCCCAAACCACCGCCCAACGCGGCTGGATGCGGCTTTCATTCCTGAATGTCGGCGGCGAGCGAACCGCGTTCGAGTTCGCCTTGGAGTACAACCGCAAGTTCTACAGCATCAAAATCGGCTACGACCCGGACAAGTACGGAGTGTACTCCGTCGGCCGCCGACTGGTTCACGAGTCGATCGCACGCTGTTTCGACAACGAATTACAGGCCTATGACTTTGTCGGCGCCTATTCGCCCGCGCAGGAGCACTGGGCGCCGACCAGGCACCCTGTCGGCTGGATTTACGTTTACAACAAACATGTTTACTCTCGATTGCACTGCGGTTGGGAATTTGCGTTGAAGCCGCAAGTCAAAAGGCTGCTGGCGCCAATCCGAAACCGGAAGTCAACGTCCCGCTCGACCGACGAATAGACGGGGCGATTCCGCATGCGACTGAGTCCTACGGCAGACGTTGTGATCACGAAAGGAATGGAGCGGTGCTGAAGTCCCTGTGGCGTGGCTTGGTATCGCGGCGCGCCGTTCACGTTCCGCAAAGATATTCGGTCCACGGTCGCCGGGCGTGGGAGCGCGTTCAGGAACTGGTGGCGCTCGGCGCTCGGCATCCCGGTGCGGAGGGACATCGTCAAACCCAAAACCTGATCCGAGAGCATCTCGAACAACTCGACTGCGATGTCGAAACCGTGCCGTTTGTTGCGAAAACGTCCATCGGCGAATTCGAGTTGATGAACATCGTGGCAAAGTTTTCGTCCCAGGCGGGACCATTCACCGCGATATCAGGGCACTACGATACAATTCGGCCGGAGCGCGTGAACGCGCTCGGGCGGCGGGCCAAGCTGTGGAAGACGTGGATGAAGCTGTTGGGCAAATCCGGCTCGACGATTCCGCGCACGGATTTTCCAGGCGCCAACGACGGGGGATCCTCAACGACCCTGCTGATGGAGTTGGCGACAATCGTCAATGAGACTCCGGAATTGAACGATATCTGGATTGTGTTTTTCGACGGAGAAGAAGCGTTTGTCGATTGGAACGAACTCGATCAGACCTATGGCAGCCGACACCAAGCTGAATTGTGGAAGCAGGACGGCACGCTGTCTCACCTGTCCGCTCTAATCAACATCGATATGATCGGCGGCGCGGACTTCGAGGCCTTGTACGAATTGAACTCAACGGAGTGGCTACGCGACCACGTTTGGGAATTGGCGGGCAGCCTCGGCTACGGTACGTACTTTTCGAAGCAGCATGCTCGCAAGATCGGCGACGACCATCTGCCGTTTGTACGCGCCGGAGTTCCCGCTCTCGACATCATCGACGCCGAGTACGGTCCCGGAAACGGGTTTTGGCATACGATGGAAGACAGCCCCGATAAGCTCGACCCGCAGAGCTTCGCCGTCGTGCTGCACGTCCTTTGCGAGCTTCTCGCGGACATGCCGTCCACGCCACAAGCCGTCGATTGACATATCCGCGATCAATTTTAACTTGCGGTACGGAATCGCGACGGGAACAAGACCTTGTTTGCGTTGTTCACGATTCGCAGGGTCCGCTATCCGGTCCGGTGCAGTGGATTTGCACTTCCAAACAGGATTTAGGGAATTGGTAGTAAGGCCTGAAGAGCAACCGGTTGTTCGTGCGACGCGGCAGATGCGTCCTACCGCCGACGACATAGTTCTGAAAAAGGCATTAGGCAGAGCCCCTGAGATATGTATACAAACCGCTGGCCATCGCTTGAAACTCCGCGAGACTGAGCTCGGAGGGAATATTAACCCGTTGAAACTCGAACGGGGGCGTGTCCCGGCCGTTAAATCCCCTCAAGAGTGTGAACGCCAATTGGTATCCCGCGTCGCGTGCCGCGTCGACCACGGCTGGGGAAAAGTCCTCTGGTCCGCCGTTGGGGTACGCCAGAATGGGGCACTCGGTTCCGAGTTCGCGTTCGATCGTCTGCTTGCTTTCACTGAGTTCCCGGCATAACTCGTCCGCATCGAGTTTGGTCAAGATCGGATGCTCCATGGTATGTGACCCGATCGCGAATCCATTTCGCGACAGCGTTCGCGCGTCGTCCCAAGTCATAAATTCGTTCAACTCGGCGTCCACGTCGTGGAGTGTCAGCGTGTGTCTCGAGCGGAGCATGTCCAAGTAGTCTCGGCGTGCGCTATCTGCGAGTTTCTTGCATAGCTTGCGGGCATTGTCACACAGATCGCAGAGCTGCGCCGGCGACTTCGGCAATTCGATCTCTTCGGCGCAATCGGGCAGGGGGAATGTCTCCTGCGGCCAACCGAGAATGAGCTGATCCAATTCCAGCGGCCACAAGATGCGGTCGGTGCCAATGTATCCAGCGGCAAGATGAAAAACGGCTGGGATGCCGAGTCGCTGTAATTCCGGGGCGGCGATGGTGGCGTTGTTGCGAAATCCGTCGTCAAAGGTGATCAGCACGGGGCTGTCCGGAAGCCCGCCCCGACCGGCGATCCAGTCCAGGACGTCCCCGGCGGAGACATGGTGAAACTGCTTCCGTGTCACTTCCATTTGTTCGCAAAACCGTGCGCGGGAAATGGCGTTTCGATGCAGGAAGCTGTCGGCCGATTCGGCGAGGTCGTCCCCAACATGTTCTTCGGCGACGACCCCGTGATAGTTGAGCACCAGCAGTCGTGTACGTGATTTGCGGCGGAGGTACCAATTGACCCCGCAGCCGTTCACCAACGAATAGAACGACTTTTTGAGCTGAATGCGTGCGGACATGCGATCGATGATTTGCCAGTCGGTTGTGCCCGGAAGAACGAATACGTTTCACGTTTCGTGAGAACGCAGACTCAACGTCAAGCACAGTCGTTGTGGAATTCCGCGTCGTTTTTCGGCGACGGGAGGATTTCTCGACGGCTGCGAGCGCGTGCCTTCGTGTCGGCAGAAATAAGCGACGGCTTCGGGTCCGGAGTGGCCGCGGGCCAACTTGAGGGGATTGGGGAAGTGAAAATGCGGGGTGGGGAAAAATCTCTCAACTTCATTCACGGCGAGGTCTCTCAGGTCTCTCCGTGATTTTGCCGGATCAGCGGGGTGATCCGGCCACTTCTACATTGAGGAGCCCGCGAACACAATTCCTTTCTCCGAAACCGTCGCTCAAAATTCCGTTGTCTTGTAGGGTCCGCTCTGCGGACCATTACCGTAAATCACACGAGGCTTTTAACGGTCCGCACAGCGGACCCTGCTTGGTTTTTATGCACATTGTTTGAGGCGTACTTCTTCGGCGTTCAGTGCCACAATCGTAATTCCGAATTTGTCCGCCAACTGCACGACTTCTTCTTCGTCCAACAGAATTGTCTTGTCGCTTTCGATGGCGAGCACCCTGCCGCCGTGTTGGTGCATGGTCTGAATCGTCTGCACGCCGACAGTCGGCACGTCGAACCGCATGTCTTGTTGCGGCTTGGCGACTTTGACGACTGTAAACCCGCCCTTTTTGCACAGCTCGCCGGCGCGGCGAATCGCGGCGTCAGTCCCTTCAATCGCCTCGACGGCCAGCACCGCCGTCTCACGAACTGAGACCGATTGTCCCACGTCCAGTCGACCCATCTCTTTCGCCAGCTCCCAGCCGAAGTTGATATCGCGCCACTGCTCCGGCGTTGGTTTTTTTCTTGTCAAAAAGCCATGCTTCACGACGATCTCCGGACAATATTCCAGGGCCGAATCGAAAACGATGTTGTCGCGCGCAAACTCGCGGATCACCGCCAACAATAACGTGTCATCCTTCTTATCTTTCGAGGCATACGTCAGCCACATATGGGCCGCGCGCCAGTCGGGGATCATCCGCAGCCAGCGAAACGGATGGAACAGCACTACTTTTTCAATCTTGCCCGCCATGACGGCGCGCTGAATGCCCGCACGCTTGAACAGCCGAATCGCTTTGCCAACCTTGGTGAGAACGACCGATGCGTAACTGTCGCAAATCTCGGCCAATTCGTCGGAAGCCATGCCGGCAACGCCCACCCCGTGCACGGCGATCCCTTGTCGTCGCGCCGCTTCGGCGAAAACGATCGGGAACCGCCCCGCTCCGGCGAGCAAGCCGATTTTCGAGGGCAATGATGAATGAATCTTTAACTCGTGACCGTCCATGTCGTTTGCATCGAGCATCCAGATGTTGTCGATCGTCAACGTTTATCCGTGATTAACCGGCCTTCGCCAGCGGGGGCTGTTGGCCGTCGTCGAGTTCCGCAAGCAGTTTATCGATTTCAATCACTCGCGCTTCCACTTGCCGCATCCTCCTCACGATTTCAGGCAGTTTGTGCAGCGCCATCAGCGATCGCATTCCGTCCCGTTCGGGCTGCACCGGCTGCCCGACATACGCCTGCCCTCCGGGCAGGTCCTTATGCACGCCCGCCTTGGAAGCCAGCCGCGCACCGTCGCCGATGTGCACATGGTCGGCGATTCCGACTTGTCCGGCACACATCACGTACTCGCCCGTGGTCACCGACCCGGCTAAGCCGACTTGGGACGCGAAGACATTGTGCGGACCGAGCACACAGTTGTGGCCGATCATGATTTGATCGTCGAGTTTTGTCCCTTGTCCGATCTTGGTGGCGCCGATCATCGCGCGGTCAATCGTCGTGCCTGCGCCGATTTCGACGTCATCTTCAATAACGACCGTGCCCAATTGTGGAATTTTCTCGAACGCGCCGTCCTGCAGCTGATAGCCAAACCCGTCGGCTCCGATGACGGCGTTGGCGTGAATAATGACGCGATCGCCCAAGCTCACGTCTTCATACAACACCGCGTTGGGGTATAGCTGACAATCGGCTCCGATATGACAGCCCGCACCGACAACGACTCCGGGATGGATGTCGCAGTTTTCTCCGATGACGGCATCGGCCCCGATCGTGGCACCGGGATGCACGTTTGTTGAGCGGCCGATTGCCGCCGTGTCGTGCACGTGAGCGGCGGGTGAGATGCCGATTTCGCTGCGGGGGCGCTTGGGTCGAAAATGCTCCAAGACCCGACAGAATGACGAAAGCGCATCGTCCACTAAAATCAGTGGAATGGCCAAACCGACCGCCGTCTCTGAATCGGCCAGCGAACGGGAGATGACAGCCGCGCCTGCGGAGCTGTTTGCTAACAAGCGAAGATTGTTTTCGTCGACGGCGAATGAAATGTCGACGGCAGTTGCGTCGGCCGTCGATTGTGCGCCGGTGACGATTGTTTCTGGGCTGCCTTGGATTTCTCCGCCGATCAGAGCGGCCAATTCGGCAATCGTTGCGGACATGGCTGGAGTCCTTTCCATCCTACGAATCGTGCCGAACTCTTTCGTGTTCAGTAACGGCTCGTGATCAATTGCGTTGCGACCGTTCGCTGCCAGGGCAATGAACGGTTCACAGCACGGACTGACTTACGATCAGAATCATCATGTGGCCCAGCCATGACAACGGTGTCGATTGAGTCAATCTGGTGGTCAACGTCTCGTTGGCCTGCAAGAGGCGTATTAACGGGTAAATTGTAATTGGGAGTTTGAGAGCACATGGGAAGTCTGCCCGATTGAGGACATCGTTCACAAGGGGTTTGTACGCGAAATCTCAAAAGGAACGCAAGCCCGGTTTTGGGATTGCGGCCCATTCTGAGATATTGCCGGCACCATCATCAGCTAAACCTCAACGGCACCGCCAGATACCACGGGTGTCCACGACGACTTTTTCGTGCAGTACGGTGGGTGAAATCTCTCGAAACTGGCGATGATCCGTCAGCAGCACGACCAGCGTCGCTCGCTTCAGCACTTCGTCCAAACTGTGCAAAGGAAACTCGCTGAACTGTTCGGGACTGATTAACGGATCACAGGCAAGGACTTCTCCGACAGAACTTCGCAATAACTCGCGGGTGATGTCCAGTGAGGGGCTTTCCCGAAGGTCATCGACGTCCGCCTTGTACGTCAGACCCAAACAGCCGATCACCGGATCCTTGAATCGCGCTGAAAGCTCCAACACCTTTTTCACGACATGTTTGGGCTTGCCCTCGTTGACTTCCCGGGCGGTTCGAATCAGCGGCGTCGATTCCGGTGCAGCATCGACCAGGAACCAGGGATCGACGCTGATGCAATGTCCGCCCACACCGGGACCGGGGCTGAGAATGTTCACCCGCGGGTGCCGATTGGCCAAATCGATGATTTCCCACGCGTCGACGCCGAATTTGTCGCACAAAATGGACAGTTCGTTGGCGAAGGCGATGTTGACGTCACGGAACGAATTCTCCACGAGTTTGGTCAGTTCGGCTGCCACAGCCGTCGTGGTCAGCACCTCGCCGGTGACGAATGACTGATAGAAGTCCCGGGCCTTACGCGTGCAGGCCGGCGTGAGCCCGCCGACGACGCGATCGTTCTCGACCGCTTCGATGAGTATGCGGCCCGGCAGCACACGTTCGGGACAATGGGCAACAAATACGTCGATTCCCGGAGTCAGGCCGTCCGGAATCGCGTATTTGGCAACAACATCCTCCGTCGTGCGGGGGGGACTGGTTGATTCCAATATGATCAGATTGCCCGGCTTGACGTGCGGTTGAATCGCGCGGGACGCTTTTTCGACATACGACAAGTCGGGTCGGCGGTCGGCGGTAAAGGGGGTCGGCACGCAAATGATGAAAATGTCGGCCGGTTGCGGTTCGCGGATCGCTTTGAGACGGTTGCCCGCGACGACCGCTTTGACCAGCACGTCCAGGTCCGGTTCCTCAATGTGAATCTCGCCGCGATTGACGGTCTCCACGACATCCTCGCGGACGTCGACGCCGGAAACCTGGTAGCCCTTGCCGGCCAGGATCGAGGCGGTCGGCAGTCCGATGTAGCCCAAGCCGACGACGCAGACGGAAGTGGCGGGAAACAGCGCATGCCCGTTTCCACCGGCACGGGTTTCAGCCAGTGAATCGCTTTCAGCCATGGGCAGGATTTCTGAGCTCAAGAGTCACATTCCTTGTTTCAGTCGCGTCGACCTTCCCGCCCGATTGGGGGAAGACAGACTATTTTGAACAAATGCCGCCGTGCGGTCCGCACACACGGTCTAAGCCGCTCGCCGGAGCGGCTGATCCGCCTGCCAAGCCATGTCCAGCATACTGTCCACGATTCGTCGGGCCGCGTTACCGTCGCCGTAGGGGTTTTCGTCGATTTGCCGTTTTCGGTACTCTTCAGCATCGGAGAGCAGCGTGGAAACTCCGCCTGTGATCGCCTCGACCGATGTGCCCACCAGTTGCACCGCGCCGCTTTCGACCGCTTCGGGACGCTCGGTCGTCTCGCGCATGACCAAGACCGGTTTGCGGAGCGATGGGGCCTCTTCCTGCACGCCGCCGGAGTCGGTCAAGATGACCGCACAGCGATCCATCAACCACACAAATTCCGGATAGGGAGCCGGCGCGACCAGATGGACATTCGGCAGCCCTCCTAAAATACTTTTCACCGGCGCTTGAACGTTTGGATTGAGGTGGACCGGATAGACGAATTCGACGTCGGGAAATTGCCCGGCGAGAATCGAGATCGCTCCGCAAATGTTCTGAAATCCGCCGCCGAAGTTTTCCCGTCGATGGCCCGTGATCAGCACCATTCGACGCCCTTCCAAGAAGGCGAACTTTTCGTCCCAGACGTCGGAATGTTGACGTTGCCGTGCCACCGTCCACAGCAGAGCGTCGATCACTGTGTTGCCGGTAATTTTGACTGTGTGCGGCGGCGCTCCCTCCTGCAGCAGCGCATCGGCGGCGCGCTGGGTGGGCGCGCAGTGCAGGTCCGCGACGATGCCCGCCACACGGCGGTTCATTTCCTCAGGCCAGGGGGCCTGCAGATTGCCGGTTCTCAGTCCGGCTTCGACGTGGACGAACGGAATACGGTGATAAAAAGCCGCCAGCGAAGCGGCCATGACGGTCGTGGTGTCCCCTTGAGCGACCACACAATCGGGCTGGCAGCGTAGAATTGTTTCTTCCAGTCCGGTCAGACAGCGGGCGGTCAAACCGGAGAGCGTCTGATTGGGGCGCATCAATTGCAGATCGAGGTCGATGTCGATCTCAAAGCTGTCGGTGACCTGCTGGAGCATCTCCTTATGCTGGCCGGTGGAGCAGACAATGGGGTCGATATCGCGCAGGCGCCGCCGGCATTCTTTGATGACGGGGCTCATCTTGATGGCTTCCGGCCGCGTTCCGAGAATGAGCAATGGTCGAAGGCGGTTCAAAGAGGCATCCCTTCCTCTTGAAGTGACGTTTCACACGCCGGAATTGCCGGCGATCCGAGATAAAGCGGCAGGGACTTTATGACGGTTGCTCAATCAAGGCAAGGCCAGTTTTGAAATGCCGCGTCCGGTTTAAAGATGCCGCAATCAAGCAACGATTCGTACGACAATGCCAGCGCACCGTCTCAGCGAAAACTTCGAACCTGCGGACTACCGAGGCAGCTTGGGGTCGCTCTTGAGCGGTAACTCGACCCGCCGGCCCGTGTGCGAGGATTTGTAGATGGCGAGGATAATCTCCACGCTCTTGCGGCCTTCTCGACCGTCGATGGCCGGTGTGCTGCCGGTCTTAATGGCCTTGATAAAGTCCTGCAACTGGGCTTGGTGGCCGGCAAATGAAATCGCCGAAGGGTCGCTTGCCCCTCCCGTGCCGCCGGCTTTTTGCGCGAATTTCTGGCGGATGGAGGCATCGCGGCGATTGGATTTGGCAAAGTCCCACAACAAAACGTCGTCTTGCTCCACAATCACCGTTCCGGTCGTGCCGTGAATTTCGGTCTTTTTCAGCAGCCCCGGATAGGCACTGGTGGTGGCCTCCAGCACACCGAGCGCCCCGTTGGCAAACCGGACGGTCGCCACACCGGTGTCCTCGACTTCAATCCGCTTGTGCGCCAGCGTATCGGTGATCCCCGACACCTCCGCCACGTCGCCCATAAACCAATACAGCAAATCGACGTTGTGGATCGCCTGATTCATATAGGCTCCGCCTCCGTCGAGCGCCCAAGTGCCTCGCCAGCCGCCGCTGTCGTAGTACTCTTGGCTCCGCCACCATTTGACGTAGGTATCGCCCAAGGTCAGTTTGCCGAACCGGCCCGCATCGATCGCCTTCTTCAGTTCCAAATTGGCCGGGCTGAACCTCGACGGCAGAATGGTGGCCAGTTTGACCTTGTTCTTGTCGCAGGTGTCGATGATTTTATCGCACCGCTTCAGAGTGATTTCCAGCGGCTTTTCCACGACGACGTGCTTCTTCGCCCGAGCCGCCTGAACGGCCACATCCATGTGAGCTCCGCTGGGCGTGCAAATATTGACGACGTCTAATCCGGGATGGCGGAGGAATTCAGAGTAATCGTCGTAGACCGCCACGCCGTCGATCGATTTGGCCAGTTTGCGGGCGGATTGCGGAAACGAATCGAAGAGCGCCACGACCCGGGCACCGCGAATCTCGGCGATGGCACGCGCGTGGAATGAAGCAATCATGCCACAACCGACGATTCCAAATCCAATCGGCATGAATGTAGGTCCTTATTGAAGTGTTGATTTGCGAGACCGCGACCGACAGAACGCCGCGGATGACGAGAGCATTGAGGGATCATTCTTACCGCGCTGGAGCGGAAACCTCAATCGAGTCGGCGATGCCTGCATCGAAAATTCAAATTTGGGCCAAGATCGGGGCGGGTTCAACCTGGGCCGCCGAAGCTCGTTGTTTTGAGATGGCGACTCGCCGGTCGCCGGCAGTGAATGGCGCGGATCAGATGGACTTGACGGCGCCTGTAATCATCGTTGATTGATTGCTCTTGCCACTATGTGAGATGCCTCTTAGAATCCGCCCCCCTGAAAAACAACTGTCAAATCTGTGCAATCGTTGTTCCGCTGAGCCGGTGCGAGGAGTACGTTCACGCGTCACCTTGCACGATTCCGAAACGGGATGCGGGACTCCCACAACTCTGCGGACAACAGACATGGATGCAGTTCTGTCCACCGCAGGCCGGAATTCAGTGACCGCACTTCTGTTCCCTGCAGGCGCGATCCGCTGAAGACGGTCGTACGAATTGTTCAAGGACGAATTCCCGACGTACCGCATGAAGCCCATACGTCACATATCCCAAACCTCTCCGCCGCCGATCCCCGAGGTCGATGGATGGCGGATTCCCTGGTTGGGAGGCACGCGGTGGCTGTTGCCCGTGCTGGTGCTGGTGACGTTGGCGCTGCGCATCACGCTGGTCTCACAGAACGACGTCATTAGCCGTGACGGTCTGTTCTACATCAGCTGCGCGGAGATGATCGAATCGGGTGAGGTGCAGGGCATCCCCGATAAGTACATGCTCAATCCTTATCCGTTACTGATTGTGCTGGTGGCACGCACCGGGATCGATTACGTATTGGCGGGCAAACTGATCAGCACGATTGCTGCAACATTGGCGCTGCTGCCGCTGTACTGGTTTTGCCGGTCGGCGTTCGGTCGCCGCGTTGCCGAGTTGGCAGCGCTGGTCTACGCCTTGCATCCGGCGCTGGCGCACGTCAGCAGCGAGGTCCTGCGCGAAGGGCTGTATTGGCTGCTGGCGTTCTCTGCCATCGCCGTCTTCTGGTCCGCCACACAAAAAAACAGTTGGTGGCAGTTTCTCATCGGAGGCCTGCTGGCCATCGCTGCGACGCTGACACGGGTGCAAGGGATCGTGATCTTCGCCTTGGCGGCCATGTGGTGGATTGCGCGCGTCTGGCCGCATCGCCGGCACTTGCTGTCAGTCACCTGGAAACCCGCGTTGGCCGTGTCCACGCTCTGCGCGTTGGTTGTGATTTTGGCGATGGTATTGGTGCCGAGTTCGGCGTGGAATAAATGGCAGTTGGTGGCGATGGCACGCGAATACGCGGCGACTCACAAATCGTCAGAAGCCAAGCTCACACCCGCCGACGGCGTCCAGGCGTGGGAGTCGATGAGTTCCAGACGGTCGCTGAAGTATCTGGCGGAGGGGTTGCCCGCCTATCAGTACAAACAGGAACGGCTGCTCGACCTCGCCAAGGATCATCTCTGGCCGCTGTATGCTTCGGATCTGATTTTTCACATCACAAAGGCGTTCGAGTTTCCCACTCTCATTTTCTTGTTCATCGGGCTGATCTGGGGCCGCGAACGTTTTTGGCACGCGCCGCGCGACTGGCCGTTGGCACTGCATTCGTTTTTGGTGATGGGCATCTTGATCCATCATCTGGCGACAGTCCACGTCATTTCGACGCGATACACGTTTGCACTAATTCCGTTTGTGCTCCCTTGGTCCTGCCTGGGGTTCTTCCAGTTTAGCGATTGGCTGCAGTCGCGATTGGAAATTGTTCGCCGCGAGTCCTGGCTGCGGCCGGCGACCTGTGGGTTGGTGGCGATGTTGGCCGTGTTTTGTGTTGGCCGGTCGTTCCACTATCTGCGCGATGGAAAGTCCACGGAGCGGGAATTGGGTGAGCTCATCCGCGAGACGACCGGCAAGAAGACGGTTATCGCCTGCCCCAAAAGCCTCCGCCGCGTCCCGTTCTACGCAGACTCGACGTTTACAAAATTGATGAACGTCCCGCGTGAGGATCTGCACGTTTGGTTCCGCAAAAACGCTGGCTGGCTCAAGAATCATCAGGTGGAGTATTTGTTGTTGGACCGGGAGAACATGGTCCGCTCAAAAATCAAAATGGGGCGGGAAGACATCCCGCAGTCACTGGAGCCGATGTTTGAGGGCGACCCGCGATTCCACAACATCCGCGTCTTCCGCGTTTCCGACCTGCCGCAATCAGGACGCCGAATGCGATAGGGCCGCCCCAGTGACTCCCGCCGCGTTCAATCCCCTTATGAAGGCCCCATGAGCAGCCGCCGCAGCGCCATCGTGTGGAGTGCCGTGATTCTGGCGGGCGCGGTCTTCGTGGCCGTTCGCAGCGAGCGGTCCGGCAGCGACCTCCGCGGTTTTCACGCGGTCTGGTCCGCCAACTGGCAGCAGGCATCGGCCGAGAATCGCCCCGACCCGGAAGACCCCTATGCGCCGTCGTTTTACGTGATCTTCGCCCCACTGGGCGCGCTTCCATTATGGGGAGCAGCGCTGGTCATGTACTTCGTGAACATCGCCTGCACATGGGGTATCGTGAAGCTGACCTTTCGTCTGTTGGATTTGCCGCCGGGACGGTGGCCGCCTCTGCTGGTTCCAGCAATCGGTGTGGCCCCCTTTTTTATGGGGACCATCTTGTTGGGCCAGAACACGCTGATATTGATGTTTCTCGTGCTGGCTGCGTATTCCGCGGCGGATCGACGCCTCGATACTGTCGCCGGCAGCCTGTTGGGGTTGGCGACGGCGATCAAGGTCTATCCGCTGCTGTTCCTCGTCCCGTTTGTACTGCGAATGCGACTGAAGGTTCTTGCCGGCTTTGCCGCGGCGCTGTTTCTGATTGCAGGAGTGGGAGCCACACTGTTTTTTGGCGGCGACTCCAATCTCAAGTGGCACGAGAGTTGGTACCGGTTTGTCTCACGCACTGATCAACAACAGCCGGAAGATCCGCACTACCCCCGCACAATGCGCTGCACCGCGCGGTACAACAATCAGGCAATCCAGGCAGTGCTGGCCCGGCTAATGCTCGACGTTCCGGCAAAATGGTACGGCAATCGGTTTCAGGTGAATCTGTTCGCACTCGACGCCGGCACTTGGCGCGCGGCACGGACAGCGGCTTCGCTGTTGTTGTTTGCGGCGGGGTCAGCGGCGCTATTGGCGTTGCACTGGACTGTGCGCCACGGACCGCCGGCCAATGACGGGCCGGATTCTTCACTCTCGCCCACTGCGCAAGAATTGGGGTTGGTCTGCAGTTGGTTCTTCTTGATGAGTCCGATGGTTTGGACGCACTATTTTCTGTGGGCGTTTTTCCCGCTGGCATGTGTCGTCCGCGCTCGCGAGCAACAGCCGCGTCTGGCGACCCTGTTGCTTGGCTTGTGGCTGGCGGCGGAGTGCTTGATCGCAAGCAAGTTTTTCCGTGCGGTGGGGGTGAACTTATTCGCGGGCGGTGCGCTGTTCGCATGGTTCGCTGCCACAGCTGTTGTGGGTGCGGTGGCGGTGTGGCGACGGCAACAAGACTCTTTGACGCGCAACGTGCCAACGTCGGTGACGCTTCAAAACGGGCGCACGGGGTCGAGTTTGTGACGGTCCGCACAGCGGACCCTACGGTTCGGCCGCGTTGATGCGGTAGAACTCTCGAGCGTTGTCTGCCAGAACGGCGGCGGCTCGCTCCGATCCCAGAGTGTCGATTACAAGCGCAACGTCCTCATCGCGAAACGGTCGCGGGGCGCGTGTACTGGGCAGGTCGGTGCCGAACATTAATGCTTGAGGGCTTGCGGCATCCAATTCCCGCAGCGCAGCGGCGACGTCGAAGTCGACGCGTCCAAAGCCGGTTGCTTTGACGCGGACGCCCTGCTCGGCCAACTTGAGCAACAGCGGGAAACCGGCGGACGACAAACCGAGATGGTCGATGCTCACCGCCGGCAGCGACGTTAGCGTGCTGTACAAGTCTTTCAGATCCGCAGCGTCGGCATACAATTCCACGTGCCAGCCGACGAGTTCGTGAACTCGAACGGCCATCTGCTCCAACTGACGGACGTCCTCCGAACCGCCCCGGCGCAGATTGAAGCGAACCGCCCGCACGCCTGCTTGGTCGAGGGAGCGCAATTCATCGTCGGAGACATCGGCAGGCAGTTGTGTCACACCAACATAGCCCGGTCCCAATGTCTGTAGCGCAGCGCGCAAATACGACTGATCAAACGCCTGAAACGATCCGGAAACAACCGCGCCGCCGCACGTCTGATAGTTGCTCATTCGTGAACAGTATTCGGCCGCGGTGAACGCCGGCGGCAGATACCCGCGGTTGGACGTCAGGGGGAATTGCGGGTCGATGATGTGGAAGTGGGCGTCGAATAGATTGATTGGAGCTTCCCTCAGGGTGGTATGCGAAATCGCCATCCATTGCCTCGGTGCACCACTTAGTCGTTCTTTGGACTAGCTTGAGGCCCAAGCCGCCCAATCGTGAGCGAAACGTTGTGGCTCCACTTCTTCGACTCTTTGTCGAACGTTCCGTACGTCAGTTGCGAAACGAGATTGAATCCATCGGATGTTTTCACGATTTGATACGGCTCTGATCCAAACCTGTCGACGTGACTGGCCAGTGCTGATTTGCCGTTCTGGAGAATATCGACAGCGGCGAAAAACATGTCGTATCGGCATTCGCTTTGCGCATCTTCTCGCCGCAACCAGTTGGAATAGTCGTCGTCACCATGAAGAGCGCGGGCGATGGGGTTGTCGGCGATCACATGTTGCACGAGCGACTTGTAGGCAGTGTCGCTGTCGGCGATCGGTTTTTGCATTAAATCACCGATTTTTCGCTGGAGTGCAGCAGTTCCTCGGAGAAATTTCTCCAGTTCATCGACCGGATATCGCTCCGATATCAGCTCGGCCTCTGAAGCCGGCAGGACTACACGCAAAAGTTTGATCGTGCGCTGCTTTCGTTGAGCGTCGTCGGGTAATCCGGCAAGTGATTCGCTCAACCCCGCGTATAACTTGGCCTCGCGAAAGTACGCATCATGGGCAGCGAGCAACACCGGCAGTTTTTGAACCCGCGCCGCGAGAGCAGTGCGATGCTCGGCCGGCATCACGGGAAAATATGCGCATGCCGTGCTGCGGGCCATGTTCTCAATCATGAAACAGTAGGTTTCCCCGGGCCGGATTTGCCGGGCGACGCGGCGGGCCATTCGCATGGTGTTAACAACATATTCGTGGCCGTTCTTCCAGCGCTGCGCCTCATATTCCCGGCGGGCATGTAAAAGAGCCAAGCGAGCCAAGGAGTGCGCAGACTGGTTGATCGTCGATGTCAGGTAGGCGGCTCCATCCGCAGGATTCCTACCCCAGACGCAGGAGTCGAGCGCAGCGGCTTTGCGGAATCGATAGTCGATGCGGCGAGCGCGGTCCGTTTCCAGGAAATGAAGTTGCTCTTCGGAGAGCGGGAGCGCAAATCCGAAGTCTTTGTCGTCTGTCGTAGCATGTAGGACGGACCGGGGTAGTCCTTCGCTCAGTTCCGAAAACGCCAGCCAATACTGAACTGCCGCGTTCTCCTCAGCATGGACGAAACAGGGAAAAGCAACGAGAATTGCAGCGATGAGCGCACAGTGCCGTCGCATTTCCGAACCTTTGACCTGGAATTGTAGGATGCCCTGCGGCGGGCTTATCCGCTGGTCATCTGCTGAAGGGCGTTCGATGAGCGCGTCGATTGATTTTATAGAGCCGTGTCTGCGAAATCCATCGGCGTCCGCCCCCGATCAGCCTTGAGGGGCAGCAGGCCATCGGAACGTTCAGCCGAGGTCGATTCGTTACTCTTTCTCCTGTTGTTTCCTCGCCAGTATCAACCAACGCTTCGATCCTGGCTGAGAATCGAAATCTCTTGGCCTCGGCAAGTCCTTTCCCGCCTGTGAGGAGACATAGCAGAGCGTCACCGTGTCGCCTTTGAATTGATAGATGCCTCGCAGTTTTTCATGATCTCGTTGGTTGTTGAGATCAAAAGTCTTGGGTTCTTTGCTTGGATCGAGCTGCAGCTTTTGCCGGGCTTCGTCTAGTTCTGCTTCCGGAGCAAAAAAGGCCTCTTCGGTCACGAACAGATGTTCGTGCAAATGGTCAGGACCGGGGTCATCACCATCGTAAACCATGGACAAAGGAGCCCATGTGCCGCGAAATCGCTCGACATCTCCGTCAATGTCGGCTTGCGAGGCGCCTGAAGAGCAGCCACAGGCCAGAAGGCAAAGAAGTACAGTCAACCTCATTGTGTTATTGCCACTTCAGGATGGGAAACTCACCCGCGAAACTGACAGTTTGCTCAATCCACCAATTTCAATTCTTACGCGAACCTCCTTCAAAGTATCGCAGCGAGCACAAAGACGCAAACAAAGAACCGCCGACTCTCTCTCACCGAAGGTCGATTTCGTCGTCTTGGTCTTTCCGCCGGTGTTACGCGGCCTTCCGCCGTTTACGTCGACAGCCGTAACCGACCAGAGCCAGCGCGCCTATGCTGAGCAGGGCGAACGTGGAGGGTTCAGGAATGACAGTCTCCCCAACCGGCGAGTCGTTGACACGGAAGGCGTGCTGCGTGATTGCGGTACCGGTGAACACCGTCCACGTTCCCGTCGCAGCACTGAGAGAAGCCACGTCGCTCGAGTCACCCGTGTCGTTTAGGTACCAGAGACCCACAGCACTTCCCACGCGGCGAATGCCCACCCAATATTGGTCACCCCCAGTTAATGCCGGGGTTAGAATTGAGTTGACAACTGTAATGCTCGGGGTCGACTCTCCCGTGAACGGAATCGATTCAATCACTACTCCCGGCGCTCCGGCATCATCTTGCATGAGTTCGAGGAGATACGAATTCGTGTTTGTGCCATGGCTGAACGCGACTTCCGCGGAACCAAACTGAGTATCCGTGGCAGGGGTAAAAGGGGAGGCATACGCATCGATGAGATTGCTGACACCGCGCCAACTCGTCGAGTTGAACGAGTCCCCACCGCCCAAATTGCTGTAAATCACACCAGCCTGTGCCGCAGAACCATGTGTTGAAACGAAGAGGCACGCGAACGCGGAAATTCCAAGAATTACTTCACGATTGACCATGATGACCCCCGAAATGTGATTCCGTAAAAAAAGCCCCTCACGCGGGCGGTCCGCGCGAGGGGCTATCATCGCTGAAAGTGAGCCATCGTCAGCTCGGCTGTCTTGACAACTCGATTACACCAACAGTCGTCCGGGATATCAAGAAAAAATAGACTGGCTTGTCTGTTATTTGGTTTGCCATCGCACGACGCGTAGGGATCCGCCGCACCCGCCATGCGTTCCAGCGAACAGACATAAGTGCGATCTTTGATTGATTTTCGGGGAGGCTGCGAATCGGACTCTGCTGGGACGGTTGATCATGCGGAAGGCACAAGGCGCGGCGTCTTGTCGCTCCGCGACCCAATCGCTTCACGGTTGGGCCACGCAGGGCCCGCAGAATCTATCGGTGGCTGCCACCGACCAACCTCGACGGCAGCAGCACGATCGAGTGCAGCAATTCAAAAACTCCATCAACGGCGATTCCGACGAGCCGAAAGGGGAGCAGGAGGAGCCAGACTAGCGGATAAACGATCAGCGCAAGCAAGGCGAGCGGCCAGCAGACCACGAACAGCAATAACCATAACAAGAACTTTTCCATGGGTCGTTTCGCCCGTGAAGTATTTGTCGTCGTTCAACATTCGAGCCGTTTCTGCGCAGGCGCGTGCAATCGTTGCGGCTCCGAGTGTTATTCGAGTGTGGGCAAAAATTATTAATGCAATTTCGACAATTTGCCGAGCTCACTCTTCACCCGCATCCTCCGCCACCCGATGCTTCACCAACGTCAACTCATTGCCGGCGTCGTTGTACCGCACTTCGTCCATGATCGTCCGCATCAGCACCATTCCTCGGCCGCGGAATTGTTCCTGCTCGACGATGTCGCCCGCGTCGAGCAGTTGCGCGAAATCGAAACCGGGACCTTCGTCGCGGATGACGAATGTCGCCCGCTCGCGGGAAATCTCGGCGCGGACGTAGATCTTGCGGTCGCGATACGGTGGCTCAATACTTCGTTGCTTCGCCAGTTCGTTGTATTTGTTGCGGTCGACTTCCGTCACCGTTGCGCCCACCTCCAAGTTGCCGTGATAATAGGCATTCTTCAGCGCCTCTTCGATCGCCACGCCCACGCGGAGCCGCTCCGCACGGTCTCCCAGCGGCAAGCACCGCAATAATTGTTGAAAGTAGCTCGCCAGCAGGCGGATTTGCGTCAAGTCGTTGCGGAGCACAAAGACCGAATCACTCTGCTGCAGGTAGTGCATTAGCCGGGAATGCACGCGGTCTTCCCGGGCAGCGGTCAGCAAATGCCGCACGGTCTCCTGCAGATCCTCAGCCAGCCGGGTCTTCGGCACGTAGCTGGCCGCTCCCTGTCTGAGAACCTGCGCGGCGATCTCTTCGCTCCCTTTTCCCGTCATCAGCACGACGGGGATCAGCGGATACTGGTCCTTGATCGCCTCAATCAGTTCCAGTCCGCTCATGCCGGGCATCACCAAGTCGGTGACCACAAGCGCGGGGAGTTCGCGTTCCAATTGGTGCAGGGCTTCGTCGCCGTTTTCAGCGAAGACGATATCCCATTCGCCGCATTTTTGCAGAAGTCCGCCGGCCAGCCGCCGGTCCATTGCAGAATCGTCAACTACTAACAATTTCGCCGTTGCGACCGTCGCCATGATCGCCTCCCTCGCCCGCCGTCGGCTGGCAGGATGAATGTTCACAGCTGACCGGAGAGCGCGGCCTTCTCTGGTAAGCATACCGCCGCGCGCAGCAACTGCCAACCTGAGAACGGCAGTCGGCGTGAGACGGTGGACTGTAGGCTGTAGGACTCCCAGAGCAATCAGGTTCGGCCATGATGTTTTTCGTTGGGTGCCATGGTCTCACGCCGACAGGCAGGTGACCATGCCGCGTGCGATTCCGAAATCGCATGCTCACGCGTCACTTCGTGCCGCGAGAGCATCGCACCCGACTCACTCTGAACTCGATGCGATTCATGAAAACCCGAAGTCAGTGCCTTTCACCTCGGGCCTACCGCCTCAATCCTCACGGCACAAAACTTGAACTCGGGAATCTTCCCGTACGGGTCGAGTGCGTCGGTCGTCAACGCGTTGGCGGCGGCTTCGCGAAAGTGGAACGGGATGAACACACTGCCCGTGGCAACGGAATCGTCGCTCCGCGCGGCGAGCACGATCGTGCCTCGGCGTGACGAGACGCGAACCATCTCGCCGTCGGCAATCTGCAAACGGTCCAATTCGCCAGGATTAACGGCCACAAATGCTTCCGGTTCGATGGCACTCAGAGCCTGACTGCGGCGGGTCATTGTTCCGGTGTGCCAGTGTTCCAGCACGCGACCGGTATTGAGCACGAAGGGGTATTCGTCGTCGGGCAACTCGTCGGCCGGTTGATAGGGGCACGGAACAAACTTACCGCGCCCGCTCGGCGTGGGAAACGACTCGCCGAACAGGATTTGCACGCCGTCCTCGGTTTGAGGGTCTGGGCAGGGCCACAGTTTGCCCGATTGTCCCAACAGTTCATGCGTCAGCCCGTGATAGTTCTTGGTGAGAGCGGCAAATTCCGCAAAAATCTCCGCACTCGATTCGTACGTCATGGGATAGCCCATTCGCGTCGCGATTTCGGCTGTGATCCGCCAGTCGGTCCGCGCTTCGCCGGGCGGCTCCAGCACCTGCCGACCGACTTGCACGCGGCGGTCGGTGTTGGTGAAGGTGCCGGTCTTTTCCAGATAGCTGGAGGCGGGCAGAATCACGTCGGCGAACTCCGCCGTTTCCGTGAGGAAGATGTCCTGCACGGCGAGGAATTCGAGTTTAGCCAGTGCGGAGCGGACTTCGTTGAGATTGGGGTCGGAGAGCGAGGGATTTTCACCCAGGATGTACATCCCGCGAATCTCGCCTCCCAGCGCGGCATGCGCGATTTCCACGACGGTAAGGCCCGGATTGGGATCGAGTGCTGTGCCCCACGCTTGCTCAAATTTTTCGCGATTCCCTGCATCGGCCACCGGTTGGTAGTCAGGATAGACCATGGGGATCAGGCCGGCGTCGCTGGCGCCCTGCACATTGTTTTGACCCCGCAACGGATGCAGTCCGCTGCCCGGTTTGCCGACGTTGCCGGTCATGAGACAAAGCGAGATCAAGCAGCGGGCGTTGTCGGTGCCGGTGGTGTGCTGGGCGATCCCCATGCCCCAAAAGATCAGCATACTGCCCGCACGACCGATCGTACGGGCGATGGCGCGAATCTCCGCCGGCGGAATGCCGCACAACTCTTGCACCTGTTCCGGCGCGTAGTCGGCGAGCAGCAGGCTTTTGAGCGATTCGAAGCCCTCCGTCCGCGATTGGATAAACGCGTGATCGAGCAAATCTTCGTCGATCAACACGTGCATCACGGCGTTATAGAACGCCACATCCGAGCCGGGACGGATCTGCGCGAAGTGCGTGGCGAAGTCGGCCAGCTTATTGCGTCGCACGTCGACAACGATCAGTTGCGTCCCCTGTTTGGTCGCTTCTTTGATAAACGTTGCCGCTACGGGGTGATTCGATGACGCGTGTGAACCGGTCAGCAGCGCCACCTCCGCCCGCTCGACGTCGGCGAAAACGTTGGTCACGGCGCCGGACCCGATTGTCTCCATCAGCGCCGCTACGGACGATGCGTGGCAGAGCCGCGTGCAGTGGTCGACGTTGTTGCTGCCGAAGACCGCCCGCACTAGTTTTTGAAACAAGTACGCTTCTTCGTTGGAGCATTTGGCCGATCCGAAGCCCGCCAACGCGCCGCCGCCATGCGTGTCGCGGATCTGCTTCAGGCGGCCGGCGACCAGATCGAGCGCTTCGTCCCAAGTGGCTTCTCGAAACGCCGGCAGTACCGCGTCATAGTCGACAACGGCGACGCCCTTTCCCGTGCGTGCGGCGTCGGTGCGGGCGACTTGCGGCGAGAGCGGGCCCTTTGGATAGAACTCCTCGCGGCGGATCAATGGTTTGGTCAGCCGTTGCGGATGCAGTGCGTAGTCCCAGCCGTAACGCCCTTTGACGCACAACCGCTCGTGATTGACGGGGCTTTCGCGGCCGCTCACTGAGAGCACGCGGTCGTCCGTCGCGTGAAACGTGACCGCGCAACCGACGCCGCAATAAGGGCAGACGCTGTCGACGTCGCGAACTGCCGCATCGACGATCGGCAGCGAGACCGGCTTGTGCGTCAGCGCGTTGGTGGGACAGACAGCGGCGCATTCGCCGCAGGAGACGCACGTGCTCTCTCCCATCGGCTTGTCGAGATCAAACGCGATCCGCGTCGCGTGGCCCTTTCCAGTGCGGCCGATGACCTCGTTGGATTGAATGTCGTCGCACGCGCGAATGCAGCGGTCGCAAAGAATGCAGGCCTGGTGGTCGACGGCAATCACCGGCGAAGAGTTGTCGCTGGCGCGGGTTGGGTCGGCCCCACCGTTGCCATTGGTGGAGGCTGTAAGTCCATACCGCGCCGCCAACTCCTGAACCTCACAAGATTTTGCGGGCGACGTTTCGGGTGCCGCCAGGGGGAGTTCGTCGAGCAGCAACTGTGTGAGCATCTTGCGGTGCCGCCCGACTTTGGCCGAGTTGGTCTGTACGACCATGCCGGTTTCGCACTCCCGGACGCAGGATGCGACTAACGTGCGGGCGCCGACGTCGACGACGCACATGCGGCAGACTCCGACCGGCTGCATACGGGGCGAGTGGCACAGCGCGGGAATTTCAATGCCGATTTGCCGCGCTGCTTCCCAAAGTGTGGTCCCCTCGGCAACCGTCACCGATTGACCGTCAATGGTGAGCGTGATCGACGAGCATGCGGCCGCTCCGCTCATAGTTTGATTGTTCCCTGCAACAGTAGTCACGCGCAATCACCCCAGATGTGCCGCCGACGCCGCTTCGACCGCTTCGTCATCCGTCTCTTCGACGTCCGAAATCTCCAACCCGCCCCGCCCGCGGGAGAAGGAGAGGATCGCCTCGACAATCAACCATGCGGCCATCGCCATCACGATCGCAGAAACCCAAAACAGCAGCCACGTCGTTTCTTTGTCATAGTCCTTGTAAAACTTCTGCAGCTGCAGCGCCATCGCCCAGACCGTCATCGACAGCATGATGACCATCGGAACGAGTGTGTAGATGACCGGCCGCCGCAATTTGAAAAGAAACAGGCTCACCGCCAGCAGCGTCAACCCGGCCAGCAATTGGTTCGTTGTGCCGAATAGCGTCCAAAGCACTTTGCCCTTCGGCTGCGCGAAGAGGGCGATACCTGTCACCGCGATCAACGAAGCAAAGTAACGGTTGGCCAATGGTTCACATTTCAGCGAGCGGAAAATCTCTTCGACGTTAAACCGCAATAACCGCGTGGCGGAATCGAGTGTTGTCATTGCGAAGGCGACAACGGTCACCGCCAGGAACGCCTTCGCCAACCGTTGTTCGACGCCGACTACCGTCAGAAAATTTGCGCCCCCATCAACTACGGCGGCCAGTTGGACGCCCAATCCGCCCCCTTTGATGCCGCCCCAATCGGCATACGCTCCCCCCGGTGCCCAGGCGGCGCTGCCTAACCCGGCGACGCAGGCCATGATGACCAAAATCGCCAGTGCTCCTTCGGTGAGCATCGCGCCGAACCCGATCGGCAAGGCGTCGGTCTCGTGATTGAGTTGCCGCACGGTCGTGCCGCTGGAAACGAGACTGTGAAAACCGCTCACCGCGCCGCAGGCGATCGTCACGAACAAGAACGGCACCATCGGCGGGGCGCCGTCCGGCTTGCGGATCATCTCGGCGTCGATGACATTGAACTCCAATCCTTTGACGGCCGCCACCGCCAAGCCCGCCACCATCAACGCGAGCGCAATGTAGAGTTGAAAGCTGTTGATGTAATCCCGCGGCTGCAGAAGCAACCAGACCGGCAACACCGACGCGATGAATCCGTAGCACAACAACACGTAGATCCAGGTGCGGCTTGCCGTTGTTGCTGCCACAGCCAAATCCTCGGCGGCCTGTTCGTCTCCCTCCGCTTCAAGATAAGCGGCCGCCTTAATCGAGCCGCGATCGACTTCCGCTCCGGCGGTGCGGCCCTCATCGAGCAACTGCTGTGTTTCATCCGACGCGAACCAAGCGTAGGTCGGCAGCGGGTTTCTCACGCCGAGCATAATCAAGCCGCCGAAGGCGAGCAGCCCGACCGCGGTCGCCGGACCCAGGCCGACGCGCAATTTATAGACGGCGATCCCGATCGCCATTGCCACCAGCATCAATCCGAATGACGGAATGATCGCATCGGGATTAAAGCTGACAAACAGCGCCGAGATGGCGTTGACGAACGCGCCCATCGCCAGCGACATCAAGAAGAATATGATCAGCAAAAACAAAAACCGCGCCCGCCGGCCGATGAGGTCGTTGCAGACGTCGCCGATCGAACGGCCCTGGTAGCGGAGACTGACCGTCAGCGCGCCGAGATCGTGGACCGCTCCCATAAAAATGCAGCCGATGACGACCCACAGCACCGCAGGTCCCCAGCCCCAAATGACCGCAATCGCCGGCCCCAAAATCGGCCCCAGCCCGGCAATCGACGCAAAGTGATGCCCGAACAGCACCGGAACTTTCGTCGGCACGTAGTCGACGCCGTCCTGCTTGGTATGCGCGGGGGTCGGGCGTGAAGCGTCCAGCCGAAACACCCGCCGCGCCAAGAACCGTCCGTAGGTGAAATACGCCAGGATCAACAGCGCAAACGATCCCAGAGATATCAACACCGCGTTATTCGCCATCGAAGCCGACTCCGCAACAGGCACGTACGAAACTCTTTTCAACCGGCTATTTTGTCGAGCGGCGGCGGAAACGGCAAGGACCGATTGAGAGTTTGGCTGCAGGTCTCTCTAATGGAAGCGTCCTTGGCAACGTCGTTTTGGGCAATAGAAGGTGAAACTCCGATGACTACGGCCCTGGAAACTTTGGTCAAGAACTTTGTCGATCTGCATCCCGAAGACGCGGCGCGGGCGTTGGAAGGTCTATCTCACAGTAACGCCGTCCGCCTGTTCCAGCGGTTGCCGTTGCGGGTGTTGGTCCCGCTCTGCGAGCGGGTCGGCCCGCACTGGCTGGGTCCGTTGTTGGACGAATTGAGCGAGGAACGGCGCAGTGAAATTCTTTCCTCCGTGGAACCACGAACCGCCGCAACGTGCCTGGCGCATCTCGAAGAACCGCAGCGCGAGACCTATCTCGGGGCACTTCCCGAAGCGACCGCCCGCGAGTTGCGGGAGTTGGCCGACTATCCCGCAGAAACCGCGGGCGGGATGATGGAGCCGAAAGTCGCGTCCTTGTCGGTCGACCAAACCGTGCAACAAGCGATCGCCACTATCCGCAAGGCGTCGCGCGATGCGCTGCACTATCTGTATGTGACGAAGCGCAATGGCGAGCTGGTGGGTGTGATCAACATGCGCGACCTGCTGCTGGCCTCTCCGCGAGACCCGGTCGAGCCGCTGATCCGCCGCAACGTACTCAGTGTTTCGTCGGTGATGCCGCGCGAAGAAGTAGTCGCCCACATGCGCGAGACCGGTTTTCTGGCGCTGCCGGTTGTTAATATCGACGGGAAGCTGGTCGGAGTCGTCAAGCACGACGAAGCATTGGAAGCGGGGCAAATTGAAGCGTTCGAAGATCTGCAGCAGATGGTCGGGGCGGGCCGGGATGAGCGAGCGCTTTCGCCGGTTTCGCTGGTCGTCAAGAGCCGCCTCCCCTGGCTGTATGTCAACCTGGCGACTGCGTTTCTGGCAGCGGCCGTGGTGGGATTGTTTGAAGAGACAATCGCCGAAATCGCGGCGCTGGCGGTCCTGTTGCCGGTGGTCGCCGGACAGGGAGGAAACACCGGTTCGCAATCGCTGGCGGTGGTCATGCGGGGATTGGCCCTGCGCGAGATCCTGCCGAGCCTCAAAAAACGGGTGATCACCAAAGAATTTCTAGGCGGATTGATCAACGGCGTTCTGATCGCATTCGTCACGGCCGGATGCGTGCTCGGCTGGAGACTGGTGAAGGGCGATCCCCCCTCCTCCTGCGCCGGTTTGGCAGTGGTAATCGGGCTGTCGATGATCATCAACATGGCGGCGGCGGCCGTCTCCGGAGCGATCATCCCGCTAGCCCTCCGCGCCCTCGGCCGCGACCCGGCCCAATCCGCGTCAATTTTCCTGACCACAGTCACCGATATCGTCGGCTTCGCGTCATTCTTGGGGTTCGCGGTGTTATTTAAGAGTTGGCTGGTGTGAGATTGCGACAGATTGGGCTCAGTCGCGCAGCGTCTGAGACATCAGGCTCGCAGTCTGTTCACGATTGTCGCCGCCCGCCTTCCGTAGCGCGCGTATGACGCGGGATCGTCTGGCGACATCGTGATTCTGACTCAGCTTCCACTTTCCCTCGACTCGATCGATTTCGATCTCGAATCCGATGATGGCGTCTAGCAGTTTGTCCACAAAATCGGCGTCGGCACTCTGCAAAGACCAAGGTATTTCTGATTCCTGCTCATAAAAGTCGACGTAGCGGCTCACAATCTCCAGCAGTTGGGCTTTGTTGTCAATGACGCGAAACGTGCCGTAGGCGTGCACCGCGGCATAGTTCCAGGTCGGGACGACATTCTTCGACTCGTACCATGAGGGAGAAATGTAGGCATGCGGACCACCGAATATCGCAAGGGCTTGGTTGCCGTCCGCACCTCGCCATTGCGGATTGGCCCTTGCCATATGGCCGATCAGGCGGCCGTGGCTTCCCGCTTCGCGCTCGAGCAATACCGGCAAGTGGGATGCCGTGGCCGTGCTGTGATCGGCCGTCACAAGCGTCGCGAAACTGTGCTGCTCGATGAAATCGTGAAGCTTTGCTTGGTCTGACTGGGCGAATGCGGGAGGCGTGTACATCAAACGCAATCCTTAATGCCAAAAAGCCATCTGGGCACGCCCGTATTGAACGTGATTCACCGGACTTGATCAGCGATGTGACACCGGCGAGTCTACGAAGTTCGCAAATTTCGAACTTCATTGCACGTGAGCTGAACGGTGCGCCCGATGGGAAATCTTGGCCGGCTGGTCAACGTGCCGCAAACCAATTCTGTCCCGGCCGGAAACGTTGCCAGTTTCCACGCTCAAGCCAGCAACCCCGGCACCACATTCCCCGCCACGTCCGTCAGCCGCACGTCGCGGCCGTTGAAGCGGACGGTCAATTTGAGGTGGTCGATGCCGAACAGGTGCAGCATCGTGGCGTGCAGGTCGTTGACCTCGACCGGGTCTTCGTCGATGCCCCAGCCGACTTCGTCAGACCGGCCGTAGACCTGGCCCCCTTTGATGCCGCCGCCTGCCATGAACAGGCTGAAGGCGAACGGATGGTGATCGCGGCCGGTGTTCGCCTCGCGTTTGCCGCGGTTTTCACCGAGCGGCGTGCGGCCGAATTCACAGCCCCAGACAACGAGCGTCTCGTCCAAGAGGCCCCGCTCCTTGAGATCCTTGATCAGCGCCGCGACCGGCTGGTCGGCCATTTTGGCGTTGAACTCGATTTCCTGATTCAGGTTGCTGTGGTGGTCCCAGGAGGCGTGAATAATGTTCGTAAACCGCACGCCCCGCTCCACCAGCCGGCGGGCGAGCAAGCAGTTGGTCGAGAACGAATGATAGGTTCCCTTGCCGCCGCCGCGTCCAAACTTCATGCCCTCTTCGGTCCGGCCCACGCCGTAGGCGTCGAGCGTGGCTTTCGTCTCGCCGGAGAGATCGATCAAATCGGGAGCGGCGGTCTGCATGCGGTAGGCCAACTCGTACGAAGAGATGCGGCTGGCGATTTCCGGATCGCGGATCCGCTCGTACCGAGCCTGGTTGAGACTGCTCAACGTTTCCAGGCCTTTCTTCTGCATCTCCATGGAAACGCCGCCCGGATTGTTCAGGTTCAGCACCGGTTCGCCTTTGTTGCGGAACAGCACGCCCTGGTAAGTCGAGGGCAAGAACCCGCTGGTCCAGTTCGAAGCCCCGCCGCTCGCCCCGCGTCCGGAGGTAAGCACGACATAACCGGGCAGGTCGCGCGACGCCGTTCCCAGCCCGTAGTTCAGCCAGGACCCGACCGACGGGAAACCGAACCGCGGCACGCCGCTGGTCATCAGCAGTTGGCCTGGGTGGTGATTGAACTGCGTCGACCGCATCGAACGGATGAGGGCGATGTCATCGGCACAGGTGCCCAGGTTCGGCAGGACGTCGGAAAGTTCCATACCGCATTCGCCGTGCGGCTTGAACTTGCGCTTGCTGCCGATCAAGACGGCCGATTCTTTTTGGATGAACGCGAAGCGGACGTTCTTGGTGAGTGACTCCGGCAGCGGTTTGCCGTGCAGTTCGTTGAGCTTCGGTTTGGGATCGAACAGATCGAGTTGGCTCGGCGCCCCGGCCATAAAGATAAAGATGCAGTTCTTCGCCTTGGGGGCAAAGTGCGGCTGTTTCGTCGCGAGCGGATCGGACGACTCGGAAGCGAGCAGACCGTCTTGTTGCAGCAGCGAGGCGAGCGCCAACGTGCCCAGTCCGCTGGCGGAGGTGGCCAGAAAATCGCGGCGTGTTTGCGTGAGATGTTGCCTGAGCGGATCCATCGATTTACTCCCGTGTGACGAATTCGTCGAGATTCATGATGATGCGCGCGACGGCGACCGACGCGGCGGTCTCAGCGCGGTTGTCGGCAGGCAGTTTTGGATCGCCGATCAAGTTGTCCATCGCGTCGTTGTTGTCTTTGACCCGCGTGAGCATGTCATCGTACAGCGCGTCGAGTTGCTTGTACTCTTCTTCGGTCGGGAACCTTGCCATGCAGAGTTGGAACGCGTAGCGCAACCGCGCGGTTTTGTCTTGGGGATGCCGGGCGGCGGCTCGCTGCCCCAGCGATTGGGCGGTTTCAAAAAAGACCGGGTCGTTGAGCAGCGTGAGCGATTGCAGCGGTGTATTGGATCGTTCACGGCGGGTGCAGGTCACGTTCGACTCCGGCGCATCGAACGTAGCGAGCATGGGATAGGGGACCGTCCGTTGAAAGAATATGTATAAGCCGCGGCGGTAGCGGTCCTTGCCTTTGCTTTCCTGCCATTTGACTCCGCCTGCATATCCAAGCGCCGCGATGTCGGCCGGCAGCGGCGGTTTGACGCTGGGGCCGCCGATGTCGCGGGCGAGAAGTCCACAGGCCGCGAGGAACGAATCGCGAATGACCTCCGCTTCCAGACGAAAACGGTTCTGTCGGGCCAGCCAGGCATTGGCCGGATCGCGGCTGACCAGTTCCGGGCGGTAATTGGAGGATTGCCGGTACGTCGCCGAGTTGACGATTGTGCGGATCATCTGTTTGCGGCTCCAGCCCTGCGCAATCATTTCGCTGGCTAGCCAGTCAAGCAACTGCGGATGCGAGGGGGGATCGCCACGGGTGCCGAAGTCGTCCTCGGTGGGGACGATGGCGCGGCCGAGCAGGTTCTTCCAGATACGATTCACCGTCACACGAGCGGTCAGAGGGTTCTCAGGAGCCATCAACCAGTGGGCCAAATCCAGCCGCGACGGAGCTTTGGTCTCGGCGGGAAGGTCGTGCATGAAATCAGGAGTGTGATGTTCGACTTCGTCGCCTTTGCGGAGAAAATCGCCCCGGATCAGCAAGTGGTTCTTACGAGCTTCGTCGTTCTTGGCGAGCGTTTGCGCGAGCGTGGGCGGATACTTCGGAGTCTTGGCAACCTGTGCATCGACGGCGGCCTTCAATTTGAGGTGTTCGGAATCGATGCTGCGGAAATAATTGTCGACGATCTTTTGTTGTTCGGGCGTGCGCCGGTCGGCGGCGATCGTTAACACGTCGAGAGTGTGGTCGGGAATGAGCTGCGCGATTTTTTCTCGCTCTGCACCGGTCACCGCCAACCGAAACCGCCCCAACGTGGCGCTGTTGCCGGCAAGTTGTTTGATCGCGACCGTCAATGTCGCGTTTTGATCGAGTTTCACGTCATCCTTGATTTGGAATGTCGCGACGTATCTCCCCGGTTTGACATTCTTGGTGTCGACCGACCATCCTGTGTCATCCTTGCCGTCAATCGCCGCTGTAATCGGGAGTTTCTTGTCCTGGGGGACGGAGGTCGTCGGATTCTGCAGCGCGACAGTTTTCACTTTTGTCGGATCGCCGGTGGGAGCGACGGTGATAATAAATTCGGAGATCACAAACTTGCCGTCATCGGCGCGGCTGTTGCCCTTATTCGGCAGACTGTCGTCAGTCAGCACCTCCAAGCGGATGCCGGTTACCTGTTTCAACTCAGTGTTGAGCACAACCGAGTAGACATCCTTAACCGGTTTCACGCCACTCGCTAGTAGCGACTTGTCGTCTTGCTTGGTGAGCGTTCCACCGCCGGCGGAGGTGAAACTGACCGGCTTCGTCACGGTCCATCCCAGTGGACCGGTGGTTGCCGCCAGCTTCTTTTCCCAGGCGGCTTGCTTCTGGGGTAATTGGTTCTTTTCGTACGTATCGAGCGCGGCTTTGAGCGGTGCGAGTTCTTTATCGAACTTGGCCTTGGCGGCGTTGTATTTCGCCAATTCCTGCGGCAGCGGCGCGGGGATGTTGACTTCTTTGTCGCTGTTGTAAAAGGCGAACAGGCCGTAATACTCGCGCTGCTTGAGCGGGTCGTATTTGTGTGAATGGCACTGCGCGCAGCCGACGGTCATTCCCAGCCAAACGGCGCCGGTGGTGTTCACGCGGTCGACGACTTGTTTGACGCGATCTTCCTCCTTGTCGGTGCCCCCTTCGGTGTTCGTCAGCGTATTGCGGTGAAATCCAGTGGCGATTTGTTGGTCGAGTGTCGCATTCGGCAGCAAGTCGCCGGCGAGTTGTTCGATCGTGAACTGGTCAAATGGCATGTCGGCGTTGATCGCGTCGATCACCCAATTGCGGTATCGCCAGGCCCACGGTCGCGGACGATCCTTTTCATATCCGTCGCTATCGGCATAACGCGCCAAATCAAGCCAGTGACGTCCCCACCGCTCGCCGAAATGCGGCGACGCGAGCAACCGCTCTACCAGCCGCTCGTAAGCGTCGGGCCGTTCGTCATAGACGAACGCTTGAACTTCCTCGGGAGTCGGCGGCAGCCCCAACAGATCGAGGCTCAAGCGGCGAATCAGCGTCGGGCGGCTGGCGACGGGGGAAGGATCGACCTTCTCCGCTTCCAGCTTTCGCAGAATGAACGCGTCGATCGGATTGCGAACCCAAAGGCTGTTCTTCACGTCCGGCACATCCGGCCGGGCGATTGGCTGAAACGACCAATGGTCGGCCCAGGGATCCCCCTCTTCGGGCAGCGCCACGCTGTCGGGCCAATCCGCACCCTGGTCAATCCAAGCGCGGAGCAAACCGACCTGCTCAGCGGTCAGCGGATCGCCCTCATCTTCGGGCGGCATCACTTTGTCCGAGTCGATCCGGGCGACGAAATGAATCAGCGGGCTTTTTGCGCTGTCCCCTTTGACGATCACCCGTCCGGTGTCGCCGCCGTTAAACGCGTCTTTTCGTGCATCGAGCCGCAAACCCGCTTCTTGGGTGTCCGCCGCGTGGCACATGTAGCACGACTCGGCGAAGATCGGCTGTATGTCCTTGATGAAGTCGACTTTGCGCTCGGCTGCCGGCGGGAGTTCCGGTTTGTTTTGCTTCTCTTCAGAGCGCACGTCGGCCGTTGGAAAAGCGATCAGAAACAGCGTTATGCTGCAAAGAATCAAGCGGGTGCGATTGAGCATCGCGCAGAGCCTCAAATTGAGAAGAATGCGGCGAGAAGGACCAAAGGCGTGGAGGTGCTCGAGCGCAACGTCTCCGCCCAAACCACCTATCAATAGTCAAACATATGACCCGACCGCTGTCAAGAATTGGCGCGTGCGGCAGCGACCGGCTTGCCGCCGTTTAGTTGCGCATGCTGCCGATCATCTCGTTGACCGACTGTGCGCTGCCGAAGGCAAACAGGCAGTCGCCGGTTTCAATGACCGCACTGCCGGGGGGAGGCATCAGACGATCGCCGTTGGCGCGGCGGATTCCGATGATCATCACACCCATGTCGCGCAGGTCAGTTTCGGTCAACTGTTTGCCGACGTAGGGGCTGTCGTCGCTGACTTGGATATCGGCCAATTCCAAGTCTTGGCCGCGGGTGCCGGCGATTTCCAGAAAATCTTCGACGTTGGGGCTGACCATAAAGCGGGCGATCTTGAGTGCGCCTTGCCGGTACGGGCTGACGACGCGGTTTGCTCCCGCCTGCTCCATCTTGACGGCTGCCTTTTCGTCACTGGCCCGCACGACGATTTGCAGTCCCGGCGCCAACAACCGCGCCGTGAGGCAAACGTAAATGTTGTCCGCATCGGTGGGCAAAACGGTGGCCAGCGACTTGGCACGCTCGATGGCCGCTTGTTGCAGGACGCTGTCGTCAGTCGCATCACCGATCACGTAGGGCCAGTCGTGGCGGCTACACATTGACCGCACGCGTTCTTCTTCCACATCGATCACGACAAAAGGTTGCCGCTGATCGGCGAGGTTGCGGCAAATGGTGCGGCCCATGCGGCCCGCCCCACAAACGATATAATGCCGGTCCAATTGGTCAATTTTCTTTTGCATACGTCGTTTTTCCCAAAATGACCGCAACTCCGCGCTGACGACCCACTGACCCAGGTGGAATGCGCTATAGGTAAAAATTCCCAAGCAGGTCACCAAGTAGAAGATTAAGAACAACTTCCCTTCATAGCTGAGGGGGGGAATTTCATGGCCGACAGTCGTCACGGTTTCCACGGTGTAGTACAGGCAGTCCATCCAATCCCATTGCTCGGTGATGCGAAAGCCGAGGACGCCGACCGCAGTCAGAGTCAACAGCAACAGGATGATGGTCAGTATGCGCTGCATTGCACTTTGGAATCCGGCGGTCTCCGCCGCCGTGCGTTGTGGCTGATTCAATCTCGCCGATGATGTTCGTGGCTCGCCGTTCCTGGCGGTGGCATTTTACAGGCCAAAGAGAATTTTGGACAGCAAGCCTGTCCGCAAGTCCGGGCGAATCAGCCTTTCCGAGGTTCCGGCAGCGGCCAGGATGTTCTCCGCCGCCAAGTATCCGCTGCGGACGGCCCCTTCCATCGTGCTGGGCCAGCCGGTGGCTGTCCAATCGCCTGCAAACTGCAAACCGGTCACTGGTGATTGCTGCGGCGGGCGCAACGAGTCCACACCCGGCACCATCGACAGCACCGCTTTGTGCTCAGTGACCAACCGGCTGTGTTTCAGGCCCGACTGCGAGACATCGGGCCAAATCTCCGCCAGTTCGCCGACGACCTGCGAAATCACGTCCGACTGCAGACGCCCTTGCAGATCGTGCGAAGCACTAATCACGACTTGATAATAGTGCCAAGGCTCCCCCCCGTCAGAGGCGGGCGTCGATCCGCGCGAGAAGACCCATTGGCTCAATCGCTCGACCAGCACCGCGTGCGGCAGATCAATCACAGGACGATCAAACCACAGGTGAACGCTGGAGATCGGCGCCGTTTCCAAACTGTCGAAGTCCGGCAGGTCGCCGCGTTGCCGCTCCTCCTCCGGCAACAGCGACGAGACGCGATCTTGCGGCACCGCCAAGATGATGTGATCGGCATCCAACTGCGATCCGTCGCGAAGTTCGACTCCAACTGCGGTGCCATCCGAAACGAGGACCGACTTCACGCCGCATTGCAGGCGGACTTCAACACCGTGCCGCGTCAGCCAATCGGTTAGTTCTCGACCGTAGAGCGTCTCCAACGGAACGGCCGGAATCGTAACGCGCCATCCGTCCCGATGGGCGGCGAAGCCGTCCGCGAAGACCTTGCGTGCCGCAGAGACGTCAATTCGATCGAGCGATTCACTCAGAGCGCTGACCAACACGACACGCCAAAAACGTTCAATGACTGTCGGCGACTGCCCGTGAGCCGCGAGCCACTCCGCGATCGTTTCGCCGGACCGTTTGGTTTTGAGCAGCGCCGACAGCCCCGACAGCAATCGCCGCTTTTCGCCCGTCGAAAGGAAGGCAAGCCGCCACAGCGCGGGCAATAAGTGCAATGGTGCGGGCGATGCCGAAGCAGCAAAACGGCTCCGCTCTCCGCCGGGGCCGATGAACCACAGCTCGGGCTGCGGCTGTAACAAATGATCGATGCCCACCTCGCGGCAGAAGTGATCGAAGTTTGTACAACAACCCATCGAGACATGCTGGCAGTTGTCGATCTTTGCTCCGGTCGTCTTGTCGACAAAGGAACTCGCGCGGCCGCCAAGACGGGGCCTCGATTCTAAGAGAGTCACAGAACATCCGCGACGTCCCAAAGCGGAAGCCGCCGCCAACCCGGCTAACCCGCCCCCTACAATGATCACAGAATTGCTCGGCATGAATCACGGTACGGTTGGGATGCAGGTGTCGATCGACGGTTCGAGCTGCGTTACTCAATTTGCGATGGTGCCCGACAGGGTATATGATCGATTCGCACTTCACAATTCGCCCCGCACGCGGGAGGTCAAAGCGCGATGGCCGATATTTATCTCGGATTGCTGATTCTGGCAGGCGTTTCGGCGGGATTATTCTGGCTGGGCCTGCGGCTGACCCGCAAAGCCTCTAAGGCAGAGGTGACCCTTTTGACGTTGCTCACACTTGGGTCGATCGCCGTTTACATCGTTTGGCTACGCGACAGCGTTCTGCTTGCGCAGTGGCTGCCGTTTTCCAATTTAATTGTGCTGGGCAACTGGTTTCTTCCCGCCTGTGGCCTGCTGGCGGGAATCGTCTGGCACGCGCTCCCCGGCGGGCTGTTCCGCAAGAGTGCGTACGTGGCGGCGTTGGGATGTGTCGGACTATTTGCCATTTTGAAACCGTTATGGGGTTCTCCGCCGCAGTGTTATGACCGTTGGCAGAACGCCGTCTGCCTGCAAACCTCCAAGATTTCTTGCAGCGCCGCTTGTGCTGCGACCGCTCTCAGAGCCGTCGGCATCGACGCCAACGAACAGGAAATGGCCGAGTTGTGCCTCACACGCAACGGGACTCTCTGGCAAGGCCTCTACCGAGGACTGAAACTGAAGACCGCCGGCACCGACTGGGATGTGGAGGTCTTTCGCGGCGGCGAACAGGCACTTCGCGACCGCGAACCGGGGCCGTTGATTCTCGTTGTCGGCATCCCCCGCTGGGCAAATGTCGATCCGATTTACACCACGGACTACGGCTGGACCCGCGGCGAAATGCATTCTGCGCTGTTCTATCAGTTCCTGGACAACGGCAACGTCGCCATGGGAGATCCGGGCGTCGACGCCGGACGGGAGGAATGGTCTCGCGAAGACCTTGAAGTGCTCTATCGCGGACGCGGGATTCGGTTGATTCAGCGCTGACCGGTTTGAACTCTTGAAAGCCGCGCGTTCGTCTCCGCTGCAAATCAGATTGATTGACGACCGGCTTGCGCGGTAACGGCGCTGGCGATTCCCCAATTTCCCCTGCTGTCGCAAGCGGCATAGTACATGCGGTAGGTCCCATCTTGCAGCGCAATCAGGGACAGATCTTCCGCGTGAACGGCATCGACTCCTTCCGCCCCATACCCGCCCCCTTCGATCACACAGCCGGTCGGTTCCCACTGCAAACCGTCTTGCGAGACAGCGCGAAAAATGCGAGACCGGTAACCGGCCATGTCGGAAGCAATGGACGCTGCGGCGAAATCCTCGCTGGGGGCACCATCAGCGGATTTGACACTTTGGCTGGGATGGACGGGAACCGGAGTTCCGGGCGGCACATCTTGCCATGCCGAGTAGAACATCGTCCATTCGTCCCCGGCTGCCGCAGGGGGGATCACTTCCGCCGCCGTGATCCCCAATGAGTCGACTTCGCTTTGCCGGTCACGCAACCGCATCCCCGGATCGAATTCAAAATCCAGCCCGTCGTCTGAATAGGCACTCACGACCTGCTGAGACAGCCGCTCTCCTCCACCGCGTCCAGCCGGGCCGAAGTCGGACTGAAAGCAATACATTCTCAGTCCTCCGTCGGGGAGCGAAACGATGCGCGGGCCGCCCAGTCCCCCGGGCGACTGCAGCCGGATTCCCGGCTCGTGTTCCCATCGGAGCAGATCGGTTGAAATCGCGCTGCAAATCACTGTCGGCCGATCCGCCGATCCCCGCGACTCGAAATACATCCGCCAACAACCGTCGCCGCAACGCACAATCGTTGGAGCGAGGATCCGCAGCGACATGTGCGGCAGACCGGGCTGAGGAGCCAATCGCAGGCCTGGTTCGACGCGGAAGTTCAACCCGTCGTCTGACACCGCACTCAAAATGTAACCTTGGCAAGCGCGGTACGGTTTGGCGGGACCGACCGCCGTGTAATACAGGCGAACACTTCCGTCGGAAAGTCCGAAGATGCAAGGGGCTTGCAGCTTGGAGCAATCCAACGGCCGTGTGCCGTGCAGTCGCCAACCCGGCTCCTGTTGCCAATGCGATGTCACCGGCATGATACAGTTCCCACAGCGGTCAATTACCCTTTAGCCGCGCCCACAACCGCGCAGCCATCTCGCCAACTTCGATTTCACGCTCCCGTTCATGGCGTTCGACCACGATCCCGGGATTCTCCTCCCGCCGGACCAAGTAAGCGAACGCGTAGGCATCTTCGGTTTCCAAGAAGTTGAGCTTGCCGAACTTCATCACGTGCAGCAGAACTCCGTCGGTATGCGGTCGAACACAATAGTAGCCGTCGGCGAACCAGATAAGCCGTTCGACCGCGTACTCGTCTTTCAAGTCACCCAGCAATTCCTCACTTCGCGGGATGAATTGGAACTCGATATCGTCGTCGGAGTCAAACAGCGAATAGAATCCGACGTGAAAGCCGCCTTCCGTCTCGGCGACCGCGCACCACAGGATGCTGTTCAGCGGCGTCGGGCAGGTCATCATCCGCGATACCGGAATCTGTTGTCGCTCCAACGCGGCCGCGAAATTCGCTTCTGCGGCCTGTTTATGCACCAACGTCAGACCCAAATAGGCCGTACTGAGTATCAGCCCCGCCGCGTTGATCGTCCGCCGCCACCGACTTGTGCGTTCGAAGAATAGGCAGGCGAGGACGCATGCCAAGAAAGGTAAGGTATACAGCGGATCGATGATAAACACGTTGTTCCAAGCCACGCGCACATCGGAGAACGGAGCGAAAATCTGCGTTCCATAGGTCGTACAACAGTCCAACAGGATATGCGTTAGGAACACCAACAAAAAAAAGAGCAGCCAACGCGGATAACTCACCGCACGCTGATACCACTTTGTGAACAGCCAACCCAACAGCGGTGAAACGACGGCGACCGCCAGCAACGAATGACTCAGCCCACGATGATGCACGAGAAACTGAACCGAATCCTGAAATGGAGACAGCACGACGTCCATATCGGGTAATGTGCCAAAGACTGCACCCCAAACAATCGCCCGATTGCCGAGCTGCCGGCCCAAGACGGCTTCTCCGACAGCAGCGCCGAGCGTGACTTGTGTGAGGGAATCCATGGCAAGCGGAGAGGCCTCTTGGTGAGGCGATATTGAGCAAGTGAGAGGGCGACATCGTAGTGGGTAACGAATCGTATACCACGGCCCGCCGGCCGGCCAGTGCGCATCGGCCGATTGATCATCTGCACGCGATGCCTGTGATTGATTCGTGATGGTGCCTGTTATATGGTAGCGACTGGACTTTTCGCATGTTTCAAGCGCCGGCGGTTACCGGCTTGCGGCAGATTTTTTGTGAGGGACGGTAAATGAACAGGCAATGGCAAATCACTTGGGCTGTGTTGATTGCGGCCTCGCTTCCGTTGTTGAGCGGCTGTCCGGAGGTCTCCGACGGCACGCAGGACGCGGCCAAAGGGCAGCAAGCCAATCCCGCCCAGCGCCCCACCATACTGAAAGCGTCCCATATTTTGATCACGCATAATCAGAGTCGCTCTTCCACGAAAGCACCGCGCTCGAAAGAGGAGGCATTGGCGCTGGCCACTCAAGTCGCGACACAAGCCAGAGAATCGGGTGCCGACTTCGCCGAGTTGGCCCGCACTTTTTCAGAAGGCCCCACGCGCGACAAAGGGGGCGACTTGGGCGTCTTTCGTCCGGGACAGATGGTCAAAGCATTCGACAGCGCACTGCTCTCGATGGGCTCTGGGGAAATCAGCGATCCGGTGGAGACCCAGTTTGGCTACCACGTGATTCTCCGGCACGAATTCGTATCAGCGAAGCATATCTTGGTGGGATACAAAGGCGCGCTCAAAGCCGATGCGAGCATCACTCGCTCGAAAACGGAAGCACAGGCCCGCGCCGCTGAAATCCTGGAGAAGCTGAAGGCGGGCGCAAAGTTTGAGGACCTCGCTCGCGAATTCAGCGACGGCCCCTCCAGCACCGGCGGCGGTGATCTCGGGATGTTTTACAAAGGGATGATGGCTCCGCCGTTTGAAAAGGCCGCTTTCGCCTGCGACGTCGGCGGATTAACGGACGTCGTGGAAACGCAATTCGGGTTCCACGTCATCCACCGCTACAAATAAGCCGCTTGCACTTGGATGGTTTTTCCCGAGAACCAGTTGCAAAATCTTTGCCGCTTCGCTTGAGATCCGTCACGTAGTCCGCAGTGAGCCTGTTCGATCGCGCGCATCGAGGCCCTACTTCGAACCACCACGGTGACTCTGCAGGAAGGCCCCCCATTGAAGACATACCATCCACTCAAACTGGAACTGATTATCGCCCTCGACGAAGAGAAGGCGCCCTATCCCCTGCTGGACCGGGAACTGACTGCCGCCGAATGTCTGATCGCCAGCCTGCCGCAGCATATCAACGACTTCACCGAAATCCACGCCGCGCGCATCACCGCCGAATTGCTGGACGCGGAGCAGGCGTTGGTCAACTGATTTCGAGCATTCAGCGCCGCCCCGCACTCGGCGCAGCATATCCCAGTGCACCGGAAACAGCTGAGCGTGTTGACTGGCCGCTCGTCAAACGCCGTTTTTGCTAAGGCCGACTTTTCGACTTTTTCCGCTGCGCGCCCCCCGATTGCGCGCGTTCGTCGGATATCTCTATGAAGCCGATTGATCATCAAACGGCTGACACCTCCCCCCAAAAGTCTCACTTCTCTCTTCTCACTTCACCTAGATTGCATTGGGGAGCAATTATGGCAACTGCGACGAACGAACGGCGGCTGGGAATTGAAAACCTGGAAGATCGGCGGCTGATGGCCGGATCGATCAGTCTCAACGGCGGCGTCATCGAAATCGACGGGACGGCAATGGACGACAAAGTCCACGTCTCCACAGTCGCCGGCGGGATTATCAAGGTCACAATGTCTCACGGCGCACACGTGCATACACATTTCTATAACCCGGCGGCGGTTCACAAAATCTTCTTCAAGGGAGACAGCGGCAACGATTACTTCCGGAACGATACGAGCATCCGCTCGGAAGCGTGGGGTCAGAAAGGAAACGACACGCTGATCGGCGGTTGGGGCAACGATATTTTGAGAGGTGGAGCCGGCAATGATGTCCTCTCCGGCCGCCGCGGCAACGATTCCCTGTTCGGCAATCGCGACAATGACATTCTGTACGGCGGGGCGGGCAACGACCGGATGCGGGGCGGAACCGGACACGACTATCTCTTCGGCGGCAGCGGCAACGACCGCATGGCAGGCGACGCGGGAATTGATCGGATGTATGGGCAATCCGGAAATGATTATTTGAGCGGCGGCGAGGATATGGACATCATCTACGGCGGCAGTGGAAGCGATCGCTTGTTTGGCGGCAACGGCAATGATTTGCTGTTTGGGCAAGCGGGTAACGACCGGTTGTATGGCCAAGGCGGGAACGACCACCTGTGGGGTGGCACTGGCTGGGACTACTTCGACGGCGGCGCCGGATTTGACCGGGCCCGCGATTGGGTCTTCTTCGAGTCGACCAGCGGAGTCGAACTGCTGTTTTGATTCTCGTGGCCGCTGCGAGATGCAGCGGTCGACGACGGACACGACAAAGCTTCCACTCCTTCTGCGGGAGTGGAAGCGGTTTTTATATGCGTCGTCGTCGATCCCTGCTACTTGGCGATCTTGAGCGTCCAGGTCTCGAGCACCGCATCTTCGCCGTCGAGGCGATAATTAAACGGTTTGCCGGTCATCGGATTATCCGGGATGGGAACGGATTTGATGTCGGCGAGCGACTCGGGAAACTTGTTGCCGTGCTCGGCGGCGTAATCGCGCAGGGCTTCGACGATGCGCATGACCTCAACCTCGCGCTGCCGTAGGGTGACGGAGGTGACGGCCCTGTCGATCGCCGGCAAGATGGTGGACGCGACCGGGACGATCTCGGCTTCGTCGCTATGCTCCGTCAGCCGCTGTCGAGCTTTGCGAAACTCCTCACGGCCGCGCGGATAGGGGACATAGCTCCACTTGAACAGATCGTCGCGAAAGTGGTCGAATATCAGTGCCGTGTACAACAAAATGGCCTGCGCCTTGGGCATCTGTTTTGCCGCGTCCTTGGGGTGGCCGAGCATGATCAATCCCGCTTTGGCCTCGACCGATCGGGCAAGAATCTCTTCGCGATTCAGCCGCTTCTTGATCTCTTCGACTTCGACTTGGCCGCCGATCAACTCGATGGATCGTTCAAATTTGTCAATAAAGCTGTCCAACTCGGCCTCCCACTGCTGGGCGGTTAGCGTTTTCGTCTTCGCCGCAAGTAGTTGAGGAAAATAGTAATAAACTCCGCTCGCTTCGAGTTCGATCGCGTCGCGAAGGTCGATCAACGGACGCGGAAGCGCCGTCAGCGACCAGTACAAGTTGGGGGCATTGGGCGACGAGATAAATGTGATGACCTGATTGTGCAGTATCGATGCATTCGCATTCCCCACTAAATCACAAATCAGAAACGGGCCTTCGGCCGTATGCAGCGCGACCATGTACGCCGTTTGAAATGTCCGCAGCGCCTGGTCATGCTCGCCTCGGGCAATCTCCAGCCGCGCCTTTAGCGCCAACAACCGGGCAATGCTGCGGATGTCTTGTATTTCGGGAAGCAGGATCGCAAAGATGTCTTCTTTTTTCTCCTTGAGCGGCAATCCCCAGTCGCAATGAGTTCGCCGCGCGGCGATTTCGGCGTACTTAAACGTCCCCCGAAAGGCATCCAGCGTCTCCCGAACTTTGTCCTGAGGAAGTTTGTCGAGCGGCGTTGACGACCATCCGGAAACATTGTCCCACAGGTTCGGCTGAATTAGCCGTTCGGCCATCATTTTGAGTTCCGACAGCGACCTGTGGTACATCGGCGATGCATTCGCGTCGGTCCGCTCCAAGTACGGCGGCAGCAGCGGATAACGCAGCGCCAGCGTCTCAATCCGTCGCGGAGAAAGGGTCAACGTTCTCGCGGGAAGTGGGAAAGCTTGCTGCTGTTTTTCCGGTTCGTCCGCGATCGTTGATGCGGACAGACAACACATAACAATCGCTGTCAGAATCCAACGCATGCTCAATGAACTCCTGTGGAGATGAGTTTCTACTTTAAGTCCCGTACAGTTCTTCCAGCAGTTCACGGCTGCCCGCTCTCAATGGCGGCAGCATCTCGCCGTTTCCGCCGCCGATAGGAGCATCGGGCAGGCTGTCAATTCCGTGTGTAAGAACCTGATCCCGCAGACGCAGATAATGTAACTCCGACGCGTGATCGTGGGATGCGGCCTGAGCCGGTGGAGTTTGTGACTTCTGCTCGACACGCGCGCCATCCAGTCCAACGTTTGTATAAGCGTAAACGACCTCTTTAACGACGATCGGCTCCGGACGTGTCGCCGCGAGATAGGCGAATCCGGTCGAGACAAACAGTAACGCGGCCGTTGAGAGGAGACTCCACGATCGATATCGCGCCGCTCGACGGTTCGCTGCTGCGAGACCGGCGGCATGCATGACTTCGTCGCGGTCCAGTTGCGCGGGGGCGGGAGCCAACGACGCCAGAGCCGCTTCGATTCTCTGAGCTTCCGGATTCATTTCTGGTTTGGACATGGGACACCTATTCGTTTGCGAAGTTCCTCAAGCGCTTCGTGGTAACGCCGATGCGCAACGCTGCTGGGGAGGCCCAGCATTTCACTGATTTCGCGAAATGTGAGTCCGCCCCACAAGTGGGCGGTCACGATCTCGCGCTGTTCCCGCGGCAGCGATGCGAGCGCTTCCGCCGCCGTTTGCGAATCGCACAACTGCTGCTCTGTCGATTCAAACCAGCCGGAGCGGGTTTCTCCGACTGCCTGTTCCCGCGACTTTCGCCGCCGCGCGGTCCGCGAAGCGGAGAGGGCTTCATTCCGCACAACTTTGTACAGCCAAGCGACGACAGACTGCGGCGTGTTGCGCTCGGCGACCAGTTTCATAAAAGCCTGCTGGACGGCATCCTCCGGGTCGCCGCACAACTGCCGGGCATACAGCACCAGAGCCCCGGCGTGCTCATCCATTAAACGGCCTAGTCGATCGGGGCTGAGGGACATGTCGCGGTATCAATTGGTTGTCGAATACAACAAAGAGACGCCACCGCCCGGGATTTGTCCCACAAAAGGTCGAGAAGTCCCAAAATACGGGCACCGGGTGGCCGCGATTGCGCCGCAATCGGGGCAGGCGCAGCCTGCAAGAGGCCGCAATTTCCACAGCCAAAAACCGGACGACGAAGCTGCGACAGCTACGCCGTCGTTGCAGCCTTTAGTGCCGATGGTTGCCCGCTTATTAGCATCCAGACAGAGCAGGCAAGTCACACGTCTTCGCCATCGCTGGCAACGTCTGTCGCGGCGTGCAAACGCGACCGCAGAACCGTTGCGGCGGCAATCCAGGAGACGAGCGCAAAGCCGGCCAACCCTCCCAGAGCCACCCAACGGGATTCGTGGTCCCAGTATCCTTTGACGCCCAGCGCCAAGAACACGACAGCGGAGAACGCGTTCAACAGGAACATCCAAATCGGCATTTGCAACGGTTTGGGCAGAAAGCGGCGGTCCATCCAAGGGTTCAGCAGGCAGAGGATTCCGCAGAACAGCACGCCGGTGAACAGATTCGCGGGTGTCATTAATGCCAGAATCACCGGCGGTTTCTCTTCGTCGGTATGAATCTTGTAGAAGTAGGACCAGGTCAAGACACCGTACGCAATTACGGCGCACCAGACGACCGTATAGTGCTTCAACCGCCGCGCGTGCCGCACCGCCCAATTGTTGTTCACACTGCGTGCCATTTCATTAAGGATCGTGTAGGCGACTTCCAGCGTGCCGTATAAAGTCCCCAGCATGGTTAAGAACGCGCCGGAGACGTACAGCGGATATAACCACGGGTGAATCTTGACCACAAACTGAGCTTGCAGCCCCAACAAATTTGCCTCCGTGGGAATCTCGTAGTTCGGAGCAAGCACTAGCGTGCCCGACGCCACGAAAACTGCGCTGAAGGCGACGACGATGACGAAGCTGATTGTGCAGTCGATATAGGGCGCACGCACCCATTGCCGCACGGGATGTTCCGGGTCTGAGGCAATTGTTTCCAATTCCGCAGGCGTCGCCGGCCGCGCCCCCGCTTTGCCCCACTGTTTCTCGCGTAGAAACGACGTATACGCCAAGTAATCGTAACCGGCGCCGCCGATGACTCCTACGTAGCGCGTGGTTTCGACCCAAACCGGCTGCTTCGCGATTTCAGGATGATATTCCGGTAACCAATCGGGATATTCGTAGATCGGTGGAATGATCGCGCCCTGCAGCATCGCCAGCCAGTCCGGGTTGTACAGCACCAGCGAGATGCCCGCACAAACGATCAACGCCCCGACGATGATCAATTGCACGCGTTCCAAAACGGTGTAGGTCTCTGACGCGGCCAAAATCAGGATCCCTGCGAGAATCAGCCCGCCCCACACAAATTGAATACCGCCGTGAAGGTAGTCTCCCGTTCCGGTGACCCAAACGGTCAAATTCCCCAATACACTGCTGTGAAAGCTGACCCAGATCGGCATGCAGATCGCCGCCATGAAAAAGAACAGCAGCGGGGCCCAGCCGCGCGGTCCGGGCAGGTCCATCATCCGCTGAAACGGATGCACGCCCGTGAGCACCATGTGCCGCGCCGTACCCAGAACGAGCGCCCACTTCAGAATCGAAATGAACACGAACAGAAACAGAATGTTGTAGCCGAATAGTGCCCCGCCCCGCGTGGAAAAAATCAGCTCGCCTGTTCCGATTGTCAATGAGGCGATGATCGCGCCCGGTCCAAACACTTTAATCCAGGAGAGCGGATTGCCCGACAGCAACGTCGGAGGAGCGCTTGAAGCAGAGGGGGAGGCTTCCAACGGTTCGGACATGCGTGACTCGATACTACTAGGTGTGCGGAAATCCCTGCGAATGTGCGGTCAGCGCTGAAGTTTGGAATCCACTCTACGGCGATTTTCGCGGCGATACAAGAAATATCCGAGAAATCCCGCAGCCAGTCGCACCGCGCAAGCGGCACGTCGCTAACAGCTTACGTCGACTGTCTCCACCGGCCGCGAGGCGAAGCGACCGTTCTTCAGAATTCCCCACAGAAATGCTGTAACAACGCGGCGGAATCTACGCTTGTGAAGGAGTCCCAAGCAGACAACAGCCAAACCATCGAATCAAGGAGACGATCGAAGCGAACACGTTTTCGTGCGCAGCCGGAGCGGCGTCAGAACGACTGCTGCCGATCGCGCAGCGCTGAGAAACGAACCGACGAGAAGAGTTGTTGAGTGTGTGTGTTAGAGTGTGGGGTGTGTGGGCGGCAGGCAGTCCGGATGGCTGCCTGCCGCTATTCTCACTTCGCACATGCACCTCAGCAAGAACGACCAGCAACGATTAGCGCTTCAAGTGCCGGTCGAAAAACTCGTACGCCACGGCGCGGGCGGCGGCGGGAAAATCATGCGCGCTGTCGGGATAGTTTGCCTGTAGATTGTCTGCGGCATTCAGCAACTGATAGATCGGGCGGGCCGCCGCGATCGAATCTTTGACCCCGCTAACCTCGAAGTTGCCATCCCGAACCGGAGCACTCGCCAAAAAGGGCCGCGGTGCAAAGGCGGCCACAATTTCGGGAAAGTCGAAAGGGACTTTGTCGGGATCATTCCCGTACACGTCGTTGATGTCTGGCATGTAACGCGGCGAGGTCCAGCCCTTGAGCCGACCTCCGTAATATTTGTGAAACCGCGTAAAGCCGCAATTGGAGACCAGGCATTTGATCCGCTCGTCAAACGCCGCGGTAAACATCGTGTTGTGTCCGCCCAGCGAGTGGCCCATACAGCCGATCCGCTCGCCGTCGACCTCCGGCAACGATTGCAGCAGGTCAATCGCCCGCATGTCGTCCCAGACCGCCTTCATCGTTCCGCTGCGAAAGCCGGTTTTTGCGCGATCGAAGTCATACTGGTACTCGCCGAAGGAGGGATAATCGGGAGCGAGCGTCACGTAGCCGCGCTGTGCGAGATGCAAGGCATAATGCAAATTCGGATTCCCCGCCAACCCGGCCGGTTCGCGCTTGCCGGGGCGCGTCGTTTGGTGCAGGCAGAGCACGGCCGGTTTTTGCGCGGCACCGGGAGGCAGGAATAAGAAGGCGGAGACGCGCGTCGTCTTTTCGGTGTCATACTCGATTTTGCGGCGCACGATGTTTCCATCGATCTTCGTTTCCTCAAGGATCTTGGCATTCAGCGGCACTTTGCGCTCGTCGCCCGGCAGCGGTCCCATCACCGTCTGCATGTTCCGCAAGATATGCCGACGACGGATCGCCCAGTCGGCGGGCGTGCGGATCGCCTGTTTTGCTCCTTGACCATCGACGTAATAGGAAAGATCCTGGTGTTCGGGATAAACGACGGTCTTATCGTCGGCGCTGAGCGGGACGACGACAATCGCAGAGAGACAGAAGAATGCGCCGATGGTTTTGCTGTGGAGAATCATGGATGGTGGACCATTTGATTCGTACCTTTTGAGTGTTAACGAGCCGACGTCCTCTGATTGCAATCTGCGTTAGGCACCACAGTGCACTCTAACTTGGCGGAGTCTCGATCACATCGCCGCACTTGAGAATCGCGGGCAACTCCCGCAGGTCGAGGTTACCTCCCGAAAGGATGCCGACGACTGTTTGGCCGGCGAGTTGATCTCGGATCTTACGCGCCGCCGCCCACGACGCGGCGCCGGCTCCCTCGGCCAAGTTGTGTGTTTCCTTAAGGATTTCATACGCCGCTCTTCGCAATTCGTCTTCGCCGACTAAGACCACATCATCCATCAATTCCCGCATGATGTCGAATGTCATCGCTGCGGGAACGCGCGTCGCCATCCCCTCAGCCCACGTGTCGGCCGACGGTAGAGCGTGCATCTCTCCGCGGCGCCACGAGTCGGCGACTGCCGCGGCGCTCTCCGCCTGCACGCCGATGATCCGCGTTTGTGGTCGCAGATGCTTTGCCACAATCGCCGTCCCGCAAATCCCGCTGCCCAGACCGATCGGGACGATGATCACATCGGGATCGGGCAGATGCTCAAAGATTTCGACCGCCATCGTCCCGACGCCGGCGATCAAGTTCGGTTCGTTGGCCGAATGGACGTAGCGATACCCTTCTGCAGCGGCCAAGCGCTCGGTTTCTTCGCGGGCGGCATCGAAATCGCGGCCGTGCTCGACAATCGTCGCCCCCAGCAGCCGCATCGCCCGCACTTTGTCCGGGTTGTTTTTCTGTGGAACAACGATTGTGCAGTTCACACCAAAATGGCGGCTGGCGAACGCCAGCGACTGGCCGTGATTGCCGGTTGAACTCCCGATGATGCCGGCCGCTTTTTCGGCTTCCTGCAATCGGCCGACGAGATGGATTCCTCCACGAACCTTAAACGCCCCGACCGGCTGGTGATTCTCGTGCTTGAGATAAAACGACGTTCCGAGCTGCTCAGACAACCCGGGCCACTCATAGAGCGGCGTGGGAGATAAGACACGCTGCACCTCGGGCATCGCAGCAAGGACATCGGAGTAGCTGACAGCAGTCATTGAATGTCGGTCGCCAAGGCAAGAGCGGGGAAGGTGAGCAACACGTGCATCCTACCCCGACCGCGGACCGGGAGGAAAGCCTCGAACCGGTTCCGATCAACAGTTCGGTGTTTACTGTTGAGGCGATTTGTTGACAAAAGCAATGAGGTTATCGAGTGCAAATTGTTTGCGCGTGGATTCGTCCCAACCCTGACCGATCCCATAGGCAATGCTGCCGAGTACCACCGCGGCAATCTTGCTGACCTTGCGCGGCAACTCGTACTCAGACAAGTCGGCGTGCAACTGATCGGCACTGACGAATTCGCCGAACTTATCACCGGCGAACATCAATTCAATTCCGTGCAGGTCCTTGCTCCACTGATAATCGAACGGACCATATTCCTTTCCGCGATGGGCGATCCAAAACGACGTTTCTTCAAAGCGCAACACAAGCCACCCCGTAACGATAACCACTGCTAAGAAACATCACTTTCTGTGAATCCATAGTGGAAGATTCTCCAATGTTGTGGTGTTGCCTAGGTCTAAAGAATTCGCTTTGCCGCTGGGGTAACGAGCGTGTGTCATAGCATGCTGTGGGGAATTCGCAAACCTCAGACAATTTGGAGAAACAGGGCGAATTTGGGGTCATCAGTGTTCGCGGATTGCCGTGCGAAGACCGCCGTTGGACGAATCGAACGATATTTTGTACCCTGATGGGCGCACCTCGCCGGGACGTGGTGATCTTCGCGTCTGCGAGATGCACATTTGCAGTGACAGCCAAGACTTGACAACACCATTGCCGGAAGTCGATTCCGGCCCAGCCAAACGACGGACGCGGCGACATGGCGAAGAAGCGCACCGCAAATCCACCTGCGATTCCGATCGGCACGCGGGTTCAGGTCAAACAGGGTGTGACGTCCCCCGATATGCCGGACTTTCCGCTCGAGGGGTGGACGGGCACGATTTCGGAAGTCGCCGCGAAAAAGCCCCCCCGCAAATACATGGTCGAATGGGATGACGCGACGCTCGACGCAATGCCGGCGGCATACCGCGAGTTCTGCGAGGAGAAGCAACTCTACGACCGCATGATCTGCCTGGGCGAGAACGAGGTGGAGACGGTGGAGTAGCCCGCTTTCGACGTCCGGGTGGAATCAAGATGAAAGTCGGCTGGCTCATCGACGCCGATCTGTTCGACCATTACCGCGATCAACTGATCGCTGAGATCGAAAAGCAAGGGCATGAGGTTCATCTGGTCAGCGATCCCAAGCCCGGGTACCGATGGGAAGACGAGGGCTGTTCGTACCGCGATGCGTTTCCCAAAGACATGTGCGTCGTCTCGCATGGTGACATCGAACTGGTCACGCGTGTAGCACGAGAAGCGCGCTGGAGGCCAGGTGCTTTCGGAACCGTGGAGAACTTTGCCTGCTCCTCGTATTTCACCCATCTGGGCGAGCATCTGCTAAACAGCGATTACATCATGTTGCCGTTCGGTGAACTGCGGCGCTGCAGCGATTTCCTATTCAGTACGCTCGGTCGCGACGAGACCATTTTCGTCCGCCCTGATTCACCGTTGAAGCTCTTCACTGGACAGACGGTCAGCCTAGCGACGTTCGAGGCGGATTATGAACTTATGTCCTTCTATGAATTTCCGATTGAATCGCTCGTAGTGGTCTCCTCGCCGAAAACGATCGTCGGCGAATGGCGTTTCGTCGTTGCCGACCAGAAGGTGATCGCCGGTTCGGAATATCGTCGCGGCGAAACGTACGATCCACAGCCGGCCGATGATCTTGCCGCCTACGAGTTGGCAGTTGCAATTGCGCAGGCGGATTATCAGCCTGATCCTGTATGGGTTGTCGACATTTGCAAAACAGATACCGGCTCGTACCATCTACTAGAAATCGGGGGCTTTAGCTTCGCTGATCTGTATTCTTGTGATAAGGAGGCCGTTGTGCGCGAGGTCTCACACGTTGCAACTGAGATTTGGAAAAGTGCTCGCGCATAATATCGCGACGACTTCCGCACAGTCAGCTCTCAAGCCCGATCGCACTTTGTTTATCGCGGTGATTCCGATGGATATTGATTGGCAAGACGTTGAATCACATTTGCTGCTGGCCGCGACGAAGGAACTTCGCCATTTTGGCGACGCACATCGGACTGAAGAATTCTACGGTTTCGCAATTGATTGCAATAGCGAATACGGATCACTGCTGCTTTGCCTGAACACACAGAAACACCTTCACGATTGTGCTGTGAAGTATTCCGTCGAACCACCGAATCAAGATGTGTTCGGCCAGATGCTTCGTAAAATTGACGAGAAATTTGGCAAAGACGTATTTGCGGAGTTGAGCAATCAGCCACCAAGAACTCGTGAAGAATATGAACAATCCCTTCGTTGGAGTCTCGGTGATTGGCTGTACCAAGGATTCAATTCAGAGGAATTCGATTCAGCTTGGAAGAATTTCGAAGACACGATTTGCGATGCATTGTTGGAAGAAGAGATTCCCGATGGTGAAGGCATCGACGAAGACCCTTTGTTCAAATCACCGTTGCAAAACCAGTTTTTACGCTCAGTCTGTCGTGTCGCGCTTCAGCTAGAATCGATTTCGGCCTTTGACGTGCTGAATCGAACAGACGACTTCTTAGTCTATGTTGCAGATCATGATGAGCCGGATGAGGATTCGTGGGCGCGCCTGAAGTCTGCGCGACGTGAATATGGACGTTGACCTGATCTCGCAGTCGAATCCTTCAAAACCTTGTTAAGGGCGATGTTAATGCCGGCAGTCGTCACTTGTTGGAGAGCCTCGTTAGCATGAAATCCTTCATCGTTGCAGTCGAAATCGACTTGCCGCGCGAGCGGGTCATTGAATTGTTCGACAATCCCGACAACCTGTACAAGTGGCAGACGGGCCTGCAGAGTTTTGAGCACGTCAGCGGCGAGCCGGGGCAGCCTGGGGCGGTCTCGAAGTTCGTCTATCAACAGGGCAAGCAGCGGATCGAACTGACCGAGACGATCACCAAGCGCAATTTGCCCGATGAGTTTAACGGCACCTATTCCTGGGGCGGCGGCAGCAACACGATGCATAACCGCTTCATCGAACTGGCGCCCGACCGCACGCGCTGGGAAAGCACGTGCGACTATCAGTTCACGAGCGTCATGCTCAAGCTCATGGGCCTCTTTATGTCGGGCATGTTTCGCAAGCAGACTCTGAAGTTTATGCAGAACTTCAAAGCGTTTGCGGAAGAGGGCCGCGATGTCAACGCCGACGCGTCACGCTGAGCGTCGCAATTGGCCGCTTCGCCGTTACGACGGAACGTCATCGGGGAAATGCTCAAGCACCGAATTGATCGGCCCCAAGGCGACTTGGCCCAACCCGCAAATCGACGTCTGTACCAAGGTCTCCGACAGTTCCGGCAAGACATCTAAGTCGTCTCGCTGACGCCTGCCCTCTTGGACTTGTTCCAGCAGTTGCACCGCTCGTTCCGTGCCGAGCCGGCAGGGAACGCATTTGCCGCACGACTCGTTGCGGAAGAATTGGGTAATGTTCAGGGCCAAGTCGTAGATGTCGTGGCCTTCGGCAATCACCACCATGGCGCCCGAACCGAGAATGGTGCCGGCGTCGCGGAGCGCGTTGAATTCGAGTGGGGTGTCGCTTTTGTCGGCCGGGAGAAAACTGGAACTTGCCCCGCCGGGCTGCACGGCTTTGAGTGTCTTGCCGGGCAGCAACCCGCCGGCGCGCTCGATCAGTTCTGCAATCGTGCTGCCCATCGGCAACTCATAGACACCCGGGCGAACGACGTCGCCGGCGACCCCGTAAATCTTCAGGCCCGCGAATGCACCGGCGCCCTGCCGGACCCACCACTCGCTACCGTAGTGAATGACGCTCGTCGCCAGCGCCAGCGTTTCGACGTTGTTAATCAGCGTCGGCCGGCCCCACAGACCATGCGTGCCCGGATAGGGCGGGCGGTTGCGCGGCTCGCCCCGCTTGTCTTCCAGTGCTTCCAGTAGCGCAGTCTCCTCGCCCAGAATATATCCGCCGGGTGAGACGAAGATCTCCAGATCGAAGCGGCGGCCGCTGCCGGCGACGTTCTCGCCCAACATGCCCCGCGCGTAGGCGTCTTCGATTGCCATTTGCAGACGACTCCCTTCCGGGCCGTATTCGTGACGCAAATAGACGATCCCCTGCTCCGCTCCGATCGCCAGTGCTGCGAGCAACATGCCCTCGATCACCAAGTGCGGCAAACGTTCAAGGATTACGCGGTCCTTGAACGTACCCGGTTCACTTTCGTCAGCGTTGCAGATCACATACTTGGTGTCGTCCTCCTGTTGAGCAACCAAATCCCACTTCAGACCGGCGGGATATCCGGCGCCGCCCATTCCGCGCAACCCCGATTCTTGCAGGCGTTCAATACAGACCTCACGCAATTCGTCCTCCCGATCGAGCAGCCGTTTCACGGTTCCGTAATACTCACCGGGATGGGCGTAAGGATCACAACGCCAAACCCGCCTGGTGTACTCGACGGTTTCGGACTCGATTTGATCAGGGGTTTCGATCCGTTGTTGTACGACGTCGACGTCGGCCAGACTGTGCGGCGCCAGCGGTCGGTCGTTAATCGAAGCGGCCGGCGCGTTGTCACAGCGCCCCAGGCAAGAGACCTCGTGGATGTCTACGTCGTCGTAGCCGCTGCAGGCGCGGCGCAGTTCGTCGATCCGCTCCGCACCGCCCGCCATTCGGCAAGCGATGTCGCGGCAGACTTCGACGCAGACCCGCGGCGGCGGGGTCGTGCGAAAATGTGGATAGAACGAAACCAACCCCTGCAGCCGGTAAAGGGGCACGTTTTCGCGTCGGGCCAAGTCCCGAAGGCACTCGTCATCCAAGAAGCCCCGCTCCGCCTGCAGCCGGGTCAATTCACGCAGCAGTTTCAACCGCTCATCCTCGCTGGGTCTCGATGTCGGTCGGCGAAGCTCCCGCCCGCCAGTCGGATGGGGTGCGTCGCGACGCAACCTACAGAATCTATTTTTGCTTCCGGTCGACGTTTACCTTGTCCGGCTTGGGAAAGTTCTCGGGGACCGGCAAGGTGACTTTGCCGGTGGCCGCCCATTCGGTACCGCGATTCATCACCGCGTGAAATCCATAACAGCGAAGGGCGATGATGTCATCGCCGCTGACGTGTCCCATCACCGTCGTAAACACGCGGCCCTTGCCGTAGGGGATGACCCAGATCATTGGTTCATGTTCGCCGGTGCCGCCGGTCGATTTGTCGGAATAAGCGGTCGCCAGAATCTGCATGTTCAGCGCCGGACCCCGCTGTCCGTGATAAAGTTCGTCCTTGGCGTGCATCCATTCGCGGGGCAACCCGCGCGTGATCGGATGTTCGCTGTCCCTCACGACGATCGCGAAGTCATGCCGCGATCCGTGTCCGAGATTGGCCCCTTCTCCGGCTGCGATGCGAACCTGCTTCCCCTGTTTGTCGAAGATGATGCGGTCGCCGTAATCCTTGCCCCGCCAGCCGAGGCCGATCATTTCGTTCCATTCCCGCCACTGGGGAAACGCGTTGTTGGCGGCGTGGATGATCACCAATCCCCCGCCCCCACGGACATACTTCACCAGGTCCTGCTGCACTTGCTCAGGCCACGGCTCACCGTTGTAGTTGCTGAGCACGGCATCGTACTGGGCAAAATCGGGGCGAAATTGCTCCCAATCCTTTTCGGCGGCGTTCTTGGCAGGTGTGGTCGCCACGTCGACCTCGAACCGCCCGGTCTCCTCGAGCACCCGGCTCATATAGGGCGTCATTGCCTTCCAGTTGTGGTTGTTCTGGCCATCGACGATCAGAATCTTGAGCTTCTCCGCGGCACAGGCACGGGGGGCTTTCGCGACGAGAGCGAACGTTGCCGTCGATACGACAATCAGCAGCATGAATTTCGAGCGATTCGACATCGATCATCCTCCTGCGTTGGGGTTTCACAGGATTATAAAGACTGCTGCCGACCACGTCGAATCGCTGGACGACAACAAAGAATAAGCCACAGAGGTCTCAGAGGACACGGAGAAAGGGGCGACGAGCTGCGGGATGGAGTGTATTGAGGTGGACGCTGCCTGCATTTAGCTGCAACTTCACTTCCTCTGTGAACTCCGTGACCTCTGTGGCTCAAATCAAATGTTCGAGAACCGCAACCGATCACTGTCCCGACGTTGTGCCGAGATCAATCTCGACCGTCTGCAAATACCCCTGACGTCCGACGCGCAACTTCAACAGAGAGTCGCGAAAGAAGCGATCTGCCTGCAACTGCCGCGCGTCCGGAATGGACTCGCCGCCGATCTGGTAGATCCGGTCGTTCTTCTTGAGACCCGCCTGGGCGGCCGGAGAACCGGGGACGACTCGCGTGAGGACAATCGCGGAGGGATCCGCATCGTCGGTCCGCCAGCTGATTCCCAAGCGGACCGGTTTGCCGTCTAACTCGACTTGCACTGCGGTCGGCTCCTCCGCTCCACTGCGGCGGACCACGAATTCCGCTGGCGACGGTGCAGCAAGCACGCCTTTCAAGAACTCCGCGCCGCCTTCCACGGAGTGTCCATCGATCTGCTCAATGCGGTCCCCCACTTGCAGCCCGGCGCGCTGCGCGGCCGAGCCGGGACGAATTTGGTCAATCTTCACAACGCCGTCAGCGTCGCTCCACTTGACGCCCAAACGTCCGGGACGCGGCGGCAGGCCACGCTCGGCCGCGCGCTGTTTGTTGATCGTTTCCGACAAGGCCTGCCCGCGAAACGGCGCGATCTGATCGCGATTGGCGAGATCCCACGTGACACGGAACATCAGGCGGGCGACGTCTCGCGCCCCGGCGTAGTTGACTTTGTCCAGATCATCGTTGGGCGTGTGATATTCATCGTGCAACCCGGTATGGAACATCAACACCGGGATCCGCTGCTGCACGAACGGCCAGTGATCGCTGTTGTCGGGCAACTCCCAGGTATAGTCGAGCTTGAGGCCGGCCGATGGATTCTGCTCGCTGATGATCCGCCGCAAACCGCTGCAGGTCCGCGTGCCGTAACAGGTCAACAAGCCGCGCCGCAAGCGGCCGATCATATCAACGTTGATCATCATCTTGATGTTCTTGCTCGGCACCGTCGGCGAGCCGGCCCAGTGCGCCGATCCCCACAATCCTTTTTCCTCGGCATCCCACAGGGCGAAGAGAATCGTCCGTCGCGGGTTGAGCTTGAGGTTGGAAATCGCTTCGGCAATCTCGATCAGTGCGGCGGTGCCGCTGGCGTTGTCGTCGGCGCCGTTGTGAATGTAGCCGGTCGGCCCGCGGCTGTTTTCGGCAGTTCCGTAGCCCACGTGATCGTAGTGCGCGCCGAGCACGATAACTTCTTCCTGCAATTTCGGATCGGTTCCGCGAATCACCCCCAGTATATTGCGATAGCCGCCGCTGAAATCCTGATAATACCCACTCTCACCCGCTCCGCCGGCCAGCCGGTTCTTGCGGTATTGCTCTCCGAGATAAACGCCGGCAGCGCGACCCCCTTGTGAACCCGCTTCACGTCCCTCAAACGTATCGCTGGCAAGGACTTTGACGTGTTCCTTGATATCGGGAACCGAAATCGATTCGACGGCTTGCGACATCGAATAATTGCCGGCAGCTTGGGCTTCGATCGTCACCAAGCAGACGAGCAGAGCGCAGGAAATAGAATTGATGCGACGGAGTTTTAGGGACATGAAATGTCAGTCGAAATTGAAAAGGCAGATAAATCAAATACGTATTCCAACCTCTAGACTAACATATCCACGCCCACCCGCATCAAGATCGAAAAGAACAATTTTTTGCCCGCGCCGCACGAGACGACGTTGGGAATGACCGCAAACAGCAGTGTTCAAACGCCGGAGGTCTCGCCGGATAGTTTTTCCAACAACTCCGCTGCCGCCGCTTGAGGATCCGCTTGCGAGCAGACCGCACCGGTTACGGCTACACGCGTGCAGCCGGCTTGGCGGACCTGCGCAATGTTGTCGGCATTGATGCCGCCGATCGCGTAAAACGGCAGCGTAACCTCGGCGGCGACCTGTTTGACGAATTCCAAGCCTGCGTATTCCTCGAACGGTTTCGTCGTGCTGGGAAACACCGGGCCGACGCCAATATAATCGGCGCCGTCAACGACCGCTTGGCGGGCTTGCTCGATCGTGTGCGTGGAGACGCCGACGAGTTTGTCGACGCCGACGATGCGGCGCGCGTCTTTGACCGAAAGTTCCTCCTGCCCCACATGTACGCCGTCGGCGCCGGTGAGGACGGCCAGATCAGGGCGGTCATTGAAGATGAACAGCGCGCCCGCTTCACGTGTCCACGCACGGACACGATGGCCGAATTCCAGCAGCCGGCGGTCGTCCATCTCCTTTTCGCGCAGTTGTACGATGCTCACACCGCCTGCCAGCGCGCCGCGCACGGCCGGTCCGCTTCCGTGATGGCATAAGGATTCGGTCAGTAGCAAGTACAGGTTCCGCCCGGCCAGAACTTCGTTGCAGTGCATCGCGGTCACCGCTGCCTTTTCAATCGTGTACAGCCGGTAACGCAATTGCTCGAATTCACGTCCGAGATCCGACGTCAAAAGTTTGCCGGCTTCTTCGAGAGTTCGCAGCGCTTCTTGACCGCGCTTGAAATTGGCCTGTACGAGATGTCGCAGCGACTCGCGACGTGTCTCCGCCTCCGTGGTGAGCGGCGTGCCTACGTCGCGACTGGTTTCCCGTGCTGCGGTCAGTTTTCGTGATCCGCATTTTGCGATTGCGGCGGAGAAATCATGCCGCCAATTCTTGAGCAGTTCGGTGAGATGCGCGTCATCGAGCGAAAACCGCACGTAGTCTTCGACAACGCGGATTCCTTCTCGGGCGCGATTCGCGGCGGCGTCAATGATCCGATAGGCGTCATGATGCTCGCTGCGGAGTGGTTCTCGTAGCGAGATCCTCACGTCGGTTTGCAGCGGCTCGTCCGATTGATTGGATCGGTCGTCGAGCAATTCTGCCAAGCGGTCTCGACTGACACCTTCCCGGCGGAGCCAGACCGCCGGTTCGCATTCGACGACGATCAGCCCCCACAGCAGGTGTTCGGTTCCGACATCGGCATGTTCCCATTGCGAACCGGCGAAGAGCTGCGCCTCATGGACCACCGACTTGACAGTCGCGCTGAAGGGCACTGGATCCTCCTCAGCGCCACGGGCGTCGACATCCGCGTCGGTCCACTGCTTCAGTCGAGCCGCATCGATTCCGAAATCGAGCAGCATTTCGCTGGCGCGCGATTCCTCGAAAACCAGCGCGCGAAGCAAGTGTTCCGGCTCGACGAATTCTGCCAGCGCCGAAGAGGCGAAGTTTGTCGCTTGATCAAGCACCCGGCAGGCGGCGGGGGTCAGTGGCTGGTGCATTTGAGATATTGAATTTTTCGTGGAAAACAGGTTACGAATCGCATCGTCAGCATGCCGACAGTCTCCGAGGCGAAATCGCGGTCGCCGGCGACCATGTGTCGCGTATTAAAGAGTCATTTGCAAAATACGTGTTTCGCACGGGATAGCCGCAGCGGCTGTTCCGACGTCTTGCCACAGCCCTATTCGGTTACTAAAATTCGCGATGGTACACACTGCCTTTTGACGATCGTGCGGGTTTGCTCGGATTTTCATCCCAGTGCCGGAACGAACCGTCTGTATGGGTGGTATTGTACCGCATGGCCTGCGGGATGATGAGGGCACGTTTCACGGCCGGCTGCCGGTCGCGTCTATGTACGGTCGGGACGGATTTGCCGGTCTGCAGGGGCGCCGAAATCTCGGCTGTCACATTGGACGTATTCGACGGAACGTGGAAAAACATGGAAGTTTCAGGGAGGTAACACCTGCACCGCCTGCGGGGCGGAAACTTTGGTGTTGCCCGAGAGGAAACTCCGAGCCCGAATCAATTTATGAAGTATTGTTAAGTGACGAGCCGCAGCCAAACGGCGGCGTCTCGGTCAAGTTGTCGACGACTCCTGGAACCGACTTGCCGGGGCGAATCGGGACTTCAAAGCTTTTCGACCACAATAATCACTCTATAATCTGCTGAGCGTCAGCGTCTCAGCAACCGTCTTGCACCCTCGCAAGATGAACACCTGTTTCAAACCCTGTCTGCACCAGAGTTAGGTAGCACCACTTAACGACGTGTGGGCGGGACTCGAAACGAGCTGTAGGGAGAAACTCGCATGTACGAGAGATTTACCGACCGTGCCCGCAAAGTGATGCAACTCGCCAATCAGGAGGCGCAGCGGTTCAATCACGAATACATCGGCACAGAACACATTCTGTTGGGCCTGGTCAAAGAAGGCTCCGGTGTGGCGGCGAACGTCCTGAAGAATCTGGACGTCGATCTGCGAAAGATCCGCCTGGAGGTTGAGAAGATTGTCCAGTCGGGACCGGATATGGTCACGATGGGCAAATTGCCTCAGACCCCGCGGGCGAAAAAGGTCATTGAGTATTCAATGGAAGAGGCCCGCAATCTGAACCACAACTACGTCGGCACCGAGCACATCTTGCTCGGTTTATTGCGCGAACAGGAAGGCGTCGCCGCCCAGGTATTGATGAATTTGGGCCTGAAACTGGAAGACGTTCGCGAGGAAGTGCTGAACCTGCTCGGACATGGATTGGAAGGCGCTGAATCAAGTGAGCGCAGCGCGTCTCCGGGGAGTGCGAAGTCCGGCAAGAGCAAGACTCCCGCACTCGACAGCTTCGGCCGTGATCTGACGGAATTGGCCAAGCAAGGCAAATTGGACCCGGTCATCGGCCGCACGAACGAAATCGAGCGGGTGATTCAAATCCTTTGCCGGCGACAGAAGAACAATCCCGTACTGCTTGGTGAAGCGGGGGTCGGCAAGACGGCCATCGTTGAAGGCTTCGCCCAGATGGTGATCGACAACAACGTACCCGATTTGCTCCGCGACCGCCGGATCGTCGTGCTTGACCTGGCGATGATGGTCGCCGGGACCAAGTATCGCGGACAATTCGAGGAACGGATCAAGGCGGTCATGAACGAAGTCCGCCGCGCCAAGAACACAATCTTGTTCATCGACGAGTTGCACACGCTGGTCGGTGCCGGCGGTGCGGAAGGTGCGATCGACGCCTCCAACGTGCTCAAACCGGCCCTCAGCCGCGGCGAGTTGCAATGCATCGGCGCCACGACACTCGACGAGTATCGCAAGTACATCGAAAAAGACGGCGCCCTCGAACGCCGGTTCCAAACCGTGATGGTTGAGCCGCCCAGCGCCGACGAAGCGGTCGAGATTCTGCGGGGACTCCGCGACCGCTACGAATCGCACCACCGTGTGCAAATCACCGACGACGCGCTCGACGCGGCGGTGGAACTTTCCAATCGCTACATCACCGGCCGCTGTTTGCCGGACAAGGCGATCGATGTCATCGACGAAGCGGGCGCCCGGATTCGCCTCAAGTCGATGGTCCGCCCGCCCGATCTCAAAGATCTCGACGAGGAGATCGAAGGACTGAATCAGGCCAAAGAAGAAGCGGTCGCCAACCAGGACTTCGAAAAGGCCGCCTCGTTGCGTGATCAGGCGGACAAACTGAAGAAGAAAAAGGATTCGCTCACCCGCGATTGGCGCGAGAAATCGCGTGAAACCGACGGCGTCGTCGACAACGACGTGATTGCCGAAGTGGTGGCGAAGATGACCGGCATTCCGCTCACGCGGCTCTCCAGCGAGGACGCCGTGCGGCTGCTGCAAATGGAGGACGAACTGCACAAGAAGGTCGTCAGCCAAGAAGAAGCGATCAAACAGGTGGCTAAGGCGGTTCGCCGCAGCCGCAGCGGACTCAAAGATCCCAGGCGGCCTACCGGCGTATTCCTGTTTGCCGGTCCCACCGGTGTCGGTAAGACGCTGCTGGCCAAGACGCTGGCGGAATTCATGTTCGGCGATGCCGATTCGCTCATCCAAATCGACATGAGCGAATACATGGAGAAACACAACGTCAGCCGCTTGATCGGCGCGCCTCCGGGCTACGTCGGTTACGAAGAGGGTGGCCAATTGACCGAAAAGATTCGCCGCCGGCCATACGCGGTCGTGCTGCTCGACGAGATCGAAAAAGCGCACCCCGACGTGTTCAACATGCTGCTGCAGATCATGGAGGAAGGTCACCTGACCGACAGCTTCGGCCGTAAAGTCGACTTCAAGAACGTGATCTTGATCATGACCACCAACGCCGGCGCCAAGGTGATTCAGGCCGGTAGCGAGTTCGGTTTTGTCAAGAAGGATGCCGATCACAGCTACGAGGGCATGAAGCGGCGGCTGATGCACGAAATCGAAAACGAGTTCAAGCCCGAGTTCCTGGGCCGTATCGACGACGTGATCGTCTTTAAGCACCTCGATCGCGAGAACCTGAAGAAGATCATCGACATCGAATTGGAGAAAGTCTACGAGCGGCTCGAAGAACGCGGCCTGAAATTGGTGCTTACCGACGACAGCAAGGAATTCTTGATCGACAAGGGCGCCTCCGACATCGACTACGGTGCACGTCCGCTCCGTCGCAGTATTGAAACCTTTGTTGAGGATCCGCTCTCCGAAGAGTTGCTTCGCGACGCCTTCGAGGGCAAGAACACGATTACCGTCAACGTCAAAGAAGTCGGCGACACCAAGCAGCTTGACTTCGAAGCTTCCTTCGAGGAGCACGGCGAACCGGAGTTGGCGGCCGTCGGGTCAGGCGAATCCGAAGACGAATCGGGCGGCGACGCCGAAGAGTCGTAACGACCCTGCCGAATCGATAAAACTCCATACACGCCCCGGTGACTGTTCGCCGGGGCGTGATTGCATTTGCTGCTACAACTGGTTTCAAAACCCTCTGACGCGTTTCGCAAACCCTTGTTTGCCAGCATAATGAACAGGCGCAACCGGGCTTTGAAACTGGTTTTAGGCATCGTCCGAAACGTTATATCAGGGTGGCTGGGGTCGGACGAAAGTCCGCCCCCAGGTTCAGAAACTGGGGGCTCGCTTCGCTCGACCCCAGCCACCCATCGTCAATTCTGAGTTTTCCGACGAAGCCCAGCACGATCTCCGTTTTAAAAACGGCGGTAGCAGAAGTCGTGAGACTTCTTGAAGTTCAATCGGTGCTGGTGAGTTTCCGAACTCTCACGAGTTCGGCGACTTTAAGAATTGAATGTTGACATTCCGTGAGGAGAACGCCGTGCCGCTGCCGCGCGTGTTGGAACCTGAGGCGATGAACAGTGCCGAGGAGGCGGCCGATTATGACGCGATGGACCATGCCGCAGTCAATCGGCTGTTCGTTGACGACCTGCTTGAATTTGCGCAACTGGAGCCGGCAATCTGGGAGCCACTCGACATTCTCGATGTGGGAACCGGGACGGCCCAGATTCCGATCGAATTCTGCAGGCGTCCGCATCCTCCGCGCATTACTGGAATTGACCTGTCAGCCGAGATGATTCGGCTGGGACGTCAAAACGTCATGGCGGCCGGATTGCAGCAGCGGATTACACTCAACCAAGTCGATGCCAAGACGTTGCCCTACGAACCCGGGTCGTACGACGCGGTCATCTCCAACAGCATCGTGCATCATATTCCCCAGCCCCAGGCCGTGATGGCCGAGATGGTGCGGGTGTTGCGTCCCGGCGGACTGTTGTTCGTCCGCGACCTGTTACGTCCAGCGGACGAGGCGACAGTGGAGCAACTTGTGGCGACATACGCCGCCGATGAGAACGATCATCAACAGCAGTTGTTTCGCCAGTCGTTGCACGCGTCACTGACTGTTGAGGAGGTCGGTGAAATGCTCCGCGTGCTAAGCCTGCCGGCTGAATGGGCGGTTCAAACGTCGGATCGACACTGGACGATCGCCGGGCGCTGCTAACTGTATCGATTATGATGAATTCCCTTCGCTGCGTGCGGGTGTGAATCCATTTTCGGCTGAATTACCGCTATACGCCTGCATCGTGCCCGCAATATCCGGCTTTGTGCAGGCTGTGTGGATTGTGAAGTTCTCTTCACAGTCTACACGCGAAATTTATCTCTAAACTCCTCAAGCCTCTCAAAACGCAATGTCGATGGTGTTTTTGACGCCGACGTCGAGGGAGCCGGATGGCGGTACGGGGGGCCACGGACGTGACGCAATTCTGATTGACGATAAAGAATCCTGTGGGAGCCTTGAATGACTCATCACGCGGAAGCGGAGACGGCACAGCTCACGACCATCAATTCCTGCTTGGGAGATTCATTACGCCGCTTGAAAAACAACGTTCGACACGTCCGCGACTCACGCGAACGTGACCAGGGCCAGTTCGAGGCTTGGCTCCGGCAGTGGTCCCGCCGCAGCGACCAGATCGCCAAACGGCTGGAAATGATCGATTCACAACTCGACCGAATCCTCGACGTCACGCCGACGGCACCGCACTTTCGCATCATCGAAGCGGATGATCGATAGGCAACCTGGGCGATGCGCTTCGCACCGGTTCAGTCAGCTCGATTAGCCGAGCATCGCGCCGCGAATTAGAATATAAGCGGCGACGGCCAGCAATGTCGCAGCGGCCACCAATTGAATCCGGGACCGCCAGCGATACATCGCCAGCATGCCGAGCATGAACAGGATCGTGATGCCGGGATCGCCCCAGCGAACGTGCGGGTAGATCCAGCTCTCATCGGAGAAGGGCCACAGTAGCGGCAGCTTCCAGTCGCCGAGGGTGCGGTGGCCGGAGACGACGAGATCGGCCGCCAAGTGGCTCGTTGTCGCAATAATGGCGACGCCCACCCAAACCAAATAGCCCTCGCCTGTCCATGTATTGCGCAAAGTCAGCGATTCCGATCCCAAGTCCTCGCCCGTGAGCCGCCGCAGGACCTGAAAGACTCGACGGCTGATCCGCGTCATCAGGTCATAGCGGTAATCGACGATGCCGACCAACACCCCCAGCAGCCCGCAGGCGAGGAAGTTGTGGCCCCAAACGCGGTGAGCCCGATCGAACAGCACCGGCCCGCCGAGCAGCGTCAGCCCGTCCCAATCGGGACAAACGGCGGCGAATCCCGCCATCACCGCGACTTGCCAGCCGTAGCGGCGATGGAGCCCGGCCGCCAGCGCTCCATTCGCACCCAGCAACGCGTGTTCGATTGTGGTCATACGTATTCACAGAGCGAAATTGGATCAGGCAATAAACCGGACGTTTTATTGTAAGCGGGGAAGCTTCACAGTAATTCCATATGTATCATATGTAACCACGTTTCACATCGACACGCTTGACCGTGACGGATATGAGTGAGAAACCGCGAACCACATGGTTAAAGGTGATCGGCCCCGGCATTCTTGTCGCCGCAACCGGCGTCGGGGCGGGAGATTTGGCGACCGGCGCGTTTTCCGGCAATGCGCTCGGCGTGGCGGTGCTCTGGGCGGTGTTGGTGGGAGCGTTTTTGAAATTCGTGCTGACCGAAGGCCTGACCCGCTGGCAACTCGCCACGGGCGACACGCTGCTGGAAGGCTGCGTTACGCACTTCGGAATCCTCGTTCAAATCGTCTTCATTTTGTATCTCGTGTTGTGGAGTTTCTTCGTTGGGACGGCCCTGTTGAGCGCCTGCGGGGTCACGGCGAATGCCATGCTGCCGATGTCGGGAGATCCGGCGACCGGCAAGATTGTCTATGGAATCCTCCACGGCTTGGCCGCCGCCGCTTTAGTCTGGTGGGGCGGATATCGTCTGTTTGAAAAGGCGATGAGCGTCTGCATCGCCATCATGTTTGTCACCGTGGTCGTCACCTCGGTGCAATTGGTTTCCGATTGGCAGGCGGTGATCAAAGGCTTGGTCTGGCCCACGATACCCGAGTTGGCGAGCGAGGGGCTGGAGTTGACGGGCGAGGGACTAGATTGGACGATCGCCCTCATCGGCGGCGTAGGGGGCACGGTCACGATCCTCTGTTACGGCTACTGGATCCGCGAAGAGGGCCGCTTCGGCGGTGAGTTCCTCAAGACCTGCCGGATCGATCTGGCGACTGGCTATGTGATGACCGCGATATTCGGGATCGGAATGGTCATCATCGGCAGCACGATCGAAGTCGACGCCAAAGGCGTACAATTGATCGTTTCCATCGCCGATCAATTACAGGACCGTCTCGGAGCCGCCGGGCGCTGGGCGTTTTTGATCGGTGGTTGGGGCGCGGTGACGAGCAGCCTGCTGGGTTATTGCCAGAGTATTCCGTATTTGTATACCGACTACACCGGAATGATGCTGGCCAAATACGGCGGACGCGAACGGCAGCCGGTCAGCACGCAATCGACGATCTACCGCGCCACGCTGATGATCCTGGCGACGGTCCCGATGGTAGGGCTGTGGGTCAGCTTTCGGGAAGTTCAAAAGTTATACGCGATTATCGGCGCCGCGTTTATGCCGCTGCTGGCGGCGGCGCTGCTGTTTCTGAACGGATCGCGGCGGCTGGTGGGCGAAGATCATCGCAACAAACCCTGGACGACCGTGATTCTGTACTTGACGTTGATCTTCTTCCTGGTGGCGGGAGGGCTGCATGTCTACAAAACCACGAAGGCACAGAGACACGGCGAAAAGAAGCAAGCGTCCGAGAATCGAAATGAAACCACATCCTCAAATGGTTCCCAAACTCCAGTTTGGGAACCCAATTCCGCGAAGCTCCGCTTCGCATCTCCAGATTTATGTCTCGTGTCATTTCGAGTTCATCAACAGCCCGCGAAGCAGAGCTTCGTGAATGTGCGTTCCGAAGCTGGAGCTTCGGAACGAGGGGAGGTTAGGGGGAAAACATGAACGAAGGACAAAACTCTGGTCTGCTGCGGCCGTGCGATCAAGAATTCTACGAGCGCGAGCTCGCGTCATTTTTGCCGGACCGGATTTTCGATGCGCACTGCCATCTGGGCAAAACGGAATTCGCTCCCGCGCTGGCAACACCCGGTCACGACACGGTCGGTTACGCCGAATATCGCCGCTTGATGGCGGACCTGCATCCCGGCGCGGATCTCGCGGCACTGTTTCTGCCCATCTTCAGCATGCAGCATCGCGAGAAAATTCCCGCCGCCAACGAGTGGATCGCACAGGAGGTCAAGCACGACCCGCGCTGTCGCGGCGAATTCTTTATCTGCGCCGACGACGACCCGGAATGGGTCCGCGACGAGGTCCGCCGGCTGGGGCTGCATGGGCTGAAATGTTATCACATCACCGCCGCCACGCAGCCGACCTGGGAGGCGCGGATTCCCGACTTTCTGCCCGAACCGATGGTCAAGGTCGCGCACGATTTGGGACTGGTGATCACACTGCACATGGTCCGCTCGCGTGCGGTCGCCGACCCGGAGAACATCCACTGGATCCGGCACTATTGCGAGACCTATCCCGACATGCGGCTGATCCTCGCGCATTCCGCGCGGGGGTTTCAGCCGGCGCACAATCTGGAGGGGCTGCCCAAACTCAAAGGACTGGACAATTTGTATTTCGACACCAGTGTCAACTGCGAGCCGATCGCGCATCAGGCAATCATCCGCACGCTGGGGCACGAGCGGCTGATGTACGGCTCCGACCTGCCGGTGAGCCACATGCGCGGCCGGCACTTGGCTGTGGCGGATTCATTCATTTGGCTCTACGAAGAGACCCCCGTTTGGGGCGAGAAACACAACAAGATTGATCCGGTGTTGATCGGTTTGGAGCATTTGCGGTCGATCAAATGGGCCTGCTGGAGCGAGCGGCTCAGCGACGCGGCAGTGGAGGATATCTTCTGGAACAACGCGGCGCGGTTGTTGGGGGTGGGGTGATTCGGACGCTGGCACAGCCGAGGGCTATCTGTGACATTCGCTGAAATTGCGCCAGATCCGAACCAACAGCGCACTCCTAGTGCGAGACATGCGCCATTTCGGTTTTGAGGCGGTCATAGAGATTCGTGCGAATCGCTGTCAACCATCTGCGTTCCTGATGACGTCTTCGGCGCGGACAATGTTAGGGCGCGGTAGTTTCCTCGACTCCGGCGTCATCGGCAGCGGATAATGCCACGATTCCGATTTTAGAGTATCGATATAACGACCACGCCAGTTCGGACCGAACCGTGCGATAAACTTGGATTCAATGTGTGGCACACTCAAATGCATGACAATGTGCGCCAGGTTGACAAATGTGCAATTTTCCCGTTCAGCACATGCGAAGAAATGGTCCAACAGTTCGTCACGTTTGCAAAGTTGTGCGATCAGGTTAAGTGAGATGTTGTCGAATTGCTCAGTGACAATATGATACGCATCCTGTTCCGCGTCTTGCTGAAACGGCCGGAGTTGTTCAATGCGATTCGGCTCACTCTCATCACCAACGAGCACGAGACCATCACCGATCCAAGATTCGAGATAGAAATCCTGTCGGCAATCAGGCAGGAGAAGTAGCGCAAGAGCATGCCCGCTCAGACCCCACAGAATGCCGCTCCGCTTAGGGTTTTCAACGTCGTTGATGGAGCCCGGATCGAAGTATTGCCGCTTTGTAGTATTAGCGACGAAGTATGTCGTGCCCATGTCTAATGCCCGTCGTTTCTCAGGGTGGCCCCGATTGCTGCGCAATCGCGGCCACCCAATTATGTTTCACGCATGATCACATGCGAGTTTTGAATTTCGTGCTTGCAACCTCATCACCCCATCGCCCGCAGCGAATCGGCCATCACGTTTAGCACGCGGTCAATATCCGCCTCGTCATGCGCCAAGCTGTACCCGTGATGACACGCCGCGCCGCCGTAGTCGTGGAAGTAGACGCCACGCTCGGTCGTTTCGCGGCAGAACTGCAACATTTGCTCCCGGTCGTGGACCAGGCTCTGCCGGTAGTTCGTCACCGGGTCCCGCGTGCCGAAGATGATGCCGAACCGGCTGCCGTGATGTTGCATCCGTACGGGGACCGGACTGGCGGCGGTAATTTCTTCCAGACCCGCAAACAATCGCGCACCGAGCGATTCAATCGTCGACCAGAACTGCGGCTGTGAGATGGTTTCCACAAACGCCAGTCCACCCAAGATTGACGGCAGCGGGGCGTTGAACGTGCCGCTGTGGGCCACGTCGCCGACCGGTTTGTAACGGTCCATCAACTCCGCCCGGCCCACGATCGCCGACAGCGGCAACCCGGCTCCCAGCGATTTGCCGATCGTGCAAATGTCGGGCATCACGCCGAAATCAAATTGCGCCCCGCCGGGACTTTTTTTAGCGAACGATTGAATCTCGTCGAAGAATAAGATCATCCCTGACTCGTCTGCCAGCCGCCGGGCCAATTCGAGAAAACCAGGCTCCGGCAAAATGCAGCCGCAGTTGAAATCGACCGGCTCGATCAAAATCACCCCGGCGTCGTCTCGGTGTTTAGTAACCGTCTGCTCCAGCGCTTCGGGATCGTTGTACTCGACCGGGATGATCAACTCCGCCATCGCGGCGGGAATGCCGGCGCTTTCTCGAAAAGGGGGGCTGGCATCGAGCTGATCCGCCGGCGGATGCCCGCCGATGAAGACCAGTTCATGATAGCCGTGAAAGTGGCCGGTGAAGCGGATGATCTTATCCCGCCCGCTCGCCGCCCGGCAAAGCCGTAGCGCGTGCAGCGTCGCCTCCGACCCCGACCCGGTAAACCGCACCCGCTCGCCGCAGGGGATGATCTCGCAAATCCTCTCCGCCAGTCGGATATGATGTTCGGTATCGAGGCTGCACAGCACGCCCGCCTCCCACGTTTGCTGAAACACGTCCCGCAAACATTCCGGCGCATGCCCCAGCAACGTCGCCCCGTGGCTCATCGACATGTCGAGGAACTCACGCCCCGTATGATCCCAAAACCGCGCCCCCTTCGCCCGCGACGCATAAACCGGCTTGCCCCACGCCTCGTTAAACCGCGTACTGGAACAAACCCCGCCGGGGAGTGCGGCAGCGCCACGTTGGTAGAGGTCGGTCATCAATGTCTCCGGGGGTGTTCTCAATAGTTCTCGTTGACGAATTGGTTTGCGGGGTGACGATGCCTGTGGGTGCCATGGTCTCACGCCGACAGGCGGGTGGCCATGCCGCGTGCCAAACCGCAACCGCATGCTCACTCGGCACTTCGTACCGCGAGAGCATGGCACCCACGACATCGACAGTTCGTTACGGCCCTCGGGGAACCCAACTTATTTCACAGCCGGGCAAGGCTCGTTGCAACGCATCCCGACCCTCCCGCGTGACCTGTGTGCCGTGCAGAAAGATTTTGTTGAGGCGAGTCAGCCCGTTGAGGTGCTTGAGCCCATTATCACTGATCTGCGTATCCTGCAGCCAAAGACACTCAAGTTTCGATGATTTACCCAGCAATTTCACTCCTTCGTCGGTGATTTTGGTCTCCCCCAAAAGCAGATACGAAAGATTCTTTAGCTCGGCGACTTCCCGCATCTCGGCATCGGTGACGTCTGTAAAAGCCAAATCCAGCGTTCCTAAATTCGTCATGCCCCGCAGATGCTTCAATCCGGCAGCGGTGATGTGAGTACCACTGAGGCCTAACGATCTTAAGCTTGTCATATCATGCAGCGGCTCCAACGCCGCATCATCAAACAAACTATTCCCCAGTTCGAGGTGCCGCAGACTTTTCATCCCCCGCAGATGCTTAAGAGCCGGAACATCGACTTCGCATACTAAAAGAGTAAGGTTTCGCAGCTTAGGCAAGCCGGCGACATGCTCCATGTCGGTCTCGTGCACTCGACTAAAACGAATCCCAAGCGAGTCAAGTTGGGTCAGCCCGCCAATTTGCTCAAAGTCGTTCTCATCGAGTCGACTGCATTCCAGCAAGCGAAGGTGTTTGCACGATTCAAGCTTCGACAGTTCTATGTGGGGAGTCTCCGGCATGTGAAACCGCACATCGTCGATGCGTCGGAACAGCCGCAAGTAGTAATCGTTCACAGAGTCAGGGAGCCAGCTTGGCCTTATGACCCGCGTGCTGACTTCGCCCCCCAATTCCTCGATCTCAGCAATCAGGACCTGCTCGCGATGGTATGGCCACCACACGACAAACGCCGTGCCGCCCACCACCAGCACCACGGCGATCAACAACTGCGTCCCGGCACGCGGCACTCGGCTCTTTTTGGGCTGTGCATCAGACATGGCGAACGCTTTTCTTATGTGAAAGTCTCACGGCACCGGGGGAACCCATTCAATTTCACAGCCGGGCAAGGCTCGTTGCAACGCATCCCGGCCCTCACGCGTGACACGTGTGTCTTGTAGCATGATTTTCTCAAGGCGAGTGAGCCCGCTGAGATGCTTCAGTCCTTCATCACCGACTTCGGTATTCATGAGTCGCAAAAACCTAAGTTTCGTCAATGTTCTCAACGGTTTGAGTCCGTCGTCAGTGATTTTGTTGTGCCAAAGGAGTAAGTACTCAAGATCCTTCAGCGCCGCGAGCTCACGCATGCCCTCGTCGCTGATTCGAGTTTCTCTCAAATTGAGGCTTCTCAAATTCTTCATTCCCCGCAGGTGTTTCATTCCGGCATTGGTGATGTGAGTCCTATCGAGATCTAACCGTTCTAAGCTTGTCATTTCGCTCAGTGGCTCCAGCGCCGTATCGTCAACCCGACATGCAGACAGTTCCAGTGTCCGCAGATTGCTGTTCGCCGCCAAATGCCTCAGAGCCGGACCGTCGATTTCACATTCTCGAAAATAAACGTCGCGTAGCTTAGGCAAGCGGGCTAGATGCTCCATGCACTCGTCATTCAAGTGGGAATAGTTAATTGACAATGCTTCAAGTTGCGTAAGCCGGCCGATTTGTTCAAACTCGCGCTCGCCAAGTTCTCTCGATTCCAAATAGAGCCCCCGAAGGTTTTCGAAGGCGTCGAGCTTCGACAGTCCCAGCTCGGGATTCCCCGACAGCTGAAACCCCACTCCGTGGACACGGCGGAACAGCCGCAAGTAGTAATCGTCCACCGCGTCAGGAATCCACTCCGGACGCACGACAGAAGTGCCAACCCCACCCCCCAGCCGCTCAATCTCAGCGACGACAACCTGCTCGCGATGATACGGCCACCACACCACAAACGCCGCGCCGCCCACCACCAGCACCACTGCGATCAACAACAGCGTCCCAGCACGTGGCAATCGGCTCTCTTGGGGCTGAAGATCAGACATCGCGAACGCCTCCTTCCGCCCGCGATTGTACCAGATTTCGACGCGCGCGTTGCCAATTTGTATGGGCCGACCGCATACGGAGCTTCCATGCGCGCTTCAAACCCCGCGCTCGCACGAGTCAGAAAGTATCTCGACGCCGCGCCGGTTATCCGCCGTTTTGCGCCTTCAACAGCTCCCGCGCCTCGGATTCGGCGCGGTCCCATTGCTGCTCGGAGGCCATGTCGGCAATCTCGATCAGCATGTCGCGCTCGCTGCCGGTGATGTTGCCCGCTTGATGCGCTTCGTCCACCAGCGTGCGGAATTTGGGTAGCTGATGTGTGTTGCGCAAATTGCAGACCGTGTTGAGCAGCTTTGCCAGTTCAAACGTCTTATCGCTCACGCGGGGATAGCCGCAGCCCGAGAGCAAACAGACCGCACCGACCAGACAGCCGCAGAGCAGTCGCCGCGAAAAACCGTTCAACAATCGGACGCCATTCGGCACACCGGAGTTAGTTCGCACCGATCACCTCCCGTTCGGCGATGCTCGTCATCGCTGAAAACGTGGTCTGATCGACCGTTTCGGAGATAAAACGGACCGAACCGTCGCCGAACAGCACGTAAGCGCCGCCGGGATGATCCGATTGCATCTGACCGACGTGAATCGTGGGAAAATTGGGAGGATGGATGATCGGGTTGCCCAGCGCGTCCATCTCGCCCGCCGCCGGTCCGGTATGGACCAGCACCAACGTCGCCGCCGACTCCGCCGCGTTGTCCGGTGAATTGATTTTCGGGTGCACCGTCGCTCCCGGAATCACCGCGGCCCACGTCTTATCACTCAGCCACGAAGTGTGTTCGCCGAAGAAGACCGTCGTGGAGAGACCGTCGATCACCGAGGAAAACTTCGTTTTCGAATTTCGATAGAACGGCCCGTCGGCGATCCGCGAAACGTCGCCGTCCAGAGTTCCCGAAGGCCCCGAACAGGTGCCCCAACACTCCTCTTGGCCGTGACTGGCGACATAGTGCGAGCGGCCCAGCCGGATTTCACTTCCGCCTTTGATGAGCGGATTCTCCGCGTCATCGACGACGACAAATTCTCCCACCTCGCCGATGGAGGAGGGGCAGAGCAGGGTATTGACTTGTCGGGCCAACAGCGGAATGTTCTGCGGAGCCCACGCGGGGCTTTCTAAGTCGAGTTCGTCATACAGTGGAAACTGATCCAAGAAGGGGAGCAACATCGTTCCCCAAGCCCAACCGGGTGTCGCGTCCCACGTCACGGCGTCAAAATCGTCACTCGGCAGCGTCGTAATCGAGTCGTAATCGCCGTACGCCACGTAGCCGGGGGGCAGGACATTGTGCAGGTCGTGGTAGTTGTGGAGCGCAATTCCAATCTGCTTCAAGTTGTTCTGGCAGTGCGTTCGCCGTGCGGCTTCGCGCGCTTGCTGCACGGCGGGCATCAGCAGCGAAATCAATATGGTGATGACCGCAACCACCACTAGCAATTCGATCAGTGTAAAGCCCCGTTTTTTTCGGTGCGGCATGTTTTACGGCTCCCTGAGGAGATTACGCGGTGGCGAAATCCATTACATCAAACTGCCGATCCTCCAGCTGTCGGCAACGGCCAAATCTCATTTTGTAGCCTTGGCTACAAAACAACCTTAATGTAGCCATGGCTACAGTGGCTGTCAACCGCCCCGTCGCGCAAAATAGGACCCGGGCCGACCGGCATCACGAAAAACTGAGCTGCGCCGCACGGCCGTCGATTTTCTTTGAGGACGACCATGACCGCCAAACGTAGAACCGCCAACCAATATCGACGCACCCGGCGGGACCATTCCACTGAGACCGCCGAAGATTACGTCGAGGCCATTGACGACACGATTGCGGAAAAGGACCGTTGCCGGATCGTCGATCTTGCGGAGCGCTTCGGCGTCAGTCATGTGACGGTCACGAAGATTATCAAGCGGCTGCAGCGCGACGGATTTGTCGAAACCGAGCCTTACGGCCCGATTGAGCTTTCAGATCGGGGCAAGCGGCTGGCAGATGCCTCCCGCCAACGTCACGAAACGGTGTACCGATTTTTACTGGCCATCGGCGTCAGCGAACGAACCGCCGCTGTCGATTCGGAAGGGATCGAGCACCACGTCAGCGCCGAAACGCTGGAGAAGCTGCGGATTGTTACCGAGCAGTTGTCGTGACAGTAGCAGAGCGTGTGCAACTGGAATTGAATGCGATGCGGTGTTCGCCTGACAATTCGTTGTCGCCCAGGGCATCACATCGGACGGCTACTCCTTCGACGCGTCATCTTTGAAGAGGTACTCGCTTCGCCAAATCATGTATCCGCTCACAACGATGGGAAGTCCGCCAATCGTCAAAAATGTTACCAAAAATATATTGAAGTCATTGACGTTCCAGTGCAAACACAATCCCCACGCGGTCAGCGACGCAACAATGACACAGAGGACGTGCACAACGAGCCACAGCCACATTTCTCCACTTGGTCGAAGACGGATTTCACACCGAGGGCATGAGGGCCATAAGAAGGCTCGAAATACGTTCACGTCTGAATCGAACGGTTGGACAGCGGATAGGCAATTTGGACATTTCATTGTTGCCAGGACGCTGATAAAACACCCGCGTCTTCATCAATCAAACAAATAGCTCACCGACTCCGCCCGGTGAATCCGCTTGATCGCTTCGCCCAACAGCGGGGCGACGGTCACGGTCCGCAACTGGGGCAGTCCTTCCGGGTCGGCGATCGGCAGGCTGTTGGTGACGACCACTTCCTTCAGCGGCGCTTCCCGCAGCCGGGAGACCGCCGGGCCGCAGAAGACCGCATGCGTGGCACTAATGTAGATCTCTTTAGCTCCGTGTCGATGCGCTACGTCGACCGCCCCGCAAATTGAACCGGCCGTCGAGATCATGTCGTCGAACAGCAGCGCGACCTTCCCCTCAAGCGGCTCGCCGATCAAATTGGCTTGTTCCGTCTTCGTAGCGCTGCTGCGGCGCTTATCGACGATCGTCAAACTGCCACCCAGGTGCCGCTGATGGTGCAGTGCCCGCTTGATGCTCCCTTCGTCGGGGCTGACAATCGCCACATCCTCCGCCGGTAGATTCAGCGAGCGGAAGTATTGATCCAAAATCGGCGCCGCATACAAGTGATCGACCGGCACATCGAAGAAGCCCTGAATCTGGGCCGCATGCAGGTCCATCGTCAGCACGCGGTCCGCCCCCGCTTTAACGATCAGGTTCGCGGCCAGTTTCGCCGTAATCGGCACGCGGCCGGTATCCTTGCGGTCCTGTCGGGCGTAGCCGAAGTAGGGAATGACGGTCGTGATCCGCTCGGCGCTTGCCCGCTTGCAAGTGTCGATCATGATCAGCAGTTCCATCAAATTGTCGTTCACGGGCGGCCCGGTCGGCTGGAACAGAAACACATCCCGGCCGCGGATGTTCTGTTCCAGTTTGCAGCCGACCTCCCCGTCGGGAAAGTCCCACAGGTCGATCTTCCCCAGCGTGATTCCCAAATAGTCGGCCACCTCACCGGCCAATTCCGGATGGGCCCGGCCGCTTATCAGCGTGAGAATATCGTGCATGACGGCTCAATCGCGCGAGGGGAAATAACGGCGAATTTACGGACGCCGCGACATGCATCATTGAATCGCCGCCGACGCCGCTTTGTCAAGCGATCACGTCCTTGAGCGATCCCGAACTGTTGCCCCCAAACTGTTTTTCATTCAGAATGAAGCGAATCACGACGTGCTCGTTGCGACCCGAAGATTGCCGAGGGACCCGAGCCACGGTCCCCGATCTCTGAACTTGCACCACAACGCCTCTTCATCCGCTATGGAACAGTCTTCTTCGCCTGAAACTCGACCACAAAAAGTCTCTCGCACGGCGGTCTTGAAACTGTTGATCGTCATTGCCGTGGTGATCGCGATCGCACGCGGATCTCTGGGTACCTATTGGGCGGTGGTCGTATGTGGTGCGGCCGTCGGCATGTTTCTTGCTGAGCATTTCGGCAACTCGAAATCGCGCGAAGTGTTAATGCTCTTGATCTTTCCGCTGATCGTCGCGAGCATTGCCACGATCGTCCCGCTGGTTGGCCAACGCGCCGCCCTGGGAGACATCCTCCTATGGGCATTGCTTGGATTCTTCGTGGCAGTGGCCCCGGCAGCGATTTCGATTGTTGGACTGAGTGTTCTCTCGGCGTTCGTTCACCGTGTGACTGGGATTCGCCTGCTCAAGTACGAGTGGAATCGCTCCGGCTCACCCGAACATCAAGCCGGCACTTAAGGCGCACGACGGAGAAGATCCCATGAGCCGGCAGCCGCTCGCAGGGGACATTGCCGCTTTAAACGGGCAATAGTGAAGCGCCGCTCACCCCAACTGAGAAAACGGCCCCACCACCGTCCCATCCGGGACCTCCACCGGCCCGCTGATCACTGCGTGCGGCCCGATGCGGCAGTTCGCTCCGATCTTGGCGGCGCCGCTGATCGACGTGAACGGATAGATGATCGTATCCTGGCCGATCTCCGTGCGGGGATCGATGTAGGTCTGCGCGGGGTCGACTACCGTCGTTCCCTCCTTCATCAACTGCCGCATCGCCGCGTCTTGCATGCTGTGATGGACTTCCGCCAATTGATCGCGGCTGTTGACGCCGAGTGCTTCTTCGATCGTCAACCGCTCGGCGGCGACGACCCGCTGACCCTCGGAGAGCAGAATCGCCGGGGCGTCGGTGAGGTACAACTCTCCCTGCTTGTTGTCGGTGTTCACGTGCTTTAGTGCGGCGAACAGCTTCTGGTTGTCGAACACGTAGCAGCCGACGTTGATTTCCGTGATCGCCTGCTCCGCGGCGTCGGCGTCTTTCTCTTCCACGATCTTCTGAAACTCGCCGCTCGCGTCGCGGACGATCCGGCCCAAACCGAAATTGTTCTCAGTGACGGCGGTGCCGATGACGCAGGATGCTTTTTCGTTGCGAAAATCTTCCAGCAGACCGGTGAACGATTCGCTCCGCATCAGCGGCGCGTCGCCGGTCAGCACCATCACCGCCCCGTCATGATCGCGCAGATTCTCTTCGCACATCATCACCGCGTGCCCGGTCCCGTTTTGCTCCTCCTGCAGCGCGAACTCGACATCGTCGTGGACCGAGAGCCCGGCTTTGACCTGCTCTGCTTCATGCCCCACCACGACGACTAACCGCTCGACCCCCGCGGCACGGGCCGCATCCAGCACGTAGTCGATCATTTTGCGGCCGCAAATCTCGTGCAGCACTTTGGGCACGGCCGATTTCATCCGCGTGCTCCTGCCAGCCGCCAACACAATCGCCACGGGGCCACTCATGAATTCATTTCCTCAATCACTGGTAGGGTCCACTCTGTGGACCGAGATCGAATGCCACATCGAGGTTTGCGCTGCCGCGTCAACGAACACAGGTGTAGGTCAGCCAGTCGCCCGACGCAAGCGAGATTTCGCGCGGTTTTGCAAATTCGCGATATCTGAAGAATGGAGATCGGTCCACAGCAACAGAATGGGTGACTAAACCACGGAGGCACGGAGAAAATTCGAAGCACGAAATTCGAAATCCGAAACAAATTCAAAATCAGAATTTCGTATTTAGGACTCTCTCCGTGCCTCCGTGGTTCAACTCAACTGACACGGTCCGCACAGCGGACCCTACGGATTCTTAGCCGGTTCGCTCGTCTTCGACCGTACACGGATATTCTCGAACGTCACCCGACGAGATGCAGTATCTCGCGACAACCCTCCGTAGATCCAAGGTTCAAATCGATCTTGAAACCATTCCGGGAAATTGTTCTTCGGCCGCACTTGGTAGACTGTTGATGCGGATAGAGCTAAACGCAGTTCGGGTTTATTCTTGAGTGCGGAAAATTTCTCATTAAAGAATGGTGAAATCCAGATTCGACCGGATGACTTCTCACCATCTTTCAAGGTGATCGTTAAGTCGTTTCCAAATAGAACGACTGGATGAATTACGCCGGGCAAGAACACTTCATGCACACGAAATTGTTGCGGAATCCCGGAGACTTGAACCCAACCTAGGTTGCTGCCTGCCCAGGGGAGCCAAAACTTGTCGATAGCCACCTGGTCAGGGCAGAACGGCGCTAGAAACCCGGAATCATGTTTTTTATATGACAGCGTGGTGTGTACGAACACTTCGCCCTGCTCATCAATTTCAATACGATTCGCCTGTAAGGACAAAGCCCGGTCCTGAGCAAACGCCACCAGGTGTTCGTGGCCCAATTCCGTCAAAAGGCATCCGATGGCGACAACGAGTTCCATGTTTGCGCACCCAACTTAGCTGAAATTGAACGAATTCGGTGAGCAACACGGTTTCGCGAAGTCGGAGACGTACGGCCGTTATCCTTTTTCTCCGTGCCTCCGTGACTCCGTGGTTCAACACAACCGAGACGGTCCGCACAGCGGACCCGACAGCTAGAACCGCACGCCCATCCGCGCAATGAACCCGCTGTCGAGATCGATGTCCGGCGAGACGCTTTGGAAGCTGAATTCCCGGTTGAACACCCAGCCCGCTTCAATAAACCCTGAGGCGCAGCATCCGAAGTTGCGGAAACCCATCAGGATGCGGAAATCCTCAATCTGCATGCGGTCTTGCAGGCCTGTCCCCTGCAGCGAAACTTCATACGCCTCGACGTGGTATTCGCCGCGCGCGTAGAACCAGGTCGGCCCAAACCAGGTGTGGCCCAAGAAGTAATCGACCCGCGGCCGCGGCCAGACCATCGTGAACTCCCAACGGTCGTCGGGCCGCCACACAAATCCGGCATAGGGAACAATCAAATCGTCCACCCGGTCCCAATACTGAACCCCCAGCGCCCAGGTCCACTGTGGTCCCATACGAATGAACAGCGCTCCCCGGCCGTCGAACATCCAAGCATTGGAGGTTGTGCTGGTCTCAAAATCGCTGGCGACTTGCGGCGTAAAACCGAGTTCGATCGAATATGGTCCACTGACCGACGTCGCCAATTGCAGGTCGCTCGCCAGGCGATACGCGCGCGGCGCCAACGGCAATCCGGCCGGGCCGCCCCAATTGCGATAGTTGAACTCCGGGCTCCAGGAAAACGCCGAATCCCAGGGCCACGACCACGTCCGTCGCAATTGCATGTCGTATTCGAAAACGTTGAAATCCCCGGGCACACCTTTCGCGCTCGCGTCGGGAAGATAGCCCACGTCGTATTTCGAACTCCAGCCATACCGCAGCGGCTCTGGTCCGTTTGTCCCAAAATAGCCGTCGGAATAGGGCAACGAATAAAATGTGTTGGGAGTCGTCGTCAGCGACTGATATCCGCCGACGGGCGGAGCGGCAAACGGGTCGCCCTCACTGTAGGGTTGCGGCGTGCCCAGAACTTGTGCGACTTGAACCGGCTCGGAATAGGTCGGCGGCGCGAGCGGGGCGGATGCAGACGCGAACGATGTGGAGAATGCCTCGCTGGAAGCCACTTCGTACGGAATTCCGGCAGGGGACGGACTTTGCCCGCGCATCGCAGCCGCAAAGACCGGAGAGGGGGCAGAAACATGAATCGGGCCAGCCGGCTCAGGGTCGGCCGAAACGAGAGCCAATAGACATAGCAGGTGTGCGTTCACGACAGTGCACCTATCGTATCAACGGGGGATGGGGATTCGAGAGAAACCTGGGCAATCTGAGATGGGGCGGGGCTGCCTAACTCCCTGAATTGAGTTGCGCCTCCCTTGCCCGCCGCCGGCAGTCGCCCGGCCGCGGTGAATGGAGAGCGGGCTGAGATTGTCTAAACCTGCCCGATTTCGTCAACATCAACTCCACCGCAACGAGCATTTGAGATGTGTTCTGCGATATCTTTGATAAATCGCAAGGTCGCAGGGACGGGGAGACGCAAAGTGAAAGACTGTCGCATTGAACATCTGTTGATCGCTCAACTTCGACGGCAGCCCTTGATGCCCTATTACATGAACGTTCACTCGCGGCTGTCAGTCAGCTGAGGAGTACAATCGGACTACCGACCAATTCAGATCTCTCTGCGGCTCTGCGTCTTTCGCGACTCTGCGTTTATTCTCGATACCGAGTGCTCACTCGTCGGCGCCGCTAGCGGCGAAACTGATCGACTGGAATTTCGCCGCATGGCAGATGTCATAGACCCGAATCATGTCTCCGACCGGCACGTCGCCCGCGATATCCAGAATCACCGGGCTATCCGCGGCCAATTCCGCGATTCCCGTTAGCACCTCGTTCAGCCTGTCGAAACTGTCGTACTCGCGCTCGTTCAATTCGATCAGCGTCCGACCATCGTCCGCCCGCGTCAGATAGATCCACATCTTGTCCTTGGGAACATAATCCTCGGGCGGCGGAACCGGGGCTTCAATGCTCCCCGCCGGCGGCATCTCCGTCGGCAGCAGGTCTTCAATCGTCTGTCCGCTCGCCGCACAGACGAAAAAGATCAGCAGCAGAAAGACCACGTCGATCATCGGCGTCATCGAGCCGGTCGCGGAGAGTTCGTCGGCGGGCGGATAGGGAGGACGTTTCACGGTCTTGAAATCCGTCGCTCAGCGCACGGGCAGCACGGCCCAGTTGATTTTGGTAATGCCCGCTTCGACGCAGGCCAACATCAGCGGCTCGACCGCACGGTACGGCACAGTTCGATCCGCACGAATCTGTACTTCCATTTCCTCGTCGCCGGCATCCTCTTTCGACTTGAGAATCAACTCCGCCAATTGTGGCAGCAAGACTTCATTGCCGCCCACGAAATACAGTTCTTCTGCAGTGACTGTGACAACGACCCGTTTGGGGAGTTGCGACTCCTCGAGCTGGCGCGATGCCTCCGGCAATTCCACCGCCTGAGCCGTTTCCGATCGTGCCAGATGGCTGGCCGCGAGGAAGAAGATGATCAGCAAGAAAACGATATCGATGAGCGGCGTAATGTTGAAATGCAGCCCGCGCTCGCGCTTTCGGAGGGGCACTTTCACGTCTGCTCCTCCGGCCCGCTGTTGCCGTTCGTGGGCTCCGGTTGTGGCGGAAGCGACGTCACCGGCTGGACTTGGATCGGGGCAGCAGGTACCGACTTCTCGTCGGCTGACTTCGAGCCGGTCTCGACCTGTTTCTTCTGGCGCAGGCGGCGCTGCGCGATGTTCCGCTTGTATTTGGTGAATACGTGTTCGGCCATCAGCGTCGACTCAGCGACCAGTTCGTCGACCCGATTGCGAAAGATGGCAAACGCCGCCAGCGCCGGCACCGCGACGCTCAAACCCAAAAACGTTGTTATCAGCGCCCGGTAAATCCCCGGCGCGAGTTCCGAGACCTGCGGATTGGCCTTCGCCTCGAATTCCATAAACGCTTCGATCATGCCCCAGACCGTCCCCAGCAATCCCAGCATAGGCGCCAAGGTGCCGATGACGGAGAGATATTCGATCTTGCGGAACAGCCGCGCGGCCTGCTCCATGCTGGCATCCTCGACCGCTTTTTCCACGGCCGAGTAGCCCATTTCGACTTCTGCCAGCCCTGAGCTAATCAAATAGCCCAGAAAACTGGGCTGCAGTTTGCACTGTTGATCCGCCTGCGCGTATTGCTGCAAGCCGACGAGGCGGTGGGCCTCTTCGGCCAGCCCGTGCGGCATCAGGGCGGCGCGGCGGATGGAGAGCAGATGCTCAAACACCAGCGCGATCATCGCCACGCTGAGGCCGATGATGATGAACCCCACATACCCGCCGTCCTGGACCAGCTCCTTGAAACTTCTGCGGGCGGTCTCGGGATTCTCCTGCGCCAAAGCGGGCTGGGCCGTTATGAGATACAGGCAGCCTCCCAGGAACAAAATGGCGGCTAGTCGTCGAGCATGCATCGGTCTCGTCCTCTAGAATCGCAGGCCGCACACCCTCCCGGGACGCGAAATCAGCCGTGGTGGATCTCCTTCGATGGGCCGCCGTATTAGTGCACCCGCTGAAATAAGAAAAGGGCAATCCTGAACTAAGGGGTACGCGGACCGCGGCCTACAGTTTACACAATTGCACGGCGATTGGCTGGCAAATCGCGGTTTTTTCGCAGTTTTCGCGTGCGGATGAGCGGCGGCGAGTCTGGTTCTGGTTTACGGTCGCTGGATCGATGCGTGATCTGACGACTCTCTGCGGATGTGATGTCGAGCTCCGTTCCCGCAATTGCCGTCAGCTCGTCAGAATAGTTTCTTGACGTTAAGTCCGTGTCCCTTCACTCGGCGCGTAGATAGGACTTTGGGTCGACCGATCTTGTAGTGTTTAGGATGGCTGCGTCGTGAACAATAGCAGTCCTCGCACATTTGGGCGTAGACAGCCAACTCGTTTTGCTGCAACACCTTCCGGCATTTCTCACATCGCGGCAATTCCTGGCTCACTTTGACGTACTCGCTTTCCGTGGGGGGAGATCGCGCGTGGCGACGTAGGCTTTGCCACCAGCGATTGTCGGCCAAGGGGCACCGAATGGTCCGCAATCGAAGGACCAGATCAGCTTGCCGTCTTTGGCTCTCAGCGCGAAGAGGTCTTCGTAGCAGGTCATATAGAGGACCTCGCCCACGCGTCCCACCCGGATCCAGGGGCTGTCATATCGGCGAATCTTCTGGCGGGGCAGATTAGTTTCCCACAGGACTTTGCCCGACTTCGGATGAAGGGCAAAGAGGACTTGATCGGTTGAGACCAGCACCCGTTCGCCATCGACGGCGATTCCGGTATAGACTGATCTTCCTAAGCTCTCGATTCTCCGCTTCGGCTCAAATTTCCAGGCGAGCTTCTTTGACTTAAGGCTCCAAGCATAGACCTCGCCGAAGTACGTATCGCGAACGTACCCACCTGAATACGTAAATATCGCCAGATCACCAAAGATGTTCAGATCGTAGGCATAGTCATCGAGCCGTTTGAGAATGATTTCCTGTCCATCTTTGATGGTCGTGAGATGCCGCGTGTTTCCTGGAGAGTATTCGAACTTCGTCCCGTCGGGTGCGGCCAAATTCCTTGGCAACTTCTGCAGAGGAAGGATTTCTTCTCTGGCCGTTTCGCCAATTGCGCCGGACCGTTTGCTCAAATCGCCTGTATTGCGATTGAAGCGATAGATCACTCTTTTCGGTTTCTCATCGTTTCCAGAGTAGATTTGTGACTCTGCAATAACTTCGTCCCCGCGAATCGAGAGCTTCGGAGGTCCCATCTTCGGCGGCTTGGTATCCCAGAGGACTTTGCCTGTTGCCGCATCCAGGCAGGTGACGTGGTAGTCGGGCGGAATTACATACGAATCGGCGTACGCGCCTCGCCCGAGCAATCCTATGAGACAAAGGGCAAGAATCACACGGCTCATGAATTCACTCGACCTCCGTATGCTGAGGGACAATCTCCAACCACCAGACGCGACCTGCACTTTGACGCGAAATTGCATCGCGTGGTTCCGGAGATTCACGAAAAAACCCCGCGGCGTGAACCGCGGGGTTTGTTGAAATATTCCGGCAATAACCTACTTTCGCGCTGGTATGCACTATCATCGGCCCCTGGAGCTTAACGGTCGTGTTCGGAATGGGAACGTGTGTGGCCTCCAGAGTAAAGTCACCGGAAAGTGGTGGATGCGCCAACCGAAGTGATTCGGCCGCACTCATCCACCCTGTCAGATCTGTGACAAATGGTATGGCAATTTCGGCATCTGCTACGTTTTGCTCGTAGGATTGACGCCTTCCGCCCGGCTGCCGGCAACGGTTGCCGTTGCGGGAGGAAGAAATCAAAGTGGTCAAGCGTTCGCCCGTTAGTACCGGTCAGCTGAGACAATTGCTTGCCTTACACCACCGGCCTATCGACCTGATCGTCTCTCAGGGGGCTCCAGGTCTTTCGACCATCGAAACCTGATCTTGAAGACGGCTTCGTGCTTATATGCTTTCAGCACTTATCCATGCCGTACTTAGCTACCCTGCGCTGCCACGCGGCGTGACAACAGGAACACCAGAGGTACGTCCCTCCAAATCCTCTCGTACTAAAGAGAAAATCCCTCAAGTTTCGTACGCCCACAGCAGATAGGGACCAACCTG
>JANQPT010000022.1 GCA_028285345.1 Planctomycetales bacterium
GCGCGGTGGTGTAGATCGATGGCGACACTATCGTCAGCGGCGGCTCTCCCACCAACTTCGATGGCTAAGCCACAGGACAGTGTGCGTTGGTTAAGTCGATGATCGTGTCGCGTTCCACTATTCTGCCATGTTGTCGTGTTGAATCGAGCCATTGGCAAGGTGATCGCACCGGGTTCCACCATTTGGCACGCGAAAACGCCAAATCTTCGCGGAGGTAGGGAATCACGCAAACGCCGCAGCGATCGCTACGGCGATTTCGTAAACCAATGGGGAGAGAGTTTTCGCTCCCGAGATAGAGGCTCCCCTTTTCGGATTCGAACTCTCTGCCCCGGTGGTTAACGGATTCGGAGAGCAGGCGAGACTTCTGCGCCGCTTCAATCGGGCTGATCGCCGCCCAATGTCCCGAACCGCCGCAGCTCCCGCAGGCTGGCCATCGCATCCTCTGTTGCATCCGGCGGCGGCTGGTGGAGCTGCAGTTGGGGGAGTTCCTGAGGCCGCCCCAAAGTGCCGCACGGACACTGGAAGACAACCACGTTTTTGGCAGCGCTGCGGACAACCGGTTTAACGGCTCCGTTGGTGATCGACGGTGCCATCAACGGAGACCTCTTTCTGGCCTATGACGGACCTCATCTTGCGGGTTCCACTGATCATACGATAGTCGCTGTCGCCCTTTCCGTTACGCAGGCTGCCGACCGCCCCCATGCGGAGATTTTCCCCTGAGCGATTTAGATCACCTAATCGCCCGACGTTGTTGAACGAGTGGTGTGGTTGATCCAAAGCTTGAAAACGCACTTGCCTGAATCAATTTGCGTTCATCATCTTTTCAAAAAAATGCTTGACACCAATAATCTACATGACTAAATTTAGTCGTGTAGATTATTGGTGTCTACTGTTGTAAACGACAGCCCGATTCCTACCGGCAAGGTGCATTCCCATGACCCCCACTCAGCTCGGCCGAGTTCAACTGCTCATCATGCAGGTGCTTTGGGAGAAAGGGCGGGCGACGGCTCGCGAGATCACTGACACCTTGTGTGCCGCCGAACCGATTGCGCACAGCACGGTACAGACTCTGCTGCGTGGGTTGGAAGAAAAGGGGTCGGTAGCACACGAGGCCGAAGGACGTACCTTTGTCTTTTTCGCGCTTGTCGCGGAAGACGAATTTAAACAGATCGCCACTCGAGATTTGGTCGAACGCGTCTTTGGCGGGAATGCCGGCACGCTCGTCGCGCACCTTCTCAAGCACGAAAATGTTTCACACAAAGAGATTGATGAGATTCGCAAATTGATCAACCGGCACGGCAAGAAATAAGGGATTTCAACATGAACTTGTTTGAATTTCGACTGGCATTGCTCGAAACAGGAACCAGTAGCGTCGAATTCGCCGCCAATTGGCTGTTGCAGTCGACGCTGCTCATCGCGTGCGGGTTGATCGTTGGGCGATTGTTGCGGCAACACGGGTCTGCCGTGCAGTCAATGGTGTACCGCACGACATTGGTGGCCGTACTGCTCTGCCCGCTGGCGACATGGGGATTTGCTCAGGCTGGACTGACGGGTTGGTCCGTGGCATTGCCGGATTCTTACCGCTCCGTAGAAGTAAAAGGAACGGCCACGGAATCAGCGGAGGCGGATACGGCTTCTTTGAACAATGTTGATTCCGGATCACCCCCGGGGCCATCGATCGCGGAATTGCCAATTTCTGAGACGATGCCTAGTCCGACCGCGGAACTTACTGTGATACCCGCAACGGCAGAGCTAGTCGTGTCAGAGCAATTCGAGCCATCGGCAGCCGCACAGCATCATGAGAGTCACGAACTTGCGCTATCGGCATTGCCGGAATCCTCAAAGAGGTTGTTGGCCGTGCAAGGATTGAGTGGCTTGTTGCTGGGATTGGCGACGTTGTGGTTCTTCGTCTCGTGTGGATTGATGCTGCGGTTGGCGGTCTCCTGTTGGAAGATGTCGTGGCTTAAACGTCGCGCGATCTGCGCTGACGAAAACACGACTGCAATCTGTGGGCGATTAGCATCTTTGCTGGACGTTTCCCAACCTGAGCTCTTGCGTAGTCCTTATCTGCCCAGCCCCTGCCTGACCGGAATTCGACGACCGGCCATATTGTTGCCTGAAGATGGACAGCAACTGTCGCTGCGCGAAGTCTTGGTCCATGAATTGGCTCACCTCAAACGTCGTGACTGTCACTGGAACTTGTTGCGCCAAGTGGCCACGGCACTACTGTTCTTTCAGCCGCTACTTTGGCGGCTCTCGCGCGAATTGGAAAGAACAGCCGAAGAAGTCTGTGACGATTTCGTGGTTGAACTAGGCGGGGACCGCCGGGACTACGCACGCCGGCTGCTCAACATTGCCGAATTGTCACTGGCCCCAGTCGCCCACGCGGGGGTCGGCATCGTCTCTCTGCGCTCGATGTTGGCCAGCCGCGTCGTGCGGATTTTGGATACGTCGCGAGCCCTGTCGACGCGCGTGGGAAATCTTATGTTTGTTCTGGTGCTGACAAGTGGATTGACGGGCGCCGCAGTTGCAGGTTTTCTCGGCCTGGATCCGCAAACCTCCCAGGCTGAGGTTGATGAGGCGGACGCCAGCAATCCGCCGGCGGAGATAGCGTCCGCTGAAACGGACGCATCGCACGCCACGAAAACCATCCGTGGGCGCGTTTTGCTTCCCGATGGATCGCCGGCTGTGGGCGCCACGGTTTCAGTGGGGCTGCCGGATTTCTCAATGTACGGGTCGAACAATTCTGGAATTCGTGTCGCCAAACCCATTCGTACAGACGTGGATTCCGATGGTGCATTCGAGATCACTTATTCACGTTGCGATTTGTTCGAGACACCCGACTTAGTGCCGGACTCGTTGTGGAATCGAGTCGATTTGATGGCGTTCGTTGCAGCACACGCCAAGGGGTACGGTCCCGCGTGGGTCAAAGGCCACGAACAGGATACCCCGCGGTCGCTGCGTTTGGTCAAAGATCACCCGATCGAAGGCCGCTTGGTCTCGATTGATGGAACACCGGTCGCGGACGCCCGGCTTCGCGTTGTGAGCGTCATGGCCGTCCCGGATGAGAATCTGCAACCGTGGATTGATGCGCTTGCCGATTCTAAAAATATCTATCAGCTGAATCACGAACATCACTTCCAGTCACTCTGGCCAAATCTCATGGGCGATACGGGAGAGGTCATCACCGATCGGCAAGGCCGCTTCCGCATCGACAACATTGGCAAAGATCGCGTTGTGAGAGTGCTCGCCGCCGGGCCGAAAATCGGCCGGAGTTTTTATTGGATCGCCGGCCGCGAAATGAAACCAGTGAAAACACAGTTTTCAAGGGTTCGGAAAGAAGGTGTCGTTTACGGCGCCATCGCCGAATCAATCGTGGTCGGCCCCAGCCGGCCGATTGAAGGCACAGTGCGTGACGCCGATACCGGTCAGCCGTTGGCGGGTGTCACCATTGAACAGTATCAATTAGCCGGCTTTTTAATGGGCGACTACGAGTGGGCCTTGCGCGCAACGACGGACAAGAACGGGAAGTTCCACCTGGATGGGATGCCCAAAGGTGCGAGCAATCGGTTTCTGGCCGTGCCGGGAGATGATCTTCCTTACCTGATTCGAGAAATTCCCATCCCCGACAAGGGGGGGCTGGGTGCGATCAACGTCGACGTGGAACTTCATCGTGGAATTTGGATTAAAGGTAAAGTCGTCGACAAATCGACGGGCAAACCGGTGCAGGCCAAATTGACATACCTGCCGTTCCTGAACAACGAATTCGCGTTGAAGTTGCCCGAATTCTCAAACGGAACCATCGACGGAGGGTTGGGCCGGCAGATGCCGTGGACGACCCGTCCCGACGGTTCGTTTCGCATGGTCGGTCTTCCCGGCCGTGCGATCGTCGGCGCACTGGCGACCGGAGATGCAGGGGCGGAGTACCTCAAAGGCGCCGGCTCGGATCGCATCGAGGGGATGAACGAAAACGGCCTGTTTGAGACGTTCAGGGCTCCGGCCCCGGCGTCAAATCGTTTTTTTCATGGGTTGGCGGAAGTGAGTCCTCCGGCGGACGCCGAGTCGGTCACGGTGAAATTGGAAATGGAACGAGCCACTCCCATTCAAATTCGCGTCACCGATTCAAAGGGCAAGCCGGTGTCCGGCTATCGTTTCGGCCACAATTTGCGGTGGAGCGATCTGCAGAGCAATCCGGAATTTGAAGTATTGGGCCTAGCGCCCGATCAAGAACGCACGATCTTCATTCTGCACGAACAACGACGCCTTGCCAACACGGTGCACATTGATAGCGATGTTGATCGCCAGCAGGTGCAGATTGTCCAGCTCCAGCCGTGTGGAACCATTCGCGGGCAACTGGTCGACGACCAGGGAGAACCACTTGCAAAAGTCAAGCTCCAAGTCGGTTCCCTGGAGCATGGCTTTAAAACCGACGAGGAAGGCCGGTTTGAGTTCGAGATGGTGCCCCCAGGTAAATATTGGCTGAAACCGTACGGCGCCGCGTACTTTAAAACAGACCGGAGTTTAGAGATTGACGTTGAACCGGGCGAGACGGTGAATCTGAAAAGATTGCGTGTTGGCAAGGGCCAACTGCTGGAGCGTGAAGGCGACGATGACACTTCGGCCCTTCTCGAACCAAAAGCAAACCACCGAGCAGCAGCCAAGGCGGCGATCATTCGCGGAACCGTGACGGGACCGGACGGCAAACCATTGCGGGCTCAGATCTGGATCGGCGGCCCGCCCCGCACCGACGGTTGGAGCCGCCGCCCACAATCAGTCAAGTGGACACGGCAGTCTCAAACCGGCGATGACGGGCGATTCGAGTTGTCATTGGATCACAACGGTTCGGCGAACAATCGGCCGAAAATGATCCGTATCGCGGCGACCGCCGACGGGCTGGGCTTCGCCTGGGCGGACGTCAAGGTTGCGAAACCCCAAGGCGACATCTCCTTGCAACTTGTCAAAGACATGCCGATTGAGGGACGCATTCTGACCGCAGACGGACAGCCGGCGGCGGGCGTTGATCTTTCAATCGTCGCCATCAATTCTACCAATCTCCCAAAAATCACGGTTGAGGGTATCCTCAAAAACGCTCCGCTTTCTTCGGGTGTCTACACCAATTGGCCGAATCGGCCCGGCGGCAGCCCGACGAGCAAACCGGTGGTCACCGATGCCGATGGACGTTTCCGCTTGGCAGGACTTGGGGTCAACCGTTTCGTGAGGCTGGAAGCAATCGGTGGCGGAATCGGCGCTACGCGGCTGGGAATTCACACCCGTGCAACACCACCGAAAGCGGAACCGCATGGCATAATCGCCGTTCGAGAAGGCTTAAGCGAGAGCACTTATTTTGCCAAATTCACTCATATCGCGGCGCCCGGAAGGACGTTGCAGGGAGTCGTGACCGATGCCCGGACGGGAGAGCCGGTCAGTGGAGTCCGGATGGTGGTTTACTCCTCGTGGGCTTCGCGAAAAACCCCAACCGTCACCGGGGCTGACGGCCGTTACCAGATTACGGGAATCCCCAAGGCTGCCGATTATCGGCTCAATCTAGAGCCGGCTAAGTCGCTGCACTTCAATCAGCAACTGAAGATCGCTGATCCAACCGGTCTCGGACCAATCGTAACCGACATTTCGCTTGTAGAAGGAATACGTGTGCGCGGACGCGTGACGGATGCGGAATCAGGTGAACCGGTGAGTGGAACGGTGATCTATAACCCTCTGTATCCCAATCAACACGTCTCTCGTCTTGGGAAACAAAATCAGATTGCGAATCCAGCATCGTCGGCCATCGTCAACGGCGACGGCAGTTTTGAAATCTCCGTATTGCCGGGTCCGGGAGCAATTGCCGCAAGGATTGAAGGCAACACGTTTGTGAGTGCAAGGGTGGACGCAGATAAACTCAAGGCGATCGTCGGTAAGGCTGCTCGAATCAAAGACGGCGAAGAGATCCGTTCTCTGCAGACGGCGGCGGGCGCACAATCACGCGGTTTGATGGGACTCACGCATCATCAAGCCGCCGCCCTGATCAAGCCAGCTGAACACTCGAAAGACATGACCGTTAATCTGAGCGTGTTTCCAAGCCGCTCCCGACCGGGCACGATTGTCGACCAACGCGGCAAACCATTGGCGGGCGTTGAGGTGATTGGCCTTGGTCCTTCTTGGGCAAGTATGACGCGCAGGCCGCTGGAAACAGCGGAATTCAAGATTGACGGGCTTGTGGCGGGACGAACACGGACACTGTTATTCTTTCACCGAGAACGCAATCTGGGCGCAAAGGTCGTCGTCAGCGGCGACGAGATGGATCCAGTGTCAGTGAAATTGTCTCCGACCGGCACGATTGTGGGACGAATCGTCGATACAAAAGGTGAACCGTTTCAGACGTCGCACATTAGAATGACACCAGCGGATCCGCCCCTCAGTGGATCAGGGTTTTGGACGACAAACATCGACGATGACGGCCGCTTCCGCGTAACCGGCTTAATCAATGGCTGCTTGTATCGCTTGGATGCGCAGATCCCGGAACAACGGGTTGCACTCTATGTAACTCACGATGTGAAAGTCGCCTCCGGTGAAACCAAAGACATCGGTGAGTTCAAGCAGAAGAACGAATATCAATTCATGCCTGTCGAAGTGGCGGACAGTGACGAGTGATGTTGCAGGCAACCACGTCTGCCATCAATTCGTGAGACTTCTGAAAACACGATCGGTGCGGCGCAAACGATAAGCCAACAGAGGGACGTTATGAAATCCGATACCGGGTCCGTCTGGCAACGCTGGAGACCTTCGGAAGCCGAGCCGTGGAACGTGAGCCGCGTCGTCCACCTGCATCGGCGGGCTGGGTTCGCCGCGACTTGGGATGAAATCGGGCGCGACCTTCGTGAAGGCCCCGACGCAGCGGTTTCTAGGCTATTGCGCTCTCGTACAAGCGATGAAACGGAGCATGCCGAAGAGAAACGGAACGAATTTGAGCGGATGTCGTCCGTGATCGCAGACGCTGCTACCTCTTCGGACAACATCAACCGCCTGAAGGCGTGGTGGCTGTACCGCATGTTGTTCTCGCCCGATCCGCTTGGCGAACGGCTGACGCTGATGTGGCACAACCATTTCGCCACCAGCTATGTCAAAGTCGCCGACGTCAGGTTGATGAGGCGGCAGAATGAGACTTTTCGCCGATTTGCGCGAGCGCCGTTCGGTGAAATGCTGCGGCGGCTGGCCAAAGATCCCGCCGTGTTGATCTGGCTCGATGCCGATGCGAATCGCAAAGAACACCCCAACGAAAACCTCGCGCGCGAGATCATGGAATTGTTCTCACTCGGTGTCGGTTCCTACACGGAACAGGACATCAAAGAGGCGGCGCGGGCGCTCACCGGATGGTCGGTCAACCGGGGGGAGTTCCGCGATTACAGCAAAAACCACGACGACGGTGAAAAGACGATTTTCGGCAACCGCGGCAAATGGACCGGCGACGATCTTGTGCGGATGCTTCTAGACCATCCCGCGACCGCGCGGCGGCTTGCATTTCGGATTTGTGAGCTGTTGATGGGTGAAGAATTCCCTTCCGATGACATGCTCAACAAGTTAGCCGACGGATTGCGCGAACGGGATCTCGACGTCGGTTGGGCGGTCGAAACAGTGCTTCGTAGCGAAGCGTTTTTCTCAGACGGCAACATCGGCAATCGTGTGCTGGGACCGGTGGAGTTTGTGGTCGGGGCCACGAAGTCACTGGAAATCGCCGCACCGCCGCCGCCGAGCACCTTGCTGCTCGCGGAAGCGACGGCAAGCCTCGGACAGGACTTGTTCTATCCACCAAATGTCTTCGGCTGGCCCGGCGGCCGGTCTTGGTTGACCAGCCGCACACTGATTGGCCGGGCAAATTTTGTGGCGGCGCTGGTGGGCGGCGAATTGCATGCGCCGACCAAACCGCTTGACGCCGCCGCCCTTGCCGCGTCACACGGCTTCGCAGCAGCGGGCAGCATCGACTCGTTCTACGCAGAACTGTTGCTCGGCAGTCCTCAATTGCCGGCCGAGTTGCAACAATCTGCCGCAAGTCCCCGTCAACTTGTCACCACCATTCTTGCTTCACCGGAAGCGCAACTGGGCTGAAGGAGAACCACATGTCACGCGAACAATTTAACCGCCGCAGCTTCCTGCAGCGCTCCGCGCTGATTGCCATGGCGCCGAGCGTTCCCGCATTCCTCAGCCGCAGCGTTCGCGCGGCGCAGCCCGGCAAGGACGGCCGTATTCTGGTCGTCGTTCAACTCAGCGGCGGAAACGACGGCATCAACACCGTCGTGCCGTTCGCCGACGAAGGTTACGCGCATAACCGCGACGAATTGAGAATCAAGAAAGACCGGCTGATCAAGGTGAACGACCACGCCGGCTTGCATCCCTCGTTACGACCGGCGGCCGACTTGCTGGAGGATGGGCGGCTTGCGATCGTGCAGGGTGTGGGCTATCCCAATCCCAATCGTTCGCATGACGTGAGTATGGCCATCTGGCAAACGGCGCGCTTTGATCCAGTCGAACACAAGATCTTCGGCTGGATCGGCCGCGCGATGGATGAGCGACCGTCGGTGGCCGACGGTTCGCCACACTCGATTTTGCTGGGCGATGAAAACCCGCCGATTGCGCTGCGCGGCAGACGTTCAATGTCTGTTTCGCTGGCTCACTTGGACGATCTAAAATTGAAAACCGACGCCAAGCTGACAACCGCGCCGGGAGCAGTGCCAAACGGCGAGTTGCTCACCTTTACCCGCCGCGCAGCGCTCGACGCGAGTTCCACTGCCGACTTGATCGACGAAGTTACAAAGAATTCCGCCCGCAATGCCGCTGCCTATCCGCAAACCGAGTTGGCCGGCCGTCTACAGTCCATTGCGCAGCTCATCAAATCCGGATTCTCAACTCCGGTGTACTACGCGATCCAACCCGGCTACGACACACACTCCGCCCAACTTTTTACCCACGCACGCCTGCTGCGCGAACTGGCCGGTGCCATGAAGTCGTTCCTGGACGACGTGAAATCGGCGGGACATTCCGACCGAGTGCTCATGCTCTGTTTCAGCGAATTCGGCCGCCGCGTGAAGGAGAACGCCTCGCTGGGCACCGATCACGGCACCGCCGGACCGGTGATTGTCGCCGGCTCCAGCGTGAATTCCGGCCTGATCGGCCAGACGCCCAGCATGCTGGATCTGGAAAACGACGACTTGAAAATGCAAACCGATTTCCGTCAAGTCTACGCCACGATTTTGCAGGACTGGCTCGGCGTTCCTTCAGCAACGGCCTTAGACGGAGCATTCGAGCGGTTAAAATTGATTAGGTAACCTCGCAATCTCCAAACCACGCCTTCTAAACAAGGACACATATCATGCCAGAAATCCATGAGACCTGACACAACCCGTAAAAGGATCCTCCGTGACACACGCCGGATGTCGCATCCGCCGCTTGCCATGGTCAATACCAGCTTTGTTTTTGGGCTTATTGATTCCCGGCGGATCGGTTCTCGGATTGCTGTTGGCGGTCTGTCTCAATGGCTATCTGCTTGGCTGGCCGATTGATGCAGTTGCCAACCAGTCTCGCCCCGATCGACGCAAGCGGTGGTTCGAGTCTCAATTGCAACTGCTCCGCTTCAGAATTGAAGCATGGAGCAATTCCGGGGCAGCACGCTCCTCTCGCGTCTCGAAAGCGTCGTCCTCGTTGGGAGTTACGAAAATCGCCATAGCTCTCGCTACGGCGTTTCTCGTTAACCAGTGGGGAGCGAAAGTTCGCTCCCGGAATATTAGCTCCCCTTTTCGGATTCGAACTCTCAGCCCCGGTGGTGAACGGATTCGGAGAACAGGCGAGAGTTCCCCGCCGCTTCAACCGGGCTGATCGCCGCCCAACGTTCCGAACCGCCGGCGCAGCAGAT
>JANQPT010000045.1 GCA_028285345.1 Planctomycetales bacterium
GTTCGCATCCGCCGCGTAGTCCAGCGTCAGCAGACCGGTCGACTCGTCGATCGAGACGCTCTCAAACAGCGAACCGTTCGTGTTGCCCGTCAGGTCGAATTGTAGCTGCGAATCCGGATCCTCCACGTCGCCAAACGCGGCAAACAGATCAATCACCGTGTCGTCCGCATCCTCGTCGACATTCACGTCGTCGATCACACTCTCCACAAACGGCGGATCGTTGTCACCGCCGACGATCACATCGATCGTGATCGGGCCCACTGTGATTGGATCGCTACGTCCTTCATCGATGCCGCTTTCATGGTAGTCGCCCGTGTCGGTCACATCGTAATCAAACGAGGCTGGGCCGCTATAGTTACTCGTTGGCGTGAATCTAGCCGTAAATCCGTCAGGCAGTAATTCGACGCTGCCGTTGACCGCACCCGACACGTTGAATAGCAATTCATCATCGGCAGTTTCGACATCCTGAACGAGCGTCCGCAGATCGATCTCAACAGGTGCGTCTTCTTCCGTATTCAGGGTCGTTGTGTCGGCGTCAGGAGCATCATTATTTGCTCCAACGTAGGCAGAGAATGTATTTTCAACAAAAAGCCCCTCTGAATCGGTTGCTCGAATTGTCACTTCCGCCGAGCCGTGGGTGTTCTCCGCAAAGAACAACATCAGACTACCGGTCTCGAGATTTGGCACAATCGCGGCGAACAGGTCGGGATTAGTGTTGGCGGATACCGTATAAATCAAATCCTCGTCGGCATCTTCAAAATCTTCGAACGATTCAAACAATTGGATGCTGGTGTCTGCTTCATCTTCTAAGCCGTCCACGCTCGATAACTGGCCAGTCAAAAATGGGGCATCGTTTTCTGCAGCAACGTTGACATCAATTGTGATCGGGCCGACACTAATCGGATCGTCGCCGAAGTCCCCCGTGTCGGTGACGTCGTAGTCGAAGGAAGCGGGGCCGAAGTAGTTCTCATCGGGTGTGAAGCGGGCCGTGTAGCCGTCGGGCAGCAATTCCACGCTGCCGCTGACAGAATTCGACACATTAAAGATCAGGTCGTCATCAGGAGTCTCAGCGTCATCGACCAGTGTTCGCAGGTCAATTTCAACTGCCGTGTCTTCATTGGTATTGAGCGTCGTCGAGTTGGCGATGGGTGCCTCGTTGACGCCGGCTACGTTAACTTCAATGGTGACGGGACCGGACGTGATGGGTGGTTCGCCGTTATCACCAGTGTCCTGCACTTCATAATCGAACGATGCCGGGCCTTTATAGCCCGCAGTCGGAGTGAAGCGAGCCGTGTAACCGTCGGGGAGCAATTCGACGCTGCCGTTGACCGCGCCGGAGACATTGAAGGTCAAATCGTCATCGGCCGTTTCCACATCATCCACCAGCGTTCGCAGGTCGATTTCGACCGCCGTGTCTTCATCCGTGTCGAGAGTCGTGGTTGCGGCGCTCGGCGGATCGTTGATGGCAGCCACGTTGATGTCGATCGTCAGCGGTCCGACTGTGATCGGATCGTCCGCGCCGTCGCCGGTGTCCATTACACTGTAATCAAACGATGCCGGGCCGTTGTAGTTGTTTGTCGGCGTGAAGGACGCGATATAGCCGCCACCGGTTAAGACTACGCTGCCGTTGATCACCGTGCCGATGGTGAAGACGAAGTCGTTGTCGGCCGTCTCCGCGTCGTCGACCAGTGTCCGCAAGTCGATTTCGATTGTGAGGTCTTCATTGACGTCGAACGTTGCGGGCGAGGCGATCGGTGTGTCGTTGACGGCAACCACGTCGACATCAATGGTGACCGGTCCGATTGTGGTTGCAGCGGCGCTGCCGTCACCCGTGTCGGTGACTTCGTAGTCGAAGGAAGCCGGGCCGTTGTAGTCGCCGGCCGGCGTGAAGCGAGCGGTGAATCCGTCAGGCAGCAATTCGACCGTGCCGTTGACCGCGCCGGAGACGCGAAAGAGCAAATCGTCATCCGCCGTTTCAATGTCTTCGACCAACGTGCGCAAATCGACATCAACGGCTGCGTCCTCGTTGGTGACGAGCGTCGTTGGGTCGGCATCGGGGTCGTCATTGATGGGATTCACCGTCACCGTGAATGAGGTCTCGACAGGTTCTCCCAGCAAGTCTGTGGCGCGGACCGTGATGTCCGATGTTCCGTGTACATTCGCCGCGTAGCTGAGCGTTAAGACTCCGGTGGATGGGTCGATGTCGACGGTGCTGAAGAGGGCAAGGTTGGTGTTGCCGGCGACTTCGTAGATCAACTGATCGTCAGCATCTTCGGCGTCCTCGAAGGCATCGAAGAGGCTGATTAAGGTGTCGGGGGCGTCTTCGTCGACCGTGACGTCGGCGATTCCGGAGGTCGTCGGCGGCTCGTTTTCACCGCTGTCTTCGACGATTGTTGTTGTGACCTGTTGTATGCCGAGTTCGGTTCCATTGGTCACGTCATCGATGTCTACGATGACGGTCTCGCTACCCTCGTCGATCGCGTCGGCGACGCCGGTTAAGGTAATGCTGCCGTTCAGGCTGCCCGCTTCGATCACAATGCTGCGGGCCGAAACGGTATAGTCTCCCAGCGAAGAGACGAGTAGCAATCCAAGCGGATCGGACAACCCACCTCCCGACGCAAAGCTCTCAATGAACGCGCCGGTCGTCGCGTTATAAAGCAGAACCTCTCCGGATGTGCTGCCGACGAGAAGATTATTGTCGGAGCCGAAGACGAAATCGACCGGTGCGGTCAGCCCATTGCCGCTGGCGAAGACGTCGATGAATGCGCCGGTATTCCCGTTGTAGCGTCGTATGGCATTGGAATCCTGGTCGGCGATGTAGAGATGCCCATCGGGTCCGAAGGCCAATCCGGTCGGCGTCTGTAGTCCGCCGGTTCCGTCGTCGAAGAACTCATCAATAAATGCCCCGGTCGATCCGTTGTAGACTAATACGTTAAATGCTGCATCGCGTCCGTCGTCATTGTTGTTGCTGACGTAGAGATTGCCGTCTGCACCGAATGCCAACCCGCGAGGATTACTCAGGTCGCCACTGCCGCCCGTGACAAACGTGTCGATAAATGCACCTGTCGCGCCATCGTAGCGCACCACGGAGTCTGTCGCCTGGCTGGCAACATAGAGGTTGCCATCGGGACCAAATACCAGGCCTGACGGGTCGTTCAGTCCGCCGCCGGAGGCAAATGTGTCGATGAGAGCACCCGTCGACCCGTCAAAGCGGAGAATTGAGTCCGATACCATGTCGGCGACGTAGATATTGCCGTCGGGGCCCAGCACCAGGTCGCCGGCTGCTTCGCTGATGAACTCGTCGACAAACGACCCATCGCTGCCGCTGTATCTGAGCACGGTTTCGGTTGTACCGTCGCCGACGAGGAGCGATCCACCCTCAATCAGGTCGTCGGCCATGCCGCTGAAACCGAGGAAGACGGTGACGTCTTCTGTTGTGATCCCGGAGAGTGTGGCGGTGATGGTCACCATGCCGCCGTCTTCATCGACCGTCGGCGAAGAAACGTCTAACGTCACCTCGGGCACAAAAGCGGGCTCGATCACGGTGATGTCGATCGTCTCAAAAACGGAGGCGGTATCCGGATCGGTGGCGGTCACCGTGACCGTTTCCGCGCCGTTTGAACCGGGAAAACTGCGGTACGACAGCGTGGCCAGCGACGCGTTCAATTCGGCAAGCGAACCGCTTACCGTAACGTTGGACGTACCATTGCCGGACACCGACAGGCCGGTCGTGTCGCCGAGGGTCAAATTGCCGATGGTTGCGGCCAGGGTGACTTCCAGCGTTGCCGAATCGATGTCGTCGACGCTCACGCCGGACAAGGGAAGGGGGGTGTCTTCATCAACAAATTGTGCGCCGGGGACGGTGATGGTCGGCGGATCATTGACGTTGGTGATATTGATCGTGAATGTCTGCTCGGCGCTGGTGTTGCTCCCGCCGTTGAGCGTGCCGCCGCTGTCCACCAATACCACGGTTACCACAGTGGAGCCGACAGCATCGGGCGCTAAGGAGAAGAACAGATCGCCCGCTTCCGCGTCGAAGATGTTCGGCGGCTGCAAGAAGAGTGACGGATCGTCGGCAGTGAGACTGAAGACGAGCGATTGGCCAGCCTCATCCCCCGGTCCGGCACTGACGTTTGTCGCAAAGCCGACGAAGGTGTTGCCGAAGGAATCTTCATCGACGGTCAGATCGTCGCCGATCGTGAATGAAGGTGCGTCATTTACCGGAAATACAGTCACGCTAAACGACACGGGGCCGACCGTGATTGCCGGGTCACTGCCGTCGCCAGTGTCGGTGACATGATAGTTGAATGAAGCGGGCCCGTTGTAATCGTCGTCCGGAGGGGTGAACCGTGCCGTGTATCCGTCGGCTAACAATTCCACACTGCCGTTGACGGCGTCGGAGACGCTGAATATTAAGTCATCGTCGGCGGTTTCCACGTCGTCGACGAGCGTTCTCAAATCAAAATCCAGCGGAACGCCTTCCGGCGTGCCGAAGACGGCCAAACCGGCGTTAGGAGCGTCATTGATTGGTGCAATGTTGATCGTAAATGTCTGCTCGGCGCTGGTATCCGTTCCGCCGTTTTGCGTCCCTCCGTTGTCGGATAATGTGACCGTCACCAACGTCGAACCGTTGGCGTTGGCGGCGAGCACATAGCTCAATTCGCCGGTTTCCGCATCAATAGTCGGCTGTTGGGCAAACAGCGATGTGTCGGCGGCGGCGGCGTTGAACGTCAGCGTTTGACCGGATTCGTCGGCGGGGCCGGCACTGATATTCGTCGCAAAGCCAGCGACGGTGTGCAGCCCGGAGTCTTCATTGACCGACTGATCGGCTCCGAGCGTGAAGTTGGGACCGTCATTGACCGCCGTCACATTGATCGTGAATGTCTGAACGTCGCTGGTATCATCGCCTCCGTCGGCTGTTCCGCCGTCATCCATCAATTGCACGGAGACGAGAGCCGATCCATTTGCGTCGGCAGCCAGTGTAAAGGTTAACTCGCCGGTGACGGCGTCGATTTCCGGTTGCACGGCAAACAAGGCGTTGTTGTCGTTGGTGACGAGGAAATCGAGTTGCTGCCCGGCTTCGTCGACCGGCCCAGGTGAAATGTTTGTCGCGAAGTTGGAGATCGACTGTGTCCCCGCGTCTTCCAACACATCAACGTCGCCGCTGAGATTGAACGTGGGCGGATCGTTTGCCGGTGAACCGAGGAATTGGTTCCCGAAGTTGACGTTTGCGGCAGCTTGGCCCGGGCCGATTTCGACCGTCCACACCCCGTCGCCCGGCGTCGCCGTTGCACCGGTTTCGATCACAAAGTTCGTGTCAGAAATGTCAAAGAAGATGTTTCCGACCGCTTCCACTTTGATCCGTGCTTCGGCGACGTCCAGATTGGGGACGACGATCTCTTCGCTGCCGTCGTTGGGGGTGTTGGATGCCAATACCGTATCGAACGTCAACCCTCCATCGGTGGACAGCAGAATATTGACGAACCCAACGTTGATCGCGCCGCTATCAGTTCCCGCGACGTCCCAGGTGACCGTTTCAAACGAGTTGCCCGACCAGACGTCGCCGGGACTATCGCTGGTTACCTCAAAGGGTGATCCGGTGTCGACAACGGTAACCCGCATATCGTCACTGCTCACGCCGCCGCCGCCGAGCCGGTTGTCTCTCACGACAACACGGAAGTTCAATTCGCGATCAGTCGACGGAAGTTGTTCGCCGATTGTGGTCGTATTGTTGAGCAGGTCTTCGAGCCGTAAGAACGTCCGTGTCGGATCGGTCGTCGGGCTGTAGGCTCGGAAGATCGGGCTCGATCCGTTATCGGGATCAAAGACGCTTTGGGCGGGACCAAGATCGCGCTGCTCCCAGCTGTACGTCAGGATGTCTTCCGTGTCAGTGTCCGCCCCGACGGCCGTCAGGATGAAGGGCGTCAGCGCGGGTATCACGTAGTCTTCACCGGCACTGACCGTGGGGATGTTATTGCCGGTCGAGGTGATCGTCGCAGCAGCGTTGCCGGCTCCCGAAGTGATCGTTGCGAAGATCTCATCGATGCTTTCCGAATGGAAAAACGGATCGCTGCTCAACTGCAAGTTGTCGATGCCGCAAATGCCGGCATAGGCCATGATCGTTGATCCGCTACCAGGCTCATACGCGGTGCTCGGATTCAGCGATCCCCCAAAACAGCTTTCGTCGGTCCCGTTGAACGTGTGGTTTGCTCCGAATTGGTGACCGATTTCGTGCGCGACGTAATCGATATAAAAAGCGTCTCCAACGGGACTAGAAAGCCCGGTCTCCCCGCGCGCCTTGAAGCCGGACACTCCGACGACTCCGAGGGCCGCCAAGCCGCCTCCCCCGGTCGTGAAGACATGCCCAATGTCGTAGTTGGCATCTCCAATCACCGCATCGACATTGGCTTGGTTCTCGTCAAGCAGGGCGGAGGGATTGAAGTTTGAGTAGGGGTCGGTGTCCGCGTCGGTGTAGATCAGCGAGTCGTTATTCGCCACCAGCATCAGCCGCACGGAGAGATCATTCTCGAAAATGCCGGTCACGCGATTGATGGCGGTGACGATCGCCGCTTGAGCCAGTTCCACAGTCCCGCCGTGAAACGCCGTGTACTCTCCGGTCGCCGCCACGGCAAGCTGATACGTGCGTAGTTCGCTGCCGAATGGATTGGCAGCGGCCTCGATCGTCGTGAACTCCGGAACGGCTCCGTTCAGATTGAACAGGCCGCTCGACTCCTCGTCATCGTGCAGGTGCCCCTCGTCTTCGTGTGAATGGCCGTCATGATCGTGGTGTTCGAAACCCTCTTCGTGGATATGAAGTGCATCTTTTACGACATAGTCACTGCGGTAGTAGCTGGCATACAAACTGTCATCGAGATGCCAATAGGGGTCGACATAGAAAGTTCCCGCCGATGAGAAAACTTGAGCGTGAAATCCCGCCGGAGAAACGTCGAAGCGAACCGTCGCCGTCGGGTCGTCGATTCCACGTCCGCTGTAGGTTTGGATGTCGGGAAACTTCGCCGCCAGCTCCGCTTCCATAATCGGAGAAACAAACACCTCAAACTGTTGGAACACTCCGTCCGGCGTCGGCAGTGTAATGATCACCGGCTTAAGTGCCGCGTCGCCGGTGAACTCCATTGGGGCGTCGCTCAGCATTTCCAGCATGAGCGACGCATCCATCGTAAAGGTCTCAAATGTTGACGCACTAATATAACTTGTCGCGTCATTGGGTGCAGCCGGCATGTCCGCCATTCGCTGCCAGAGCTGATCGGACGACTCTGATTGCTTCGATTGCTCGATTTGTGCGGTCGGACCTGCAACTTCCCCATCAAGAGCGGAGCGGCTGGGGGGACCGACGAACAACGGATACGTCTGTTGCCAGCCGCTTTGTTGAACCTCAGCGACGGTGTAGGTGCCGGGAGCAAGGTCTGCGAAGATGTACTCTCCCTGCGCGTTGGTCAGCTGCGACGGCTCATTGCCGTCGAGAACACCATTGCCATTGAGGTCGAGATAGATCTCCCAATTCGCCAGGGGCGACTCGCCGGCTTCCGGCTCGAAAACGCCGTCCCCGTCGATATCCTCCCACTTGATTCCGCGGATTTCTCCGGGAATGACCTGGTTGCCGAAATCGATGCCGGTCACGATCTCTTCGGCGCCTACCGAAAACTCGTACCCGCTGGAAGGGGGAAAGGTCTGCTGCCAGCCGGGCTGCTGTACTTCACTCACTGTATACGTATCTTCCCCCAGCTGGGTGAATGAATACGCGCCATCGGCATCAGTTACGGTGAACGGCTCGTCCGCACCGCCGTTGGTCATGATTTCCAGCGACCAACTGTTTAGCGAGCCGATGTCCTCCAAGGCACTGTCTAAGATTTCCAGCGTCCACGTTCCTTCGACTTCCTCGCCGTTGAAGTCGGCCAGCGAACCGAACGGTTGGAACCGCCCGGTATAGGGCGCGAATTCATTGGGATCTGTAATTAGATCATTGGCTTGGTCGTCAAATGTCGTGTTCGTAAAGTTGTCGCCATCAAAGCCGATGTTGGCGAAGAGTGTCACTGACGTCCCCGAAGGGCTAATTAAGGTCGCGGTCAGATCGCCGACCCAAGTATGAGTGATGTCGAGCCTGATGTTCAAATCAGTGATCAGCCCGGCCAGTCCGGTCGCCTCAAGATTTGAGATGGACCGCGTGTTGTCCAGAATCGAGAGCGGGACTTCGAGCGACTCAAAGATTTGCGTGCCGCCGCCGATGTCGAGCTGCTGATTGCCGTTTTGGTCGAGATAGATCGTCCACCCTTCCAAACCCGGCTCGCCCGCGTCGCGAATGCCGTCGCCATCGAGGTCGTTCCACTTCACTCCGTGGATCTCGCCCCGCTCGATGTCGTCGTTTTGAATTGTGGCCTGACCTTGAGGATCATCAATCACCGCGCCGGCCGGATTGCTCAAATTGACGAAGAACGTTTCGTCCGGCTCCTCTGAGCGATCGCCAAGAACCAATACAAAGATCGTCTTTGTCGTTTCGCCGGCTGCGAAGGTCAACGTTCCATTGGTCGAGACATAGTCTTCTCCGGCCGTGGCCGGCTGAGCGGCTTCAGCAAAGCTGCTGCTCCGCGAGCCAGCCGAACCGTCGGCCGTCGAGTAGTCAACTGTTACCTCACCGGTGCTATCCCCCTCACGCGTCACCGTGAACGCCGCCAGCGATCCCGTCGGACCCGCAAAGCGCAGAATCTCGTCGGAGTCGACGCTCGCCACATACAAATTTCCGTCGGGACCGATGGAGATCCACTGTGTAAAATCGAGCCCGCCGCTTCCCGACGCGACAAAGTCATCGACGTACGCCCCGGTAGCGGCGTCAAAACGTAGCACTGCCTCATCAAAGCGATCGGTTACAAACAGGTAATTGCCGTCTGCCGAGAAACTCAGCCCCTGCGGTATTCCCGGCCCCGGCACGGAGGCGAACAGCCCCAGGAACTCTCCTGTCGCGCCGTCATAGCGCATGACTCCCGCCGTTGCATCGTCACGCGAATCGTTGACAACATACAAATCGCCGTCCGGTCCAAATACGGCGTCCGCGATCCCGGTCAATCCTCCGGTTTCGTCCACACCCGGTGTTGCATCGTCGTCTCCGACGAAGGTGTCGACGAATTCCCCCGTCGCGGCGTCGAAACGCAGAACCGCGTCGGGCAGGCTGTTCATATCTGTGAGCACGTACAGCAGCCCATCATCTCCGAAGAAGATTTTGCGGGGGTCGAAGAGCTGATCGGCCGCGATAAACTCATCGACATACGATCCGTCGATCGGGTTAAAGCGGTGGATGCCATCACCCAGCACATAGACATTGTCGTCCGGACCGAAAGCGACGGAGTCGAAGTTGATCACGCCTCCTTCACCACGAATGATGAACTCAGCCCCGTGATTGAGCGCCACCGGGAGCGGTTCGCCCGTCTGTCCGTGGTAACGAAAGACCCCCACCGGACTGCCGACATACAGATTGCCGTCAGGCCCAAACGTCAGATACCGGGGAACGTTCAATCCGCCTTCGCCCGATGCAACGAACGCGTCCATGAAATCGCCTCCGCCCAGCCCGGCGCCTTCGGTCACCGTCACGTCGCTAATCGAAAGCGTCGGCTGAGACGGTCCGTCGGCGTCGTCGTCGAGGATCGTTCCGATGGCGATGTCGTCGGTGATCAACGTGTCGCCCGCCGCCTGCAGCGTGATGCGAAATGTTTCGTCACCCTCAACGTCAAGGTCGGCGAAAACCGGCAGCGCGATAATGACTTCCGACTGGCCCGGTTCGAAGATGACGTTGCCTTCCCAACGGCCGTAGTCCTCGCCGTCGGTCGCCGTCACGTCTTCGACGATAAAGTCCACTCGCAACCGCTCGGCCGTACTGCCGGGGCGCGTGAGGACGAAGTTGAAATTCTTGGTGCCCAAGTTGCCTTCGACAAACGTCACGTCGCCGATCGACACTTCACGGACGTCGTCGTTGAGGATCCGACCTTCACCTTGCCCGTCGGCAATCGTGCCTCCGACGGCATTCGATAGATCGACGAAGAAGCTCTCGTTGGATTCATCGTCGAAATCTCCCGCCACGAGCACGTTGACCGTCTTTTCCGTCTCGCCGGCCAAAAATGTCAGCGATCCGCTCGTTGTCTGGTAGTCGCCCCGGTCGCCGATCACGCCGCCGTTGTTTTCAAACCAGCGCACTGAGTCGTCAGAGAAGGAGGCGGAGAGGACATCGACGTCGCCGTCCTCATCCATGTCGACAAGAAAAATTTTGGCGATATTGTCAGTATTCGAAGTAACGATGTGGAAGCGAAAGTTGCCGTTGCCGATATTTTCATGCCACGCAATCTGTTCTAGATTTTCTGACCCCGCAACGACGTCTAAGTCCCCATCCCCGTCGATGTCGGCTGCCGCCACCGTCGACCCGGAGCCGGCGAAATCATCGATCACGTACGATGTAAAATTCTGATTGCCATCGTTTTCGTGCCAAAAGATCGTAAACGCCCCAGCAGAGAGCACATCGAGATCACCATCGCCGTCAATATCGTCGGCCCAGACCGATTCCGCGCCCCCGATGCCGGTTTCGATGGTGTGCGTGGTGAAGTTTTCGTCGCCGTCGTTTTCAAACCAAAGGATGTATTGCGGAATCCGTGATGATCCGAGCAGATCCAGGTCGCCGTCGCCGTCGAGATCGACAACTTCAACATCGCGGGCGCGTGTCAGGTCGGAACCGATTCCATGAAATGTGAAATTCTCTTCACCGTCATTCTCATACCAGACCAAGCCGTAATTGATATCGACGGAGACGATCAAATCGATGTCGCCGTCGCCGTCCAAGTCTTCGGCCTTGATGTCTTGTGGCCGGTCGATTTCACCCGGTGCGTTAACGAGGTGCTCTGTGAAGTTCTCTTCGCCATCATTTTCGTACCAAATCACCTCATTGCGGCTATCTGAGACGACGGCGACGTCCACATCTCCATCACCGTCCACATCTGCCGCATGGACCGATTTCGGGCTGCCTAGGATCACGATCTCATGGAACGTGAAGTTTTCGCTTCCATCGTTTTCGTACCAAGCAACCGTGTTGTCATCGCGCGACACCGAAAGAACATCAAGATCACCGTCGCTGTCCAAGTCGGTGGCAAACACGCCGCGTGCCCCGTCGACCGTGCCGTCGATCAGATGTTCGTCAAACCGGGAAAACTCCGAGGCGACGTCGGCGATCCCCAGCGCCGTGCCGTCGGTTGTCGCGAAATCAACCGTTGTTTCGCCGGATGTGTCGCCGCTGCGTGTGACCGTGAACTCGAACGCCTTGGCCCCCAGGTCGTCCTCGGTCAAGTCGACGTCGTCGATCGACAGGGTTGCCCCGGGCTGTGCGTCGTCATTCAGAATCGTTCCCCGCGCCTGCCCGTCGTCGACCGATCCGCCAACGGTGTTGCTGAGGCTAACGAGGAAGTCTTCGTCCGCTTCGAACTCGACATCGCCGTTCACGACGATGGTGATCGTCTGTTCCGTGACGCCTTCGGCGAACATCAGCGATCCGCTTTGGGCGAAGTAGTCTCCCTGCTTTTCGTTTTCATACCAGGCCACCGAATCGTCGACGGCCGAAGCGGCGAAGATTTCTAGATCGCCATCGCCGTCCAAATCGTCGACCCAGAGCGCGCGGGGGGCGAGCAGGTTGGAAGAGATGGTGTGCACCGTCCAGAAATTGCGGCCGAGGTTCTCGTACCAGTGAATCTCGTCCGTCTCGCCGGCCAATGAGGTCACAACGTCGACGTCGCCGTCACCGTCCATGTCTGCGGTCAGGACATCCCACGCACCCTCGGGCGAGTTGCCGATGAACTGCTGCGTGAAGTTTTCGCTGCCGTCGTTTTCGAACCAGAGGATGTCGAAGCCGGCGGCGACAGTGACAACAACGTCCAAATCACCATCGTCATCGATATCGGCTGCGGAAGCGGACTGCGGTTCGAAGTCAGTGTCGGCGAAGTAGATCGTGTGACGCGTAAAGTTCAGGCTGCCGTCGTTTTCAAACCACGCGACGGAATTGTCGCCGGCATTGGTCGAAAGCACATCGAGATCGCCGTCACCGTCGAGATCGGTCGTCTCGAACGAATTCACCTGATTGGCGAGAGTCGTGACGACGCGTGTTGTGAAGTTTCCGGCGCCGTCGTTGTCGTACCAGAAGATGGTGTGATCAATGTGCGATGACGCCAGCGCGTCCATATCGCCGTCGCCATCGACGTCGGCGATTGTGACCTTTTTCTCGCCGCGGACCGCCGTGTCGAGAGCATGAAACGTAAAGTTTTCGTTTCCATCGTTTTCGTACCAACCGACGGTTGTGTCCTGGCGTGAGGCTACGAGGATGTCCGTGTCGCCGTCACCGTCAAGGTCGGCGGCGGCCACATCTTCCGCCCCGTCGGCGGTTGTCGTGACTTCATGTTCCGTGAAACTTCCGCCGCCGGTGTTTTCATACCAATAAACGGTGTCGCCAAAGAATGAGGCAACCAGCAAATCCGTGTCGCCGTCACTGTCCACATCGGCCGACGACACCGCCTCGGCACGATCGGCCGTCGTGCTGACGATTTGCTCAGTGAAAAACGTCTGAACGGGAGTCGCGTTGCCGCCATGGGTTTCGTAGTCGACGGTGATGACCCCCGTCGTACTGCCACTTCGTGTGACCGTAAACTCAAAGTCGGTTGTCCCCGCATCACCCTCGCTGATGTTGACGTCACCAATCGCCAGATTACCGGCCAGCAGGGTCCGGTCCTCAAGCAACTCATGCGTCAACGGGAGTTGCCGGCGGCAGGTGCTGAACTTGCGCCAACTGCGATGTCGGACGCTGCGCTGTTTTCCAAATCGTGCGAAGCGCTGGGAACGTGCCCAAGATGTCGTTAACAAGGACCAAATCGACATGCTATTTCATCCTGTAGAAGTCAGATTTCGATCTTTATGAATCTAATATGAACAGAAACCTATTCAGTCAGCGGAAACTCGGCTCGGCTAGTTCGACTGCCAGGGATAGCGGCGCGGCGAGAAGATTGACTGCAGCGAGAATTGATCCGAACTTGCGAGTCGCTGAGTTGGATCGTTGTCACCAATTCCAGGGCCTGTCGGCGACGTAGTTGTTGCCGCCGGCGAGCTGCACACGTCCATGGACAGTCTCCTCACAATCTCAGTGTTGCCGAGTCAGTGCGAGTTGGTTGGGGAGCGCACGTCGTTGGAGTTGACGGTGCAGCCTGTGGAACTCAATCGCATTGAAATGCGGGATTGCGCGAGCACTTAGAGAGATGCGAGCATTGGTCTACGGAGAGAATTGGCGCTTCGCAACGCACTTGAGGCCAGCACATTGTCTCTTAACCGTTAGTGAGGCCCAGTCTAATCGTCGCAATCCACAAAATCAACAAAAAACCCGAATCAGCCGGCTTCGCTGCAAACTCTCCATGTTCCGGTTGCGGGATGGCTTAGCGAAACCGCATGTCGCATTGCTTAGCGTCAGATTCGTGAAGAAGGCCAACTCTGTTGCAACAACTCGCAGAGCGTTATAACTGACGAATACACGATCAGATGCGCCGACCGCTGGAGAACTTGAAATGCAACAATTGATGGACGTACGCCTGCTGCTTTGTTTGGGAGGAATGCTGTTGTTGAACACGTTGTCATCCAGCGCCGGAGAGCGGCAGATTACTAACGATGCCAATTACAATCACGAATTGGACAACAACGACAACTTTTCACCGGACGACCGCTTCCTGGCATTCGATACCCGGCCGGGGTCCGATTTGTCGCAGGCACGGGTGATTGCCAAAGTGGAAATTGCCACGGGAAAGATTACGACTCTGTATAAGGCGAACGATCCGAATGAATTCGGCCCCGGAGTGCTGGCGGCCAGTTTCTCCCACGTTCGCGACGAAGTGATCTTCATCCATGGGCCGCTCAATCCCACGGGAGCGGATGACCAATACGAGAAACACCGCCGCATCGGTGCCATCGTCAGTGGAGACGGCTCGGGGAATCTCAAGTTTGCCGATGCGCGGAACACCAAGCCGCCGTTTGTTCCTGGGGCGCTGCGGGGCGGCACGCACCGGCATGAGTGGTCGGGGGACGGCCGCTGGGTCGGGTTCACCTACAACGACGCGGTCGTCCGCGCGCACGGCCTCAAGATCGGCAAGGAACTGGATCTCCGCACCATCGGCGTCACCAAATTGGGATCGCCGGTGACTGTGCCGAAGCCGCCGCAATTCCGTGAGCGCGGGGAGGGTTTCTCAGTGTTGGTGGTCGCAGTCACGCCCGATCCTGAGCCGGGGAGCGATGAGATTTCGTACGCCGCCGGCGACAGTTGGGTTGGCCGGAACGGCTATCCCCTGAGCAATGGCAAGCGCCAACTCGCCCGCGCGTTCATCGGCACCGCGCGCGATGATGACGGCAAACCGATCGATGATCTGTTTATTGTCGACATCCCGGAGGACATTTCGAAACCCGGCCCGCTGGGGCCGCTGGAAGGAACCGCGACCCGATTCCCCGCGCCGCCCGCCGGGACTGTGCAACGGCGACTGACGCGCACCGCGAACAAAAAATATCCCGGCTGCGAAGGAATCGCCCGCAGTTCGCACGAAGGCACTCAAATCGCGTTTCGGATGCGTGACGAGAATGGCGATTGGCAGATTTTCCTCATCAGCCCGCTCGGAGGCCCTCCGCGGCAAGCGACGAAGATCGAAGGGGGAGTCGACACCGACGCGCGTTGGCACCCCTCAGGCGATTTCATTGCGTGTGTTGCGGGAAACAAGATTCTCGTCACCGATGTCCGCAGCGGCGACAGTCGCGTGTTGATCGACCGTGCGCCGGCGCCGTTCGCGTTGGTGTGGAGTCATGACGGGCGGACGATTGCCTACAATCGAAAAGTGCAAACCGCCGGCAAGGATATCACCCAGATCTTCGTCAGTGATTTCGAAACTCCCGCTCAGTAGCCATTATGAACAGCCGTTCCGCCCTTAAACGACACGTGGTCGAGACAATCGACGCCCAGCGCGAAACGATCGCCGACATTGGCGAATCGATAATGGATGCGCCGGAGTTGGGGTTTAAGGAACACCGGACGTCGGCACTGGTGGCCGACATCTTCAAGAGTTTGGAGCTGCCGCACGACAACGGGCTCGCACTTACCGGGGTCAAAGCCGTGCTCAGCGGCGCGAAGCCGGGGCCGACCGTTGCGTTGATGGGTGAACTTGATGCGCTGCAAGTTCCCGACCACCCCCGGGCTTGTCCGGAGACTGGTGCGGCACACGCCTGCGGCCACAATGCGCAGATCGCCGGCATGCTCGGAGCAGCGCTCGGGCTTGCGAAGTCCGGTGCTGCGCAACATCTGGCGGGATCGATCGTGTTCTTCGCCGTTCCTGCCGAAGAGTACGTCGAAATCGGCTATCGGCTGGGATTGGTGAAACAGGGACAGACGTCGTTTCTGACCGGCAAACAGGAGTTGATTCAGCTCGGCTTGTTCGACGACGTCGATATGGCGGTCATGATTCATTCCACCAGCCCTGACGTGCACGAGGGCCGTATGGGATTGGCGCCATCGTCGAACGGATTCCTGGCGAAGAACATTTGCTTTTTGGGCCGGGCCTCGCATGCGGGAGGATCTCCGGAACGGGGCGTCAACGCGCTCAATGCCGCCCAGATGGCGCTCAGCGCGATCAACGCACAGCGTGAAACATTTCGCGACGAAGACTGCGTCCGCGTGCACCCGATTATCACCAAAGGGGGCGATCTGGTGAATATCGTGCCATCGGAGGTTTGCCTGGAGACCTATGTGCGCGGAAAAACGACCGAGGCAATCGTCGACGCCTCGGCAAAGGTCGATCGAGCATTGCGCGGCGCTGCTTTGGCACTGGGGTGCAGGGTGGAGATCGAAACGATTCCCGGCAACTTGCCGCTACGTAACAATGCCGATTTGGCGGCGCTATTCCGCGCTAGCGCGAGCGAGATCTTGGGTGCGGACGGATATCGCGATTACGGCCATGCCGGCGGATCAACCGATGCGGGCGACTTGAGCCAGATCATGCCGGTGCTGCATCCGATGATGACCGGCGCCAGCGGTTCTCACCATCAAATCGATTGGCACATCTTGGATGTCGATGCAGGTTATCTCGCGCCGGCCAAAACCTTGGCAATGATGGCGGTCGATTTACTGCACGAGAATGCCGAGGAAGCACAGCGCGTCATGGAACGACATGTGCCGGGAATGACAAAAGAGGAATATCTCACACGTCAGCGTGCGATTTTTCAAACGGAATTGTTCGACGGAGCCGCTGCGGGATAGAACTCGGAATTGCGGACTGTCAGGCAACAAGATTCTTATACATTGCAACAAGCCATGAAACCGGAGACGACAATGAAGCACCTTGCTTGGATCATGATGTTGATGTTGATCGGATCAGCACAAGTTTTCGCCGCCGACGAAGCGAACCAGCTCAAGCCGAAGCATGCCGATGTCTCGTATGGGCCGTATCCGGAAATGGTGTTGGACTTTTATCAAGCCGAGGGAGAAGGTAAACGGCCGCTGCTGGTCTACATTCATGGCGGCGGTTGGACGGGCGGCGATAAGAAGCAGAAGCAGGAAAACTTCAAGCCGTTCCTCGACAAAGGTATCTCGTACGCCGCGATTAACTATCGCCATACCGGCAAGTATCCGCTGCCGGCGCCCGTGCATGATGCAGCGCGGGGCATTCAATTCCTGCGTTCCAAAGCCGATGAGTGGAACATTAACACCGACCGGATCGCGCTGACCGGCAGCAGTGCGGGCGCCTGCACGTCGATGTGGCTGTTGTTGCACGATGATCTGGCCGACCCCAAAGCAAAAGATCCAGTGCTGCGGGAATCGACTCGCGTCTGCGCCGCGGCGGTTTCCGGCGGCCAGGTGTCGATCGATCCCAAAGTGATCGAAGGCTGGCTCGGACCGAATGTGCTCAAGCACCGCATGATCAACATGGCAGTCGGAGAGAAGACGATCGAAGGTGCTCTCAAGAATTATGACCGGCACCGCAGTCTGTACCGGGAGTTTTCACCGTACAACCATTTAGACGGATCCGACCCGCCGCTGCTGATGAAATATGGCAACGACATGACGCTTCCCTCGAAGGACAAGGGGCACGGCATCCACCATCCGGTCTACGGGGTGAAAATGAAGGAAAAAGCGGACAAGCACAAGCACGAATGTCATTTGTTGATCAAAGGGGTCTCGAAATCGGATAAGTACACCAGCGCGAATGAGTTTCTGATGGACAAACTACTCGCGCCGTGACGGAGGTCACCGCACTCGATTTACGGTGGTGTGCACAGAAAGCCGCCTCCTCGCCGATTAAGTGTTACGAGATTTCGAGATTTGCCACGCGGAGGGCGCAGCGTCTTGTCGCTGCGCGACCCGGCCGGTTCCGACCGGGCCACCCCCGTGGCAGGCACGTGGCTGAGTCGAAAAAACCAAGAAAACTGCTTACCTCCAGCCTAAAGCCTCCAGCCTCACACCTATCTCAGCGCTTGCAATCGCTCCAATCCCAAGTAAAATCAACATATGCTGTTCCGTCTATTTGGGACTGACGGTTACGTAGACGCTCTATACGCAGGGAGGTGTTGAGGCCTGCGCTCAGAGCAGCGAATCACGTTATTCCGCCCGCGGCTGTTCACCGATTATTCCTGCGGGTCTACATCGATGTTGTCATTCGGTTGGGGTCATCGAAAATGCACTCGGCAAATGTGTGGCGCGGAAGTTTGAGTTTGCTGTTATGTCTGGCATGGTTCACACCAGCTGCTGCTGACGAGAAGAAACCGGAATCTGCGGCGAAAGCCGACGCACAACAGGTCAGTTTCTACAAACAGATCCGTCCCATCTTTCAGGCCAATTGCCACGGCTGCCATCAGCCGGCCAAAGCGGGCGGCTCATATGATATGACGTCGTTCGACAAGCTGCTCGCGGGCGGCGAATCTGAATCGGCGGCTGTTGTTGCCGCGAAGCCGGACGACAGTTATCTGCTGGAGTTGATCACTCCCACCGACGGCGAAGCGGAAATGCCGCGCGGCCGCAAGCCGCTCACCGAGGCGGAAGTTGAGTTAATCCGCCAATGGATAGCGCAGGGTGCAGCGAACGATACCCCCGAAAGCGCCAAACAGATCTACGACATGGACCACCCGCCGCAATACTCGCGGGCGCCGGTGATCACGTCGCTCGATTATTCACCGGATGGGCAATTGCTGGCAGTCGCGGGATATCATGAAGTGCTGTTGCACAAAGCGGACGGTTCCGGTCTGGTCGCCCGACTGGTGGGGATGTCCGAACGCATTGAATCGGTCCGTTTTTCACCCGATGGGAAACGGCTGGCGGTCACCGGCGGACTTCCCGCGCGGATGGGAGAAGTCCAAGTTTGGGACGTCGAGAAAAGGGAATTGTTGCTTTCAGTCCCGATCACCTATGACACGGTCTACGGGGCGAGTTGGTCTCCGGACGGAAAGTTGATCGCCTTTGGATGTGCCGACAATACGCTGCGCGCCGTCGATGCGGAGACCGGCGAGCAAGTGCTCTACCAGGGGTCGCACAACGACTGGGCGTTGGACACGGTCTTCTCCAAAGAGGGAACGCACGTGATTTCCGTCAGCCGCGACCGAACGGTCAAACTGACGGAGATTGCCACACAGCGTTTTATCGACAACATCACGTCGATCACGCCGGGCGCTCTGAAGGGGGGCATCGCGTCGGTCGTACGGCATCCAACGTCTGATGTGATCTTTGTCGGCGGGGCGGACGGGATCCCGAAACTGTACCGCGTGTTCAGGACAACCAAACGGGTTATCGGCGACGACGCGAATCTGATTCGCAAGTTTCCGCCGCTCAAGGGACGCGTGTTCGGCGTCGCGATTAGCAAAGATGGCAGCCGCGTCGCCGCGGTGAGCAGCGACAACACGTCGGGCGAAGTCCTGATCGCCAAATACGAGTTCGATGCGGAGATGCCCGAAGATATCAAGAAAATCTCCATGAAGCGTTCCAGAACGCGGTCGGCCAAGGAACGCCAACGGCTCGCCGAGTATCGCTCGCAGGGAGTCCAAGCAGTCGCGCAGACGGGCGTTGAAAATGCCGGGTTGTACGCGGTCGCGTTTCATCCCGACGGAAATACGTTGGCCGTTGCCGGCGGCAATGGTAGGGTGCAACTGTTGTCCGCCGAGGACGCCAAATTAAAGACTGAATTTGTTCCGGTTCCACTGACCGAAGCGGTCGCCAGCGCAACGGAAAAAGAGACTCCGCAAACGCAACAACAGTCGGCCGCCCACGCTCCCGGCGAATCGGCGCCGGAAGGCCGTAAGATCGTTTCCCTCAAAGTCGAGCCGACCACCGTGTCGATCGACCGCCGTTACGATTCGGTCCAGTTTCTCGTTACAGGGACCTTTGAATCAGGTGAGACGTTCGATGCGACCCGGATGGCTCAAGTTAAGGTCGCCGATGCAATTGCACATGTCTCTCCACAAGGCTTGTTGCGAACGTCCGCCAACGGTTCAACGAAAGTCACCTTTTCTCTCGGCGGTCTGTCAGCGGAGGCGGCTGTTACGGTCACGGGCGTCGAGAATGATTTTCCCGTCGACATGATCCAAGACGTTTTGCCGGTGCTCACGAAAGTCGGCTGTAACGCCGGCACCTGCCACGGTGCCCAGAAGGGCAAAGCGGGCTTTAAATTGTCGCTCCGCGGCAACGATCCCGCGTTTGACCTGCGGGCGTTTGCCGACGACTTGTCCGCCCGGCGGGTCAATTGGGCCTCGCCGGAACACAGCCTGATGTTACTCAAAGCCAGCGCCTCGGTTCCTCACGGGGGCGGACAGGTCGCTCCAGCAGGTACCCCATATTATGAGGTCATTCGCAAGTGGATTGCCGACGGGACCAAACTGGACGGCACGGTTCCGCGCGTCGTCAAGATCGACGTCACGCCGAAGAACCCAATCGTGCAGCGCGCCGGAGGCAAACAGCAGATGCGGATCGTCGCCACTTATAGCGACGGCAGAACCCGCGACGTCACGGCCGAGGCGTTCGTCGAAGTGGGAGACATTGAAGTTGCGGAGGCGGACGGCCAGGGGCTGATCACGGTCCTCCGCCGCGGCGAAACGCCAATCCTTACCCGCTACCAGGGCGCCTACGCCGCGACCACGATGACCGTCATGGGCGACCGCGAGGGCTTCGCCTGGACTGATCCGCCGACCAACAATTTCATTGATGAGTTGGTGGTGCAGAAACTCAAGCGGACGAAGACGCTGCAATCGGACCTTTGCACCGATGCGGAGTTCCTGCGGCGTGTGCACCTCGACCTGACCGGGCTGCCCCCGACCTCCGACCAAGTTCGAGCGTTTCTGGCGGATAGCCGCGAAACGCGAATCAAACGTGACGAGATCATCGACCGCCTGGTCGGCAGTGACGACTACATCGATCACTGGACCAACAAGTGGGCCGATCTGCTGCAAGTCAATCGCAAGTTTCTGGGTACCGAGGGCGCGAAGCAATTTCGCAATTGGATCCGCATGCAGGTCGCGGACAACGTGCCGTATGACCGCTTTGTTTACAGCATTTTGACCGCCAGCGGTTCGAATAAACAAAATCCGCCGGCGTCGTATTACAAGATTCTCCGCACTCCCGAAGAGACGATGGAGAATACGACGCACCTGTTCCTGGGCGTGCGATTCAACTGCAACAAATGCCACGACCATCCTTTTGAGCGTTGGATACAGGACCAGTACTACGAAACGGCCGCTTACTTCGCGCGGGTGGGATTGAAGAAAGACCCCGCCTCCGGCAAGGAGCAAATCGGCAGGACGGCCGTTGAAGCCGGCAAACCGCTTTATGAGATCGTCTTCGACAAACCGGACGGTGAGGTGAAACATGTCGGCACTGGCGCCGTCACTCAGCCGACGTTCCCGTTTCCCGCCAAGTATCACACCGAAGAGAATGCGACACGCCGCGAACATCTCGCCGCCTGGATGACATCGGTAGACAACCAATACTTCGCCCGCAGCTACGTGAATCGAATTTGGGCCTACATGTTGGGCACGGGCCTGATCGAGCCGATCGACGACATTCGCGCCGGCAACCCGCCTACGAATCCCGAATTGTTAAAGCGGCTCACCGACGAGTTCGTCGGAAGCGGCTTTAACGTGCGTCACCTGGTACGGCTGATTTGCAAGTCGCGAACGTATCAACTGTCGATCGAGACGAACCGCTGGAACGAAGACGACAACATCAACTATTCGCACGCCATTGCCCGCCGGTTGCCGGCGGAAGTGCTCTATGATGCCCTGCATCGCGTGACCGGATCGCAATCGAAATTCCCGGACCTGCCGCGCGGCATCCGCGCCGCACAACTTCCCGATGCCGGCGCCAAGGAACCGAGCGGCTTCTTGGCCCGATTCGGCCGCCCACCGCGCGAGAGTGCCTGTGAGTGCGAACGATCCAGCGGCGTTCAGTTTGGCCCCGTGATGGCAATGGTCACCGGCCCGACAGTGGGGGATGCGATCGCCGACCCCAACAATGGTCTCGCGCAGCTGGTCGCACAAGAAGCTGATGACGCAAAGTTGGTGGACGCGCTCTTCATGCAGATTCTGAATCGCCCGGCAACGGAAGCGGAGATCGCGGCCGGACTAGAAATTCTCAAAGAGATTCCAACGGAACATGAGCAGCTCTCGCTGAATCTAGCCGTGGAAGAGAAACGGCTTGAACCGGTAATGACCGCCCAGGCTCAGCAGCGCGAAGCCACGATGGCCGCCGCAAAGGCCGCCCTCAAAGCGTACAAGAAGGCGATTTCCCCCAAAGTCGCGGAATTGGACAAACAGCAAAAAGCCAGGACGGCAATGCTCGAAGCGGCGCTGAAAGAGTATGAGCAAACCCTGCCGAGCAAACTCGCAGCGTGGGAGGCACGTTCTGATCGCGGGACCAGTTGGGTGGCACTCGATCCAACGAAACTTGCCTCCACAAGTGCCACCACGCTCAAGAAGCAAAAGGATTTGTCAGTCACCGCCCGCAACTCCAACGGCATTGGCACGTACAAGTTCACTGCGGAAACGTCGCTCACCGGAATTCGCGGAATCCGGTTAGAAGTTCTGACCGATGACCGCAGCCCGAAGAAAGGACCCGGACGGGCCCCCGACGGCAACTTTGTATTGACGGAGTTCGAAGTCTGGGCCGCCCCGAAGTCAAAACCGGATCAAAAGACGAAAATCAAACTCATCGCCGCGCAGTCCGATTACAACCAAAAAGGTTACGACGTCGCGACCGCGATCGACGGCAAATCGGCTCCCTCCGGCAACGGCTGGGCGATCGGCGGAAAGACCGGTGTCAATCACTACGCCTTATTCATGCTCGCGGAGCCGGTCAGCCTTAAAGAAGAGACAATCTTCACCGTGCACCTGCAACAGAATTTCAACAGCGGCCAACATTCAATCGGCCGGTTCCGTATTTCGCTCACAAACTCCGCAGATCCAATCCTGCTCAATGGATTGCCGGAAGAAATCGCGAAGGTTCTCGACGTTCCTTCCGGCGACCGCAACGGTGACCAGCAGGCCGCGTTGATGAAATTCTATCGGGGTGTCGATAATGAATTGCGGAGGCACGAAGCGGCCGTCGCTGCCAGCCGCCGTCCGCGGCCGGTCGATCCGGTATTAAAGACGTTACAAGAAAATGTGGAGATCGCCGCCCGCGCGGTACCGATTGACCCCGGTCTGCTCCGCTTGCGGCAGGATATGAAGCTCAGTACGGACCAGCTGGCCCAGAGCCGCCTCACCGCCGCCCAAGACATCGCTTGGGCCTTGGTCAATAGTCCGGCGTTTATGTTCAATCGATAAAGTCTTACAATGAGCGGCGCCGAATCGGGATGATCTCGGCGCGAGATTAGATTATCATTCGTTTTTCACGGCAAACCCATTGAGGGAGACGCGAGCATGCTGATTATCCCCGGACAACCTGGAAAAGATGTCTGTGATAAGCACGTGGGAACTTCGCGGCGCGATCTGCTTCGCGTCGGTGGATCGGCCATGTTGGGCATGGGTCTGGGCTCGATGTTGGAGTTGCAACAGGCCTCCGCAAACAAAGCGATCGGCGGCGGGCCCGGATGGGGCAAGGCCAAAAGCGTGATCATGATCTTCCTGCAAGGCGGCCCCAGCCATCTCGACTTGTGGGATCCCAAGGAGAACGTGCCGGATAACATCCGCAGCCCCTACCAGCCGATCTCGACGAAGCTTCCCGGCATCAAGTTCTCGGAAGTGCTGCCGAAACTCGCGCAGGTCAACGACAAGATCACGATGATCCGCTCGATGAGCTACACCCCCAAGGGGCTCTTCAATCACACGGCCGCGATCTACCAGATGATGACCGGTTATACGACCGACAAAGTCAGCGCGTCGGGACAATTGGAGCCGCCCAGCCCCAAGGACTTCCCGAACTTCGGGTCGAACATCATTCAGCAAAAGCCCATGACCGAGCCGATGCTGCCATTCGTAATGATGCCGCGGCCGCTGCAAGAGAGCAACGTTGTCGGCAAAGCGGGCACAGCGGGGTTCTTGGGACGCGCGTACGACCCTTACTATCTGTATCCGCCCGGCGACGATATGGATATGAACAAGATGGACAAGATCAAGGTCGACGACCTGAAATTGCGTCCGGACGTTTATGCCAATCGCCTCAAGCGCCGCGCGCGGCTCCGCGACACGATCAACAAGGGCATGCCGCAAATTGAGAAAGCGGTCAAGCACTATAATCTCAACGAGTCTTACAGCCGGGCACTTGATTTGGTGATCTCGGGACGAGCCCGCGAAGCGTTCGCGTTGGAGCGGGAATCTGCCGCGACGCGCGATCTTTACGGCCGCAACACCTTTGGACAATCACTGCTGCTGGCCCGCCGGCTCGTGGAGTCGGGAACGCGGGTCGTCGAAGTCGTGTGGCCCAAAGTGGCCAATTCCGACAATCACTCTTGGGACGTCCACAAAGGATTAACCCACCGCATGAAAAACCAATCGGCCCCAATGCTCGACGCGGGATTATCCGGCCTCTTTGCCGACCTGGACGAGCGCGGCTTGCTGGATGAGACGCTGGTCATCGCCATCGGCGAATTCGGCCGCAGCCCGCAGCGGGGAGTGAGCACTTCGGGCAATGACAACAGCAGCGACGGGCGCGATCACTGGCCTTACTGTTACACCGCCTGCGTGGCCGGAGCGGGAGTGCGTCGCGCCAACGTCCACGGAGCGTCCGATAAGACCGGATCGGGGCCGCTGAAAGACCCCGTACATCCGAGCGAACTGTTGGCGTCCATTTATCACGCCTTCGGCATTCATCCCAACACGATCGTGTACAACCACCTCAACCAACCCCGCGAGATGGTCAAAGCCGAGGCGCTGACGCGATTGTTCGCCTAATCGCAAACTTTTACCCAACAAAGGCCCTCGCTTCGGTGGGGGCTTTTTTTGTATTGAGCAGGGCCAATTCGGCCGTACGCCGACATGTCTTGCAGCCGCCGGACACATCGTCTAATATCCGCCTAATGCTCACGGCTGCCAATTGCCGCCTGAGCGGTTTCCCCCCTGGTGTAATGGCAACACAACAGGTTTTGGTCCTGTCGTTCCAGGTTCGAGTCCTGGGGGGGGATTTTGCTTTTCTCGCGGGGAGCCACGCTGGCTGCCGTTTTCGCCCACATCGCCCGATGAGATCAGCCTTTGCGCTTGCGGAACATGGCCAGCATGCGGTGGGTGACAAGAAAGCCCCCCACGACATTGACCGTCGCCAAGACCACAGCGGCGAATCCTAAAATGCTTGCCAACTGATGGTCCGCGGCAGCCGAGTGTAGGGCGCCGATCAAAATGATGCCCGAGATCGCGTTGGAACCGGACATCAGCGGCGTGTGCAGCGTGGGCGGGATCTTCGTGATGATTTCAAATCCGACGAAGACCGCCAGCGCAAAAATCGTGAGACCTGTGACAAAAGGATCCATCATTCGTTCTCCGTGGCAATCGTCTCCAATGCCGGCAGGCCCAACAGTTCCCGCACGCGGGGGTGGACGACCTCTCCGTTTCGAGTGACCAGGGTCTCGCGGATCACTTCGTCCTCCCAGTCAATGTCCAGCCGGCCCTCTTTGTCGACGAGTTGCAATAGAAACGTCGAGATGTTCTTGGCGTACATTTGACTGGCATGAACCGGGATGGTGCTCGGCACGTTCAGCGGACCGAGGATGGTCACGCCGTGGCAGGTAACGGTGTCGCCCGGTTGGGTCAAACTGCAATTCCCGCCGCGCTCAGCGGCCAAATCGACGATCACACTTCCGGTCGCCATCGACTGCACCATTTCATCAGTGACGAGAATCGGTGCCTCTCTGCCGGGAATGGCGGCCGTGGTGATGACGACGTCGCTCTCTGTTACGACCCGATGCATCAATTCGCGCTGCCGGCGGTAAAAGTCCTCATCCATCGCCCGCGCGTACCCTCCAGCCCCGTCGTCGTCGCCGGTGGGCAATGGAAGTTCCACAAACTTCGCCCCCAGGCTTTCCACTTCCTCTCGAACCGCGGGCCGCAAGTCGTATGCTTCAACGAGCGCTCCCAGGCGGCGCGCCGAGGCAATCGCCTGCAACCCGGCAACCCCCGCACCGATGACGAAGACGCGCGCCGGGGCAATCGTTCCCGCGGCCGTCATCAACATGGGAAACATTCGGGGCAGGATCCCGGCGGCCAGCATGACCGCTTTGTAACCGGCGATCGTGGCCATCGACGACAGCACATCCATGCTTTGAGCACGTGTAATCCTTGGCAGCAACTCCAGTGCGAACGTGGTCACTCCTCGTTGGGCAACGTCGGGTAACGGCGTTGCCTCCGAGAGCGGATCGCAGCAGGCGATCACAATCTGCCCCTCGCGGAGAGAACCGATATCCGCTTGACCGGCGGTGGGATTCGCCCCAGCGGATCGGACTTGAAGCAAGATGTCGGCGTCTGCCAGCACCTGACTTCGCTCGGTGAGGATGGTCGCGCCGGATTCAACGTACGAGGCGTCTTCGAACCCTGCCTCCAGCCCGGCCTGAGACTCGACGAGGACTTGAAGACCTCTTTTCGCCAGCGGAGGGACTGACTGAGGAATCAAGGCGACCCGCCGCTCGCCTGGAAAGGTTTCGCGCAGTACGCCGACCGCCACTGACTTGGCCTCGTCCGGCATTGAAAACCATCCTCCTCCCGACCTTTGAAAGCATTAGACGCACCGCGCCCGGAGTGCATCTGTTGTAGGAGGAGATTGCAGCGGATGCAAGTCGCCGCCGAAATTCCAACGGCGGCAAACTAGACTTGTTCGCGGCGGCCGTTGGGGTACTCGCGCAGCCCGGGCCCGATCTGAACCGGAGGCGTTTCAAATATGTTCAGCCGCAACGGATGATCGCCCCAGTATCCCTCAATCGTGATCAGCGAGACCGGCTCGCGATCGGGTTGAGAGGCTCGTCCGATCTGGGGACAAGCGGTCCAATCCAGACGCTCAACGAGGTTGAATTTTCGGTGAAGTTCCTGGAGGTTGAATTGGAAGTCGATCGGCTTTTTCCGGCCGTCGTCCTTTCCGCCTACCAACTCGCAGGTGCCCAAGTAGAGGCCGACTTCCCAGCGATCTTCGGCCAAGCGGCAGTCAAACCCGACGCGGGCTACGCCTGCCAAGGGCTCGAACAGTTCCGCCACCTCGTCGATCATAGCGCTGATCCAATTAGGGCGGATTTTACGACGCGGGCGGTCTCCCTGCTTCTCCAGTCGTGCCAACAAATGCTCAATGGGCAGATGTGTGTGACTCAAGGATGTCTTCTTTCAATGGTGCCGTTTGAGGAGGAATCGGTGAGCTCGGATCCAGTTCCGGGCCGTGGACGACAAATTTGCGACTTCATTCAGGACTATTATCGGGGAGTCCACACAAGTGGTTTTACGGCTTTTGCTCTTCAGCCCCGGGAGTCTGCAAAGCGGGTTTCGATCAGCGCGAAATTACCGAGGCTGCCGCGATTGTGACTTGCGGCCAGTCATGCACTCATTAGCGAACGATTCGATCATCGGTCCTGCAGCGGACTTTTGAGTCGTTCGGGGGCCCCAATGCTTTGTCACGTTGTGAGTTACGGCTTGTGCGGGATTTGGCGCAACGTTGGGAATTGACTCCCTCGCTGAAGCCTCTACAATCGGAACTTTTCCCTTGTTCGGTGGAATAAATCCCGTGCGCGAGGCGATTCAGAAGGCGGATGTGCTGATCGAGGCCCTGGGCTGGATTCGGCGTTTTCGAGACCGGCATGTGGTGATCAAACTCGGCGGCAGCGCCCTCGACGACGAGGAAACCGTCAAGAATCTGCTCACGGACGTAATTTTTATGGAAGCAGTCGGCATGAGGCCGATTCTGGTGCACGGCGGGGGCAAAGCGATCAGCACGGCGATGCAGCAGGCGGGACTCGAGCCCCGCTTCGTCCAAGGCCGGCGCTACACCGACGAGCAGGCCATCGAACTAGTCTCGCGTGTACTGGCTGGGGAGATCTGCTCGGATCTGGTCCAAAAGATGCAGCAGCAAGCCGGGTACGCGATCGGACTCAGTTATCTGACACAAAACTGCCTCGTCGGCGAGAAACTGACGCTCAATGGTGAGAACGGTGAGCCAATCGACCTGGGTCGGGTTGGACGGATTGTCGACGTTGACGCCGATTTGATCCGGCGGACGTGCGCCGGCGGGATCATTCCCGTCATTCCATCAATCGCATTGGACCGCGACGGGAACAAGTTAAACGTGAACGCCGACACCGCGGCAGCGGCGGTCGCGACGTTGTTAAACGTTGAAAAGTTGATTTTTCTCAGCGATGTCCCCGGAATTTTTCGCGATCCGGACGACTCGGACAGTCTGTTAAACCATGTGGACGCGGAACAATGTCGGACACTGATCGCCGACGGAATCATCGCCGCCGGAATGGTCCCCAAGGTCGATGCGGCCCTGGAAGCGATTGCCGCCGGAGTCCGCAAAGTCCACATCGTCGACGGGCGGATGTCGCATTCGCTGTTGTTGGAAATCTATTCCGACCGGGGCATTGGAACTGAGATCGTACCGTCCGGTTCGGCAGTCTAAATCTCGCCCACACAAAAACACGGCAACGGCGGCGAACCAATTCTATTCTTCGGTGTCTATTAATTTTTCCGCTTTTGAGCCCTGTTGATTTTCAAGCATTCGACGTAGGAGACGTGATGGCGAATTCCGTCGCAACCCGCAGCAGCGAAGAAACGATCGCAGAGTTTGAGAAATACGTCATTCCCAACTACGGCCGGTTTCCGATTTCGCTCGTTCGCGGCGAGGGGTCGTACGTGTGGGACGCGGAAGACAATCGTTATCTCGATCTGTTTCCCGGCTGGGGCTGTAACATCCTCGGTCATTGCCCGCCTCCTGTCGTGCAGGCGATTCAAGAGCAAGCCGCGAATCTAATTCACATTCCCAACACTTGGTACACCGAGCCTCAAGGCAAGTTCGCCGCGGCGCTCGCAACGCGCGGTTTCGGACAGGCGTTTTTTTGCAACAGCGGCGCTGAAGCGGTCGAAGCCGCCGTTAAGCTCGCCCGGCTCCATACCGCTGAAGGCCGTTACCGGATCATCACTTTTGAAGACGGTTTTCACGGCCGCACGTTGGCCGCTACGACCGCAACGGCCCAACCCAAGTACCATGAAGGTCTGGGGCCGCTCATGGCCGGTTTCCGGTACGCCAAGTTCAACGATCTCGATTCCGTCCGTGAATTGATCGATGATGAAACCTGCGCGCTGATGGTCGAACCAGTTCAGGGCGAGGGGGGCGTGAACATCCCCAACGACGAGTTTCTCGCCGGACTCCGTGAACTGGCCGATGAACATGGACTGCTGCTGATTTTCGACGAAGTTCAGACTTGCATGGGACGGACCGGAACTTGGTTCGGCTATCAACAGTGGAACGTGCAGCCGGACATCATCACTTTGGCGAAGGGGGTCGCGGGAGGAGTCGCCTGCGGCGGAATCCTGGCCAAACACGAGATCGCCCCCAGCCTGCGTCCCGGCATGCACGCCAGTACATTCGGCGGAAATCCACTGGCGATGGCGGCCGGTCTGGCGACGGTCAACATGATCGAGGACCAGAATTTGCTGGCGAACGTTGAGGAAATGTCGAGCCGATTCCGGGACCGATTGCAACAGCTTCAGCAAGAACTGTCGATCATCGGCGAGCTGAGAATCCGGGGCCTGATGATTGGAATCGATTTGACGATTCCCAGCGGACCGGCGGTCGGCAAATGTATGCAGCGGGGGGTCTTGGTCAATGCCACTCATGACACGGTCGTCCGGATATTGCCGGCGCTGAACGTGACCGCTGAAGAGGTCGACCAGGGTTGTGACGTGATTGCAGAAGTCCTGCAAGAGATGGCCGCCGAGAATTAGTTGCGCGCCGCGAACTCAGCGCTATTGGAAAGGTCGATTGATGCGACACCTCAGTTCTTTGTTTCACCTCGATGCGGATCAGGTGAACGACATCCTGAACATCACAGCGGACGTCAAAGCCAAACATGCTGCGGGAGACCGACAGCCGCTGCTCGCCGGCATGGTCGCAGTCATGGTGTTTGAGAAACCGTCGCTGAGAACTCGGATCAGTTTTGAAACGGCGATGGCCCACCTGGGAGGCAGCAGCGTTTTTTTGACGACGGAAGCCGCCGGATTGGGGGGGCGCGAGAGCAACGCCGACGTCGCCCGCGTACTGGGCAGCTACGCCGATCTGATCGTGATGCGGACGTTCGAGCAGTCGTTGATCGACAAGTTCATCGACGAAGCGGGCTGCCCGGTGATTAACGGCCTCTCCAATGAGAGCCATCCGTGCCAGGCGCTCACCGACTTTTTCACGATCCGCGAGTCGTTAGGCGCCTTGGAAGGAAAGCGCCTGGCCTATGTCGGCGACGGTAATAACGTTGCGAGCTCGCTGGCGGTCGGTGCCGCATTGCTGAAAGTCCGGTGTGTCGTCTCTTCGCCAGCAGGATATGAGCTTGAGACCGATTTCCTGCTCCAACTGAAGCAATTTGCGCCAGACGCCGACATTAGCATCGTTGAGGATCCTCGCGAAGCGGTCGCTGGGGCGGACGTGGTTTATACCGACGTCTGGGCCAGTATGGGACAGGAATCAGAGACCGAAGCTCGCAAAAAAGTATTTGCCGCATACCGCGTGGATGCTGATCTGATGTCGGCGGCGGCTCCCGGAGCCGTGTTCATGCATTGCCTTCCGGCCAAACGTGGATTGGAAGTCACCGACGACGTCCTCGACGGGCCGCAAAGCATTGCCTTTCAGCAAGCCGAGAACCGCATGCACACCGCTAAAGGGATCTTGGTGTGGTTGCTGCAAGCCGACGGCTATCTGGAATAGAGCCGGGGCGGAATCGCGGTCGTCATAGAATCATCACCACGCCGTCCGTCTGATGCAGCAAGCGGTAGACCGCGAGGACTTGATCGGCGGATTTGAGCACTGGTTCGAGGGAAACCGAGACGTGTGCTCCGCCGGACGTATGCCGCAAACGATGTGGAGGATCGACCGACGCCTCTAACGCGGTGCGGACAGCCGTCACGACCCGCACCGTGAAATCGTCCTCATCCCGGCCGATGACCTTGAACAGATATCGGCAGGGGAAATTGTGGGTTGACTCCAGCAGTTCGACTGTCGGCAAACCATCGGACACGGTGTGGCTTCTCCCAATCCCTAGAACTAGTTTCAAAACCCGGTTGCGCCTGTTTAAGATGCTTGCATACAAGTGTCGGCGCGACGCGTCAGAGGGTTTTGAAACTACTTGTAGTTCATTCCCTGCAATCATTCTTATCCGGTTGCTAAGCGGGCGTCAATTGCGAGATCCGCGCCGCTGGATGATCACCAACTCCGCTCCCGGATAGTAGTACCGCAGAATCTGCCGAAAATTGCGTCCCGCCAATGCCTGTCCACGTGCCCCCCACTGGCAAAGGCCGACGCCGTGGCCGTGTCCACGCCCCTGAATTACGTAATTGGGACCCTCACGGCGGACCTCAAAATGTGGACTGCGGACGCCCGACGCCGACAGGGCGGCACGCAACTTGTCACTCCGCAGCTGTTGTTCGCCATGTTGATAACGAGCTTGATACCGTTGGAGCCCGCCAGGTTTGGTCCGCGGGATTTCGCTCAGTGAGATCAGTGTTCCCCGGGTTGATCCTCGACCAAGTGTCGACTGAATCCTTTGGCCGAGTTCCTCGGACGGAATCGATGCGTGCCACCGATAATATTTGGCTTCCCGGCAATATTCGCAGGGAACGCTGGCCACTGCCGCGACGGCGTCCTTAAAGAGCACTGAGCCTTCCAGCGTTTTCCCGCCGCAAACGGCGGAGTAGTAGGTGCAAAACAGCCGATTGTGATAGGTGCAGACGACTCCGCGCGTTTGCCGGGCCGAGTCCCGTCCGGAAGCCGTCTCGCCAGCCAGTAGACGTCCGGTGGAATCCCGATATTGAAACCCCAAATACTTTTGACTTCGTGTATCAGCACGGACGTCGAACAGAGAGCTGCGCGAGACACGGCTCATTTGATACAAAGCATAGGTCCGCGCCACAACGGCTTGTGCCTTGCGCGCCTCGGGAGGAAACGCGGCCGGCATTTCGCTGTCGACCACACTCGCAACGTACTCCTCCAGCGGCAGCACATTGACCGCGATCAACTTGCCGCCCGGCTGCCGGAAAAGGCGTACCGTGCCACGATATTGATGGCCGCCGATCCAGATCGCAGGCGATTGCTGGGGAACGATTTCCAGCCGGGTCACCGGATAGCGCTTGCCGGCGATGCGGAATCCCGTCCGCTCTACCGTAACCGTTGTCGCCGCCAGCCTGTCTCCAGTCCCCAGAAGACGAACGTCTCCCACCGGTCTGATCTGATACGGCTTGTCGACTTTGAGATCAATTTCGGCCACCGGCCGTGCGGTGACGTTGACGCGAATCAACCGGCCGGGGGGTTGGAGACTGCCATCAAGCGGCGACACTTCCAGAGTCGGGGGCTTGGCCGTACTCGTATCGTCCAACGGACGCTGCCTTGACGTTGTCCAAAGCCAGACGCTGAAGACGGCCACACCCGCCAAAAACAACAGTGCGCGGCTTCGCGCCATTCGCGCTCCTTCACGAATGGATGACTCGAAAAGTGAACAGCCCGCTCAAACTCTTCTACACGCGATGAACCGCGGCTTGCGGCCCGGCTTAGTCGTTGCGCAACTTGATACCGATATCGGTGAGCTTGCGGCGAACTTCGTTGAGGGAGGTTACGCCAAAGTTCTTGCTTTCCAGCAATTCGTCGGGAGTCCGCGAGACCAATTCGCCGAGCGTCGAAATCCCCAATCGGGACATGCATTTTCGTGCCCGCACGGAGAGATTCAGATCAGCGACCGGCCGACTCAGCAGTGCCTGTTCCTGCGGACTGAGGTCTTCCGGCCGCGGTCCATAGTCGCGGTGCTTGTCGCGAATGACCGACTGCCCCAGCTTCAGCCCTTTGGACTCCATCATGTCCCGAATCTCGGTCAGCGATGTCTCACCAAAGTTCTTTCCGGCCAGCAAGTCGGCTTCGGACAGTTGCGTCAAGTCGCCCAAATTGCGAACGCCCATCTTTTGCAGGCAATTGCGGCTGCGGACTGAAAGCTCGAAATCAGTCACCGGCGTCATCAAGTCCTGGTTCAGGCGCCGCTGCGACCGCATTGTATCTTCATCGAAGTACATGTCGCTGGCCGCATCAATATCCTTCAGATACAACTGCGCCCGTTCGTGGTTGGGGTAGACTTCGAGCACCTTGCGAAAACAGTAGGCGGCGGCACGGTAGTTTTCGCTATCCTCATACAACAGCCCGAGATTCAACAATGCTCCCAAGAACAGCGGTGGGCGCGACAGCGCTCGCTCGTAGAGCCGGATTGCCTCTTGATCGTTTCCGTGAAGCGAATTGATGCCGGCTAATGAAAACAGCGCTCGGGAGTGATGGGGGTCGATGTCGACCGCCCGCTCGAAGTATTCTATTGCCCCGTACATGTCGCCGCGATCTGAATAAATGCAGCCGTATTGGTACGAGTATTCAGCACGCCTGGCCGCTTCGCTGGCGACGCTGCGGAGCATTTCCTCGGCTTCGTCCACATTGCCGGACGCGCGTACTGCGCCCGCCTTCAACAGCATGCTTTGAATCGGGTCGTATCCCTGTTTGGCGGCACGGTCAAATGAGGCGATCGACTCCTGAAAGTGTCCCAGCGCAACTTGAGCGCAGCCGAGGTAATAGGAGGCCAGCCCGTTGTTGGAGACTTGTTGAAGACACGAAACCGCATCGTCATGCCGTCCAATCAGGTACGCCCCGATTCCGCCTGCTAGCAGTTTTACAGGAGACGAATCACCTTGGATGATTTCACTTAAGAGCGCACGAACTTCTTGCGAAACGTCGTTGTGCTGGTCGTGAGCGACCGCGTTTTCCAGTTCGTGAACCTCGTCGATGCCGAATTCCGGCCGATCACGCAAGAGTCCTTGTACATCAATCAATTCAGTCGCTGTCGCCACGCAAATCTCCTCCCACGTTCCCAGGATTTTCGCTAAACCGGATCGTCTGCCGGAATTGTATCAGAGCGGGCTCAACACCCTCTGATGGATTTCACAGATTCTTGTGTTTCAGTATTTCAATCAGGCGCGGCCGGGGTCTGCCAAGCGGCTCTCGACACCCTCGGGCGCATCGCGGACGTCACTTTGTATTTCCTCAGCCGTCGTGGTAAAGTATACAAACGTTGCGATTGCATGCAAGTTGGTCTGGGCGTTGGCCTTGTGCCATTCGCGTGCGACCGCGGCGAAATGCGACATTCACAGAAAACCGCCGCAAATCTCCCTCCAAACGATCACCCGCGAATGAAACTTCCTGGCCGCCGGCAATTCCATTCCTGGACATCTCTGACGCGAATCTGCGAAATCGGTCTGAGTCTGCTGCTGGCACTGACATTCGGCTCCCCGGCCGCGGCCGAATCCGGTCCCGATCAGGATACGCCGACCGCCGGTTTTTCGGAAGAGGAGACCTCATACTGGGCCTTCCAACCGGTCACCCGTCCGGCGGTCCCGCAGCCGGCGGATTCTGCGCAGGTCCACAATCCCATTGACTCCTTCATCTTAGAGCGACTGCACGAGAAAGGGATTGGGCTCGCACCCGCGGCGACAAGACGCGAATTCATTCGCCGTGCGACGTTTGATTTGTGGGGTCTGCCGCCGAATCCCGCTGATATTGAATCGTTTGTCAACGACGCGTCTCCGGCGGCGCATGAAAACCTTATCGATCGATTGCTTGACAGTCCCCGGTACGGTGAGCGGTGGGGACGCTACTGGCTGGACGTGGTGCGGTTCTCGGAAACGGCGGGCTTCAATGCCGATCCCCTGCGGCCGCTGGCCTACAAATATCGCGACTACGTCATTCGCTCCTTCAATGACGACACACCGTATGACCGTTTTGTTCAAGAGCAGCTTGCCGGGGACGAATTGTTTCCGGCCGATGAGGACGCACTGATCGCGACAGGGTTCAATCGGCTTTGGCCGGATGAAAGCAATGCATCCAACATCGAATTGGCCCGGCAGAGCATGTTGAACGACATGACCGCAACCGTCGGGGCCGTCTTTTTGGGTTTGTCGATGGGCTGCGCGGAATGCCACGACCACAAATTTGATCCGATTCGGCAAAAGGACTTTTACCGCTTGCAGGCGTTTTTCGCCCCGATGATTCCCGTCGAGAGCGCAGAGATTGGAGAGCAGGAGTCGCTCGACGCTTTCCGCGGGCAACTTGCCGAGTGGGAGCGGGAAATCGATCCGTTGCGTAAGGAATTGTGGGAGATCGAACTCGCCGCGCGGAAACAAGTGACCCGCATTAAACGAAAGAAGTTCCCCAACGTGGTGTTGGAGGCGATCGATACGCCGCCATGGCAGCGAACCGCCCATCAACACCAATTGGCATTCTGGTCTGAGCGGCAGATCGAGTTCAAAGAAAAGCAAATCCTCAAAAAATTGGATGAAGCCCAACAAGCACGTCGCACGGATCTGAAGACGCAGATTGCCACGTTCAAGGAAAACAAGCCGAAGCCGCCGCTGCAATTAGCGTCAATGGTCACAGCTGACGGCTTCCCGGTGCCGCCGACGTCATTGCTGGCAGGCGGAAGTTACAACAAACCAATCGAAGCAGTCACGCCGGGTTATCCCGCAATTCTGCAGCCCGACTGTGTCGAAAGCCCAGCACCGATTGACGCACCTCGACCGGGAACGAGCGGACGCCGCACCACGTTAGCGAAGTGGATCACCCAACCGGATAATCCGCTCACGGCAAGGGTCATGGTCAATCGCATTTGGCAGGGCCATTTCGGCCGCGGCATCGTCGCCAATGCGAACGATTTTGGAACGCAAACTCAGCCTCCCAGCCATCCACAATTGCTCGATTGGCTGGCGACGGAGTTTGTCAAATCCGGCTGGTCCGTCAAAGATATGCACCGATTGATTATGACCTCTGCCTCGTACCGCCAATCGAGCCGCGACGTCGCTGCTGAATCCGTCGAGCGTGATCCGCAGAATCAGTGGTATTCCCGATTTCCGCGCCGACGGCTCGACGCGGAAGCGATTCGCGACTCCCTGCTGGCAGTTTCTGGAGAGTTGAATCTGAAGATGTACGGCCCCGGAGTCAAACCGCAGCTCCCGCCGAATTTCAGCGCCCGGGAGGGCTGGAAACCGTCCAAAGTACCGGCGGAGCGCAATCGGCGTTCGGTCTATATCCTGGCCAAGCGCAACATGCCGTATCCGCTGATGCAGGTGTTCGACTTTCCCGACACGCACGAAAGTTGCGCTCGCCGCCAAGAAACAACGATCGCTCCGCAGGCGCTGGCGCTGCTCAACAGCGAATTGGTTCTGGGACTGGCCGAGAAGTTCACCGCCAAGTTGTTCCAGTCGCAGGCGGAATTCGACATCGAACAGTTGATTCGACAGGCGTACCGAGAGGCACTGGGACGCGATCCGAATGCCGCTGAAGTTGCGGTCTCCAGTGAATTCATCGAAACTCAATCAGAGCTAATTGCACGGCGGCGCGGCGGCGGGCAGCCGTCGCGATTTCCACAGGACCTTCCCGCAGTCGTCGACCCCGCCTGGGCCGGCGCGCTGGTCGATTTTTGCCATGCGTTGCTCAACTGCAACGAGTTCATCTATCTCGACTGACCTTTCACAGCTTTAGAAATCAGCCCGTATTCGATGCCGAACTATCGACCACAGACGATTCATTATGAAGCAGCCGGAAGCCGGCGCGAGTTTCTGGCGCGGGCGGGCGGCGGTTTTGGCGCGTTGGCGTTGCAGCAACTGTTGCTCCAAGACGGCGCGGTTGCTGCTGACAAACCGGCGGGGAGTCCACTGTCGGCGAAGGTTGGCCAATATCTGGCAGCTGCCAAGAACTGCATTTTTCTGTTCATGGACGGCGGGCCGAGCCACATCGACACGTTTGACCCGAAGCCGAAGGTTAACGAGTTCGCCGGTAAGCCGCTGCCGGACTCGGTCGAACGGGTTATCACGCCGATGGGCGTTTCCAACAATCCGCTGTTGATCAGTCCGCGAAAATGGACGCGGTACGGAGAGAGCGGCATCCCCGTCTCCGACTGGTATCCGCACGTCGGCGAATGCATCGACGATATTGCCGTCATCCGTTCCTGCTGGGCGAACGGGTTAAATCATGTTGGCAGCGTCTGCCAAATGAATACCGGCTCAATTCTGGCCGGTCGTCCAAGCCTCGGGGCGTGGGTGACGTACGGATTGGGGAGCGAGAACGAGAATTTGCCGTCGTTCGTAGTGTTATTGGACAATGAAAAGGAGCCGCCCGGCGGCAGCCGCGTGTGGGGCACGGGATTTATGCCCGCGACGTATCAAGGCACACGGTTCCGCAACGGCAAAAGCCCAATTCTGCATTTGGCTTCGCCAGCCACGATCGGCAAACAACAGCAGCGCAGCAAACTTGATTTTCTGGATCGGCTCAATCGTCGGCACCTGGATGAGCGGGGAGCCGACTCGCAGTTGGAAGCCCGCATCGCCAGCTATGAACTGGCGTTTCGCATGCAATCCCATGCCCCCGAAGCGGTCGACTTGGGTCAGGAGACTGCGGAGACGCAGGAACTGTACGGGCTTAACGACGATCACACCAAGGCATTCGGCAAGAACTGCCTGCTGGCACGGCGGTTGGTCGAGCGGGGCGTGCGATTTATTCAGCTCTACTCCGGTTCGGGCAGCAAGTGGGATGCGCACAGTAAGATTGAGCAAAACCACACCAAATATTGCGGCAGCACGGACCGTCCGATCGCGGGGCTGCTAAAAGACCTCAAGCGGCGGGGGCTGCTGGAATCGACGCTGGTGATTTGGGGCGGCGAATTTGGCCGGACAGCGATGTCTGAAAAAGGGGATGGCCGCGATCACAATCCGTACGGCTTCACGATGTGGATGGCGGGCGGGGGAGTGCAGGGGGGACAGATCATCGGCGCCACCGACGATTTTGGCCTGCACGCGGTGGAAGACCGGGCACACGTACACGACTTGCACGCCACGATTCTGGAATTGATGGGACTGGACCACACCGAACTGATCTACGAACACCAGGGCCGCCCGGAACGCGCGACGGTCAATGAGGGCGAGGTGATCGGGGATGTGTTTGGGTGATCTGTGCACCGGAGGTAGGGTCCGCTGCGCGGACCGTCTGTGTGAATTATCGCTTCTCGTATTCGGTCCGCACAGCGGACCCTCTGACTGATTGAGGAAGTGGCCCGTGAGTTCGATCCGACGTCTCTTTGCGCTAATGTTGGTCCTGCTTTGCGGAATCCTACTACCGACCGCTCTTGCAGGACCGAATGACACTGAGACCACCGCAGTCAAGCGGTCATTCGCCGGATTGCCGCTCGTCGAAGCGCGGCGTAAGGCAATCTCAACGGTTCCGTTTCACCGTCCACTGGATGCCGAGAAAATCAGAAAGTGGATGGAGATCGGCTCGCAATGTACGATCGCCGAGTTTGAACTGTTTCTAGATCCGATCACCGAGCAGGAACGAAAATTGCTCGACAAGATCGAGCAGCTCCACCCGCCGATCGTCAATCGCCTGCACTATGAGCATTTGCGCGGCGTGCTGAAAAATGGCGGATTGCTCTCGCTCAAACTGGAGGAGCAAGCGCACCACGGCATGTTCGAGCACACGACACCCGGTGTGGAAAATGAGCTCTACGGCGCGTTCGACTGCGTGTTTGCCAGCGTCGGCCCAATCAACGGTTCTCCGCGATACGGCGACGTAATCATCCGGCTGAAGGACTCGGTCCGTGAAACGGGCTGGGCGACCCCCTTTAGCGGCATGCACTTCATATGGGCCGTTCGCCACAAACCGGCCCGCGAAATGCAGGACCTGCTGGCCGGCGGCGGGACATTGCCCACGAATCGGACAAACCCAATGAGCCTCGGTTTCGATGACCGGCTACACTTTTCGCATTACGTCGTCACGGAGAAACATTGGCACAAGGCGTTGGCGTACCAGGCGATCCTCGTGTTGCGGAATCTGGATGATTCGGCGGCCTCACAGCAGGTGCGCAAGCGGTTTGAGAAGATGTTGGCGACATCGGATCAGAGCAGGTTTTGGGAGCTGTTTATTCCGTCCCGCAAGAAGAATCTCAGCGCCGAAGAGCAGGCGGCGCGAATACCGTTTGGCTATCTGGAGGCGAAGTTCCCGGATCGGCTCGACATCAAATTCATCACGTCGATCGAAGTCCCCGCCGAGCGGCTTGCGGAAGTACGTGGTTGGCCGGAAGCGAAGTCGTATTTGAAGCTGATCCGCTCCAAACGGCCGGGAGTCGATTGACTGGATCTTGCCAAGTTCGCCCGTTCGCTCGTCGATCAGCGGGCTGCGACGAACACGGTTCAGCTTGGGTTCATGCTCAGCCTGAATGGAAAGCATAGTGAAATGGCCGACTACGACGCGAACGCGGCTGCTTACGACAACTGGTACTCAGCGGAAAACGACTACCACTTGGTCGAGCTGACGCGTTTTTTTCAGGTCTTGGACGATGTGGAAGGTTTGAATGTATTGGAGTTGGCATGCGGGGACGGGCGGATTTCACGCATGCTTGCCGACCGGGGCGCACGCTCGGTGTTCGCGACTGACGTCTCCACAAAAATGATCGAGCGCGCCGTTGAGAAAAACAGGGATGCCGGCGGCGGCACACTGAAGCCTGCGCTCACTTTTCAAGTTCTCGACGCGTGTGATGCGGATTTCCAACTCGCGGAGCCGGTTGACCGTGTCGTCGGCATGTATTTGTTTCACTACGCTCCGACGATAGAAGCCTTGCAGCAAATGTGCCGGCTAATCGGCCGAAACCTCAAACCGGGGGGCCGTCTGGTGAGCTATACTGTCAATCCGGACTACGACTTCACACACACCGACCCCAGAGTCGAGGCGGAGTTTAAATTCAGCTACCGCATGGTCAGTCCGCCGCACATACACTTGGTATTCAAGGATTTGACGGTCAATCTTTGGCAATGGAGCAAATCCGCCCACGAAGAGGCTTTGCACGCCGCTGGACTGGAGGACATTCGCTGGGATTTGCCGTGTGTGCCTGACGATCGGCCGGAGTCGGCGGCGGCGCTGAAGTGGTACCTGGACAAACCAAGTTGTTTGGTGCTCAGCGCCCGCAAGCCGCGGTAGGCGGCGAGACGTGCCTTGCCTTTTTAGGCTACCAGACAAAGTCGGCTGCATGCGGTCCCGCTGGGCCTATTCCTGCTGGTCGTTCTGTTCCTGATTGGCTTCGACGACGAGCACGTTTGTCGCGAGTTCTTCTGAGACACGGACTTCGAGACCTTGCTCTTCGGAGCGGCGTTCCCGAAGCTCCGCCGGCGTGACCCGTTTGGCAAGTTTGCCGAGATTACAGACGGGCTCGCCTGGACTGACGGCGGGCAGTGTCGTCATGCCGATCACCACAGCGTCAAACGGTGCGTGCAATATGCTCCGTTCGCGTCCGAGCAAAGTCGTATTGGTGGCGATTGGCTGGTCTCGTTCAATCAGATCGCCGGGCTTGACGTGGAATTGCAGGAATCCACCGCGCTCGGCCCGAATCCATTTTGATTTTTCGATGACGATTTGGTATTCGGGGCTTTGTTCCGGTCCCGGCAACATGTCAAGTGAGCGCAGCACATTCTTGATTCCTCGAACGGCTGTTTCTACGATTCCCGGTTCCACCTTCCAGACTTCTCCCCCCTCCATAATGATCGTCGGACAGCCGGCGCGGCAGGCCTCGCGGCGGAATGCGCCCCGTGGTCCTTTGCCGTTGATAATGATTTCGGCGCCAAACGCCTCGGCAAGCCGGCGAACTTCAGGGTCGCCCAAATCGCCGCGAACATTGGGGTAATTGGTCCGACGAACAGAAGCGGTATGCAAGTCGATCCCGTAATCGCAGCGAAGCACGATCTCGTTAAAAATCTTGCGGGCCATACGGCTGGCTAAACTTCCGGTTTCCGTTCCCGGGAACGATCGATTCAGATCGCGACGGTCGGGCAAGTAGCGGGAGTGTCGGTCGAACGCGAGCAGATTCAACACCGGCACAAGAATGACGGCTCCTCGGGTGAGCTGAAAATCGGCGTCTTGGATCAATTGCCGCACCGCCCCAGTGCCGTTGATCTCGTCGCCGTGCAGCGCCGCGGTGACGAACACTACCGGACCGTCCTCTTTGGCGCGTTGAATTCGCAGCGGGATGCGCACCGTCGCGCTGCTGTAGCTTTCGCTGACCGCCAGTTTCACGTCACGCGTCTCACCGGGGGGAATGTCGTCGCCGTCCCACCAGTCAATCGGCTGCTTTTTGCGTGTGTTTGCCATATCGGTTCAGTCCGCGTCGGTCGCCGCTGTATCGGAAAGAACTTCCTCGGCCACCGGGAGATCGGGTAGGTCTTTGACCTTCGGTCGCCGTTTTCGGCGAGTCTTCGGCGGGATCAGCTCGCGCATCAACTCCAGCTTACCAAAGCAGAGCAAGCGGTCGCCCGATTCGAGTTGCCGGTCGGACCTGGGATTGGGAATGACGGTCGTTCCACGATGCAACGTCAATACGTTGATGTCTTTTTCGCGGAGTCCCGACTCCTTAATCGACTTGCCGATGTAATCGGAAGACTCGGGAATGTGAATCTCGGTCACACCGTACCCGCGACTGACCGTCAATCTCTGCCGCAGGTCGATTTCTGGAAAATCGACTTGAGCCGCAATGAAGTCGACGATCGCTCCGGCGATATCGAGCTGTGTACAGCGCTCGATTCCCTCTAAGCCGGGTGAGGAATTGATTTCCATAATCTGCGGGCCATCTTTGCCTTCCAACATGTCAACGCCCGCGACACGTAGTCCCATAATTTGTGCTGCACGCACGGCGGTTTCGCTGTAGGTTTCGTCAAGAATCACCGGCTCGGTCTGTCCGCCGCGATGCACATTGCTGCGAAACTCCTGCCCCTGCGCGACCCGCCGCATCGCGGCAACAACTTGGTCACCGACGACAAAGGCGCGGATGTCGCGTCCCTTGCTCTCGGCGACGAATTTTTGGATCAGCACGTTTTGCCGTTGGCTCTGCAATAATTCGATAATCGCTTCCGCGGATTTCACGGATTCCGCCAGCAACACTCCAATTCCCTGCGTTCCTTCCAGGAGTTTGATGATCACCGGCGCCCCGCCGACGCGATCAATCGCGGGCAGCACATCTTTTTTGTCGCGTACGAACGTCGTCTCGGGTATTCCAATCTGGTGCCGGCTGAGGATCTGCAAGCTGCGGAGCTTGTCCCGCGAGTTCGATACGCCGCCGGACGAATTTGCGCAAAACACGTCCATTTGCTCAAACTGTCGCAGGACGGCCGTCCCGAAATAGGTGATTGACGCGCCGATGCGGGGAAGGACCGCGTCGTAATGCGTGAGCTGTTTTTGGCGGAAGTAGAGATCCGGCTCGCCTTGCCGGAGGTCGATGGCGAACCGCAGCGTGTTGAGCACTTTGACCTTATGCCCGCGCTGCTCGCTCGCTTCGCGGAGTCTGCGTGTGCTATAGCATTTGGGGCTACAGGAGAGGATCGCAAGTTTCACAATGGTCCCTCTGTTGCCGGGGGTTTGGTTTTGGTTTTCCTCTTGCGTTTGGGCCGGCCCCCGTAATAAGAATTGCCGGCATCAACGAGAAATCGACGGCGAAAGGCCTCGCGGCCCAGCAGCATGCGGAAGCCCATCGCGTCCCGATTGGCAAGTGTCAGTTCGACCGGCCAAGTGACGCCGAGCAACTTGACGTTGGTGACGATCACCGGCCGCCGCGACGCCTTGCCACTGGAACTCCGCACGGACCGGTATTCGAGAATCGCGGCTTCGCATTCGACCGTCTTGGTCGTCTTACGCTGCAGGGGGTGCACCTTGAATCGAACGAGATTGATCCCGTCGCGCTCGAATTCGTGCAGATCATACGCGTGGAGCGAGGATGACCGCGCGCCTGAATCGACTTTGGCCTTGATGATCTTGATTCCCAACTCCGGCAGCCCAACCCACTCGCGCCAGCCAATAATCGGCAGCCTATTCGTAGACTTGTCGTTGGGTTTCTTGTTTGATCGTCGTTCCAACCAGATTCCTCCTGTAATCCCGGCAGGCATTCAGACGACAGTCATAAGTTAATTGCAAACAGTCAAATGAGCTTGCCGGGTCTGCCCGATTATGGTATTCGATTCGCCGGTTTTGGCCAATCGAGAAAGAGATGTCCAATGATTGGGACCGCCTGCTTTGGCCGACACATGTCACACCGTCGGCTCGAACCTTTCTCCCGCGATTTTCGGTGATCAGTACTATGGAACTTGATCTGGCCGATGCAATTGTCAAACCGTTTGACCGGGTCTCCCCACCCGGTGCGACGCCGGGGACGATTGTAGCCGTCCCGGAGGCACCGAAGCCGGTTATTCGGATCATCGCGTTTTCCAATGGCGATCTCATCGACGAAACCGTTGACACTCTGGATGGGCTTACCGAATTGACCAATACGTACGAGGTCACTTGGGTGGATATTGAGGGGCTCGGCGACGCTCGTGTGATCCATCAGATCGGCGAGATGTTTGGCTTGCATCGGTTAGCTCTGGAAGACGTGGTTAATGTCCACCAACGAGCGAAGGTCGAGGAATATGACGACTATCTGTTCATCGTCGCGCGAATGGTCGATGCGAGCAGTGCGCTGCAAACAGAGCAGATCAGCTTCTTTGTGGGGGCAAAGTTTTTGATCACCTTTCAGGAGGGAAAGCCGGGAGATTGCCTCGATCCTGTCCGGCACCGGCTTCGCAACGCGAGCGGACGACTTCGGCACGGTGGAACGGACTACCTCGCCTATGCACTACTCGATTCGATCATCGACCACTATTACCCGGTGATTGAGTCTTATGGCGAGCGGCTCGACGAGTTAGACAACGACCTGATCGACAGCCGCGGCGATGCGTCGATCGCCGCGATTCACACGTTCCGCAGTGAACTGCTCGTGCTGCGGCGCGCGATCCGGCCACATCGAGAGGCGATCAACACGTTGCTGCGAGAATCGCATGAGCTCATCGGCGACGAGGTGCGCCTGTTTTTGCGGGATTGCTATGACCATACGATCCAGCTCTCCGAAGCAATTGACACTTACCGAGAGACGTGCTCCGATCTCCGCGATTTTCACTTGGCTGCGATTGCCAACCGCACCAACAACGTCATGCGGACGTTGACCATCATTGCGACCATTTTTATTCCGTTGAGTTTCATTGCCGGATTGTACGGCATGAACTTCGGTCATATACCCGAACTTCACTGGCGGTATGGATACTTCTACTGCCTCGGACTGATGGGCGCCGTCGCGACCGGACTATTAGTCTGGTTTCGACGGCAAGGATGGTTTCGCTAAGTGAAGCGCAACCTCACTTGAGTGGGACAAACCGCTTGAGTTTGTTCGTCTCCGGATGCCGCGGCAGATCGGCAACCGATTCGATCGTGACATCGGGATCGGCCAAGCCGCCGCCCGCGAGCGATGTGATCAGCGAATTCTTTAGTTCCTCAATCGGAATCTCGCCGTGAGTGACCGCAAGCACCCGGGCGCCATTGGGGGTCTGCTGCACCTGATATTCGCTGATGTGCGGCTCTTGGCCCAACACGCCGCGAAAGACCATGGGATGGATCTTTGTCTTTCCTCCGTAATCGAACCAGTTGTCGGCCCGGCCTTTGATGTCGGTGATCCGGCGATATCCCGGCGCATCAGGATTAGGTGAGCCGTCAATGACCACCGTGTCGGTCACCTCGTAGCGAATCATGGGCATCACTGTTCCATATAACTTGGTGACCAGCAGGCGGTCGGCCGACGCTGCGTCATCTACCGGTTGGTCGTGGTCGTCGACCGGTTCAAAAATCAGAAAATCTTCCGCGAGCGTCATGCCGGAGAAGGATTCTCCCTCAGTCGCGGCCAGGCCGATTTCGACTGAGCCCCACTGATTGTGGATGTTCACCCCCCAAGCCTCGAGTGCCGTGTCGCGGGCATGTTGGGAAAGCGGCTCGGAATTGGACGAAACGCGCATTGGTTTGATCCGCAGTTTGCCATCGAGTGTTTCGGCGCACAGTTCCTCAATCATCGAGGAATAGCCGATCAACCGATCCGGTTGGTAGTCGTTGAGTCGGTCGACCATCGCGGCCACCGGCAAATTCGCCGGCAATACCATGACATCGCGCTCCGAGTCGACCATGGCCGGAAACAGAAAGCGGCTGCCATGCACGTAAGAACCGGCGCAGATGATGGCGGTCCTTTTTGGTCCCACGGGCGGAGCCGCCAAATCTTGCTGAACCTCCATTCGAAGCGTGACATTGACCATTACGGTGAACGATTCCCAGTCCCACAGGAAAAGTCCTCGCCGTCCGGACGATCCGCCTGTCGCGGCGGCATAGTACTGGTCGAGGTAGTACGGATTTTTCTCTTCGCCTGAGAGCTGCCGTTTCAAATGCGCGTTCATGTCGGCAAGCTTGAGTCGACGGTCGGTGACCAGTTCATCCCAGTTCGCCATCACGTCGGCCTTGGTCAGCGGCGGGATCTTCAGCAAGTCGCTCAATTCCAATGTCGTTGCTTCCAAATGTCCCAGACGGCTGGCGTGAAACGGCGACTTCTGCTGCGCGGCGGCAACAATTTTGCGCAGCCGATTCGTCTGTTCCTCCAGCACGCGTTCCCTGCTCCAGGAAAGCCGGTCGATCGCCTCGGTCGTGAATGCGCGGACATCAGCGAGATGCTTTTTTCGCAACGTATCAAAATCGGCCATCGTGTTGCGGCTCCAGGTGCAAGGACTGCGTGGTGGTTCCTCCGGCTGCCAAAATCTTACCGACCGGCAGAGTTTGAGACGACGGCACTTATGGGAATATCGAGGCATTTGTCAGGAATCGCTCCACTGGCCAGGGAGCGCGTAATTCTTCATCGCTTCCGCACAGAACTTGGTTATAATGCCACAGCGCCGAGCGACCGGCGTTGTCGTGTCGCCGAACAAAAGCACTCACCATAGCGAGGAATACCGCATGCCGCTGACCGGGCCACCCTTGGAATCGAAGGTTTTTCTCGCCGACATTTTGACGGCTGGATTGGAAGCGAATCCGGACAGCCCGGCGCTTGTCTCCGCCGACACCGTTTGGACTTGGCGCGAGCTCGATCAGGGAAGCGATCGACTGGCGACCAATCTACTCGCGCTCGGGCTAAGACCTGGTGACCGAGCGGCCACGCTCATGCCCAACCGCATCGCGCTGTTAGTCTACTATCTCGCCTGCATCAAATCCGGACTGGTGGCCACACCACTGAATTACCGCTATCAGGCGCCCGAAATCGACCATGCGCTGGAGGTGAGCGGGGCATCGATTCTACTGGCCCACGCCGAGCGAGACGAGGACCTTGCCCGCAGTGAGCTTGCCGGCAAATTGCCTCTCGGGCGGATTGCCTACGGTGCCGACGACAATCGCAGCCCAAACTTTGACGAGCTATTGCACTCGGAGCCCGCCTCGTCGGAATTGCCGACACCCGGTCCCGATGATCCGGTCTTCATCTACTTTACGTCCGGCAGTACCGGCAAGCCCAAAGGCGTAACGCACACGCACGAGACGTTCGGTTGGATGTTGGCCAACAACATTGCCAGTCTTGAATTCACGATCGACGATATTCTGCTGCCCGGTTCGTCGATCTCGCACATCGCAGGATCGCTGTTTTCACTCGCAGGATTGGCTGCCGGAATCCGGGTCGACCTCGCCCGTACGTTCGACGGCACAGAATTGTTTCCGCTGCTGGACAATACGCGGCCGACACTCCTCAGCATGTTGCCGGCCGCACTGTTCGCGCTGGTGAATGACCACGGCGCCAACCACGATCACTTCGGCTCGCTCCGAGCATGTTTCGCCGGCGGCGACAAAGTCGCCCCCGAATTGGAGCGGGAATTCGAAGAGTTGGCCGGTATTCCGATCGATGAATTGTACGGTATGTCCGAAATCGGCCTGGCGACAATGAACCCGCTTTCAGGAGAGAACAAAGTCGGCTCCATCGGCAAACTAGCGGCCGGTTTTCAGGCATCGGTCCGGGACAAGAATGGAAACGAAGTGCCGCTCGGCAGCGAAGGGAGGCTGTGGGTCAAATCACCGACAAATATGGTCGGCTATTGGAATCGGCCTGACGCGACGGCGGAAACGATCGTCGACGGCTGGCTGGACACGGGCGATGTCGTCCGCGTCGACGATGACGGATACTTCTGGTTCGAAGGCCGCCAGAAGCAGATCATTGTGCACGACGGTTCGAACATTTGCCCGCAAGAAGTTGAGGAGTCCTTAGTCGAACACCCCGCTGTGACCGCCGCCGGGGTCGTCGGCGTTCACAGCCTGTTCCACGGCGAAAACGTCCGGGCTTATGTAACACTGGATGCGGATCAGGACCGGCCGAATATTGCGGAGTTGATGGAGTTCTCCCGGCAACGTGTCGGTTACAAATCGCCGGAGGAAATCATTGTACTCGATGAGATGCCGCTGAATGCTACCGGCAAGATTGATCGCGTCACCCTCAAACGGATGGCTGAGAATCGTTCCCTCGCACCCAAGTCGATCACGTGACTACCGGCGACGGCGATTATTCATCAGCCGGCTATTGTTGGGCGGGGGAGCAGCAGTGGGCGGGGCCAGAATACCGAGAAGACTTCGAACCGGGTTGTCCAACCGGGGAACGATCGAATCTTGAATGTGGGGGTTGTCGGTAGTCCCCGTGACCCGCACGCGGACCCATCCTTCGGTTGACTCATTGACGAATCGCCCGATCAAAGGAATCGGCAAACGGTTGCGCGGCACCGTGGAGTAGAAATCGAGGTTCAAGCGGCTGTCCGACCGCCGCATGTCGCCGAATCCTCTGAGGCTAATAGCGTTGCCCATCAGATCGATTCGCTGAAACAGGAATTGACGGTTTGTGACATCAAACTTTGCGTACGCGCGGTCGAACGCGGTCTTGTCGGGCGGCAGAAAGCTGAGCGCCTTGGTGATTTGCAGGATGACCGGCAGTTCGTAGAGCGCTGCCGGATTAATGCTGACCTGCCCGCGACCGCGAAAACTGTCCGGATCCGAGCCGCGTCCATCGAACGTGACATCGCCGTTGATGATCCCCCGCAAATTCTTCTGCCGGGGAGCGTAGAGTTGGGCATACTTCTCGACCCTACCGTTACGCATTTGAACTGTGACCAAATACGCGTTTTTTTCATCGAGCGTGGCAATCCCGTCGAGTGCCAACGTGCCGTCGATAAACTTCGCAGTGACGCGTTTCCGATCGTCGGGCGCCTGCGGGCCGAATCCCGGCTGCTGACCGCTGGCGACATCGCGGGATCCGATGATGAACTGGTCGCGCTGGATTAACAGCGGCCCGGAGATATCGCTTAGTTGGTAACCATTGATCGTTACGAAATCGAGATCGATCTGGCCGCTGCCGGTGATCGACTCTCCGTCCCATTGGCCCAGAAGATTGACTTTCCCGTAGAGGTCCTTCATATCGACGCCCGCGGTAATCGTCGTCCCTGAATGGTAGATGTCGATATCCCAACTGGCGGTTACGATCATTTCTCGCTTGTCGGGAAATCCTCCCAGCGCAAGCTTTCCTTTGGCCGAGATGCTATGGCCGCGAGGATCGATCGACTCAAAAAACGACCGCATCTTGCGCGGCACCGCCTTGCGGAACCGATTCCCCATATCAAGGTCGTCGACCGTCAATTCATCGAAACTTATATGCCATTCGCCGTTGGGCTTGTAGTAACCACGACCGGTGAGTTCCAAATGCTTGCCGTCGCTATGATCGGCCTTGAGAACGCGGATGATAATGTCCCGCTGATCTTCGGTTCGATTCGTCAACACCGAGACATTTCCGCGGACATTGTGAAACGGGAAGGGGAACGAAAGTAGCTTCAGCGAATCCTGCTTCAAGGCGATGTTGTGCAGGTCGATGACCGGCGGCGATCCCGGACGCCATGCGATGTGGGCGTCGAGATCAAATCGGCCCTGGAGTCCGAATTCGCCCGAGAGACGCTGCATTCCCGGCGGCAGCGCTTGGTAGAGTTCCTCGTCCTCGAACATGGCGTTTTGCGCCGTGAGCGTAATATCGAGTAGTCCGCCGGCTGCGGTCTTCTCGAAACGGCCCTCGCCGCCAACCGCGGCCGCCCCATGCTTGGCGGTCATCTCCGTGAACGTCCAATTGACGGCGTCCCACTCCAACTGGCCGTTGAGGTTCTTCAGGCCGTAGGGGAAGTGCACGTAGGTCATCGTGCAATCGCGGAGACGCCCCCACAAGTGGGGCCGATGTTTGTGACCCGGTCCCGGCGGACGGTACAACCGCACAGCCGCATCGAGTGTGCCGTGCAGATCCAGCATCTGAATCGTCTTGCGGGCAGGGGGCGCGCAGGCCGCGATCAATTTGTCGTCGATCGGAAGCCGCTTGACGTAGATGTCGACCGTCGATTCGGCGAGCGGTCCGGGATCACGTACGTCCGCCGTGAGCGTGAGGACGCGGTCGCCCGCCATGCCCTGCATCTTCGCACTCAGTTGGCGACCGGACTGCACGACGGTTCCACGAACCCGATCGACCCGATAGGGGAACTTCACATGCTGCACCGAACCGTTCTTAACGTCAACGGTTGAGCTGTGCTTCCAGCCCTGCGTAACGTCGTATGACAGATCCGCATGGACGTCGAGAATGCCACTGGGATGCGAATCGTCGTAGTACTTCTTCCAGGCCGGCGGCAGCTTGCTGCGAAGCCGCTCGTCGATCGGCAGGTCCTGCACATTCAGTTCAAACTCTGCATGCCGGCTCTGTTCCTGAAACAACCACTTACCCGTCCCGGAAATCAGCGTCGGGCCGTTGCGCGCGCTCAGTTCGCGGACGATCAACTGGGAATTGTTGATGAACAACTGCCCGCCGATGTCATGCAGCGGAAACGGTAATCGGTCGTTCTGCAGCCGTCCGTCGCGCAAAGCAATTTTGACTCCGAACTGCAGCGGGGCCCCCGGCTTCCATTGCTGAATCTGAAACGTGACATCGCCAGACGCACTTGCTTGTAGCGTTTCGGTGAGTCTGCTGAGAGCATCGGGGCGTTCAGTCCGCGACGCCTCCAGGCCCTCGAACTGAGATTGTTCCGTCTGCTGTTGGTGCTGGGAGGCAAAACGCCGCTCGATCTGATCCTGCCACCGTTGAACCTGATCGGGAAACATGCCGGCCACTTCGTGGAACAGCTCCGGCCCCAACTGGAGATTGTTTAAGGTCCCGTTGACTTCCCAGGTTTGTGCCGTGCGGTCCCAATCAACCTGTAGGCTGGCCTTTTCGGCTTGTGAGAGGTTCAACTTGGCATCGATGCGATAGAGCTCTTTTCCGTCAGGAATCATCGTTAGGTCAATACCGTGCAAGACGAGCGGCTGCGACAATTCACCCTGGGCGTCCGACTGCTGCAAAGTCAGGGTGCCTCGACGGATGGTGATTTCAGGCTGCGATTTCTTTTCCTGCAGTTGTATGTCTTGCAGGTTCCAGCGGCCGTTGACGTCGCGAATGAGCGTCAACTCCGGCCTTAACAACTCGAGCCGCTGAACTATGATCTGCTCGTGGACCAACCGTGTTCGATCCAAAATCACCACGGTTTCGGGCAACCGCACAGCGGGCTGAGGCCTGTCCGGTTCTTGCAGCGACAGGTCATAGACGCGCACGCGCCCCCACAAGTCCAGCCGAACGTCGGCAATCGACACGTTCCATTCGGGCGCCGCTTGTCGCAACTTGTCGGCCAAGATGCCGCGGACCAGTTCGTCGCTCTGCGTCAGAAACCAATACGCGTATCCTCCTCCGCCTGCCAGAACGATTAGCAGGATCGCCAACATCCACAAACACGTCTTGCGAAAAGTGGCCATCCTTGACCCAGCTCTTTCTTCGGTTGTCGAGATTTCGCGAGTGATGCGGACAAATTGGGAAGGGGATCGACGTTAAGACGACGCCGGTAGCGTCGCGTTCACCGACGAGGGAGCCGGATCGTTACGCCGCTGCAAGAGTTGGCGAATTCCTATTGCCACCAGAATTGTGAGGGGATACTCCGCCGGCAAGCGATATCGAATCGAACCGACGAAGATGGTATGCAGACAAGTGAAGTAAACCAGCGGGCCGACGGTCAGCGCGCAAAGCCAGCCGCGATGGCGTGATTGCCAGCCGCCGTACGCGGCCAGCCCGATTGTGAGCAGAAAGAACAGCGTCAGCGGAACGCTCAGTTTCCAGTCGCGGAATTCTGCAGCGTTTGGCCAAGGGCTCCAAAACCGGGCCAGCTTCAACCCGGCCAGTTGGACAACCCGTCCTGGATGGGACATCACGAATTCCCAGGCGGCTCGGCGATAATGACGATCAGCGTCAAATTCCGACTCGCTCCGGTAAACTCCGTCGCGCTCAACAAACGACATTTCACTGCTGCCGTCCGCCTGTGGATTCAATCCGTCATACAAGCTGGGACCGGCCCAGAGGGTGGTCGCGACAACGTGGCCCGTGACCTGATAGTTTCGCCATATCCACGGCAAGAGCGGGATCAACACGCCCAGCAAAACCAACCCGGCTGCAAAGAGGCCACGCCGGTTGCGTTCGACGAAACCCCAATACAACGCAGCGAAAAGTAACGCCGCAGGCAGCCAGCTAGGGCGGATGAGAGTCGCGATGCCGACAAGCAAACCCGCCGATACGGCCCAGCAGCAAGTCCAGAAGACTGTGCGCGTGGAGTCGCGGGTCTGCACCAACTTGGCCATTGGGATTAGGCTGAGAACCAACATGGCCGAAAATACCGTCTCACTGAGAATCACTGGCGACAGTCCCACAAACGCGGGACAGACGGCGGCCCATCCCGTTGCGACGACGGCGGTCTGTGGATCCGTCAATTCCCGCCCCAGCCAAAACACACAGAAGCAGGCCAAACCGCCCAGCACCGCCAAACAGAGCCGCGCGGAGAACATGTCATCGCCGAACGCGCGCTGCGACAGCGAGAGCAACCATGGAAACCCCGGCATGCGCATCACGCGGCGTGGGGGATCATACAGTTCAAACGGCTTGTCCGCAGCCAGTTGCGTTGCCAACAACCAGTAGCCATTGGCATCGCCTTCAATGAGGAACGTTCGATCAGGCTGCCGGTCAAGCCGAGTCTGCAACGCGACGGCCGCGCCAATCCGCAAACTGAACGCAACCGCCATCACAATCACCAACCACGTTTTCCAACATTTCCAATCGGGCATAACGTTTCAGAACCGGCGCCGACAAAACCGGCGGATCGTATCGGCAGAGTGAATCAGCGGTCAAGATCAAAGTCAGCGCGCTGCAACGAAATGGAATGCGCAACTAATTGAGTTGATTGAAGATATGCCGCCGGTCGCAAGTCGGAACGTATGAGGAGTTCTCATTGGCAGCGGTGGAATTCCAATCCGGAATCACTCTTGAATGCGTCGCATCTCAAATCTCATGGGCCGTGAATGGATGCCGGTGCGTCGACTCCATTCATGCTGCCTGAAACACGCATAAAATGCGTTGCATCAGTTGCTTTGAGGCGACCAAGCGGGTTCAATGGTTGGGCGAAATGCAAATGATGCACAGTTTTACTCGACAAGACGTACGATACATCACCAATCGTGGCCGCGCACAGGTGTGATCACGATGAAACGGAGCCACTTATGACGAGCGAGACATCGGCAACACAATCCGGCCATGGCGAAAAATATCTATTTTGGGCTTGTTTCATTGCGTTAATCGCCACCGCGTTCGGTTTCATCGTGCGGAGTGTGCTGATTGATGAATGGGGCACTCAGTTCGGTTTGAACGACGTCGAAAAAGGACAAATTGCCGGGGTCGGCGTGTGGCCAATGGGCGTGAGCATCATTCTGTTTAGCTTGGTGATCGATAAGATCGGCTACGGCCGGGCGATGGTTTTCGCGTTTTTTGCTCATATTGCGTACGCCGTTATTGTCATTTGTGCGCCTATGGTCCTCGCGCCGGAAGGCGCCTCCTCGGAAGAGGTGGCCGCCGGAAAAGAGGCTGGGTATTGGATGCTGTATATCGGCAACCTGATTTTTGCTCTGGGTAACGGAACGGTCGAGGCGGTCATTAACCCCGTTGTGGCAAGCCTGTTTGTGCGGGAAAAAACCAAGTGGCTCAATATCCTGCACGCCGGCTGGCCTGGCGGACTCGTGCTGGCCGGCCTGCTGACGATCGCCATGGGCGACATCGATTGGCGGCTCAAAGTCGGTCTGATCTTTTTGCCGGTGTTGGCATACGGCTTCATGATGCTGCAGTGCAAGTTCCCCATCTCTGAACGAGTGGCGGCCGGGAGCGGTTATCTGGAAATGCTACAGGAATTCGGAATCCTCGGCGCACTGATCGTCACTTCATTGATCGTGCGGGAAGTCGGAAACGTGTTCGGGTTTCCTGCGTACATCCAATGGGGAGTGATTGCCGCAGTTGTCGGATTCTTCGGCGTTTACGTCCGGGCACTCGGGCGCCCGATGTTTATCTTCCTCCTGCTGATCATGATTCCGCTGGCAACCACGGAACTTGGTACCGATAGCTGGATTACGAGCTTGATGGAACCAGAAATGGCGACGTTGGGACTGAATGCGGCTTGGGTGCTCGTTTATACGTCGTTCATCATGATGGTGTTGCGGTTCTTTGCCGGTCCCATCGTACACCGAATCTCCCCGCTGGGGCTTCTGGCGGTCAGTTGCGTGATTGCCGCGATTGGACTGGTTGCACTCTCAAAAGCCACCGGCATTATGATTCTGGCAGCCGCCACATTGTACGGATTCGGGAAGACGTTTTTCTGGCCGACGATGCTGGGTGTGGTTTCGGAGCGATTTCCTAAAGGAGGGGCTCTGACCCTCAATGCGACCGGCGGGGTGGGCATGCTGGGCGTCGGCGTGCTGGGCGCGCCGTTTTTTGGACTCCTGCAGGAGAACGACGTAACTTCGCAACTCAAAAAGGAACAGCCGGCTGTCTATGAGCAGATCACGTCTGAGAAGGACAGCGTATTCGGGCAATACACGGCAGTGGATCCGGACAAGAAGAACGAATTGCCGAAAGCCGAACAGAAAGTTGTTGACGACTATGTGTTGCAATCTAAGAAAAATACGCTGATGACCGTCGCAATTTTCCCGTGCATTATGCTTGTCTGTTACTTGGCACTGATCATGTACTTCAAGTCGAAGGGTGGATATACGGCGGAAATCCTTGCCGGACACCCAGAAGCAGAACAACTCGATAAGTTTACCAGCGGCTCAGTGGCGCCTGACGAAGCGTGACGCGTCTTGTGAGGACGATTACTCAGGCCACGCCGCTCGATGGAGGGGCTGTGGCCTTTTTTTCGTCAGTATTCAATCCCCCAAACCCCGCAAAAGCGTTGCTCTCGCGGCCGCTGGGCCGTTTCGCCCATCCGAACGGCCGGTTGCTCTTGAATTTTGGGGGGGTGACACGGTTCAATAGGGTTACAAGAAACACACATCATTCAAAAGCCCCACTCCATCTCCATGGGGCACCGATTCCTCCAGGCTGGAGAAGGGACCGTCGATGTCGGATCAGTGGTTTTACAACCGCAAAGACGGCTATGGCGTTCAAGGTCCGCATGGCCTTGACCATCTTGTGAAATTGCTCAATGACGGCGAGTTGGCCCCCAACCACGAGGTCCGCTACTCCGCAATCGGACAATGGGCTTCCGCCGGAGACCTGAAATGGTTCTACAACAACAAAGATGGTAGCGGCGTCCACGGGCCGGTGACGCGCATCCAACTGCAAGAATGGCTGGACGAAGAAAGTCTCACCGAACAGGCCGATATTCGCGAAGGGTGGGCGGGTGACTGGCAGCCACTGGCTGTAGTTTTGGGTCTCGTCGCCGCGCCCTCTGCCGAAGTCGCAACCTCTGCGACTGTTGATGCGAATCCGCCCGGCCATGTCGATCAAGACATCAATCAGAGGACTGTTGACGAGGAGGATGGAGACGACTTTGAGTTGAACCTGCAGGAAAGTGGCACCGTAGACGACGTGGCACAGGCAGTTCCCGAGGCGGAAGCGGAAGAGGAGATTCATCCGGACGACGATGCTTGGTTCTGCGAGTTGTCGGGACAACTTCAGGGCCCGCTACCATGGTCGCGAATTCATAGTTTAGCCTCCATGGGCCGCATGAAACGCGACGATCGAATTCGACACGGGTCGCAGCAGCAATTGAAGTCTGCCGACGAGTACGTCGGTCTGTTCCCGAAGCCCGAAGCGACGCCCGCCCCGCCGCCGCAAGCGCAACCAGTTGAACCGAAGCCTGCTCCGGACCCCCCTGCGACTGTTCCCGAAGCGGCACAGCTTGAGACTCGAGAGACGACGGTCAACGCACCGCCGCCGCAAATTGCCGCAGCTAACCCGACAGCACCAGTCGAGGATCAACAACGAGACAAACTGGCCGCTTGGCTGAACGATGAAGTCGTTGAACCGGAACCGGTTGTCAAACGCGTCGTTCCGGAGCAGGTCGGTAAGAACAAGCCCGCTCCAGTTCGAAAAGCCAAGAAACCGCCCAAGCCGAAAACGCCGTCTCGATTTTCCGGCATTAGCCTGGGGGATCTCTTCGGTTCGCACATGTCAGAGCTGGAAAACCTGCTTAAGTCCCGGCTCGTGGTGACGATGGTAGGTCTAATTTGCGTGATCGCTTTGGGATACGGCGCGATGTTCCTCCTCAGTTTAAAGGGGAGCGAGGACACGTCGTCGTACGCCGTCTACCAGGAATTCTACGAGAAATTCAAGGCGCTCCGCGCCAAAGACGCAAGTAACGCCGAATGGGATGAACTCGAGTCGTGGAGTCAAGCGAACATCAATCCACTATTAGGCAAGCTGGAACAATCTGCCTCTTCCGACCGTCGCGTCGAACAGAATCTCCTGCATGCAGGGCGTGATTGGATTCCCAAAATGCTCGTCAATAGCCGCAAAGGACGGTCCAAAGAGGAAGGCTATTTCCTCAACAGCCTGGCAACTGCGCGGCGCCTCGCGTCTGAGAAGCTGCCCCCCATCAAAGCTGACCCGGCGTTTCAATGATCGAGTTCGCGACCTGCGCGATATCGAGTCACTCGCCAATCCACTCCACTGGCTGAGGCTGCAGTTCATCAGTCGGGCGATGGCCGGCATCCGCGCGTCCGCTCCCTTCCAGCCGGCTGTCCGCTTTGACCGTCATGTCGTCGTCGCAGAGGATTTGGCAACTGAGACGCACTCCGTTCAATCCCCGCGCCTGAAGCGTCGCTTGTTCGGCCGCAGTCATTCGCGCCGGCTCACCGGCGAGAAACTCAACACGGCAAGTTGTGCATCGGGCGTTTCCACCGCAAGCATGCAACTGGTCGATGCCCGCTTCGTCAGTCAGTGCCAGAACGAGACGTTTTCCCGCGGGCACTTCAAACTCGCCCGCCCCCTCCACAGTCAATTTCGCCATCAGCAGTCCTCAAGCTCCTAGAACTAGTTTCAAGACCCGGTTGCGCCTGTTTGAGATGCTTGCATACACGGGTCGGCGCGACGCGTCAGAGGGTTTTGAAACGACTTGTAATGTTTCAATCCGGATAATTGCAGCACAGCGGCGTTCGTTGAGCGGCTCTGCCCCCAACAGGACCTACGAGTCCTGGGCTGATTTCAAATATTCGCGATAGACTTTGTCAACGTTCGCCGACTCGGTGGTTCCATTGTGAATGTATAGACCGTATCGCAGCCGCAGAGTTTTGCCTTTCATCACCGTCACAGGATCGGCGGGCCGCCGCCCGTTGGTGTAGGCCCGAGGGCCGAAAGGACTGATGGAGAACAAGCCGTAATTGCGGACGTGGTACCGGGAACGGCGAAAGTTGAGTGGATGGTCGAATATTGCCGCGCCGTACAACTTGCCGTTCACCGGGCCGTAATAGTCCACCCAATCAGAAACTTTTCCCCAGCACGCGCTGGAGCCCTTCAGCCCCTCAGCGTTTTGCACGTGTCCCCCCTCTTTCTCCCGAAGCGTATTCGCCAGACGAATTCCGAACAGGCCCTCTTTGGTATCTTCAAACGTGACGTTGTCCGCAACCGCCTTGAACCGAATGTCATACGCCATCAGTCGATTCGGATAGATCGAAATCGTGGTGGTTTCTTCGAGAACGGGAGCTCCCTGTTGATCGAGCCAGTGGTTGACCACCTGCATCACTGCGGGGTCTCCCTCAGCGGTGAGGACTTTGGTCTCGACGTTTTGAATTTTGGCCCGCTCGGCCCAATACCGGTGACCGTTCACCTCATCGATGGAAACCCACACCCCCTTATGGTGCTTGTGATCTTCCGGGTTTTCGAGCCCACGGGTGACGATGGCACCGTCTTCACTGCGAATGGGCGAGAAAAACGGTTTGGGCAATTCTTGGCTGAAGTTATATACGGCGAACGGGGCGCCGTTGATGTTGACCTCGACTGTGTCGTCGTGCTTGACAAGTTGAACCTGACCATCATCAGCGATCGCGACGAGGGGCAGTACGGCAATCATTAATGTCATTACGAATCGCGACACAGGACTGGACTCCTAAAACCCGGACAGAAAACACGGACCGAAAATATTGTCCATTGCGTAGAAACGCCCTACGCAACGGCGAAGGTTCATACTAATCCGGTTTCGAGCGCCGGTAAACCGCACCGCTCTCCCAAAACTCCATTCAGTCATCTCTGCTATACCGAAGAGAACCGCTATGACACGGTTGATGCGGGCTGGATCGCCGGTTCCTGACTCGCCTGCCAGGGAGAACTGTCATAGCAGAACGAGTCGGATATTGCTTTCCCATCTCTCCTGACAGGTACAGATTTGGCAAGCTATAGGTGTCGTATCAGTCCCAGCGGCCTCAAACTCGCCCGCAGTTTGACTAAGCGTCACGTTTGGGAGAACCAGACTGAAAATCGCTCTAAGTTTTTACAGGTTTGAGACTTCGAGAGTCTCAAGCACATGTGAATCGAGGGCCGATATTTTGGACCAGTCACGTTTTGACGGCCGAGTGGTTTGGCCGTTGGAACCGATGGCCGGAGTTGGAACGATTTCGATCTTAGAGCTGTTTAACTCTGGCCGGGGAAGTCACCAATCTCATTGAGAAAACTGAGTGCGACCAATTGTCACTCTGCGTGAGATTGCGGTTTAGATCAGCCTTCAGAGTGCGACGCGCGTCGCAAGCTGTGGAGTTTCTCACGACCACCCGAGAAACCGCAGTTGAAACGAAACTCTTAACGGCGCAATCCCCACACGAGTGACAAAGAACTTCAATCCCAAGGGAAGGAGATGTTGTTCCATGAAATGGATCAAGGCCTGCACCGTAATGGTTGCGCTGATCGGTTTGTCAAACACGGCGCAAGCCGCACTGTTTGGCGGACACGGACACGGCAGCGACTGTTGTGGCGCCGCGAAAAGTTGTGGTTGTGCGTGCGATTGCCCGCGCATCTGTTGTAAGCCGGTCATCTGCCGGCCCACCTGTCACAAAGTCTTTAACTACCAACGTTCCTGCTGCAAGCCCGCTTGCTGCTGCGACACGGCCCCCAAGAACTGCTGTGCTCCGCAAGCTTGCTGCGCCCCGGCCGCCAAAGACTGCTGCGCACCGAAAGATTGCTGCGCACCGGCTGCCAAAGATTGCTGCGCCCCGGCGGCGAACAACTGCTGTGCACCGGCTGCGAACGGTTGCTGCGCTCCCAAGAGCTGCTGCGGACCGTCTTCCTGCTGTGCCCCCATGCCTTGCTGCCAACCGCGCGTGATCTGCGTTCCCAAGTGCTGCCCCAAGCCGTGCTGGAACCCCTGCAAGTGCGGTGGCAATGGCTGTGGCGACACCAAGGGTTGCTGTGCTCCGGCTGCCAAAGATTGCTGCGCCCCGGCGGCCAACAATTGCTGTGCCCCGGCTGCCAACAACTGCTGCGCCCCGGCCGCGAACAACTGCTGTGCTCCCTCGACCTGCTGCGGTGACAGCGGGTGTGGTGGCTGCGGCGGATGTGGCTGCTGCGAGCAAATCTGCTGCGACGATGATCCCTGTGAAATCGCGCACTGGATTTACAAGTCGCAAACCGCTTGCTACGCCAAAGATCGCGCCCGTGCGATCAAGAAGCTCCGCAAGTTCAAGTGCGTCTGCAATCCGGAAATCATGTGTGCCTTGGTTGTCGGTCTCAACGACTGCGACGAGCGGGTCCGTAAGGAAGCCGCCAAAGGCATCCGTCACCAAGTGAAGAAGTTCCCCTGCTGCTGCTGCAAGAACATCGTCTGTGCCCTCGCCGGCGCCTTGGCCGACTGCGATCGTGGCGTCCGCCGCGAAGCGGAAAAAGCACTCGAAGAGTGTGGCTATGAAGTCGACGATTGCTGCGGTTGCGGAAGCAACTGCTGCTCGATGTGCTGCAACAGCTGTGGCTCCGCCTGTGGTGGTGCCGCCGGTGCTGCTCCCGCCCCGGCTCCCGCCGATGGTGGCGATGAAACTGCTCCCGCCCCGGCCCCCCCGGCCGAGCCGGAAGCTTACTTCCCCTCGCGAATCCGCAACCAACAGACTCGGAAAGCGAACCGTCGCAGTCTGAAGAACCTGTTCGGTCTGATTCGCTAAGTCTCCGCGGAACTCGATAAGTTCCCACTAAACCCAAACGGCCTCGATGACACAGCTCATCGGGGCCGTTTTTGTTTGTCCCTGCACGATGTAACACCGCAATCGGCGTGTGTCGCTCAATCGATCGTTCCACTTGCGAGATGTCGCCCCGTCAGCGAAAATAAATGTGCGCTGATGCGTTACTTCAGTTTCCCGCCTAATCGATGTCACGCCATGCCTAGATGCCTCCTCGTCACACTACTCGCGATCTCGTGCGCCCTGTTGCCGAGATCTGTGCAAGCTGAACCTCCGACCTATGAGAAAGACGTCCGACCGATCCTCAAGACACACTGCTTCGGCTGTCACGGTGAAGCGGGTGAGCTGGAAGGCGGCCTTGATTTACGATTGCGGCGGCTGATCGTTGATGGCGGCGACAGCGGACCGGCGATCACTCCCGGCGATGTCGAGGACAGCTTATTGGTTGATAAAATCGTCGAAGGCGAAATGCCGCCGGGAGATGCGAAACTCTCCGAACGGGAAGTCGCCGTCGTTCGCGGTTGGATCCAAGCCGGTGCCAGAACGGCTCGCCCTGAGCCCGACAACGTCGATCCCGATTCGATCATCACCGAGGAAGAACGCAATTTTTGGGCCTTTCGCCCGATTCGGAATCCGGCGGTCCCCAACGTCCGCGCACAGCAGCAGGTTCACACGCCGATCGACGCGTTTTTGCTCAAGCGTCTCACAGCGGCAGACCTGCAGTTCGCTCCGGAAGCGGAAAAGCCGGCACTGATCCGCCGCGCCTACTTTGATTTGCTCGGCCTCCCTCCGGCTCCCGAGCAAGTACTGCAATTCGTGGAGAATGACTCCGAAAATGCCTATGAGCAGTTGATCGACGAATTGCTGGCATCGCCGCACTACGGCGAGCGTTGGGGACGTCATTGGCTGGACGTTGCCGGGTATGCCGACTCGGAAGGATTCGCCGAAGAGGATCAGCTCCGTGAGTATGCGTATAAATACCGCGACTACGTGATCCGTGCTTTCAACGCGGACATGCCGTTTGATCAGTTCATCGCGGAGCAGGTCGCCGGGGACGAGATGGTGCCTCGACCGCACAAGAACCTCACGCCAGAGCAGATTGAGAAATTGGTCGCGACTGGTTTTTTGCGGATGGCGCCTGATGGAACCGGTTCGCGGGGAGTGGAACAAGCACAGGCGCGCAATCAGGTCGTTGCTGAGACACTCAAAATTGTCTCCACGTCGCTGATGGGAATGACTGTCGGCTGCGCTCAATGCCACGATCACCGGTACGACCCGATTTCGCAGGTCGACTATTACCGGATGCGTTCGATCTTCGAGCCGGCCTACGATTGGAAGAACTGGCGACCTCCCCGCGCGCGTCTGTTGAGCTTGTACACCGACGCGGACCGCAAGCGTTCGGCCGAAATCGAAAAGGAAGCAAAGAAGATTGTCAACGCGCGAAGCAAGAAGCAACAGGAATTCATACAGGCGACTTTTGAAAAGGAACTGGCCAAACTGCCCGAAGAGTTACGGAAAACCGTGCGCAAGGCGCGCGAAACGCCGCCGGCAAAACGAACGCCCGAGCAAAACAAATTGCTCAAAGAGCATCCCAGCGTGAACGTCTCCGCGGGATCTCTGTATCTGTACGATAAGCAGGCAGCCGATGAACTCAAGAAGATGTCGGACGAGGCGGCCAAGATCCGCGCTGCCAAGCCCAAAGAGGAGTTCGTCCGCTATTTGACGGAACGCCCAGGGCAAATCCCGGCCACGCACTTGTTTTTCCGCGGAGAGCACGCGCAGCCTAAACAGGCTTTGGCGCCTGCCGGATTGTCGGTGATCGATTGGATGTTGCCGCACAAGATCCCGGTCAATGACAACAATCTCCCAACGACCGGACGACGTTTGGCGTTCGCCAAGCGTCTCACCGACGGCAACCATCCTTTGACGGCGCGGGTCTTGGTGAATCGCGTCTGGGCACATCATTTCGGCAGCGGGATTGTGGCCAGCCTGGGTGACTTCGGGGCGTTGGGCGACGCGCCCACGCATCCCGAATTGCTGGACTGGCTGGCCAGCGACTTTATGCGGGGCGGCTGGAAGCTTAAGCGGCTGCACAAATTGATCATGCTGTCTCGTGCCTACCGGCAGTCCACCCAGAAATCGGCAGGTCACGAGACCATCGACCCTGAAAACAAGCTGTACGGACGGATCAATCTCCGCCGTCTGTCGGCTGAAGAACTCCGCGATGCGATTCTCGCAGTGAGTGGAAAGCTGAACCAAAAAATGTTCGGTCCGCCGATTCCGGTCCGTGAAGACGAGGTCGGGCAAGTGGTCGTCGGTGTCGACACCACTGATTCGGCCGGGCGGCCCACGGGTAAGTCCGTCGATCTTAAAGGCGAGCAGTTCCGCCGCAGTGTTTATGTACAGGTCCGCCGCAGCTTGCCGTTGGCGGTGCTTACAACATTCGACGCTCCTCAGATGGACCCGAACTGCGCAGCTCGCACTCAATCCACCGTGGCACCGCAAGCCCTAATGTTGATGAACAGCGACTTTTCGGTATCCCAGGCTCGTCATTTCGCAGCCCGCGTCAAGCAAGAAGCCGGTCCCGAACCTGCGGCCCAGATTCAGCACGCCTGGAAGCTCGCCTTCGGCGTCGCTGCAACCGAGGCTGAGCGATCAGAAGCCGCCGAGTTTTTGCGAATTCAGACGGATCATTTTCGCAAGACCGCGAAAGACGATGAGAAGAGTCCACCAGAAGACGCGGCGCTGGCGGTCTTTTGCCAAGCTTTGTTCAGCACGAACCGATTCTTGTACGTCGACTAAAAAACAATCGGGAGCCGACGTCGTCATGGCCACGACAACGACAAACATCACTGCCGAGGAATACCTGCGATTGCCGGATAGCGGGCAGCCGACGGAGCTAGTACGGGGAGAAGTGCTCACCATGAATCCTCCCAATTCACGTCACGGGCAAATCTGCAGCAAGATCGCCCGTTTAATTGGCAATTACGCGGAAGAACACGATCTGGGGCACGTCGTCTGCAACGACTCCGGCGTGATCACCGGGCGCGATCCGGATACGGTCCGGGGAGCGGACATCGCGTTCTACAGTTATGAAAAAGTCCCACGCGGACCATTGCCGCAGGGATACTTGCCCGTGCCACCCGATCTGGTGATTGAAGTCCTTTCGCCGAATGACCGCCGCAGTCAGCTTCTTGCGAAAGTGGCGGAGTACCTTGACGCCGGAGTAACGGCCGTCTGTGTGCTGGATGACGAATCGCGCCGCGCCGAATTGTATTATCAAGACAAACCAACCGACACGATCGAAGAACGCGAATCGTTGGAAATCCCCGAAATCCTCGGCGAGTTCACCGTTTCAGTGGGCCAGTTCTTTCAATAGCCGCGAGAATTCCACAATTGAACAACCAGAACATGTACGATCAATCACATCCAGAGTCGACCCGACGCCACTTTCTTGCCGCCAGCGCGATGGGCATCGCGCCGCTCGCTTTGACCTGGCTGGAAAATCAACAAGCGGCCCGTGCTGAAACGGTCAAACCGGACCTGGAACGCAAGCAGTTCGATTTGCTGGCGAAGGCTCCGCATCATCCGCCGCGGGCAACGGCGATGATATCGCTGTTCATGCAGGGCGGGCCGAGCCACCACGATTTGTTCGACCCCAAACCGGAAATGGCCAAATGGGACGGCAAGAAGTTCCCCGGCACCGTCAAGTATGACAACGCCGCCCAGGCGAGTTCCAAGGTGTTTCATTCTCCTTGGAAGTTTCAGCCGCGGGGAAATTCCGGCATCGAACTCTCCGAGTTGTTGCCGTATCTCTCAGAAGTTGTGGACGACATCACGCTGATCCGCTCGATGCACACCGGCGTGAACAATCACGTGCAGTCGATCTACGCGCTCAGCAGCGGCCGGATCCAAAAAGGGCGGCCCGCATTGGGGAGTTGGCTCACGTATGCTCTGGGGACGGAATCCCAAGAATTGCCCGCGTACGTGGCGATGACTGACCCGAAGGGATTGCCTGTGGCTGGCGTTCAAAACTGGTCCGGCGGATGGTTGCCGTCGATGTTTCAGGGAACCGTCGTACGTCCGCAGGAGCCGCGGATTTTGAATCTCAACGCGCCGCCACACCTGCGGGGCAACGTCCAGCGCGACTATCTCGACTACGTGGGCCGGCTCAATCGGCGACATCTTGAGGAGCGTCCCGGCGAGTTGGACCTGCAGGCAAGGATCGCCAGCTATGAATTGGCGGCACGCATGCAGACTGCTGCACTGGAAGCGCTCGATCTCAGCCAGGAAACCAAAGCAACGCAAACGATGTACGGCATGGACAACCCGGCGACGAAGGACTACGGCAGCCGCTGCCTGATCGCGCGGCGGTTGGTTGAACGCGGAGTGCGTTTCGTGCAGGTCTTTACGCAGAACCAGTATTGGGACCATCACGGCAATATCAAAAACTCACTGCCCAAGGCGTGCCTGAAGACGGACCAACCCTCGGCGGCGCTCGTCGCGGATCTGAAGCAGCGGGGATTGCTCGACAGCACGGTTGTGCACTGGGGGGGCGAGATGGGCCGGCTGCCGGTGATTCAAAACGAGAAGAACATCGGACGCGACCACAATACGTATGGCTTCAGCATGTGGCTCGCCGGCGGCGGCTTCAAGGGGGGTTATGCCCACGGCAAGACTGACGAATTCGGTCACAAAGCGGTGAGTGATATCGTGCACCACTACGATTATCACGCCACACTGTTGAACTTGTTCGGTCTCGACCCACAGCGCGTCGTCTACAAGCAAGGCCCAAGGGAACAAACTTTGCTCGACGGACAGCCGGGCAAAGTGGTCGAAGAATTGTTGGCCTAGCATTCGTACAGCGGTTGATCCCAATCATGAAAACGCCCGCAATTGCGTTGATTCTTGCCGTCGTCGCGGCGCCGTTTTGTTTTGCGGAGCAGAGTCCGTCTTCGCCCGATGTTGCGAAACCCAAGCGGGGCGTGAAAGTGGACCCGCCACTCTCCGCAAATCCACCGGCACAATTCTCGTCGTTACCGGTATTCGGAACAATCGATTGGGAAACGCGGCGGCTTCCGTGGGTGGATGAGGGTCCCTATGCCGGAATCAGCGGCGTGGCGATGGTCGCACACGGCGGCAAAGTTTATGTCGTCGGCGGATTCATTCCCGGCGGCGACGGCTCCGATGATACGGCGAGTCGGCGGACGTCCCTGTGGACGTGGGAGTACGACCCGAAGAGTGACTCCTGGCGACAACTGGCGGACGCCCCCATTCGCCGGGAGTACCCGCGCGGCATCGCAGTCGGCGATGCGCTCTATCTGATCGGCGGCGGACTGCAATATAAACGGCAGGATCCGCCGTACCGCGTTCACGGTGAATGTGCAATGCTTGATCTGTCGCAGAATCCGCCCGCTTGGCGGATGCACGGCCGACTGCAAGTGCCCAGGACGCACACGTCCGTGGGCGCAATCGGCAATCGGCTTGTCGTCGCAGGGGGCAACGAATACGACTTCAGCGAGCGGGGATACAGCCACAACACAATTCGCGACACAACGGAGATTTTCGACCTTTCAAAGCCGCAAAGTGGCTGGCAGCGACGCGCGCCGATTCCTGGGGCTGGCCGCGGCTGGTGTGGTTCGCTCGTCGCGCAAGGACACCTGTACCTATTTGGCGGCCTCTCTTGGAACGAGGAGGGAGAGACTGTGGGAACGCGCGAAACCCTCCGATACGATGCCAATCGTGACCGCTGGCAGCAGATGGAACCGCCGCCGCTGGCGATATCGGGGTGGGAGGGAGCACTCTATGACGGCCGATACGCATTGCTTGCCGGCGGTGTGGTTCGCCCCAATTCGAAGAAGCAGGGGGCAGCGTTGATTTGGTCCGACCTCGTCTGGGCATTTGACACGCAAGATGATTGCTGGCTGCGGGTCGCGGGCAAGCTGCCGCCCGGCGCCGTCTTCAATGACCCCGGCGTCGTCGTACTGGGAGAGACGATGTATGTGCTGGGGGCCGAAGGCCCTCATGGCAGCCACTACAACTACTTCCTGGTCGGCCGGGTGCAGCCGAAGTAGCCGTCTCCGAAAGAAATCCGACGCACGGTTGATTTGCCTCCTTGAGCGCCGTCCTGTAACGTGCAGTTTGGCCAATTCCATTGCATGACGCCCAGGGAGTCTTCCGATGCACGTGCTGTTCGTCCACAACAACTTCCCCGCTCAATTCGGCCACATCGCCCGGCACTTGGTCAAGAATAAGGGTTTTCAATGTTCGTTCGTCTGCGAGCACCCCTCGGGCGAGTTCGACGGCGTGCGGCGGATTGAATACAAGGCAAAGGGGGGCGCGACCAAGGCCACGCACTATTGCAGCCGCACGTTTGAGAACGCCACTTGGCATGCTTGGGGCGTCTATGAAGCAATGAAAGCGCTGCCGGACGTCAAACCGGATCTCGTTGTCGGCCACAGCGGATTCGGCAGCACGCTCTGGCTGGCCGATTTGTACGACTGCCCGATCATCAACTACTTCGAATACTATTATCGCGGCCACGGCTCCGATCTCGATTTCCGGCCCGAATTCCCGGCCAACGAAATGAGCATCCTGCGGTCTCGGACCCGCAACGCGATGATCATGCTCGACCTGCAGACCTGCACCCGCGGTTACTCCCCCACCAATTGGCAGCGGAATCTGTTTCCGTCCGAATACCAGCACAAGCTGGAGACCATCTTCGACGGCGTCGACACCGAACTGTGGCATCGCCGCGAGGCACCCCGCAAGGTCGCCAATCGCGAAATCCCCGCCGATACCAAAATCTTGACTTACGTCTCTCGCGGTTTTGAATCGATGCGCGGCTTCGACATTTTCATGAAGGTTGCCAAACGGATTTGCGACGCCCGCAACGACGTCGTCTTCGTTGTGGTCGGCACCGACCGGGTGGCGTACGGCGGCGACTTGAATCACATCCCGGAGAAATCGTTCCGCGAACACGTGATGAAGCAGGACAAGTACGACCTAAGCCGCTTTATATTCACCGGACGGGTTCCGACTCCCGATTTGGTCGACATTCTCAGCCTCGGCGACCTGCACATTTACCTCACGGTGCCGTTCGTGCTCTCTTGGTCGATGATGAACGCCCTCTCGGTCGGTTGCACGGTGCTGGCCTCCGACACCGCACCGGTGCGGGAAATGATCGAGCACGAAAAAAACGGCCTGCTGGCCGGGTTCTCCGACGTCGACGGCCTGACCGAACAGGCCCTCAAAGTTCTCGACGACCCGCAGGCGTTCCGGCACCTCGGCAAAGCGGGCGAAGAGATGATTCTGGAGCAATACAGCCTGGAGAAAAAGACGCCGGAATTGCTAGCGCTGTATGAACGGACGGTCAACGAAGGGGCCGGCAGCGGGCAGTAAATCCCGCGCGGCATTCCGCGTTTAAGAGTACGGCCCGTCTCGCAACCGGAGAACCTCCGATGCCGCACTCGACCTCGAAACGTAGTTTAGCCCACGTCGCCGTCTGGTGCTGCCTGGTGATCATTTTGGCGGCCGCCGTACAGCAACGTTCCGCGCCTCCGGAAGCCGAACAACAATACCAATTCGTACGCTTCGACGCCGAGACCCCGCTTGAGCGGCTGCTCGACAAGCAGATTGACGTTGATGTCACCGACACGCCCATCAGAACAGCGATCGAACAACTGGCGGCGGAGCAGGGGATCACGGTGCGGTTTGACGATGCTGCCTTTGAGAACCGGGACTTGTTCTCGAATCCTGTCTCCATGCATTTGAAGCAAATCTCACTCCGCAATGCGCTGCAGTTGCTACTCGATCAATGTAATCCGACGATTGCCGGTTGGGACGATGCCACGTACGTCGAACAACCTGATGAATTGTTGATCACGTCTGTTGACGCTGCGTCGGAGATGTTGGAAACGCGTTTCTACCCGCTGCCCGACATCACATACACGCCGCCGCTGCTGCCGAATCAGTTGTGGACGTTCGACATCGATTCGATGATTGAATTTATCGAATCATTGGCTGCTCCAGATAGCTGGGAAGCAATGGGCGGTCTCGCAACCATTCGGGAATCGGAAGGCGGGATGTTGATCAGCCAAACGCAGGCTGCCCACCGCGAGATACGCGATCTTTACGGACAAATCGACCGATTCCAATCCCGTCCGTACGGTTCTGATTACCCCGCTCAACCGGGTCAAACCTACTCGAATACCGAGCAGGAAATCTTTATGTGGCTCACTCAATCGGCGGATCTGGATTTCGTCGATGCCCCCTTATCGGAAGTGCTCCACACTATCGGCGAAAACCAAAGAATCAACGTCTGGATCGACGAGCGGAGCTTGGATGACGAAGGAATTCGCAGCGACGAACCGAGCACAGTTCACGTTACCGGTATCTCGCTGGGGGCCGCATTGAAAATGGTGCTCGCGCCACAGCGACTGACTTTCGTCGTCGACAATGACGTACTCGAAATCACCACACAAATCGCTGCCGAGGAGAATATTCGGGGACGGATGTACGACCTACGCCGTGTCTCGCTGGTTGGGGACTACGACACCGTCTGTGAATTGATCGCTATTGTCGTTGCACCGGAGACGTGGGAATTTAGCGGTCCGTGTCCGGTGATCAATTTGCCGGGAGTCATTGGATTCCCGCAAACAGAGGACGTCCATCATGAAATCGCGCAGCTGCTTCTTGACATCGAGCGCATTCGCACCACGCCGCGCCTCCAGCGACCGGCGGCAGCGCCGCTAAACCGCGATCGCCGCGCGAAACAGCGAATCGATCAAATTCTCGCGCGACCGGTCAGCCTCAAATATGAAAACCGCCCGCTGACCGACGTGATGAATGCGATCGCCCGCGAGTGTCAGATCCCACTGTGGATCGATCAATGGGCGCTAAGTGACGAGAACGTCAGCCCCGTGATGCATATAAGCGCCGACATCGAAAATGTGTCGCTCAAAGATGCGCTGGAGACGCTGCTCAAACCGCAGAAACTCGCAGCAGTCTACAATCACGAAATGCTCTACATCACAACAGACATCGTAGCCAACGAAATACTCACGCCCCGTGTCTACGATGCCGTCGACCTTCTGGATATCTACGCGCCCGGCTGGGTTGCTCAGCGAGAGCGGCAACTGCAAACGCTACAAAAGATCATGCTCCGCCGGAAGCGGCTGATGAGACAACAACTGCCAGGCCAAGGTTTCTTTCAGATTGCGCCGGAAGGATGGTACGCCATGGGCGACGAGGAAACCGCAGCATTAGCTCCTACGTCAGCCGATAAGTACTTGGAACACCTTGTTAATGACATCGAGACTAACATCGCCCCCAAGTCCTGGGACAGCGTCGGCGGTCCCGGTACGATCATGGAATTCGAGGACGCCCTCGTCGTCCGCCAGACCGAGGCCGTGCATGAGCAAATCGCCGATTGGTTAAAAAAACTACGGCAAAAGAAGTAGGTCATGCTGTGCATGACGATGAGGCCGTGCAAAGTGTTCGCTCCGAACGGGCATCCGCAAGCAATCAGCAACTTTACTGCGCTCGCGAACCTTGCGTTTCTCTTGAATGCTGCATCGGCATCGCCGGCTGAGAAAACCGGTTGCGTGTCGGTACGTGTCACGCAGAAGTAAGAGTTCTAGGACGCTCGGCGGCCTATTGAGTCTATGTCCCGGTAGTCCCCAGCAGTTTCAGCAATTGGCGTGATATCTGTTGCCACTGCTTTTGATCACCATTCGCCCGCACGATCAACACGCCCCCGCCGAGAAGCGAGAATACCAGTGCCGCAACCGCGCGGGAGTTGCCGCGAAAACAGAACGTGCCTTCGTCAATCCCTTGCTTGAGGATTCGCGTCAATCGGACTTCGATCTCGCTGCAGAACTCGCGATAGAGTTGCGCAGCCTCGTTGTCCAGGGCGGAGAATTCCGCGCCGAGCACGCCGCACAGGCTCGCTGTTGACTCCCGTTCACTGCAAGGATTTGTTTGAAACAAAGCGATCCCGCGTCGCAGCTTTGCGGGGGCATCAAGTTCGGCGTCAACAATCTCGTCAAACAGCGTCAAGAAGCATGCGCTGTAGCGCTCGAGCACGGCTTTGAGCAACAGTTGTTTCGAGGGATAGTGATGCAAGACGGTCGCCTTGCACAATCCAACCTTCTCGCTGATTTGCTGAAAACTGACCGCGTTGGACCCACGCTGACGAATCAGCAGCTCAGCGGCCTCAAGTATCCGCACCTTCGTGTTGGCGGCAACCATGGGTTGTCTCTCGTGTTGGATTTCGAGGAAAGCGCTTTCAATGCCGCTCGATCGCCGACCGGTCAAATTGCACTCGTTCCGGCAACGCTAATAACAGGCTCCCCCATCAAGATATAATGCCGAACTGTGACAATTGACTGGAGAAGCACTTGGGGCCCGAATCTGCGCCGCCGCGACAAAAATGTGGCTGCCGCCGGGCGGGCGCTGCGGCGGCAGCCACTACCGAGTTCAACTCGAAAGGTCCTCCGGAAGATCAGTCCTGCTCCTCCGGCTGATGCTCCGCTTCCCAGCGATCGAGCATCTCGCGGAGTTCTTGGATTTCCTCGGGCGATATGTCCCGTTCGTGAATCAGGTGCTGTACCAGCGGCAGCGTCGCGCCGTCGAACAATCGTTGCAGGAAGTCGTCGACCGTCTCTCGAATGACTTGTCCGGGACGCACCTTGGGCGAATAGACCTTGCTGCGGCCCTCCTGTCGGGTCCGCAGGTAGCCCTTGGCCTCCAATCGGCGAAGGTAGGTTTGGACCGTTTTGAAATCGAGGTCACGACTTGCATCGACACGTTCAAACACCTGGCGCACAGTGGCGCTGCCCAGATCCCATACGATACGGGCAATTTGCAATTCCGCTTTGGAAGCCGCTTGCCGTTTCTTCATCTGCGTTTTTCCCCGTGTGTTGCAGACTGACGACGCCCATTATAGCTTACTTTTGTAAGTCGTCAAGCATTTGGGCGAAATTCGACGATTTTCCGCTAAAACCACTCGCTGGCTCCCCAGGCCGGATCGGACCGGTTCAGGATTGAGGCTCGAAGAAACCGGGAATGATTCGTTAAGATGAATAGAGCGTATTTGCTCGCGCCCAAATTCATACAACCTGTTTCACAACTCTGGTCACGGCGATATCGCCCCCTGAGATCATTCTTCCGCGAATGCCCAAGTCCCTTCAAGAATACGTAGATTGGCTCGACAACCGCGAATTACTCTGGCCGCAAGTCGCCGAAGCGGCCCCCGCGAAAGCCACCCCCTCGATCAAACCGCTTGCCGGTATCCGGGGAGTCGTCTGGAACCTGTACGGAACCCTCCTGACGATTTCCGAGGGACGGTTGCTGCATCAACATCCGCTGCAATTGCCGATGCAAATCGCATTGGACAAGACGATTAAGGAGTTCAACATGTGGAACTCCATGAGTCGCAAGCCTGGGGCACCGTGGGAGTATTTTTTACACAAATACCTTGAAGTTTACGACCAACTGGCGATGAGCGGCACGGAAAAACGTGGTGAGGCGCCGGAGATCATCAGCACCGAGATCTGGCGGCGGCTGATTGGAATGCTTCAACAAAAGGATTATCAATTTGACGCGGCCTTTTACGGCAGTCTGGATGACTTTTGCGAGAAGATCGCTTACTTCTTTCATGCAAATCTGCAAGGAGTTGCTGCGGCACCGGGAGCGCTTAGGGCATTGATCACTGTCGCGAAAATGGGTCGCACCCAGGGACTGTTGGCCGATGCACAGTCGTTCAGTTTTGTGCAGATGTTGCGGGTGTTGCGGAAGCAAGGTAAACTACCCTCGCCAGCCAAGCTATTTGCACCGAATTGCCTGACCCTTTCCTATCAGGTTGGAGTGCGAAAGCCGTCCAGATCCCTGTTTGAGGCGTCTGTTCGCAGTTTCGACCAATCGCAAATCAAGGCTCGCGAGATACTGTACGTCAGCTCACGTCTCAAAGATGATCTTGCAATTGCCAAGCAACTCGGCATGAAAACTGCTCTGTATGCCGGCGACAAGACCAGCGTCGAGGCGACTTCTGAAGAGTTGCGAGACATAACGGTCCGTCCAGATCGATTGTTGGTCGATTTACGACAGATTCAAAACATCCTTTCCCCCTGAGTCCCGTTCCCTTTCCTTCAACGCTCAGCCATGATCAGAGGGAGGAGAGCGCAAGTATGCCGCCACCGTTTCTTTACAATCTCGACGAAATCGACTTTGACCAGCCGATTTACGATATCGATGCGATTCGCCAGGTGAATCCTCAGCGCTGTGAGATGGAACACCTGACGGCAATCGTGCATGTCGATCGGGAAAACCATGGCTTGGTCGGCTACAAAGATATCACCGAGAATGAATTCTGGGTACAGGGTCACATGCCCGGCTATCCGTTGATGCCGGGTGTGATCATCTGCGAGGCGGGCGCACAGTTGGCGGGCTTCTACGCGCGGAAGTTCAGTCTGCTTGGTGGAGATTTTCTCGGTTTCGGCGGCATGGACGACATTCGTTTTCGAGCGCCCGTCTATCCGAACAGCCGCTTGATCCTTATGGCTCGATGCACCAAATTGCGGCCGAAGATTCGGGCGGTAAATCAGGTGCAGGGTATCGTCGACGGGAAAATGGTCTTCTCCGGTTCGATTATCGGAGTGCCGATTACTCGAGACGGCAACTCGGAATAATCGAGGCCGCTCCGGCCATTTTGTGCGGTCTGACGCACATTCCGCACAGGTCACGTATTGTGGCCGCACGCAATCAACTCCTCGTCACCTAAACTGTTTCGTAGATGGCTCTCCAACCCCGCCTTGATTTGCGTCCTTATTTCCAGACGCTCGACGATATTGATGGTCCGCTGAATTGGGAATCGCTCTTCGCAAATGACAATCCCGTCGAAGTCGAAGTCGGCGCAGGCCGCGGCCTGTTCCTGGTCAACGCCGGGTTGAGCAATCCCGAGACCAACTATCTCGGCATTGAATTGAGCTATAAAGAGGGTCGCCGAGCGGCAAGGCGTATCCATAAGCGGCAAATGCCGAACGTCCGCGTCCTAGGCGGAGATGCGAAGTTGATCGTTGGAGAGCGGATACCGGTCAACAGCGTGTCGGCGGTCCACGTTTATTTTCCCGATCCGTGGTGGAAGCGGCGCCACAAGAAGCGGCGCGTGTTTGACGACGTCCTTTTGCAAGGAATCCGCCGGATTCTCATCGTCGGCGGTAATTTGCATGTCTGGACGGATGTGGAAGAGTACTTTCAGGTGATGACGGATCTGGTTCGCGAGACATCGTGGTTTGGTCCGCAGATCACACCGGCGGAACGCGCGGCGGAGCATGACCTGGACTACCACACCAGCTTTGAACGCAAGAAACGGAAACTGGGTCTGCCGATTTATCGCGCGATGTGGAGTATGCTTGAGAAGTAGCCGGCTCACTCGCTAAGCAATACCGCCGCTGACGCCTGGTGTGTGTTTTGCGGGCGGTCAAAGGGGATTGACCATAACCCATTGATGCGCCTACAATTGCGGCGCAGCTGAGCTGCCAGCATCATCGATTCTACATTCGTAACGGGACTTTCAAACGGCAGTGACTTCAGGCTCGTAGTACTACACAGAGCGTGAAGGAACTTGCCAATGATCTCGATGTCCGAGAATCAAACCAGTACCACCGATTCAGGAGAACCGGCGGTCGCGATCAGTGACGCCCGGCTCGTGGAAGATGTGCGCCGTGGCGACCGCGATGCCTACGGCGGGCTGGTGATGCGTTATGAGCGACGGTTGATCGGCGTGCTCATGCGTTTCATTCGCGATCCTGAATTGGCCCGTGACTTGGCCCAGGAAACGTTTCTTCGCGCTTATGAGCGGCTCGATCAATTCGATCCGTCTCGACGATTTGGCCCGTGGTTATTCCGCATCGGCGTCAATTTGACGTTGGATCATCTGAGGCGCAAAAAACGGCGAGGTTGGACATCGTTGTTCTCCGAGAGCGCGTCAGAAAAGTCCCCCGACCCCGCAACGGCGGATCCCCGCAAGCATCTGGAATTGAGCCAGGAAGTTCACCACGTTCTGGAGCAGATTCCGGAGAAGTATCGCACCGTGTTGATTCTTCGTGATCTGGAGAATTTCTCGACCTCAGAAATCGCCGCAATTGAGAATCGCAAAGAAGCGACGATTCGTTGGAGGTTGGCTGAGGCGCGGATGCGTTTTCAGAAGATCTGGGCCAAGCGGAATTTGAATCAGGATGTATCTCTCACGTTGACTGAAGACGAGAATCAGAGCGATGAACTGTAACGACTTCAAACACGATCTGGCTCTGTTGGCGGGTGAAGATTTAGAAGAGGCAGAAGCGAAAACGGCGGCACGGCATTCCGCAGAATGCCCTTCCTGCCGTGACTCCCTGCGACACCTCGAAGACAGCCAGACGATCATGCGAACGGTCCGGGAAACCCCCTTGGACGTCGACGTGCCCTCACTTTGGCCTCGAATTCGCGCGCAGTTGATGCCCGCGACGTTGGAGCAAACAGGGCAGCATTACCCGAATTGGGTTCCGTCCGCGACGTTGGCGGCGGCCTGCTTGGCACTGCTGGTCTTTGTGGGGTCGACCCCCATGTTCGATTCCCAGCAGCCCTCCTCCTCAACGCAGCACGCGCCGCTGGGACAAAGCACCCTATTTGACTACAGGACGCCGCCGCAGATAACCGTCCCATGGGCCAATAGGGACGCTTCGTCCGCCGATTTGATGCCAGAAACCTTGCCGGCGGACGCTTGGCAGAGCGACCAGTTTTCGAGAGAATTGAATCCGGTTTTCCAACGGAATCCAAATTCCGATGAGAACCGGCCGATTCGATACTAATGACTTGTCAAAGCCTGATCGAAGGTTTGACAGAGCAATCGTTCTCTTGACAGGTTGGTGACGATGCCGCTCTACGAGTATTCCTGCTCCACATGTCAGTGTGAGTTCGAAGCATTGGTTCGCAATGGTGAACCGCTCTCGTGTCCCGATTGCGGAGCTAACAACTTGCAAAGGTTGCTCAGTGCGCCGGCTGCACATGGTCCGAGCAAGTCGTCGGAACTGCCGATTTCGTCAGCGTGCCCGCCATCGGATGCTCCGCCATGCGGTCCCGGATGCTGCCGCATGTGACGTTGAATTCGCAGGAGCGTCGGTTTATCCTCCGATCGTAGGGTTTCAGCCCCATGCTCTTTCCGGGTCGCAGCAACCACCCCCTATGGTCACCGTTCAGCCTGCTGTCGGCGATGACATCGATATTGCGCTGCGGTTCCTGACCCAGCAACTGCCTGCGGAGGAACAGCGGCAGCAGATCGCGGCCACATTGAGTGCCGCCGCCGCGGGCGAGCTGTCTCTGGACGGACTGTTGTTGGCGCGACGCGACCATCGCCCCGTCGGCGCCCTGTTAACGCTCCTTCAAGACGGCGGGTGTGCGTCGTTGTGGCCTCCTGAAGTCGCCGTCGAGCAAGATGTCGATGTCGCAGACGCGCTCCTACAATCTGCCATTGGCCGATTGAGTTCGGCAAACGTGACGTTCATACAATCGATCGTCGAACGGGAGGAACTCGAGGGGCGCCGGCTATTGGACAAAAACGGCGTCCCTTATCTCACCGATTTGGTCTTTATGGAGCGAAATCTGAACCTTGCCATGCCGGAGTGCGGAGCGGAATTGGAGTTCATCACCTACGATCAGCAGACGCATCGCCAATTTGTTGACCTCCTGCAGCGCACGTATCGCGCGACGCTTGATTGCCCCGAGCTTGACGGAATGCGGACGGCTGAACAGGCCTTGGAGGGACATCGCGGTACGGGAACGTTACACCCTGAATACTGGCGGCTGTTTCGACGTGATGGCAACGACGTCGGCGTACTGTTACTCTCCGAACACGCCGACCAACGTGCCTGGGAACTTGTCTACATGGGTGTGGCCCCGGAAGCTCGGGGGAAAGGTATTGGCCGAGACATGTTGGCAATGACATTGCCCCTGCTGCCGCAGCAAACCTCGCCCACGATCTTCCTGGCCGTCGACGCCAGAAATCACTATGCGACAGCAGCTTACGAGCGAATCGGGTTTGAGGTGATCGCCACGCGCGCGCTGCACCTGCGCTTATCAGGATCGCGCGGAGCGGGCCGCAATTAACAAGTTCTTCACAACCAGATTTGGTGCTGCGATTTTTTTTGCGCGCGGATTGGGGCGGGAATTCAGGAGCGGAATGACAATTCTGAATCAATTGTAATTTCCATCTCAGAACTTTGAGATTTTGGTTTGACACGTGCGCCGTCCCCGATAGGATCGGAATCACCGAGTAAGTAAATCCTATCACGTGGCGACGAAGCAGTTGGTGCCTGATTCGCTGCCGCGTTCATCAATCCCGCAGCAACGCTACGTTCCCTCGCAAGACATTCGAGGCTCTGGCAACGGATGCCGTCGTTGAGATCCTCCCCAAGGAGGCGAGGAGCGTAGACCGTGCGCGTTTGGGGGTAGCACGATGCAGCCCAATACGATCGCGTTTGAGTCGACGCCTGAGTGCGCCGAAGAGCAAATCCTTCGTGAGTTGAATGCCGCGCTGGGAGACCAGGCGTTCCGGCATTGGTTTGACCAGAAGGTCTCGCTCACAATTGAAGGCGACGAGCTCACGCTCGGAGTGGCCAGTCCCTTCATGGTGGACTGGTTTGTCAAACAGTTTCGCGAATCGGCCCATCAGGCCGTCCAATCCGTGTTGGGTCCTTCGTCCCGCGTGAGATTCGCAGTCGATGCCGAGATTGCCCGCCGCCAGTTACAAGCCGGCGACGAGGAGCGAAAACCCGCCCGGCCGCAAGCGCCGACGGCATCACAACAGAGCTCGAAGCGTCGACAACGCCGACCTGCTCGCCGCTATGCCGATTTGCGGGAGTTTATCGAAGGCCCCTGCAACGACATGGCTCTGACAGCCGCGTGGCAGGTGTGCAACTCGTCCGATTCGAGATTCAACCCGCTCTTCGTCCACGGTCCGGTGGGAACGGGCAAGACGCACTTGCTGGAGGGGATTTATCGCCACATACGAACCGAGCATCCCCAATGGCAGGCCGTGTTGCTGTCGGCAGAATCGTTCGCGAACTATTTCACGGGCGCACTAAAGGACCATTCGCTGCCGAGCTTTCGACAACGATTTCGCACGGTCGATTTACTATTGGTGGACGACGTTGATTTCTTCGGCGGCAAGCGCGTCATTCAGGAGGAATTCCTTAACACGTTCAAACAGCTCACCGACAACGGCGGACAAGTCATCTTATCCGGGAATCAGCATCCGCGTCTGTTGACCAAATTCAGCGACGAACTGAAATCTCGCTTGCTATCGGGCATGGTCTGCCGCTTGGATGCTCCGGATGCCGAGACGCGACGAGCCATCGTGCACCACAAATCGAGACGGTTGCCTGGCTCGTTTTCCCAGGAAGCATTGGATTTCGTCGCCGACCGGTTTCGCAACAACGTCCGCGAACTGGAAGGCGCGCTTCACTGCCTGCAAACATATTATTCGATGACCGGCCGCCGCGTGGCGTTAACGGCCGCACAGCGCGTGTTGACCGATCTGGAGCGCGACTGCATCCGCGTGATCCGCATGGCTGACGTGGAACAAGCAGTCTGCACGATGTTTGGCATTGATGCCGATCAGTTGAGGTCCTCCAATCGTGGTCGATCGGTCAGCCAACCGCGCATGCTGGCGATGTATCTCACGCGCAAACATACCCGCGCGGCGTACAGCGAGATCGGCGGGTACTTCGGCGGTCGCAAACATAGCACCGTCATTTCCGCGGAGAAAAAAATCGCCGGGTGGGTCCAGCGTGCCGAGACCATTCAAGTCGCTTCGCAAACTTGGCCGGTCCGAGACGTACTCGAGGCACTGGAGCAACAATTGCAGGTCGGCTAGGGCACTCCGTCCTCGACTTTCTGCACGTGTTTTCTGTCAAAACGCCCCAATCACGCCCTCTGTGGGGTACCTTACAGACATCTGTATCGGGATTACCGATCATACGTTGATGTCTTCCCTTTCTCCGCAGATTATCATAAAACATCTGAGCCGCGCTTGTCTGATCTGTTGTGCACGACGCGCGGCAAGACTCGTTTGACATCTTCTGAGAACTGGAAACGGGCGTCAAACGTAGCGTTGAGAAGTGTTTTCGCGAAGGTGGCGATGAACGAGAAACGGCCCGATGACAAGTTGTGGGGCGATTGTCCTTCCGGCGAAATGAACCGGTTGGTGACTGGGTTGCGCGCAAAACGCCGCATGCACCACCTAAGAATCGCGGCTGGAATCTCCACCGCCGTCGTACTGTTGATTGTCGCAGGGAATCTCGCGGTTTCGACGCATGACGATCCGGTGATCGGCGGAATCTCGTGCCAAAAGGTCGAATCTCTAGCTCAGGACTATTTGGACAACAAACTCGACGAGGAATTGACCGCTCGCGTCAAACAGCACGTTAAGAAATGCCGACATTGCCGCCAGGAGTTCCAGCGGATGCGCGACGAGCGTGATCAGGGAAAGGTCGCCGACGCCGTGGAACAGAGCCGGGATCGAAACGCTGCGTGGATTCGCGAGCACCGGCTCATTGCCGATTCCATGCGTTGACTGACGCTTTGTCGAAGATCGGACTTATCCGGCAATCGGCGGCTGCCTGATGGGTGGACCCGGGCTTGAGGCAAATCGCCAATCTGAGATATATTTCCGCCCGCGATTGCGACGAATGGATTCCTTGCGTCGCACCCCTAACAGTCTTGCGCGTCTGTTGACAGTTTCACGGCGGCCTTCATGGATGAGCCCCTCGCACCTGACCAGCCAACTCCAGTTCCGGATGATTCTCCGTCTTTGGAGAACGTGCAGCATGATCTCGATGCCGACCTCGAGATGTCGGCCGATGAGATCGATGAGCAGTACCGCCGCGCTGTCGAAGCACTGAACGATGCCGATTGGGACGTTCCCGCAGGCGACGCGGTCGCGACTGAGGCCGCCGAGCAACACGAGTCGACCCAACCCGAAGAACCGGCCTCGAAACAGGCGTCGACTGATGAGGACGGCGCGGAGCGGACGAACCCGCGTTTTACGCCGATGCAGATTCTCGAGGCGGCGCTCTTTGTCGGCGGCACGCCGCTCTCATCAAAGAAATTGGCCTCATTGCTGGGAGACAGTTTCGACAGCACGGCGGTGCAGGCTCTCGTTGATGAGCTCAATCACACGTATGACGACGAGGCCCGGCCATATGAGGTCCAACTCGGCGAAGGCGGCTACAACCTGTCGCTGCGGGAGAGTTATGCTCGTGTCCGCGACCGGACATTTGGAATCGGCCCCCGCGAAGTCCGACTCTCCCAGGATGCCCTCGAAGTCCTGGCGTTTGTCGCCTACCAACAACCGGTCACCCGCGAGGAGACTGAGCAGACCGGCAAACAAAACGCCGGCAGCCTGCTAAGTCAACTCGTCCGCCGGCAATTGATTGCCGTACATCGCGATAGCGAGAACCCCAAGCTGGTGCACTATCGAACAACCGATCGGTTCCTTTCGGTGTTCGGAATCGGCGGCATCGATGAATTGCCGCTGGTCGATGCTCTGGCATCGAAGTAGTTGCCGCGATGCAGGTTAATCCTTGTGCGTTGTCTGCATTTGTTGGGCAATTAGCTCCACCGGATGTAGAGCCTGTACGCCGATTGCATCGGCCAACTGGTGGCGGCATGAGAAGCCGGGTGCGAGAATGGGGCCGCCGGTGTGTGCTTCCGCTGCCGGGAAGAGGACGCGGCCTCCGATATTCATACTGATGTCGTAATGTTCATAGCCGAACGATCCCGCCATCCCGCAGCAGCCGGAATTGACCTCGTCCACGGATAGCTCGGGAATTCGCGCGAGGAGCGATTTGGTTGCCGCCGTGCCGACCAGCGCTTTCTGCTGGCAGTGGCCATGCAGTAGCGCCGATTGCGGGAGCGGCGCCAGGTCAACGTCCCATTCATTTCGATCGGCACGCGCGGCGAGCCAGTTGTCGATCAAGAAACTGCGTTCGCGGACTCGCCGCGACGTTTCGGTCGGCACCAGATCGGGATATTCATCGACGAGCGACAACACACAGCTCGGCTCACAGCCCAGGATCGGCACGGACTCTGACGAGATTTGATCCAGCCGGGCAAGATTTGCCTCGACCAAAGATTTCCCGCGCTTGATCAACCCCTTGGAAAACAGGGGCCGGCCGCAACAAGGCAGTCCCGCGAGCCTGACTCGATAGCCGGCCGATTCCAGAATGGTGAGTGCCGCTTGATTGATCTGCGGCTCGCAATAGCTTGTCAGACAGTCGTCCAGCAAGACGACGTCGCCGCGTTGACCCGCGTGCGGATGCGGAGCATGTTTGCGAAACCAGCGTCTGAAGTGTGCGCGGTGAAACGTGGGCAAGTTTCGGCGGCGGTCGACGCCGAATAGTTTTTCCGTCAACCAAGCGGCGCCGGGCAACTTGGCCATCCAATTCGACAAAGGCGCCAAATGGGAACCGAGCCGGTTGATCCTCCAGGTCTGCGCCATCATCTGCGTCCCCAGCGAGGGCCGATGCCGTTGGTAGTATTGTGCCAGGAATTCGACTTTGAGTTTGGCGACGTCCACGTTCGAGGGACATTCCGCCTTGCAGCCTTTGCACATCAGGCACAGATCCATCACGTCGTACATCCGCTTTGACGTCAGTGAACCCTCGGGCAGTTGTCCGGAGAGCGCCAGCCGCAGGGCGTTGGCCCGGCCGCGCGTGGAGTGCTCCTCGTCACCTGTTGCCATGAATGAGGGGCACATTGTGCCGGTGTTCGTCTTTCGGCAAACCCCGGAACCGTTGCACAACTCGGCTGCCGCCAGGAAACCGCTCCCTAGCGAGTCAGCGATCTCGGCTTCGCGGGAGAAGTCCAAAAACGTCTCGATTTCTCCACCCTGGTAGCCCGGACCGTAGCGCAGGCTCTCTGTTGGCGACTCACTGCCGACAATCTTACCGGGGTTCATCAGTCCCCGTGGATCGAACAGTTGTTTGACTTCCTGGAACGCGGCATAAATTTGCGGGCCGAACAATTCACGGTTGTGGTAACTCCGCGCCAATCCGTCGCCATGTTCGCCCGACATTGAACCGTGGAACTCACGAACCAATCCGGCAACCTCATCAGAAATTGCCCTGAGCTTCTGCAAATCCTCGGCCGCTTTGGTATCGAGCATTGGCCGGAGGTGCAAACAGCCGACCGAGGCGTGTCCGTAGAATGAACCGACGACACCGTGCCGGTCCAAGATCTCCCGAAACCGCCGGGCGAAGTCAGACACTTGTGACGGATCGACTGCCGGATCCTCAACAAATGCGATCGGCTTGCGGGCGCCGGGAATGCTCAGCAGCAACGGCGCGCTCGCTTTTCGGCAATTCCAGATGCGGTCTCGCTGCTCCGGATCGGTCGCCGGGATAATTCGTTCGAGGCCCTCCCAGCCGCCGAGAACTTCACCCAGCCGGTCCAGCCGTTCGTCGACCTCTGCAACCGTCTCGCCGCTGAATTCCACAATCAACAATGCCGCAGGCGTGCCCTCGACAAAGTCGAGATAGCTGCGGTATTCCAAATTGGCGCGGGACAACTCGACAATATAGTGATCGAGCATCTCGATCGCCGAGGGTTGCAACTCCAAAATCGTGGTGACGGACTTCAATGCAGCATCGATGGTGCGGAATTGCAGGCAGGCAACAGCCCGCTGCTTGGGCAAGGGGACGGCATGCAACACGGCCTCGGTGACGGTTCCCAGCGTTCCTTCAGAGCCGACGATCAATTTCGCCAGATTAAATTCCCGCCGGTCGGGCCAGTCGGAATCGAGCCCCGCCGGCGTGGGCGCGACCGGCACCTTGTCTTGCAGTTCCGGCACAAACGCGTCCAGATTGTAGCCGCTCACCCGCCGCAGAATTCGCGGATAGCGGGCCACGATTTCTTCACAATTCTCATGCAGAATCGCCGGCAGCCGGCGATAGATTTCGCCCTCGGTGGTCTCGAGTTCCCGTTTGGACTGCAGTTGGACATCGTCCAGCGGCTCACAGTGCAATTCTGTGCCGTCCGCCAAAATTACGTCGAGCGAGCGCACATGATCGATGGTTTTCCCGTGCCGCACGCTGCGCGACCCGGCCGAATTATTGCCGATCATGCCGCCCAGTGCGGCGCGGCTGCTGGTCGACACATCGGGGCCGAATTGCAGTCCATGTGCTGCGAGCGCCAAGTTGAGCTGGTCCAGCACGACACCGGGTTCGATACGTACCAACCGCTGCTGTGGGTCGATGTCCAGGATGCGGTTCATGTACTTGGAAAAGTCAATCACGATCGCGGCGGCGACTGTTTGCCCGGACAGGCTAGTGCCTCCGCCGCGGGGAAGAATCGGCACTCCCAGGTCGGCGGCGATCTGAATCGTGGCGCGCACATCGTCCCTGGACCTAGGCAGCACCACCCCGAGAGGTGCAATCTGATAAATACTGGCGTCGGTGCTGTACAAGCCGCGGCTGACGTCGTCAAACAGCACGTCGCCGGAAACGTGGGCGCGCAGACGGGATTCAAGTTCTGAGGGTGTGGACATCGAATAGGCGTGGTTTCAGGAACTCAAAGGTCGTCGTGCCTTGGTTCTGGCACGGTAAGGCAGCTTCGCAGGGGATCGCTCTGAAATCGCACTGGCAAAGCCAGTGGCACACTAATCGTTACCTTCGACAGAGCAGAAGTTCAACCCGCTTCGGAGTAGGCCTCGCGTTCAAACGGGTTGTCGCGGTAGCCGTCCTTACCCCGCAGCCACAAGACGGCCGAACAAAGCAAATAGGCGGGGCCGAACAGCGGTCCCCAGCGCGCGTATTGGCGGACATGCACCCATTCGTGATCGCGGACGACATCCAGCGCGTCGCTGCTGACGCCCAAAATCGTATGCCCCAAGGTCATCGCGATCGGATTCACCGGCAATCGTTTCAGGAGAGGTGTCACCAAGCCGCCATAAAACTCCAGCGTGTGTTCGACGCGTCGAAATCGACCGCCCGTCATCAGGCCAATCAACCCCACGGCGATTCCCAACAGCGTCCAGGGAGACGCCCACAGTATTCCAAGCAGCATCAGCAACTTGCGCATGTTGCCCTCCATCGCCCTAAGATGCGCCGACGGTTGCTCCGGTTAACGCGCGCACTTCCGCCTGCGCGACCGGTTCCAATACAGCGGGCCGCAGTACGAGCTGCGTCAATTCCGGCAAACACCGGTAGCGAATCGGCTCTTTTCCCGAAACGCCCCGCGTGACGTGTAACAACGTCGGCTCTTCGTAATACACGCCCGCAGCATACCGCGTCCCGTAAATGCTGGGCGTGTAGATCGGGCCGATTCCCGGCGGACGGATCTGACCGCCGTGATTGTGTCCTGACAGCATCAAATCAAATCGCATTTCTCGCGCCCAGTGGTAGTTGTCCGGTGTATGGCTCAACAGCAATCGAAAATCTGCTGTTGCGTCGGAGATATCTGGATTTTCCCCCATCCATGGATACTCCGAACCGGCAATGAGCATTTTCCGCTGTTGATGTTCAATCGTCAAATACCGATCCGCAACGTCGATCCACCCCAATTCGCACAAACTGCCGCGAATTTGCCCTGGGTCGAGTTCCCAATCGTGATTTCCCAAAATGAAATAACACCCCAGCGGCGCCGACAGGCGTCCCAGTGTCGTCGGCAGCCAGGAACTGAGGTGCGGTTCGTCCAGCAAATCGCCCGTGAAGACGACCAGATCCGATTTCAATTCCTCGCCGCGGCGCAACACCTCCTCGAAGTAGTCACGAGTGATCGTGCCGATAAAGTGCAAATCGGAGATGTGGAGAATACTCAATCCATCCCATTGCGGAGGCAAACCGGGCAAGCAAATCTCTTTATGAGAGATTTCGATCTTTTCGACCTCATTGCCGGGCAACCGCGCAAGCCAGTGATAACGACCGGGAGCGAGCGGCCGTTTGCCAAGGACTTCGGCCACGTCAACGATCTCTGAACGGCTGCTGCGGAGCGCGGCCGGCGGAACCCGAAACCAACGCCGGACGACGATCACCGCAGCGCAAACGGCGGAGATTCCACACAGCACGAAGTAGAGTTGGTACACCGGCGCGATGTCGAACCAACTGCCGCCGAAGAGCAGCCGCGCTCGGCCGAATCCACCTTGCCATACCAAACCGACTGTGAATCCAATGATCAACAGCAGATGGCTACGACGGAGAATACTGAGCGTGCGCAGGTGAAATCGGATCACGTGGACCCGATTGAGAACGGCGACGACGATCGCGAAATTCCCCAACGACAGCACAGCCATCAAAAACAGGTTGAGCCAATTCATATGCGATTGAATACCGATTGATTTCGAGTACGCCGGTGCATCAAGTTGCTGATCGGCGGCGGCTCTGTTTCACTCGCCTAACATCAGTAAAAGCAACGTAATCAGCGATCCGTTGTGGATCCCGTGTGCCACGATGGAGGGGATCAGCGTATCGCGCCACTCCCGGGCCAGTGTCAAGCCAAATGCAATCGCCATGAGCACAGGGACCGCCACATAACCTTGCGGATGGACCACGGCAAATATAAAGCAGTTCACGGCCGCGGAGAATAGGAAACTGGCCAGAAAACCCCACCGCTGACTGTTCTCCCTCAGGTTGCGATACAGCACGCCGCGGAACATTGTTTCCTCCACGACCGGGGCGGCAACGGCGGCGACGAGATAGAGTTGCAGCGCCACCAGCCAGTCCGCGTCAGCAATCCAATCCACGATCGGATGCGTCGGTACGGGAGTCGGGGAAAACTCGTTTGCGCCCGGTTGCGGGCCGTCGACCCAGCCGGACAGGGCCATCAAAATGATCGTCGCCACCAACCCAATGAAAACGAGGGGAATAATGACGACGTAACAAACTCCGCCGTTGAGCAACTCGACGATGGGCTTGCGGCCGAACGTCCAGCCGATATCTTGACGGAGTTGTCGCCAGGAGACGCCACGTATCAACGGCCACACCAATGCGAGCAGGCTGGCGAACATCGCCGCGGCAACGCCCCAGATTCTTGTGTTTTCGTCCTGATTCTGAGCGGCCGTGCGTGTCAACAGCAGGAACAATCCCAACCAGACCGCGAACGTTTCCGCATAGATTCCCTGGTATGGAAGATCGGCCGGAGCAAATCTCCGTTTGAGTTTGCCGGAGGAACCAAGCACCAACACTACCAATACGGCGACGAACCCCATCATGAACAGAAAGCACCCCAAACCGATTCCGCCGGCGACTAGAAGAAGCGTGCGATTCGCCTGCTTGAGCACGGACTTACGCTCTTTGGTTTTGCCCGCCTGCTGGGGAGACAACAGCAACCGTCCGAACCAGCCCATTTCATCCCGCAACAACTTTTTTTGGTTCTCAGCGACGGACGGAGCATCCCAATTCTCTTCCGCGTAATCGGCCAGGACGGATGCGATCGCTTCCCGCAGTTCGCGCTGCTGCTCGGTGAGCTCGACATTGCTACGCTGCAGGCGCGCGTCCAGCGCCTCCAAAAAGTCCAGCGCTTTCGCAGCTCCTTCCAGTTCAGCAGAAACGACAATAAACTTCAGTCGCTGCTCAACCGTCCCTTGGTTCAATGCAGAGATTTGCTTCAACAGTTGCGGGTCGTCGCCGGTTAGTTCGGAAACGCCGACGATGTAACGGCTCTGCAACAACATCGCGACATCCTCGGCACTCGACCCTGCCGGCTGCAGCGGGTGTTTCTGATCGATGGCCCGATTTTGCATGAGAGCAATCGCGGCCACCCCGACGACAATCAGCAGCCAGGCCAGCTTGTTGAAGCCGCGTCGCCGCACCGGTGCCGGTTCGGCGTCGGAGCCGGCAGGTTCTGAGTCGGTATCGGGACGATCGATCATGACGCTGTGGCTTAGGACTGGGCAACTTCTTGTTTCAGGCACTTACCGATTTGTCGTACGGCCTGACGCAAACGCTGCTCGTTCTCCACAATCGCCAATCGCAAAAAACCTTCGCCCTCCTCGCCGAATCCCCGTCCCGGACTGACGGCGACGCCGCCTTCGTCCAGCAATTTCATGGCGAATTCGATCGATCCCATTTGCGCCCACGGCTGGGGGATTTCTGCCCAGACAAACATCCCCGCCTTGGGAGGAGTGATGCGCCAGCCGAGCCGCTGAAGCCCTTCGCAAAGCACGTCGCGGCGGCGGCGATATTCTAGTGAAATGCTCTCCACCGCGGCATCGCAATGACGCATGGCGACAATCGCCGCAATTTGAATCGGCTGAAAGATGCCGTAGTCATAGTATCCCTTGATGGTCGAAAGGGCGCGGACCATCTCGGAGTTACCGCTGCAAAAACCGATCCGCCAACCGGCCATGCTGTAGCCCTTGCTCATCGTTGTAAACTCAACGCCTACGTCAAACGCGCCCGGCGTGGCCAGAAAACTGGGGGCTTGATAGCCGTCGAAACAAATGTCCGCGTACGCAAAATCGCTGATCACCATGAACTCGTGACGCTTCGCCAGGCGGACGAGCTCTGCATAAAAATCAGATTCAATGACCGTAGCGGTCGGATTGTGTGGAAAGTTAACCACAACCAGCTTCGGTTTGGGGTACAGGTGAGTGCAGGTGTAATCCACATTCTTGAGAAACTGTTCCGGGTCCCGGACATCCAATGCAATCACATTGCCTGACGCCAAGGCGACCGCATATACGTGCACCGGGAATGACGGAGCAGGGACGATGGCGGTGTCCCCCGGCCCCATCAGCGCCAGACAGAGATGGCTAAATCCTTCTTTGGACCCGATGCAGGCGACGACCTCTTCCGTCGGATCGAGCCGAACTCCATACCGTTTCCAATACCGCTTGCCCACTTCGCGCCGCAAGTTGGCGACTCCCGTGGAAACGGAATAACGGTGATTTCGCGGATCGGCGACAGCTTCGGAGAGTTTCTCGCAGATCAGCGGATCAGGCGGGTCGGTCGGGTTGCCCATCCCCAAGTCGATGACGTCCACGCCCGCGACTCGCTTTTCGTATTTGAGCGCGTTGATCTTTCCGAACATGTAGGGCGGCAGCCGCAAGACGCGGGCTGCTACGGGAATCGTGAACGGATTGTCCGATTCTGGTTGTTCGGATTCGCTGCGCATTGACGGGTTTTCTTTGGGCGCTGTTGATCAAATCGTAATGAGGGGAAACGAAATCGGCCCCTCAGTTCTATTCCTCTATTGTAGCAGTTCAACTCACTGTGCAAAGAGTCGGACTACGAGCTGCTGTCTTGCGGCGCATGACAACGGCACGTGAGCCCGGCGAAGCCTCACGTGCCGCTGATGTCCGGAATTGTGCACTTTTTCCGCGTTCTGCGGCTATTGTTGTTGACGGCGCCGCTGCGGAGGCTTGACTGAGCGTTCGCCGCTGACCTGTCGAACGGGCGAGCCGCTCCGGGAATTTGCCGCCGGTCGATTGCCGCTGCCGTGTGAGACGCGGGTCAAGTAATTATCCACGCGCGCCGCGTCTTGGATCTTCTTGAACGTGGTTTCGACTAACAAACGCTCCTTCTCTTCGCGCAATTCTTGCATCAACTGCTCGCGAACGTCCGCAATGTCGACTTCCAACGGCTGAGTGCGCCCCTCGCACTTGATAATCACATAGTGTTTGTTTTCAGGGATTTGAATCACAGCAGAGATTTCACCCTCGTTCAGCCGAAATGCAGCCCGCTCGACTTCGTCGTTGCCAGTGTATTGGCGAATCGGGGGCACGGCACCCTCCAATGCACGACTGGAAGGATCGACGGAGTGCTCCATCGCTAAACGGCCGAAATCGTCGGGGTTTTTCTTAGCCTTTTCCCAAACCTTTTGTGCCTCTCGAAGCCGATCCAAGACGATCACTTTGGCTTTGACCCGGACGCCGTAGTTTCGATGAAACGCCTTTTTGAGCTCCTTATCCGTGATTCTGACATTCTTGCCCGCCAGCTCCTTCAGGGCCAGCATGGGCCAGATCACATCTCGGCGATACTGATCGGGGGTCATTTCCTGCTGCGTCTGCATCATTTGCAGCCACTGTTCTTTGTCCAGGTGAAACTTCTTCGCGATCTTGCGGATTTCCGCCTCGACATCTTCACCGGTCGGCGCGCCAGGTTTTCCTTCGAAGGCCTGCTCGATCATCGTGCGATTGATAATTCCTTCAAGCACCGTCGTGCCGTAGCGGGCGACGCATTCGTCCGCCAACTGTTCATAGCTAATCAACTGGCCATTGACGCGACAGACCGGCTTCTTTTTTCTCTTGTCGCCCACACGCACGGTCCCTGCGGATTTCTGACGACCGCTGCGACCGTCTCGGCTAGAACCCGCTTTTCCCGCTTCGGGCCTCATGACTTGGAATAGGACGCCCGCAACGATCACCGTCAGGGCGGTACCTCCGACAATCAAAATCCATTTCTTCGCCGTTTTGGGTTGGGTCGACATCGGCATCGAATCCTTTGAGCCTGTCTAATGGTATCTACGGAGAAGGGACATTTTCCGGGGACTGTCCCACAAGAATCGGTCTGAAAGACCAAATCCGGCACACAGAACTGCGGGCCGAAATTGCGGCGGGACTATATGAGAGTTCTCAAAACCGGTCAACCTCGATTAAGCGGGTTTCCCGATCCACTTTGAGACGGCCGGCGTCCAAACTTAGACGTCGTTTTCAGCGGCTAGGCCTTGATGCCGCCGGGGTTGAATTGTCGGCCGACCGGGGCGGTTGGGGCTGGAATCGATGGAACGGCGCTATCAATCGACGCCGCCAGCTGCGACAGATTTGAGATGATGATCTGGCGGCGTTTGACGGTGAGCTGGCCCTCGTTTTGCAGTTCTCCCAGCAAGACGGTAACCGTCTCGCGGGTGCTGCCGATCACATTGGCCAATTCTTGGTGCGACAGCTTTATGCCGAAATGAATGCCGTCATCCTGCTGTCGCCCGTATTTTTCCGCAAGTTCCAGCAGCAAGTGCACCAGCCGCTCGCGATTGGATCGAAACAAAAGTGATTTCAGCCGCCGTTCCAATCGCCGCCGCCTCAGCCCGATCAGCTTGGTGACGCCGAGCGACACGAGCGGGTGAGATTCCATGACACTCTGCATGACTTCGCGTGGGATCAAGATCACCGTCGATTTTTCCATCGCCTCGGCGAACTCCTCGCGGTCACCTTCTTCAAAGACGGCTAACTCGCCAAAGACCTCACCGGGCTCGATGAATCCCAGTAGCGCTTGCTTGCCTTCGCTGGTGATGTGGTACAGCTTGATGCGTCCCGACGTGACGAGCAACACCGACGTGCTTTGGTCGCTGGGCAAGTAGACCAATTCCCCTCGACCGAACACCCGAGATTGAGCAAGACTCTCCAATTGAGAGACTTGGTCGTCTGTCAGCCGCTCGAAGAGTTGGCAGCTTTTGAGATGCCAAAATTTCTCGGACATCAAGACGTTCTCCCACGACGCCGAAAGGTCCTCACCGGGCACACTTGCAGGGCACCACTCAGCGAACTTCGGCAGTCGAAGCGACGAGAAGATTTCAACGGTCTAATTCTGGCAAATCGCCTGTCCTCAATGGGGAGCAAGCAACGCGTGCAGTGAATCGGCATGCTGTCTGGTTCAACGAACGGTGAAATTGCGGACCGATCGTCACGTTCAGGATAGCGGCCACCATGTCGGCCGACAAGGACAGCCACTGGGCCGAGTCGCCTCCGATTGCCAACGAACGAACGATCACTTGTGGGCAAGCAGGGCTCTCTCAAAACGATTCGTCTCACGGGACAGCTTTCGGAATTGAGTCAGTTGGGGCGGAACGCGCTCAATTGACTTGTGGCACGAAATTGAGGTTTGACTGGCGCAAAACCAACGGCCGATATTGAAATCAATAAGAGGTCGACATTTCCGTTTTGAGACATCCTCGCCACTCATTTCCCGCAAGTGACTATGTCCGCCACTGCCGATTTGCTGAACCGGGGGATGCATGCCCATCGAAACGGAAATCTCGGGGAGGCAGAGGGACTTTACCGGGAGGCGGTAACAGCCGACCCCACGTCCGCAGACGCGTGGAATCTGATTGGTTTGCTCGCCTATCAACAAGGGGAACTCACCGGCGCGGCTGAGCACCTCGAATATGCCACTAAGCTGAGGAACTCAGACGCCTCGATCTATATCAACCTCGGCGCCGCGCAGCATGCACTCAAGCGATTCGATGAGGCGATCGACAGCTACCGCGCGGCACTACGGCTCGAACCTTCGCGTGCGGACGCCCACAACAATCTCGGAAACAGTCTGGCGGCCCTCGGCCGGTTTGACGACGCCGACGCGTCATTTCGTCGGGCGATTGAGATCGATCCTAACTACACAAAAGCAGTGATCAACCGAGCAAAGACTCGGCAATCTGCCGGGGCCTATGAGGATGCGATTGCGGCCTACCGGCAAGCCCTCGAACTGGGAGCGGAATTGCCGGCGGTGCACTTTTGGATGGCGGAGTGTCTGGAAAACGCGGGGCGGCGGGATGATGCGCTGGCCGCATATCGGACTTACCTGAGGCACGATCCCGAATCCGCGGAGGCCGTTTACAACATCGGTGTCATTGAATTGGATCGCTATCGCTTGGCGGAAGCGGCACGAACGTTTCAAGCGGCGATCGAACGCAGCCCGCAATTCACCCAGGCGCATAACAATCTGGGCATTGCGATGCTGGCTCAAGGCAGGGTAGCGGAAGCTGTCAGCAGTTTCCGCGCAGCCGTTGAGATTCAGCACGATGATGTCACGGCCTCCAGCAATTACCTCATGGCCCAACAATACCTCCCGGTGGCGTCCGACGCAGTTCTATTCAACGAACACCGCCGCTGGGCGGCAGTGCATGAACGTCCCGAGCCGGTTCAGTTTCGTCAAACTCCTGACCGACAGAGACCCTTGCACATCGGATACGTCTCAGCGGACTTCCGAGCGCATGCCGTATCAAATTTCATCCAGCCAATATTGCGGCATCATCGGCCCGAGCAATGCCGCGTGACGTGCTACAGCGATGTTCGCCACCCGGACGGTACGACAGAGGAGTTGAAGACGCTTGCCGATGAATGGCGCGAGTCGTCCGGCATGCCCGATCAGGATTTTGTGAATCTCGTGCGGCGCGACGCGGTGGACATCTTGGTCGATTTGTCGGGACATACCGCGGGAAATCGACTCGTTGCGTTTGGCAGGCGGGCCGCTCCGGTGCAGGTCAGCTATCTGGGCTACGGAAACACAACCGGTCTGGAAAACATGGATTACCGGATCACAGACCAATTTGCCGACCCGGAGGAGGGCTCGTCACTATATGCTGAAACATTGGTACGGCATCCGCTCGGATTCGCCTGCTACGCGCCGCCCAGTGATGCCCCGCCGGTCACCGCACCGCCGGTCATTGAAACCGGCTGTTTAACGTTCGGTTCGTTCAACAATCTTGCCAAAATCTCCCCGCCCACAGTACGGCTGTGGACCGACCTGTTGTTGTCCGTGCCGGGTTCTCGATTGTTACTGAAATCGCAATCGTTCCTCGATGCGGAAGTCGTCGTCGATTGGCAGAGAATTTTTGCCGACGCCGGACTTCCACCTGAACGGCTTGTATTGCAGGGCCGCAGCCCTTCGCTTCGCGAGCATCTTGGCGCCTATCGGCAGATCGACATCGCGCTCGACACGTTTCCCTACAACGGCTCCACGACGACCTGCGAGGCGCTGTGGATGGGCGTCCCGGTCGTCACGCTACGCGGCTCGAACTACGTCGGCCGGATGACCTCGGCACTCTTGCAGTGGATGTCGTTGCCGGAATTGATCGGTGAGTCTCCCGCTGAATATCTCAACATCGCGCAGCGACTCGCCGCGAACTCGGATCGATTAGCGGAGTACCGCAACGGCTTGAGACTGCGAATGGCGGCGGCTCCGATTTGCGACGGGGCCGCGTACACACGGTCTTTGGAAGACAAGTTTCGTGAAATGTGGAGCCGCTGGTGCGCCGCGCAGGCCAATACACATAGCGGACTCACTCAGCCGCGGCAGATCGCATAGGGCGATCCATTCGTGAGCAAACAGGCCAATTAGAAGTAGAGTCATGAACTCATCGACCTCTCTCCAAACAGCAATTATTCGCCTGCAAGCCGGCGATTTTGGAGAGGCGTTGCGCGTTTGCCGGTCGAGATTGCAACTGACACCGAATTGCGCAGCGACGCATCACTTGCAAGGCCTCGCTCTGTACCGTTTGGGTAAACACCAAGATGCCGCCGCGGCGATTCAGCATGCAATTGCGCTCGATGGTGGGAATCCGGATTACTTCGGCAATCTAGGAACCGTATTGCAGTCACTCGGCGAAGTTGACGAGGCGTGTCGGCAATTTCGTCAGGGACTCCAACTCAATCCGCGCATGCCGGAGTTACATTTCAATCTAGGTAATGCTTTGAAGCTTGGTGGAAGGCTTCATGAGGCGATCGTCGCCTATCAGCAGGCGTTGGATTTGCGTCCAGAATATCCACACGCGCTCAACAATTTGGGCAATTCGCTGTTTGAACTCGGCCAATATGAAGACGCGATTCCCTGTTTTCGGCAAGCGCTAAAACTGGACCCGCAGTATGCCGACGCCCACCATAACTTGGGCAATACGCTTGTGAGATTCGAGCAACATGATGAATCGCGGGGGCACTTCGAACAGGCAGCCCGGCTGGCGCCGCAGCGGCCCGAATTCCTGCAGAGCTACTTCCTGTCGCTCAGCTACGACAACTCAGTGAGCGAACAACAACGATACGCGTTGCATGTGCGTTGGGGTGAGTTGGTCAGCGGCAGCATCTCAGTCGCGCCGCACATCAGCCATGTTGCCGACCGCGCGAGACCGCTGCGCGTGGGTTACGTTTCACCCGACTTCCGTCAACATGCCGTTGCGAGTTTCGTTGAGCCGATTTTGCGGAATCACGACCGCAGTCGTTTCCACGTCACCTGTTATGACAATCTCATTGAGCGTGACGAGACGTCGTTGAGATTACAGAACCTGGCGGACCGCTGGCAGCCGATTCGGCAGCTGACCGACGATGCTGCCGCTGACCTGATTCGCCGCGACGAAATCGATATTCTCGTCGACCTGGCTGGACACACCGCTCACAACCGCTTGGGCGTGTTTGCGCGAAAACCGGCGCCGGTTCAGATCTCCGGTTGGGGTTACGGCTGGACAACCGGACTGAAGTGTATGGATTACCGCATCACCGACATGGTCGCCGACCCGCCGGGGGAACTAGAACGGTACACGGAAACGCTAGTCCGTCTTAAGACGGGCGTTCACTGTTACCAGCCACCGACCACAGAGCCCGCGATCGACGGCGATCTCCAAACCAATGATCGGGAGATCACATTCGCCGCGTTTCATCGGCACGTGAAATTGAATCTCCCACTCTTAAGGCTGTGGGCCGATATCCTTCGCCGTTTGCCCGGATCACGACTGATTATCAAAGATCGCGCGTTTCGCGCGCCGCATGTGCGCGACCGCGTAGCGATGATGTGCCGACAGGGCGGAATCCCACAGAACCAGTTGACTCTGGCTCTTGGGTCTGCATCGGCCGAGGAGCATTTGGCCGCGTATTCTCAAGCCGCGATCGCGTTGGACGCATTGCCGTATAATGGGTCGACCACGACGTGTGAAGCGCTTTGGATGGGGGTGCCGGTCATCACTCGGCGGGGCGATACTTACGTCGGCCGCATGTCGGCAAGCTTGCTCACACAGGTCGGGCTCGACGATCTTGTGGCGGATTCCGAAAACGAGTACGTCGATCTGGCTGTCGAGCTCGCCAGTGATCCGACACGGCTTCGCGATCTACGGCGCAATTTGCGCGCCGGGATGGCGGAATCGCCGTTGTGTGACGGGCTGCGATACACGCAAGAGTTAGAGCGAGTCTACCGCGAGATTTGGACCGCCTGGTGCGACGGCACGAATCGTGCACGGAGGGCGTCATGACGGTCAGTCAGGCGTTAATCGACGCTGCGGTGCGTTCTCATCGTCGCGGGGATCTGCGACAAGCAGAGCAGCATTACGTACAGCTTCTACACGAGGCTCCTACGGCGGAAATCCTCAATAATCTGGGCATCGTTAAACGCGGTTTGGGCGACACGTCTGGTGCAGTTGCTTGTTATCGTCGTGCCATTGATCTAAATCCTCAGTCATTCGAAGCCCATAACAATCTCGGCAACGTCTTGTGGAAACAAGGAGACCTGCACGAAGCATTGCAACACGTGCAGAGAGCCTTGTCACTCCGCGCAGAATCCGCGACGACGCTCTGTACCTACGGGCTGATTCTCAGCGAATTGGGCCGCGAAGCGGAGGCAGTCCAAGCGCTGCGGGGCACGGTGCGGCTGGCGCCGCGTTTTGCCGAAGCACACCACAGTTTGGGACGGGCACTTTATGCTCTCGGCCAGGTTTCAGAAGCGATCTCAGCCTTTGAGACGGCGATTGCTCACAAGCCAAATTTTGGTGCCGCGTGTGTCGATTTGGGTAATGCGCTGACGGGGATACATGGATTTGAGGCCGCCGAGCAGCGCTATCGACAAGCATTGACGATTAATCCTGACGACCATGTCGCCGCGGATAATCTATTGATGTCACTACAGTACAACCCCGATTTCGATGTCGATGCTCTTTTCGGGGAGCATCGCGTTCAAGCGGCCCGGTTGCAGCATTCGGTCAATGTATTGACTCGGCACCCTCAGTCGCGCAACCCGGAGCGGCGACTGAGAATCGGCTACCTGTCGCCAGACTTTCGCAAACATTCTGTGGCGTATTTCATCGAGCCGATCTTGCGGCATCACAACGCTCAGCAGGTGGAGACAATCTGCTACAGTGCCGTCCGCAATCCCGATCCTATCACTGAGCGGATTCGCGGCTTGGTCAACCAATGGCGGTCAATCAACGGGATGTCCGACGATCATGCGGCTGAACTGATTCATCGCGACCGCGTGGATCTTTTGGTTGACCTGGCTGGACGTACGTCCGGCAACCGTCTCGGTGTATTCGCCCGCAGACCGGCACCGATACAGGTTTCGTATCTTGGATACGGTAACACGACCGGCTTGTCGACCGTCGACTACTGGCTAAGCGACAACGTCGCCGACCCGGTCGGCGAACCACGGAGGCATACCGAAGAATTGGTCAGGCTCAGGCATGGCATATTGTGCTATACGCCGCCACGGGAAGCCCCTACCTGTGCGCCGCCCCCGGCAGCGAAGAACGGCTTCTTGACGTTCGGTTCCTTCAACCGGCGGGTCAAGACGAACCCCCAAGTCATCCGTCTCTGGTCGGAGATTCTACGGAGACTGCCGACATCCCGTTTGGTCCTCAAGGATAGCAAATATTCGTCGCCCGAAATCCGGGCGACCGCTCAAGTCGAGTTCGCGCGCAACGGCGTCACGGCGGACCGGGTGACGTTTCTTCCTCGATCGGAGTCGATGCGGGAACACCTCGCCCAATATTCTCAAATCGACGTTGCACTCGATCCATTTCCCTACGGCGGCTCCACAACATCGTGTGAGGCACTGTGGATGGGCGTCCCCGTGCTGACGCTGTCGGGGAATTGTTATGTGGGACGAATGACTGCCAGCCTGCTGACGCGAATCGGGCTGCACGAGTTGATCACCCACTCGGCAGAGGACTACGTCCGCCGCGCTGCCGCGTTGAACACACAAATCGATCGCTTGGGGAGACTGCGTCGAGAACTGCGTGACCTGCTGGCCCAATCACCGGTCTGCGACGCTCGCAGCTACACGCAGGAATTGGAGGCGATTTATCGCGTTCTGTGGCGGCGCTGGTGCGCCAGCACCCCAAATCCCGGGTCTTAACAGACGGCAATCAGGCTGCCGCCTCAGGGGGAGACTCCAGCAGCGCGGGATTGAATGCTCGCGAATCGGCGGTCAGCGGCCTGTGGTCTTGGGAACGCATTTGAGCAATTTGCTCGATACGGACAATCTCCGCACTCAAGATGTCGACCTTTTCCTCGACCAAGGATGCCGTCTGTTCTAGGCCGCCCGAAACGAGGGTCACCATGCCTAGGAACAAGAACATCTGTCCGGCTGTCAGCACGAGCCATCCCAGCGGCGCATAGGTTGGCCTGTCACCGAAATAGCCCCAGACAACCAATGTGCCCCCCACGGTGAGGCTAAAGACTCCGATAAAGGCGAGTACCTGGCCGAAGAACATCATTGCCCCCCCACGGCGCTTCTGCGGCGGGGCGGATTGAATTTTCGGCTCGTCGGCGGTTGGCAAGGAGTTCACGGCATCCAACGGCTCTTGCTCGACTTCCTGTTGATGGCTTTCTGACGGGGCATCGGTTGCGGCTTCCGGCGGCGGTTCGACGTCCACGACAGCAATGTCGTCGGCAGGAGCGACTTTGGTGGCTGGCGATTCAGGTTCGTGTGCCGTGTCTGTCGCGGTCGGATTCGCTCGCTGGGTGTGCGCTGCCGCCAATTCTGACGTCGTCAGTGGAAATGTACGCGCCATTCCCAACCCCTCGACCGAGGAACTGATCTCGGAAAGATCAAGTTCCGACTCCGACCGACGAATCTCGGGTAGCGGATCACCACTTTGCCCATGATCCTCTTTCCCGAGCACAGGTCCATACGGGTCGAGAATCTCGTCACTGGCCCAACGTGCCAGCAGTTCCTTCGGATCTTTGGGAACGTCGTCAACCACGCTGGGAAGCGATCGCGAAGTTGTGATTTCATTACCGCAAACAGCGCATTTCACGTGCTGGTTGTCGTGCGTCGCCTCGCCGGCCACTTCCGCTTGGCAATGGTTACACCACATGATTTCCGCTTCCCGTGCAAAGTAGACCACAGATTGGCTTCAAGACAGAGACGCCCATAATGTCCGGCAGTTAAAGGACTTACCTCAGCCCCTCGCTGATCAGACTCCGCGACGATCCGTCCTCTCCGTCAAGCGGCATGAGCAACGATTCTGGGACGGGCGGGAATTATCCATACCGGCGGAATCAACGCAAGACCGGATCGGTTCGTCGCCTGCGGCGGCGGCAGGCGTTCGGTCGTCTCAAAACTGGCCTGACAGCCACTTGCGAGCACTCAGCGAACCCGCTAATCTCCCTGCGAGGCTGAATTGCCTTTGGCTTCCATTCAGTAATAATCACCATTGGACAGCCGGCAGGATACGCTCAACCACCAGTCCCTCAGCGAACGGCCGATTCGTTTGATTCAATTGATCAGCGCCGCCGCCGCAGACGGAGATTTCGCGTAGTTCGTTATGACGCCAGATACCCCGCCATCGGATCGGATCGTCATCACCGGGGTCGGATTGACCGCCCCTAACGGGAATGATCTGTCCGAATATCGAGCAAGTTTGCTTGAGGGCAAATCGGGCGTCGTGAACTACGAAACACGCTACGTTGGAGAGGTGCTGGCGGGTGTCTGTGACTTCGACGACTTGAGATATCAGCGCCGCAAGGAAGTCCGCCGGGGCACCAGGGCAGGGTCAATCTCGATCTATTGCGCGCGCGAAGCAGTCACAGACGCCGGAATTGACTGGGAGCAAGTTCCCAAAGACCGCGTGGGCGTGTATTTGGGCATCACCGAGCACGGAAACGTCGAAACTGAAAACGAGATCTACGAAATCTCACAGTTCGAGTACGACACCAAGTTTTGGTCGCACCACCACAATCCTCGGACGGTGGCCAACAACCCCGCCGGCGAGGTCGCCCTGAGTTTAGGAATTACGGGCCCCCATTATACTGTGGGAGCCGCCTGCGCTGCCGGAAACGCGGGCTTCATCCAGGGTCTCCAGATGTTGCGATTGAGAGAAGTCGATCTGGCGATCTGCGGCGGCGCATCGGAGAGCATTCATACCTTCGGGATTTTTGCCAGTTTCGCGAGCCAGGGCGCGCTCGCCCGGCATGACGATCCGACAAAAGCCTCGCGGCCGTTTGACCGCGACCGAAACGGGATTGTCGTCTCTGAAGGGGGGTGCTTATTCACGCTCGAACGGCTGCCGGACGCGCAGGCACGCGGGGCCACGATCTACGGAGAAATCGTGGGCCACGCCATGAACACCGACGCGACGGACTTTGTGCTGCCCAACGCGTCGCGCCAAGCGGAATGCATGCGTCTGGCTTTGAACCGCGCCGGCGTCGGCCCGGAGGATATTGACATCGTCAGCAGCCATGCGACCGCCACTGAACAGGGTGATATCGAGGAATGCAAAGCGCTCGCAGCGGTGTTCGGCGATTTTCCTCACGTGTCGGTCAATAACACGAAGAGCTTCATCGGCCATGCGATGGGAGCCGCTGGCGCCTTGGAATTGGCGGGGAATCTGCCTGCCTTCCAGGACGGCATCGCGCACGCTACAATCAACGTCGATCAGTTGGACCCCAAGTGCGGGCTTCCGCACATCGTGGTCAATTCGCCGCGCCAATTGGAGTCGGTGAATCTGATTTTGAATAATTCCTTCGGGATGTTGGGAATCAACTCGGTCCTGGTCGTGAAGCGTTTCGAATCCGCATAGCGCCTCACACCTCATCCGTGGGCAGACGCCGAATGGAAACGTCGTGAAATTCCTGGAATCTGGAGCTGTTGAATGAACCCGGAAGAAATCAGGCAAGCGATCATTGACATCTTAACCCGTATCGTGCCTGACGAAGATCTGTCGGAATTGGACGACACCGTCTCCTTCCGCGAACAAATCGAATTGGATTCCATGGACTTTCTCGATATTGTGATGGAATTGCGCAAACAATATCGTGTGCAAATCCCCGAGGACGATTACGTGCATCTGGATACGATGGACGGTACGGTCAACTATCTCGTCCCGTTGATGCGCGACATTCAAAGTCCTGCATAGGTCTCCGAGCGGGATTACCTCCGCTCTCTTGGTTTTCCTGTTCCGACGCGTCCCCCAGATTTGCCGTGCGATACGATACCGTCATCATCGGGGCCGGTCTTTCCGGACTGGCGGCGGGGATTCGGCTCGCTTATTACGGCCAAAGCGTCTGTATTCTGGAACGGCACACGACGATCGGCGGCCTCAATTCGTTCTACCGGCTGCGCGACCGCAATTATGACGTGGGGATGCACGCTGTCACGAACTATGCGCCGCCTGGAAGCAAGGTCGGACCGCTCAGCCGCGTGCTGCGGCAATTGCGATTTCGCTGGGACGACTTCGACCTGAAACCGCAGGTTGAGTCGCTGGTCGCCTTCCCCGGAGCGCGCTTGCGGTTTTCCAACGACTTCGCACTCTTTGTCGAGCAAATCGCGCAGGCCTTTCCAAGCCAGATCGACGGCTTTCGGAAACTCTGTTCACGGATCGAGTCGCACGACGATGTTCCGCTCGACCAGCAGCATCTCTCCGCACGCGGGGTGATCGGCGAGTCGATCTCCGATCCTCAATTGATCGACATGATCCTCTGCCCGCTCATGTTCTACGGCAGCGCGAGCCCCCGCGACATGGACTTCCACCAGTTCGCGATTATGTTCAAGAGCATTTTCTTCGAGGGGTTTTGCCGCCCGCTGCAGGGAATTCGCCCGATCCTCAAGGCCCTTGTGCGCAAATTCAAATCGCTCGACGGAGTGCTTAAGCTGAGGGCGGGAGTTCGGTCAATCGAACTTGATAACGGCCGGGCGGTCGGTGTCGTGTTGGATGACGGCCGGGAGATTGCGACCGAGAATGTCCTCTCCTCCGCCGGGTATGTCGAGACGATGCAACTCTGTGCCGGCAGTGAAGTGGTCGTTGCCACCGAGGATTCGGGCGACGTCACGTTTGTCGAAGGGCAGTTCATTGTGCCCGACCAACCCGCCGATTTGGGCCACACGGAAACGATCATCTTTTACTGCAACTCGGAACGATTTCATTACGAAAATCCCGAGCAACCTTGCGACCTGCGGAGCGGCATCATCTGCTGTCCCAATAACTTTCAATACGAAGAGCCGTTGCCCGAGGGCATCGTTCGCCTGACGGCTTTGGCAAACGCGACTTACTGGATGACCCTGCCTGAGGAAGAATATCAACGGCAAAAGCAAACTTGGTTCGGCCGTATGCGCGAAGCCGCTGCACCGTATCTGCCTGATTACTACGGCAAAGAGCTCGACACCGACGTCTTCACACCCAGAACGATCAAACACTTCACAGGCCACGTCAACGGCTGCGTCTACGGTTCCCCCAAGAAGCATCTCGACGGGACTACCGACCTGAAGAATCTGTACCTGTGCGGAACCGATCAGGGCTACCTGGGGATCGTAGGTTCGATGTTTTCAGGAATCACTGTCGCGAATCTGCATCTGCTCAGACAGAGTTGATGCGCGTGCCCACCGCTCAGCTGCGAACCGGCCGCGCTCGTCCCAACATCCACCAGTTCGCGAGCAGCACGACCAAAACCAACATCGTCGCGGCGAGCAGAATCCACGAGTACTTCGGATCAACCTGATACTGCGCCGACACTTGACGCTGCCGCGGTGCTCGATTGCCGGCGGAAAGTTCTCGCAGGTTGGATTCTTCTGAGTCCTCGAAGTTCACCGCGAAACGATCAAGCAAACCGTTCTCGTCATGGATCTCAAAGAATCCGCATTTCGCAGGCGGTTGAATCGCAACAGTCGTGCCGCCGGATATTGACTTCTCTTCGCCGTCGAGCCGTAGCGTCAATGTCCGTCCTTCAACACCCTGCTGTGTTTCGTTCTCAGCCGGTTTTAGGCGAAACGCTACACCTTCTCCCAGTCGATAATTCCACCGGTTGAGTCCGGGAAGATCCCCACGGCGTAGTTCAATCAGATTGCTGATCAAAATCGGCCAATCGGGGCTTTCTCCCAAGTTCGATTCCTCCAAATCAATGTTCGCGAGGTACGCGACGGTCGGTGCCCCTTTCAACTGCGAGAGCAACGGTGTTCTTCCGACTGTAACGAGTGGCGTGACTTGATGCGGCACAGGTTGAACCCCGGCCCAAACGACTCCCGACAGCGTCACTCCCTCGAGCAGCGGATTTTGCCGCTCAACCACATAGGGTCCGACAACAGCTTTCGCCGCCTTGCGCGCCGGCTCGCCGGGATCCAGCGGTCCGACGCCCAGCCACCAGACATCGCGCCCCATTTCAGGCAATTGACTCGAGTCCGCGATGATGAGATCCGCTTCTTCAACGCCCGTCAGTGCCACGTTTGGAACCGCGGAGAGTGACCGTTGAAACAATTCTCGCGCACGCCCGTCGGGCAGCAGGACGGCGACTGCGACCGGTCGCAACTTGGGTTCCACCAACTCCACCCGACTGTCCAAGGCCAGCCCGTCGTTCGCAGAAATCACCTCTATCTCCATTCGTCCCAGTCCCCCGGGGACTGTTGTCGCGAGCGCGGATTTACCGCGTGCTGGAATTTCGACCGACTTTTCGAAGACTTCCGTCCCCTGTGAGCGGCCGATCACCCGCGCCCTGACATCCTGCCCGCTCAGGTTCGAAAGCCGGAGAGCGATTTGTCCTGTGGCCGACTCGGCGTCGTAGTCCCAAACAGCGGTCGTGAAGGCCAGATTCCCGAGTGGCGATCCAACCGCCAGCACTTCCATTTCGCTCGGAAAGCTTCCCTCGTCAGGCAAATAATCGGTTAGGAACAGTAGCTGTCCCGACTCGGCGGCGACCTGTCGCGCCAACTCCCACGCTGGGGCGAAGTCGTGCCGCGTGGCTTGTGGATTCCACTGCGATAGCCGGGCTTTCGCCTGATCCCATTCCACTGCCGGGCCGGCCAGCATCACCGGCCGCGTCCCGGTCAGGATCAACGTGACCGCGCAGTGGCGTTGCAAACCGTTGATCCGATCCTCAAGCGCGCTGATTGCCTGTGTGCGAAAGTCGGCTCTCCCAGCCGGGCGGCCCTGCATCGACGCGGAATTATCCAAGACAACAACCAAATGTGTGACTTTGTCGAGTTCACCGAATCGTGGCTGGCTGATCACCATCGTCATTAGCAACGCGGCAAGAAGTTCCAAGAGCAGCGTGGCCGTGATTGGCAAACGGTCCCTCCGCCGTCCGGCAAGCCTCACCTCTGACTCCGCCGCCCACAAGTGCAGCCCGGCGACTTCCAGGGGTGGAAAGCGACGATGGAACAAATGAATGCCCAAAATGACGGGAACCGCCAGCAGTCCCAGAAGTCCGAGAGGGTTTGCGAACGTCATGACAATTCGAACGAAAAAAACGAGAATCGCCTGGCACAGATGCACATCAGCCCCGCAACGGAGGGGCGCTGCCGATCCAAGATAGTTTTCTCAGCCCCGCAAAACCAGAGGGTCCGGCAACGCACCGGGGATCCAACGGCGTGCAGTGAACCATTCAGCTGCGTCCGCGATTGCCGGAGAGCGAGCGCTCGTATACAAATTACAGTGGCTCCTTGTCTTACGTCGCCGCTGGTTCACCTGAATGACTCACTTTTATCAGTTTTTGGAATGGCTGCTCGAGATTCCCCCCTCCGGACCGGGGCAGGGGACTTCGTGGCGATATGGGAGCGATTTTCCTTGGGCCGACTGGGTGCTGCTGCTGTTCTTGTTGGCGGCAATCGCCTTCGTAGTGGTGGTTTATCGACGAGACGCCGTTGGTGTTGCGCCGTGGAAACGCTGGCTGTTGATCGCACTTCGGCTGGGCGCGATCGCGGTCTTGTTGTTTATGCTGAGCAGCGCATTCTTGTCCGTAGACCGTACGGGGCTTCCGTTCGCTGTTGTGATCCTGGACAACTCCCCGAGTATGACGGTCACCGACCCGTACCAGGAGGAAGAGCTCCGCAAACAAGCGCGGGAACTCCTCAGAGAAGCCGGGGACAATGAGGTGACACCCCTCAACGTTGGTAAAGCGATTCTTCTGCGCGACGAGGGTGAGTTCCTCAAGCAGATGCTCGAGAATCACAAACTGCGGATCTACAAGATATCCGGCGCAGCCGTTGAGGTGGCCGAGTGTGTCAGCCCCGCCGACGTTGATGAAGCATTGCCGCGGTTGCGTGAACTTGAGGCGGAGGGGGACCGCACGCAACTCGGGAAGGGCCTGCGGACCGTGCTCAATGAACTGCGCGGCGCGCCCCCGTCCGCGATCGTCCTGCTCACCGATGGAATTACGACCGAGGGGGAAAAGCTTTCCGCCGCCGCTGTGTTTGCCCGTCGCAAGGGGGTCCCGGTGTTCCCGGTCGGCTTGGGTGACTCCGAACCGGTCCGCGATTTGGAGATTGCGGACGTGCAAGTCGACGAGGTCGCCTTCGTCAACGATCCAATCACCTTTTTGTATACGCTCAGCTCCAGGGGCTACAAAGGGAAACGGGTTTCGGTCACACTCCGCGACGAGGCAACCGGCCGCCCGCTGAAGACGGAGCGAATTACGCTTGATTCCGATGAACGGACGCAAAAACTGGAACTGACTTTCACCCCGCACGAAGTGGGCGAGTTTGATTTTGTGGTCGAAGTTCAGCAGCTTCCCAAGGAAGCCAATCGGGACAACAATCGTCAGGTGCGGCACGTCAGCGTTCGCAAGGAACGCATCCGCGTTCTGTTGGTCGATTCCATGCCGCGCTACGAATTCAAGTTTTTGAAGACGCTACTCGAACGCGAGAAGACAATTGAATTGAAGACCGTGTTGCAGGACGCGGATCCCGACTACGTCGAAGAAGACCGCACGGCGCTACAACACTTTCCCGTCAACGAAGACGATCTGTTCTCCTACGACGTGATCATCTTCGGTGACGTCGATCTGACGTTTCTCACCGAACGGATGCAGCAGGCGCTGCGGGAATTCGTCAACTCCAAGAGCGGCGGCCTGATGCTGATTGCGGGGGCAGATCATAATCCGCTGAAATATCGCGGCACCCCGTTGGAGGACCTGTTGCCGATCGAACTGGCACCGGAGACGGCGTACTTTACAGCCAAATCGGAAGAGGAAAGCTTTCGGCCACAGCTGACGATCGACGGCTGGAAGGGTTCGTCCATCTTTCGATTCACCGACAACGAACTGGACGACCGACAAGTCTGGAACAATCTTCCCCGCATGTACTGGGCCCTCGAAGGCGCGCTGCTTAAGCGGGGAGCCGTCGCCTTCGCGGTGCTCCCGCCGACAGACGCCACTGGAGACGAGTCGCCGCTGATCGCCATGCATCGTTACGGCAGCGGTAAAGTTCTCTTTCACGGGACCGACGAGACTTGGCGCTGGCGGTTTCGCGTGGGCGATCTCTATTTGGGGAGATACTGGGTTCAGGCAATCCGCTATTTGAGCCGCTCGAAACTGTTGGGACGGGACCGAGGCGCGGAGTTGACGACCGACCGCCGTGAATATGAACGCGGCACCCCAGTACAGTTTCGCGCCAATTTTCTGGATGATCGCTTAATTTCCGCACCCGACACGAAAGTGACCGTCGTCGTTCAACAACAAGGCGGACCTCAGCGCGAGATCGAGCTGAAACGTTTGCCCCGCGCTCCGGTGATCTTCGAGGGTTCATTGCCGCAAACGGTCGCGGGAACTTATCACGCCTTCATTTCGTCTCCTCCATTTGAGGAGGCACCACCCAGCGTCGACTTCCGCGTTGTTTCCCCGTTGGGAGAAATGCGAACCGTCAAGATGGATGTGTCGGAGCTGACCAATACTGCAAAAATCACCAGCGGTGCCTATCATTCCCTCACGGACATAGACGACCTCGTTGCGGCGATCCCGGCAGGGCATCCCGTACCGCTGGAAACCGAAGAACCCAAACAACTCTGGAATTTTTGGCTCACGCTGGCCGCCTTTGCCGGCTTGCTCTGCACCGAGTGGATTTTGCGGAAACGGCTGCGACTGCTATGATTGAAGTCGGCGAACATCGTCGTACTGCACAGTTGATTTGGAATCGCCGCACCCGGTTGTCAGCCGGTATTGCGAGGAGCAAAGGGACTTTTCTACACCAACAGCGCTCGTCGATGCACGGATCGGTCGTTTTTCCTCTGGGACGACAAACATGAACACCCCGCTTGAAGACCGCCTTCAGGAACTGCGCCGGCGGATCCGTCGGCTGTTGCTCCTCAACGGACTCGCCTGGCTGGTGACAGTGCTGGTGGGGTCGATGGCCATCGTTGGGATCATGGACTGGCTGTTACATTTTGACGATCCCGGCGTGCGGCTGATACTCAGCCTGGCGGTCGTGGCCGGCACCGCGTATGTCGCTTACCGCTGGCTGATCGCGCCATTGCGGGTCACGTTGAGCGATCTGGATTTGGCTCTTCGCATCGAGCGGATGCATCCCGGGCTCAAAGACAGCTTTGCCAGCACAGTTCAATTCTTGGACGGCGAAATCAATCCCACGGTTGGTTCGCCCGATCTTCAGCGTCGCGTCGTCGACCAAACGATCCAAGAACTGAACCGCATCGACTTTGATGACGTCGTGGAAACACGGCACGTGAACCGGATTGTGATAGCGGCGATCGTGGTTTGCTTGTCGGCGGGACTGATCGTCGGATTCAACACCGCCGATGCGTCGATTGCGTTAAAACGGATGGCACTCCCTCTATCCGCGACGCAATGGCCCAAGCAGACAGTGCTGCGGGTGCTCGACAACGACCTGCAGACGGTCCATGCTCCTGATGTCCCGCTGCGCATCGCATTGGGGGAGAGTGCCAAGCTGCATGTCGATACCGCCCGAGGGCACTTGCCGGCCAACGGCACGATCCATTTCCGCTTTCCAGACGACCAGCATTCCTCGCAGCCGCTCTCACCGCAATCCATCAACGATTCGGACGGGAACTCGCGTGAGATTTATGCGTTTAGCCTGATGGTTCTCGAGGGTCCGATTCTGTTTCGCGTCGAAGCGGGCGACGACCGTGAAATGCCCTGGTACACGATTCATGCCGTCGTGCCGCCGGCATTGGAGGAAATGCAGGTCCGACTCACTCCGCCGGCCTACACCGGAAAACCGGCCGTCGATTTGCCGTTGGGCACGGGGCACGTCGAGGCGTTGTTAGGAACCAAGGTTGAGCTAAACGCCCGCACCGACAAGCCGTTAATCTCTGCGGACATCCATGTCGGCGACGAGTCGGAGCCGTTATCGCTTAGCGAAGACGCGCAAGGGTTTTCCGCCGCGTTCTCAGTGACTGAGAAAGGAAGCTCGACGTACTGGCTTGCGTTTCGCGATCGCGAGTCGCTCGACGAAGGACAAAGCCGCCACTACGACCTTCGCGGCATCGAAGACCGGGTTCCTTCGGTCGAGATGACAAGACCGGCAACGAATTTGCAAGTGACGCCGCAAGCAACTGTCCCGCTCAGGATCGTCGCGAAAGACGATTTGGGTGTGCGAGCAATTCGACTCGTCTATCGGTCGACGGCCGACGGGACGGACAGCGACACAGCGAATCCGCATGTGATATCATTGTTCGAAGAGCAGACGTTGCCGCAGCACCAGGATGCGGAATTCGAGTTGGATTTGGCGCCGTTGAAACTGCAGCCGGGCGACACCGTCGTCTTGCACGCCGAAGCAACCGACGCCTATGACCTGGGCGAGGAGCACATCGGCCGCAGTCTCCCCCGGACGTTGACCGTGGTCTCCGCGGATGAGAAAAAACGCGAATTGGCGGACCGGCAGGCCGACTTGATGGCGGAACTGGAAAACGTGCAAAAGCACCAGGATGCGGCCCATGAACAGGTCCGCCAATTGCAAATCCAACTCGAGGAGTCGGGAAACTTGCGCCCGCAGGACGTCGACACGCTCCAGCGAGTCGAAATGATGCAACGCCGCGTCACCCAACAGTTGGCAGGCAAGGATCAAGGTATTAAGCAGCGGGCCAAACAACTGCTGGATGATCTCCGCAACAACAAGATCGACGATCCCGACTCCGTCGCTCGAATGGAGAAGCTTGACGGCGAACTCGACCGCCTCGGCCGCGAGCATTTGCCCCAAATCGAGGAGAAACTCACCGCCGTTCGGAAGAGAAACCAGGCCGCGCAAGCGCCGATCCAAAAACGTGATCCAGCCACGGAGCAGCCCAATCCCCAAGCGCCCGAAAACGGCAAACAAGCCGATGCCGCTTCCAAACAGGCGCTTGAAAAAGCAGGAGAACATCAACAGATCGTCTTGGAGGCGATCAATGAGTCCTTGCGGGAAATGGCACAGTGGAGGACGCACCGCGATCTCGCCCGCGATCTGGAAACCATCATTGAAGGCCAACAAACGGTCACTGAAGAGACTGAGAAAACCGGCGAGAAAACCGTGACGAAGTCGGTGCCGGACCTAACGGCACAGGAGAAATCCGATCTGAAAAAACTTGCCGAACGGCAACGGCAGGCTGCCAAGCGTATCGACAAATTGCAGTCGAAGATTCAGGAAACCGCCCGTTCCCGGGACGACTCCGAATCCGCGGAATCGGAGCTCCTGGAGGATATTTCGCAGCAAATGCGCGAACAGGACATTGCGGGCCGCATGCGAGAAGCAGCGCGCCAGTTGCAGCAGAATGACACGGGAGCGGCCGGTCAAAATCAGCAGCAACTGATGCGTCAACTGCGGGACCTGCATGATACATTTCACAATCGACGCGAGACCGACACCGCCACGCTGATCAAGAAGCTGAAGAAAGCTGAAGATGAGTTGAGTCAACTGCGAGACAAGCAGCAAGACTTGCTGCGAAAACTGAAAAAGGCGGAGGAGATTGCTGATGAGCAGCAGCGCCGCGATGAACTCGCGAAACTCAAAAAACAGCAGCAGCAGCTTCGAAAACAGGCCGCCCAAATCGCCCGCCGCCTACAACGGCTGCAGATCCGGCCCGCACAGGATGCCACCCGCCGTGCCGCGGAGCGGCTGCAAAAAACCGAGCAGAATCTGAACCAAGACGACCCAATCGCCGCGCGGGAACAGGCTCAAGAGGCCGTCGAGGATTTAGAGCAGGCCCAACGGGAACTCGCCCAAAAGCGGCGTGAGGCCGAGGAGAAACTGGCGCAGGAACAATTGGAGAAAATCGCCGATCAACTCAAAGCGATGATCCCGCGCCAGCAGGGCGTGATTGACGAAACCCGCCGACTGGATGAAGTCCATCGCCAAAAAGGCAAGTGGTCCCGCGGAACACTGCGTTCGCTGCGCGATCTGGCTGAAATCGAGCGTGGACTTCGAGAGGAAACCGAACGATTGATCGAGACGTTGACCGCCGCTGAAGTCTTCGCGCTGGCGCTCAAGGGGGCGGCGCGCGAAATGGACCGCGCCGCTGATCTGCTCGCGAAACGCAAGACTGATGACGCGACAATTCGGCACGAAGAGCGGGCCAAACAACGGTTCATCGATCTGATTGAGGCACTGAAGACGGATGATAAGAAGCAGGATCAGCAGCAACAACAAAACCAAACGCCAGGCGGCCAGCAGGCAACCCCGCCGACCGACGGCATTCCGAATTTGGCGCAGTTGAAGATGCTCAAGACTATGCAGCAAGATTTAATGGACCGGACCGCGGAAATTGCCGCGCGAATCGAAGGCCAAGGAAACATTGATGCGGCCGATCAGCAGGAGCTGCAAGATCTGGCATTGGAGCAAAGCGAACTGGCGGATCTCGCCAGAAATCTCACCAGTTTCGCGACGGCCGGCAGCCAACAGGACCCAGCGACTGAGCCAAATGATCAGGAGGCGGAGCAAGAATGAGAATTTTGACTGCGGCCGCCGTATTGCTGCTATTCGTCTGCGGAGTCGTCCCCGCTTTCGGCCAGGACGCTGAACCTTCCGAGTCGAAATCGAAGGCGGCAGAATCACCATCGAATGGCGACGACAAAACTGACAAGGAACTCGAGGAGGTGCTGCTTCCCCAGGAAGCGAAAGAGACGCCCGCCGACGTGTTGGACCGGGCGGTCAATGCGATGCGCGACGTGGGAGAGCGGATTGAAGCAGGCAATGCCGGCGACGAAACGCGCAAGATGCAGCAGAATGTGATCGCCGACATTACACAACTCATCGAGTTGCTGCAGAATCAACCTCCCCCGCCGGCGCCGGATCAAAATAATCCGCCGCAGAACAATCCGCAGCAAAACCAGCAACAGCAGAACCAACAGCGTCAAAATCAACAGCAGCAACAGACTCAGAAACAACAGCAGCAGCAACCGCAACCCGAGCGCAAACCGGGCGATGAAGGCAACCCTCGAGAGCGGCAGGACAAGGCCCGGAAAGCCCGGCAACAAGCGGCTGAACGGGCACGGCTGTTCAAGGACATCTGGGGCCATTTGCCTGAAGCGGTCCGTAACGAGTTGTTGAACAACTTTAGCGAAGAATATCTTCCGAAGTACGCTCCGGAGGTGCGGCGGTACTTCGAAGAATTGGCGAAGCGGCGCCGTACCCGAAATTGACGGATTTTGCCGAAACTTCGGCAGACGATTGCATCTCGGCGCCGGTTTGTGCGATAAGAGGATCGTCGACGGCCGCTTGCCGTTGCCGCTGAAATCCGTCCTCTCTGTCAACACGTAAACATGCCGCCCGCCTCGACCACCCCCCCTCTCGCCGCCGATCCCAATGGTTTGATTCGGCTCCAGAAAGTCCTCGCTGCTGCCGGATACGGCTCGCGGCGGCACTGCGAAGAATTCATTCAAGCGGGGCGGGTCACCGTCGACGGTGACGTTGTGCGCAAGTTGGGCCGACGGGTCGATCCGCAACAGCAAAAGATTCAGTTGGACGGAGAGACAATCGCGCTTGAGCGAAAAGTCTACTATATTCTGAACAAGCCGACCGGCTGTCTCTGTACCCATCGTGACCCGGCCGGTCGAAAACGTGTGATTGACTTGTTTCCCGGTTCAAAGCAACGGCTGTTTACCGTCGGGCGGCTGGACGAGAACAGCGAGGGGCTGCTCTTGGTCACCAACGACGGCGAATTCGCGAACCGGCTGGCGCATCCGCGATATCGCGTCGCGCGGACCTACGAAGTCCATGTGGCCGGTCTCCCCACCGGCGAGACGCTGAAAAAAATGCGTGAGGGGTTGCGCTTTTCGGACGGTCTGTTTCGCGTGCAGCGCGCGAAACGCGTTCGCGTGAAAGGCAAGAGCGCCGTTTTACACTTGACGCTCAGTCAAGGGAGGAATCGGGAGATTCGCCGCCTGTTGGCGCGTTTGGGACACAAGGTGATGAAACTACGCCGCATCCAGTTCGGTCCGCTCAAGCTGGGACGTATCAAAGTCGGCGACCACCGCGAACTGAAACCTCAGGAGATCCGCCAGTTACAGGACCTGCTGCAAAGAGACCTCTCCCGTCCCCGCCAAGGTCGAAAGCCCAGCGGTGCGGCGAAGCGCTCGAAACGCAAGTCGATGATGAAGAGAGCCGCAACATGATCGAAGGTCGTTTGTTGCCGGGCATGGTTCCTACGGCCGTTCAAGAAATTGTGCCGGTCGTCGAGCAACGGCAATTGGCTCGTGATACGTATTTCTTGCGATTGGCGTGTCCCGCGATGGCGGCCCAAATCCTGCCGGGGCAATTCTTGATGCTTCGCGCTCCGGAGTTGACCGACCCGTTGCTCGGCCGCCCATTTGCCTTGTATGACACGTACGCCGATGACGAGGGACGTCCTGCGGGCATTGATGTCGTCTACACCGTGATCGGAAAGATGACCGGTTTGATGAGCACGTGGACGCCGGGAAAGGACGTTGAAGTATGGGGGCCGCTGGGCAACGGCTTTCCACCGCCGCCCTCCGGCAGATTGATGATGGTCGCCGGCGGAATTGGACAGACACCGTTTCTGGCCGTCGGACGCGAAGCACTGGGAACGAAATCGTACGGGTTGCCGGCGCGAGCGCCGCAATCGTTGCCGTCGGACGTCACGTTGTGCTACGGCGCCCGTTCCCGCGATTACTTGGCGGGGATCGATGATTTTCAGCGCGCGGGAATCAATGTGAAGATCGCCACCGATGACGGATCGGCGGGACATCACGGGTTCGTCACTGAGCTGCTGGGGCAAGCGATTAACGAGGGCGAGGCGCCGAACTTGGTCTACTGTTGTGGGCCGGAACCGATGATGGAGTCGGTCGCCGAAATCCTGCAGGCGGCTGGGATCAAAGGTTACGTCTCGCTGGAATCGCCGATGGCTTGCGGCTTTGGCGCGTGTTTCAGTTGCGTCACGCGCATTCTGATGGACGATGGAACTTGGGACTATCGCCGCACGTGTGTTGAGGGCCCGGTGTTTCCGGCAGAGCGCGTGCTGTTCGATCAATAGGCAAACCCTGCCGAGACCGAGGGCAGAGTGGTGAATCCGACATTGAGACGACTGACATTGGCATTTCTGCTACTGCTAATCGCAGGACGACTCTGCGAGTCGGGCCGCGCCTATGGCGCCCAAACTCCGCCGAACTTCGTGTTGATTCTGATCGACGACCTTGGCTGGCGCGATCTCGGCTGTTATGGCAGCAGTTTTTACGAAACCCCGCAGATTGACCGGCTGGCGGAGCAGGGAATGCGGTTTACGGCCGCCTATGCCGCGGCTCCCGTCTGCTCGCCCACGCGGGCCAGTCTGATGACCGGCAAGTCAACCGCCCGTCTCGGTTTCACCGGCCATATTACGGCGATTCTCAAGTATCGCTACCCGCCCGAGGGCCGGATTCTGCCGCCACAAGACCATATGCGGCTGCGGCTCGAAGAAACTACGATCGCCGAAGCGCTGAAACCGGCCGGTTATGTCTCCGCAAGCATCGGCAAATGGCACCTGGGAGAAAAGGGCCACTGGCCGAAGCAGCAAGGCTTTGATATCAATATCGGAGGTTGGACGCACGGCAGTCCGCCGAGCTACTTCTATCCCTACCAAAGCAATGACAAACCGTGGAACCGGGCCATCCCCACTATGCAGGGGGGCCGCCCCGGCGAGTATTTGACCGACCGCCTGACTGACGAAGCGATTGGATTCATTGAACAAAACCGGGACCGACCGTTTTTCTTGTACTTAACACACTATGCGGTGCACTCCCCGCTGCAGGCTCCCAAGGAGCTCGTCGATAAGTACCGCGAAAAACTGAAGACGGACAAGACTCAAAAGAGTGCCGTCTACGCCGCGATGATTGAATCGGTGGACACCGGCGTGGGGCGGATTCTGGAGACTCTCAAACGATTGGAACTTGACGAGAACACGGTGGTCATCTTTTTTTCCGACAACGGCGGCATGTCACGTGCCACGAACAACGCGCCGCTGCGCGGCGCAAAGCAGGATTTGTACGAAGGCGGCATTCGGGTCCCGCTGATTGTCAAATGGCCCGGCAGAATTCCGGCAGATTCGACCAGCGAAGTTCCGGTCATCAGCCACGATTTGCTGCCCACTATGCTCGACCTGGCCGAACAGATCGATCGGCAGCCAAAACACCTCGACGGAGTCAGCCTCGCTCCATTGCTGACCCAGTCCGCAGCGCTCCCGGATCGCACCCTGTATTGGTACTACCCGCACTATGCGCGGCGGCCCGGTTCCGTCGTGCGGCGAGGCGACTATAAGTTGATTGAGCACTACGATCCGCCGTCCGTTGAGTTGTACAACCTGGCGGACGATCTCTCCGAGACGAGCGACTTGTCGCATACGATGCCCGATCGAGTGCGGGCGATGCGCGCAGATCTGCAAGAGTGGCTGGCTGCCAGCGGGACCATCATGCACACAAAAAACCCCCACGCCCGAAAGCAATGAATCGGGCTTGGGGGAGTATGTCGCGGCGCTGCTTAGTCCCGCTTCTTGTTTTTCTTCTTCTCCTTTTTGCCGGCCAATTCCGCCTCGATCGCTTTGATGACCAGCTTATCGTCCGGACTGATCTTGGAGCGATAACGGGCAACGACTTTTCCGTCGCGGGCCACTAGAAACTTCTCGAAGTTCCATTTCACCGGTCCGTTGTCTTTCAGACCCGTTTTCTTGGAAGTGAGATAGCCGAATAGCGGCGCCGCTTTCTTACCGTTGACGTCGACCTTCGAGAACATGTCAAACTCGACGCCGTAATTCTCCTTGCAAAACTCGTAAATCTGCTCGTCGCTGCCCGGCTCCTGTTGGCCGAATTGATTGCAGGGAAATCCGACGACCGCCAATCCGTCTTTCGCGTATTTTTCGTGCAACTTCTGCAACGGCGCATAGTGTTTGGTGTAACCACATTCGCTGGCGGTATTGACGATCAGCAAGACCTTGCCTTTGTACTTGGAGAGATCGACTTTCTCACCTTTCAGCGTCTTCATTTCGTGGCTGTAAACGGGATGTTTGTCTTGGTCTTTCTTTTGATCCTTATTGGCGTAAGCCCAAGAGGAAGCGGCCAAAACCACACATAACGCAAACAGAGTCGTCGTTTTCATCAATAATGCCTTTCCGGCCGGGTGTCGACCACCGGCCCCATGTTGAGTTCGACGGCATGCGGAGGGCCGCCAACTGAGTCAGGAGAGAATTTAGAGGTAGGTGGATTCATCATATCGTGAAGCGATGCCGCTCGCGACCCAATCGATGTCTACGAATCGGGGCAACAGTCCTCCAACGTGAGTCCGAGGCAAAGCGAACTCTGTCCGCAAACTGGCATAGGTTCTAAGTCTTGTACGGGCTATACTTTCGACTCGCCGGAAGTCCAGCGGGCTTTCGGCGTCACTTCTCCTCTCAAATCAACGCCATTTTCACGTCCAGTCGTCCGTAGGTGACGCAGTCGTAATGTCTTGCGCCACTCAGCGTAGAATAACCCTCCTGCTACGGCAGGGCTTGCTGTGCGCAGCGCTGTTGCTCTGCGCCGTCCGCTCAGCCTCTGCGCAGCAGAATCCTGAACCCGTTTTTGTTCCCGAGATTGATTTTGAGAGGAGAATTGAGCGTCTGGAAGCAGAACTCGCGGCGCTGAAAGCGGAGCAGCAATCGAGCGTCGTGTTCCCAGAGATGGAAACGTGGGAGGAATCCGAGTCACCCGGCGTTACGAACGTCTCCGGCTGGTCGACCGGTTACGTTTCATATCAAGAAACCGACCCTTCACGCGTGACGGCTGAGGACGCTGACCCGTCGAGCCGTCCGCCCGGTTTTCGAGACTGGTTGAGACGACCGGAAAGTTCGTTTGAAGCCGACCAATATCCCACGCTGGAATGGAGCGGCTTTCTTCAACTTGATACTGGAATCATCGATCAGGATGAACTGAACGTGGAATCTGTGGGAATCGTTGAACCTGAGAGCGGTTTACGACGGGTTCGCTTGCGCGTGGACGGCAACGTGCGGGAGAATAGTTCCTACGTAATCGATCTCGATTTCGCCGCCTCCGGGCATCCCAGTTTTCGCAACGTTCTGCTGGCGTTTCACGAAATCCCCGTGCTGCAGAACATTCAAATGGGGTACTTCAAGCAATCGATCGGCCTGCAAGCGATGGAGAGCAGCCGCGACTTCCGGTTTCTGGAGCGGACATTGCCGTTTGCCTTCGATCCGTTTCGGCAGACCGGAATTGGTGCGTTCGGAAATGCGGCGGATCGCCGGATCAGTTGGGCGATTTCCACGTACGGCTATCCGACCGATTCGTTCGGCGTCACAACGGGTGACGCGCTCGGCACGTCACTCTCGACACGCGTCACCGGGCTGCCATTCTACGCGGACGAAGGTGCTCAATTGTTGCACATGGGGTTCGGCTACGCGTTCGGCAACCCCGGCGACAACATCGTGCAGTACGCGATTCAACCCGGCTTTTTTGTGGTCGATCCCGGCAACCCGGATGCGGAAACGGCGGTACCGACATTCGTCAACACTGGAAAGATTCCCGCTCGCGCATTTCACACGTTCAACACCGAACTGGCCACGAACATGGGCTCGTTCTCGATCCGTTCCGAGGCGACGTTTGCCATCGTCGATCAAATCGGCGGACCGACGACGTCGTTTTCCGGTGCGTATGCGTCGGCGGGATACGTATTGACGGGCGAGAAGTATCGCTACAACCGCCGTCACGGCATATTTCGGCGGATCGTTCCCGATGAGTCATTCAGCCTCGGCAGCGGAGGCGGTGCGTGGGAGATTACCGCAGGCTGGTCCTATATCAACCTCAACGATCAAAACATCCAGGGGGGGCGAATGACGACGTTGATCGTGGGCCTGAATTGGTATGTCAGTCCGCACAGCCGGTTTATTTTGAACGTGATCCCTGTCCACTTGGATGATCCCAAAGTCGGCCGAAGCGACGCCGTCGTCAGCGGTGTCCGGGCACAAGTCGAGTTCTAGACGCACCCACCATAGGCTTATCGATGACCAACTTGGCAGGCAGTTTTGTTAAGAATTTGTTAACAGTGCAAATCGATCCGCAACACCGACATCTCGCCCTTTGCCGACGACCGCACGCAGTGATCAGTGCAATCCTCGTCCAAACACTGCTCTGGATGATGGCCAACGCCTGCGCGGCGGAGGATGCCAAAACGGACATTGATCAACTACGATTGCGGCTGCAGGCGGCCGAACAGCGAATTCGCAATCTGGAATCTCAAAATGTGCCACGGACATCTGACCTTGAACCGGAGTTGTCAGATAAGCCAGGAGAGGTTCACGCGGTCGAACAGGCGGGTTTTTATGAAGCCTATGAAGCGGGATACAATTGGAACAATTCGTACACGAGCAGTCCGCCACTGTTCGAGAACTCGGACTTCTTTGCCGACTACGACGGCGGGTTTGTGATCCGACCGTTCGACGACCGTGCGGCGCCGTTTGAACTACAGATCAACAGCCGCTTGCAGTTTCGGCACGTAGGATTCGCCCGTGACCGCAAGTTCTACTCGAATCGTGGAGATACCTTCCGCGGCGGCCCGGTCCGTGTGAATAACCGCAACGACTTTGAGATCGAACGTGGCCGGCTAGTTTTTCGCGGCTTTGTCTACACGCCTGAATTGCGGTATTTCCTGAACTTCGACTTTGACACTGATGACAACCATCGTGTCATCGCGCACGATTTCTGGTTCAATTACAAGTTCAGCGATGCTTTCGACCTGCACTTCGGCAAAGCGAGAGTCCCCGGCAGCCGCGACTGGCTGGAGAGTTCAGCGGTATTGCGGTTCGCCGACCGCTCGATGGCAACCACGTTTTTCCGTCCCGACCGCAGTGTCGGGGTATGGGCCGCCGGCGAATTGGCCGAAGACGTTTTTTATCGCGCGATGGTTTCGAACGGGTATACGGCAACGGACCTAGCGTTCGCCGATCTGGATACCAATCTGGCCTATTCGCTCTCGAAGTGGTGGGACGTTTACGGCAATTACGGCGTCGGCTACTCGGATCTCAAGTGGCATGATGAGCCAGCCGCCAAAGTCGGCCACAGCTTTACTTATGCGAATCAGTCGGGCGTCAACTCGTCGGGCATCCCGCGCTCAGAGCAGAACTTCATTCGCCTCAGTGATGGAACTCAGCTGATCACACCTGATGCCCTGGCACCGGGTGTTACCGTAATTGGCAGCAATATCTTCATGTACGCCATCGACTTTGCCGGAAAGTACCAAGGTTGGAGCTTCAACTCGGAGCTCTTCTTCCGCTGGTTGACACAGTTCAAGACGGTCGGCGGCCCGGTCCCGCACTCTCAACTTTATACGCACGGCTTTTATGCCGACGTCGGCTACATGCTGATCAAAGAACGCTTGGAGATCATTGGCCGGATTTCGAACGTCGACGGACTGTTTAAGGATAGCTGGGAGTACGCCGGGGGCGTGAACTGGTTCGTGAACGGGACGCATCGAAACAAGGTCACTTTCGACATTACGCACCTGGATGGCGCCCCTGTCGAGAACACCGGCCCCAATTACCAAGTCGGCCAGGACGGCATTCTCACGAGGCTGCAGTGGCAAATCGCGTTTTGAAAACGGCCTAGTTTGGACCCATTGCGGTTGCAGTTCGCTCTCAAATCAACCAAAATGCATGTGTTCCAGAGGATCGCGCTAAAACGTCACGCCGTTTCGCGGGATTGCACGGGTCGCGAAGCCAAGCTCTAAAGGGGGGAGGTCCATGGCCGCTGCAGAGAGGCTGTTCAATTCGCAGTTGCCGGTCTCTCGCCGAACCGCGCTCAAGGCGGGAATTGCCGGGATGGGCGGACTCGGAGTCGCTGCTTCCGCTCCGCAGCTTTCGGCGGCGCCGATTGCCCCCACTCTGCCTGACAAGTCGGTGATCTTTGTCTTTCTCACCGGCGGCATTTCGCAGCAAGACACCTTCGATATGAAGCCGGATGCGCCCGCGGACGTGCGGGGCGAGTTTGAACCGGTTGCGACGAAGACCCCGGGATTGCAGGTGTGTGAGCACTTGCCGCTGCTGGCCCAGCGGACCGATCGCTACACACTACTGCGAAGTCTGGCCACCGGCAGCAGCGGGCATGAATTGGCCTGCCACATGATGCTCACTGGACGACTGGATCTGCCTCCCGCGTTCAACTTGAACGAGATTCCCAGTCCCAACGAATGGCCGTCGATTCCGGCGCTGATCACGTATGCAACGCGCGGCAAGAACAATTTGCCGCCCGCCGTGGTGTTGCCGCAACCAAGCATTAACGAAGCGGCGCGCGTTCGCCCCGGCCAATATGCCGGCCGGCTTGGCCCGCGCTGGGAGGCCTGGCACGCCGACATTGCCTCAAAATGCCCGCTCGGAAACGGCGCCTGTCCCGATTGCTTTCGGTTCGACGGCTCGCCGTTTGAGCATGCCGCTGGAACGATCTTTGACACGCCACAATTGAAACTGCCCCAAGGCGGCAGCCGACGATTCACCAAGCGGCTCAGTCTACTCGAAGGAATCGAACAACAAACTGGCCGGATTCATGAAATCGAACAACATGACCGATTTCGCGCGCAGGCATTGCAGCTTTTGTCGGACCCGAATGCCAAGAGCGCATTCGAAGTTGAGCAGGCCGACCCCAAATTGATCGCGCGTTACGGCAAGAACAAGTTCGGCCTCTCCTGCCTGATGGCGTTTCGGCTGGTCAGCGCAGGCGTGAACTTTGTGCAAGTCAATCTTGGCAAGAATTCGTCGTGGGACACGCACTTCGGGAACTTCGTAAATCTCAAAAACAACTTGCTGCCGCCGTTCGACCTCGCAATATCGGCTCTGCTGGATGACTTGTTCGAGAGCGGCCTGTCCGAAAACACGCTGCTGATCGTGGGTGGAGAATTCGGCCGGACGCCGAAGATTAATAAGAACGCCGGCCGCGATCATTGGAATCCGACAAACACGGTGCTCTTTGCGGGCGGGGGAGTGCAGGGGGGACGCGTCCTCGGCGCGACCGACGACTTGGCCGCATATCCGACCTCGCATCGGCAGACGACGGAGAACTTTGCGGCGACAATCTTCGACACGCTGGACGTTCCGCACTCCGCGAGTTGGACCGACCTTGACGGGCGCCCGCATCAGATTTATCACGCACAACCGATTCCTGGATTGTTTTGAATCGATAACAGCATGCTCACTATCTGGGGAAACAAATTCCGACATTGCGACGGCGTGTCCCGGCGGAATTTCCTGAAGATTGGGACGCTGGGAATTGCGGGGTTCTCGCTGCCCGAGTTGCTTCGCGCTGAGGACGCTGCGGGGATCGGCGATTCTCGAAAAGCGGTGATCAACATCCATCTCGACGGCGGGCCGCCGCAGATGGACATGATCGACCTCAAGCCCGAAGCGCCCAGTGAAATCCGCGGCGAGTTTTCGCCGATTGCAACGGCCGTCCCGGGCCTGCAGATCAGCGAACTGTTGCCGAGTATCGCCGGGGTCGCCGATAAGTTTGCCTTCATCCGTACGCTGGTTGGTTCCGACGGCCGGCATCATGCTTTTCAGTGCCAGTCTGGATTTCGCGAGAGGGATTTGAAATCAATCGGCGGCCGGCCCGTCATGGGATCAGTTCTCGCCAAATTGCACGCGGGTGAAAAGTTGTCGGCGCCGGTATTTGTGGACATGATGCAGGGCCGTCCTCTGGTCCGCAACAGCGCGCGACCCGGCTTTCTAGGGCCGGCCTATCAGCCGTTTCGTCCCGACCTGTCGGACATGTTTTCCCGGGAACTGGAACCGGGGATGAAGAACGAACTGGCCGCGTTGGGAGCCGGCCACTCGACCAGCCTGACACTCAACGAACAGATCACTACAAGCCGTCTCGCGGATCGCCGGCAATTGCTCGGTGGACTCGACCGCATCCGTCGCGGAATCGACTCGACTGGCATGATGCACGCCATGGACCGTTTCACGGAACAGGCAGCCGATATTCTGACTTCCGGAAAACTCGCGGAGGCACTCGACCTGCAGAAGGTCGATCCGGCCACTCTGGCGCGATACACGTTTCCCGCTGAGAAAGTCAATGGACGCTACAAATATAGCGACGGTCCCGAAGCGACATACAAATTACTGCTGGCCCGTCGCCTGATCGAAGCCGGCGTGCGGTGCGTGAGCGTGTCGATCAGTGATTTCGATACGCATTCCAATAATTTCCGCACGATGCGGCAAATCGGCCCGCTGGTGGATCATGGATTGCACGCTTTGGTGACCGATCTCGATGAACGTGGCATGTTGGACGACGTGACGATTGTCGCGTGGGGTGAATTCGGCAGGACCCCGCGAATTGACGCCAAGAGCGCCGGCCGTCACCACTGGCCGCGCGTCGGGATGGCGATGCTTGCGGGAGGCGGCATGCGGACTGGACAGGCGATCGGCGTCACCGACCGCTATGCGGGTGTCGCTCAGTCGCGGCCTGTCCACTACAAGGACGTATTTTCCACGCTGTACCGCAACCTGGGAATCGACGCCCTGGCGACCACGGTCACCGATCCGACCGGGCGCCCGCAGTACCTGCTGGATAGTGGCGAACCGCTGCCGGAGCTCGGCTAGAGCTCGACTGTTGCTGGTCAGCGCCGACGAGTTGGGAATGGGCGGCTGGATCGCTGTTGAACGCGAATGGGCACCGGACAGTTCTTATGTCGCTGATGGGCAATCATCGCTGCCAGCGCTCCGCCGAGAATGACCACCGCCACTGCTGCGATCAGGTAGCCGCTAATGACCGCCATCCATCCGATTGAACAACAAACCAGAAGAACGATCAGTGCAACGGCTGTCGCGTGACGCATACGAACCTCTCGACGGGGATTCAACAACTGCAACACCGCCTCGGCCGGCAATCCAGCGGCGGGGCGGCGTCCGTTACTTGGTTTCTCGTGACTATTTGTGATAACCCAACTCGACCATCACGTCGTAGAGTTCTTCAAACGTGATGAACCGTCGGCGATGGCGGAGTTTGTATTGGTCGACCGCTTCTGCAAGCTCAATAACTTCGGGACGAAACGTTTGATAGGAACTGGCAAACTGCCGGCGTTCGTTCCCGCTGTGAGACGTGGATGTATTGCTGCGACGATCGACGAAAGTCGGGTTCTGTTCGCTGGTCTGTTGCATTAAGATGCTCCCGCGAGGAGGATGCGTGTAGTCAACCGTACTTCTCAAAGCGGTCGGCGGCAAATTACAATGTGCGAATTCACACTCGATTTCTGCGAACAACTCGAAACAGCCGTGACATCGCCGATTTTCCCACGTCTTGCACCAGTGCAGCGACCACGGGCCCAAATTGCCAAGCGGCAGTTGATCCCGCGGTTCGATAATGGCGATGATCGGGCTGGTGTGTAATATCGCGAACGTAACGCGTCACAGCCGACGGCGATCGCGCAACGTGAAGCCATCGAATCACCCGGCCGACGCGCTTCACGCAGTTTTTTTAGAATCGGACAATCATGGGTAACAAAGTTACTGTTCTCGGCGGTGGCGCGATGGGAACGGCCTGCGCGATCCTATTGGCCGAACATCCGGAACAGCAGGTTCGACTCTGGGCCCGAAATCCGGATCATGCGGCGGCGATGGCGCAATCGCGCCAAAACGAACGGTTGTTGCCGGATGTTGAGATTCCCGATTCGGTCGAGATCACGGCGGACGTCGCCGCGGCAATCGCCGATGCGGATATCCTCGTTGTAGCGGTTCCGACGGCGTTTTTGCGCGAGGCCTTGCTCGACTGGGCGCCGCATCTGACGGCTGACCGGCCGATGGTCAGTGTGATCAAAGGGATCGAAAAT
>JANQPT010000056.1 GCA_028285345.1 Planctomycetales bacterium
ATTGAACAAACTCGTGGGCGTCACACCGCGCCGCAATCGCGCCCGAGTTGAATCCCCGTAACGACTGCGGTACGGTGGCTTGGTCTTGATTGATGGTCCGTCGAGCGTGTTAACATCCAGCACCAGGGAGTTCCCGTGTCCGCCGATCACGAAGTCGCCGACATTTCTCGTCTCTCGCTCGATGGCCGACAGCGGGTGATTGTCTTGCTGGTCGCGTTTCTGGGGTGGATGTTCGCGGGCTTGGAGATGAACATCATTCCACTCGCCGGCCGGCCGGCGATTCAGAGTTTTCTGAGCGCATCGGCGACAGAATCTGATTCCATCTCTGACGAACAGATCGAAGGTCAAATCGGCAAGTGGTTTGCCCGCTATATCTGCGCGTTTTTGTTGGGAGCGGCGGCGGGCGGCTTGCTGTTCGGTTGGCTGGGCGATCACATCGGCCGCTCGAAAGCCATGGCGGCCAGCATTCTGTGTTACTCAGTGGTTACTGCGGCGACTTATTTCGTCACCTCACTGGAACAACTCTTCGTCTTACGCTTCATCGCCTGTTTGGGAATCGGCGGAATGTGGCCCAACGGGGTGGCGCTGGCTTCCGAGGCCTGGTCGGAAGGCTCGCGGCCCTTGCTGGCGGGATTGATCGGCACCGCGGCAAACGTCGGCTTCGTGATTGCGGGGTTGCTCGCCAAATACTATCGCGACATCACGCCCGAAGATTGGCGGTGGATGTTTATCGTGGGCGGCTTGCCGGCAATCTTGGGACTAATTGCGCTGCTGATCGTGCCCGAATCACCACACTGGTTGGCACGCCAAAATGCGCAGGAGCAGACCAAACATTCAGTCTCGATGATTAGTGTTTTTCAGCGGCCCTATCTGGGACTGACCATCATTGGAATCTGTTTGGGGACGGTTCCACTTTTAGGAGGGTGGGGCACCTTGAACTGGACGATCCCCTGGGCGGATCAAGTCGGCGGTGCCGACGATCCAAAATTGAAAGCCACGATCTCAATCTGCCGTTCATCGGGGGCCGCCCTGGGAAGTCTCTTAGGCGGATGGCTGGCAAGTCTGTTCGGGCGACGCAGCACCTACTTCGCAATCAGTTTGCTGTCGTTGTTGTGCAGCGGTTATCTGTTTTGGAATCTCACGCCGCTCGCGCCCACGTTTACGATCTGGGTGTTTGTGCTGGGATTCTTTGGCACGATATACTTCGGCTGGCTGCCGCTGTATCTGCCGGAGCTGTTCCCGACGGCGGTCCGCGCGACGGGGTCGGGAGTCACGTTTAATTTCGGCCGGATCATTTCTGCCGTCGGCGTACTTGGAACGGGGGAGTTGTTGAGAACGTTCAACGGCGATTACGCTCAAGTGGGGCGCTTTACACATTGGATCTACCTGCTGGGAATGATCGTGATCCTGTTCGCCCCCGATACCTCCGGCAAACGGCTCGACGATTGACGTCGCCGTCCCCCGATTCACTGGCATCGGTCGCAGCACCCCCACGACCGGTGAGGTCGGAACAACCTGACCGCCCGGCGTTCGTGCTGTGACGGTTTTCACAGCTGCGGCGTTTGTCTCATCGACCCCCCGCCCGTAGGGGTTTCCCAAAGCGGAAGTCTCCCTGTGCGGCAGACTCTCCTCAACGCGTATCTCCCGAAATCGAGCAGTGCGGCGTGCTGAATTTTCGCCCCCCGACGCCGATGTTTGGCCGATTGCCGGAAATCGCGTGCTAGAGTTTCGACGTGGCCGGATATCGCCCCCACAGGCAACCGACACCGGCGGCAGAGCAGCAATCATCTCTCTCTGAATCGTTGGCAGGACAGAGGATCTACGGGACATGAGCTTTCTCAAAAAGTTTTTCAAAAACGTCTTTCACGACGGCCAAATCCATACCGACCAGAGCAGCTTCGAGAACCTGTCCGAAGCCCAGCTCGACGCTCACTTGCGCATCGCCAGCTACGGCGGCTTTTCGCTCACCGACGCTGTGCGCCCGTCGTTCGACCTGCAAGTCGTCCCCAGCGCCGGCTATCGCCACGACCTCTATCAGGATCGCAACAGCGGTGTAGAAATCCCCGTGATCATGGCGGCCGCTTCCAGCGAAAGCATGATGGATCTGTTTATCGATCTGCTTGATCCGCTGGGGCATGAAGTCGACGTCGTCCTGGAAACCAGCCATGATCGGGAATCCAACGGACACGAAGATCTCTATCGCGAACACATCGACGCGCCGGTGCTCAAGAGCATCCTATACGACTACGAAGAACTGCTGCTCAACGACGGCTGTACCGGAATCGCCGTGCTCAATCCCGGTATTCCGCTCGAACTCCAATTCGACGAACACAAATTGCTGATCATGTACGGACAAGATTTGGGCGAGTTTGAAGAAATCCTGCACAGCTCAGGAGTCCCGCTCAGCCAGGACATGAAATTCATCACCGAAGCGGAGCACGTGCACTCCTCCCGCGATGAATACCTCAAACAATTCGACGAACTGAAATACCGGCTGGGCATCGACGAGACGTATTAGGCTTTGTCGGAGAAATCGTTTCAGGGTGGCTGGGGTCGGACGTTAGTCCGCCCCCAGGTTCAGAATCTGGGGGCTCGCTTCGCTCGACCCCAGCCACCCATCGTCAATCCGGAATTCTCCGACGAGACGTATTAGGCTCCTTCCCCGAACATCCGGTGGGCCGTTCGATCCACCCACACGTTCACTTCTCAGATGGTAACGGCGGGCTGGGATCACGTCCCACCCGCCGTTTTCCATGTATTCGACACAGGAGCCGGAGCAAAACGACTCAGCATTCGCTACTTCCCATGCTGGAGCTTGGGAACGAGGCTGAAAGCAGACGACACGGCAGCTAATCTCCTCAGCAAGGCATTGCCATGAAAGCCCTCCAATCACTATCGATTGTGACGCTCATCGCGCTGGGTGCCGGGTGCACCGCCCGAAATACACAACCCGATATCTATCGCGGAAATAACACTCCACAATTCACACCGACGCCGGATTCGTTTCCCGGTCCCGCGTCATCCGATCCAATCTTGGAAGCGCCCGGTTCCACCAACTCCGGCGGACCGACATTGCTTTCTCCCGAGCCGGATCTCGGCCCCAAAGCGCGGCGGCGGCCGCCGGTCAAGCAGGTGCGAACGGATCCCTGGGGCCGACCGAGTCGCCGCAAGCCGCAAGTGCAGCAGACCATTCGACGTCAGGTCCGCCACCGAACCTTGTGGCAATCCAATTATCAAAGCAGCGGCGGCCGGCCGATTCAGACGGTGCAGTTGGGCATCGGACATCTGCGCGTGCTGGTCCTATCCAGCCTCCGCGGGACCGATCCTGCGAGTATCACCGTCATCGATCAATTGGCCGAGGCGATGACCAACCGAGCCGACCTGCAAAACGCGTGTACGGCGCTGTTCATCCGCAACCCCAATCCCGACGGTGTCGCGTTGCAATCTCCCTATAATGGACGTGGAATCGACCTGACGCGAAACTTCCCCACAGAAGATTGGCGAAGATCCGCCGACGGTAAAGCGGGGCCGACCGCCGGCAGCGAAATTGAAACGCGGGTGCTCATCCGACTGATCGACGACTTCAAACCGGATCGGGTCGTTGTGATCCAGAATTCGAGTCGCGGCAGCGCTATCTATTACGCTGGACCGGCACGACAGCTCGCGCGAAAAGTCGCGGAGTCCAATCAATATCAGGTCTCGGCGCTCCCTGCATCACGTACCGGTTCGCTGGAGCAGTTCGCCGGTCAGGACCGGCGGCTCCCGGTCGTCTTGCTCGCCATCGATCGCCGACTGAATGGTCAATCCGCTTGGACGACGCATTCCGAGTGCTTGAAGATCGCGATGACGTATACTCGCAGCGAACTTCATCCGGACACAAGCCCCGGACGGCCCTCCCCGTCGGAACCGGTCGCGGAAACTCAAAGTCATCCGCTGCCGCTCAGCCACATCAACGGGCCAGGTGCCGATGCGCCCCAAAAGTCAAAGCGGCTGACCGCGCCGCGGCCGTCGCGCCGCAAGTATTACGAACTGCCACCGCCGGGCGGCCGGTGATGTTAGGAATAGAGCGCGCCGCTATTCGCCGTCTCGGTGCTTGGAATGACACGCGGCGCAACTCTTGCGTAGTCGCTGCAACAATTGGCTGCAATTCTTGAGCGATTTGTCAGCGCGCTTGCGCCGAAGTGCGAGCAATCCCGCATGAAGGTCCGCCGCCGCTTTTTCACTCTTCTTACAAAGTTGTTGGAAAGATTTGGCCCGCTCGTTCGCCTCGGTCGTGCGTGCCAATTCGCGTAATTGCTCTTGGATCTGCAAAGCCTCATGGGCGGCCGTGATGTCCGGATGCTTTGCTGAACTGAGAAATCCGGAATCTTCCAGCGACTGCAGGTTTTCCCAATGCTGGTCGATCGCGACCATCGCTTCGACCATGTCCGGCACCTCCGCCTGTTCGGGGAAAGACTTTGGCACCTTCGCCAGTTCTTCCGCGGTCGGCTTGCGGTACTCGCGAATCGCGTGATAGAGCCCGCGGTAATGCGGCGAAGTCCCCGCATCGTGCATCCATTGCAGTGCGGCTTCGACATTCCACTCGTCGTTCGCCAAACGGCAGATTGCCGCCGCCGCGGGTCCGCGGTGCTTCCCGTGGTGACAGTGCACGTAGATCGGGCCCTCTAATGCTTGCACCGCTTTGGCCAGTTGCAGTTGTCGCTCACGCGTCACGCCGTCATAACCAATCGGCAGATGTACGTAGCGCAGTCCCTCCTGCTTAGCGGCTTTCACGTCGGGTCGGGCTCCATCGACGCTCAACACCGTCTTGATTCCCATGCGGCGCAGCTCGTGAAACGCCGCCTCGCCGCGCGGCTCCGCTCCGCTATAGATCTTCTCGGAAAGCTGATACAGATTCTCGATCTTGGCGGATGGCTTTTTGTAGGGCATGTCTGCCCCGCTGCTAAATCCTGGCAGCAAGCAGCACGTCAATGCTGTAACGACGACCGATAGAAAAAATGCTCGGTAGCGCATGTCTGTAAAGAATCAACTCCCGACGGGCAGTGATCGATTCAAACCCATCTCAACAACCGCCGCTTCGATCGCCGAGAGGAGTCTCCGCATGTCGTCGGGAAACAAATGGCCGATCGTGCCGATACGGAAACAATCGACCTCGCCCAACTTGCCAGGATAGATGATGCTGCCTCGTTGTTTGAGAATGTCGTAAAACGTCTGAAACTCAAACTGCGGATCATCCGGATAATAAAACGTCGAGATGATGCAGCTTTGTCGCTCCGGCGGCAGGTACGCGCGAAAACCGAGTTGCCGCATCCCCTCGCTCAAGACGCGCTGATTTTCCGTATACCGCGCCGCCCGGGCAGGGATGCCCCCTTCCTCCTCCAACTCGGCCAACGCCTGTTCAAACGCCAGCACGCTGTGCGTGGGCGGCGAATAACGAAATCTTCCGTGCGTCTCCATGGACTGCCATTGATCGAACAGGTCCAGACACAAACTGCGCGCCTGGCCGGCCGATGCCTCGAGCGCCGCGCGTCGCGCCAAGATGAATGAGAAACCGGGCACGCCTTGGATGCACTTGTTCGCTGATGAAATCAAATAGTCGATGCCGTCCGCTTGCAGATCAATCTCCAGCGCGGCGAACGAGCTCATCGCGTCGACCAAATACGTGCGACCCGCCGCCGAGACAATTCGCCCGATGTCAGCGATCGGATTGACGATGCCCGTCGTCGTCTCACAGTGCACCACGATGACGTTGGTGATCGCAGGATCCTCGTTGAGCCGGCGAGTCAGCTCCTCAAGATCGGGAGTGTCATGCTCCGCACACTGCAGCACCGACGTCTCGATCTGCAGGCAGCGGGCCATGTTCAAAATTCGCTCGCCGTAGGCGCCGTTGACGAGACACAACAGTTTGCCCTCAGGCGGCACACTGCAGCCGATCGCCGCTTCAACGCCGAACGATCCGCTGCCCTGCATGGGGATCGCCTCGTAGCCCGCCGCTTGCGAGACCCCCGCCAACTCCAGCAGCTTGTGCCGGATGCGTTCCACGATCTCAATGAACTCGCTGTCCCACGAGCCCACGTCGCGCAACATCGCCTGTTTCACGGTTGGACTCGTTGACAGCGGACCGGGTGTGAACAGAAGTTTGTCCTCAGACATATAACCGATCTATTTCTCTAAGTATCTCTCGATCAAGAACTCGCCGTGACTGCTGAAGAATCGCCCCAAAGTATATCCCAAACACTGTGCGCAGAATCTCACACGGTGTCCAATATGGTGATCCTCTAACTCTCCGTTCTTGTCTAAAGATTGATCCGATTCGCGCCGGCGGTTGCCGGTCACCATGGCAGCGAAAACGTTTTGACATTCGTCATGCACTTGATGGCTTCGATGACACCCTCCTTGATCCCCAATCCGGAGTCCTTCACGCCGCCGAACGGTGAACATTCGATGCGGTAGCCGGGGACCTCATTGATGTTGACGGTCCCCGTGCGGATCCCTTTGATCGCCCGCAGGGCGCTCTGCAGACTGTCCGTCACCACCCCTGCCGAGAGTCCGTACGCCGTTCCATTGGCAAGTTGTAGCGCGTCGTCCAGGTCGCGGATGCTGATAATCGGAGCCAGCGGACCGAACGACTCATGCACGACCAATTCGGCGTCGCGGGGCACATCGGCAATCACGGTCGGCACGATTTGCGCGCCGTGACGCTCACCGCCCAGCAAGACCTTAGCCCCGGCCACGACTGCATCCTGGACGACTCGCTCGAGTCTCATGGCCGCCGCTTCGTCGATCACCGTCCCCACCCGCGTCTGCGGATCACGCGGTTCGCCCGCGACGTACTCCGCCGCACGTTCGACAAAACGGGGCGTAAACTCGGCAAGAACCTTTTCATGCACCAACAATCGTTTGACCGCCGTGCACCGCTGCCCGGAATTGCGAAAACACCCCTCCGCTGCGAGGTGCACCGCCAAATCCAAATCGGCGTCGTCGAGAATGATCAACGGCGAATTCCCGCCCAACTCCAAGACGACCTTCTTGTAGCCCGCCTGAGTCGCAATCTGTTTGCCGATCGACACGCTGCCGGTAAAACTCACCAACTCGACGCGCGGGTCGGTCACCATCGCCGCCGCCACTTCGTCGAGCGGACCAAGCAGCACACTCAACATCCAGCCCGGCAGACCGGCCTCA
>JANQPT010000061.1 GCA_028285345.1 Planctomycetales bacterium
CCGCACAGCGGACCCTACAGACTCCGAACAATAGAGAGACCGGCATGACAGACGATCAAAACGGCGAAATCGCACAAGTCTTAGGGAGGGTGCCGAGTGGGATCTTCATCCTCACCTGTGCCGACGGTGACGGCAACGCCACCGGCATGTTGGCGAGCTGGGTACAACAAGTGTCGTTTGAGCCGCCGATGGTCTCGTTCGTTGTCAAATCAGGCCGCTATGTTAATGAGTGGCTGGAGCAGACGAAGCGAGCGGCGATCAGCATCGTCGGGGAATCGCAAAAGCAGTTGCTGGGACATTTTGGTCGCGGTTTCGAACCGGATCAGCCCGCGTTTGAAAGTCTGGTGACAACGACCGGCGTCACGGGGATTCCGGTGCTCGCTGACAGTTTAGGGTACCTGGAGGGCGAAGTTGCGGAGAGTGTCGACGCCGGCGACCATCGCGTCTATCTGCTGACGATTACCGGAGGTGCAAGCGGTCCACGGTTGGATGGTGAATCACCGATGGTGCATATTCGCAAGAACGGTATGAATTATTGATCCCGCTCGATCGCGCCGCACCCATTGGAATTTGAAGCGAGTCACTGAGCACCCATGTCTGTTGACGAAATGACTACGACAAGCGAGTCGCTGCCCGCGATTCTCGATAATTTGAGGGAGATCGTCGGCGCCGACTCGGTGCTCAGTTCCCACGAGCAATTGTTGGTGTACGAGTGCGACGGGTTTGTGATCGAGAAGAACACGCCTGATTGCGTGGTCTTCCCGGAGACCACCGAGCAGGTCGTCGCGATCGTCAAGTTGTGCAATCAGCATCAGATTCCATTCGTGCCGCGCGGCGCCGGGACGAGTCTCGCCGGCGGGTGCCTGCCGGTGGGGGGCGGCGTGATGATCGCCCTGACTCGCATGCGGGGTATCCACGAGGTCAATCTCCGCGACCGATACGCAGTCGTCGGACCGGGGACCGTGAACGTGCATTTGACACAGCACCTCAAAGGAACCGGATTCCACTACGCTCCCGATCCTTCCAGCCAGGGCGCCTGTACGATCGGCGGCAATGTCGCCACAAATTCCGGCGGACCGCATACGCTGAAGTACGGAGTGACGGTCAATCACATTCTGGGCGCCGAAGTCGTGCTGCCCGACGGTGAGGTCGTGCAATTGGGCGGCTATCTGGCGGAGAGTCCCGGCTACGACCTGACCGGACTGTTTGTGGGCAGCGAGGGAACGTTTGGTGTTTGCACCAAAGTGATCGTTCGCTTGACCCGCGATCCGGCCGCATATCGCACGATGCTGGGTGTGTTCGAAACGGTTTCCGACGCCACGCAATCCATTAGCGGGATTATCGGCGCCGGGATTATTCCCGCTGCGTTGGAGTTAATGGATCAGGGGATTATCGAAGCGGTTGAAGCGGCGTTCGGATTTGGCTTTCCGCTCGACGCCGGCGCGGTGCTGCTGATCGAAGTCGACGGTCTGGAGGTCGCTGTCGACAATGAAGCGAAACAGATCGTTGAGCTGTGCGAGCAGCATGGCGCCCGCGAAGTCCGCAAGGCCGATTCACCGCAGCAGCGCGACTTGTTGTGGAAGTGCCGCAAGAAAGCATTCGGCGCCATCGGACGGCTCAGTCCCAGCTATTGCACGCAGGACGGCGTCGTGCCCCGGACCAAACTGCCGGAGATCCTGAAGTTCATAACCGAGTCTGGCGCGCGGCACGACATCCGGATTGTCAACGTCTTTCACGCCGGTGATGGAAACATTCATCCGATTCTGTTGTTCGATGAACGTGACTCGGAACAAGTTGAACGGGTGCTGCGGGCGAGTGACGAGATCCTCAACCGCTGCATCGAATTGGGAGGCAGCGTGACCGGAGAACATGGAATCGGCGTCGAGAAAATCAGTTTTATGAACAAATTGTTCACCGCCGAAGATTTGGAGACGATGGAGTCCGTGCGAATCGCATTTAACCCGCTCGGATTGTGTAGCCCGCAAAAAATGCTGCCGACTGCGGGTGCGTGCGGCATGGAGCACATTGAGCGGTCCCACCCGGCGCGAAAAGCGGCCCTTTGAAAACTCTGTAGGGCAGGCTCCCGCCTGCCGCAAGCTAGATTAGACTAAAACATCAAGTTGGCAGGCAGGAGCCTGCCCTACGTTAATGTCATTACCCGAGACGACCGACGAAATCTTGCCGACATCGACGGACGAGGTCTGCGCTGCCTTGGCGGAGAATGCATCCGGCGAACAGCGAGCCGTGTTTCCCGTCGGCGGGCGGACGGCACTTCATTATGGATACGCCCCGCAGACACCGGGGGTCGCTCTGTCGACGCACAATCTGCACCGCGTGATCGATTATCCAGCACGCGATATGACGATTACCGTTGAGGCGGGCATTTGCATCGACAACCTGGCGGATACACTCAAGGCGGAGGGGCAGCGGTTGCCGATCGACGTGGCGCAATCGTCGCGGGCGACGCTGGGCGGCGTTTTGGCGACTGACACCAATGGTGCGCGGCGGTTTGGCTTCGGGACGATGCGGGATTATGTGATCGGGATCACCGCGGTCGACGCCGCCGGCAAGCCGTTTCATGCCGGCGGGCGGGTTGTGAAGAACGTCGCCGGCTACGACCTTTGCAAACTGATGATCGGCTCGCTGGGAACATTGGCTGTTGTGACTGAGGTCACGTTGAAGCTCAAACCACTGCCGGAGTCGTCGACTCTGCTCTGGTGCCGCTTCGACGGATGGCAAGATTTAGATGCAGCACTGGAAGGGCTATTGCGCTCCGACACCCGACCGGTCGCCGTTGAGGCGCTCAACAGCGAAGCCGCCCATGACGTCGTCAGCGAGTCTCGTTTAGAGCTTCCCACAAATGGGCCAATTGCCTGTTTCGGTTTTGAAGGGACGCAGCGCGAAACCGACTGGCAAATGGAGCGACTGACGAATGAACTCAAGCAGGCGAACGTTGCCGAACTGGCCCAAGTTTCCCATGAACAATCGGAGTCGCTCTGGTTCGCGCTCGCCGATTTCGCCGTGACCTCTGAAGAGCCGCTCACTTTCCAGGCCGCGCTGCGGCCCTCGCGCACGATTGAGTTCGTCAAACTGGCGACGGACGCAGGCGTCTCGATCGTTGCTCATGCCGGCGATGGCGTCGTCATCGGGCATCTGCCCGACGACGTGACGACCTTGGAGGCGGCGCAATCCGTTCTCGATCCGCTGCAGCAGATGGCGGCGCGTGGCGACGGCGATCTGATCATTTTTGATTGTGCCGAGGACTGGAAGCAATCGATTCCGGTGTTCGGTGAGCGAATGACACACTGGGGCTTGATGGACAAGATCAAACAACAACTTGACCCGAACAATCTGCTCAATCCCGGCCGTTTCGGACTGCCGGCCGAGGCGATTTGAATGACGTCGTTAGAGAAGGCTTGCCACAACTTCTGATGGCCAACGATCAACATCCGATGAACACAAAGTCGACCGGCAATTTGGGCGCGAAGATCGAGTACGAAAAGTATCTCGATTGCGTGCATTGCGGATTGTGCACGGCTGCTTGCCCGACTTATCTGGAGACGGGCGACGAGAACAAGAGTCCGCGCGGCCGGATCTATTTAATGCGGGCGGTGACGGATGGACGATTGGAATTGACGTCCGAAGTTCGCGAAAACCTGGAGCTGTGTCTGGATTGCCGCGCGTGTGAAACTGCCTGTCCGTCCGGCGTGCAATACGGCCGATTGATTGAGCCGTTTCGGATGGACGTCGAGCAGTCGGACGCTGCGGCCGGTGGCAAGCCGTCGTGGTTCCAAAAGCGAATCTTGCATGGCTTGTTGCCCGATCGCAAAAAGACGCGGCGCGCGCTGATCCCCGCGCGGATCATGCAGACGTTAAGGCTGGACAGGGTGATTGAGAGCGTGGGGCTCGTCCGGCTGTTGCCGGAAAAACTGCAACGGATGTTCAAACAACTGCCCCGACTGGAGCCGCGCAGCCCCGAGTTGCCGGAGCGGCTGCCGGCGATCGGTCCCAAGCGGGCAACGGTAGGGCTGTTCCTCGGCTGCGTAGCGGACGCGATGTTTCGCCAGACTCACTGGGCGACGGCGCGCGTGTTGCAGCAAAACGGCTGTGAGGTGGTGATTCCCCGCAATCAAGCCTGCTGTGGAGCGATGCACTATCACAGCGGGGCCGACCGCCCTGCCCTGCAACTCGCTCTACAAAACGCGGCGGCGTTCGATGAGGCAGAAGTTGATGCTGTGGTGGTCAACGTGGCCGGCTGCGGCGCAATGCTTAAGGACTATCCGGAGATCGCCCACGAAATCGCACCGAATGACACCGCCATTGCCGATCCGCTCGGGAAGTTGACGGACAAGATCAAAGACATCTCAGAGTTTCTGAGCGAGCTGGGGCCGATCGCTCCGACCGGGGAAATCAAACTGCGGGCCACCTATCACGATGCCTGCCACCTGTGTCATGCCCAGCAGATTCGCGAGCAGCCCCGCGAGCTGTTAAAGCTGATTCCCGGGTTGGAGTTGATTCCGTTGCCCGAATCGGAGATCTGCTGCGGGGCGGCCGGCAGCTATAATCTCACCGAGCCGGAAATGTCCGATCGGTTGGCGAAACGGAAGTACGGCAATATCATGTTGACCGACCCTCAGGCGGTGATCACCGCCAACGCCGGATGCTCGTTGCAGATCCAGGCCGAGATGCGGCAGCAACGGCAACGTATCCCCGTGTTTCATCCCATCGACTTGCTCGACATGAGCTATCGTGGCGTTTCGCCGGTTTAATGCCGAGTCGGAAAGCGCACAATTGTTATCCCCCCTCAGCCCCCGGCTCCGCCAGGGGTTCAACCAACAAAATCGATCATTTTACAATGAACCAACAAGTAACGCCCATCAAAGCGGTCGTGTTTGACTTTGACGGGCTGATGTTCAATACCGAAGACATTTTCGAAGCCGCCGGGCGGATTTTGCTTGAGCGGCGAAACCGGGAAATGACGCCCGAATTGCTCTCGGTGATGATGGGCCGCCGGCCGCACGAGGCGTTTCAATTTCTCGTCGACATGCACGAAATCGAGGAACCGATTCCCGATTTGCTCGACGAGTCGCGGGAGATTTTTTTCGAACTCGTGCCGGAGATGCTGCAGCCGATGCCGGGGTTGCATGACTTGCTGGAACACATCGAAACGCTGAACTTGCGAAAAGGGGTGGCAACCTCGTCATCGCGGCGTTATCTGGAGGATCTGCTCTCGCGGCACGACTTGCTGCATCGATTCTCGATGACACTCACCGCCGAGGACGTGACACATGGCAAACCGCACCCGGAAATTTATCTCGCGGCCGCGGAGCAGTTGGGGATCGCGCCGCGCGAAATGTTGGTTTTGGAGGATTCGGAGGCAGGAACGAACTCTGCTGCCGAGGCGGACGCGGTCATAGTATCAATTCCCCATGACCACAGCCGTGGCCACGACTTCAGCCGGGCCCACTATGTGGCGGAGCGGCTCGACGATCCTTGGATACTGGATCGTCTAACTCACCAATAGGGCTACAATTCATCAGTGCCGGTCCGTTTGATTGGCGAATTGTTGACCATTCTACCTTGCCGGTCCGGAACAAATCACCTATCCTACCCGGCGCATTGGGGCAATCCAAGCAGCAATAACTGTAGCCGAAACAACCACTTATAACTTTCGCGTCACGACAGGAGACACGCATGTCGACCGCAGCGGCACTGCCTTACAAAGTTGCAGACATCGAACTGGCCGAATGGGGCCGGAAGGAAATCGAACTTGCCGAAAACGAAATGCCAGGCTTGATGGCACTGCGGGAAAAATACGGTGAGTCGAAGCCGCTCAAGGGGTCGCGGATTGCCGGTTGTCTGCACATGACGATTCAGACTGCCGTGCTCATTGAGACGCTGACCGCTCTGGGAGCGGAGGTTCGTTGGTCAAGTTGCAACATTTTCTCCACGCAGGACCACGCGGCAGCAGCCATCGCTGCGACCGGCGTGCCGGTGTTCGCCTGGAAGGGAATGAACGAAGAGGAATTTGATTGGTGTATTGAGCAGACCATCTTCTGGCCGGATGGCAAGCCGCTGAATCTGATCCTCGACGACGGCGGTGACTTGACGGCCATGGTTCTGGACCGTTTTCCGGAATTGCTCAAGGACATACGCGGTATTAGTGAAGAAACAACGACCGGCGTGCGCCGGCTGGAGATTCTGCAGGAAGAGGGCAAGCTGCCGATCCCGGCGATTAATGTCAACGACTCAGTAACTAAGAGCAAATTCGACAACCTGTACGGTTGCCGCGAATCGCTCGCCGACGGCATCAAACGGGCGACCGACATCATGGTTGCAGGAAAGGTCGTGGTGATCGCCGGTTACGGAGACGTGGGCAAGGGTTGTGCCGACGCAATGCAAGGGCTTGGTGCCCGCGTGATCATTACCGAAATCGATCCGATCATCGCACTGCAAGCCGCGATGGAAGGATATCAGGTCACAACGATGGAAGAGGCGGCTCCGCTGGGCGACATCTTCGTGACGACCACCGGTTGCTGTGACGTGATTTGCGGCGAGCATTTGGACGTGATGAAACACGAAGCGATCGTCTGCAACATCGGGCACTTCGATTCGGAAATTCAAATCGCGTACCTTGAGGGGCGCGACGATATCAATGAAGTGAACATCAAACCGCAGGTCGACAAGTTTGTCTATCCCGACGGCAAGGCGATCATCGTACTGGCCCGCGGTCGTTTGGTGAATCTAGGTTGCGCGACCGGCCATCCCTCGTTTGTGATGTCGAATAGCTTTACCAATCAGGTGCTGGCTCAAATGGCACTGTGGGATGAGAAGGCCGATTTTGAGGTCGGTGTCCACATGTTGCCGAAGCAGTTAGATGAAGAGGTCGCCCGGCTGCACCTGCACAAGCTTGGCGTCAAGCTCACTACGCTAACCCAAAAGCAGGCGGATTATCTGGGCGTGCCGGTCGAGGGGCCGTTTAAGCCGGATTACTACCGGTATTGAGATAGAGCACTCCAACACCAAGCCGACGACTTCACCGTCGTGAACAATCGAGCACACTGATCCGACTGCAAAGCCGTCGGCTTGGTGTGGTTGAACGCAAACAATCGTCTTGGGTCAATTCTCAAGAAGCATTACGACGATATTAATCGAGCCGGGACGGTTTTACGCGTGACCGTCACGGCTCGAATTTTCTTGCGCGGCTCTCGTTCTGCAGGCAAGAAAGCCGTCGGCGATGCGGATCCTCTACGGTGCGTTTTCCCAGGGAAACGGCCATCTCTCAAAAGCCTCCGTCCTGGTGCCGCTGCTGGAAGCGCGCGGGCACGAGGTTCGCGTGGTCACATCCGGTCCACCGCCGACGAAGTGTTATGAATTCACTTGGCACCGCCATTTTCCTGGAATCGCCTACGCCACAAAAAACGGTCAGACGGACTATTTGAAATCGTTCAAACAATGGAGCCGCGCACTGCCCACGTTGCTCAAAGGCATCTGGGCGATTCGCAGGATCGCCCGCGAATTCCAGCCGGATTTGGTGGTCAGCGATTTTGAGCCGATGACCGCCAGTCCGCTCGTGGAGCCGCGGTGCGAGGTGGTCGCCATCAGCCGGCAGGTGTCGCTGCTCGATCCCGACGTGCCAATGCCGCCGACGGGCGGATTCGACCGCAAGATGACCCGCTCGGTCATCCGCGTCTTCACCTGCGGCGCCGACCGCAAATATGGATACCACTACGAGCCGGCGTCGTTTCGCTGTGTGCCCCCGCTGACCCGCGCCGAAGCAAAATTGGCGCGTCCGGAATTGGGCGATCACATCGTGATGTATTGCGGCTTGCCGACGTTTCGCCCCTCCGCAGAGGACGTTGTGTCCTGGGCACGCAAGAATAACCAGCGTGTGGTTGCTTACGGATATCCGCGCGACCTTAACAGCGGCGATCAACAGGCCGTTTCATTCCGTAACCCCAATCCGCAGCAGTTCCTGGAAGACATGGCCACGTCGCGGGGCGTGATTACGACGGCGGGACTGTCGACGCCCGTTGAAGCATTCTTGCTTCGCAAGCCGCTGGTGGTTGTGCCGATCCCCCGGCAATGGGAGCAGACGGTCAATGCGTTCCAACTCGAACAGGCCGCCATCGCTCGGTCAGTGCCGGAGTGGGATCTGGACAAGATTTTAGACGTTCCCGCTCCGGAAGTTGATCACCCGCTGCTCTCCTGGATGAGAACCGACAGCGAGTTCATCTTAGACCGGATCTTGGACGAGGAAACCGCAATGGACAGTTCATCGACAAGCGAGCAGGCACAGAGTGCTGCTTAAAAATGACGGTCTGAGCGGTGCACGTCATTTACTATTTGGAACTGGTCACTGCATAAGACTCGTCGGTCTCACTGGCGGTCAGGCGCTCGGCCATCTTTGCAAGCTGAGCCAATTGCGACCAATTTGGAAGGTGCAGGACCTCGGCAAGTTCGATGCCGATGTGCCAGAAGCCGCCGTCAGTGGCAGAACGATGGCGAACCTGGCCGCGCAAGAAGTCGCATTTTCCATCCGCCCAGAATCCGACGACCACTTCGTCGGAGTCGACCATTTCCTGAACCAGCAATGAAATCCCCGAACTGGAGAGATTCCGGGAGACGCCGAATGTCGTGTTGGACATAACCGGCTCGTTCTCGACAAACGGCACGACAAGCACCGGCAGCGAGCGGTTCGCCCGGCGTTCCTTCCGGTACTCTTCGACTTCATGGCGCAGCGCGGGTGTTGACAGATCAACAATCCGCCGCATAAACGCCTGGACTTCCTGTCGGAGTTTTCGTTGCTTGAAGAAGAGCATCGCGTGGCCCTTGACCGAAACAATTCCTGTTTTCCAGAAGATAGCTCGCGCAGTTGGTGCCAACGACGACTTTTGCGGCCATCTAGTGGATTTCCTCGTCGGGACTGTAGTGGTAATCCGGAATGAAACAGTCGTCTGGGCCGAGCGGCGATGGCAAATGCCGCGGAATTGCACGATCTCCCTGAATTGCAGGCGGAGTTGATGTACAGTCCACACTCCGCCGAGGCCGCTCTGGCGACTCGCGCGGCGATCCCGAATTCTGGTCGTGCCACTGCGCCGACGTCTGCAACCGATCAAATCAGCCTCGTCGCGTTTGCGGCTGACGTATTCAGACAACGCCTAGTTTGCGCGTACTGGCGTGGTACTCTGATCGATTCTCCAAATGTAGATGCCAGCCGGATGATTCTTATTGAACTCTCGCTCAGCCGTCGCCACTACCTCCGAGGGCCAGCCGGCGCCGACGATCATGCGCCCGTCATCAGAAAAAATGAGATTACCAAATGCAGATTTATCCGTGGGAAGCGGTAGTTTGAGAATCGTTTCCCAATGGTTGACTTTCCATAGGCGCAAAACGCGGTTACGGGCAACAGTGGCAGCCAAATTGCGGCCATCGGGAGATGCCGACATCGAGATGTACCGCGCAAAACCGCCTTTGAGTCCGGTCGCGACATCCACGTTCTCTACAGTATCCCACAAGCGGATGTTTCCCGGCAGCGATCCCATGGCCACTGTTCGGCCATCAGGCAAAAACTCCAGCGTGCTCGCTGCGATCCCAGACAGGTCCTCGCGCTGTATGGTGAACTCGTCGGAATCGATCCGAAAGATCAGATTATCGGATGCATTTGTTGCGAACCGCGTCCCGTCGCGCGAAACTGACATACTCAACTGCTCGCCGCGATCCCCCGCGCGCCCGAGAGTCTCTCGGTGAAGCAACGTATTTGACCGAAAGTCCCACAGCGAGATGAAGTTGTGGTCGCCGTTCCCATCCCCGTCGTCTTCGGCGATCAGCAATCTCTGATTGTCGGGCAGGAGGCTAATGCGGAGCGGAGTGCCGACAAGTTGGTCAATTCTAGAAATCTCTTCGAAAGTCTCCGTGTCAACGAACCGCACTAAACGCTTCTTGGTCTTTGAGTCGATCACGCCCATTGCCAGAACGTGGCCGTCAGGCGAAAACGACAGGCTGAAGACGGAATCGCCATTTTTCTGGACCAGCAATTGTGGAATGGCTTCAGAGATGTCCCAAATCTGCCAGCCGCCGGCCGGTTGTTTCGGGTGCCTCGTCCCCGTATGCGAAGCGGTCGCCATCAGACGGCTATCGGGAGAAACTGCGATGTCCCACAACCCCCGAATTGAGTTCGTCACAACCGTTCGCTGCAGCCCGGCAGAACAATTCCACTTATGAATCTTTCCGGCGGCATCTCCGGCAAGCAGAAACCGGCCGTCGGGCGAGCAAGCTGCACTCCAGAATGCGATATCGTCGTTTTCGATCGTTGAATACATGTTACGTGTTGAGAAATCCCAAAAGCAGATGGGACCGCCCGCGCCCACGGAAACGGCAGTTTGATCGTCGGGCGACAATCGAACCGCCTGCGATCCGTTCGGCCGGCCTGGCAGCGATGTGAACCGCCCTTCCCCATTGAGCGAATCAAAATTGATCTCTCCATTATCGCCGGTGTAGGCAACCATGAGCGAGTCGCTGGTAAATACGGCCGAGCGGACCGGCGTGTCGTTGCGCCGAAAATACTTCACCGTGTAATCTTCAGTTCGCCAAACCTTGACCTCGCTGACACTGCTGGCGGTGAGAATCAGTTCGCCATTTGGTGAATACTCGATTGACTCGATTCGCCCGGGATGTGCCTTAATTTCTCTCACCACACTCCAGTCTTGTGGATCCCAGATCATCATCATTCCGGTGTCGTCTGCCGAGGTAATGACGCCTGTCTTCGGCGAGACTGCGACACCGACAACCATTGATTGATGGCCGGTTAGAGTTCTGATTTCTTTGCCGGTGGCAGTGTCCCAGATCTTCACGGTGTGATCGTCGCTCGCCGTCGCCAACCAGGATCCATCCGGTGAAAACGCCACGCAGTTGACCTCGTCGCGGTGCCCGGTCAGTCTGAATAACAGTTGACCTGTCTGGCTTTCCCAAATGCAGGCCGTCTCGTCTCTGCCGGCGGACGCGAAGGTCCGCTGATCGGGAGCAAACCGCAGAAAGTAGACGGCGCCCTGATGCCCGTCGATTTGAAACATTTTCTCGAGCGGCGGCGCATAGTCTTCGGCATGGCAGAGTTTCCACAGATAGTGCCATTCAAACCCACGTAGATCGCGCTCCGCGGATCCCGGAATGTGCGGTTGCAGCAATTCGCGCATCGCCATATTGACATGCGGTTGGTCGTGGTGGCGGCGTGAATTGTCCGTCCACAGTTCCGCGGCGCGCTTGACGTCGGCGAGGTACCTCCCCTCGCGTAGTTTCTCAGGGTCATCAGTTAGAATCGGCGTGCCGTCGAAGTTTTCGCGCGGGTCTTGTTGTGAAACCATGAACCAGGCGGCGGCGAAAACCAGAACGGCAAGTGCCAGCGAGCCCATTAGCACCGCAGCGGCGGAGAACTTCTTTCGTGATATCCAGGTGAACGATTTGCGGACCGTGCCGCGGCCCCGGGCACGAACGATTTCGCCATCGAGATACCTGCGCAAATCGGCTGCCAATTCGCCTGACGATTGATATCGACGTGAGGGATTTTTCTCCAGACACTTCAAGCAGATCCATTCCAATTCTTGGGGAATGTCCGTTCGCTGTCTCCGCAGCGTCTGTGGTTCGTCGTTGACGACCTTTTGCAGCGTTTCGAGGATCGAGTCGCCGAGAATCGGTGGTTGACCGATGAGCAATTCGTAGAGAATCGCTCCGAGAGCATAGACGTCGCTTGCCGCATCAACTTCCTGTGTCTTTCCGGCGGCCTGTTCGGGCGACATGTATTGCGGCGTCCCTAAGATTGCCCCGGTCTGCGTCACGCTGGAATCGGCGGAGGAGAACTTAGCGATTCCGAAGTCCGTAATTCGGGGAACGAAGGCGTAGGGATCGTTTTGTTGTGGAGCGGCGACCGGCTCCAACATGATATTGCTCGGTTTGAGGTCGCGGTGCACAACTCCCTGGCCGTGTGCATAGTCGACGGCTTCGGCCAATTGTGCCACCCAATCTGCCATTCGCCGCGGGTCGTTTGGCGATTGTTGTTCTCGGCGGCGCAACATCCAGACCGCCAGGTTCGGTCCCGAGCAATAGGCGGAGAGGATGTAGCGGCCATCGTCGATCTTGCCGGCTTCGTAGACGGGAATGATGTTTGGGTGTTCCAGCGCAGCGGCTGCCCGTCCCTCGCGGAGGAAACGCCGGTCGAGATCATCCGAAATGGCGGCGTCGACACGAGGCATTTTGAGAGCAACTTGACGGCTCAACTGGGGGTCGAACGCCAGCAACACAACCCCGTTTCCACCCTCCCCCAGTCGGTCCAGGATCTTAAACCTCCCGAAGCGGCTGGGAAGTTTGGGCCGATCCGCGGATTGGTTGCTCGTCCGCACTCCGGCCAATGCCACTGTGGAGTCGTCGATCGATTCCAATACCGACTGGTCCTCGGAATACAACTTTTTCAGCGCCGACAACAACTCGGCCTGCTTGGGGCCGTAATCCTGCATCAGCCGTTGCTCGAGCAGCGACGTGTCGTGCCCGGCGCGGAGTGCCTGCTCGATTTCATCGAGCAACGTGAGCATGACTTTGTCGACGGTGGCTGATTCTTCGTAATTCACGCTGAAAGGTCTACAGTTTTCGGTTCGCAGAAGGCGGTCATTGCCTCGGGAAGTGAATGTTGATATCCTCCGAGAAGATCGACTTTCCATAGTAACTTAACGGACCAGCCACATGAAGCGCCGCGATTTTCTGAGGTCGGTTACTGCCGCAACAATTGGTTCTCCGGCATTGAGCAACATGGCAGCGAGAGCCGGAGACGATCACAAGCATCATGCGGGCCGGACTTTTGCCACTCCCGCGGACGCGATCAATTCGCCGCCGGAGAAGTTGGCCTACGTGGTCGCCCTGTACGGCGGAACGGGGATTAATAAGCCGGACTACCTGGCAACTGTTGACGTCGATCCGCATTCGAAGACCTACTCCCAAGTCATCCATCGATTGCCGATGCCGAACGTGGGGGATGAATTGCATCACTTCGGGTGGAATGCCTGTGCAAGTTGTCATGGCGATCGCGCCCGCCGGTATTTGATCATCCCTGGTTTGGTCTCGGGGCGGATTCATGTGATTGACACCGAAGACCCTCGCGCGCCGAAGATGCACAAGGTCATCGAGCCGTCGGAAGTCGTTCGCAAAACGAAGCTGACCGCCCCGCACACTGTCCATTGCCGCGGCGACGGTGTGATCATGATTTCGATGCTGGGCGATGAAAACGGAGATGGGCCGGGGGGATTTTTGGAATTGAGCGAGAAGTTCGAAATCGCCGGCCACTGGGCGGCGGATCGGACCGGCATGAACTACAACTACGACTTTTGGTACCAGCCGCGGCACAATGTGATGGTCAGCAGCGAGTGGGCGGCACCCAACGTGACGCGGCCTGGATTCAAAGTGGAGGACGTCAAGGCGGGCAAGTACGGCCATCACTTGCATTTTTGGGACTGGAAAAAACGCAAAATCGCTCAGAGCGTTGATCTGGGTGAGCAAGGTTTGATTCCGCTGGAAGTGAGATTTCACCACAACCCCGACAGCACGCACGGCTACGTCGGAGCAGCGCTATCGAGTGTCATGTGGCATTGGCACAAGCAGAACGGCAACTGGCAGGTTGAGAAGGTCATCGCCGTGGATCCGGTCGAAACCGAAGGCTGGCCCTTTCCGGTTCCGGGGCTGATCACCGACCTGGTCGTTTCCATGGACGACCGCTGGCTCTATTTTTCAAATTGGCTGCACGGTGACATACGTCAGTACGACATCAGCAATCCGGCGAAGCCGCGATTAGCCTCGCAGATTTGGCTGGGCGGCGTGATCGGCAAAGCGCCGGAATTCAAGGGACAGAAGCTGGGCGGCGGACCGCAAATGCTTCAATTGAGTCTGGACGGCAAGCGGCTGTATGCGACCAACTCGCTGTTTAGCAGTTGGGATAACCAGTTCTATCCCGACTTGGCAAAAAACGGATCGTATATGCTTTCGGTCGACTGCGACACAAAGACCGGCGGCATGAAATTGAACGACCGATTCCATGTCGATTTCGGCAAGGAACCGCACGGTCCGGCGCGGGCTCACGAAATGCGGTTTCCGCATGGCGACTCGACGTCCGATATCTGGATTTGAGCATTCTTGAACCGGGTGTTCAAATTCGTTCATTTTTTTCTTGCAATTGACGACCGTTTGGGTAGTCTTGAGGTTACCCGGCCGGAAGTTCAGCCGAATTGGGAAACCAGATTCGGGCGAGCGCCTGACCTTCCGCCGGGCTTTTCTATGCGCTGATGGCCAAATTGCCTTCGCTCATTTCGCAGTGCACCGAGGGTGGAGCGGTGGTTGACACGTTTTGTTTCGGCCTTCTACACTGAGGTTTGATCCGCTCTGCCAGCCCACTCTCTGGCACGCACTCGAATTCTCTGCTGTGGACCGACATCTGCTGATGGATCTCTATATTATCCGCCACGGGATTGCCGCCCCGAGCGCTGCTTCCGATCGCGAGCGGCCGCTCACCACCGAAGGTCGAGAACAACTCAGGCAATTGAGTGGTTGGCTGTTGCGGCGTGGAGATGTTCCCAGCCTGATCATCAGCAGCCCGCTGGTTCGCGCTGTTCAGACCGCGAAAGTTCTCGCCGAGGGTGTCGACCTGGCCACCGATGCTGTCGTCGAAAATGATGTAATGGCTCCCGGCGCCGATCCGGAACGACTTTGCGCAATTCTCTCCGAGTCACAATCCGAGTCGGTCGCCATCGTGGGGCATTCACCGGACGTCGGTGTTTACGCCTCTTACTTCACTGGCGGCGAATGGTTGAGGTTTGGATGTGCCTCGATCGCCTGTTTGGAATTCGACGAGTTGCCAACTGCCGAAAGCGGATTGCTAAAGTGGTTTGTCGGACCGCGCGAATTGGGGCTTTGAAATTCCGGCACAGACGTTGGTCTGAGGCAGAGTCTATCGGACCGGCGGATAGCCGAGAATGCGCCGCAGCAAACCGATTTGTCCGGCGTGTAGCATCTCATGTTGCCCGCAGAAAAAGAGCACTTCCAACTTCGTTTCCGCAGCGGGGTGAGGTTTGTGCAGCGGCTGGTCCAACTCCTCGAGCGGCAGGTTTTGAAGTTCGTTGAGTGTCGCCACATGCACGCGATCCAGCGCCGCAAGAAGCTCATGCGGGCCGGGATAGACGCCCGGATCGCTCGACGGCACGGACGACTTGCCGAACAGATCGAAGTAGCTGGCGGGGATGATACGATCGTCGTCAGGCTTCACGCCGCGAATGCGTTCCAAGACGAGCCGATATTCGGCGACCGCCAAGTGTCCCACTTGCCATCCGACGTGAGTGACGCCTACGGTGGGCAGGTGATACCAATCGACGGTGGCGATTGTGTCCAACAACTCCAGCGTGTAGTTCCGCGCAAACAGCAGTTGGTCGACAGCACACTTCAGGCGAATCATTGAGGTCGGCTCCAAAACTCCGCTCGCACAAATTGATCAGGGCGTCCGACTCCGTATGGCCGAAGGGACGGCAAGCGTCGGTACAACTATTCGCGAAACGTGAGAACACCAGAATAGAAAAAATTCCGCGGTTCGTGAATTATGAGAATCGCGATCGTTGGATTTTTCGGGCATTCCGCCACACAATGGGTTTCAGACGCTGCTGGGGGCAACGCGAAGTGCTGGAGTCACTCGGGGAAGATGTTATCGATGATGAATTTACGTTCAAATTCTGTAACCAGCCTGGTCTTGGTAGCCATGTGCACACAGTTGCTTGCTGAAGAGGCGCCGATCGCCACCGCTGTCGAAAACGTCTCCAAGACGCCGCTGCGGCCTCAGGTCCTCGAATACAAATCACAACTCTACGGCGACCACCAACGATTCGGGTTTGCCGCAACGGACTTCGATGAAACTCCCAAACCGCTGATTGTCGACTTGATTCCCGGGACCTACAGCCGCGTTGAGCGGGCGGCCAAAGATTGTGCATACATGTGCGAAGTTGCCAAAGAGAACGGGTTTTCCTGTATCGCCATCCGACCAACAGGGCGCGGCGACGGGTCGGTGTATCAAGGGTTCGGCGAGGTCGATGTCTATGAAGTTCTCCAAGCGGTTCAGGCAGTCTGTAAGATTGATCCTCAGCGGATTTTATTGACAGGCGTGAGTATGGGGGGAGCGGCGACTTGGTATCACGCATCGCACCATCCAGATATCTGGGCGGCGGCGGCACCCTTCTGCGGCTATTGCGACTATCAACTGTGGAAGAAGCCGGGCGGGACCACGTTCCATCGTTCGCCGTGGGAGGAGTTCTCCTGGCGGTCGCGCGGCGCCGCGTATCGCGTCGGCATCCTGAGGAATCTCCAGTTGCGGATTACTCATGGGGAGTGGGACCGGGCTGTCGGGGGTGGCGTGCCCGTTGAGCATTCGCGGTCGATGGTCCGCAAGCTGTCGGAGTTTGGAATTGCACACGAATATCACGAACTGCCCCAAACGGGCCATAGCAGCCGCACCAAGAGCAACTGGCGCGAGACGTTGGTCTGGTTGCTGAAGCAAAAACGGAACGAATCCCCCAATCACATCAGCCTGACGGTTCACACGCTCAGGCACAACCGCTCGCACTGGGCCGCCGTGGAGCAGCAAAACCGATTCGGCGCCGCATCAGTCGTAGAGGCCGTGTTTGATCGCAAGGCGTCTCTAGTTAATGTCGACTGTCAAAATGTCCGCCGCCTGCTGTTGGGCCCGCTCAACGGTGCCACAAACGTGACGGTCCGTATTGATAAGACGACGCTCAGCGGGATTGATCTGACAAAGCCTGTTTCCTTCGTTCGAAACTCGACCGGCACTTGGGAGATTGCAAAGCTCCCGATTTCCCAGGATCAAAAACGTCCGGGTCTGTCAGGACCGTTTGGCGATTTATTCTTAGCACCTTTGGTAATCATTTACGGGACCGCTGGGAGCGACGAAGCGGCTCATCTGAATCGCACCATGGCCTACGATCAAGTCCGCTTTTTCAATCGCTACAACGGAGGTGTGCATCGCGGAGGGATTACCGGCGATAACGAGGTGCGGATTCCGGTTATCTCTGATGAGGAGTACTATGGAATCCTACGCGGCGAACAATCGCCGAAGGAAGTCGGCGAGGGGATTCGCGTGGACGCGGAATTACTCAAGCGGGCCAATCTCTACTGCGTGGGTAGCAGTCAGGACAACCGGCTTCTCGCGGAAGTTGAGTCGAGTCTCCCCGTGTCGATCACCGCTGACGCGATCACCTTGGGCGGAAAGCAATATGCGGGCAAGAATCTAGCGTTTTTCGCCGTTTTTCCTCATCCAGTCCGCCGCCGCTACATCGCTCTTCTTTCAGGCCAGGTGCCCGACGCGATTTGTTGGGGCAGCCACGTCGGCTTGCAGCTACTGCCCGACTATTTGGTATTCGAACATGAGCGGACGGTTGATTTTGGGTTCTTCGACCGGCATTGGAAGATCCAAGGCGACCGGGATTAGACGTGCCGACTGTCCCGCGAATGCTAGAAAACCGATCCATGGCGTTTGATCCGGGATCGCCGTTCAGATTAGAATCGCATGTTATAGTGGCGAACCTCCAAAAACTTACTAACCGACGCTCTCTGAGGTGATCCGTGTCCGCAATCGTGGCCCGCTGTCCCAAGTGCAATAAGAAATACCAGCTCAAAGATTCCAAGCTTGTTGGAAAAAAGATCAAATGCCAAAAATGCGCGACGCCGTTCCGCATCAAGGCCCCTTCCATGAAGTCCATGGAAGTCGTCGAATTGATCAACGAAGAAAACCAATCTGCCGAGGATGAGTTCGACGACTTCACTGACTTCGACGATTTTACTGACGACTATGCGGCGGGGGGCGATGATTTTGACTCGCCCGCAGAATATGCCGAGCCGATGGGATTGCCGGCCGGGGGCCGCAAGCTGAAGAAAGGTAAGAAGAAGAACAAGTCCGTCGCTCAACCGGCCAGGTCGAAGAAGCGGGAGGCGGAAGAAGAAAAGTCCAAGACAGTCCCGATTGTCATCGCGGTTGTGGGAAGTGTGTTGGCGATCGGCATGATTACCGTGGTCGTCATTTTCGGACCGACCTTGATGAACCGGGCAGCCGAAGGCCCGTCGGCGTCGATCCCCGAGGAATTCGCCTCCTACGACGGCGCGGACCACACTTTGAAGTTTGAGTATCCCGCGGATTGGGAAATGGACAAGGGGGGAGGGACAATGGGCTTTCCCGCTTGGGCGAAAATGGAGGGGACTGGAGCCAGTATCGACATTCAAGAAGTGAACATTGCCTCAGGCGGCGGTAGTCCGGTTGCGTACGACGATCTGGGCAACAAACTCCCCCCGGAACTGCAGCCGGTCCACGGCGCTCATCGGCGCGGACTCCAAAAACTCGAGATGGTCAATAGCGAGTATAGTGAGACTCCACCGGAGGAGATCGTCACCGGTCTCGGCGAGGCGCGGATCTCGGAATTCAAAAACCCCGGCACGTTCAGTACTGAGTACGGGTTGCGAGCGACGCTGATGAGTTCGCGCCGCACCTACGAGGTCATGTGCCGCTGTAAACAGAGCCAGCTCGAAGATTTCAAACCTGTGTTTCGACGCATCATCGAGTCGATCGGTTCGGGAAAACGGATGTGAGACAGCGCCGATTGCGCACCACTCTTTGCGCGGCAGTTGGAGTTTCGGAGGTTCTGATTGATGCAACGACCGCGGCTGGGATGTCGGATCATCGTACTCACGCTCGTTGTCCTCACTCTGAGTCTTGAGCAGCTCATTGCCGACACGCCTGCCGATCGCTTTGACTATGTCCCGCCGACAGTCAACGTACCGGATGGGTTCTCCGTGCAACTCGTCGCGGCGCCGCCGTTATTGCAGCACCCGATGATGGGCTGTTTTGACGATCGCGGCCGTCTATTCATCGCTGAGGCGGCGGGAGTCAATCTGCGCAGTCCGGATTTGGACAAACAACTGCCGAACTCGATCTTGATGCTGGAGGATCTGGACGGCGACGGCTATTTCGACAGCACGCACATCTTTGCCGACAAAATGACCAACCCCAACGGCGTGCAGTGGCATGACGGCGCACTTTATGTCGCCTCGCCGCCGCATATTTGGCGGCTGCGGGATACCCGCGGCGACGGGTTTGCGAATGAACGCGTGCCGATTGTCAGCGGATTCAAATACAGCGGAATTGCCAACAGCCTGCATGGACCGGTCTTCGCACCGGATGGGCGGTTGTATTGGATGCAGGGCATCGGCGGACGCGGCGGAAACGTGGTTGACGTGCATGGAACGTCTGTCGCCCCGGAGAGTTGGCCCGGCATTTTCTCGTGCCGTCCCGACGGTAGCGACGTTCGCAAGCATCTCAACGGCGGCATGGACAACCCGGTCGAAGTGGCCTTCACACCCGAAAGCCAAATGCTGGGTACCGTCAATCTGATCGGCGCGCGGCCGCGCAACGACGCGGTTGTGCATTGGCAGTGGGGCGGCGTCTATCCCCGGCATGACCGCATCGAGTCGCAAACGCGATTCGCCCGCACCGGCGGACTGCTGCCAACGACCGTCGACTTCGGCCACGTCGCTGTCTCCGGTCTATTGCACACGCGGTCGCACAACTGGGGGCCGGAATACCAGGGAAAGTTGTTTGTCACAGAATTCAACACTCACCGCGTGCGCCGCGTCGCACTCAGCCGGCAGGGATCGACTTATCGCGGTGAGATACACGAGTTCCTGCATTCTCCGAATACGGACACGCACTTTACCGACGTGATTGAAGACGCCGACGGCAGTCTGCTAGTGATCGACACCGGCGGCTGGTTCCGTAACGGCTGTCCGGTCTCGCAGGTTGCCAAGCCGAACATTAGAGGTGCAATCTACCGCATTCGCAAAGACGGCGTGAGATCACCGCCAGATTCGCGCGGGTTGAGCCTCGCCTGGAACGATATGCCGGTCGAGGAATTGATCGATCTGCTTGACGATGAGCGATTTGCCGTCGTGGACCGGGCAATCGAACAACTCGCCAAACGCGGCGATGCCACCGTCACTCAACTCAGCGATGTCCTGGGTTCGCAGCGGTCACCGACCGTTCGGCGAAACGTGATTTGGGCGCTGTGCCGCATGCGAAGCACCACATCGCAGGCTGCAATTCGCACGGCACTACGTGACGGCGATCCGACCGTCCGTGAGGCGGCGGCGCACGCTGTTTTCGAGAATCGTGACCGACAGGCGGTGGCGGAACTGATTGCATTGCTGGATGACCCGCACCCGGCGGTGCGGCGCGAAGCCGCCACGGCGCTGGGAGTCTTAGCAGATCCCGCCGCAGTCCCACACTTGCTGAACGCCGTCAATTCAAGTCTCGACCGGCAATTGGAACACGCGTTGATTTACGCGCTGATCGAGATCAATGATCGCGACGCAACGCTGCTCGGCCTCAAATCCTCTTCCCCGGAAGTCCGACGTGCCGCACTGATTGCACTCGACCAAATGCCGGCCGGCAATCTCTCACGTGAGATCGTCACCCCGCTGCTCGACACCGATCATCCGCGATTGCAGCACGCGGTCTTGGAGATTATCACCCGTCACAAAGACTGGGCCGGCGATGTGATTGGCCTCTTGCGGAACTGGCTTGATGATGCCCCCATCACACCGCAGCGGATCTCGGCACTGCGTAGTGCACTCAATGCATTCCAATCCGACCCGCAAATTCAACAACTGGTCGCGGAAACGCTCGCTGACAATGCGACCGCCGTCGAAACCCGAATGATGCTTCTGGATGTGATTGGCAGCTGTTCCAAGAATGAGTTGCCCGCTGCGTGGGCCGCGCAACTAGGCCACAGCCTCGATGCGGAGGAGGAACGGGAAACTGCTGCGTCAGTCGCTGCCGTGACGAGTCTGGGAACGGGGCAGTTCAACGGCCAATTGACGAGTATTGCAACGGACGATCGACGGTCGCCACAAGTGCGCGTCGCCGCTGCCGCAGTGGTTGCGGGTGCCGAGAAACATCTCAATGCAGAGGTGTTTGCGCTGCTTGTCGAACAATTTCACGAAGACGTTGATCCCGTCCAGCGACTCTCCGCAGCGGGTGCGCTTGCCGGTGCGAAGTTGACCGACAGCCAACGCGATCAATTGGTCGCCGCACTGGCCGATGCCGGTCCGTTGGAACTGCCGACATTGATCGCTGCGTTCGGAAAAGAGAAGGACGCCGAATTCGGGCAGCGGCTTGTTTCCGCGCTGGCGGCCTCACCAGGAATGATGTCGCTCACCGCGGCGCAGCTCAACGGATTGTTGGAACATTTCCCCGATTCAGTCAAATCGGCCGCGAAGCCGCTGCTGGAGCAACTCAACCCGGACGCCGCCGCGCAGGCCAAGCGGCTGCATCAGTTGGGAAGAGTGCTTCAAGGCGGCGACTCCGAGCGCGGCCGGAACGTATTCTTTGGAAAGCGGGCCTCCTGCTCCGCCTGCCACCGAGTCCGCGACGAAGGAGGGCTGGTCGGCCCGGATCTTTCGACCATCGGATCGAGCCGGACCAAACGCGACTTGTTGGAATCGATCGTCTTTCCCAACCTCTCCTTTGCGCAAGGCTATGAAACGTATCTGGTGGAGACCAAAGCGGGAAAAACGTTTTCAGGCGTGCTCTCCCGCCGCTCCGCCGACGCTGTGCACTTGCGCACGGCCGAGCGCAAAGACCTCCGCTTCCCACGCGATCAGGTCGAAGAAATCATCGTCAGCGGAACATCGTTGATGCCGCAAGGCCTCGATCGCACACTCAAGCCTGAAGAGTTGCGGGACTTGTTGGCCTATTTGGCGAGCTTGCGCGCGGACCAGTAGTCAGATTCAGTACCGACAATTGCCCACTCCATAGACGAAAGCGACCTCGATGCGACGACAACTGTGCGTGTTATTGCTGCTGTGCTTACCGTATTCGCTAACGGCGGCTGAGATTCGTGACTCCGTCGACGCTGAGACTGGCTGGCGGGTGTATACCGCGCAGGCGGGGCGGACGACGATGCGTGTTGTCCCCGCCGCCGGGTTCAACGTCTACTCGATCGAACATGCCGGGCGGGAACTGCTCAAGATTCCTAAAAAACTTTCCGAGTTGCCCGGCTTCATGTACGGCACTCCCCTGCTCTACCCTTCGCCAAACCGGGTCCGCGACGCGCAGTTCACCTTCAGCGGCCGTAAATACAAATTCGAAGCCAACAACGATGCGCACTTTCTGCACGGACTGGTGCACAACGTTCCCTGGAGGGTCACTGGCACGCGCGTCGAGCCGCATCAGGCGGCGATCGATGCAGAATTGGAATTCGCGGCGGGAACCGAGATCTTCAAACTGTTTCCCCATGAACACACACTGCGCGTGACTGTGACCGTGACGGACGGAGCGGTGCGTTGGGATTACACTGTCGAAAACCCCACCGGCCAAGCCCCTGTCCCGTTCGGATTTGCGCTGCATCCCTGGTTTCTATATCAGGGGGAGCGGAAAGACACGTTCTTGACGATTCCCGCCACTCACTGGATGGAGGCGAAAGAGCTCTTGCCGACCGGGAAACTGGTCGAACTGGCGGGAACGAAGTTTGACGCCCGCAAGCCCAAATCGCTGGCCGGTTTTGTGATCGACGATGTCTACTTCGGGATGCGGCCGGACGCACCGACGGTGATCGATTTTCGCGACCGCCGCGTGAAGATTTCGCTGGCCGCCAGTGCGGACTTCACGCATCTCGTGGTCTACACACCCGAAAACGAAGACTGGTTCTGCGTCGAAAACCAAACCTGCTCCACCGACGCACACAATCTTCATAGGCGGGGGCTTAACAAGGAATCCAACCTACTGATCGTCCCCCCCGGTAAGTCGCATAGCGGGCACGCGGAGTTTCGATTTGAGGACGGACGCAAGCACAAATTCTCCAAATGGGAACCGTATATTCAGAAGTTTGAAGAACAGGACCGCCGGCGGCCCCCGGCGAAGGGCGGCACGGTCTTCGTCGGCAGTTCCAGCATCTTGTTCTGGGACCTGCCCAAATATTTTCCCAACCGTATGCTGATCAACCGTGGCTTCGGCGGATCGGTGATGCTCGAAAGTCTGTACTTCGCCGATCGCATCGTGCTGCCCTACGCGCCGCGAACGATTGTGGTCTACGCGGGCGACAACGATATCTCTCGTGACCAAACCGCCGAAACGGTCGCCGACGACTTCCGCCGTTTCGCCGCCAAGGTGCACGCGCAATTGCCGGAGACGCGCATCATCTATATTGCGATTAAGCCCAGCCTGAAACGATGGACGTTGTATCCGGAGATGGCCCGCGCGAATGATTTGATTGCGAAGATGGCCGACGGAGACGAAAGAATTGTCTTCGCGGACATCGCCACGCCAATGCTCGGCGACGACGGCAAACCGAAGCCGGAACTGTTCATCAAAGACGGCCTGCACCTCAGCGACGCCGGGTACCGGCTGTGGGCATCGATCATTGATCCGCTGCTGGGTGAGACGAAGTGAGGACTCGTTTAAGAAAACCACGGAGGCACGGAGACACGGAGAATAAATCCGAAGCACGAAATCCGAAATCCTAAACAAATTCAAAATCCTAATGACAAAAACATTTTGAATTTTGGTCATTTGAATTTGTTTCGAGTTTCGTGCTTCGGATTTCGGATTTCTCAATCTCCGTGTCTCCGTGGTTAGTATTTCTACCGTGCACTTCCAGAGTGCCCTCCATGACAGACATAGCGATCCTTGACAATATCCGCCGGCTGTTGATCAGCGAAGGTGTCGACTTTCGCGAGGTGCGGCATTCTCCCACGTATACGTCGGAGGAATCGGCGCAGGCGCGAGGGGAGGATATCCGCATCGGCGGCAAGGCGCTGTTGCTCAAGGTCGGCGATGGTTTTCGGCTGTTTGTCTTGCCGGCGAACTGCAAGGCGGACTCGGCTGCGATCCGGAGCGAGTTGGGAGTCCGCAAGACTCGTTTCGCGGATCGAGATGAATTGCGGGAACTGACCGGCCTGGTGCCTGGCAGCGTGCCGCCGTTTGGGCGGCCAATTCTGCCGTTCGACCTCTGTGTCGATGCGGGCATTGAGCAAAACGAAAAGATCGCCTTCAACGCCGGATCGCTGACCGACTCGATCATCATGCCCGCTGCCGACTACCTGCGGATTGCTCAGCCGGCGAAGGTGTTTGCGTTTGCGGTGGAGGGTTAGAATTGTGATGCGCACTCTCGTTCTATTGTGCGGCTTAGGTGTCGTCCTGCTGTCGGCACACTGCCTCGTCGCTGCGGAGCCGGTGACCTTTTTTGATTCCGCCGGCAAACCTCGCGCCAGCCGCCTTTTCCGGCACCAATATACGATTCGCGATCCCGACTTCTGCGGGGCGCAGGTTTGTGTCGATTTCGACAATGACGGGCGGCGGGAACTGATGTTTGCCTCGCGGACGACGGGGGAACTACAGCAACTGAATGCTGCCGACGGCACGATTCGCTGGCGGAAGAAACTGCCCGGACAGCAGCAGTCGGTGACCGTGTTCGACCTCGACGGCGATGGACGATTTGAAATCTTGTATACCGTCTCCTCGCCGGGGCACTTGTATCTGTTGAGCGATCGCGGCGAACTGCTCAACACTTTCGATTCGGGAGATCACAAACTCGGCAACTCCGCTGTGATTCTCGACACAGACGGCGACGGCCGGTTGGAAGGGTTCTTTGGTTCACGGTCCAGAACTCTGTTCCGCATCGATTTGACTGCGTTTGCCCCGCTCGCGAAGCGTTCCGGCTGGGTGCAGTGCGGCTGTTACACGTCGGCGATGGATGTCGATCGGGATGGACGCTGGGACTTGTTTGCCGGCAGTGGCGACGATCACTCGGCTAAGGGAGTCCTACACCGCCTTGATCCGGCGAACCTGGAGTCGGTTTGGAGTTACTCCACAAACGACAACGCCTCCAGCGCCGACGCGGTTTTAGCCGACATTGACGGAGACGGCGCCGTCGAGATCGTCAAGTCGGTCGACAACTACAAAGGGGACGATGCGCACGATGCGGTGTATGCGTTTGAGACCGACGGCACTTTAATGTGGAAGGTGCCCGGACTGAGCGGCGAAGATTCGCCCAACGTCGCCGACTTGGACTGCGACGGGGTCGTCGAGATCATCGGCATGACCTTCGGCGGCGAGGTCTATTGCATCGATCCTAGCGGCGGCATCCGCTGGCGGCGCGATGTGCGACCGGAGCTGGACAACGGCCAGCACATGTATATGACGCCGATTCTGTGCGACCTCAATGGGGATCGCGAATTGGAAATCCTGGCGATGACGAACGGACAGTATTCTGCTGAGCCGGGATTGAAACCCAATGCAAAGTTATTTGCGCTCAATGCGCGCGGCGAGGTGCTGGATGAATTTGATCTGGGCGAGTCACGGTACTGGGGACATGCATTTGTGTGCAACGTCGACGCCGATCCTCAATTGGAACTCGTGGTTTCCGGTTCGGGCGGCCTGGATGTCATCAAGACGGGCGGCTGGGGCCCGGCGACCGAGCACTTTCAACGGCGGCGGAGTTATCAGCGGTTGAATGTGTGGCCCTGGGCGTACGAGGATTCTTACTTTCAGTATCGCGGCGAAAAGCAGAACGTCGTCCCTCGTACTGACAACTTGGTGCTTCGCCGTGAATCGGGCCGGTATGTGGCTCGGGGAACCTTCACGACAGAGCTGTTGACCCTGCCGCCGGGCTGCGAGTTTCAAGAACTGGACATACAAGCCGACATCCCCGACGGAACGAGTCTGACAGTCGACATCTTGGATGCCAAGAGCCGACCGCTGGGCAAGAGGCTCTCCCCGGAAGGACCGATCCGCGTTGAGCAGCCGGTGCAGTTGCAGTTTGAACTCAAATCAAGCCGCAAGGATTCGACGCCGGTGCTCGATTCGTATCGGCTTCAATTCGGTCGCAAATCGACGTAAGCCGATGCGCCGTTTGTCCGGTAACCGCTTCGAAGTCCGTTCCGAAGAGTTGTCCGACGTTGCTGTTATTAAAAACAGCCGCGCGGCGGGGGGATGGGGAGAGTCACTGAAATCCACCGCGCGGCTGAGATGGCTTGAACCATCTTCAAAACCCGGTTGCGCCTGCTTGGGAGACTTGCATACAAGTGTCGGCGCGACGCGTCAGAGGGTTTTGAAACGACTTGTAGGGAATATGGGGGCTATTTTTTGGTGACAAGTTCGTAGTCGAACTGGTTGTCGCCCTCTTCGTGAACCTCCGCTTTGAGCCTCTTTCCCCGTTGGTAAATCGTGGGGATGTCGACGACGTGCACTTTGGGGACGGCAGTTTTGTCATCCCCTCGTTTTGACTCAAACTCCGCAAGATCAATCTGTTCGGGCCGGATGTGAACCGTGTTTTCCCCCACGACGGGTCCGTGGTCGCCGCCGATTTCATAGAAGCCATCCTCGATGATTGCCGTGGCTTTGACGATGACATCCGCGTTGTTATTGACGAATATGATCCGCGCTTGGGATACGGGTTGGCCGTCGAGCGTCACATTGCCCTGGACGGCAACCCGCGGTCCCGCTTCAGGACCGCGTCCGCCGCAACCCGCGCAGCACAACAACATCAGGCCGGCGAGACGCGCGAGGGGAGCGACATGCGTTCCTCTTTGGCGGCGCCGAACGGCTCCTGTCTCGGGTTTTCTAAATAGTAATCTCATGTTGCTCTCCAATGCTCAGCCGCTTTGAGGGACTGTTTCCGGCTGGCACCATTTTCTTCGCGCACAGTCAGCGCGGTGAGCCAACGGCTCGCGATATTGAAATACCGGTGACGCGAGTGTTCGGACGCATGCGACCTACCGACTCCACCGGATCCAGTGACTACTCAAACGAGAAGAACACTTCCTCGCCGGCGCGTGTGGCGAAGTTATCCAGCATGTCTCCGCCGACATTCGCGCCGACCCAGTGGACTGAGCCGTCTGCATACAGGAAGAACGCGCCGCCCGTATGATCGCTTCGCCACGTCAGTCGATTGGCGTTGAAGTTGGAACAGTAATCGCCGCTGGTGTCGCCTAGGGAGACGCCGGGATATCCGGGAGCCCAGCGATGGCTGCCCCAGCGTGGCTGGCCGGCATAACTGGGGTCGGGACAAGAGAATGCCGACCAGACGTAGTCTTCCAACCGGTAGTTGAATTCCCCGCACAGAAACGTATTGGAGAGACCGTCAGAGACGTTCTTGAACTTGATCGGCTTCGCTCCGCTGAACGCGTTCCAGCCTGGGAACATCCCGTCGCCGATGAGCGCGTCCGTTCCGGTCGATGCTCCATAGCTGCCGGGGCCGCCTGGTTCATCACACCCGATTTCCGGAACCGAACGGGGAAGATGCATCGTGGGACACAGATAAACCGGCAAAGTGCGGTTGATGGCGTCCAAGTTGATGGGGTCGGTGTAATAGAGATCAAAATCGTAAAGATCTTGCAGATTGGTGAGCTCCATGTGTGGGAGAATCGCGACGAACGGCCCATAGAGCTGTGTATTCGCCCCCATCGGTAGGGAGTTATACAGTTCATGGTAATTGTGCATCGCGATGCCGATCTGCTTGAGATTGTTTCGGCAATGCGTGCGTCGTGCCGCCTCGCGCGCTTGCTGAACAGCCGGCAACAACAAGCTGATAAGAATGGCGATGATCGCGATCACCACCAGCAATTCGATGAGCGTAAAACCGCGTGGTCTTCGCGAAGATTGAGAGTGCCGCATGAATAGTGCTCCTGCGATTTGGGAAGAGAATAAACCCAACAACTGCCTCGTGTAGGTAAGCCAGAATTCCTAAGTTGGATGTGGCTTGCATACGGCAGTCGGCCGGAGCTTGCTGCATCTGGGCCTCGGTGCGATTGCTACTGAGACTCAGTCTCAATATTATGTCTGTAGCGTCGAGTTTTTCAAGGCCAAGAGGCGAGAAAAAAGTGCATTCGGGCGAAAACGCCGAGAAATTCGGCGAGAGCAGTACGGGATCAATCTCGATCGACTACAAACCAACAAAAAAACACGCACCCCGTCGCGAGGGTGCGTGTGTGATTCTTGTCGGTCTTAGCCAACCGCTCGACTAGGCTGCTTAGGCGGCGCGGCGCTGCGATTCGTCCGGCGCGAACGGCTGTTGATGCGGTTCGGCGCTGGCGGGCGGCTGCTGGCTTGGCTGAATCGGATAGTCGTCGCGCGTTTCGGCGGCGATTTGCGGCAACCGCTGTGGTGCGGATTCCGCGGCAGCGGGCTGCGAAGCGGGCTCGGGGGTCGTCTGATCGTCTGCGGAGATCGTCTCCGGGGCGATGGTGACCTCGGGAGCCGGCGATCCGATACTCGCGGCAACCTGGGGGATGCCATGGTCAGCCGGTGCGGCGGACGCAGTTGCCGGGATCGATTCGGGAGCGATATGCTGCCCCACGACGCCGGCGATGGCAGGCGCCTCGGGAATCGCCGTCCATTCGGGAGTTAATCCGGAAAGTTCCGGGCAATGTGCGATGATCAGCGACCAGACCTTGTGAATCATGCCGCTCTTGCACCAGCGCTGGTACCAGCGATGCACGGTGCTATCGTCGCCAAACTGCTTTGGCAGCTTGTTCCATTTGCAACCGGTTTGTACGCGGTAGACGATTCCGTTGATCATCCGCCGCCAATCAGCGCGTTTGCGACCGGTCCGTTTGGGAGGGGAGTCTTCCAGCAACAGCGGGTGAATCTGTTGCCACAGTGCGTCCGGCATGTGCCAGGCGTTGTCCAGTTCCGTCTGGAATTCCGTCATCCTTGGTTCTCCTGGTTTTGCACGCGAACCGTCCGAGCGAAACGACCGGTAACCTTTCCATGTCCCGTTTTCGCCACCCTGTCCAAAACGTGGACGTTTTACCGAGAATCCCGGACGGCACAGTCGAGGATTCAAGACTAGGCGGGATCAAACTAAATATCGCGAATTAATGCAACCCCGCTTTTAAGACGTTTTTAACAAAAAACAGCCACTTTTCAGAAAACGTCCTGTTTTGAGATGACGTCGGGAGCGGGAACACAAACAGGAAGTTGTTGGAGCGCTGATTGCCGGCGAAAACGTCATCGCATCCATTTTTGGGCGCTCTTTGCGATCGCTCCGTACACATCAATCCCGAAGATCGAACCAAAGAAATAAACGAAGATCAGGCAGACGAAAATCAAAAACAGCAGCTTGGATGGGGAATCAAACATGGTAGCTTCCAAAGCGTTGGAGGTGGGAATTCGCGAACTTTGGTGTAAATCGGTCCAGGGCGCAGTTATGTCGCGCACCACAGAAAGTGTGGCTTTTTTTCGCCGATTTCGTGGGGATATCCCCCATTTTCTCCTCGGTTTTCCCGCTTCCCTGCGCGGGCCCCTTCGGATTTGATACAAAACGACTGACGATCAGCGTCGGCGTAACGATTAGTGCGATTCTGTGAGTCTTCGCGCTCGGTGGGACTGGTCTGAACTATGGACATTCCGTGAATTCGAGGAACTCATGTCCAACACGAGTTTTGAGATGTTCGAAGTCTGCGGGACCGCTGGAGAACTCGGGCGGCAGCACGGTGTTCAGGCCAAGGATCAGATTCGCGGCTTTGTCGATTACTTGGCTGCTACGCTGCAACTTGCACCGCATACCATGCGCCAGCGCGCGCTGTCGTTTCTCCCGCGATTCGAGGACGCTTGCCCGCAACTGCTTCCTGAGATTGAGGGATTAGCGGTCGGTGCAGATATTGAATTTGCCGACGCGCTGGCGGTGCAGATTCGCGGCGAATTGGGGCAGGCGACGGACGGAGGCTGTACGACGTTTGTCATCGGCCGCGACGGCACGGCGAATGGTCAAGTGCTCATAGGACAGACCAGTGATATGCCCGCGGAGATGATGGACTACGCCTACGTGCTGGCCGTTCGCCCCGACGACCGCCCGTCGGCGGTGATGTGGACCTTTGGCGGAATGCTGGGTTATCACGGTCTCAACGAGCAGGGCGTCGCACACTTCGCAAATTCCTTAGGCGGAGGTCCCGCTTGGAAATTTGCGCTGCCGCACTATCCGCTGAAACGGCTGATTCTCGAGCAGGCACATCTCCATGGTGTCAGGCAACTGTTCGACAATATTGCGGTCTGCTCCAATGGCAATTATGTGTTGTGTGACGGCGACGGCAACATTGCCGACATGGAGTTGACGAGCGCGGGTCCTTATGAATTGAACGACGCTGGTTGCGGCTATCTAGCACACAGCAACCACTTCCTCTGCTCGCCGTGTAATAGCGCAGAGAACTTCGCGAAGTCGCTCCCAGATTCCTTTCCCCGTCTCGAGCGGATGCGGGAACTGATCGCGGCAAAGCTCGGCCGGATTACGGTTGCGGATTGCTGTGCGTTTCTGAGCGATCATGATGGCCATCCGGTGAGCATTTGCCGTCATCCGCAAGCGGAGGGAGGCTACGGAGACGACATACTGCCGGCGAGCGGGCATACGGTCGCTGCGCTAATCGCGGAGCCTGAGCGAGGGCGATTTCACGTTTGCCGGGGAAACCCGTGTGCGGGAGAATTCACGGAGTATTTGGTCTCAAGCTAGGCGGCGAGGCCTCACTTCAAATCTGCCCAGAGACGAACGAAATCGAACGCGGTGATGATTCCGAACAGCCGTTGGTCACCGTCGAGGACCAGGACTCGGTGCACTTCCTCGTCGAGCATTGTTTGGGCCACCTGACTGGCAGAGACGTCAGGGCCCACGGAGATCAATTCGCGAGTCATGACTTCGCTCACGGGAACTTCGGCAAACTCCTCCAATGCGAAGGAGGAGACCCTCACGCTTTCCCACCGCTGACGTTCCGGATCGAAGTGTCGGGCCATGTCGGAGTTGGCTTCTTGAGCGAACTCCGAGTGCTCTTGCTCGAAGTTGAGAATGTCGCTTGCGGTCACGACTCCTACGCAGCGGCTCTTGGTGTCGATGACCGGCAGGCCGGTCACGTGGTTTTCGGTTATCAAATTCAAAGCATCCTGCAAGTTATCCGTGGGGGCGACGGTCACGACGTCGCTCTGCATGATATCGCGCGCGTGGAGTGCGCTCCGCTCAGGATTCGCCATGGCATTCTCCGAAATCGTTCTTTCACCTGAAGCTGGCACGACGGCGGCCGCTTCAGCAAATGCAACAAAGCCCGGGCACCGCGCAATTCACGGTGGCCGGGCTGTCATAGCAAGCTAGTGATGCCGCCCCCCGTGAACGGCTGTGCTGCATTTACCATATCAGGCAACGGGGATGGACGCTAGAGCGGGTTCTCTCGACTGTGCGGTTTTTTGGGGGGCTCCCGAATTGAGCCGCTCAACTATGGCCGGAACGGCCGACGATGACGTGTTTCTCCCCGATCGGGGGCCTGCGAGACCAACCAGCCCAGCAGAGCCGTCACGAGCGCCAGATTCCTGTAGGACTCAACGGTCATGCCCTGCCAGGTGTCAAATATGAAACGGTAGGTTCGTCCCGACCAATATTCCAACGACACGGCGCCAAAGGTTACGGCCAGAACGAGGCTACACGCCATTGCACAATGGATCGCGCCGCAGCGCCGCAGCGCAGCGAATTTCTGGATGGGGGTTCGAAGACTCTTCATGGGAACTTCTCCTCAAGTGGTGGGGCGCACGGAAGCAACGATTTCGAGCAGTGCCAGAACACCCGCGAAGAAGTTGCCCGCCAAGCAAGCCCCAATAAGTGGCCCGCTAATACGTTGAGGGGAATAAAGAGGGGATGCGACAGAATTGTCTATTTAAACCCTAGGTCACGATTCGCGAGACGGCAAATCGGTCTCGCAAAATTTGCAGGGGAAAACTTGGATCTCAGATCGTCCGTCGCCGCGGTGGCGGGGGCGAGTGAGTTATGCCAAGAGGTCCGCTGTGACGCCGCCGTCAGGGACCAGTCGGTGGGGTCGCTTCAGGGGGTCGTAGATTAACCGTTCGTGCCGTACGCCGAGCAGGTGATACATTGTTGAGATGATGTCACCGGGCACCAGAGCGCCACGCGACGGGAAAGCGCCGGTCTTGTCGCTCGCGCCGTGCACATAGCCGCGACGAAAACCGCCCCCCGCCAGCATCAGTGAGTAACAATAATTCCAATGGTCGCGGCCGGCGTTAGTGTTAACTTTCGGAGTTCGTCCAAAGTCCCCGAGCACAGCGACGATGGTCCGCCCCAGCATTCCCCGTTGCTTGAGATCCTCGAGCAAGCTGGCGTACGCGGCATCGAATTGCGGAAGCAGCGTCCCTTTTAGTTTTTTGAAGTTTCCTCCGTGCGTATCCCAAGTGGCATTAGCATCGGGCGCCCAAGAGAGAGTCACCAACCGTGTTCCCGCTTCAATGAGCCGCCGCGCGAGCAGCACGCTCTGTCCGTAAATATTGCGACCGTAAGCTTCGCGAACTTTTTCCGGTTCATCCTCGATTCTGAATGCTGCCTGGGCGGCCGGCGTGGAGAGCAAGTCGAGCGCTTTTTGTTGAAAGGCGTTCATCCCGCTGGTGCCGCGATCGGCCACTTGGCGCGCGCCGTCGGACTCAAGACTCTGAAACAGCCGCCGCCGCGCATCGAGGCGGCGGTGCGTCACATCCGCCACGAGGGTCAATTCGGGAATCGAAAAATCGGGCCGGTTCGGATCGGCCAGAACAAACAACGGGTCGTATCCCCGTCCGATGAAACCGCCGAAGAAGCCGGGTTGCGGGGGGCCCTTGGCTCCTTCTTTGGTGATGTAGGGCAACGTCACGTGTGGGACGACCGGTCGCTCCGGGGGGCGGAGCATGGCCAGCACCGAGCCGGGCGTCGGATAGTCGTCCGGCTTCGCACCGCCGCCGATCTCTCCCCGGTCGTGGCCGGTGAGAGCACAATAGACGGCCGCCGCGTGGGCATTGTTCACACCGTGATGCATGGAACGGACCAGCGTCGCTTCGTGCATCCATTGTGCGGAACGAGGCAACAGTTCTCCGAATTGAACGCCGGAAAGGCTGGTTGAAATCGGCTGGAATTCGCCTCGGATCCCGGCAGGCTGATCCGGCTTCATGTCCCACATGTCCAGATGGCTGGGCCCGCCGTTGAGGAAGATAATGATGCAGGCATCGGCCCGCGGCGCAATTCCGTCGGGAGTGGACTCGGCTCTGAGAAGTTTGGGCAAGGTCAACCCGGCAAGGCCCAACCCGCCGATCTGTAACAAATGTCGCCGGGAAACCACAGGCAGACACCCGCCTGTGACGACCTCAGTGCGACGACGCTGATCCGTCATCGAATACCTTTCGATTCGCCGACGTAAATTCTTCTGGCACAATTGCATCAAGACCCGATTATACGTTGCTCAGTCTATGCGCACAATCGGATCGTTGGCAATGACGGTGAACGGCATCGCCGCACAAACCAGACGGATGCAAACTCGGCAGACAATATCAGATTAAGTGTGTCAATTCGTCGACGCCGACGCGCGTCCGCTTTACAATGGCGTCCTTCAATCGGGACGAAACGGCTCACATACTTCGTAACGCAGTCCAGGAGGTACGGCGATGAGTTATCCGGTGACGCTTATCCCGGGAGACGGTATCGGGCCGGAGGTGACTGAAGCCGCATGCCGCGTCGTTGAGGCGACGGGGGTCGACTTCGAATGGGATGTGCAACAAGCAGGTGGTGCGGTCCTTGAGGAACAAGGCATCGCATTGCCCGAGGCGACGCTGGAATCGATCCGCAAAAACGGCGTCGCACTGAAAGGGCCGGTAACGACGCCCGTCGGCAAGGGGTTCCGTTCGGTCAATGTCGAACTCCGCCAGGAGTTGCGGCTGTACGCGAATTATCGTCCCGCGCGAAGTTTGCCGGGCATCGAATCGCGATTCGAAGATGTGGATTTGATCGTCATTCGCGAAAACACGGAGGGGCTGTATAGCGGGTTGGAACATGAAGTGATCCCCGGCGTGATCGAGAGCCTGCGGGTGGTTACATTCGAGGCGTCGGAGCGGATTGTTCGTTTCGCATTTGAAACCGCGCGGCACTACGGCCGCAAGAAGGTGACCGCGGTTCACAAGGCCAACATTCTCAAAATGAGCGACGGACTGTTTCTTGACGTGGCGCGATTGGTCGCACGGGATTATCCGGACATCGAGCTTGAGGAATACATCGTCGACGCGACCGCGATGCGATTGGTGATGCATCCGCAGAGTTTTGACGTACTGGTCATGGAGAATCTGTTCGGCGATATCATCTCGGATTTGACGAGTGGACTCGTCGGCGGCTTGGGGGTCGCCCCCAGCGCTAATATCGGGACGAGTTGCGCGGTATTTGAAGCGGTACACGGTAGCGCGCCTGATATTGCCGGCCAGGGGATCGCCAATCCGACGGCGCTGATCCTGTCGGCGGCATTAATGTTGCGGCATTTGAAACAGCTTGAGGAGGCCGACGCGGTGGAGAGCGCCATCTGCAGTGTACTCTCCGAGAAAAAGTCTGTCACCGGCGATTTAGGAGGCAATGCGTCGACGCAAGAATTCGCGGATGCCGTCGCGGAATTGGTGGCGGCGGCGGTTTGATGAGTTTTCTGGTCTCCGATGTGACTGTGTTCTACAGTAGCCGACAGTCTCAAGTCTTAAGCTGGCATCCTGGAATCCCAGCATTCACGTCTGTCGCAATGTCAATTGCGAAACGGTTCCATTGACGATGCGATGCGGGCTGAATACACTCGTTTGCATCAAATACGACTTCCGATGGTGCCTGTAGCTCAGTTGGTTAGAGCGCCGGATTGTGGTTCCGGAGGTCGCCGGTTCGAATCCGGTCAGGCACCCTTTCGCCACGGGGTTGGGCTGGCGGCTTTAGACTTGAGACTGTCGGAAGTGCAGTTCAGAATTACCCTCAAGGCGACTGCTTCGGGCTCATAGCCTCGATGGGGGATACAATGGCCGCTTTCTTCAGCTTCTACGAGGAACAGTCGGGACACAGTCTGACGATCAACCTCGATCAAATCTGCTCGTTGCACCTCGATGATCAGGATCGCACGATCGTTTCACTGGCCAATGGCGAGCAGCACATCCTCAGCGCCGCGGAAGCCGCAATGTTGGATAAGCGAATCGCTGAAATCGAGCACACGTATGTTCCTCCAACGTCCGATCCGGAAGAGCACGAGTAAGCCGGGTTGTCTATCGGACTGTTGAATCCATTTTCATCTTACGAAGGCCAAATTCCATGCGTCGATTCTCTCTGACCGCGATGTTGCTACTGCTGTTCGTCGTCGCACTGACTTTGGGCGGAAACGTTTCCAGCCGGGCGGCGCGGGAAGACTCCAAAGCCAAGTTTTCGCGGACGACGGTCGATATGGGGATCGTCGTGAGTGATGCCAAGAAGGCGGTCGATTTCTATTCGCAGGCGCTCGGTTTTCAGGAGGCGGGTGGATTCGACGTTCCGGCGACGTTGGGCAAGGAAGCAGGGCTCTCCGATAATCAGGCGTTTCACGTGCACGTGATGGTGCTGGGCGACGATCCGTCGGCGACAAAGATCAAATTGATGCAATTTGCCGAGGCACCGGGCAAGAAGCAGGACAGTTCCTACATTCACAGCACACTGGGCATGAGCTATTTGACGGTATGGGTCGCCGACATCGACGCGGCGGTGAAGCGCGCCGCGCAGCACGGTGCCAAGCCGTTGGCGGACGGTCCAGTAGCGCTGCCGGGCGACCTCTACTTGGCATGCGTCCGCGATCCGGACGGCAACATTATTGAATTGGTCGGACCGAAGCCGTAGAACCAGCGCGGCAGCCGTCACGATTTGGACCTACGATGTCCACAAGACAGACAGACGCCGCGATTGAGCGCGCCGCTGCGGCAATTGCGTCTGCAGACGCTTTGTTGATCGCTGCCGGGGCGGGTATGGGGGTGGACTCCGGACTTCCTGACTTTCGCGGCGATGAAGGATTTTGGAACGCCTACCCGCCATTTCGCGGGAAGAAGTTCGCCGAAATCTCAACACCTCACTGGTTTGATACAGATCCGCCGCAGGCGTGGGGTTTTTTCGGACACCGTTTGGAGTTGTATCGCCGTACAACTCCGCACAGGGGCTTCAAGACGCTTCGCACCTGGGCGGAAGAGCGTCCGTCGGGCTATTTCGTATTCACCAGCAATGTGGACGGGCATTTTCAACAGTCCGGTTTTCCCGCAGAGCGAATTCTGGAGTGCCATGGATCACTTGACGGTCTGCAATGCTCAATACCGTGTTCGGAAGATATTTGGCCGACCAAGGAATTAGAGTTATCTGTTGATGAGGAGACGATTCGCGCCACAAAAAAGTTGCCGACATGCATTCATTGCGGTGCGATCGCGCGTCCCAATGTGCTGATGTTCGGCGATCTTGGCTGGAACCGAGGGCGGCACGACGAGCAGGAGCATCGTTACGTCGATTGGCTTGCAGAGATCCATCGCAGGTTTCTGGTCGTCATTGAGATTGGGGCGGGAACGGCTGTACCCACTGTCAGGCGTGAATGCGAGCAGCGGCGCGGCAAACTCATCCGAGTCAACCCACGCGAGCCGGACGCCCCCGAGCGGGGGATCTCGATTCCACTCGGTGCGATTGATGCGATCGAGAGAATTGACTCGCTCATGTGAAGTGGACGTCATGAGGTTGCTTCGCACGACGGATGACCTGTCGCCGGGATGGCGACTGCCGGTCGGTCGGTATAAGATGCGACAATCGATTCGTACATCATTCCGGCAATTCAACGGCTGAGAGGAATCTATGCATCTGAAAGACAAGGTCACCGTCGTGACGGGCGGCGGAGGCGGGATTGGTCAGGCGCTCTGTGAGCGATTCGCCAAGGAGCAGCCGCGGGGGATCGTCGTTGCGGATCTCGATGAGCAGGCAGCGGCGGCAGTGGCGGAGCGGATCGGCGGGACTGCGATTCGCTGCGACGTTGCGCACGAGGAGCAAATCCGGCAGGTTGTCGAACGCGCCAACGAGACGTACGGACCGATCGATCTCTTCTGCTCCAACGCCGGCATCGCGTTCGGCGGGGGCGTGGACGCCCCAGACGATCAGTGGCAGTTGATTTGGGACGTGAACCTCATGTCTCACGTCTACGCCGCCCGGGCCGTTCTGCCGCAAATGATCGAGCGCGGCAGCGGATACTTGTTGCAGACCGCATCCGCTGCAGGATTGCTGACACAAATCGGCTCAGCCCCTTACGCCGTGACGAAGCATGCCGCGGTGGCGTTGGCGGAATGGCTGTCGGTGACGCATGGCGACGACGGGATCAAAGTCTCCTGCCTCTGCCCGCTCGGCGTGCGGACGAAAATGCTGGAAGATTCCGGAGAGATGCGGCAGTTGTTGGAGGCGGACGCGGTGAGTCCCGACCAGGTTGCCGAGGCGGTGGTCGAGGGGATTTCCGAGGAGCGATTCCTCATTCTGCCGCATCCTCAAGTGGCGCGGTTCGTGCAACAAAAAGCGGGCGACCCCGATCGCTGGATGCGCGGAATTGCACGGCTCCGGCGCGGCCTCTATGGCTCGTCGGACTGACCAGCGATCTGAACTGACCGAACGGGCTGACATCCCCCGCAAAAATTCCGTATACTGGATGTGAGCCGTTCAACTGGTGTGACGGCGACGTGCTCCCGCTCAGCCGCTCGCGACTTGCGTCCGGCAAGTTTTCGCCGCGGATACGATCCTGTGAGAAAGTACAGCCATGGCAGTGGAAAAAGAAGTGCGCATTTCTTGTCCGAAGTGTTCGGCAAAGCTTCTCTGGCGACCGGAGTATGCCGGACGGGTTGCCAAGTGTAAGTCCTGCTCGGCTAAACTCCGTATGCCGAAATCGGCCCCGGATTCGTCGCAGAAATCGCGGCAGCGCTCGAACAAACAGGCGGTCGCGGCGGCGAAGCGACGTGACAAGTCGGCGGTGGAAGACCCTTTCGCGTTTTTGGATGACGGCGAAGCGGAGCAAGCGCCCCGATCCGCGGGACGGCGGTCTGGTGGAGGCAAGCGGCGCCGCGGACCTTCAAACGCCGGAGGGGCCTCCGTCAAGTGCCCCGGTTGCGGGGCAAACTGTGCGCCGACCGAATCGACTTGCCCGGTGTGCGACCATTCTCTCGCGGACGAGGTTCTGGCGGCGGAACAATCCAAAAGAAAAAGCCAGAAACCAAAGAAAAAACGCAAAGAAAAGGGGCCGAGTGTCCTTGAGACGGAAATCGTGGGCCTCAGCTTGACCAAATGGATGATTATCGGCGTCTGTTTGGTGATCGCCGGGGTGATCGCCTATCCGATGATCGTCAAGTTGCGAGCGTCGAACCAGCCCCAGCCGTATTACAAGATTGTCAAGCTGGGCGGCTCGAACCGCATTGAAGTTTTTGACGAGAACGAGAAATTCATCAATGCCCTCTATTTCCGCAGCGAAGGGATCGTGTTGCAGAACGGCGGAACGGATCACGGTCCTACGGGGGAGGTCATCGAGGATGGTTTTGGAGGCCCGGTTTTCAAGGCGACACTCACCGGCTATGACGACAAAGACTATATCGTGGAATACACCGGCGCCGGGATCAATGTGCGCGTCCGATCAATGACGTTTGACGGCAAGCGGGTTCGCCAGAAATACGACAACGGACAGTTCGCCCCGTGAGTTTGTCAGGCGGTCTATCGTTGACGCTCCTCTCGCCGCCTGCGCCCAGAGCGCCTCGGTTGTATCGAGCATGTCTTTGTCCGAACTGGAGCGCGATTGAGAACATGGCAGACAGCCGAGTCCTCACATCAGTCGACTCGGCGCGTCGCAAAATTAGAGACTGGGCACCTGCAATTAGTCCACGTACACGAATTCGTTCAGATTGATCAGCACCAAACAGAAATCCGTGAGCGCGGCGGCCTGTAATGGATCGCCCCCCGACGGCAATTTTTCTGGGGTGGCGAAATCACGCGGTGGCTGTCGCTCCGAGTGCAGCATTGCGGCGTTCTTTGCGACGTGGGCGGATGCAATTTCCGCTTCTCGCTCCGTCGGTTCTCGTCCAAGGGCATGACGATAGCAACGCACGATCTGCTTCCGCACATCGTCGCCCGATTCGCTGAGGACACGCTCGGCCATTGCCTGGGCCGTTTGCAGAGAAAAGACTGAATTGAACAGTGTCAGTGCCTGCGGGGCGATTGTCGATCGGTCGCGCTGGGGGCAGCTCTGGTTGGTGTCGGGGCGGTCGAATACGTCGAACAGCGGATACCGCAGGTTTCTCCGCACAAACAAATATATGCTCCGCCGACGGTGCTCGTTCGTGTCCTTCGTGACCGGCCATTGATTCTTGAGCAGCGTCACCAGCAATTCGTCCGGCAACGGCGGACGCACTCCCGGACCGCCGCGCTTCTCATTGAGTATTCCGGCGGCGAAGAGCATCGCGTCGCGGATCGCTTCTCCTTCCAGTCGCCGACGATGCATGCGGCCCAGCAATTCATTGTCCGGGTCTTTTTGAATGAGTTTTTTCCAATTTGCCCGGACATGGACGTGTTCAGATTTGGGCACACGGCTCAGATCAAGCCGGCTCGCTTGCCGATACGTCGCCGAGGTGACGATCAGCCGGTGCATCTGCTTGAGACTCCAGTCGCGCCTCGGGAATTCCGTGGCGAGCCAGTCCAACAACTGCGGGTGGGTCGGCGGATCACCCATCACGCCGAAGTTGCTGGGCGTCCCGACCAACCCGCGGGTAAAATGATGCTGCCACAATCTGTTGGCAATCACACGCGGGGTGAGTGGGTGATCGGCACGCGTCAGCCACTTTGCCAGCGCCGTGCGGCGCCCGGTGCTTTTGTGACCCAACGGCGGGATGATTTCATTCGGCGGCCGGCGGTGGACGACCCGCAGAAAAGCGGGGGAGACCTGCGGCCCCTTGCGGCGAAAGTCGCCACGTATGAGCAGAAAACTGGATGCACGGTAAGATTCCGGCTCCGACGCAACCCGGCCGAATTTTACGCCCGGCATTTTGCGACGCGCGGCGGCTTTCAATTCTTTGTGCAATCGATCCCAGTCCGCTTTTTCCTGCGCGTTCAACTGTTTGCGGAGTTGCTTGCGGGACGGTTTCAGCTTCGGATCGGACTTCTCGCGACGAATCCGCGCAACCGCCTTTCGTTCAAGTGCTTTGATCTTCTTGCTGATCTTTTTGTTCACTTCGCGTTTTTGTGATTCGAAGGCGGCAAACTCTTTGCGCCCGGCGGTATCGAGCAGCGGGCGGTCTTCGAACAATTGCAGCGGGTCGACGAACGCCCGCAAGCGATAGAAGTCATGTTGGCTGATCGGGTCGAACTTATGCTCGTGGCACTGCGCGCAACCGATGTGCAGTCCCAAAAAGACCGTGCCGACCGTGCCGGTCATGTCGTTGAGAAAGTTGTTCCGCCGCTCTTCCTGCGAATTAATGTCCGGCATGTCCGGCCCGCAGAGCAGAAACCCGGTGGCGATTGCGGCATCGGGGTCATCGGGCGCAATTTCATCGCCTGCCAGCTGCAGCCGGACGAACTGATCGTACGGCAGATCGCGATTCAGTGCGTCAATGACCCAATCGCGGTACCGCCAGGCGTTGGGCCGCACGTGGTCATGTTCAAAGCCGTCGGTTTCGGCAAATCTCGCGAGATCCAACCAGTGCTGCGCCCAGCGTTCTCCATACGCGGGTTTTTCCAACAGGCGATCAACCAACCGTTCATAGGCGTCCGTCGCACGATCGGCCACAAAACGATCGACTTCGTCCGGAGAGGGCGGGAGACCGGTGAGGTCGAATGCGAGACGTCGGATCAACGTAACACGGTCCGCTTCGGGCGACGGCGACAGCCCTTCCGCTTCGAGGCGAGCCAGGATGAAATGATCGATCGGGTTGCGAATCCAGTCGATCCGCTTAACAGCGGGGAGTTTCGGGCGCTGCAGCGGCTGAAAGGACCAATGGTCGCGGTCGTGGTCGCTGATTGGCGACTCCTCGATCGCTTCGGTTTCCTGACGATCTTCTGCGCGCGCGGGCACTGCGAAGAAGACGCACAGCAATCCGACCACGCATAATAGCGTGTAGAGCATCGTTGGAGTGACTGAGCGACTATGCTTCACGCGAGTATCTCCTGAACGACGTTGCCGGCGACATCGGTGAGGCGTTCGTCCCGTCCATTATGGAAATACGTCAGCAGTTCGTGGTCCAAGCCGAGCAGGTGCAGGATCGTGGCGTGGAGATCGTGGACGTGGACTTTGCCCTCCATCGCCCGCAGGCCGATGGTATCGGTGGCGCCGTGGGTGATGCCCCCCTTCACTCCTCCGCCAGCCATCCAGACGGTGTAGCCCCACGGATTATGATCGCGGCCCGTCCCCTGCTCGCTCATCGGCATCCGTCCGAATTCACCGCCCCAGATGACCAGGGTGTCTTCCAACAGCCCGCGCCGACGCAGATCTTTGAGGAGGCCCGCGACCGGCTTGTCGGTTTTGCGGCAGTAGGCGCTGTGATTCTTCTCGATACTTTGATGCGCGTCCCAACCGTTAGTGTTGCCGGAATAGAGCTGTACGAAGCGTACACCCGCTTCGACCATCCTGCGGGCCAACAAACATCGTGTGCCGAACTCGGCAGTCGCCGGTTGATCCACGCCGTACAACTGCAACGTTTCGCGAGTCTCCTGCGAGAGATCAACAAGTTGCGGAGCGGTGGCCTGCATGCGGAAGGCGAGTTCATACGAGTTCACGCGGGCGGTCAATTCCGCATCAAAGTCGCGGGCCTCGACGTGCGCGCGATTGAGTTCTTGCAGTAGCGCGAGCGCGCGGGATTGTCGCGATGGTGAGATTTGCGGTTGAAGGTTGAGGACCGGATTCTTCCCCGGACGCATGGTTGTGCCTTGGTAGGTCGCCGGCAAAAACCCGTTTCCCCAAGCAGGCGGCCCTCCTTTGACGCCCCCGCCGGGGTCGGGCAAGACGGCGAAGGCGGGCATATTGCGGTTTTCGCTTCCCAGGCCGTAACTGACCCAACTTCCCAGACTCGGCTTGCCCATCAGGATGCTGCCGGTATTCATTTGATAGACCGATTGCGGATGATTGACGCTGTCGCCGTGACAGCCGCGCAACACACACAACTCATCGGCGCACTGGGCAAGATGCGGCAGAAAGTCGCTGATCTCGACCCCTGAATCGCCGCGCGGGTGAAACGGCCTCAGGGGAGCCAGCAGGGGATTGCGGGCCACGTTGCGGCGCGTCATCACTTTGCCGAAGCTCTCTGGCAGCGGCTGTCCTGAGTACTGCTCAAGTTCCGGTTTGGGATCGAACAGATCGACGTGGCTGGGGCCGCCATGCATGAATAGGTAAATCACGCGTTTGGCCCGCGGAGTGAAGTGCGGTCGTTGCGGCGCGAGTGGATCGTCAGTGGAGATCTCGCCCGCTTTGCAGGAAAGTTCGCCGTGACGGTTCAACAGCGACGCTAAGGCAATGGCTCCCATCCCTCCGCCGGAGCGGAGCAAAAAATCTCGCCGATTCGATGCTCTGGGAAAATGCGGTGATCGCGTCATGGGGACGGTCGCTTGCTGGAGTGGCGCTGCGAATTCCGAGGCTCCATTATGAAATATTGCCGCGTTCAATGAAAGTTTTTGCATCAAGAAATACAATGGCTGAGTGTTGCGCCGCGCAACTCCGTTTCGCTCATCCACATTGACATGCTCAGGAGAGACCCATGAGATCGCTCGCTGATAGCCGGGACCGTCGAATTGTTGCTTGTCTGCTGACGGTGGGCGTCGTTCAACTGTTTGTTTGGTCGGCCCCGTTGGCCCATGCGGAAGAGACGGAGGTGATTCAGCAGTCCTTCGACCGTGATCCGAAGTGGGAACAGTATCGAATTCAAATCCTGCCTGAAAAACTGCCGCTGGTGAGACAGAACTTCGGGTATCGCCGCTCGCAGCACGCGGGCGGACGGACCCCCGGTGAGATCGGCGGCACGATTCAAAGGTCGGCCACCTTGTCGCGGTATTCGAAATCGATTCCGGTAAAGACGCTGAATGACCGTCTCTCGGCATCGGGAAAATTCGCCGTCACCGGCGGTGTCGGCGGATCAGGTGTGATGTTTGGCTGGTTCAATACGAAGTCGCGCGGGTGGCGGACGCCGAATTCGCTCGCGTTTCGCATCGACGGAAACGGCGGGGACCGTTTTTGGGTGTTTTACGAATATGGCACGCGGAATCGGCGCACCGGAGGGGGAGGCGCGTTTGAGGGAGAACGTTACCAGACGACACCCACTCCGCCGTTTCCCGCAGACGGTACGGTCCACCAGTGGTCGCTGAACTACGACCCGCAGGGGAGCGACGGTTCGGGTGAGATCACCTTTCAAATCGACGATCGGGTCTATCGCGTTCCGCTATTGCCGGGGCACAAAGCGGACGGCGCCGAATTCGACCGGTTTGGGATCTGGAACGTGCAAACCAGCGCCGATTCGATCGACGTCTTCTTCGACGATCTGGTCATCGACGGCCAGCGCGAGGATTTCACGACCGACCCCAACTGGAAAGGCGAAAACAACGTCGTTCAGTTTCGTGAACGGGTTGTTCGGCCGTTTCACAATTTCGGATTTCAAGATACCGCGTTTGCCGGCGGTAAGCCGGGCGAGATCGGTGGGATCGTGTTTCGCGACGAGAAGCCGGCCTATTTTGGGCGGCCGATCGCAAAGCTCACGCTGGACGATGCGTTTTCTGCATCAGGTAAGGTCGCTCTTCGCGATGCGGGTGCCGATAGTGGGGTGTTTCTGGGTTGGTTCAATGGCGGGAAAAAACGCCGGAAGTCGACGCCGGAACATGAGGAGCGGCAAACCGACTATGTGGGCGTGATGGTGGAAGGTCCGAGCCGGACCGGTCATTATTTTCGGGCCGCGTATTCCAACTCCGACGGGCGCGGCGGAGCGCCGTTTGAGGTAAAGGATGCCGACAATCGGCGGCCGGTGATCTTGCCGGACGGCGAAGTTCACGACTGGAAGATTAGCTATGACCCCGCCGGCGGCGACGGAAACGGCCGGATCACCGTCCAGTTCGATAAAAGTATCCACACGCTCGACTTGCGTCCCGAGGAGCGCGCCGCCGGCGCCGTTTTCGACCGCTTCGGACTGTTCAACATGCAGTCGGGGGGCCATCATGTCGAGATTTACTTCGACGATCTGACGATTACGCGCGGAAGGAACGATTGAGGGATATCGAGGGTGACGAGGCGGAAACTCGTTAAGAAGTTTATTTGAGGTTTTTGCCAAAAAGCATCTTCCGTCAGGTTCCAGCCACTTGTACCCTGGACTAGAAGTTGGACTCACACCGTCCAACGTGCACACACGGATCGCACCTTACACTATCCAGGGGAAGCCATTTCGTGACTGATGGATCAACGTACGAGGTTGACGCTGACTCGGGAACCGCGCAAATCTCCGCCGCTCACTCGGGCGACGCAGACGCGATGGGAGACGCCCTGGAAGCGTGTCGCTTGTATCTCAAGCAGATTGCCCGTGAGGAGTTGAGTTCAAAGCTTCAGGCGAAGGAGGATGCGTCCGACGTCGTGCAGGCCACTTTGCTCAAGGCGCAATTAAATTTCCACAATTTTGAGGGGAATGACCGAAAGACTCTGCGTTTCTGGTTGCGGAAGATCCTGATCAACACGCTCAAAGACATTGCCCGCAAGTATGAGAAGTCCGAGAAGCGCCAAGTTGAGAGAGAAGTGCGGCTTGAAGGCAGCTCTCAAATCAATCCTGCGGATAAGCTTCCCGGCGACGATCCGACGCCAAGCGAGGTGGTGATGGCGGGTGAACGCGAGGAGGCGCTCGTCAATGCCTTGAGTTGTCTGACGCAAGACCAACGGCGCGTCATTCAGCTAAGAACCAGAAAACACCTGGATTTTGAAGAAATCGGTGAGATTCTTGGGCGTTCTGCGGAAGCGGTACGATTGCTCTGGTACCGGGCGGTTCAGCGGTTAGCTGACGAACTTCGACAAAGCCGGTAGGTTTGCTGCTACCCATGCGGCGAGTCGCTGCAAACTAGGAGGGGCAAAGAGAAGCCGATTCTCGTCCCCTTCCCTTCCTCAGAGTCTAGTGATATCTGTCCCTGATGGCGTTCAACGATCGAGCGACACAGGCCCAGGCCGATCCCCAGTCCGCTGCCCTTCGTCGTAAAAAAGGGCTCAAAGATTAGCAACTGAATATCAGCTGGAATTCCGCACCCGGAATCCTCGATGACGACATTCACGAAATTGTCGTCGTGCGTGGTTTGGATCGATAGTTTGCGATCACTCTCGATGCCTGCGGTCGCTTCGACGGCATTGAGCAGCATGTTGACGACGACCTGCGAGATTTGTGTGCGATCGGCGAAAACTTCAGACAGCTGCGGATGCAGTTCCAATTCGAGATCGACCTGGTGGTTGTCGAGTTGTTCCTCGACGTAGTTCAACGAATCGGTGACCACATCATTCAGATTCAACGCAGTCAATTCCAGTGCTTCCTTCTTGCTGTAATTCCTGGCCCGGCTGGCGATTTCGTTGGCCTGCAGCGCGGTGCTGGAAATCTCATGGAGCAACTCACGCAGTTGTTCTGTTGACAGGCGGCCATTCTCAAGCCGGCGAACGCCGCCGTTGGCGTAATTGGCAATAATGGTGAGCCGCTGCTGGATCTCGTGAGCCAGCCCGGCGGCCAACTCACCCAGGGCACTCATTCGCTGGGCGTGCTCCAGGTCGATTTCCGGCGTGCTGGGAGTGAGTTGCTGGGGGATGGTAATCATCAAAGGTGCCTCATGGTCACTGGAGTCGTCAGGAACCAGTGTAACCCCATGGCGTTAGCCAGAAATTCAATGCTTCCTATCTCACTAGACGTCAAAGAACTCCGATCCGTACGGAGAATCCCCATCTTTTGCGCGCATTTTGGGCGGCGATCCGTAAGGATTCAGGCAAACTGGGCTAAATCCACTGGTGTAAGTCACTACTTCCGCTGCGGCGGAGCACCCGCGACTAAACCAATCAGCCAATCCGAGCGATATGGGACATCAGAATCCCCGCAGCCACAGAGACGTTTAGCGACGAAAGCTCTCCGCGGGGGGTGAGGCGGCGCACAACATCGCACTGGCTAAGGGTCTTACGGCGAATTCCGCTTTCTTCATTTCCGACCACCAGCAGCCAATCGCGGTCCGGCCCAACATCTGCGATGTCCTCTTCAGCATGTTCGGAGGCGCCCAGCACCCAAAGGCCGGCCGATTTCGCCGCCTCGAGTGCTCGACCCAGATTGGTCGGCGCCGAAAACGGTACCAGTTCCAAGCCGCCTGATGCGACGTCGTACACCGTCGCGTTCAGCGGCGCCGATCGATCTTTCGTGACCACGATGCCCGCGACTCCGAAAAAAGCGGCGGTGCGAAAGATGGCGCCGACGTTTTGCGGATCCTGGATGCAGTCCAGCGCGAGCCACAGTCCGTGAGAGTCTCCATTCGCCGACGACTTGTCGAACAAGTCCTTCAAATCAACAGGTTGGCGAGGATTAACGATGGCCATCGCGGCGCCGGTTCGGCCGCCCGGCTTGGATTCCACCGATTTCGGACGTCTGCGGGAATTTTGGGGAGCCGAGCCGTAGACAACCGAGACACGATTTGCTGCCGCCTGCTCCGCAACCTGTGTCCAGGCACCCTGGGGACGATTGGTGTTCAGGCGGATTTCGCGAACATCGTGGGCGCGAGTCGCCAGTGCGGCCAGGATGCTGTGGGGATTTCGGAGGTGCAATTGCACAGGACGCGGACAATCTTGAGCGAAAACTCAATCTTGAGAAGAACGACGGTCGGGTTTGAGCGGACCCTGTTAAGACGCTGAATTGAAAACGATCGTAGCGAAATCAAAGACTAAGTTCACTGTTGGGCCCAGGAATGACTTTCGGCCGGTCTCTCGGCCAAATGCCGATTGACCGGAAGTCCAACATTTGATGGAGTTTGTGGCGTCTCAGAATCGTGCGAACCTCTTGACAAATCCAGGAGTGTCGATTACTCTTATTGTCACATCAATAACCATTGAAGTGTCCGTGCATCGGCGCTAGCGTCGATGTAAGAATTATCCACTGCCGGTTGGATAGTTTTGCCCTCACACCTACCGGTCCCCAAGTTTAGAGCCAGGGTCGTCGCAACATTCAACATCATCCGTTGGGCAGGCGATTGATCAACTGACATTCCGCACAAGGATTCTCCACATGCTCTCCATCTACGGAAAGAAACAGCGTTTCTGTGACGGCGTCTCCCGTCGTGGTTTCCTGAAAATTGGCGGGTTTGCGGCCGGCGCTATTGGTGGCTTCGGCTTGCGCGACATTCTTGAAGCGGAAGCGGCAACAGGCACCACCTCCAACCACAAGTCAGTGATCAACATCTTTCTGGCCGGCGGTCCCCCACACCAGGATATGTGGGAGATTAAAACCGAGGCTCCGAAAGAGATTCGTGGTGAGTTTAATCCGATCAACACCAACGTTTCCGGAATTCAAATTGGCGAGTGCTTTCCCAAAATCGCCTCGATGATGGACAAGATGGCTGTGATTCGCTCGGTGGTCGGTTGCTCGGGGGGGCACGACTCGTTCCAGTGCTTCTGCGGCTATAACCGCCGCTCGCTGCAGTCGATCGGAGGTCGTCCCAGTATCGGCTCGACAGTGGCGAAGCTGAAGGGGCCCGTTGATCCCGCCGTTCCCCCGACGGTTGCGCTGGCTGCGAAAACCAGCCATGCACCATGGTCGTATCCAGGAGGACCGGGATTTTTGGGCGCCGGTTACAAACCGTTTCAGCCGCAAGGCCAAGGGATGGACGACCTGAAGCTGAACAACGTCTCGCTTGATCGATTGTCTGATCGAAAATCACTGCTCAAGGGGTTGGATGGACTACGTCGCGACGTCGATGCCAGCGGCATGATCGAGGGCATGGACGCGTTTACGCAGGCCGCCTTCGGTGTGTTGACTTCCAGTAAATTGGTCGACGCTTTGGACATCAGCAAAGAAGATCCCAAACTGCGCGAACGTTACGGCGACGGCAAACCTTACAAGTACCAGTACGACGGGGCTCCGACCTGCAATGACCATTTACTAATTGCCCGCCGTCTTGTCGAAGTGGGTGTCCGTTCGGTGACGCTCTCCTTCGGACGCTGGGACAGCCACGGGGCGAACTTCGATCTGGTCCGCCATCACGGCCCGAGGCTGGACCAAGCTGTAGCGGCTTTGGTGCAGGATCTTGATGAGCGCGGAATGCTGGACGATGTGACCGTCGTGGTGTGGGGCGAATTTGGTCGAACTCCGCGAATCAACAAAGGGGCCGGCCGCGATCACTGGCCGCGCGTGAGCTGTGCTCTGCTTGCCGGCGGAGGCATGCGGACCGGTCAAGCAATCGGTGCGACCAATCGGCTGGGTGAATATGCCCAAGAGCGGCCGGTGGACATGCAAGAGGTCGTGTCGACGATTTACCACAATTTGGGAATCGACACGATGACCACAACGCTGTTCGATCCCACTGGACGTCCGCAATTCCTCACCGACATTCGCGAACCGATCCGCGAATTGGTCTGACAGCGCTCATTCACCCCGTCAAGCAAATAAACCCCCGGCAGAACCGGGGGTTTTTGCTTGGTCGTTATGCAGAAGTCAGTCGCCGGCGCCGACTTCCCACGTATACGCCATCTGAATGATTCGCGCTTCGTGCCGTTTGTGGGCGACGAGCATCGACATCCATTCACGGAGTCCAAAGCGAAGGCGTTCGGCGATTTCTTCCAAATCGCGTCGCTGCTGAATTTGATTTCGGAAGATATACAATTCATCGAACAGGGACTCTCGCTCCTCGTGCAGTTCGTCGACCTGCCGAGACCAATTCGGATATTCCTCCAAAACGTCGCCGAGATACTCTCCGTGGTCGTCGTTGATATCGCTGGGAAGCGTATCCAACAGGGCGTTGAGCACTGCCAGTAGCCACCGGCGGGTGTCGCGGTTGGGCGGCTCTTCCAGTAAGTCCCGCAGGTCACCCAACAAGATATATTCCAGCGCCATATTGTCCTGGTCGGATCGTCGCGGATGGGGTTGATAAGAACTCGACATTGGTTTCCCTCCTCTGGTCACTTGGCCCGGTCCGCAATAGACGGCGCACGCCGACAATTGTGTAAATCGGTGGGAGTCCTGCCGTGCCTATCACTGCAAGGCGGACGCCCGCCAACATCACTTCTTAACTCAGTGTCGGAAGCGCTGTGTGTGTGGGATGATCTGCGGAGAAATTCCCTGTTGGATCAATGTCGTTCAACGGATTCCAGCAACGGGATGAATTGAACAATATATGGTTGCTGTCAGAACCGCGATTGATTCTTGGCTGCGATATGCAAATCAGGAGATGTTGACTGTCGGAGCTGGTCACCTGCACCCGAAGCTAAGCCATAGACTAAGAAACGTGTCATCCGTTGTCAAATTTTTTTTGGGAAATGTCGGTGTCATCTCCGGTTGCCAATCTCCAAGGATGCAACGAGCGCACCGGTGGCCTGAAACTTGCGAGCGACAGGATAGCCGCGGCAGCACCGAGGGGTTATGCTGTTCAGTAGTCTGCTGTCAGAGCTTAGTTTTAGGGTGTTCCCTCGAATAAGCAGCACGAAACCCTACCGAATTCTTGTTCTCGTCACGATGAATCATCCGAATTCTAAGACTTGACGCTCCACTCGTGACGACGTCGTCGAAATCAATCGCCACTCCGCTGCCACGGTGCCGTTGAAAACGGTCGTTTACCGCAGTCTTGCCGAGGCCGGAAGGAGTCATTGCCCATGTCGCGAAACCGAATCGTTTTGTGTGGTTTGTCGGTGTTGATTACTCTGGCACTCACTGTACGTCCTGCCGAGGCAGCGGAGACGCAGGCTCCAAAAATCGGCGAGCAAATCACCAATCTGGAATTCAAGGATATTCGCTACTTGCCGCGGACTCTGAGAGACTTCGAAAACAAGCGGGCCTTCGTCATTGTTTGCGGCAACTCGACCTGCCCCTTGGTGCAGCGTTACCTTCCCACCATTAAGCGGCTGGAGAAGAAATACCGGTCGCAGCAGGTTCAATTCTTGCTGCTGAACGTCAGTCCCGGCGATTCTTTTTTGGAGATGTCGGAGTTCGCCGTCAGACACGAGATTGACTTCCCAGCCGTCAAGGATAGCGATAGTTCTTGCGTGGCGGCATTGGGGGTGACGCGGACGCCTGAAGCAGTGGTGCTGGATGCCGAGCACCGGTTGCGCTATCGAGGTCGCATCAACGACCAATACCGCATCGGCGGAGCACTGCCCAAGGCGACGCATGAGTATTTGGCCGATGCGATCGACGCCGTGCTGAGTGGCAAGCAGGTCGCCGTTGCGCAGACTCCGGTCGACGGCTGCTTAATCAGTCCCCCGGCAAAGATCGAAAGTGACGAGACAATCACTTACGCCGAACATGTCGAACCGATCATCCGCAAGCACTGCGTCGAATGTCACCGCGCCGGCACCGAAGCGCCGTTCGGGCTGGCTGATTACGATGAGGTAGCTGCGCAGGGTGAAATGATCGCCGAAGTCGTTTCGGACGGACGCATGCCCCCCCGTTTCGCAGGAAAACACTTTAAGGAATTCTACAATCTGCGCGGCATGTCTTCGCAGGAGCGCGACATCATCCGGCAGTGGGTCGCCGACGAAATGCCGCGCGGCAAATATGGCAAGCAGGGTCCGCCGGCCCCGGTCGAACCGGTCCCCGACAGTTGGGTGATCGGCGAGCCGGACTTGGTGCTCACCATGGTCGAGACGCACGACCTGCCGGCGGACGGATACATCGATTACAAGTATGTCACCTTGCCGCACGTTTTCACTGAGGATATGTGGGTGCAGGCGATTCAGATTCTGCCTGACAATCCGCGTGTGGTGCATCACTGCAACATTTTAACGTTGCCGCTGAGCGGCGACTGGCGGAAAGCGGGTTTTGTGACCGGCAAAGTCCCCGGCAGCGGGCCGCTGACATTGGCCGACGGGGTTGCGCAGCGCATCCCGGCGCGGAGCGTGTTGGCGATGCAAATTCATTACACGTCGACCGGCAAGCCAGAGCAGAGCCGGATATCGGTCGGTTTCCGCTTTGCCCGCGAGAAAGTGAAAAAGGAGTTTCGGCATGTTTTGATCAAAAGCAGCGACTTCGCGATACCCCCCGGAGCGGCGAACCATAAGGTCACATCCTCGGTGAAACTCAATCAAGCGACTCACGGATTCGGGCTGTTCACACATATGCATCTGCGGGGCAAGGACATGACTTACCTGGCCCACTATCCTGACGGGAAGACCGAGACCTTGCTGGTCATTCCCAACTACAACTTTGATTGGCAAATGGGTTATCGCTGGAAACCGCACACGAAGCTGTTTCCCGCCGGCACGCGGTTTGAAGTGGTCGCCCATTTTGACAACTCGACGTTCAACCCATTCAATCCCGATCCGACCGATACCGTGCGCGAGGGCCAGCAGACTTACCATGAGATGATGTACGGCTTTTATTTCTATACGCATGCCGATGAGAATCTGAATCTTCGAATCGATCCCAAGACGGGGCATGTTCTGAAATAGCACGTCGACAATTTTTCAGCCGCTGTGCTGATTCGTGTTGCCAACGACGGCAGGACGATTGACATCACGCATTCGACTCACACCGGGAGGAGACCACGATGATTCGACGTTCAATTCACGGACTGCTGTTGCTGCTGACGTTTTTGGCTGCGGACGCTGTTGCGGACGATCCGAAACCGCTCGTTCGCTTCGCCGCCATGGGCGATGTCCCCTACGCCCCCGAAGAAGACATTCTGCTGCCCAAACAAATCGCAGAGCTTCCCGCTGAAGCGGAGTTCTTGATCCACGTTGGCGACATCAAGCGGGGGAGCGTCGACTGCACCGAGGACATCTACGCCAAAGTCGCCGGTATGCTGGGTAAATCGAAGCCGCCCGCCTTTATCGTTCCGGGTGACAACGAGTGGAACGACTGTGCCGATCCCGATTCCGCATGGGAACTGTGGAAGAAGCACTTCATGCACTTCGACGCGAAGTGGAAACACGGGTTAAACGTGGCCCGCCAGAAGGAACTTCCAGAGAATTTCGCGTTCGTGCGTGGCGGCGTGTTGTTTGTCGGGATCAACCTGGTCGGTGGACGCGTGCATGACCGCGAGGAATGGGATCGGCGGCACAAGCTCGATCTCGAATGGATTCAGCAGCAAATCAAGAAGGCGGGGGACACAATTTCGAGCCTCGTGATCTTCGGCCACGCGCGTCCGGCGGGCAAACATGACGATTTCTTTAAGCCGTTCATGAAAGTCGCCAAGGATTTCGGCAAGCCGATTCTGTATCTGCAGGGTGACGGTCATGTCTGGATACACGACCGGCCGTTTGACCAGAAGAATATCCTCCGCGTACAGGTTGATCGGGGTGGTATCGCGCCGCCGGTGCTGGTGACGGTCACTGACGATCCAGAGCAACCGTTCCAGTTCGATCGTCGAAAACCGAAAGCCGATGCCAAGGACGCGGCGCAGAAGATCCTGGACGACTCCCAGCCGGCGGCGGCGCGAAGGAAGATCGTCGAAGCGACCGGCGACGCGTCGGTCGAGATTCTCAACGCGATGGTCGCCGATCTCAAGCCGGGGACCAAAGAGGAATATCGGCGAATCCCTTGGATTTGGCGTGTGACGGTGGCTACCGGCAAACGCCGCAACACGGACGAAATCGAGCGGATCTTGGACGCCTCACTCCCCAAAGAAGGCGCCCCGCTGCACGATTGGCAAGCGGTGGTCGTCGGCGGAGGGATCATTAACGGTATTACCATCGGCGGCGAGTGGCCGCACGAGAAACTGGCGGGCCTGTTTCAAGTCAATCCACGGCTCAAGGCCCGCTGGGATCGTGCGCTTGAGTTGGCCGCAGTAATGGCGGATGACGAGACGGTCCCGACGCCGACGCGCTACGACGCACTGCGAATGATCGCGCTGCGTCCCTGGAGCGAAGCCGGCGGGCAGTTGTTCGGCTATCTCACCAAGGGCACGCACAATGAATTGCAGCAAGCGGCGATCAGCGGGCTGGGCGATATGCCCTCGCCGCACGTGGCGCAGGCATTGCTGTCAGGGTACGAGCATTACAGCAAGTCAAACCGCAATTTCGCCCTCGATGCGCTGCTGAGAGATGTTGAGCGTGCGTCAGCGCTGTTGGACGCGATCGAAGCGGGGCGGGTCTCCGCGAACGATTTGGGCGAAACACGGATTCAAAAACTGCTCTCCATCGGCGATAATAATCAGCGTGCCCGTGCCAAGTCGCTGCTGAAGTAGGGTCCGCTGTGCGGACCGAAAACGACAACCGTCACATCACTGAAAGGCTCCGCACAGCGGACCCTACGGGGAGAGATCGGAGTCGCCCATTATGAAGATGTTTCGCTCAGCATCTCGCCATTCGCGTCGCCGTGTGCTGCAACTCGGCGCATTAGGTGGTTTCGGACTGACTTTGCCTCGCCTGTTCGCGGCGGAGAATTCGCAGCCGCCGCAAACCTCGAAGATCAAATCCTGCATCCTGAGCTTCTACTACGGCGGACCGAGCCATATCGACACGTTCGATCCCAAACCGCGGGCGCCGGCTTCCGTACGGGGGGAATTCGCCACGATTGAAACCGCCGCTCCGGGTGTGTTCATCGGCGAACACCACCGCATGACCGCCCGCGTGATGGACCGCGTCGCGATTGTGCGGAGCATGCACCATTCGATGCGGAATCACAATTCCGCTGCCGCGGAAGCACTCTGCGGGCGGATTTCGGGGGGCGGTGATCTGGAACTGCTCGCCGACAACGCGCTGAGCTTTCCGTGTTACGGAGCGGCGCTGAGTTACATGTGGCGAGACGAGCAGTTGGAACTCCCGTCCGTCGCCCTGCCCCACGTGATGTACAACGTTGTGCAATTGCCGGGACAGTCGGCCGGGTTTCTCGGCTCGGCGTATCAACCGTTTCAGATCGAGAAGGATCCCAACGCCGCCGACTTTAATGTGCAGACGTTGAATCTACCGAGCGAAGTCTCCGGGGACCGTTTGGCACAGCGACGGCAGTTGGTTGCGGCGATGGATGACAACACGCCCTCCTCTGACCTGAACACGTATTACGAGACGGCGTTTTCGCTGCTGAATTCAGAAGCGGTCCGCCGCAGCTTGCGAATCGGCGACGAGCCGGACGCGGTCCGCGAGCGTTACGGCCGTAACCGTTTTGGGCAGAGCCTGCTGCTGGCGCGGCGGTTGGTCGAAGGAGGTGTGCGGTTCGTGACCGCCTACGACGGCATCACCAATTGCCAAACCTGCAACTGGGACAGCCACGCCGACAACTTCGCCCGCCACCGCGACGTGTTGATTCCGCCGACCGACCAGGGCTTCGCGGCGCTGATTGAGGATCTGGATGAGCGCGGCCTGTTGGACGAAACGTTGGTGATCGCCTTAGGCGAGTTCGGCCGTACTCCGCGGATCAACGGCGGCAGCGGCCGCGACCACTGGCCCGATTGCTTTCACGTGTTGCTGGCCGGCGGCGGCATTCGCGGCGGCTCGGTCTACGGCGCCAGCGACAAGATCGGAGCGTATCCCGAAACCGACGCGGTCACCCCGGGCGATCTGGCGGCGACGCTGTTTAGCCGTTTCGGCATTGATCCGGCGACAGAGATTCACGACATCACTGGGCGGCCGTATCGGCTGGCGGAGGGGCGGGCGCTGGCGGGGTTGTTTGGGTGAGCGGCGTAGGGTCCGCTGTGCGGACTGTGGAAATCAACTGCAACTTGTTATTCTCGGTCCGCACAGTGGACCCTACATTGCTCACGATGACTTACTACAATGAATATATCTGCATCCTCGCCGCATCGTTAGTATGTGTTGTCGTAGTTGGTACCGGACTACTACCCATCACACGGAATATGACAGTGGCAGTATCTTACATTGTGTTTGGTTTATTCGGACATCTTCAGTTCATTGTGTCTCTGTTCGATGGCTGGCGTTTTATAAAATCAGTAGCGGATTATTTGTTGTCGGTCCAATAATTTATTTGGTCGTTTTAATATCAGGGCTTATTGTTTTTGCGTCCCAGGAAGAGAAGCCAGGAAGAGAGTCGAATAGTGGACGTGGAATCGCTAACAGAATTGTCAGCTTTCTTGTTGCGCCGTGTTATATGTCGTCATGGTTATTGTATGTGTCACTCTTTATCAAATGGTTCGAAAGCGTGCATGCTGGGTAAGAGCATGTGTGAAAAGTCGTATCGTGCTGACGTTGTAATGTTCGTATTATCGCGCAGATGGCAATAAGGAAACGGCCGTTTGATCCGTTCTTGACGAGTGGAATACATTGTGGGGAATGCGTCAAATTCTCACAGGCGCGGCCTGCAAGAGGCCGCGGTCGCCGCGTAAGATGACTTTCCAGCACCGTCAGACTGGGAACGGTAAAATTGCAGCCTTTTGTGCAAGCGGCAACTCGGTTCTTAATCGGGGCTACCCGTGGACTATTTTTGTTATTGACGCTAGTTTATTTCGGTCCGCACAGCGGACCGTGCGCGGTTGAAAAATGGATCTGCTTGGCGCGAATCGGCGACTTAAAGGGCAAAGGGATTTGTAGCGCCGCTGCCCGGATTCGCAGGCGGCGCCAGTTCGATGTAGTCGATTCGATTAAACTCGTACCACTCGATGTGGTCGAAAGTCAGCCGTTGCCCGGCGGCGGAGTTTTCCGCCGGGACGAGAACTGAGTAGGCAATAATCGCGGCGACCAGATCTTGATCTTTAAAGAAAGCGTCAACGAAACCGGTCCTTTGTTTTTCGATCTGTTTGGGGTCGATTTGACGCAGCTTGGACTCGTAGCCATCAACATGCCCTTCACAAAAAGCCAAGCGTTCAAGAAGCTTGCCGGATTCATACAGGTTGTACTCGAAAGCGCCGGCAGTGTCGCTGTAGCTGAAATAGATCGCTCTGGTATTCAGAGTCTGCGATAATTCTTCGGCCTCGCCGGAGTAGCCCCGATTCCAGACGGGGTCTAGAACTTGGCTCCACCGATGGCCCTTAAACTGGATGACGAAGCACCCGTGCTCGGTGAGCGTTACGCCGTGATCATCGACTTGCTTTTGCCAACTCTTGGCCCCGCGCAGCTCCGTCAAAGCGGCGGCCGTTTTGTCGGCCGGCGCGAGCACGTACAATTCATTGTAATTTCCGTCGACGTCGAACACGCCCCGGAGCGTTTCAATTTTCTGCTGTTCACTCGCTTGCAAATCCTGCTCACTCCAAAACGATTCCTCAAAGTTGTCAAAAGCCTGAATTTCTTCAGGAAGCTGATCTTCAACAGCCCCCGCGGCGAGCAGCGAGGCGATGATCTGCTCGAATTGTTTGACGGCCTTTACGGTCTCTGTATATTGCCGACTTGCCGCTTTCTTCTTTGATTCGAGTTTTTGAATGAATTTTTCGCTTTGTTCAAGCATCCGCCGCGCTTCGTACAGCGGGGTGGTTGATTCATCGCAGGCATTGACGTTGGCTCCTGCTTTGATGAGAAGATCAACCGCGGAACTCCCGCCCCCCGCCGCCGCCCAAAACAGCGGTGTGCGCCCGAGATCCCGATCCCGAATTTCGATGTCCGCCCCGGCGTTGATCAAATTCTGAACAATTTTTGGATCGGTTGCCGCTGCCAGGTGCAGCGCCGCTTCGCCCGAGCTCGGCAACCTGGCGTCAAGGTCGTAACCGGCTTCGATCATCTCGCCCACCTTCTCCAATTGATTGCGGCGGACCGCGTCATACAATTTTCTGGGGGCCATTTTTTTGTTGGGCATACGCTTCATTTTCCAACGATTATTTTCAATCGAAATTCAAGCATAGAGGACACTCTCGTACGATTGTCTCAGGCGATGTTATCGCAGAACCATTTGACGATGGAATGACTGCCGCAAACGGTTTACGCAAGAATATGAGTCGCAAGGTGGCTCACCGGAGATTTCGAGACATTCTAGCCGCGATCGAGTGATTGGGACGTTTTGTTGCCAAGTTTCCGTAATCCGAGACCTTCCGAACACGTTCACTTGCTGCTGTGCCACTATGCCACGATTCGAAGGCCAAGTAGCGACTGTCTTGGAAGTCAATAGTTTTAGTTGATTTGATTCCAGTATTTCCGGTCACGGATCATGACGTTCAAGATGGTGATGAGTTTTCTCATTGCTGCGATGAGCGCGACCATTTTTGGTTTTCCTTTCTCGATGAGTCGTTCGTATTAGGCTTTGATCTTGGGGTTATATTTTGTGGCGACGAGCGTTGGCATGAACAGGGCCGGCTGTGCCGGACGATTGCGTTGAGGATTTCCGCTTTATCCGTTTGCTTCTGGTAGAACGCCGTTCACGACGGCGGAGCCGTCGGCTTGGAGGATCCCGGATTTTCGGTGGGCTGAACGACTGTGCGTATCAAATCAGGGGAAACGTCCCACGATTCCGCCGCTGCACCCGCGCCTCACGGCACTCGCTTAACCGAAATCTTGCGTACCAAAATGGCTTTCGCCGTGCGGCCGTCTCCGGCGTCGTGGTGAAAGTCGGAATAAGCCAGCAAGAAACTGTGGCCGTCAAGGGGTAGCAGACTCGTGTAACCACACGAATGCGCATCGATGTGGTCCCGGTCTCCGGCGATGATGCTGAGCGGTTGAGTCCACTTGCGGGCGGAGCCGTCGGGGGAGAAGAGCAATTGGACTCCCGGTCGTCCGAAGGAAACGACGGTCACTCCCTTCTCCAGCAGAATCGCCTGCGGCATCACGCCAAAGTCAAACAGACGACGCGGCGGCTCCCACGACTTGCCGCCATCGTTCGAGTTGGTGATTAGCATCGGCCGTTGCAGTTGATCCGAGCAGCGAATGATGCAGGCCAGATCGTTGCGGCTGGTTTGCACGAGACACGGCTCGCCCATCATGAGTTTTCTCGTGTGGTCATAAGCGATCAGACCGTGCCGATGCCACGAGCGGCCGTTGTCGTCTGATTTCATGCACCAGCAGGCGTAGTTTTTGGGGACGGCGCCGCCTGGCAACAGAGAATTCAAATGGTAGTCGGGGTACAGCAACCGACCGCCGACCCGCACGATGCGATTGTCGATGTAGGGCCGCGCCAGGACAAATTCCGATTTTCGGATGCGTGCGAGAGCGCCATCCGTTTCCCACCGCACCGTTTCACGAACCCAGCGCTTTTTGTCCGGGTTCCAGCGCACCGCAGGGATGTTTGCCATGAACTCCTGAGCCATCGGCCCGCATTCACCCAGTCGATAAAGCTGCAACTCGCCATAAACGTTCATCGTGCCGGCCACTGGGGGCAACGGAACTTTCTTCGTTCGGATATCCAGCGCGGGCGACATGGGAACGCATAAGAATTCGCCGCCCCCCACCGCCGAAACGGGAGAGTGAGAGACGGTCAGCAGCGATTCTTGGGGCGCCTGTTTCACCCAAGTGAAACCGTCGTCCGACGAAACGCATGCGGGTCCGGGCGAACCGTAAGTATCGTCTCTGTCCGGTCCGGCATTATAGGTTACCAACAGCCGGCCGCCCGGTAGCCGAGAAATCGTAGGGAACTGATGATATCCCCAACGCCGCTCACCGATTGTCGAAACCGCGACTACACGTGGGTTCCACAGCGCGACCTCGAGTCGGCCGTGCCGCTGCCGCTGAGGTGCAATATCGTCCCACGAATCAGCGGCGTTCGCCTCGTGAAATGCGGCCAACATTGCGGACAAAGCCAAAAGCCGTACCCACCTAGATCGTTGAATTGAGAGTGCCATGACGGTTTGATCGTATATCGAAAAAACAGCCACGTCACTCCGGCACGACCGTACGAATATGGGATCGATGACAGTGCGGTCCGTTTGGCTGGCCAGCGTTCGTCGGCTTGGTGTTCTTGTGCGTTCGGAATATCGGTGCTCGACGCCTCACCCGAAACTCTTGACAATCCCGACTGTGATCCGCTCAATCCCCGCCTGCGTGCGCAGCAAAAGGCCCCCTTCTTCGTCGATGCCTTGGCAGACGCCGACGAACTCCTCGGATGCTGCTTCAACGTACACCGTCTTGCCCTTGAGCAGTGAGAGTTCTTCCCAGCGCGGGGCGAGGATGGGATTGTCGGACGCGAGCCAACCTAGCCGCTCGTCTAAGAAATTGAGCACCAGAATCAGCACGTCCGAGAGTTCAAACGGCGAACCGGTGGCATCGATCAGCGACGTTGCGGCCGTCTGCAAATCTGCGGGTGCGGACGCGAGTGAATTATTGACGTTCAGGCCGACTCCCACGACCGCACGTCCATTGCTCTGCTGAGGTATTTCGACCAAGATGCCGCAAATCTTGCGGCCGTTCAGGTAGACGTCGTTCGGCCACTTCAGACGGACGTCATGCTGCGGGGTCAATTGGCGGAGCGCCTCGCAGACCGCCACGCCGAACGTTAAGGAGAGTCGCGACGTCCGCTCCATGAAGCGGTCCGTGTCGATGATTAACGAATATGTCAGTGCCCCATCCGCCGACCACCAGCGGTTGGCTCCTCTGCCCCGCCCGTTGGTCTGCCGGTCGGTAAGCACGAGACAGGGCATCTCAATCTGTGGAATACACGCCAGTTCGAGCGCGCGGCTATTGGTCGATTCGAGAGACTCGTGCGCGTCAACCGACCGGACGAACGTGGCGGACTCGATGCGGTGCAGGTCGAACCCGCCGGTTGGAGAATGTTCGGTCGTCGTCATGCGGCCAGTGTCGCTGTGTAAAATCGTGAGAGACGGTTTAAGATTCCAACAATTTGAGCACGACGTTGTCGCCCGGATAGGGATGTCCGCTGTGCTGGCGGAAGCCCTCACCGTAGGCGGCGCCGATTTCGCGTCCCCGGGCTTCGCTCCAGCGACGGCAGCTTTCCAGGTACTCGTCGATTCCATGCTGCCGGAGCAGCCAGTTGCGTTGGCTGGCGTGGCAGGCAAGCATGTTTTGCTTGAGTTCAAAGGTGCTGCTGATGTCGATGATGAACTCCGGCGGGAGGTTGTTTCCGTACCAATCGATTCCTTCAACGGAATCGGTGTAGTACAAGTGCGGGATTTTCTCAAGCGGGGGTGCGGGATCCCATTGTTGCGTGGAGAAGTTCGGCGCCGGCGCCATAAAACAGGCATCGCGGACCAGCCGGCTGGTCATTTCGTGATCGCTCATGTAATCGACAGGCGGCGCGGTGAATACAATGTCTGGCCGCGCGCGGCGGACCGCTTCGGTGGTTTTGCGGCGGCCTTCGTGATCGATGATGATGCAAAAATCGAGGAACTCGAGACACATATAATCCGCCCCCAGCAAATCAGCGGCGGCTTGGGCTTCGGCGCGGCGGACCCGTGAAATCTCTTCGGGTCCCATTTCGGCGCTGCCGCAGTCACCTGCCGTCATCGTGGCGATGGTAATGTGGCATCCCAGCGCCTTCAGCAGGGCCAGCGTTCCGGCACATTGGATTTCCACATCATCGGGGTGGGCATGAATTGCCAGGACGCGAGGGTGTTCGGACGCTTGGTTCATGGTGTCGATCTTAATTGGGCGGAACGCTGGATAGCGAGGATAGGTTGACTAGCGACAACAACACCGCCATATCAGAAATTTGGAGAATCTCATGTAGAAAACCAGTATGCATTTAAGAAAAATTCTCGGAAATTTGTTAAAACGGTGCCAGGGAGATTATTGCAACTCCGGCGCTCGAAGACCGCCGAATGCAGTTGCTCATTGAGTTCCCTGTTTTCGAAGGAACCACCGTTGGTTTTTTCGGCGAGACCGTGTTTTCTTGAAGTGCTGATCATATGGCCACTAATGTCGTGAAGCGAGGTCGAGCGTCCCATTCCGCTCAGTACCTTCGCCAAACAAAAATTCCTACTTTGATGTTTGAAAGCTCCGCAGAGGCTGACAAACATGTCGCACTGGTTGTTGAAAGTCTGATCCGGGAGAACAACTCCGCCGGAATGCCGACGGTGCTAGGACTGCCCACCGGCTCGACGCCGATTGGGGTCTACCGCGAATTGATCCGGCTGCACCAGGAGGAAGACCTCGACTTTTCCCAAGTCGTCACCTTCAACCTCGACGAATACTACCCGATGGACCCCACGTCCATCCACAGTTACCGCCGGTGGATGAATGAGACCTTTTTCGACCACGTCAACATCCCGGAGGAGAATATCCATATTCCCCAGGGAGATTTGCCCCGCGACGAAGTCGACGATTTCTGCGACGAATACGAGCGCGAGATCGAACGGGCGGGCGGAATCGACATTCAGCTGCTGGGCATCGGACGCAGCGGTCACATCGGCTTTAATGAGCCGGGCAGTGCCCGCGATAGTTTGACCCGCATGGTGACGCTCGATCCTGTGACGCGGGGCGACGCAGCGGGGACGTTTTTCGGCGAAGAAAACGTTCCCATGGAAGCGATCACGATGGGCGTCGGCTCGATTCTGTCGGCCCGCAAAATTTTCATCATGGCCCTTGGCGAACACAAAGCGCCGGTCGTGAAAAAAGCGGTTGAGGGAATGGTGACCGAGGAGGTTTCGGCCAGTTTTCTGCAGAAACATCCGCATGCGGTGTTCGTCGTGGATAAGGCGGCGGCCGGTGCGTTGACCGCTGTCAACACCCCTTGGATGGTCGGTCCGATTGACTGGACGCCTGAATTGGTCAAGCGGGCGGTCATCCGATTGTCAGAGCAGACCGGTAAACCGTTGCTGAAGCTTAACCGCGACGATTTCATGGAGCATCATCTCCACGATTTGTTGCGGCATCTGGGCGATTCGGAAGCGGTCTGCATGCAAGTCTTCGACGGATTCATGTCTGGAATTTGTACGCATCCGGCCGGTCGTGAAAAACAGACCGTCATCGTTTTCAGCCCGCACCCTGATGACGACGTGATCTCGATGGGGGGCACGCTGATCACGATGGTCGATCAGGGCCACGATGTCTATATCGCGTACATGACCAGCGGCAACATCGCTGTGTTTGATCACGACGCGTTGCGCCACATTGACTACGTAGACGAATACGAATCGATTTTCGACCTGTCGACCGATCAGTCTCGGGCGTTTCACCAGCAGTGCCGCGACGACATCGCCGCCAAGCAGCCGGGCGATCCCGATACGGATGCCGTGTTGTCGGTTAAAGGACTGATTCGCAAGACCGAGGCGACGACTGCCGCCGCGGCGGCGGGCGTCCCACCGGAAAAACTCCGTTTTCTCGACATGCCTTTCTACCAAACCGGCAAAGTCTCAAAACGTCCCATTGGCGAAGCGGACGTGCACATCGTTGCCGAACTTCTCAGCGAACTGCGGCCGGGGCAGATCTATGTCGCGGGCGATCTGTCCGACCCGCACGGGACGCACCGCATGTGCGCGCGGGCGATCCTGGCCGCGTTGGAGGAAACCGAGGACTCGATCAATCCCGAAGTTTGGCTGTATCGCGGGGCCTGGCAGGAATACGAGCCGCACGAGATCGACCGCGCCGTGCCGCTGAGCGATCAGATGATGCAGCGCAAGAAACTGGCAATCTTCCGGCACGAGTCACAGAAAGACGCCGCGCGTTTTCCGGGTTCGGACAAGCGCGAGTTTTGGCTCCGGGCCGAAGAACGCACGATGAGTACGGCGACAATCTACAACGATCTCGGCCTGCCCGAGTTCCACGGACTCGAGGGATTTGCCCGCTGGCGCGGACAACTGTAGCTGCAGGGCCCCTCAATTTGTCAACCGGATGCTTCCCGTTCCTTGCGCCGGCGGCGGGCGTCGATGAACGACTTGACGCACAGAGCGACGTAAATTGCGCTCACCACCGCCAAGATCGAGCGGGCCAGCGGTCCTGCGCCCGTATCGCCCGAAAAGAGCTTGCGAAGTCCCGGCACGCCGCCGGCGAAGCCGGCAATCCCCAGCAAAACCGCAACGTGCATCGCGTGCATCCGCAGGTTTTCTTTCATTTCTGCGATGACACCGCAGAGAATGGCCGGAATTCCGAGAAACGCGGGAATCAACGCCGTCCAGCTGACCCGCCCTGACCCGAAATACCCGCCGAGCCCCATTACTACGAGAATGACACCATATGCAATTGTCAGTTTGGCCACGGTTGCCCTGCTCCTAACTGTAAGCGCCGCAGCGCTGCTGTCGACATCGAGAACTGCGCGCGGCGGTCGATAATTTGTTCCGCTGAATTGTAGAGAGAGAACCGCTGACAGACCAACCGTGAGAGGCTTTGGTTTTCGAAAAAGCAGCCGATGATCGCTAATTGTGGCCGACGGCCAGCATCGTTTGAGGCGCGGACGTGGGGAACAATCGGCATCGGCGGACGTCATTTCCGCGAAATAGCGCGCGAATTGGGCAGTCGGCCGCTTCGACCGGACATTGGAAGTTGTACGTCACTTGGCCGTCATCGCGGACCCGGCGTGCGGCGGGGTGCGCAACGCAGATGTGGAAGGTGCGAAGAGTCGCCTCTGTGGGGATGATCACCTCCTCGTGATCGAGCAAGTACTGAAAGAACTCGAGCTGACCTTCCTGCTGCTCGGTTGAAGGGTCGTCGGTGGGCAATCGATCATCGGTCACGGGTAGCACATGCCAACGGCGCTTGCCGTCGCTGTCTTCACCATAGACAAATGCCCGTGAATCGTGACGCTGATCCAACAGCACGCAGACCGAGCTTCGCGAATCGTCTTTCAATCCGTCCCACCAAGCTTGCACTTCGGTCGCTTCTTCATGGGTGCATTTCTGCAGGAACACACCGGGCAGTTGCTGATGTTGCATGCGGATCACAGCTCCTGACATTGCAGGGATTGGCGAGGTCGACGGAGACGCCGTTGCAGAGACGTCGTGGATTGATTCTACAAGCTGGCTTCGACGCAGCCAAATCTGCTGACGAGTCTGCAGACAAAGCCCGCGGCGATTCCACGTGGCCCTCGTTTTCAGTCCGGCGTTTGGGAACAACACAACCCAACACAATACGAAGGTTTTGCCGAAATCAATCAGGTCACGTCGTGTTCCGCGATGCCGTCTGGAAGCACCAGCGGTGGACGTTTGGCGCGCTTACGGATCCAGTTTATCGACTTCCAGACAAGGCGTTGCCGAAGAATCCAAATTTCCAACCGGCGTTTGCCGGGGAAGTTCACCAGACTGATGCCAATCAGTATCGTGAGGAGCCCCTGACCGGGCCCGACTAACATTACTGCGCCTAAGACGGCCAAGATGACTCCGAGCAGGTTTTTTAGAATTAGTACCGTCCAACGAATCGCCGGATGCCGAGCCCGCCAACTTTCGTCGGGCGGGCGTCTGGATATAAAGTAGTCGGCCGGCATGCGGGCGATTAGCGGCGGAATGATTAACAGCGCGCCCACAAACGAGGCCGCGGAAAACACGCCCGCCCACCACATAACATGCGGATGAGCCCAGAACCACTCCCACATTGTTCCTGTCGAACTCCCTCGAAAACCTCGGGGCAATATTTACGCCGCTCGGCGCGCTCGTATCGAAATCAAACTATCTGGTCCTACAACCGAAAACCCCGAGTCTGCAGTTCGCTGCGTACGAGGGGATCTTGCAAGATTTCTCGAAAGGCGATCATAGCAGCGGTCTCGATACGATCTTGCGGGACGGCGAAGTCGTAGTGCTCTTCCTGAAGTGGAATGAACCCCAAATCGTAACTGCGAGCGACGGTATCAATGGCGATGCCCCAGTCGGCGGTCCCGCGGCTGACAGACGACGCGACGGCATTGTGCGACTTGGTCTGCACACCATATCCGGGCGGCGTCGGCGCTCCGTCCTCCTGGACATCTGCCAACAGCTTGTCGATCAGGATCCGCGTCCCGCTCCCGGCATTGCGATTGACCATGCTGCAATCAGGATCGGCGAGGGCCGCGGCGACAGCCTCATAGACCGACCGGTTTTCGAACCGGGCATCTCCTTGACGGTACACCAGACCCTGCATCCGCCGATAGCCTTCGATCAATGTTAATCCCGGCTTCAAGAACGGACGATTGTATTCGCCGGATTGCGCGTCCATGAGGTGGACCCCGGCGATATCGCATTCGCCGCGCGCCGCAGCGGCCAAGCCTCCCATGCTCCCCACATGCAGAACTTTTACGGTGAATCCGCGAGATTGCATTTGTGAGAGCAGGACATCGAGTCCGACGCAGTGGCTGCCGATGGCAACGAAATCCGCGGGGCGGACTTCGCGCGAAAGCAGCTGCACTTTCACCTCTGACTCCGCCTCCAAAATCTCCGTCTGCTGGTCAATCGTGATGAAGCCGTCTGCGCAGCTGAACGTCGTGACGGAACCGGACCCCTTGCCCATTGGATAGGCGGCCAGTCCCGTACCCCGCCGGACGAGCCCCACCAGCAGATACTCCGTGCGACCGCGCTCGGAATTGACGCGGAGGGGCAATTGGGCTGTGACGACCGCGGATCGTTCCTCGCGACGACCGGCCAAGCTGCGGATCACGGGGGCGACGAACTCGTGAAACGTAAAGATTGCCGATGTCGGGAATCCGGGCAAGATAACCACCGGTTTTCCCGCAGAGGATGCGAGACAGACCGGTTTACCGGGCTTGAGCGCGACGCCGTGGACCACAATTCCAGGATTGTCCAACTCGCTCACAACACGATATGACAGATCGCCCGCACCTTTGGAGGTCCCTCCTGAGAGCACGACGACGTCGTAGTCGAGTGCACGCTGCAGTGCGGCGCGCAGTTCCAATTCTTGATCTGCGATGACTCCGAGGCCGACCGGTTCTCCGCCGCATTCGATCACGGCGGCGCTGACGATGGCCGCGTTGGAATCGAAGACGGAGCCAGGATAGGGGGTCGATCCCGGCGGGATGATTTCGCTTCCCGTCGAAATGATTGCGACGGTCGGTTTCCGTAACACGTCGACCCTCGCCACGCCGATCGCGGCCAGGACTCCGACTTCGCGCGAAGTCAGCAATTGACGCTGTCTGAGAATGGTCTCGCCTTTTGCAATGTCGGTTCCGGCAAAACTCACGTGCGCCCCGATCGGGACAGCGCGGCTGATTTCAATCGTGCGGGCCGAGTCGGACTCGATCAGATCCGTGTGTTCGATCATCAACACCGCATCGGCGCCGCGGGGCACAATGGCCCCGGTCGCGATCGGCGTTGCGGTTCCCGGGAGGACGCTCACTTGCGGTTCGACGCCGGGTGTGATCACCTCATCGTTGACCTTCAACGACAGGCGATTCTCTTCCGCTGCGCCGTACGTATCGGCCGCCTGGACGGCGAATCCGTCCACATTAGCACGATCAAAACCGGGCACGTCGACATCGGACGCCAAGTCACGGGCCATCACGCGATTGAGCGCAGTGGTCAGCGGAACCGACTCCGTTCCCAGCGGGGCGAGCGTCAGATGCTGATGGAACCGCTGTTGAGCCAGATCACGGTCGACAACATCCAGGAATTGATGCTGCTGTGAGGCGTTGCGAATATCGTGTGCAGAATGCGCAGGCGACATTTGTTTTTTGCGTCTTGGTCAGATCGAGAGCGCGCCCGTCAGGCGACCGGCTCGTAACGGTACACAGTAACTTCACTGCCGGGTGCAAAGCCTTCGCAGGCGGCGGGAACAATGACAAACCCATCCGCCCGGGTTGTCGATGAAAGGATTGAGGCGCCGCTGACAGCCAGCGGCTCGACACTCTCATCAACCAGGCGAACACGAACGTAGTCGACGCGACCGACGGCGGAGACGATCTTTCGGCCGACGGTTGCAGCGAGAGTCGCATAAGGCCAATCGACGCCACGGCCTCCCAGTCTGCGAATGGTGCGTCCTGCGAAGAAGTCGTAAGCACAGAGGCAGGAGACCGGATTGCCCGGCAACAGAAACACCGGTCTGGAATCAATTCGCCCCAGTCCGGTGGGACTCGACGGCCGCATGGCGATGCCGTGGATGGCCAGCGTCCCCAATTCGGCGAGTACCGTCGGAGCATGATCCTCCGCCCCAACACTGGATCCGCCGGTCATGATGATCAGATCCCCTCCAGGCACCCGCAGCGCATCGCGAATCTGCTGCCGGTCATCGACGATCGTCTGGCAATCACTGGTGATTCCGCCGTCGCGCTCAACGAGAGCCTTGAGCATCGTGGTGTTGGCATCATAGATCTGATGTGCTCCGCGGGGGGAGCCGGGCGAAACAATTTCGTTGCCAGTCGCGATGACCTTCACTTGTGGTTGGCGAACCACGGGCAGCGTTTCGCAGCCGACTGACGCCAGTAGCCCGATATCCTGGGGCCGCAGACGGCGTCCTGCGAGCGCGACGGTTGAACCAGCCGTGACATCTTCACCGACCGGGGCGACATGCTTTTGCGGGGCGACGGAAGTGGTGATTTCAACTTGGCCCTCCGATTCGGTGGCGTACTCTGCCGGAACAACCGCGTCGGCTCCATCCGGAACCGGGGCGCCCGTCATGATGCGAACGGCTTGTCCGGCGTCGAGTGCTCCTTCGAATGCGCGTCCCGGCAGCGATTCGCCGACAATGGCAAAGGTGAGCGGATGATAGGCCCCCGCACCTGCCGTCTCGGCACCCTTCAGCGCATAGCCGTCCATTGCCGATCGCCGAAACGAGGGAACGTCAATAGGAGCAAGCGCGTTGTCGGCAAGAACGCGGCCATGTGCCTGATCAATTGGGATGACCTCAGGCGAGAGAGGGCAAGTATGATCGTCGACATATTGGAGCGCATCGGCAACGAGGGAGCGCTCCGAGAAACCCCGCATGCGGACGTCAAGATTTGGGAAAGACCCACTTGGCATTAAATCGACCTCATGCATAACCTGCGGCCGATAAGACCGCCTGGTATTCGTCCGGGGTGTTGCTGTTTCTCAATGACGCTAGCTCTGGATCGACAACACGGAGATCGTCAATGTCGACTTCGAGCGTATCTGCGGTCTCAATCAGGTAGAACGGGCGAAGTCTTCCCGCGTCGATCAACCGGCAAACGTCCGACTTGACGTTCGTCCGGTAAACGGCCGAGAGAGGGTAGTGATATCTTCCGTCACGTGGGATTGCAATCTGGTGCGCACCAAGCCGGCGAATCATCTCAGCGACGAACTCAGTTTTCAACAACGGAGCGTCGCACGCAGAAACGTAGGCCGCTTCGGCGGTGTCGGGCAGCGCATTCAGGCCGGCCTGTAATCCGGCGAGCGGACCGAGGGCGTCGTGCTCATCGGAAACTTGAATAACGCCGGCGGGCAATGCGGGCAATTCTTGCCCACGGGCACCGACAACAACGACCGGGGAAACCACCTCCGCCAGAATGCGGACGACCCGTTGCAGCAAGACTTCGGGGCCAAACGGCAGCCACTCCTTGGGACGGCCCATGCGGCTGCTTTTCCCCCCGCACAGCACGATCCCAGCCACATTCAATTCCATCCGATGTTCCTTGCAGTCTGATTTGATTTGAATGAGACTAGCTGCAACACTCAGGGCCCGCGTTACGCGAGCCGGTTGATACTCTAGACGCTTCTATTATTGCTAGCGGATTATGTCGAAGAAACCCTGGTACGATGATGGTTTACGTTTTCGGTGCACCGGTTGCGGAAACTGCTGCACTGGAGAACCCGGTGTTGTCTGGGTTTCCGACGAGGAACTGGCAGCGATTGCCGAGTTTCTGGACGAGCCGGTCGGAGCAGTCAGAATCGAGCACACGCGACAGGTGCGCGGGCAGACTTCGCTCAAGGAATTCGCCAATGGCGACTGCACGTTCTTTGACGGCCAGACTCGCCGGTGCCGCATCTATCCTGTGCGTCCCACCCAGTGCCAAACGTGGCCGTTTTGGGAGTCAAATCTCGACTCCGAAGAGTCATGGGAGGCCGTGCAGTTGGAATGCCCCGGCGCCGGTCGCGGGGACTTCTTTAGTCTCGAGCAAATCGAAGCCGCGGCGGCCAAGATTCAGATCTAGGGTGTCTGGGAATTCACATCCCCGCAATACCGAAATGTTAGAGGTGCCAGGTCCTCTCAATTCCCGTTCGGTGCCTCAGATCGAGCCTGTCTGTTGTGCGATTTGACAGATGAGGCGGATGTTCCACGCTTGCATCGAGTTACGGCGGCTTGATCTGTTGGAATTTGGAGAGATTTTGCGAATCACACCGGTTTTACTGATTATAGAGCTTTTCTGCGGTCGATTCTGGTAGACAGACTCCGCGTAGTGCGGGTCAAATCGTGAACAAATCTTGCTCGGGCCTGGTTTCTGGAGGATTGAATCCTGGGAGACGTTCCCGGGTTTTTCAGTCATAACCGACTGATTTAAATTGGGTTATGGCGACGCGGTCGAGGGCCGAGTATCCAAGTCGACTGTTTCCACGATTTGCGGAAGGGTTTCTCTTGAAACAAGGCGTGTCTCTCTTTCGTAGTAAACTCAGGAAAAAGGAAACGTCTTTATAATTGGGATCGGAGAGAAGTAGCGGCTATCACTGGACTTAGGAGAATCCACTTGACAGTAAGTCCAGTTTGGCATTACAGTTGAGACATATCGTTTTGGCTCAATGTGAGGTCCGTGCCGCTCGGCCGTCACTCTCAGGAGACTTCAGTCGTGACAAAGAAAGAAATCGTTAAAGCCATTTCTGAGGAAATCGGGCTGACACAACTGAAGACCAAAGAGATCGTCCAGAAGACATTCGATGCGATCGTAGAGACGTTGGTACGTGACGGGCGGATTGAACTGAGAAACTTTGGTGTCTTCGAAGTCAAAAAACGTGCGGCCCGCAAGGCGCGGAACCCGCGAACCGGAGACAAGGTTCTCGTTCCCGAGAAGTTTGTCGTAACGTTCAAACCCGGCAAGGAAATGGAGGAAAAGGTTTTACAAATGGAGGCAGAGGCCGCCAAGTCGGCCATGGCTCAACCTGATTATTCCAGTTCGGCCGGTTCACCGCCGCCTGCTCCGCGAGTTGAGCCGAACAACGTGAATTCATCATCGGCCGAGACCTATTCCGATTCGGTGGCCTCGATGAGCTCACAGGAAACTCACAACCACTGATCTTGTCGAAACTTACACTTCCCTATCGCGTTTCCCCAATCGAGAAAGCGGCCGACAAATCCCCTCAGCAGAGTAACTTGCTGATTCCGCCGGCGATCGTCATCCCTCCCGCGACGAACTTGACCCAACACTGAAACAAGAAGCAGCGGCACAGTGATTCCACTGTCCCGTTTCACGATTCGTTCTCCCTCAGGATGTCCTGACGGGGGCAAATTGGATTTCAACCGTGTAGCTGAACCGGTGGCAAACACGGACGTTTGGTGTCAATCAGGAGGTTTGACATGCGGAAGATGATTTACGGTACGGTTTTGACCGTCATGTTGTTGCTGAGCGTCGGCTGTATTGCCCCGATCTACTCGTCGAGTCCCGACGTGCGTGCGCGGCAATTGATCTACACGTCGGAAAACCTGCGTGAGATTCCCCGAACTTGGGAGCGCATCTGGTTCTTGGATATGCCCGACCTGATGGTCCTCTACCGGACGCACGGCGGAGTGCTCTAAGCGCAGAGCGGGCGCTCAACGACGGTTGGGATCCCAGACCACATAGACTTCGACGCTCACAAATCGATCGATCACACCGGTGTTCTGCATGTCACTTGCAGAACACCGGTTTTCGCTGCGCTGATTCGGGTTTTCACGGCAACAGCCATCGTTGCCCGCCGACACCGGGGTGGCTAGGATAGCCTCCGTGCACTCGACCTGCAGCGACGTGCCCACATTAATCAACCATCAGTGGATTCTCATTGTCTCGGATGCCGGAATTTGCCGGCAAGGTGTCGAAGTAGCTGGCCGTGATCGATCTCAATGTACAACTCAACCGCCTCAAGCTGGCAAACCCGATTATGGTGGCGTCGGGGACGTTTGGCTATGCGCGCGAGATGGCCGCGTTTGTGGACTTCCGGGGGTTGGGTGCGATTATTCCGAAGACGATCACCCCACAACCACGTCTGGGAAATCCTCCGTCACGAACCGTTGAAGTCAGTTCTGGGTTGCTCAACTCGATCGGCCTGGACAATGACGGGCTGGATGCCTTTGTGGCCAAGCATCTGGACTATCTGCTCAGTCTCGAGACGGCGATCATTGCGAACATTGCAGGAAAGAACACCGACGAGTTTGTACAAATGGCCGAGCGACTCGGTAAATATCCCCAGCTCGCGGGCCTGGAACTGAATATTTCCTGCCCCAATGTCAGCGGCGGCGTGGATTTTGGAACCGATCCAGAGCTTGCGGCACAAGTCGTCGCTCGCGTCCGCGACGCGTCTCCCTTGCCGGTGATCGCCAAGTTGACCCCCAACGTGACCGACATCGTCGAGATCGCGGAGGCGGCGGCTGAGGCGGGTGCCGATGCGGTGTCGTTGGTGAACACGTTTCAAGGAATGGCCATCGATTGGCGGCGTCGGAAACCAATCTTAGGCAATGTGATCGGAGGCCTCAGCGGGCCGGCAATCAAACCGATGGCGTTGCGGATCGTCTGGCAGGTCGCTCAGGCGGTCAACGTCCCGATTATCGGCATTGGCGGTATTCAATCTCTCGACGACGTTATGGAGTTCATAGTGGCGGGTGCGACAGCGGTTCAAATCGGGACGGCGAACTTCTACAATCCTGGGCTGGCCAACAAACTTGTCGATCAGCTTTCCGAGGCACTGCAGGAGCAAGGTTGTCAGTGTGTCGGCGATTTGGTGGGGACGTTGCAAGTTCCCACGCGTTGAGACTCTACAACCTCTACCACACCCGAGAGAGGCATTAATGCGCGTTCTTTCCGGAATTCAGCCGACGAGTCGGCCTCACTGGGGCAACTACTTCGGTGCGATCGCACAGTACATCGAACTACAGCATCATGAGCAAGCGTTCTATTTCATTGCCGACTTGCATGCGCTGACCACGATCCGCAACGCGGAACAGCTCCGCGAATACTCCCGCGACGCCGCCCTCGATTTGCTGGCGTTAGGACTCGACCCCGCCCAGGCGACTCTGTTTCTGCAGTCCGACGTACCGGAAATCACCGAATTGACTTGGCTGCTGATGACGGTCACACAGATGAGCCTGCTGGAGAAATGCCATGCTTACAAGGACAAGAAGGCGAAGGGTTTAGCGGCCGATGCGGGGCTGTTTACGTATCCGGTACTCATGGCGGCGGACATTCTGCTCTACGATAGCGACATTGTGCCTGTGGGAGCAGACCAGATTCAGCATATCGAGGTCACTCGCGATATCGCCCAGAGGTTTAATTCGATCTACGAAACCGAGGCACTCACGCTTCCGACCGGCAAAACGCTGGATGCGACGGCCAAGGTCCCCGGTACCGACGGTGAGAAGATGTCCAAGAGTTACGATAACGCGATCGGGGTGTTCGAGGCTCCCAAGCGGATGCGGAAGAAAATCATGTCGATCAAGACCGACTCGAAGACGGTCGAAGAACCCAAAGACCCCGACAACTGTGCGATTTACGCACTGTATCAGCTGTTCGCTGATAAAGATCAGCAAGCGGAGCTGGCCGATCGTTACCGCGCCGGCGGAATGGGATATGGAGATGCCAAGCAAGCGTTGTACGAATCAGCGGTGGAGTATTTTGCCCCCGCGAGGGAGCGGCGTGAAGAGTTGGCGGCGGATCCGGCAACCGTCCAGGACATTTTGCGCGACGGGGCGATCGCCGCCCGACGAAAGGGACAAGAGGTTCTCGACCGCGTTCGTTCAGCGTGTGGACTTGTCGCTCGGGTCGGCACGGATTGACGGGTTTGCAGACGATGGCGAACGGCATGAAGTCATCTCGCGAGTCAGCACTGATAGGCCTCTGGCGGTGGTTGAGCTGGACTGCCGTTAGCGCCCTTGCGTTGGCGGGAATGATGTTGGCCGCAGTGTCTCTTCCTGCGCGGCTGAAGCTGATTGGATTGTTCAGCCTGGCGCTGGGGCTGACGGCGGGATGGGTCGTGGGCAAAATCGCGCACTGGCGCCGCATTCATCATCCGCGGCGGTTGTTTCCGGCAGCGACGCTACTCATTGCTGCGGCCTTGGCGGGCATGACGGCAGAATCATTCCGCCAGTGGCAAATCTCCCGCGATGCGGAACTGCAGGCTGAACTCCGCAAATCGGTGGGGATGCGACTGCTGGGCCCGGACCTGATCGACGATTTTGTCCAAGACCAGGGAACGTTCGAGGACTACCTGGCGCATCGCTACTCCGCGCTGGTCGATTTGTCGCGCCTGAGTTTCCCGTCGTCGACGCGTCATTTCTGGTGGCTGCTTGGGATTGAAATTGTCGCGGGCAGTCTGGCTGGAGGTGTCATCTCCTCCCGGATGGTCGTCGGGAAGTTCTGCGAGTCCTGCGGAAGCTGGCACGAGCCGAAGCAATCTCAGGTGGTCGAGCCGATCACTGGAAATCGCTGCTTGGAGTTGCTGTCGGCGGATCAGTCGGTTTCATTGCCGAACGACGCACACCTTTTGTTAGAGTTTTCGACTTGTCGCCGCGGCCCTGAGATTCCGTCCGTCCGGTGCGTACTGGATCGGCCGGGCGAGGCGGCGCGCGTGATCGTGGAGAGTCAGCCGGACCGAGCAACATACGACCAACTTGGTCTGCTATTGGACGAGCCTATCGGAACCCGATAAGCTGAAAGTAAGGCTCGGCCCCGCTTCTTACTTCGCGGAACTTACGGCGCCCTGCAGAAATTGAATTCCAGCCGGCGGGCGAGGCCGGCACTTCGACGTGGTTGTTTGACAATGAATATATTGGGCATTGGGACTGATATTATTGAGATCGTGCGGATCGGCCAGATGATCGAGAAGCACGGCGAGTTGTTCTTGAACCGCGTCTATACTGAGGGAGAAATCACCTATTGCCGGCGTCGCAAGGAGTACTTGCAGCACTATGCCGCCCGGTGGGCGGCGAAGGAAGCAGTGATGAAGACGCTGGGGACCGGCTGGGTCAAAGGTCTCAGTTGGCGCGATATTGAGGTCAACAACCAGAAGAGTGGGCGGCCTGATATCGTGATGAGCGGCGGGGCGCAGGAAGTCGCCCAGCAATTGGGGATTAGCCAGGTCTTGGTGACGCTGTCTCACTGTCGCGCCTATGCGACCGCGACGGCGATTGCCATCTCGGAAACGGACGCGAAGAGTTAGCAGCAATCCCGCGTCGAGGCGCGGTTCGCGCGAACATTTTTCACAGGAAATCCCAGTGCCCGCTTGAATTCCGCGTTGATCCGGCGAGAATGAGTCCATCTCAACGAGTCGATTTGCGGCTGAAGGCTGCCCCTTACCCTGTTGTTGACGGTAAGTCGCTGTGACGAATGCTGTGACCAGTGCAGAAGATTCCGCTCCGGATGTCAACGATGAGCGCAGCGTGGGGTGTGTGGAAACGCAGACGGTCGAGCTCTTTGCCCCACCGCATCCGCTGAAGGTCGAAGAGGGAAATGACCTCGGACCGATTCAAGTTGCGTACGAAACATACGGCAATTTGTCGCCAAAGCGCGATAACGCTATCTTTGTCTGCCACGCCCTGACGGGTGACGCGCACGTCGCCGGTCAGCACGCACCCGACAGCAAGAAACGTGGTTGGTGGGACGATTTGGTCGGACCCGGCAAGGGATTGGATACCAACAAGTATTTCGTCATCTGTGCGAATGTGCTGGGCGGCTGTCAGGGAACCACCGGTCCCAGCTGCCAGAAGCCGGGGGCGGACCAGCCGTACGCGCTGGAGTTTCCTTTTGTGACGATCGGCGACATCGTCGAAGTCCACGCCGCGTTGGTACGGCATCTTGGGATTGAGCGGTTGCTGGCGGCGATTGGGGGCAGTCTGGGGGGCATGCAGGCACTGGAGTGGGCTGCGCGATTCCCCGAGATGCTGCGAACCGCGATTGTGCTTGCCTCCGGCCCGCGGCTCTCCGCACAGGGCATCGCCTTCAACGCCGTCGGACGCCGAGCGATCGTCACGGATCCGAATTTTCACGAGGGCAATTTTTACAACCAAGAAAAAGGGCCGCGGTTCGGACTGGCGCTGGCACGGATGGTGGCCCACATTACGTATCTGTCGGAAGCGTCAATCGAACAGAAATTTGGCCGCCGCCTGCAACACAGCGACCAATTCGCCTACGATCTGATGCGGGAGACGGAATTTCAGATCGAGAGTTATCTGCATCACCAGGGAAAACGCTTCGTTGAACGGTTCGATGCTAACAGCTATCTGTATTTGACCAGGGCGATGGATTACTTCGATCTGGCTCAAGCGTACGGAACGCTGGCCGACGCGTTTTCCAAGACCGACGCCCGATTCTTAGTGGCCTCGTATACGACCGACTGGCTGTTTCCGATCTCTCAGAGTCGTGAGATTGTCAGCGCGTTGGTCCAGGCGCGAAGGCGAGTGAGCTCGGTGGAATTGGAAAGCCCCTACGGTCACGATTCGTTTCTGTTGGAAGTCGATCAACTAGAAGAAATGCTGCATCCGTTTCTCGCCGAGGCGTATGAAATGGGATAGTCGCGCAGCCGCGATATTGTCGGAGTATGAGACCCTTGAGAAAGGCCAAGTCCAAGCCGATCGAAGAACGGCGTTACAAAATGCCGAACCCGTCCGCTGCGCTGACGGACCGGGTGATCATGGAACAGATTGGCCCAGGCAGCCGCGTTCTCGACTTGGGATGCGGTGATGGGCAATTGTTGGCGCAATTGCGAGAAACCAGGCAAGCCGACATCTTGGGAGTGGAATTGAGCCGTTCGGCCATGATTAACTGCATGGCGGCCGGTGTTCCGGTGATTCAGGCGGACCTGGACCAGGGTCTCGAGGATTTTCCCAGCCGGTCATTCGATTTTGCGGTCCTGAGCCAGACGCTGCAACAAGTTAGACATCCGCGGGTCATCTTGGACGAGATGCTGCGTGTGGCGGAACGGGCACTGGTCGTGGTGCCGAATTTTGGACATTGGCGGGTCCGCTGGCACCAACTTTGGTCGGGCCGCGCACCAGTGTCGAGTTCCGAGCGATACCAATGGTATAACACGCCGAACTTACATCTGATGTCGATGTCCGATTTTCGCGATCTCGTGGAAGTGGTTCAGGGAAGGATCGTAAAGGAACTCGCCTTGATCAGCGGCAAGGCGGTCGAGGGTGCGTGGGCTGCGAATGTCCGCGCCAATAACGCCCTCTACATCTTGGAACGCAACGCGCCGTAAAGCTTCTCTTGTCGCCTTACGCGGGAAATGCCAGAATGATCGGGAGCGAGGGCGTCTCGCGCGTCCCGATCTGCGGTGTGCGGCGGCTACTCTTGCCGATTCACCGCGACGTTTCTGGAGCGAATTCCCGAATTTCATGAATGACCTATCAGCCGTCCTCGGCAACCTGTCGGCACTCTCGACGTTTGTAATCGCGATGGCCTGCGCTGTGCACATCGTATTCTTCGCGTTGCTGTGGATCTGGTTTCGGCGCGACCTTAAGAAGATCGCTGCCGCTTTGGACGAGTTCACGCGGGGGCTAAAACATCGCAGCTTGTTCGATTCGACCAGTCATCTTTCCGATCAAATTGAGGCCTTTCTGGCGGACGTCAATGAGATTCTCCAAGATCCCGCCGGCGAGCAGGATCGGCGGACTTTGGTGACGCGGATCAATGTGCTGGATGAACGGCGGCGATACCTGCAGTCGTTGGCGTTTGAAACGTGTTACAACATCTGCCGCACAATGATCGAAGCCTATCCGCTGGCGGGCGTACTGGGGACGATTTTGGCGATTGGCGCCGCGCTGCAGTCGAGCGGCAGCACGGAGACGGTCGGCGCGATCGTGGGGCGGTTCGGCGACGCCATTTGGTCGACGTTCGCAGGATTGTCGGCGGGAATCTTGTTGATGTTTATCAACAGCATTCTCGAGACACGTTTCCAGCGGCTGGCCGAGAATCGTGAGCACGTGCGCGACACGATCGTGCGGGCGAAACGGGAATTGTCGCTCCTGCCGGAGGATTCCGCATGAGCCTGTCGCGCCGCAAACTGACGTTTCAACTCACTCCGCTATTGGATCTGTTGTTGATCGTGATTTTTGCACAGTACATGGAAGTACGGCAGACCGCGGACACGCAGGCGGTGGAAGTGCAGCGCGAATTGGACCGGATGAATACCGAGGCGGATCTGGCGCGGCTGCAGTTGCAGGCACGTTTGGAAGTTGCCGTTCAGGAACGCGATCAGTTGCTGACCGACAAGAATCGACTCCAATCGGTTCTGGATCGCCGGGAGACGGAACTCGATGAAGAATTGCAGCAGTCGCGGAAAGAAATTCAGGAGTTGGGCGAGATTCTCTCGCGCCTATTTCGCTTGCCGCGCGCGACCATCGAAAAAGTGTTGGCGGCTCGGACGGAAGCAGAGCGAGCGGAGCTGCGATTGGAGATTGAGGAATTGGCGGGCAGCCGCGCCGCCGACATGGTCAAACACCTGCGGACCTGGCGGGAATTGCTGAAGCGGTGCGACGTCTGGGACTTGCATATTGGAGACGACAATGCGTCAACGTTAACCGCCGCCGGCAAATCGTTCCACTTTCGGGCGGACACCCCTGAGCGTTTTGAGGCCGAGATCTTCGCGCGGTATAAGGCCTTGCCGCAGCCTAAGAGCCTGGTCGTGTTGTTGGTGTCGTGGTCCGACGCACAGTTTGGAGTCCGCCAAGCCGCGACGACCGGGGTCGTGAGGGCGATCGAGCGGATGCATGACGACAGTAATCGGCGGACGCGTTTCGAATATGCGATCTTGGGATACAGTCCGCCGCTGCAATGAGACGGTTCGAACGCGACTTGTGCCCGATGATGTTCGAGCAGGATGATTTCTGGTTAGAACCAGTTTCAAAACCCGGTTGCGCCTGTTTGAGATAATTGCATACAAGTGTCGGCGCGACGCGTCAGAGGGTTTTGAAACTACTTGTAGATTGGGACTCCGATGGCCACTAAGAAAAAAGTCAGCCGAGGTTTGAAAGTCGGTGGCGGACTGATCGTGCTGGGGGTCGTTGCGGGAACGTTCTTGGCGAAGCTCTTGCCGGAATTTGAAGGAGGCGACGGAGTGCTGCCGGGAGCGAAATCGCAGGCCAAGGTGGAGTCTCAGACAGAGGAAGTTCCCGACCGCGAGGCGGAAAAGGAGATCACGCTGGGCAGTGATCGCGTCCTACGCATCGCAATCCAGAACCGGAGTTACTGGCTTGATTCGGATGCGAACCGCAATGAATTGTCGCTGGAACAGGTTGTGCGACTTGCGAAGGAGGCGCCGGGAGACGAAAACGGAATTCGCGTTCATATTCGCCGAGACGAGACCGCACGCGCCAAGGCGGAAGAGGACCTCCAACAGGCGCTGCTTGACGCGGGCCTGCCTCCGACCGCCGTTGTCGGCTTGGGGCAGGCCCGGCCATGACAGCCGAATGGAATTCGGTCGTCACTCAAGCGGACGCATGAGCGACCGCCGGCGTCGGGAGCTTACGGCTGGTCCGCGAACTCCCCGTCGGTGAGATCGGAGTCGCCGAATTCCACCTCTTGAAAATCGTTGTCACGATCGCTGTTGCCGACCCCGAACAGGATTTCCGAGCGAGTCGGTCCCGCGGAGGTTTGATCATCGTCGTAACCTTTGCCGGTCGGAGGCATGGGAGCCTTTGAATCCGTTCCCGCCGGTGCTCCGGGGGTGGTTTCATCGTGCGTTCCCGAGGACTCGGCGGGCGGTGCGGGCGGGACGTAGGTGCCGCCGTCGCTGCCGCCGGTATTGCCGTTGGCGTCGCCCGACAGATGCAGGGCTCCGTCACCGGTGAATTCGACCGTGCCCATCACGCGTCCATGGTTGACGAACGGCGCCGGCTCGGAGTGCATGAATTCGGCGTCAAAGGCATGGCTGCGGGCCCACGCTTTCTGCAGAGCTTGCTCATACGCTTCGGGACTCCAGCCACCCTCGGCCAGATGGATGTTGTTGTATTCCAACAGCGTTCCTTTGCGGAACTGAATGTTGGTGATGGCCTTGGTGTATTCGATGACGCTGGTGAAATAGTCGATTTGTGCACGGGCCAACCGTGTTTGGGCTTGCAGCAGCAAGTCCAACGTCTTCGTGCCGACGGTATATTCCGCTTCAAAGGCGGAGAGTTGCTTCTCGGCGGCGCGGGTTTGGTTGAAGCGGGTCTGTGCCGTTTGGTAATTCAGATGCAACGCTTGAAACGCGTCGGCCAATTCGTGGCTGATTTCGATTTCCTGGGTGGCCAAGACCTCACGAGCTTGAGCCAGCCGCAATTCGAGGTTACGGACTTGTGCCAGGGCGCTTCTCAGACCGAGCGGCATGGAGAACTGGAGTCCAACTTGCCAGCCGGTTTCGCTGCCCTGCGTCAGCCGTTCGTAGGCGCTTTGCAGACCCTGGGCCGTTCCGGCAGCATCGTCGTCGTTGTCGCCGAACAGATTGTCGCCGAACATGTTCACTTTATAGAGTGAGACAAAATCCAAGCGCGGATTGGCTAGATTCTCCGCGGCGATCAACTGCAGATCCAAACTTTTGATGTTCCACTTCTGACGACGAAGTTCCGTCCGCCGAGTCAGTGCTTCCGCCAAGGCGACATACCAATCGGGAAGGAATTCCGCGGTGATCGGTACGTCCGACGGTTGAATGACTCGGCCGTCGTTGACCGGCAGCCCGATGAGCCGCCGCAACTCGAGTTCCATCGAGTAGATGTTATTCAGTTCGACTTCCGCACGTGCTTTGGCCGCGAACCACTGTTCGCGGGCTTGGGCTTCGTCGGCGGCACTTCCGCCGCGAGCACCGATGATGTACTTGGCATAGACTTCGCGCCAGGTCCGCATGGCGCTGTTACGGGCGACGGTTTCGGCGTCAAAGCGTCGGTAGGCCAGATACAGGTTCCAATAAATGTCTTCGACGTCTTTGACCATGTTGCGGACTTGCATTTCAAAATCCGCGATGGTGATGTCATTGTTAATGCGGGCGATCACAACACCTTGGTTGACACCGCTAAGCCCTTGAATGTTTTGCGACACCGGTCCTGCGATCCGGGTGACTTCCGCTCCGCCGCCGGCCCACAACGGCCTGCGATAGGTGAGTTGGACGTCTCCTGTATAGACCGACGGGAAGAGGTTGCCCGGGGAGTTGTTGTACAGATAATTAACTCTGTGTGAGAGGGCGAGTTGGCCGCCGTCGCCTTGTGTCTTGGCGAGTTCCGCTTGAAATTGAGCACTGTCCGACTGCAGCGTCGCACCGTCGGGCACGCCGCCGGCCAGGAACAAGTTGTTTTGAATCAGCTCGTCGCGTCCCCAAACCATGCTCGTGGTAAATTGGGTGTCGAATTCGGCGAGCGCGGCCGTTTCGCCCCGTCCCCCGAACAAGACGCCGCTCTCTTGAATCGACGGAGACCAAACGGACCCGGCGGCTTCCGGAGCGCGGACGATGGTGCTGGTGGCCGTGCCTCCGGCGGCGCCGCTATTGATCGCACCCGTGCCGGTACGGTTGGAGGAGCGGATGATCTTATTGTGCAAGAGGGCTAGGTGAACCGCCTCGGCGAGGGGCATTTCCCAGATCTCGTCATGGTTGCGGTCGCGCACGTTGCGGGGGGGATTCGCAAATGTCGCCGTCTCCGTCGGCGTTTCGCACGCATCGGGATAGGCGATCTCCGACGCGCTTCCCTTGTAGTATTCCAATTGGGCATCACCCCAATAGGTCAACGTCGGATTGCTCGCGCACCCGGCCAACATGCAGGTGATCAACAACAGACTAACGAGTTGCCGGAATGATCGCTTTCGCATAATGCGTCCTTGCGGTCTGGGATCCGTTGTATTCTAAGAGTCGTTTCCAACCCCGTTGTTGCACTAATGGGGACATGACCGAACGTCTGTTCCAGCAGTGCACCATCGTTACGAATGGTCGACCCACTCTTTGCCCAATTTGTGGACGGTCGAGTCGTCAGGGTAGACCCACTGCTCGATCGTCCATTATGTGGTTTTTGCCCCAAGTCCCCGAATTGCAGCTCACAAGAGCGTGACGATGTTCATCTTGAATTGCGGGACCGCGCAGGCATCCATTAGTCATACACCTGGCGCGTTAAAACCGTTATAAGCAGTATCGGCGCTCTAATCGTCAAACTTTGACTCTTTTGAAGAGGGGGCAACTGCAACATACGGCTTGCCCAAGAGTTTTTTGACGACGATCATCTCGCCCGCGTCGTTGCCTTCGATCGCGTGGCCGAGGAATTGCAGTGCGTATCCAGCAAGAAACGCTCCCAACGCCCACTGCCAATTGCCATCCACAAGAAAGATGACGGGCAGCACAAATGTGACCGGCAGTCCCACAAGATGCAGCAGCCGGTTGGCCCAGTGTTGGTGTCTTTCGAGATAATTCTTCAAGAATTTCACGTTCCGTGCACCTTGAGATCACTGATCACGGGAGCAGCTTCATTTGTGGTCTTCTTCGAATCGCCGCATGTAGTCGATGAGCGCGTCCACGCCAGCGGGCGGAAACGCGTTATAAAGACTGGCGCGCATGCCGCCCACGCTACGATGGCCTTTCAGGCCGCTCAGTCCGGCGGCTTCAGCACCTTTGAGGAATTCCGCATTCAAATCATCATCGCCGGTGACGAACGTGACGTTCATCATCGAGCGACTGTCCGGGTCGGCGGTTCCGGAGAACAGTCGGCTCTGATCGAGATAGTCATAGAGCGTTTGCGCCTTGGCTCGGTTGGATTGCTCCAGCGCGGCTAATCCGCCCTGCGCCTTGATCCACTTGAACACCAGATTCATGATGTAAATCCCGAACGTCGGCGGGGTATTGAACATCGATTGGTGCTTGGCGTGGGTGCGGTATTGCAGCATCGTGGGTAGGTCTTCGCTGCCGCGCTGGACCCAGTCATCGCGAATAACTACGAGCGTCACCCCGCTGGGGCCGAGGTTCTTTTGGGCGCCGGCGTAAATGATCGCATGTTTTGAGACTTCGATCGGCCGCGAGAAAATATCGCTACTCATATCGCACACCAGCGTGCCGTCGGCCGTCTGAGGCGGCGCGGCATATTGCGTACCGAAGATCGTGTTGTTGGACGTGTAGTGCGTATAAACGGCTTCCGTCGTGAATTCTGGTTCACGGGGGATGTAACAGAAATTGCGATGTTCGCTGCTGCCGACGACATTGATCGTGCCAAACCGGCGAGCTTCCGCGACGGCTTTCTTGGCCCAAGATCCGGTGACCAGGTAGTCGGCCGTCTGGTCTTCCGAGAGGAAATTCATCGGGACCGTGAAGAATTGCGTCGACGCGCCGCCCTGTAGGAAGAGCACGTGGTAATTGTCGGGAATCCCCGCTAATTCGCGGCATAGGGCCTCAGTCTCTTCGTAGACACCTAAAAAGGCTTTGCCGCGATGAGAGTGCTCCATAATCCCCACTCCGGTGTCGCCCAGAGCGAGTAGATTGTCCCGTGCTTCTTCAAGGACCTCGACGGGCAAAACGGCGGGGCCAGCGGAGAAATTGTGAATCCGTGATGTCATTGGAACGGCGCCTGCAATACCACAGTTCTGTCTCGAATCAGTTTTCTAGGCTATAGCGTTTGACAGACTGATTCGTCAATGGTTCGGTCGCGTTGCAGGCATCGCCCCGGAGAACGATTGGCCCAGTGTCGAGTCTAGCTGGCGTGCCGCGGGTGGATGACAAGTTCCAAGATTCGCCGGTCCCGCACGACTTCGAGTGCGAGTTGAGTCTCTTGCCGGCCGGCGGTGAGCAGACGGTGAAGGTCGTCCACGTCGGTCACGATCCGTCCGCTGAGCGAGATGACCAAATCTCCGGCCTGCACACCCGTTTGCGCAGCAGGCCCCCCCGGTTCGACCGACACCACTTCAACGGCGCGATCGGAGAGAAGGTCTAGTTCTCGGACGATGAATCGCGGAACGGGGACAGCGGTTCCGACGATTCCCAGGTAAGGTCGCCGCACTGATCCGTGGGCGATGATCTCGCTGATCACCCAGCGTGCCGTATCGGCGGGGACCGCGAATCCGAGTCCTTGAGCCAGCGCGACGATTGCGGTGTTGATCCCGACGACCTTGCCGTGCGAGTCGACGAGCGGTCCGCCGGAGTTTCCGGGATTCAACGGGGCGGAGTGTTGTACGATGTTTTCGATCAATCGGCCGGATTGGCTTCGCATCGACCGGCCCACGGCGCTGACAATGCCGGTGGAGACGGTCGCCTGAAATCCGAGCGGGTCGCCAATCGCGATCACCAGTTGGCCGACCCGCAAGCCGCCAGATTCGCCAAGTTGCGTATACGGGAGATCTCCGGCCGCGATGCGAATCAGAGCCACGTCAGTTGCCGGATCATCGCCGACGAGTTGCGCGTCTAAACGGTCGCCGTCGTGCGTGATGACCCTCAGGTGATCCTGTCCGTGGACCACGTGACTGTTGGTCAGCGCGTACCCGTCGGGAGTGACGATGAACCCCGATCCACTCCCGCTGCGCGGACCGCGTTCTTCTGCGGTGACTCCGATGACGGCAGGAGAGACATCGTCGACGACCTGAATGACCGCACGGGAATACGCGTCGAGAAGATTGGCATCAGGGTTGTCGTCGTCACCCGAGCGACGTGCGCCGTCAGGTTGGGGCTGACCGTCGTGCGGGGCTTGAATCAATTTCAACAAGTTATGTTGTTGAGGACTGATCAATGACATTGTGCGGCTCGCTTTCGTCGAGTTCAGTGATCGCGATTGAGTACTCGAGCGTGGCGAAATTGTTCGAGTCCGCCTATGAAGAAGTCAAGCAGGCGGGCGCGCGTGCTGTTCATTCCGTGCAGTGATTTCACGGGAAACTACGTGCAAAAGGCGGCAATCAGTCCGGAGAGGACAATTCCATCCCACGTTCCCGCTCCGCCGATGCTCACCCTGCCGACTGAGATTTTGTGGAAATCCTTCCAGTGCAGCAAATCAGCGCCGATGAGCGGTCCGGTGATTCCGATGACAAATGCAACCGGTGCCCGCATTTCGTCGAACTCGGGACCGGGTAGCCCGATATAAGTCGCAGTGATGGCGGTCAGCGGCGCGACGAAAAACGGCAGGGCGATTCCGTGCTGGGGGATGATGCGAGCGAGACGATAACACAACGTCGAGTTCAGCAGCACGCCGATCAGAGTGACGCCAAGAGCTGTCGACGCGTCCGCCACGATCATGCGGAGCATGTGCGTCGCCAGCAGTACCGGGATGACGCAGCCGCCCACATTTACTGCGACAATCGTCTCCATCTTCAGACGAGTGTACCGCGGAAAAAGCTGTCGTCCGGCGAGCGGTTCAAACACGGGAACCGTTACTTCGCGGTCGGTGGGCAGGCGCGCGACAGGGATGTTGATCAGCGATCCGATCAACAGGCCAAATATGATCAGCACAGCCGCCGGTGCAGACAGGTGCAGGTTGCGCAACGCTTCGGTCAGCAAATTCACGAATAAAAACGGTACCAAGCAGAGCCAGAACGTGGTGAGCAGCAGTACCAAACAGCCCGCGGCCCGAAAGCCGCGCAATAAATCACCCTCGGTTGGTGATGACATTCATGGTCTCCAGGGGGTATTAGGATCTCGGCGGCCGGTGACGGAAAAGTCGAGAGGGCCGCCTCGCCGCCAAGCTGAAAGCCTTGCAATTGTTCGTTCGGAAGATGACGATGTCATCGACTCCCGAATTGTGAGCGATTTCTTGTTTGAAGGCCAGCAGAGATGTCGGAGAAACTTCTCGACAGTCATTCCAACTCGTTTCGGACCGTTGCGGAGAACGTTGCGCCTGTTGAGACGCCCTATCGCAGAATCAACACTGCCCTGCCCGCTCCCGACACATTGGAGTTGTTGGCCGAAGCGGAGTCGTGTTTCCCGGAGGTCAATTGTTACCAGCCTCCCATCATGTGGGAACGGGCTGAAGGTTATCAGGTTTTTGACCGCGCCGGAAATTGTTGGATTGACTTCAGCTCAACTGCGGTGATGTGCAATAGCGGCCACGGCCACCCCGCAATTCGCGCCGCATTAGAGGAGCATGTTCGCCACGGATTGTTGGCGCAGTTTAGTTTCGCCTCGGAGATTCGTGTGAAACTGGCCCAGCGCCTGGTGGAACTTGCGCCTGAAGGAATTGACAAAGCGTATCTGTGGACTGTCGGTTCGGAGGCGATTGAGGCGGCGCTGCGATTGGCCCGCGAATGGGGGCAGCGGCAGAATCCGGAAAAGTATCATGTGCTGGCCTTTCGCGGCGATTACCACGGCTGGACGCTAGGGGCCCATCAGCTTTCGGGAGAGAGTGCGGCAAAACCGTGGCTGAAGCATCCCGACGCGGCGATCCATCATCTACCATTTCCTGATCCTGGCGCGGAGTCTCCCGCCGGCTTTGACTCGTTGAATCAAAGCTTGTCCGATCGAGGGATTGTCCCAGGACAAATCGCGGCTGTGTTTATCGAAACGATACAAGGTTGGGGAGCACTCCCCCTTTGCCGGGAGTATGTGCAACAACTGAGACGGTGGGCGGATGAGCATCGCGTTCTGTTAGTTTTTGATGAAATCCAGACGGGGTTTGGACGTACAGGTAAACTGTTCGGCCATGAGCACTATGATGTGCGCGCGGATTTGCTGTGTGTCGGCAAGGGGCTCACTTCCTCGTTGCCGCTGGCAGCAGTTTTGGGACCAGGGGAGATTCTTGATTTGCTGTACCCTGGTGAGATCACGACAACACATGCGGGCCACCCGCTTTGTTGCGCGGCTGCACTTGCCAATCTGGATGTCATTTTCGAGGAGGGGCTGATCGAGAAGGCTCGGCGTACCGGTGAGATCGCGCGCGAGGAACTGCAGGGTTTACAGAGGCGGTTTCCGGACCGCATCTCACGAGTCAGCGGATTGGGTTTGCTCAATGCGATTCATCTGCGCAGTCCGAAAGACGGATCGCCGGATGAGCGACTCGCCCGGGAACTGACATGGGCTGCGGTGAAACGTGGAGTGATGTTGTTTCAGACCAATCGCCCGACGGTCAAGATCTGTCCGCCGCTGATAATTCCACCCGAAGCGGTCGTCGATGGAATATCCGCCATCGGCGAGGCATTGGAAGAGTTGATATCCTAGCGAATTAATTCCAAGTCGTTTCAAAACCCTCTGACGCATCGCGCCGACACTTTTTCGTAAGAATCTCAAACAGGCACAAGCGGGTTTTGAAACTGGTTCTCGTTGTTTTGTGTATGGGATGCCGTCATGAGAAATTGGTGTTTGCGATCGGCCGGTTTGTTTGTGTTGATGCTATCGACCGTCGCTGCGGACGAACCTCGTGTTCACTCTGTCGACGTTGACCGGCAGACTCATTTGGCCGCCGCAACGGTCGTCAATGACGTTGCGCTGGCTCACACCTCTCAAATTCTCCCTCTGAATGCGTCAGGCGAGATCATCGGTGCTGACGATGTGGCTGCACAGACTCGTGCGTTGCTCAAAAAGTTGAATGCCGTGCTCAAGCTGGCCAACGCCGAGCAGGGACGCATCGTGAAGCTGAATCTCTACTTGGCGGACGACGACCTCTTCGGGGAGGTCCAACAGACATTGTCCGAGCACTTCTCACAGGATGATGCCCCGGCAGTAAGTTATGTGAGTGGGCAGTTGGCTAAGCCGGGAGTGCTCGTCGCACTCGACGCCGTGGCAGCGGTTCCCGGTCAAGGGCCGAAGAAGGTCGAGCACGCGGCTATTACAGGCGAGCCGCGAGAGTCGCCAGTCCAGGTATCAGTGTTGCCCCGCGGCGGTGTCGTCTACATTTCCGGGCAGGCGGAAAAGGGTGAGACGCTTGCGGAGTGCACGCGAAACACACTAGCGGGTCTGCAGCGTACGTTGGAGTTCTTGAAGCTGGATCGCCGTCACGTTGTGCAGTTGAAATCGTTCTTGAACCCCATGTCGAAACTAGCGGCCGTCGAGGGTGAGATCGCGGCGCACTTCAAGGGCGGTCCGGTGCCGGCTCACATACCCGTGGAGTGGACGTCAGCCGGGCGGATTGAAATCGAGTTGATTGCGTTTGTTCCCAGTGCTGAGGAGCCCGGTACAGAGGGAGTTTTGAACTTTCAAACTCCTCCCTGGATGAAATCGTCACCTGTGTTCAGCCGGCTGGCAGTGGTTCGGGGCGGCAAACGCCTTTACGTCTCCGGCTTGTATGGACGGAATTCAACGGACGAGATTCCCTCGATCTTTGAGCAATTACGGATGCTGTTGCGAAAGACCCGCAGCGATTTCGATCATCTTGCCAAAGCCACCTACTATGTTGCGACCGACTCGGTCAGCCGCGAATTGAACGAGTATCGACCCGGCGTATACAATCCACAAAGGCCGCCCGCGGCGTCGAAAGCCGCTGTCCGCGGGGTCGGGCGATCAAGCCGTTCGATCACAATGGATATGATCGCGGTCATTTCGAAATAGGTTTTGGGGTTTAGACTGGCGTGTCGCGATTTGGAACCGTAACCCCGGTTTGGTGGCCTGAGCCTTGTACCTGATTCCTTTCATGAAATTCACCTCTTCGACGACTTCCAGCCCCTCAACCGCAACCGCTGCCGAGAGCTCATGGTCCACCGGAGGTTTTTGGGCGGCAGCTGTTCGACTGGGGATCGCCGCGCTCGGCGTGTTGATTCTGGCCTTTTCGATCACGCTGCGATCACAGGTGCACACCGCCTTGTGGGTGATGGCTGCAACGGTCGGGGGCGGTCTATTCATAACGTGGCTCGTTCATTTTCTGGTGCGTCGTCGATTGCGGAGTCCTTTGCAGGAGCTGAACGAGGTCTTTGAGAACATGACCGAGGGCCGCTTTGACCTGCCGCTCACACGTGAGACGGCCCGCTCCTATCCCGAACTGGCCGAATCCCTGGCGAAGATGTCGGTGCTCGTTTCCGGGCGAATGCGGCACCTTAAAGCGCAGCGCGACCAATTGCGGACGGTCATCGACAGTTTGGTGGAAGGTGTGATTGCGGTCGATGAAGACCAGCGGATTATTTTGGCCGGCGGCGCGGCGCTCAGGATGTTTGGATTGAGTGAGAGCACGGCAATTGGCCGTCCGATTTGGGAGTTGGTTCGTTACCCTCAGCTGCAGGAATGGATCACACAAGCCTTAGAGCAGCGCCAACTGATTCAGGGAGAGATGAGCATTCATTCTCCGGAAGATCGTATTTTGGCGGTCAGTGTGGCTCGTCTGACCGGGCAGCCTGCTCCCGGTGCAGTCGTCGTCGCACACGATATCACGGAGATTCGCCGTCTCGAGAAAGTACGTCAGGAATTTGTCGCGAATGCGTCGCATGAACTCAAGACGCCGATTACTTCGATTCGGGCGTATGTAGAAACACTCCTGAGCGGCGCTCTGAACGATGAAGAGCATCGGGAAGGTTTTCTAAGGACGATCGACGAGCAATCGGAGCGGCTCGATGCGATTGTGCGTGATCTGCTGACTCTCTCACACATCGAGTCGGAGGGCGCAAACCTGGAGGAGATTCCCACAGAGGTGGGACCGATCGTGACCCGCTGCGAAGAGCATTACCGTCCGGCAGCGGAACGCAACCAAGTTTCTGTGATCCTCAAACCGCCCGCCGATCCGGTGATCATTGCCATGGGCGAAGAACCGCTGGAGACGATTATCTCCAATCTGGTCGACAACGGCATCAAATACACATCGGCGGGAGGGACGGTTGTTATTTCGTTCAGGGCTGAAGAGGACCGGGGTGTGATTGTGGTTGAGGACACGGGGATCGGCATCGCGCAAAAACACCTCGGCAGAATCTTCGAGCGTTTTTACCGTGTCGATCGCGGCCGTTCCCGCGAACAGGGGGGAACCGGGCTGGGGCTGGCGATTGTCAAACACCTGGTGCAGTCGGTCGGCGGGAGTTTGGACGTTACCAGCCAGGTCAACAAGGGCACGAAGTTCACGGTGAGTCTGCCACTGGGCGACCCGGAGCGGATCGTTTAGCTTTCGTCTCTGGGATCTGTTTCGCCGGAGTGCGAGCTCGCAGCTTCCGTCTCATCCAAACGCCTAGACAAATCTCGTTTATGTTCACGATGCGCTGACCGGCTGCCTGCGATTCAAGACCGCGAGACCCAGCAAAATCAGCACGCCAGCGGCCGTCATCACAATGCGGACGTTGTTGAAGGCGGGATCGTCGGCGTGGATCTGCAGCTTATGGGGCGCCAACAGAAGCGCCGCTGAGACTAGTAACCCGGCTTGACCGGCGATACTCAGCTTGCGGAACAAGAAGCCGGTGATTCCGGCAGCCAGGGCGATGATCCCGACCAGGGCGATCGAAAATTCCAGCGCCACGAACCCCCAATTGGCCGGTCCGCCGCTGAGATTCATCATTAAGAGCTGCGGTCGATAGATGAACATAAATGGCAGCACGAACCCGACCAACGAAAACCGAAACGCGGCAAACGCGGTGCGCATGATCGTCGAGCCGGCGATCGAAGCGCTGGCGTAGGCCGCGAGAGCCACCGGCGGGGTCACCATGGACATCATGCCGAAGTAAAAAATGAACAGGTGCGCGGCTAACACCGGTACTCCGAGTTCGCCCAATAGCGAGCCCATCAGTGTGGCCATCAGCAGATAGCAAACCGCCGACGGGACGCCCATGCCGAGGAAGATTGAGACGATCATGATCCCCACGAGCGCCAGCAGCAGGTTGTCGGAAACAAGACCAGCGATTTGGGAGTTGAGTTGTCCGGCGATTCCTGTTGAAAGCACGATGCCGATGATAATCCCCACGCAGGCGCTCGCGGCAACAAGGGAGACGCCGTTGCGAGCGGATTTCAGCAAGGCTTGGTAAATGGCCTGCAATTTGAGCCGTTTGCTCGGGTGGAGTATACCCAGGGCGATAATCACGCCGAGCGTATAGGTCACCGATCGAAACGCCGAAAACGGCACCAGCAAGAACCAAATCAGCGATCCCAGCGCACCGAAGAAGATGACACCTTCAAAGGAAAACAGGAGTTGGGCCAGCGTCCGCTGATCGGCTTCAGTGTCGTCCACGTCGTGCGCGCCAATCCGTTTCGCGGAGAAGTGCACGATCATGAAAATCGAATAGTAATACAAAATGGCCGGCAAGATCGCCGCCTTCATGATCGCGACAAATCCCCCCTCGGGATTGACGATTTCCAGCATCATGTACGCGCCTGCGCCCATGATCGGGGGTACCAGAGCCCCTCCCGACGCAGCGGCCGCGGTGATCCCGCCGGCAATGTGCGGCTGAAACCCGGCATTGCGCATCATGGGGATTGTAAAAGTCCCGGTCGTGACCGCGTTGGCGACGGCACTTCCGGAGAGCGAGCCCATCAAACCACTGCCGAGAACGGACACTTTGGCCGGGCCGCCGGCACTGCCGCCGAACACCTTTTCAGAAAAGTCGATGATAAACTGCGTTCCGCCCGTGGCCTCCAAGAACGCGCCGAAGATCACGAAGAGAAATACATATTTGAACATCACATTGAGAGCGACGCCAAAGATGCCTGTGCTCTGTAAGAACGTGCTCGACGCCACGCTATAGAGGTCCATTCCGGAGTGAGGGAATGCCCAGTTCGGCAAGGAGCGGCCAAAATATGCGTACAGCAAGAAGACGCCGGCGAGAATCGGCAAAGCGAGTCCGATCGAGCGGCGTGTCGCCTCCAGTACAAGGACCAGCCCGATCAGCCCGACAGTCATGTCTGTGGTATTCTGAATCCCCGCACGGTCGCCGAGCTTCTGCCCCTCCAGCCACCAGCCCTGAAAAGCCGGCTCCATCTGCACGACGATGTAACCGCAGCAAAAAACGGTGGCAGCGGCCAGCAGCAAGTCAAGCACCTGGAAGAACTTTACATCCTTGAGTGACTTGTGCGCCGGGAAGGTCAAAAAGCAGATCACCATCCCGAGCATGGCAAAAACGGCCAGCTTGGATTGTTCTTGCTGGAGTGAGGGCAGCCAATCCGCGGCAGTTTTTAAGAACGAGGCGGCCGGATACTCTTCGGCGATTGAGCCGGCGGCATCCTGCAGCAAGTCGGTGAAATTGTTCACTTCCACCAAAGTGAACAGGCAGATCACGACCGCCAAAACGGAGATCAGCACCCCTTTAATCCGCTCGATCATCGGTGGCGATCCCTATTCAGCGGACTTTTTCGCATCGTCTTTGCCGGCCGGAGCTTTGTCGGCAGGCGAGTCTTCGGCGGCGTCCTTGGGCCAGATCCCGATCTCCTTGTAGAAGCGGATGGCGCCGGGGTGAAACTCTGTTCCGGTGTCCGTGACGACGACCTTGGGGTTGATCGCCTTTCCGACTGCATGCTTCTTCTGGACGGCTTCCGCGTTTTTGTAAATCGTCTTGGTGATTTGGTAAATGGTGTCTTCATCCGTATCGGCATGAGTGATCAAATGCATGCTGCCGACGTTGAGGCCCTCAAAATCTTCCTCGAGATCGGAGTAAGCCTCCGCCTTGATTGTTGCCGGGTGGAAGAACGGGTAATTCTCAAGCAATGCGGCTTTCGCGGCCGCGTCGAATGGGATGAAATGAATGTCGTGCGTCGAGCAGGCTTGCGTGATCGAGGCAGTCGGGACCGCGCCTCCCAAAAATGCGGCGTCGACTGCCCCATCGCCAAGTTCGTCGACCGCAGCGGATTGCGTGTTGTTCGACGGTGTGAAGTCGTCGTAGGTGACGCCGTGGGCTTCGAGCAGCGGCTTAAGAAAGAACTCAAAGCCCGCTCCTGACGGGCCGACGACGACGCGCTTGCCCTTGAGTTCGGTGATCGTTTGTGGTCCGCCGTCTTGCTTGGAGATGAACATCGCCACATTCGGGGCCAGCGTCATTACGGTCCGGATCGGATACTCCTTGTCCCATCCTTCTTCTCCACGAACGGCGAAATAGGTGATGGCCGAATTTGCCAGCGCCAATTGCAAATCGCCGGCATCGATCCGGCGGATGTTTTCCTGACTGCCTTTGGTTTGCTGCGCAGTCACGATCCAATCGTTGTCTCCCTTTTCCACGTTTAGGACTTCGGCGAGCGCGTTGCCGACCGGATAAAATGCCCCGCCGGCGGGGGCTGTGCCCATGTCCAAGAACTTCCGCTCGCCCTCGCCTCCGCAACCGGTGAGCAGGGCCGATGCCGTCACGAGCACAGCGATCGAACGGGCGAGAGCAAGAATTGGTCTTCTGATTGATCGACTGGTTGTCGGTGTCATGCAATTATCCGTACTTCTCTGGAGGTCGCTTGATTTCGGATTCTGGCTTTAAGCTAGCAACAATAGCGGCGACTTTCCAGCATCACCTGTCGCGCAATGAATCGCGCTGCGCAGTCTGCCAGAGATTATGTCAGTGGACAGACAGGGCGCGACGGCAGCGGAGTGCCGTGAGTTGGCTGGAATGAGCAAGAACCGGCCGGCATTCGACGGCGGGCTGAGTTTGCAGGTCGAGAACTCGTCGCTCGTCGCAGTCAGGAGCGCTGCGGCGATTCGGGGAAGCGCGGTGTGGCGCGAGGCGACTTGCAGGCCTGCTGGCAGGAGAGGAAACCTCGCAGGCGACCCTCCGCATAGACGCGACTGACAAATTGGTCGAGCCGAGGGGTGCGGCTCCACGTCTTGGCGGTGTGCATCCGGTTGATGCTCACATCCAGATGCGGGCCGGCGGACGCAAGTGCTGAGTCGTCGAAGAACCCCTCGCCGGAAAGCGTCGTGAGCAACTGATCGAGTTCGGCCTTGGGCAGGTCCATGACCCAGAGTTCGTCGTTACAGAAGTTGCGGCTGACCGGACAAGCACGCGGTTTCGGGCCGGCGAATTGCAGTGCCGGATCGGCATTGGGCTCCAATGCGGGAGCCTGGGCAGAAAGCCGCAACGTGGCCTGTGCCATGCCGAGCATCGAATCAGGATGCGGATATTGGATCGACAGCTGTGCCGTTTTCCATATACAGCGCGTGCAGGGCGGCGCCGATGCTTCGGTCATCACAGCGGGATCTTGGTCGTTGAGATACGCGACTTGTGAGATACCAGTGTCGTTCACTGAGGCAGTTGCATCGGAATTGAGCAACGTGCCGCAGTTCCGACTGATGTCATAGGAAATTGAGGCCTGCTCATAGTTGGCAAGGCCGTCCTGCATTCGACTGCGGCTTCCCGGGAGACGGCATCCGCACAGTTGCACGCTGAGCGCGCAGACGATGACCGACAATCGCCAAAAGTTTCGGCATGTCCCGGGAGGTTTCATCAAACAAGAATCTCATCGCGTTCGTGACGATTCGTGATCTCACTATGGAAAAGATATCGACACATTGTCTGACGGCGTTCATTTAAGACATAACGGGTACGGGAAAAAAGTCGTTATGTAGGAACTGAGCTGGCTTGGGCAAGATGGGTTCCCTTGCGTTTAGTGCGATTTCTCAAACTGCAAGCTCGAAAAGATGCGCCCGCCCGGGAAAGCATCTGCTCCCACTTGTTCTTCCAGCCGCAGGAGTTGGTTGTATTTGGCCAACCGCTCGCTGCGGGCGACGGACCCGATCTTGATTTGGCCGGCGCCGGTCGCCACTGCCAAATCGGCAATTGTGGTGTCTTCGGTTTCGCCGCTCCGCGCCGAGATCACAGGCCAATAGCCGTTGTCGAGCGCGAGCTTGAGCGTCTCAAATGTCTCCCACAGCGTGCCGATTTGATTCACCTTAATCAGGACACTGTTTGCCGCGTTCACCTCGAGGCCGTGTGCCAGACGGTCGCGGTTGGTCACGAAAAGGTCGTCGCCGATCAATTGGGCACGGTGCCCCAACCGTCGGGTCAACTCGCACCAGCCGTCCCAATCATCTTCGGCAAGACCGTCTTCAATGCTGTGAATCGGGTAGTGGTCGCACCAGCGCTCCAAAAGATCAATCACTTCACCGGAATCGAGACGGTCATCCCCAGTCGCCGCAAGCCGGTAATGTGTGCCGTCAAAGAAATGCGTTGACGCAACATCAAGACCGATCGCCACGTCTCGCCCCGGCTCACGGCCGCTCGCTTCGATGGCCCGGAGCACGAACTCCACGGCCTGGCTGTTGGACTGAAGTTTCGGACCGTAGCCCCCTTCGTCGCCGACGAGCACGCCCTCAAAACCGGCATCCGAGAGGAGCCGGCCGAGGTAATGATAGATCGAGACAATCCAATCCAGTGCCTCACGATAGCTCACTGCTCCGATCGGCAGGATCAGGTAGTCTTGGAAATCGAGGTTCCCGCCGGCGTGCAGTCCGCCGGAAATCATGTTAACCATCGGCAAAGGCATCAGCGGGCCGGTTCCTAGCGGCGCGAGACGCTGAGTTGGACCGCCCAATTCGGCGGCGGCTCTGTCCCAGACTTCTCGCAGGTGCTCGACCAGACTGCTGTTCTTAGAGGCGGCGGCGGCATGTGCGGCGGCGAGCGACACTCCGAGGATTGCGTTTGCGCCGAGCCGGGATTTGTCGTCGGTTCCGTCGAGTTGGCACAGCGTGCAGTCGATATTGCGCTGGTCGTCGGCATTGAATCCGAGCAGCGAATCGGCAATCTCACCGTTGACGTGCCCGACGGCTTGCCAAACTCCGGTTCCGGCCAAACGGTCATCGTCGGCGTCGCGTAATTCGCGCGCTTCAAATCGTCCGGTGCTGGCGCCGCTGGGAACGATCGCCCGTCCGGTTGCGCCGCCGCTGCAAACAATTTCGACTTCGACTGTCGGTTTTGCTCGACTGTCAAAGACTTCGCGGGCAGAGATGCTTTCGATGGAGTGCATAGTTGTCGGTCAGGCTCCTGCTTGACGCGAAAAACTTGGGAATGGGGTGAACGGTGAAGCTTAGGGGCGGCCGGCGGGAGCCTGCCCTACCTGATTTGGGTCTGCAACTCCGCCAGGAGATTATCCCATGTCGCAGGCGGATTTTGTAGCAGACGGCGGCTGAAGTTGCGGACGAGCGCGCGTTGGGGTTCGTGCGGCAAATAATCGACCGGGCTGGTGGCGTCGATGCGGGCCCACATGCAGCAGGCGAGATGAGGAATCGTGCGGCGCTGGAGTGTGTCCGGATGCCACGCCGCCGTATCGAGCGAGGCGATGCCTGCGAGATAGGCCGCCCAAAAACCGCGGGTGAGATCGGTATAATGGTCGAACCGGTCCGCGTGAAGCACTGTTTTGAGCAGCAGGTGGCTGAGAAAGAAACCAAGATCAAACACCGGATCACCGCGGTGCCCCGTTTCGAAATCGACGAGCACGATCTCCTGGTCGATGATCAAGATGTTTTTGGGGCTGAAATCACCCAGGACGAGACAGTGAGAGTGCGCGGACATGTTTGCGATCATGGCATCGATCTCCGGCCGGACATCGTCGAATTTGTCCGCGAGGTGACGGTAAAAGGGAGCGACGCGCAGTTCTTCAAATACCGAGCGATCGACGAAAGACTCCGTCAATTCCGGATGCTCTGCGGTCTTGCTGTGGATCATTGCCAGATAGCTGCCGAGACGCGATGCGATATCGGCATCCGGCTGTCCGCCCAAAAGCATCTGTTTCCAGACTTGGTGTCCGGCATCGACCGCCTGCATGGCAAACCAATAGTTGTCGCGATCTTCACAGAGGATCTCAGGGACGACACCGGCGGGAAGGATGCCAGCGAGGACCCGCATTACGTCCGCTTCGCGGTGAATGCGGTCGATGCGGCTGAACCAAGGGACGTCGGTCCGCAATTGCGGCCGCGATTGCTTGAGCACCCAGTCCGGCCCAATCGCGCGGTTAATACGCAGCACGATGTTCGAGACGCCCCAGCCCAGTTCCTGGGCAGTCGCGGATTCACCGGCCCCGAGGTGCCCACGCTGTTTCAGATAAGGGACGACGGTTTCAACATTCAGTTCGATCATTGAAGGCTATTGCTGAGAATGTCCGGAACCGCTCAGGGCGTAACTTGCTTTCGCAGTTCCGGGCAAGCTTAAGATCCAAGTTGCACAAGGTCGGTCAATATCAACGAAATCCGTTGCCCCGAACGCCCCACAGGGGCTGAAACAAGCTAGCCCGGGGCAAGGAGACGCAAGCGTAGCGCGCGTCCCGCCGCCCTGGGAGAGCGAAGACTGAAGAATACTATAGCTCTGACGGAGCGCAACAAAAACGATGGTGCCGCCCTGACAGGGCTGGTCTTACATTTTGACATCCAAACCCAGGGCGACGCTCTACGGCTTTGCCGTTTCGCTCTGCCGCTGGGCTGACATGTGAATCCCCTATCGGGGCGAAGAGCGCGTCGAGTATCGGGGGGATACGCACTTCGACGTCTCGAAGACTCGCACACACGGCGAGAATTAGATCAACTCGCGAATCGGCTGGCCGTCGGGCAGGATCGGTGTCGGGCGGCCTGCGTGGTCCGGGAACTGGATGTCGAGCGGGACGCCCAAGTGCTTGTACCACGTGGCCAACAGGTCGTTGGGCGTGACCAACCGTCGGAGGACTTCGTCTCCCTTGTGATTGGTTTCGCCGACGGCTTGGCCCATGGGCATGCCGCCGCCGGAAAGGAAGACGGACATCGTCCGGCCCCAATGTTCGCGTCCTGGCTGGCCTTTGAAGTTGCTCAAGCGGGGCGTGTGCGACATCTCGCCCATGACGACCAGCAGCACGTCGTCCTGCAAACCGCGGGCATGAATGTCTTCAATCAGTGCCGAGACGACCTGATCGAGCACCGGCAGGCGGATTTTCATCTGCTCGAAGATATTCCACACTGACGCGTGATCGTCCCAGCTAAATGCCTTTTGGCCCGGCACGGTTGGGAAGTCGATCGAGACAATCCGCGACCCCGCTTCGACCAAACGGCGGGCCAATAGGCAGCGCTGTCCCACTGCGTGGCGACCGTAGCGGTCGCGGATGCGGGGATCCTCACTTCCGATATCGAACGCCTTGCGCGCCGCTTCGCCGGTGAGCATCGACACCGCTTTTTGTTGAAACTCATCGAGCGATTCCATCATGCCGGATGTATCGACGTCGCGACGGAATTGGTCGAACTCATTCAGCAACCCGAGCCGGCGCGAAAACTGCGGCCGGGTGATGTCTGATAGCGACGTGTTGGGGACCGAGAATTTGTCGGTGCTCGGATCGGCTGTGACCAAGAATGGATTTTGGGCCGATCCAAGATAAGCGCCCCCCTGATAGCGCATGCGGGGCATTGAGACCAACGGCGGCATGCCGTCGACGCGGCTGCCCAGCATTTTTCCCGCGACGGCAAACAGGTCGGGGTGGTCAGGTGCGTAAGGGGGCATCTCGACCGCTGCGCCGGGATAGCCGGTCATGAGGGTGTGTGTGCTATTCACATGCCCGGGGCTGTCGTGGCTGACGGAGCGTACCAGTGCGAATTGATCTCCCAGGGCGGCGATCCGGGGAAGGTGCTCGCTGATTTGCAGACCGGGGACGCTCGTGGCGATCGGATCAAATTCACCGCGAAATTCCGGCGGCGCGTTTGGCTTGAGGTCGAACGTCTCCATATGGCTCGGTCCGCCCCAAAGCCAGAGCAAGATCATCGACTTGGTACGGGCGGTGCGAGGCTGCTGTGCGGCGACGCTCTCTGTGCGCAACAGATCGACAAGTCCGAGCGTCGACCAGCCGACCAGACCCGCGCGCAGAAATGAGCGGCGGGGGATTGTGCCGATACAACGTGGGAGCGAAGAATGTTGCGAGGTCATCTTAAATCGCGTGCGATTGAGACTTGCGGAGATTCTCGCTCCATCTTACCTGATTTCAGGAGCGACACCAGTCTGACTCGACTTCTCAGATGGATTGTGATCGTGTACAAGCTGGGTGAGTGCGAGGTCGCACACGGTGAAAATCGCCGGTCCACGAAAGGTCTAAGATGTTGAAACCAGCCGTTTGCCTCCGCTTACTTGTCGGGGCGATTTTGTTTGTTGCCTGCAACGTCCGTCCGGAGTACGCCGCCGCCGCAGAGTCTTATCTGCTGGCGGAAGATTACACAAATCCTCGAGAGTTTTCCGTGACGCTGAAGCTCAAGGTCGACGGTCATACGAAGACTTCGGCCGGAAAGAACAAAGCGACGAAGATTCCCCTCGACGTTGAAGCGACGATGAAGTATCGCGAACGCCGGTTGCCGCCCGCCGGGCGCGATGCAGAGGCATTGCGGGGCGTCCGGTTTTACGAGTCGGCCCAAGCAGCGATCAAGGTGTCGCAACAAACCACCCTGCCCCGCCTGCGGCCGCAGAATCGGCTGATGGTCGCTGAGGGGCAGACCAGCGGCGTGCGGTTTTACAGCCCGGAACGCCCGCTCTATTTTGCGGAATTGGAACTGCTAAAGACGCCGGGCGATAGCCTCCTGGCACTGGCTCTGCTGCCGGGCCGCAAGGTCGAAGTGGGCGAAACATGGAAGCTGCCGCATTGGGCGGTTCAGCTCTTCGCTTCGGTTGAAGCCGTTGAAAAGGGTGAGATCACCTGCACCGCGGAGAGTCTCGACGAGTCATTGCTGACCGTGAAATTCGAAGGAGAAGTCGCGGGTGCGAACTTCGGTGCCTACACGAAGATCACGCTTTCGGGAGAGTTTCAGTTCGACGTGAAAGACCACTACTTGGCACATCTGGAATTGAGCCAAAAGGAAGAGGGAACGGTCGGTACGGTTTCACACGGACTCGAAGTCGATGCGAGCGTGGTCATGCAGCGGAACGTGATCGAAGGCCGGCCACGTTTGAGCGACAAGTCGCTTGCAGGCATCCCCTTGGAACCCAATCCGGCGAATCTACTGGTGGCCTTCGATTCCAAGGCATGGAATCTCCGCATGTTCCACGATCGGCTTTGGCATCTGTTTAAACAAGAACGCAAATTTGCCGTGTTCCGTCTCGTGGAAAAAGGGGGATTCCTCGCCCAGTGCCATATCACTCCGCTGACGTCGGCGCAGCCGGGGGAACACATGCCCGAAGAGCAATTCATTAAGGAGTTGCAGCGCTCATTGGGTGAGCGGTTTCAGGGCTTGAATTCCGCCGAGCAGATCAAGGGAGACGCCGTGGGAGGAGACGGCGGCCTGTTCGTCTATCGCGTGGAGTCGTACGGAGAGAGCAACACCAAGAAGGCAATTTGGATTCACTATCTGGTTGCCGCCGAAGATGGACGACAAATTGCGGTGGTCTTTACCGTCGGGAAGACCGAGTTCGAAAAGTTCGCCAACCGCGATCTCGCTTTCGTTACGAGCATCGAGTTTTTGCCGGCCGAAAAGCCGACTCTCCAAGCAACAGAGGCGGCAGACGACGGTGTGAAGAAGTAGCCGGAATGCGTCGCTGCTGAATCGCCGCCCTGTCATCGTTGTCAACAAAGTGCCGAGGTGACCGCTATAGCCGCTACAATCTGCCAGCGGGACGTTGACAAAAAGCGACAACTTACGGTCATTGATAGTGGTAATGGGCTAAATTTGTGTGGGAGATCGCTCCCACGATAATTGGTTTCAAAACCCTCTGACGCGCGTCGCAGCCGCCTATAGGTCTGTGTCTTGAACTGGCGCAACCAGGTTTTGAAACTAGTTCTAACTAGTTCGGGCCTCAAACTGCTCTCTTCAAGACGTGATGACCGCTTCTCTGATTACCGAGCTTTCCAACCTCGGCTCGGCCTTCTGGATCCTGGCCGCGATGGCCGTACTCATCAGTGCAGGATCGGGATTTGGGGCCGGTCTCTATTATGCTCGCTGGAACGACCGGCGCTCATTCCAGCGTGCGCGTGCCGGCATCGCGCAACTGTATCAGACCGTAATGTCCACCATCGAGACAGCGCAAGAAGTTTGCCTGTTGCTTGAAAAGTGTCCTGGCAAAATCCTCAGGCCCGAGCAAACGGAGAACTTGATCGAGCGTCGCAACAGTCTGCTGGACACAATCGGACGGCTGATTCGGCGAGGTCGCCCCGATTGGGAGGAGAATCCCCAATCGGACGGCCAGAAAGACTCGGATGAAATAACTCCTCAGAAGCCGTTCGAGATTCAGTGGGTTACGGATCCGACTGACGAATCGACCGGACTTCCGGGCAGAAAGGTGTTCGACGAAAACCTGTCAAATCTGGTTGAGGCGGCAAGCGACTCCGATTGTCAGAGCGGAGTTTTGCTTCTGAGAATAGATAAGTTTGAGGGGCTGCGCAAGCGGGTTGGTATGTCGGATGCCGAAAAGATCATCAAGAAGCTGACGAACGTCGTCTGCCGTTCTGTGAGAGATCAAGACCTCGTTTGCCGTTACTCACAGGATGCCCTGGCTGTTCTGCTGCCAGATGTCGATATCGAAACGGGTCAAACGATCTCCGGCGCCATCCGGGATTCGGTCCGCGCGTATCATTTCCGCGCGGAGGAGCATGGTCCGGAAATCTTTGTGACCGCCAGCTTCGGCTATTCCACATGCCGTCCGCACGATAACCCGGATTTGGTGGTCAATCGTGCCGCCGACGCGCTCTCCAAATCTCAGCAACGTGGCCGCAATCAGCTGCACACACACGACGGCCAAAGTCTTCGTCATTGCATGGCGAGCTGAGCGAACTGCCGGACTCGACAAGTGGTTTCAAAACCGTCAGACGCATCGCACCGGCACTTGTCTGTGAATATCTCAAACAGGCGCAACCGGGTTTAGAAACTGGTTTCAGGGTTTTGCTAAGGCTTCGCCGTAGCGATGTGAGTCGAACGGGCGAAAAAGCTTCCAACGTCAGGCGACGGTGCAGCGTAAGGTATTGTCGGAGACGCAATTGCGGCGGGAACCCAATTTTCCGGCCGGCAACTGCGTCTTGTCACATCTTGAGAAATCGAATAGGATCAAGATGTTAGTCGTTTGTCTCTAAAGGGTTCCGAACCCAATTCTGCGTTGACACCCCAAAACTTGAGAATCGTCTATGAAACTGCATATGCCTCCACGCACGTTCATCAAGATGTCGATGTTGGTCGCGGTGTTAGTGGCGACAGCCTACGGAGCGACACAACTCTCTGCCCCGCCGAAAGGCGACGCGCGCGTGGCGAAAGCGGTGGCACGCCTGATGGAGGAGTCGCATATCAGCCATCACAAGATTGATGATGGAATCGCGAAGAAGTTCTTGGAGCGGTATCTGAAAGAACTGGATCCCCGCAAGTTGTACCTCACGAAAGCGGATGTCGAATTACTGCGAACCAAGTCAACTCAACTGGACGACTTGATCAAGGCAGGAGATGTCGCCTTCGCGTTTCAGACGTATCAGCTTTATGCGAAGCGGTTGAATGAGCGGATTGCCAAAGTTCAGCAGTTGATTGATCAAGAGCATGATTTCACGGTTGACGAAGATATGGTCGTTGACTTCAAAGACCTTGACTGGTCGACGCCGGAAGAGCTTGACGACCGCTGGAGAAAACAAATTAAGTACGATTTGCTCGTACTGAAGCTCGGCGACTCGCAGAGTGAATCCGTCGAAGACGGCCTGGATTTGCCGAAGTCTAAGAAGGATGAAGAGAAGCCGGCGAAGACATTGGCGGATGCCAAGAAACGCCTTCATAAGCGATATGCCAATATCGCCACGATGACCGACCAGATGGAACCGGACCAGGTTCTGGAAATGTATCTGACGGCCCTAACTACCACGTTTGATCCGCACTCCAGCTATATGTCGCTGTCGACGCTGGAGGAGTTTCAAATCGCGATGAAGCTCAAGCTGCAAGGGATCGGAGCGGCGCTGCGTGTGACCGACGGATATACCGTGGTCGCGGAAATCGTTCCCGGAGGCGCGGCTGATGCCGACGGGCGGCTCAAAGAGGGCGACAAGATTATCGGCGTGGGCCAAGGTGAAGAGGGCGAGATTGTCGACGTTGTCGAAATGAAGCTCTCCAAGGTGGTCAAACTGATTCGTGGACCCAAAGGGACGGTCGTTCGCCTGCAAGTGAAAACAGCGGAAGACAGTTCGATCCATATTTACGACCTTACACGGCAAGTGATCGAGCTGAAGTCGTCGCGCGTGCGGGGCGAGATTATCGATTCGGGAGAGCGGATTGACGGCCGCCGAAAGAAAATCGGCGTGATCAACATTCCGTCGTTTTACCGTGATTTCGACGGCGCACAAAACGGGACGGCGAATTTCTCGAGCACGGTGGCGGACGTGAAGAAGGTGTTAAGCGATTTCTTCAATCAAGGGGGCGTCGACGCAATTGTCGTTGATTTGCGCAACAACGGAGGCGGTGCCCTTGTCGAAGCGATCGAGGTATCAGGACTGTTTATCGATTACGGACCGGTCGTCCAAGTGAAATCGGGGCGTGGTCAAGTCGAGAAATACGAAGACGAGGAGCCGGGTGTCGTGTATAGCGGTCCCCTGGTCGTTCTGACGAACCGGCTGTCAGCCTCCGCCTCTGAGATTTTTGCGGGCGTGATTAAAGATTACCATAGAGGCGTAATTATCGGCGACTCGACGACTCACGGCAAAGGGACTGTGCAGAGCGTGCGTCCTGTGAGCACCGAGCCGTTTCGCCTGAAGAATCCCGATCCGACCGACGGCGCCTTGAAGGTCACGATCCAGAAGTTCTACCGTGTCAATGGCGACAGTACGCAAAACCGCGGTGTAAATGCCGACGTCGTGTTGCCCTCGCTGATCGATCACTTCGACATTGGCGAGTCGTTCTTGGATAACGCACTGGAATTCGACCGCGTCGAGGCTGCGGACTATACGACAACGTCGGCAGTCACGCCGGAAATTCTGTCGACGCTGCGGGAACGCAGCAAGAAGCGGGTTGCCGCCGACGAAGAGTTTCAACGTGATCAGCGTGAAATCGAGCGGTACCGCAAACGTAAGGATCGCAAGACGGTGACCCTCAACGAGGCCAAGATGCGGAAGGAACGCGAGGAAGGCAAGGCTGATGCCGAGGCACGGAAGAAGAAAGAGGGCGATTCGAAAAAGGACTCGTCACGCTACGGCAAAAAGGAGATCTTCCCGGACAAGCACTACAATCGAGAAGTGCTGTCAGTAACCTTGGACTACATCGACTTGCTCCTTAAGAATCGGACGGCAAAAGTCCAATAAGTCGACTGAGCCGATCAGTCGGACATCGATTAGCAAAGGGACCGTGTCGTGATTCGACCGGTCCCTTTTTTTGGTGCATCGCCGCTGGGAGTTCCGCCGCGGCCGAACAACGTGTCTGAAGCAGCCGTAACTCGACGCGACAAGGGGCAGTGTCTAAGATACGGGCATGATTGCGATCGAAGCCGACAAATTGACGAAAATCTACCGCGTTTACCGCAAACGTGAGGGATTGTTTGCCTCTGTGGCAGGACTGTTTCACCGGGAGTTTAAGGAAGTCCATGCGGTCCAAGAGGTGAGTTTCCGCATCGATCAAGGCGAGATGGTTGCGTTTCTCGGCCCAAACGGCGCGGGAAAAACGACCACGTTGAAACTGCTTTCCGGGCTCATCTTTCCGACTGCCGGATCGGCGACCGTGTTGGGGCACATTCCCTGGGAGCGCGAGGACTCGTACCGCCGCCGATTCTCGTTGGTCATGGGGCAGAAGAATCAGCTCTGGTGGGATCTGCCCGCGCAAGAGTCGTTTCAGCTGCATAAAGAAATCTACCGCATCGATCCCGCCGACTTTCGACGCCGCGTGGATGAATTGACCGATTTGCTACAGGTACGCGATCTCGTCGGGCAGCCGGTGCGGGAATTGTCGTTGGGCGAGCGGATGCGGATGGAACTCATTGCCGCGTTACTGCACCGTCCGGACGTACTACTGTTGGACGAGCCGACGATTGGGTTGGACGTCATCTCGCAGCGACGTGTTCAGGATTTCTTGAGGTATTATCAGGGGCAACAGAAACTGACCGTGCTGTTGACCAGCCACTATATGAAAGACGTCGAAGCACTCTGCAAGCGGGCCGTGATCATCAATGAGGGCGAGATCAAACATGACGGGCCGCTGGAAGAAATTGTCGATCGCTTCAGCACGCACAAGGTGGTCGAACTGCAATTTGCCCAGGCGGAGATTCCTGCGGATTTGGCGGATTTTGGAGAAGTGTTCGACGAGAAGCCGCCCCGCGTGAAGTTAAAAGTGCTCCGAGCCCAGGTGCCGGAGGTTCTATCCGCATTGCTCTCGCGCTACGCGATTGAGGACGTCAGCGTCAGCGACCGACCTTTGGAAGAAGTGATTGCCGAAATGTTTGTGGCCACGAAAGACGCGGAAACTGAGATGTCGGGGACTGTCGGCAGCGTGCCGTGAAAGGGAATCATGGCCGCTACGTGTCGGCAAGTTCGTTTTCGTGGTGTTCAGGGGCTGATTGACTGTACGTTGTTGTTCTAAGAGCCGAGACCAATGCTTGCACGGCTTCGCGTCAATTGGGTCATCCTCAGAACCTGCCTTGAGGAACGTCTGGTTTATCGGGCGGATTTCGCCTTCGCGACATTTGTCCGCTTCCTGCCGATCGTGACGCAGATATTTCTGTGGGGTGCGATCTTCGCCGTGCATTCGGATCATCCGCACCAGTCGATCAACAACTACAGCTACGAGGACATGATCGCGTATTACCTGTTAGCGATGATTGGTCGGGCGTTTTCCAGCATGCCCGGGCTGGCGACCGGAGTCGCCCGCGACGTTCGCGAGGGGACGATTAAGAAGTTTTTGATTCAGCCGGTCGACTTTTTGGGCTATCTGTTTTGGCATCGTGTCGCACACAAGCTTGTCTACTACATCGTGGCGATCGGGCCGTTTGTGCTGGTGTTCTTTCTGTGCCGTGGCTACTTTCCCGGGTGGCCCGACGGCCCCACTGTGGCGGCGTTTCTAATATCGTTGCCGGCGGCGTTTTTGATCGGGTTTTTGATCGAGAGCATGATTGGACTGATCTCGTTTTGGTTCTTGGAGGTCAGTTCGCTGATATTTGTGTATATGATGCTGAATTACTTCCTGTCCGGACACATGATTCCGCTGGACTGGTTTCCGGAGCCGCTGAATCAGATCGTGCTCTACCTGCCGTTTAAGTACTTGGCGTATTTCCCGGCGTCAGTGATGCTGGGTCGCTACTCTCACGCGGAGTTGATTGTGGAATTGACTGCGGCGGCCGGTTGGATCGTGATTCTTCTGGCGGCCAATCGGTTCATGTTCGCACGCGGCGTGCGGCACTATGGCGCGTTCGGCGGGTGATCCGCACGGTTTTTGCATCTCGTGGTACAACCACACTGAATTGACAGGTCCCTGAGGTGGCTCGCACGCTCGTTGGCGTGCTCATCTATGATTCCTCAACCCGTCAATTCAAGTTCGACGATGCACTCATCTGCGAACCGAATTCCAAGAAAAGTGTCCCCGTGGTACTTCCTAAACCGAAAGCCGGATTCTAAGATGGAGTGAGCCGATCCGCTGCTGACTCCTGGAGAGGCGATACGTCTTCCAGGATCGGTTCCCGCCTTGGGTGGACGATCCACCGCTGCCTGATCACGGATTTGAATCAGTTAACCTGAGTTTTCGGCGTCAAGAGTGCGCCATCCCGATGAACAACATTCCCGACGCAGAGAATGCGACGACTCAGTCGCAGACAATCTATACCCGGACGTTTTGGTTATGCTATTTGGCCAATGTCTTATTGGTCACCGCCAACGCATTGACATTTCGTTTCGCTGAATTCGTCGCCTATCTGGGGGGTGAAGAGCGGATTGTGGGCACGATTGTGAGTGTCGGTATGGTGGCCGCGGTCGTTTCCCGTCTGGCTGTGGGACAGGCGATCGATCACTACGGAACCCGCGTCCTCTGGCGGATGTCGTCGCTGGTCCTGGCGGCAAGCTGCCCGTTGTTTCTCGCGGTCGAGACGTTGTCATGGCCGATCTATGCCGTCCGAATCCTATTCGCCGTGAGCATGGCCTGCATGTTCTCGTGCTCGATCGTGTATATCCAGCAGATGGTTCCCGCGCGTCGGCGGACGGAGGTGATCGCTAGCTTGGGAAGCAGCGGCTTCGTGGGCATGGTGATCGGTCCGCAGCTCGGCGACTTGATTTTCAATTCGATCTCCAGCGAACATGTTCAGTTTGCGGTGCTATTTGGGACGGCCGGTCTGCTGGGACTGCTCTATTTCGCCATTATTCATTCCATCACTGCAGAAGGGGGACACCAACGTCCTGCGGAGTCAGTTGCGGCCCACCGGTTGTTGCTGAGGTATTGGCCGGGCCAGATTCTACTGATCGCGATTGTGTTAGGGTCTGCTTTGACCGTTCCGACGGTGTTTCTGACGCGCTATGCGACGGAGCTGAATCTGCGTGGGATCGGAACTTTCTTCCTCATGTATTCGGGAACGGCGTTCACATGTCGTTTGCTGGCGGCGCGGTGGATGGAACGCGTCGGACTGCGACGGATGGTATTGATCGGAATGGCGGCGCTGGGCTGCGGCCAGTTCTTGTTCTTACCGGTGCATTTGGAATGGCATTTTCTATTCCCCGCCGCGGTCTGCGGATTAGGGCACGCACTCTTGTTTCCGGTGGTGATATCGATCGGATCAGGGAGTTTCCCCCGCGAATTCCGCGGCACCGGGACGACGTTGATCTTGGGATTCACCGAGATCGGAATCATCATCGCCGCGCCGTTATTGGGGACGCTGATCGATTTGTTCGGATTTCATGTGATGTTCATGACGGCGGGCGCCGTGACGCTGTCAATTGGACTGCTGTACTATCTTTCGGCGGCAGAGCCGGTCGACCTTGCATTGCGCGAGGACGAACGACTCTCCGGCGAGATTGAGCAGGCGTTGCCGGTCGCGACTTCGATCCATGAAGAAAAAAAGCCGGCCGCCTCGATTAGGCAGCCGGCGTGAGATGTTGCAGTGGAGTCCGTGGAAGTGCTTGACGGCCCGCTCACTCCGTGGTTGAGCCTGCATTTCCTTCGTCGCTGTCGTCTTTCGGCGCTTCGTCTTTGGGAGCTTCGTCGTTCGCGTCTCCGGGCTTAGAAACCCTTCCATCACCCACACGGTCGCGAACCATGACGGCGTCTGCGGCGACGCTGACTGGGGTTACATCAACCTGGAGAACGTAGGGTTCCGCGTTGTCCTCACGGCCCGCGTTGGCATATGCGATATAGATCGTGTGCGTCTTGATTAGGCCTTTGAATGTGTATGTATCTTGGCGGTCAGCGAGAAATCTATTTGCTCCCAGCTTGTCTGTGTTTACGCTTGAGTGACCGGAAACGATTTCATCAACTTGGCTTGCCGTGAGAAACTTGTTGTTTTGATCAGCATCTTGGAACGCTTCATTAAGAGCATTCAGGCTATTGTCGAAGTTTCGCTTGGCTTTAAACTCGAATAATACGACGAGAACGAGCACCAAAATGAGCCCCCAGACAAGGGCGCGTTCAACCGGCGATCTCGTCTTCTGGGCTTCCGGCGCATTGGGGGACGGTGTGGCTGAGTCAGACATGGGCATCGATCCTTTTAGGAGTTCTGGATAAGAGTGATATACCTTAAGGCGATAACGAGATTGTCGATGTGTTTCCGATCGCAGGTTTCCCGTCATCGACGGGGGCCGTGCATTCACCGGCTACATTGAACCGCCGGGTGAATCAGTCCGATTCTGAGCGGGCTGGTGCAGGCCGGCTTCGATTTCCTTGACGACTTCCGCAAGCTGTGCCGGATCACCGGTGCCCAACACGTGCTCGATTCTACTGGGGGGAACTCCAAGCCGTTTCATTGTCTCAGCAGCCTGTTCCCACATGCTTTGTTGTTTTTTCTTTCCCGTCGTCAAGTACAGATTGGTGACGAGTTCGGCCAGTCGTTGCCGGTCGATTTGAGGGCGATTATTGTAAAAGCGCTTGATCAGTTTTTGCTGGTAAGGACTGTGATCGGCCATTTCCGCGCCTGTAGCAGCGTTTCGAACTCTGTCGCGATTGCAGTGAGTATGGGTGAGACTTGCAGACCCGACCGTGCGACAACCTGCCCAATTCGGTCGTAAGCGCAAGCGTAACAGTATCGAACAGCAATTTCGACCATGTTGCCAGGGTTCCGCTGTTTTTCTTGGCAAACTTTTCCGGTCAGGAAGCCGTTAGTCCGCGCCGGTGCGAGCACGCTCCACGGCGGCTCACTCGTTGGATGATCCGTTTTTTTGACAAGTTGGCCGACAATCAAAAAAATGACTCGCACTTCGAAATATCGTTGATTATCATGGTGAGTCTTCGGGGGGGGACTAGCGATACGATTCGCCGTAATGCATTGGAGATGAGAAGACCGATCGACTGAGAGACGCCACTTGCGATCAACCAAAGCCTCACGACGCAAAACGATCCAAGGTTCCCGCATCAGAAGAGTCAAACGGAGTCCTAATGACGATGTCGGTACCCTGCGTGCTTGGTTTTCGATCGATTTCGGGTTTGAAGACGCATTCTTGGAAGGCGGATTCAAATCCGACTGTGGATGGAATTCATGGACGCACGGATGCACTCACCATTGAGACTTTACGACTGCCGCTTTGCATGGGTTGCATAGTCAGGGGAGAGCAGGCAGCGTATACCGACAGGAGCTTTCCCAGTGTCGACAAGGACAGAATTTACACCCGAAGAATCGAACGCACTCGCTGACAAGAACTCCCTGATCCATTTGGTCTGCCTTCCCGCCGGCGCAGCGGGGTTAGTTTTTCTGGCTCTACGATGGCCAGCCGACCATTGGACCGTGCGAACATTCTGGACGCTGTTTACCGCCTACTTCCTATTCTGTTGGACGAGTTGTTTTCACGAAACCGCCCATCAGACGCTGTGGCGGTCTCGCGGGTTGAGCATTTGGCTGGGGCGATTCCTCGGCACGGCTATGTTCACGCCCTATACCGTGTATCGCGAAAGCCATATTCGGCACCACGCGTATTTGAATAAGCCGACTGACTGGGAACTGTGGCCGTATTCCGACCCCAAGACCTCGGTCACATTTCGCCGATGGTTCGTTTGGCTGGACCTAGTGATGGGCGTCTTTTGCAGCCCGGCGATTTACGGCCGGCTCTACTTCCACAAGGACTCTCCGCTGACAAACCCACAAGTCAGGAAAGCGATCCGCAATGAGTATCTTGGCATCGCGATTGTCTGGGGCGGGATCATCGTGCTCTGCACCTATTTTCACGTCTGGACGGAATTCTTCATCATTTGGGGGATTCCCCATTTTATTGCGGGCATCTTTCAGAGCGTTCGCAAGCTGACGGAGCACTTGGGAATGTCCAGCTACGACCCCATGTTGGGCACGCGTACGGTGTTGGGTGGCGGATGGTTCACCAAATTTTGCTCGTTCGCCAACTTCGACATTTTTATTCACGGTCCTCATCACCGACACCCGCGCCTGGCCCACAACGCGCTGGGAGAGAAGATGGAGAAGTATGTTGAAGACCATCCGGGGGTTTCCTTTCCGCGGTATGCGACGTACTTCGGAGCCATCCGCGACACGATTCCGGCGATGATCAAGACTCCAGGCGTGGGCATGAACGCCGGGGCGGAGGCGCCCGCGGAGGACAAAGACAGGGGCGTCGTCAATTTCGTGGCCGATGTGAGTGAAGAGGTCTTGGCGGATGAAGACGCCACACTCAAAACGGAAGTAACAGCCAGCGGTTGATCGAGCGGAAACTGCGAGTCCGACCTCGACTTATGCGTCTCTGCGGTAAAACGGCAAGTTGGCGACGACAGCCGGGACGCGCTTGCCGCGAATTTCGACCTCGAGGGACGAACCGACGCTGGTGTGGTCCGCGTCGGCGTAGGCCATGGCGATCGACTGCTGCAGCGTCGGCGAAAACGTGCCGGAAGTGACGTCTCCGATCTGCGCGTCTGCGCTGAAAAGCTGGCTCCCTTCGCGAGCGATGCGGCGGCCTTCAATCTGCAGTCCGATCCGTTGGCGACGGACGTTCGTTTTCGCGCCGACGAGCGCCTCACGGCCGATGAATTCGCCGGCCTGCAGTTTCACGGCAAATCCCAGCCCCGCAGTGTACGGGTCGATCTGTTCGTTGAGTTCATGCCCGTAGAGAGGCATGGCCGCTTCGAGCCGCAGCGTGTCTCGGCAACCCAGTCCCGCCGGCAGCAGTCCTCCGTCCGTTCCGCCGGCAATGATGGCCTGCCAGAGATCCAACCCGTGCTGAGCCGCTACGATGATTTCGAATCCGTCTTCGCCGGTGTATCCTGTGCGGCTGACCAGTCCGGTGCCGCCCTGCACTTCGGCTTCGGCGACGGTATAGTACTTCATCGGGCTGAGGTCCAGGCTGACAAGCGGAGCGAGAATTTCCAACGCCGCGGGGCCTTGAATCGCCAACATGAACTGCGACGGAGTTGCATCTTCGATTTCGACGTCGAACCCGCCGCGGTGCTGCTCGATCCAATTTAGAATCTTGAGCCGATTTGACGCATTGACGACCAGCAGCATCTCCGCCGCGAGCCGATAGACAAGTACGTCGTCGAGGATTCCGCCGTCGGGGTTCGTGATGAGCGAATAGCGGACCTGCCCCTCGCTCAGTGACAGGACGTTGTTGGTGAGCAGATGGTCCAAAAACTCGTCTGCTTGAGGGCCGCGAACATAAATGCGTCCCATGTGGGCGATGTCGAACAGTCCGGCGGCCCGGCGGACGGCCTGATGTTCTTCGATGATGGTTGAATACTGCACAGGCATATCCCAGCCGGCAAAATCAACCATCCTCCCGCCGTGGTCCACATGCCATTGGTGACAGGGGGTAACGAGCATGGCAGAGGGTTCCTACAAGTCGTTTCAAAACCCTCTGACGCGTCGCGCCGACACTTGTATTCAAGTATCTCAAGCAGGCGCAACCGGGTTTTGAAACTGGTTCTCGGCGGAAGCGGCTGAAATTGGTCAATTGGCGGCCGTCAGGGCCGCTTTGAGGTATTCGCGATTGAGCCGGGCGATATTGGATAGTGAAATGCCTGCGGGACAGGCGGCTTCGCATTCGGCGGTATTTGTGCAGTTGCCGAATCCTTCCTCATCCATGCGCGCAACCATATTCAACACGCGCGAGGCGCGTTCGGGCTTTCCTTGCGGCAACAGCGCCATCTGCGAGACCTTAGCGCCGACAAACAGCATGGCCGAGGCGTTTTTGCACGCGGCGACGCAAGCGCCACAGCCGATGCAGGCGGCGGCGTCCATCGCCTTGTCGGCATCAGTTTTGGGGACGAGCACAGCGTTGGCGTCGGGAGCACTCCCGCAGTTGACCGAGACGTAGCCGCCCGCGGCGATCACCCGGTCGAGCGCCGAGCGATCAACGACGAGGTCACGAATCACTGGAAAGGCCTTGGCCCGCCAGGGCTCGATGACGATGGTGTCGCCATCGCGAAAATGCCGCATGTGCAACTGACAGGTCGTGGTTTCATTATCTGGCCCATGGGCCTGACCGTTGATCATCAGGCTGCACATGCCGCAAATCCCCTCGCGGCAGTCGTGGTCAAATGCGACCGGTTCCTCGTCTTGTGCGATCAGATTTTCGTTGAGCACATCGAGCATTTCCAGAAAGGACATTTCGGTCGAAACGTCCTCTAGATGATAGGTGTGGAACTGGCCCGCTTCATCCCGCGATGGTTGACGCCAGACTTTGAGCGTCAGTTTCAGACTACTCATAGCTATTTGTAACTCCTCTGGGTGAGTTTGACGGTCTCAAAGGTGAGCGGCTCGGTGTGCCGCGTCGCCGGGCTATCCGTGCCTTGGTACTCCCAGGCAGCGACGTGACAGAAGTTTTCGTCGTCGCGCATCGCTTCGTTTTCAGCCGTTTGGTGTTCCTCGCGGAAGTGGCCGCCGCAGGACTCCTGACGTTCAAGGGCGTCGCGGGCCAGTAACTCTCCAAACTCCAGGAAATCGGCGACGCGACCGGCGTGTTCCAAGTTTTGGTTGAGTGCCTCCCCTTTTCCAAGCACCTTGACGTTTTGCCAGAACTCTTCGCGGAGAGCCGTGATTTTGTCAATCGCGTCGTTGAGTCCTTGGGCTGTACGGGACATTCCGCAGTCGTTCCACATGATGTGGCCCAGCTCGCGGTGAATGCTGTCCACAGACCGCTCTCCGTTGACATTGCGGATCCGTTCGAGGCGATTTCGGGAATCGACCAGCGACTCCTGAAATGCGGGGTGGTGCGTTGTAACGCGGGGAAGCTGCCTGCCTGCCAAATGATTTGCAATCGTATAGGGCGCCACAAAGTAACCGTCGGCCAACCCTTGCATCAGGGCGCTGGCGCCGAGGCGGTTTGCGCCGTGGTCTGAGAAATTGGCCTCGCCCAGCACAAACAGCCCGGGGAGCGTGCTCTCAAGGTTGTAGTCGACCCACAGGCCGCCCATTGTGTAATGCACGGCGGGATAGATTCGCATCGGGACGTGATACGGATCCTCGTCCGTGATCTTTTTGTACATATGGAACAGGTTGCCATATTTTTGGTGGATCACGTCTTCGCCGTCGCGGGCGATGGCATCCTTGAAATCGAGGAAAACCGCCATGCCTGTCTCGCCGACACCGTAGCCCGCATCACACCGTTCTTTGGCGGCGCGGGAGGCGACGTCACGGGGAACCATGTTGCCGAATGCGGGGTACCGCCGTTCGAGGTAATAGTCACGATCCTCGTCCGGGATTTCTGTTGCGGGGCGTTTATCGTCAGCGCTCTTGGGAACCCACACGCGGCCGTCGTTACGGAGGCTTTCGCTCATCAAAGTGAGTTTGGATTGATAGTCTCCCGAGACCGGAATGCAGGTGGGATGAATCTGCGTGAAGCATGGGTTTGCGAAGTACGCGCCGCGCTTGTATGCCCTCCAGGCGGCGGTGACGTTGCTGCCCTTGGCATTGGTGGAAAGGTAATAGGCGTTGCCGTAGCCACCCGTGCAGAGCAAGACTGCGTGCCCGCAATACGTCTCGAATTCGCCCGTCATCAGGTTTCGTGCCACGACCCCGCGAGCGACTCCGTCGACAACCACCACGTCGAGCATTTCACGCCGCGGGAAGAGTTTGACTTTGCCGTGCTCGACCTGTCGCATCAATGAGCCGTAGGCGCCGAGCAGCAGTTGCTGTCCGGTCTGTCCCCGCGCGTAGAACGTTCGCGAGACCTGGGCGCCTCCAAATGTCCGGTTGGCAAGCAGTCCGCCGTATTCGCGTGCGAAGGGTACGCCCTGGGCGACGCATTGGTCGATGATCAGGTTGCTGACGTGCGCAAGCCGATAGACGTTGGCTTCCCGACTGCGGTAATCACCGCCCTTGACGGTATCGTAAAACAGCCGCATCACGCTATCACCGTCGTTGGGATAGTTTTTTGCGGCGTTGATGCCCCCTTGCGCGGCGATGCTGTGTGCGCGGCGTGGGGAGTCCTGAATGCACAGATTAGTGACGTTATAACCCAATTCAGCGAGCGACGCGGCCGCTGCGGCGCCGGCCAGCCCGGTGCCGACAACGATCACATCGAACTTTCGCTTGTTATTGGGGGCGACCAGTTTCATTTCGAACTGGTGTTTTTCCCACTTATCTTCGATCGGCCCTCCGGGGATCTTGGCGTCCAGTCTAGTTTCCTCCACGACACTCATCGTAAAGTCCCTCTCATCGTCCAGTGTGACGGCTAAGGCCAGTTGGGTCCGGTGCGCGAATTGACTTTCTGCGACGAACTCAGATCATTTTCGCTGCGTGATAGAAGTGGGAGTTTCGGCACGGTTCTCGGTGGTCTGCGTCTCGGTTTCCTTGAACCGCCCCAAATAGCCCATCGCCGGAAACGAGGCAAACCCCAATCCGATGCAAACGGCGAAGATGAAACCGAAGGTTTTGATGAGCGGCGTATATTTGGGGTGATTGAGTCCCATCGTCTGAAAGGCGCTTTGAAATCCGTGAAAAAGATGGATTCCCAAAACGAGCGTGCCAATTAAATAAACGACTTGTGTGAAGCCTTCGCTCAGGATCCTGCCCGCTTTGGCCGCTTCGCTGGCGTCGTCGCCGGGCGAGATGATGCCCAGCTTGAAGTGCCCCAAGTGGATCAACAGGAACATCAGCACGATCAATCCGGTGGGAACCATCAGTTTGCTGGCGAGATTTGGGGCGCCCTTGGAACTCGGGTCGATTACTTTCGACCGTTGTGTGTCGTACTTGACCTCGCGGGCCGCCCGGTTCTCGCCGGCGGTGATGAGTCCCAGCGCGATGTGCAGGATGAACAGCAAAAACAGCCCCGTCTCGGCGATGGGGAGCAGAATCTTTTGAGCGTGCAGTGCGTGAGCGTAGGCATCGTACTCGGCAGCGCCGACATACAGCAGGAGATTTCCCGAAAGGTGGACGACGAGAAATCCGCAGAGCGCCAATCCGGTGACGCTCATCAGGAGCTTTTTACCGATCGACGATGATAAGGCTCGAATCAGCGAGGTCAAAGTCCGTCTCCTCGAAGCTGTGCCGTGTATGATCGAGTGAATCGCAGTTCTGCCGCCATCCGCCGTATTCGCTTCAGGTGTGGCTCATCGGCTGGAATCTGCAGGCGGTCGGCGTTTCGCGTTAACTCTAACGGATTATAGGAGAACGGACTCCACTTGCAATCGTCGGTCGTCGCGCGCACCGACAGTCGGTTGGATTCTCTAAAATGAGAACGCGTGAGGCTATTTCCGCCGCTTGCGGGAATTGCGCGACGTGGTTGTCGAGCGATTCTTCTTTGTTTTTTTTCGCTTCGCCGGCGACGTTTTTGACTTCGACCGGCCGGTCGGCGCACTTTTCTGGCCACGCTTTTTTCGAGACGACTTTCCCGGCTTCGCGGACTTGTCCTGTTTATTGCGACGGGTCTGTCTCGGTGCGTCGCCGGGCTTTGCAGAGAGGACGCGGAAATCGAGTTCGCGGCGATCGGCGTCGACGTGCGCAACCGCCACATGCACGAGATCCCCCAACCGGTATTGCTTCCCGGTGCGTCGGCCGACGATCTGATGGGATTCGGCATGATAGTAGTAGTAATCTTCGGCCAACGTCGAAATATGGACCAAGCCCTCGGCCGGCAATTCGAGCCCTTGGCAGAAGAAGCCGAATTTTTGCACACCCGTAATCACGGCGTCGAACTCCATGCCGACTTGGTCGGTGAGGTAGGTGAGCAACTTGACCTTAATCAATTCTCGTTCCGCCTGCTCAGCGCGTCGCTCGTTGAAGGAGCAGTGCCGGCCCAGTGCGACGAGTTCCAAAGCATCTTCATGCCGCTTGTCCCCGGTGATCAGGCGGTGCACGAGCCGGTGGACCGTCAAATCAGGGTATCGGCGAATCGGGCTCGTGAAGTGACAGTAATTGTCTTCCGCCAGCGCGTAATGGCCGAGTTCGTCGGGAGCGTACTCTGCCTGTTTCATGCTGCGGAGCAGCGCGTAGTTGACGGCCCGCATTAACGGCTGGTCTTTGACCTGATTCAGCAGATCCTGCAACTGCGATTTGCTCTGGTATTGCTTCACCTTGAAGCCGAGCGATTCGACAAATTCGGCAAAACTGCGAAGTTTGGCTTCGTCGGGGGCCGCATGTACGCGGCGGAGAAAGGAGATTTCCTTGTCGGCCAACTTCGTCGCAACAGCGATGTTGGCCGCGAGCATGAACTCCTCAATGATCTGATGGCTGGCGTCATGCTCGACCGCCTCTGCGCCGACCACTTTTCCCTTTTTGTCGAGCACGATTTTCGTTTCAGGCATCGAGAGTTCCAGCGCTCCGCGGGCAAAGCGCCGCGCGCGAAGGAGCATCGCCAGTTCATACATCCGTGCCAGCAGTTCGCGGACGCGGGCCGAGACTTTGGTTTTGTGCTCCTCAGGATGAAAGACGATCGGCAACACCTGCTCATAGGCGAAGCGGCGGGTGACCTTAATAGCCGTGCTCTGAAGCTGCACGTGGAGCGGCATGGCTTCCGGAGAGAACTCAATCAACACCGACTTGGTGTACCGGACCTTGCCCTGCTGCAAACTGGACAGCGAGTTGGAGATGACCTCCGGAATCATCGGCAGCACTCGGTCGGGAAGATAGACGCTTGTCGAGCGGTGTTGCGCTTCTTCGTCGAGCAACGTTCCCGGCTGCACAAAATGGGCGACGTCGGCGATGTGCACGCCGAGATGCCAGTGACCGTTGTCGTCGCGGGTGAGGGAAATCGCGTCGTCGAAATCGCGAGCGGTGTTGGGATCGATCGTGACGATCGTTTCGCGAGTCAGGTCGACCCGCTCGTTCAGGTCCGATTCGTCGAACTGCTGGGCCTGAATGCGGGCCTCTTCCAAGACCTCATCGGGAAACTCGTCCGGCAAGCCGAATTCGTGGATGACGGCGGCGGTATCGACGCCCGGCTTGCCGCGCGGGCCGAGGACTTCCGTGATGACGCCCTCGCCCTGCCGGGCGGGACTCGGGAAGCGAACCATCTCAAAGACCACTTTATCGTCCGCCACCGCACCCTTGGCGCCGGGATCTCCGACGTAGACCGGATCGCTGAACGTTGTGCCGTCGACCTGAACGTAGCTGTTGCCACCGCTTTCGAAGTAGGTGCCGACGAAACTGTTTGTCGCCCGCTGTAATATCTGCTCGACGCGGCCTTGGATATTGTCCCCTTTGCGTCCTTTGTGACGCAGCAACTTGACGACGACTTCATCACCGGTCAGTGCGTTGCCCAAGTTTTTTCGCGAAAGGTAGACGTCCTCGATTCGGGAACCGTCCTCGCCGTGAGGGATCAGGAACCCAAAACCGCCGGCCGCCTTTTTCACCATACCGGTCACGTATCCGTGCGGCGGCGTCAGTCGCAGCAAGCCGTTGCGGGTGGCGAACACGGCTCCCGATCCGGTGAGTGTGTCCAGCGCGTCCCGAAATGCGGGCATCCGCTTCTTAGAGACTTTGAGCTTTTTGGCCAGCGGGAGAGATTTGAGCGGCTTGTAATTCGGTTTGGCCAGCAGTTCCAAAATTTGCTGTTGAATCTTCTGCATAGAGTCCTTTTGCGGAATGACACGGCAGGCGGCGCCCAGGTTCGGCTGAAATTGTGGAGAGTTCGATTGCGACTGGGCCACAGCGTAGCACGAACTGGGATCCGATGGCAGGGTCGCAGGTCCATCCGCAGCTTAATCGCGAAAGACCTTGCCGGGATTCATCAAGTTGTGCGGATCGAACGTCGTTTTGATCGCCCGCATCAACTCCCAGGCCGGACCGTATTCGGTCTTGAGGAAATCGCGTTTGCCGAGGCCGACGCCATGTTCGCCGCTGCAGGTGCCTTCCATGTCGAGCGCCCGCTCGACCATCCGTCGGTTGAAGTGTTCTGCTTCTGAAATCTCCTGCGGCTGCTTGGGATCGACCAAGAATAGGACATGGAAGTTGCCGTCCCCGACGTGCCCCAACAGCGGGCATGGCAATGAGCACGACTTCAAGTCCTCCTGGGTCGCCAGAATACAGTCCGCCAAACGTGATACTGGCACACAGACGTCGGTCGTGACGCTGCGGCTGCCTGGACGCAACTGGAGAATGGCATGGTAAGCATCGTGGCGGGCTTGCCAGAGCTTGTCGCGTTCGACGGCGTCGGTGGCCCATTGAAAATCGAGACCGCCGTGTGCCGCGGCGATATCGCCTACACGTTGAGACTGTTCAACGACTCCGTGCGGCGTGCCCTGAAACTCGAGAAACAATGTCGGTTTCAGTTCATAGTCCAGGTCGGAATACCGGTTGACCGCATCGAGCGCGACCTCGTCGAGCAATTCCATGCGTGCCAGCGGGATGCCGGCTTGGATGGTTTCAATCACCGTATTCACGGCAGCGGCGACATCGGGAAACGGGCAGACAGCCGACGAGAGCGCTTCAGGAACTCGGTGCAATCGAACCGTCACACCGGTGATGATCCCCAATGTCCCCTCAGAACCGACGAACAATCGCGTGAGATCATAGCCGGCTGCCGATTTGCGGGCGCGGCGCGCCGTTTGAATGATCCTGCCGTCCGCTAGGACGACTTCCAAACTGAGCACGTTCTCCCGCATGGTGCCGTAACGAAACGCGTTTGACCCCGATGCCCGTGTCGCCGCCATGCCTCCGATTGTCGCCGCCGCGCCGGGATCAACGGAAAAAAACAGATTGCTGCCGGCGAGCTGCCCGTTGAGATCAACGTGCGTGACGCCTGCCTCGACGACCGCATCAAGATCGTCTCGGTGAATCTCACAAATCCGATTCATGCGGCTCAGGTCAAGGCAAAGCCCGCCCAGAGTGGCGACAATTCCACCTTCAACAGCCGAGCCAATTCCATAGGGGATCATCGGGACGCGGTGCGTCGAACAGATTTTCGCGACCTGCGAGACTTCCTCGGTGCTGTCGGGAAAGGCGACCGCGTCCGGTGGGGCTGGTGGACTTGCAGACTCGTCGCCGGCATGGTCCGCGCGAACGCCTTCAGCAAAAGAAAGACGGTCGCCCAGCAAGTTCTTCAATTCGGCGAGTGCAGCATTTGGGAGCGGCATATGCCAGGAATTACCATGTTCGGCGTCTAGAGGCTTGCTGACGCGAAGCTGTCCAATTTAGAGGCGTCGTCCCCCCAAATTACCGCCCGCGAAAGAAAAAACGCAAGCCCCGCATCTGTATCGGGACTTGCGTTTAGAGAGGCGCCGGCCGGATTTGAACCGGCGAATGGCGGATTTGCAATCCGCTGCCTTAGACCACTTGGCTACGGCGCCAGATTGTTGCCTTCGGTGGTTTCCGCAGGATAGGTTGCCTGATCAGCGTCGGTCAAGACTGCCGGTCGTAAAAAGATTCCGAAAATGTCGGTCGCAGGAACCTGGCAAAATAGGGTGTCTTGGGTGCGCGGGTGAACTTCGTCGAACCTGTGCCAAGGCAACGTCGGAAGTGAATTCAAGGACACAAGTTTGCCGTTTTGAGTTCGTTGGCGGCCAATCTTGTAACCGCCTCCGGCAAATGTTTCTTTCGACATCTCATGGGGGCGGACTTTAGCGTTTAGAGCGCCTGAACGCTTGGAGCCTGTTGTGCCGGATGCGGTTCAAACTGTTTCCTGGAAGTCGGGGGGGGGCGTTTGAACCGGCGGATCAAAACCCCAGCCCGATTCCATCCAGCTCGGCAGTCGCGACTGAGCCGTCGGTGATGTCGAACATGCCGGGGAATTGTTTCGCCCAGCGTTTGTTGCCGCTGGGGCAATATTGCCGGCCGTTGCCTTCGATGGCGGCGATGCCGGGAATTCGGGCGGCGAGGCTCGCCGAATGTAGAAACGAGAAGCCGGGGCAGGTGAGATCTTGGACGCAGAGGAACAAGCCCATTTTTTGGGCGGCGGCCGCCATCAGTAGCGCCTCGGTGTGACCCTTGCACGCTTTGAGGGCGACACCCGAGTAGCCCTGCTCACGGCTGAGCAACAGCGAGTCGTAATCGACCAGCGATTCATCAATGACGACCGGCTTCAATTTGGCCGCCTCGTGCATCGTGTTGTCGGGGTGTGATTTCAAGTCGCGGTGCGTCGGCTGCTCGATGTATTGCACGCGGTCCCACGCTTCCGCCCGTTTTTCGCGAATCTTCGCCAAAAAATCGAGCAAATATTGCTCGTTCTCACATTTCTCGTTGAAGTCGAGAGAATAGTGCCATTCCGTGCAACCTCGGGCGGCTTGGGCTTCGGCGGTGACTTGATCGATGGCTGCCACACGGCCGACGTCCCAATCGAGATCATCGCCACCGAGCTTGATTTTCAAATGTGTTAGGCCGTCGGCTGCGACCCATTCGCCCAGCGTTTCGGGCAGCCCGTCGCCGACCGGGTCGGCAACATCCGCCGAGGTCAACGGATCGAGCGCGCCGACCAAATGATAGAGCGGCATCGTCGGCTTCGGCTCGCGGAGCGTGTATTGGTCGAGGTATTCTCCTTCAAACTGATCATCAAGGTACTCCGTAAGGTCATAGTTCATGAACTCATCCGAGAGCATGTCGTAGCTGTTCAAATCGGCGGCGCGCCCGTAAGCGTCATGAACAGCGGCGTCGAGCGGGCTGGCTGCGACCAACTGCGCCAGTTCAGGAAACTCGCCGGCGATACTGAGCTTTTGCACAATCTTGCCGGCCATGTGCGCGTATTCGGCAGAAAGCCGGTAGATGGTGTCGAGAGGATGATCGAATTCGGGATACGACTCGGCCAATTCGGCGGTCTGCTCGGCGAGTTGCTTCATGGCCGCCGTGGACTGGTCGGGAGCGACGTCGGGCGAGGGCCAGGCCCAGATATTGCCCACGGGCATGCTGCCGAATCCAGTCGCGTGTCTGCCGTCCCGCCGTTCGACGTCGACTTCGACGTTGATCAAGTCGGTCGAATCCATGACGCGTCCGCCGAACTTCAGCGGTGTGCGAAAAGGGAGATTTTCAAAAGTGCAGCGAGCTTCCAAAATCCGGATGTCGGCTGGATTGGACATGGTTCCTGTTGTTGGCGGTTCGGAGCAAAATAACCTGAGTCGACAGTGCTTTGATCTTAACGGCGCAAATTGAATCGATCAAGAAAAATTGTTGCGTGCGGTCCGCTCATCATCGCGACTGTGAACCTTTTTTGCGAAGATTGCCGGTGATGTAGTTTGTGAGCAGTTCGAACGCTTCACGTTCGCGTTCCCCAGCGGTCTTCTCGACAGGAGCGGCGAGTGCGTCCAATTGATGCAAAATATCCTCTGCCGTTAGCAAATTGACACGAGTCGCCAATATCGCCGCTTCGACGACAGCGTGTTTTGCGCGGTTGAACCCGAAGAAATCGCGCAGTCTGCCCCTGTGCCGCACGCGCGCGGTCAGCGTCGTGCGCTCGTGCTGATCGTCGAATTCTTCGATCTCGAACTCATACCAGCGGCATGCGTCCCGCAACACCGTTCCATCGATCGTTTCCGCGGGCATCGTGTCGAGCGGCAACCGCGGTTCGCCGATGGCCGCTTCGGCCAACAGCAGTACGTCGTCCACGACATGAAACACGCCGTGCGGCTGCTGTTTCAAATTGGCGTAGGTGCGGGATGTCTTAAACGGCCGCAACAGCAGCGTCGAGATCGACGCGTCCACGATTGGACCCATGGGCGCTACATTGAGCAGCCCACGCGCATCGTGGGTGGTGACGACACCTTCTAGAATCATGCCCGTTCCGCTGACGAAGTCTTCGTAAACGTAGTGTTAGACGACCCCATCATGTCAGAACCGGCGGACAGAGAAAAGTCAGCTCCGCTTGTTCGGAGTTTAGTTGAACACGCCAAAGTAGAACTGGAACAGTTGCCGTTCGTCGCGCGGCTGATCGGCGAGCGGAATTGCCCAATCGAGCGCCAGCGGGACGGGGCCCATGGCGGGGATGGTGATTCGCAGTCCGGCGCCGACGGTCACCCGGAAATCGTTGAAGGAGACGTTTTCCTCGACCGTTCCGAAGTCGGAGAAGACGACGGCTTGGACGCTGTCGTTGGCCAGCAACGGGTGCATGTATTCGACCGTACCGAGTGCCAAGAATTCGCCGCCGATGGTGACGTTCAGATCACGCGGTGAGACGCCACGGAAACGGAAGCCGCGAAAGCTTTGATAGCCGCCGGCATAGAATTTTTCGAAGATCGGCGTGTCGCTGCCGGTAAAGCCCAACTCTCCACGCAGCGTGATAATCTGGCGGCCACTGCCGTCGGGGCGGGCGCCGACTTGGAAGAACTGGCTGGCTTCCGCCTCGAAGCGGGGATAGGTGAATTCGCCGTAGGCTTGTTCGTAGGCCAATTCGATGTAGTGTCCCTCGCTCGGCAAAAAGGCCGCGTCACGTGTGTCGTGAGCGATGCTCGCCCGGACGGTCGAGAGGAATGAATCGCCCAAGGACTCCATCAGTTCCGGGGGAGTTGGAATGGCGGGGTCGAAGAGCTTGACCTCTTCCAGGCGAAAAGCGATGGCTCCGGACCACTCGCGGGTGAACTGGCGTCCGATGGTCACCCGGCCGCCCAACCGTTGTTCATCCCAGTCTTCGTAAATACGGTCGAAGTAGAAGCCGCTCACTCCGACGCTGAAGTCTTGGTCCATGAAGTAGGGGTTTCGCCAGTTGATCAAATAGCGGTTCACTTCTGAACCGGGGACCGCCTCAAGTCGGAATTGCTCGCCGTTGCCGCGCCAAGCGCGTCCGGTCCAGATGTCGTCCCAGCTTGTGGGGGGCCGCAGAATGTCGAAGTTGCGCTCGTCGAGCACGATGGAGCCGACCAAGCCGGTATCGCTGTTGATTCCGGCACCAATCATCAACCGGCCGGTTTGGGCTTCGGTGACTCCCACTTCCAGGTCGATGACGTCCTCCTCATACCAGTCCGCCGGCGGGAGCGACAGCGAGCGGCCGAACGGATCGCCTTGCGGGCTGTTGTTGATAATGGGATTGTTGGCCGGCTGGTCCAGTGCTTGTGCGCGGATGATTTCGGTAGCCGCTTCGCGCGTTTGCTGGTTGGAAACTTGTTTGATGGCAACGGTCGGCGGCTTGCCCGGCTGGCCGGCCCCGGCGGCATAGATTTGCGCGCCTTCCAGCCGCCGCTTGCTCTTTTGAATCAAGGCGGGATCCGCCAAGTCCCCAGGTTTGACCAAGATACGGTTGAGGACTGTCTTTTCCTTGGTCGTCGGATAGTCGCCGTTAATTTTGACGATAATCTTGCGGATACGATACGGCTTGTCTTCGTTGATGTCATAGACCAGGTCCATGACGCCCGGCTCTTCGTAGTATTTGGAGCCGGTGTTGACGACGGCAAAGATCCGGCCGAGCTTGCCGTAGTCCCCCTTGATCATGCTGATGTCGGTGGACAGCTTTCCGTCGTCAAAGTAGTCGCCCTCTCTCAGTTTGAGGCGATCTCGAAACGACTTTTCCGAGATCACGCGGGGCCCGTTGAACCTGATCTTGCCAACTTTGTATCGGATGCCCTCATCGACGACATAGGTAATCCTGACCTTGGACCGGTCTTTGGTCTCTTGGACCTTTTCTTCGATCTGGACGTCAAAAAATCCGTAGCTGAAATAGAAGTCTTTTAGGGCGGCGATGTCGTCGGCAATCGACGCGGGATCAAACTTGCCTCCGAAGAACCAGAGCTTGCGAGTGCTGGTCTTCAACTTCATTTTGAGCCGCCCGGCAGGAATGAACTTGGTATCTTTGAATTTGAACTTGATGTCGGTGACAACGACTTTTGGTCCTTCGTCGATGGCGAAAATCACTTCGCGGTCTTTCTCGGAGTTGCCTTTTTCCAAGGTGACGTTGCAGTGGATGTAGCCCTTATCGAAGTAATATTGTTTGATCGCGCGGACCGAGTCGCGATTGAGGCTGACGTCGTAGGCTCCGCCCGCTTTGAGATTGGTGATCGCCTCCAACTGTTTGGTTTTGATCTCGTCGTTGCCTTTGTACGTCACGCGGCGGAGCACGGGCCGTTCGCGCACGCGAAAGATCAGCACATATCCATTGCCGTCTTCGGCTTGCCGCGTGATGGGTGTTACGTCGAAGAACCACGACGTTTTGTGCAGTGCGGCAACTTCGTCGAGGATGCGCTGCTGGCTGACCATTTGGCCGGGACGGATTTTGATTTTGCGGGCGATGGCGCTTTCGGGAATCGTACGGTGTCCTTCGATTTCCACGCTGCGGATCTTGAGCCGTCCTTGCGAGAGCACGCTTTCTTCGGCGCGGAGTCCGGCATCAAATGGCGACCACACAGCGGTTAAGAACACCCAGACAACGACGGCGCGCCACATGGCGCCTGACCGGCACCGCCGGCGCCGGCTGTTGCGGGTGTCTGATGTGACACCGTTCATTTGACAGTTATTCCCACAGGGGCAGAGTCGAGAGAGAGTAGGTAACGCGGAATCGACCGCTGCAGCGGTCTCAAATCGATTTGGGACATGCGGAGGGGATCTCCGCAGGAGATAGGATTCGTGTCCCGCCGGACATTCCGCGGAGAGTGGAGCCTAAATAGCCGAATCAGCAAAAAGCGGCAAGACGAGATCAGTCCTGCGATTCGGGAATTCGACAAACGGCAAATACTGCGGCGTTTTGCGAGTCGTCGATCTCAGATCGGCGACTGCAGCGACTCAGCACTTGCGATTCTGGGATGCCAGACCGGCCAAATCCCATCTTAGATCGACGTTCCACCCGGTAGCACGGTCCTGCCCGGAGACTGGTTGGCGCCCGTCGGGGTGGTCGAATCCCGCCGGTCGCAATTTGAGACGGGGTTCGACGTCTGATTCGCGGGGGAACGACAACAGATGGCAAGTATTGCACGACAGAACGATGTCGCGCGCATTTCGCAACCGTTGATCATCAGCAGATTGCGTCCGAGCCGCTTCCCCGCGGAGACATTGTCCCAATTCCGGAGCGACGGCCGACTGATGGGATCGCTCATGTTTGTCCGTTTCAAGACGCTCAGCGAGCAGGATCGCCGCCAAGATGAGTGGAGCCAGTAGTCCGACTGCCAACCATCGCCCACGGCGGTCGCTCGTCTTGCGGGGCTTTCGGGAGGTCAAAGCGGCGGCCGCCTCTTCCGCCGCGCGGACGGCTTGCTGTGACAGAAACGGCGTGGCAGGCTGGCTGTGAGCGGCCGGCGGCGGTTCCCATGCGGAATTGGGCCAAGCATCGTCCCCCTGCCCCGTCACGAAGCGTAAGGCGGGTTCGAGAATCTCTGCCATATCGCGGCAGCGCGGGCATTGCTGAAGGTGCGCTTCCAGTGCTTCGTCGCGCACGGTTCCCGGCTCGGTCATCACTTCGAAAGCTTGATCACAATTCATGAGACTGTCACCGCTAAATAACACTTCAAAATTCGGCAGCCGCCGGTTCTCGGCCACTATCTAACAATTCTGATCGTAGGTTGTTGATCAAGATCCTTCTGATGAGTCTGCTTCTTGTTCCTTCAATATGTTCGCAAGCCGCAACAAACCGTTTCGCACGCGGACTTTGGCAGTACTCAGCGCGCTGTCCATGGCTGAGGCGATTTCCTCGTACTTCAATCCGCCGAAAAAACGCAGCCGGATTGCGTCGGCCTGCGGCTCCGGCAACTGGTCAATCAGTCGCGACACCTCGCGCCGCTGTTCAGTGGCCAACAACTGCGACAGCGCACTATCTGGCGCTACGAGTTGGGGATGTGCAGTCGCCTGTTCGTCGTGGGGAATCGATTGGGTGATCGCCCGTTTGCGCGAAGCGCCCTTTCGCCACTGACGCCGGCAGAGATTGAGCAGAATCGTCCAGAGCCAAGTGCGGAACGCAAACTGGGGGTTATACGTCTCCCGTGCCGCGTAGGCTGCCAGGAATGTTTCTTGCACGACGTCTTCGGCCGCTTCCCAATCGCCCAATTTGCTCCAAGCAACGCGCAGCAATGGCGGGCGATAACGGCGCACGAGTTCGTCAAACCGCGCGACGTCCCCCGCCTTCACGCGCCGCATGATGTCCGCATCGTTATGTTGCACGGCGGTTCCTGATGAGTTTTGAGTGAGTCCAATATCCAGTTTATCAACGGCCGGGACCATAGACCAGATGGGCGATTGAATTTCCCCGACACACCGTATTCCGATTGCTGACAGACGGTTGAACGTGGTGGAACCTTTGTCCGTGATTAGCGTTGCGTCAGCGAGTCAGGACTCTGCGGGTGTGCAGGTCATCATGCCGGCGTCGAACGGTTCGAACAGGTCGAGCAGATCGTCGCGTGACGTAATCTCGGGATTGAGCCAACGCGCGATATCATTTTCGCTTTGAAGGATCACCGGCATTCGTTTACGGGCATGGTACTTGGCGATGAGCGAGTTGGCTTCGGTGGTGACGACGGTGCATGTCTCGACAGCATCGTCGCCCAGCCGCCAGGCTTCCCACAATCCGGCCAAGGCGAAGACAGGCTGATCGACGAGCCCGAAATAATGTCCCCCTTCATAGAACTCTGATGCCGGAATCAGTGCCCGCCGTTTCTTGAACGCATCGCGAAATGAGGGCTTTTCGTGAATCGTTTCGCTACGGGCGTTAAACGTGTTGCGTTGAAACGACTTGCGGGTGTGGAATTTGGCGGACGGCTTCCACCAACGCGGCAACAGGCCCCACTCGAGCAGTGAAAGCTCCCGCGCTCCGGTGGAATCCAAGCGGAGAGTGAGCACGTCGCTGCCCGGATAGCGGTCGGTCTCTGGAAACTCCAGTTGTGGGGTTTGCGGCAGATTGAACGCCGCCGCGATTTCGCTCGCTGGTGATCTGACGTTGAATCGATGGCACATGCCATAGATTGTGTCGATTTGTGACTCACAATGCGAGCGCAGGCCGCCCCAAGATTGTGTGGCTATTCAGCGGCGATCTGCGAGTTTGATGGAGTGCTGACGTAGCGGGGAGCAGGCATCGTAAGCGCGTCGCTGAACCTGAACAAGCACGATGCGTCTCGCCGTTTCGACTTCATCGTAACCTAACGAACCGCACCCGTGTGCTCGAAATGTTTGCAGCCAAATTCATAGTTGATGGCTGATGGAGCAGTTTTTTCGGCAACGCGCAAATATTGTTGGGTCTTAACACGTAGAAAACATGGTTTGCAGCGACTCCTAAACTGACGAGTTCCAGCAAAAGGACGCGTTCGCAACCGGTCAACCACGAAGGAAACTGTCGAATGATGTCACAGCGAGTTGCGATGATTGCAGTCTGCTTTGGCTTCTCGCTTTCTCTCAGTCTGCGCGCGGACGACGCCGATTATGACGCCAAATTGTACTGGCCGCAGTGGCGCGGTCCGTTGGGAACCGGTGTGGCCCCTCAGTCCGATCCGCCGGTGGTCTGGGATGAGGAAACGAACATTCGCTGGAAGATCAAACTGCCGGGAAGCGGACACGCGACGCCGATTGTCTGGCGCGACCGCATCTTTGTGACGACGGCCGTCCCTTATGGCGAGAAGTTGCCGCCGCGTTACAGCGGGGCGCCCGGTGCGCACGACAATCTGCCGGTGACGCAGCGACACCGGTTTTTTGTCCTGGCGATTGATCGCGGCGACGGGCGGATTGTGTGGGAAAAAGCGGTTCATGACGAGCTTCCGCATGAGGGTGGGCATGAGACCGCGAGTTTGGCCTCCAATTCACCGGTGACGGACGGCGAACATCTGTTCGCCTATTTCGGATCGCGGGGTCTGTATTGCCTGAACTTCGAGGGCGATGTGGTCTGGGAGAAAGACATGGGGCGAATGCATTCCAAACATGGACACGGCGAGGGAAGTTCGCCGGTGCTGTACGGCGATCAACTCATCATTAATTGGGACCATGAGGGTGAGTCGTTTCTGATTTCGCTGAATAAGAAGACCGGGGAGCCGCAGTGGAAAGTGAAACGAGACGAAGTGACGTCGTGGGCAACGCCGATTGTCGTTGAGCACGGCGGTCGCGCGCAAGTTGTCGTCAGCGGGACGGACCGCGTTCGGGGGTATGATTTGACCGACGGAACCGTGATTTGGGAGTGCGGCGGCTTATCGGCGAACATCGTCGCCACTCCGGTTGCCGGTGACGGGATGATTTTTGCCGCCAGCAGCTATGAAAAACAGGCGCTGTTGGCCATCCGCTTAGAGGGAGCACACGGCGACATTACTGGAACCGACCAACTCGTCTGGTCGCGCAGGCGGCTGACACCGTACGTTCCCTCACCGTTGCTGTACGACGGTGCGCTTTATTTTCTGCGACACTATCAAGGTATCCTGTCGCGGCTCGATGCAAAGTCAGGTGAAGACGCTCCCGGCGCATTTCGGCTGGCGGGAATTCGCAATGTCTACGCATCCCCCGTTGGGGCCTCCGGACGTGTCTGTATCACCGACCTCGACGGAATGACGATGGTCATCAGCAATGAGGACCGTCCTCGATTGTTGGCGAGGAACCAACTTGACGACCGCTTCAGCGCGTCGGCGGCGATCGTCGGCGGCGAGATCATCCTGCGGGGGCATCAGTCGCTGTATCGCATTGCCGAAGAGTCGAAACCGAAAGAACGCTGAGACGCTGCAGAATCTGCTTCATCCTGAGCTGCGGCTCGTACGGCGATTAGCAGCGTTGAGACCGGGCGGCAATCAGACGTTAGGAATGTATTTGTTGAGCATCTCGGCGTAGTCTTCGCGGACGGGGCTAAATACGTCGAGAACGACGGCCGGTCCGCCCACCGCGACCGCTTTGTGCGGCGTGTTTGGCGGGATGATGAACAGCGAACCCGCTTCACAAAGCCGGGTTTCCTCGCCGATCGTCAGTTCGATCTGTCCCGACAACAGGATCCCCCCCTGCTCGTGCGGATGGTGATGCATGGGGACGACCGCCCCTTCGTCCATCTCCAAGTAAGAGAGCATCAGGTTTTCGCCGTGCGGTGTGCGCATGCGGCAGCCGGGGACCGGCTCGATGGCGGGGATGTCGTCTTTGTTGATGAAAGGCATAGTCGTTCAAGTTCCTACTTGGTCCGGATCGTTCTCGCCAAAGCGAATCAGACGAATCCTGTTGTTGGAAACGTCAATGTCCATTCCCCGCCATTGAAGCACGGCGACCAACAGAAACAGCCCCGTCATCAGCACCAGGGCGACCGAAGCGAAGTACGTCATGCCGGGGCTGAGGTCGCTCGACTCGATCTCCCCGTCTAAGGGCTCGTTCACGTCGCGGCGAGACGGAGCATAGCGAATGGGCAAAGTCTCTGCTCCTTCGTAGCGATTCCATACTCTTTCCGCAACCAGCACATCATTGGTGTGGGTTGTGCCTGCCTCGTCGGCAAAGGAATATTCGATACGGCGTCCTAGACTCCGCCGATAATGGCGCGTGATCCGGGCGTCGATTTGGACTGTATTCTCGGAAAGCAGTTGTTCTCGTTCCCGGCTGTGGCTCGCGTCGATGAATGTAAATATGCTGCCGGCGGCACACAGCGCCGCGCCGGCTGCGAAAATTATGGCCTTTCCTTTGGATTTTCGAAGTCGTGCGTCGCTGGCTGTGTTTCCGGACGTCTTGCGAATCGCCGTGCAGATCTGGCTGCGCAGCTTCTCAAATCCGTCGATCTCCCACGTCAGCACGACAAGTTTCTTTCCAGCAGCGTCGAAGAGCACCAGCGCGTCGATTTCCTGAAACCCGGTGTTTTTCTTGTCGGTTTCAACGCGCGCGATGTCCTCCCAGGCGATTTCTTGCGTCCCGCGCGTCCAATCAATGGCGAGTTTCTGCCGGGAGAGCCGAATGACGCGCGGAGTGCGCATAATCACCAGCGCTTGCCACAGCATAAAAACACCGAACATCATCGGCACCGTCGTCATGCCGATAAACACGGGAAACGACTCACGATCTTCCGCCGGGCGACTGACGGACACGACAAACAGTGCGACGGATAGCAACATCGCGCCAAGAGCCCCTGCAATCAGCAGATAGGGGCGTGATGTGCCTGCGTGTTTCGAACGATACTCGAGCCGTGTCGAAGTTGCGTGATTCATGGAAGCGCCATCCAATGAAAATGAGGTCAGAACGGAACGCGGACTAGATGAACCGCAGGTGCGAGATTCTCCCGTTATTGTGACGTCGAGCCGACGTTCCAACGAATTGCCGAGCGGCCCTATCCAAACTGCGTACTCTTCTCGATTATGCCGTGTCGAGTCTGCGGATCAAGGCAGCATCACGCGTCCGCCGTCGGCGACGATCGTCTGTCCAATCATGAAACTCGACGCGTCAGAGAGCAAATAGTACACCGCCTCCGCAATTTCAGCGGGAGTGCCCATGCGGGGCAGCGGCGTCGCGGCGACGATTTCGTCGAGCCGTATGGGATCGACGTCGGCCAGGATTTCGGTTTCGATCAGGCCGGGGGCGACGGCGTTCATGCGGACGTTGTGCTTGGCCAGCGCTTCGCCGGTGGACTGCGTGAAGGAAATCACGCCCGCTTTGCTGACTGCATAGGCAATCGCGTGCGGCCGTGGACGCAATCCGGCGATTGAGGCGATGTTGACAATTCGCCCGTAATTGCGGCGGATCATGCTCTCCTTGACCGCCCACGTGACGAGGTACAAGCCGGTCAGGTTGACGTCGAGCGTCCGCCGCCAGTGATCGGGGGTGGTTTCGGCGTGTGTCACGTATTCAAAGATGCCGGCGTTATTGACCAGCAATTCGACCGGACCGAACGTCGCTTCCGTCTCGGCAATCATGTCGGCAACGGATTGTTCGTCGGAAACATCGGCGGCAATCAAGTGCGGCTTGCCGCCGGCTTCTTTCACGAGTTGAGCGCATTGCTCAGCGTCTTCCGCGCGGGAGCGGTAATTGATCACTACGTTCGCACCCGCTCGTGCCAACCGGATGCAACAGGCGCGTCCGATGCCGCGGGACCCGCCGGTGACCAGCGCGGTCGCCCCGCTAAATGGTTTGTCGCTCATTGTATTGAACTAATTGAGGAGCGTGTTTGCTAAGGGCCGCGCACAATGCGACGGCGAAGCCGTCGGTTTGGGGATTTAGGCGATGATGTCGTGGATCGGGCGGCCGAAATCGATGTCGAGCCGTTGGCGGCCCGGCACAACGAGGCGGCGGGGGTCGAGGCCCAATTGGTGCAGCACCGTGGCATGAATGTCAGTCACGTAGTGCCGGTCCTGATTGGCGTGAAAGCCGATCGCATCGGTCGACCCGTGGGCGATCCCTCCCTTGATGCCGCCGCCTGCCAGCCAGACGGAAAATCCGAACGGATGATGGTCGCGTCCGTTGCTGTTTTGCGTGCCCGGCGTGCGGCCGAATTCGGTTGCCCAGACGATCAGCGTTTCATCAAGCAGACCGCTCCGCTTGAGATCCTTGATCAGGCCGGCGATCGGCTTGTCGGTCTGTTTGCAGAGCCGGGCGTGTCCATTCTTGAGGTTGCTATGCGCGTCCCACGCGCCGGCGCCGCCGTTGCTGCCGTGAAAGATTTGTACGAAGCGGACACCCCGCTCGACGAGCCGTTTGGCCGCCAGGCATTGTTCGCCGAACTCCTTGGTCTCCTTTTCATCCAAGCCGTAAAGCTGCTGCGTCTGCTCAGTCTCTTCGGAAAAGCGGACCACATCCGGCACGGCCGTTTGCATGCGAAAGGCCAACTCGTACGACTTGATGCGGGCGCGGGAAGCTTGGTCTTCGGGATATTCGACCGCCGCGGCGCGATTGAGTTGATTGAGCAATTCGAACTGGCCCTGTTGTTCTTCGCGAAAAACGTCTTTCCCCGGCGCGGCGAACGGCAGCGGGTTTTGCGGGTCGACATTCAGTTTCACGCCGTTGTTTTGCGGGCCCAGGTAGCTAGCGCCGTGTCCGCGGACCCCGCCGCAACAATCGGCGATGGGGCGGCCCATCACAATAAATTGCGGGAGGTTGTCGTTCAGCGATCCCAGCCCGTAGTGCGCCCAGGAGCCGATCGTGGGGAAGTCCCCCTCCAGACTGTGCCGCCCGGTGTGAAACTGCAATTGCGCGCCGTGATTGTTGTCGGTGGTCCACATTGAGCGGACGATGGCCAACTCATCGGCACAGTCCCCCAGGTGCGGCCACCAGTCGGAGATTTCCAGCCCGCTGTTGCCCCGTTTGCGATAGCCGACCTGCAGCGGATAGAGCTTGTGGCGAATGTGCCCGTTGGCGTCGTCCGGTACGACAACCCTCAGGTTGTCATCGAGGTACTTGGCGGTGAGCACATCCTTGTGCGGCGTCTTACCGATTTCCTCCCCGGCGTATTTGTTGAGTTCCGGTTTGGGGTCGAAGCTCTCCATGTGGCTCGTGCCGCCGATCATGAACAGCCAGATGACGCTCTTGGCCTTGGGAGCGAAGTGCGGCACGCCGGTGGGCGGCGACCATGCGCCGTGCTCGGCGCCTCGTGCGACTCCGTCGCTATGCAGCATCGCCGAAAGCGCGAGGCCGGTGAAGCCCATCCCGACATCCGCGAGGAACTGCCGCCGCTGGGTGGGTCGGTTGTTCATTGTTCGGTGTCCCTTAATCGTATTGATTCACCACGGAGAGTTTTTAAATTCGAAATCCGAAGCTCGAAATCCTAAACAAATTTAAATGTTCAAAATTCAAAATGTTTTGATCATTCGAGCATTAGTATTTTGAATTTGTTTCGGATTTCGTATTTCGTGCTTCGAATTTATTCCTTCTCCGTGCCTCCGTGGTTTATCGAATTCAGCGTATTGTGAAAAAGTCGTTATGGTTCAGCAGCACTTGCACCAGGTTTTCGCGGGCGCGTTGCGCGGGATCTTCGGCCGGTTTGGTTTGGACCTCCGGACCGGAAACGAACTTTGTGAGTTGGTTCGAATCGGCCAGGAGCTGCGTTTGTTGCTTGAGAAATTGCCGGCAGGTGGTGCGCTCTTCGTCGGTCGGCTGCCGGCAGAGGGTGCGTTCGAAGGCGATGGTCAGGAATAGCTCGTTCGTATCCGGCGAAGGCTTGTTGCCGACGGCTTTGGTGATTTGGCTGGCGAGCAACCGGCCTTGCGATAGCGACAGCGGGCTGTTGATCATGGCCAGTGCCTGTTGCGGAACGACGCTTTCGTCGCGGCGGTAACACTCATTGACGTTGGCCTGATCGAACAGTTCCAGGAACAGCATCTGCTTTTCCTTCGCCGAACGAAAGTAAACGCTGCGGCGGAAATTTGTCTGGCCGGCAGCTTGATCGATTTCCGGTCCGCCGGCGGTCAGGTCCAGGTTGCCGCAGACGTGCAGCAGTGCGTCGCGGACCGCTTCCGCTTCCAGACGGCGGGAATTCATCCGCCACAGATAGACATTATCGGGATCGGCCGCCAAGTTTTGTTCGTTGTCGCCGGTCATTGATGACATGCGATATGTCAGCGACGTGACCATCAACCGATGCAGCCGTTTCATTTTCCAGCCGCCAGCCACCAACTCTGTCGCCAGCCAGTCAAGCAACTCGGGGTGCGTCGGCGATTTTCCATTGCGGCCGAAATCGAACACGGTCGGCACAAGTGGTTCGCCGAAATGCCGCAGCCAGATGTGGTTTACTGCTACCCGTGCCGCGAGGGGATTGTCGCGGTGAGTGATCCAACGGGCCAAAGCAAGCCGCCTGCCGGAACTCTCTGCGGGATAGACTTTGCCGAACGGCGAATAATCGCCGGCCGGCTCTTGAGATTTCTCCCGAGCCGCCGTCAACGCCTTCTCGGCTTTCGTAAGCGCATCTTGAGCTTTCTTGGTGGCCGCTTGCGACTTCTTGTCGTCCGGTTTCTCCGCTGCTCGTGCTTTGTGAACCGCTAGGTCCGCTTTGGCGTACTCCCACTCCAGCTTCGCCAGTTTTGCCTGTTGTTCGATTTTTGCGGCGCTAAGTGTAGCGGTCTCGACGTTCTCCGCACGATTGTCGGCATAGCGCGTGAGATCGGCCAGAATTCGTGCCCGTACCGATTGCAGTTGCAGCAGATTGTAGGCGACCAGCTTGGCGGCGACGTTGAGTTCGGCATCGCGGAGTTCGGGAGAGGGTTTGTCGTCGGACTCCGCTTCAGGTTTCGCGGCGGCCTGTTGATCAGTCAGCTTCTTGAGCGCTGCCTGCGATTTCTGCAACGCTGCGCGGGCGTAGTTGAGATGATCCTGTTGCACGTGCTCGCGGAGACCGGGATAGAACTCCTGCGGCGAGAGTTTGACCGGTTCGATTTCGAAATTCACCGGGGACAAGCTGGCGGGGGCGGTCGGAGTGAGCGGGTTCTCTTTCACCGGGTGCTTTTCGTTGCCCCGAAGAAGCAAAAACGTGGCGGTTTTCAAGTCCCGATCGAAGGCGCGGACCACCCCGTCTTTCTTCGTGTTGAGGACGCCGGGAACTTGATCGGTGCGGATCTGGTGCGGTTCGAAGATCGCCCGGAAGCGGTAATACTCCTCCTGCGAAATCGGATCGTACATATGCTCGTGGCATTTGGCACAGTTCATGGTGATGCCAAGAAACGCCTTCGACGTATGCTCGATCGTCGCTTCGAGCCAGACGTTGCGGTTGAATTTGTACCAGTTCCGTACCAGAAACCCTGTCGCCCGCAGCGTGTCGGGATCGCCCGGCGCCAGTTCGTCGCCTGCCAGCATCTCGTGCAGCATGCGGTCGTACGGTTTGTCGTTGTTGAGCGACTCGATAATCCAGTCACGCCAGCGCCAGATGTGCGGCTGGCTCTCGCGGACTTCGGCGCGGTAGCCGGCCCAGTCGCTGTACCGCCAGACGTCCATCCAGTGCCGCCCCCACCGCTCGCCGTAGTGCGGGCTCTCGAGTAAGCGGTCGACGACCTTTTCGTAAGCGTCCGGTGAGTCGTCGGCAAGAAACTGGTGCAGTTCCTCTCGCGTCGGCGGCAGGCCGATCAGGTCCAGATAGACGCGGCGCAACAGAATCTCATTCCGCGCCCGTGGTCGAGCCGTCAATTCGTGTTCAGCATGTTTGGCTTGGATGAACGCGTCGATCGGATTGCCGTCAACCGGCTTTCCCTCCGTCTGTGGAATCGCCGGACGCTGGATCGGTTGAAACGACCAATGTTTGCGCGGGTCGGCGGGGATTTCCTCGTCTTGCGGAACCTTCGCACCGGCGTTGATCCACGCCTTGATCAACGCAATTTGCTTTTCGTCGAGCGGAGTTCCCTGCCCTTCCGGCGGCATCTGCGGCGGATCGTCGCCGTCGGGGAGGATGTATTCCAACAGCAGGCTCGCGTCGCTGTCGCCCGGTTCGACGACTTCGCCGCTGTCGCCTCCTTTGAGGATCAGCACACCGGCGTCGAGCCGCAGGTTCGCCTTTTGCCGCAAAGCGCCATGACACTGCCCGCAGTGCCCGGTGAGGATCGGCTTGATGTCGCGGAGATAATCAACATCGCGCCGCGCGGCGGGTTCAGAGTCCGCAGCGGCAACCGCTACATGGAACGCGAGAAACGCAAGGAATGGCACAAAAACTCGAACCGGCAACATCAATTTCGCTCCGCAGTCGCAAACATGATCACATTAACAAAATAGCATATTTGCGGATTGTTTTGTAGAGGGCATAGGATCACAATGACAGTGTCGAACTACGTCATGCTACACAATGGTCCATTTGCCTCAGAACTCAATGTTCAAAATCACCCCCGAGCAGTCCGAACTCGACGCGATCGAGCGCGACTTGCAATTTCACCCCTCGACCGTCACCGCGCCGCAGACACTGACGCCTGAGCAAGTCGACGGCTATAACCGAGACGGTTATGTCAAAGGCATCCCGATTTTCGACGCGGCGGAGATGGCGGAGCATCGCCGGTATTTTGATGCGCTGTTAGAAGAAGTCACGGCGGCGGGCGGCGACAGCTACTCGATCAGCACGGCCCACCTGAGTTACGGTAAGGTCTACGATTTGCTGACGCATCCGCGGATTGTGGCCTGCGTTAGAGACATCCTCGGCGAAGACGTGATTGGTTGGGGTTCGCATTACTTCTGCAAAATGCCGCACGACGGCAAGTCGGTCGCCTGGCATCAGGATTCGAGCTATTGGCCGCTCTCCAGTTCCAAGACGGTGACGGTCTGGCTGGCGATTGATGATGCGGATGTGGAGAACGCCTGCATGTGGTTCATTCCCGGTTCGCACACGCAGGGACATATCGAGTACAAAACCAGCGACGACAGCGAAGCAAACGTGCTCAATCAGACGATCGAGGATATTGAGCGCTTCGGCGAGCCGGTTGCGGTCGAGTTGCTGGCGGGGGAGATATCACTGCATTCTGATTTGCTGTTGCATGGATCGCAGGCGAACGATTCCGATCGGCGGCGTTGCGGATTGACGCTGCGGTATTGCACGCCCGACGTTCGCGCGGGCGAGGATTGGAATCAAAAGGGCGTCGTCGTCAGCGGTTCGGACCCGAGCGGACATTGGGCAAACCCGCCCCGTCCGGCGCGGGATTGACTCAACGCCGCAGCACCCGAGCCGACTGCTTGAGGTCGCTAGCGGCGTCAAAATCGCAAACGACGGCAAGCGGTCGGCTTGGGTTCTTTGTTGTGGTTTTTCGATATATGGGTGGGTTATGACGCATTCGCTGTTGCTTGTTGTTTCATATATGGCCGTGAATCCCGCCGCGCATCCGCTGGCGGCGGAGGGGGTGACGAGCCTGACCAATCCCCGCGTTAAGTATACGGTGCCGGAGGAGCATTACGTGGTGCTCAAACGCGGGCCGGTGACGGCGGTTGTGGTCGATAACGCGGCCGTCGACACGCCGGACGTGCCGGGGCATCGCCGGCGCTACAACGGCTTGGCAGTGATCAAACATGAACGGCAGCCGCGAAACCTGTTCGTTCCCAGTTACGCGGGTCTCAACTTCGAACACATTCACGACGGCAATTCGGCGGAGATCGTCAAAGAGAAATTCGAGCCGCGCGAGTTTCCCATGCAGCTCCGCGTGATCGACCCGCACACGGTTGAGCTGTATCAGGCACCGACACACATTCACAAACTGGAAAGTTGCGGACGATATTCGATTCTGCCCGACGGCACGATTGAATACACGTTTGAATGCATTCCGCGCGCCGGCAACTACACGAACGGCTATATCGGACTTTTCTGGGCGAGTTACATCAATCAGCCTGAGGACAAAGCGATCCACTTTAAGGCCCGCAAAGCCGGCTCTGATACGCCGGGAGAATGGGTCCGGGCGGTCACGCCCCGGCACGGCGTCAGCAGCACGCATCCGCCCGGCGGAACGTTACCGGACTTGCCGCACGACAACGATTTTCCGTTGACGCTGGTGTTCAATCGCTCGGACTACGAATACGCCGAGCCGTGGTACTACGGCGTCAGTCACGGCATGGCATACGTGATGATGTTTCGCGACCGCGACCGGATTTGGATGGCTCAATCGCCGTCTGGCGGCGGCAAGGGGAATCCCGCCTGGGATTTTCAGTGGTTCATACCGGATTTCAAGGTCGGTCAAGCTTACGGATTCACAATGCGGGCCGGGTATGTGCCGTTTGAAAGCCGGGAGCAGATCGAACGCGCCACGCGCGAACACCGCCGCGCGTTGAACCGAAAATAGCGACGGCGGTATGATCACCCAAGCCGACTACTTGCGGTCATTTTGGTACCATTTGACGCCCGACATTTTGCGCGACAATTGAACATGCCGCCACGAACCGATTTGCACACTGGTGAGGCTGTGCGCCACGCCGCGCGGAGCGGCGCGCTCATGGAGCAGACCTCCGGGTTGGCGCCCGGGTTTGCGCAGGCGAACTTGGCGATTCTGCCGCAAGAGCTCGCGGGTGATTTTCAGGAGTTCTGCCGGCTCAATCCGAAACCGTGCCCGTTGTTGGACGTCACCGAGCCGGGAAGCGCGATTCCTAAAAAAGCGGCCTCCTCTGCCGATTTGCGAACGGACCTGCCGCGGTACCGGGTGTGGCGCGACGGCGAATTGATCGACGAGCCGACGGATATCCGCGACTACTGGCAAGATGACCTCGTCTGCTTCTTGATCGGCTGTTCGTTTACCTTCGAAGCCGCGTTGATCCGCGCAGGAGTTCTGGTTCGCCATATTGAGATGGGCGTCAACGTGCCGATGTATCTCACGAATTTACAATGTGCGCCCGCTGGCGTTTTTCACGGTCCGCTCGTTGTTTCCATGCGGCCGCTCAAGCCGGCCGACGCGATTGCCGCGGTGCAAATTACGGCGCGGTATCCCGACGTGCACGGCGCGCCGATTCATCTCGGTTTGCCGGAGCAAATCGGCATCGCGGACCTGGCGCGGCCCGATTTCGGCGATCCCGTCCCGGTGCACGACGACGAACTACCGGTGTTCTGGGCCTGCGGCGTCACACCACAGTCGGTGATCATGTCCGCCAAACCGCCGCTAGCGATCACCCACAGCCCCGGCTGTATGTTCTTGACCGACATCCGCGACGACGATTTGGCCGTCGGATAGCAGCCGCAAGTGCCCCAATTCTTCCCCGAAGCCCGCCGCACTGCCGAGGGTTCTCTCGCCGTTAGTCACCCAACATGCCGATATCAATTGAGCGGAAGGTCGGTAATTCGTTTTAAGATGGCGGACAACCATTATGGTCACCAAAGAAATCATCAAGCGCGGTCAGGCCGCCCAAGCAGGCGGGCGGCTGGTGGAAGCGGCGGACTCATTTCGACAGGTGCTGCGAATCGACCCCGCTCATCAATCAGCGACACGTTCGCTGCTCACCATCGCTAAGCAACTCCGCGAGTCGGCGGCAACTCCGCAAGCCGCCGTGAACTCTCAGATCGAAAATGAGCGCCGCAAATATGAGCAAGTTTGGAAATCGGACGAATACCGTCAGTTTTCGCCGGGGCTACGCGGGGCCGAGTTGGTGGAACTGGTTGACTTTTTCCGAACACACGGGGTGCGCTCAATTCTGGATGCCGGTTGCGGCAGCGGGCAATTGATGCGTCAGTTGATCACCGAATACGGCCGCGAATTCGACGTGCACGGCTTCGACATTTCGGCCAATTGCCTCGATCCGTGGTTTGACGACGTTCGCGACGAGGTGCTGACGGTCGGCTGTCTGTGGAATTTGGCTGACTATGGCCGCAGCTACGACGGCATCATTTGCACCGACGTGATGGAACACATTCCCACCGATCGCGTCCCGGAGACGCTCGACAATTTGCGGAGATGTACACAGAACGCCGGCTATTTCGGCATTGCCCTGTTCCCGGACGGTTACGGACAGAAGCTACTCGGCGAACCGTTGCATTTGACGGTCAAAGAACCGGCTTGGTGGATCAGTGAGCTTCAGCGGGCGAGATACACGGTTCTCCGCGCCCTCGCCGAGAACGCACCCGACGGACAGCCCCTTTGGTTACACGCGCTGGTGACCGTGCCGGCTTGATGGGTGAATCGACGGCTATGCAACGTGCCCGTAGGAGCCGCTGGGCAACTCGTAGCCGAATGCCCGGCTGTAGTCTTCCGACTGACGCCAGATGCGGTTGACGAACTCAATCAGTTCCGGACGCTGTTCGGTGCGAAATCGATTTGGCGGACCGGCAGGGGTCACCGCGTCAGCGGGGGCGCCTTCAATCTCCACTCCCAACTGCTCCGCAAGATATCCCAGCCCGCCTTCTGCCGCTGCTTCCTCATAGCGAATCTCGATATGCGGCACCGACCGCATTTCCAGGATCGCTGCTGCCGACATGAGCGTGCGATGTTCAATGAACTGTCCGTCAATCGGGACGCCGAGCTTCTGCGCAATATCGACATGAGAATGAACGACGTCACGAATGTCGCGGACACACAGGACCAGCTTGTCCGCCGGGTAGGTCTGCAGCCGTTGCTGCCATCCGTCGAAACGCGTTGTGCTGATGCCCCAACAACTCAGGCGGGAGATGCGGGGAAGAATCTGTACGTCGAAGAATTCCTGAAACGTCAAGTAGTTTTTTCGTGACCAGTCGTAGTCGCTAATCGAGATTCCGAACTCGCTTAGCTGCAGCTGCAGGTGCCGTGCCCACTCTTGTCCTAGCAGGGCGGGCTCGTCGAGGATGATCCGCTCATTGGGAACGGAAAGCAGATGCGCCAGTTCGCGGGTTCCGCAGCCGATCATTCCAAAGATGGCCAGATCCATGCGGTAATCTGCCGGTTGCGGGGCGCTGCCGGCCGTGATGCCATGTTTCAGCCGGTAACGGGTCAGTATCCGTGTCTCTGCGACAGCTCGCGGGCGGGGAGTGTCGTTCATCCGCTTTAGTGAGATCGGGTGGGAAATCTTGATGGCTTTGGAGTTCTCCCAGAGTTGGAGGAATTGGTCCAACTCGCTGCCACTCTCGGCCGTCTCGTCAAATAGAAACTGTTCGGCGACGGACGCCCTCACAAAGTGCCCGCTTTGCAGTGCGGTGTCAGGGTGCTGCTTCAGCAATTCAACGAGCGACTCCGTTTGGTCGGTTTGCGGTTCACGCTTGATCGCTTCGCTGCTGCCGTCTTGAAACGTGAAAACCTGTCCCCAAATCGCGTCGTAATCGTCGAAGTACGGCTTGGCATCGCGAAACGCATCGACTGAGAGCAAGTCGTCGGCGTCGAGAAACAACAGCCAATCGGCTCCATGCGAGAGTGCGGCGCCAATTGCCATATTCCTGGCCCGCGCACTGCCGTAAACGCCGTCGGGATCGTCCATCCGCAGCGCCATGAGATTGGAGAACCCGCCCGATGCGGCTTGAAATGCCCGTTCGACCGACTCCGCGCATTGCTTGTAGGCCGCCTCGTGCCCGGGGCCGACCGGGGTCACAACTGCGCAAGTGTTATTCGACATGACTGAGACCGGCTTTCGAGATAGAACATGACTTCGGAGTGATCGCGTGATGACGACATCGCGCAATCAACATGCGGAGACCACACGCATTTATTGAGAGGAGTGAGGTGCGGTCGCAAATCCTGCGCAATCGATAAAGTCTCTATCGACTTCCGAGTCCCGTGCCATGAGGTTTATCCCTCAGCCGAGTTTCTGATCGAGCCGTCTGAATGTGCGGGGCTAACAAACGAAAGGGAGATCGAAGGCGTGCTTCGATCTCCCTGTTCTCAATATCGCGAATTCAACGGGCCGTATCAGGCTACGTCTGATGATGGCCTTGTTGCCAAGAACCGAACGACTAATGCCACGTGCCGTGTTTGCCCCATTGAATCGCAAACTTGGCCTTGGGGTCGCCCAGATCGAGCTTGTCCTTAATTTTCCAACTGGGGCCGTAGTAATACGGTTTCAAGCTCTTGGGGAGTTTGGTCGGCCAGTGAACGCGTTGCATATCGACATGCGGGCGATAGCCGTATTCGTACCACATCCGCTGGTCGAGCCAGTAAGAATCCAATTCCTGCTTTTGGACGATTTGCTGCAGGTCCCGTCGGCCGAGGATGTTTTCCTGCTCTTTGAGATTGGGATCCGCGGCGGCCAGCGACGCGAACGGAGCGAGCGCCAACGCTCCGCAAAACAGCCACTTCACATTGAATAACTTTTGCATTGTATATCACCTTGTCCGAGAATGTTTGATAGGGAGGACTGATTTGGGGTCCGCTACTTCTTCAAAGCGCGGACTTCGGAACGCAGTTCTTTGACTTCCTTGTGCAGGTCCTGGATCATCTGCTCCAGCCGCTGGTTCTGTTCCATCAACCGGCGGTAGACTTCCGCCTGCATGTCGCTTTCACTCACGCCGGGGAATTTTCCGGATTTGGGATCGCTTGGATCGCGCCGCATCATCTCCGAGACGTAGTTCTCATGGAATTGGCGCAAACTTCCAATGACGACTCCCAGCGTGGCCGACTTGCCGCCGCGCATAATTGTAATTTGCGAATGTGAACCCGGCTTAAGTTTTTCGACAATCGCGATCAGCTCCTCGGCTGACCCGAGTTTCTTCTTGTTCAACCCAACGACTTTGTCGCCGACGCGGACACCCGCCATTGCCGCCGGTCCGCCCGGGAAGACTTGCTTAACTCCGGCGCCGCCATCGGATTCTTCTTCGAGCATCAAACCGATCCAACCCGCGCCGGATTCGGCGGTGGCCGGAGCGACGGCTCCCGTTTTTTCGTCCGCGGCGAAACCCGCGGGGCTCTGGTAACACGCCAGCCCGACGAGAACCAGTGCGGTCGCGAGACCGCCAAATTTCAGCATAGACATTGTTGACTCCTAAAGTTGGACAGACATCAATAAACCGTGCACTTCGTCCGCACCTTTCACTCCGCATTCCTTTCCTTGAGTGGGCAGAATCCGTAGCTCGCGCAAAGTGAAAGGGGGATCCCGACTGACCGATTGTAATCAAAACGAATCGTGATTTCAGCAAATTTCGACGAACTTGCGCGAATCTCGACTGCGCATTCGTCGACGCCGCGGATCTCCGGCAGCGTAGGGCAGACTCGTTGTGCAGACTTTAGTGCTAGCTGCGCGGCTCGCGCCACATCGGCCAAATCGGCGGTCCGCCGCCGGGGAGCACCAGTTCGTCGACAACTTGAAACCCATGCCGCTCATAAAATGGCAGGTTGCGCTCCTTGCTGTTTTCGAGGTAAGCGGGCACGTTTTCGCGGTCGCAGCGCTCCATCATTGGCCGCATCAAACGCGAGCCGATCCCCTGCCCCCGTTTCTGCGGGTCGGTGCCGATGGCGAACAAATAGTAATGCGGTGTTTTTGGATGTCTCTCCTCGAGGAGCGAATGGACACCGAGCGCACGCTTGAGTCCGCGCCAGCGAAACACGCGGATCATTGCCGGGAGCTGTCTCAATGTCTGCCACAGCCCCGCATCCTCCTCGACATTGGGCGGCAGCCAGACCGTTGCCCCGGAGCGGTCGCCCAAAAGGTAGCATTCACGGTGCTGCAGATATTCTGTCTTGATCAGTACGTCGAAGAACAAACGAATTGCCGCCGAACGGTGTCGATCCTGCCGGACCATCCAATTGATCGCCGGGTCGTCGTCAAACGCGGCGGCAATCAAATCCGTCAGCTCGGACCGCTGAGCCGGCGTCACGGTGATCAAATCAGACGGTGACGCTTCAGACGTTGTGGACATTGCGGTCAGACCCCGTGGGAATGCTGTGAGAACGGTGCACATACTCTAACGTCAGATTGGGGGATCGAACCAGCGTTTCGGCCGCACAACTCGTTGCGGGTCGGCGCCGCTTGGCGTATGCTAGCCGAACTTCTGTTGTGCACTGGGGGATCGGGATCTGTTATGAAGGTTGACCTCAACAATCAAGTCGCACTGGTGACCGGAGCGGCGCGCGGAATTGGCCTGTCCATCGCTGAAACTTTGGCGGACAACGGCGCGAGGGTCGTCTTTACCGATGTCGACGTCGCACCGTTGGCCGATATTCCGGCCAACTGCGCGGCTCGGGAGATGGACGTCACACGCGACGATCAAGTCGCTGCGGTGATTCAGGAGACAATCGCTGAATTCGGCCAGTTGGATATTGTCGTCAACAATGCCGGGATCAACACGTTGGCGCATCGCGTCACGATTGATGAGTTTCCCCGCGAAGAGTGGGATCGGCTGTTGGCAGTCGATTTGACCGGCTTGTACAGCGTGAGCAAAGCGGCCGCGGGCGTGATGCGGGCCCAGGGACATGGCAAAATCATCAACATTGCTTCGGTAGCGGGTATCGTGCCCCTGCGGCTACAGTGCGCGTTTGTTGCGGCGAAGGCGGGGGTGATCAATCTCACCAAGGCGATGGCGATCGAACTCGGCTCGCAGGGCGTGCTGGTCAATGCGATCGCGCCCGGTTCGATCTTGACGCAAGGGACGGAGAAACTGTTCTACGGCGAAGACGGGCAGTTTCGCGATTCGGTGCAGAAACTGTTGGATCACATTCCGCTGGGACGTCCGGGAACGACGGAGGAAATTGCGCACGCGGCGCTGTTTCTTGCGGCGACGGAGAGCAGTTACATTAACGGACACGTGCTGACGGTCGACGGTGGTTGGACCGCCGGCTACACGCGCGAGTTTTGATTCAATTAAGAAGGGACAACTATAGTAGGGCCGGTTTTTCCGGCCGGTCTACACCACTCGGACTGGCGTCCGGCAGCGCCGGACCTACGAGAATTGACTCTGAAAGGGACAAGCATGGCGAAGTTCACGAAGTTTGTCGGCTACACCGGCGATGAGCCCCCCAAGATCCCCAAACCGGAAACGCCGCCCGATCCGATGATCGTTACGGTCCAAGAGGGTGTGCCGGTCGTCTATCCCGACTGCGTCGCCCCGGCGGTGCGGGTCGTGCATCCGGTCAATCCCAACGCGCCGGCCAAGAACATGGGGCTGGTGATGTTCTACATCCCGCCGCACGCAATTCTGGAACCGGGATCGCACGAGACCGAGGAGACGTACGTGATCATGAAAGGCGCCGGGACGATGACGTTCGGCAGCGGAACCCGTGAAGTCAAAAAGGGGGATTTCGTATATTTGCCGCCCTGGTGTCTGCACGGGATTGAGAACACGGGGACGGAGATGCTGGTGGTATTGATTTGCACCTCGCCGCCGAATCCGTAGCGCTACCGTTGTGCGGCGAGATACCCGCTGAGCCGGGGTGTTGCCGGGCAAGATCACGCAATGACGTACTATGCCGATCTGACGAAGTATGAGTATTTTCCTTCCAGCGTTCCCGCGCTAAACGTCGGGTGGCTTGAACGGCCGCACGAGTTTCCGACCGGACGAGTGTCGAAATCGAAAGTCAAAAAGCTCCTTGCCTACTACGACTACCCCGTGAATCAAACCCGTGGTTTTCACACTCGTACAATTTGTCGCGGCAAAGACAGAAGGTCGAGCGAGTTCTTGTCGGGAATCGTCGGCTCTGCGGAGATTTGGGTCCTCGCCAACGATGGTCAAGTCTTCGCGTGCCCCAAGCTGATTGCTCACTATATCGTTGATCACAGTTACCTGCCGCCGCCGGAATTTCTGGAGGCCGTGAGAAATGGCCCGAGGCCACATACCGAGCCTTATCAAGAGATTCTTGCTTCGGTTAATTGCGAGTGAGGACAACTCATCGTGCGGTGGGGAGTTAGCCGCCTTCACCTACACCCAGCGCGGGAATGCGTGACCATTAGAGCGCAGGCTGAAAAATACGGAACGGGGAAATTGCGGCCTCTTGTGCCTGCGGCACCCCGATTGCTGCACAATCGCGGCAACCCGTATTTGTTCTCGCAGTGATCACGCCCGCGAAGGACCGTCGAAGAGCTCACGCACGACGCGCGCACCAGACACCCGCGCATCCGTGAGCGTTTCATCGCCGCCGTGGTGCGTGTAGGTCAGGCGGTTGTGATCGAGGCCCAACTGGTGCAGCAGTGTGGCGTGCAGGTCGGCGACGCTGACGGTTTGTTCGGCCGCTTTGTAGCCGATCTCGTCGGTCGCGCCGTGGACGTGCCCCGCCTTGAAGCCGCCGCCGGCCAGAATCAAACTGAAGGCGTTACGGTTGTGGTCGCGGCCTTTGCCGTTTTGCGAGACCGGCAACCGGCCGAATTCGCCCGTCCAGAGCACGATGGTACTGTCCAGCAAGCCGCGCTGTTTGAGGTCCTTGATCAGCGCCGCCGACGGCTGATCGCAGCGGGCACAGATCGCTTCGTTTTCCGTTTTGGAATTGTTGTGCGCGTCCCAAGGCTGCGAGTTCGGTTTGACCGGCGGCAGGATCTGCACAAAGCGGACACCAGATTCGACGAGCCGCCGCGCCATCAGGCACCGCAGCCCGTATCCGGCGGTCTGCTCATCGTCCAATCCGTACAGTTCGCGCGTCGCGGGTGATTCGTTGGACAGATCGAGCGTCGCCGCCGCTGCCAATTGCATCCGCGCCGCCAACTCATAGTTGCGAATCCGCGCGTCTAACGACGAGTCATACTCGTAATTTCGCTGATGCCGCCGATTGAGTTTGGCCAGCAAGGCGAGATTGTCTCGCTGCACGTCCGGCGGGATCGGACGGCTGGGATTGAGGTTCAACACCGGCGTCCCACTGGTGCTGACTTCGGTGCCGCGATAGAGGGCGGGCATCCAGCCGTTTTGCCACAAGAGCGTCCCGCTGGTGTTGTAGCCCTCCGGATCGCGGAGCACGACGTAGGCGGGCAGGTTTTGGTTTTCAGTGCCGAGTGCATAGCTGATCCAGGAACCGAGCGCCGGGCGGCCTTGAAAGATTTTGCCGGTGTTGAGCGCGACAAGCGATTCGGTATGGTTGTTGTGATAGTTGTACATCGACCGCACGAGGCAGATGTCGTCGGCGACCGAGCCGAGATGCGGCAGGATTTCGGCCATTTCCATTCCGCAGCGGCCGTACTTGCGAAACTTGAGGGGAGTGGCCAGCAGTTTGTTGCCCTCGCTACCGGGCTGGAACATCTCGACTTTTTCTTCGTGCACTTTGCCGTTGTGCTTGGTCAGTTCCGGCTTCGGATCGAACAGATCCATCTGTCCCGGCCCGCCGTTTTGCACCATCATGATCACTGCTTTGGCGGGTGCGGGGAAATGACCCGTTTTCGGCGTCAGACCATCGCCCCGTTCTGCGTGTGCGGCGGATGACACGGAGGCGTTGATGGCCTGATACGCCAGTGCTCCGAACCCGAGCGCGCCGAGATTCAGGATCTGCCGCCGCGAGAGTCGGTATTGCGGGTCGAACGTGTCCATGACTGGTTCCTTACCGGATGTAGAGGAACTCGTTGGTGTTGAACAAAACTTTGCAGAACTGTGCCAGCGCCAATTGCTCGGCGTTGTCCTTGGTCTTCTCGTCCTCTAGAAACCGTTGTCGCTGCTTGGCGATCAGTTCCGCGCACCACTGTGTTTCTTCGGCAGTTGGCGGACGCCCCAGCGCGATTTGGTAGGCGTCGGCGATTCTTCCGGCGGTCGTCCCGGCGGAGGAAATCCGCTGGGCGAAAAAGGCCGCTTGCTCCAAGACGAAGTCGTCGTGCATCAGCGTCAGTGCCTGCGTGACAACGGCCGAAGGCTGTCGGACGGTGCAATTGCGGGCGACGATCGGCTGGTCGAAAATCCGCAGCACGGTCAGGTGATAATTCCGCCGTGCCATCACATAGATGCTCCGCCGCCACTGATAAGTGGGGGTGGGCAGCTCGTCGCGCTTGATCACCACCATCCCGTCGGGGCGGACGTCCAACGGAATGAATTCGCCGAAGAGGGTGCGGTCGAGCTTGCCGCCGGCGGCCAAGATAGAATCACGGACGTACTCCGAATCGAGCCGACGGAGGTTCATCCGCCACAGGAATTGATTGCCGGGATCGGTCCGTTCGGCATCTTTGTGCCGGTTTCCGACAGCCGACGACTGTTGATACGTGCGGGACATCATCATCAATTTGATGATCGGTTTGACGTGGCCGCCGTTTTTAAGGAATTCGCCGGTCAGCCAATCCAGCAATTCCGGATGCGTGGGGGGCGAGCCGGAAACGCCGAAATTCTCGCTGCTGGCGACGATGCCTCGGCCAAAGACCTGCTGCCACAAACGATTGACGAAAACGCGAGCCACATATTGCCCGGCCAGCGTATCTTTGTTCGTCAATTGCCTTGCCAATGCGAGCCGACGTCCGCTCGACGATCCGGCGGCTGCCGCCGAAGTTTCGGGCGGCGGTCCGAAGATACTTAGCAGCCCCGGTTCGACTTCCAATCCGGGACGCAGATAATTGCCGCGGCGAAGCACATACGTCGGCGGGGGTGCGTGCCGTTCGTAGAGCACCTGAATCGTGTTGTAGTGCCGTTTGCGGCCATTCTCTTTGTTGATTTGATCGACAATTTTGGCGATCTCAGAGCGTTGAGGTTCGTCAAGCGCCGCGTCGATTTCCTGCTGTGTGACGGTCAGCGCCGCTTCGTGCTTGGCCGCCAGCGCTTGCTGGGCCTCGTCACGCTTGTCGGCGGGGGTGGCGAGCGCGGTCTTGACCTGCTCCCGAATCGCACCGTCGATCAACGCCAGTTTGTCGTCGAAGACTTTCTGTCGAGAGATCTGTTGAATCTCAGCATGGCGCTTGCGCAATTCGGCGACTTTTTCGTCAATTGATTTGTTGTGCTGGTCGATTTCGGCATGGATGGCGTCGGGCACGTCGGCGCGGGCGTGTCCGGTTGAGACAATCCAATGCCGGACGTTATAGATCGGCGCAAAAATCGCCTCCATCCGGTAATAGTCCGATTGCGGTATCGCGTCGTACTTGTGGTCGTGGCATTTGGCACACTGTAGTGTCAGCGCCAATAAATTGTTGGCGACCAACTCGGTCGTCCGCTGCAAGACGTGATGCCGCGTGTCGGGCGTGTTCAATTCGTTTTGGTCGGTGTCGTCGTTGGCGTTGATCATAAACCCGGTGGCGATCAGGGCTTCACGGATTTCGGGGGTGAATTCCTCGGCCGCCCGCCAGTCGTATAACTCGTCCCCCGCCAATTGCTCGACGATAAAGCGGGCGAACGGCTTGTCCTGGTTGAACGAACGAATGGCGTAGTCGCGATATCGCCACTTGCTGTTGAGGGTTTTGATGATGGCAAAGTCGTTGTCACTGCCGAACATATCGACGTAGCCGACAACATCCAGCCAGTGCCGGCCCCACCGCTCCCCAAAGTGCGGCGACGTCAGCAATCGGTCGATCAGCTTCTCATAGGCGTCGGGACGTTGGTCACTGATGAACGCGTCCACCTCCTCCGGCGTCGGCGGCAAGCCCGTCAGGTCGAATGAGGCACGGCGAATCAGCGTCGCGCGATCAGCCGCCGGTGAATGCGAGAGTCCTTTTTCTTGAAGTTTGGCGAGAATGAAGCGATCGACGTCATTGGCTGCCTGATGAGTGTCGCTGATTTTCGGCGGCCGGTGCTCCCCCAACATTTGATACGCCCAGTGCGCGCGTTGCTCTTCGGATATCTCCGTGTCTTTGACACGCAAATCGAGTTTCTCAGCTGACGGGGCATCCGCGTCGACCCAATCGCGAAGCGTGCGCAATTCGTCGGCAGTCAATCGCGTTTCACCTTCAGGCGGCATCTTGTCCGCTTCGATCATCGTCACCAGTTCGCTACGGTCGGGAAATCCACGAACGATCACCGGACCCGCCTGACCGCCGCGGAGCATACTGGAGACCGTCCGCAAATCGAGGTCCGCCTCTTGTGGATCGTCGGCGTGACAGGCATGGCAGTGCTTGGCCAAGATCGGCTGAACATCCTGTTCAAATTGTGGAATCGGGCGAAACTCCGTCTTGAGCGCGTGCTTCTGTTCGAGGTACTTGCCGATCTCGTACCGTTCTGTGGCACTCAACGGGCGGTCGTAGAGCAACACTTCGGCAATGTCGCCTTCGAAGAACGTGTTCTCCGAAGACTCCATGCCAAAATGCTGGCCCAATGCCAACGTCACATTCGAACGGAAGCCGAGAAAGTGCGTTCCATTGAACAGCGCGCGCTGGTCGCGGCGGCCGTTGCGATGAATGGCGAAGGTTTGCTCCCCGGTATAAACGGCTTCAACCAAGTTGGGTTCGCCGTTCCAGGCATTGGTCAGCCCCTCCCCTTCGTCGCCATGGTGTATCCCGAAGCAGGTCTTTTGTCGTCCCTGTTGAATGCCGACCCAAAACCCAGTCCGTTTGGGAAAGTCCTTCGCCCCTGCATCGCGCGAGTTGAGATCGAGCAACCGTTGTGCCGTGTGTTTCGAGCCGCTGGGAGCCCGCATGACGATTAACGCGTGAAACATTCGATCGCCCAGCGCGAGTCCCTCGAAGGCCGCGCGATCGAGTAGGTCACCGCCATCGAAACGTACGGCGGGACGTTCTGCCCACGCGTTGCTGACGAATGTCGGCCGCCGCTGTTGTTCATCTTGTGCGACATGATTTTCGCGGTCACTCTTGTCACGCCAGCTTTCGATCGCGGTACCACTGGCGGGCGTGTTCGCGGGATCGCCGTCGGCGTCGACGTCGGCTGCATCCAGCCAGAGGATCAATCCGCGCTGCGGCGGCTCAGCCAACGCATTGCCGGTCGCATGAAGTGCGACGGCGAGGACCGAGAAAGCGGCAACAAGTTTCATGAGCTGTTGCACGAACACAACTCCTTCCCCGATCGTTTTGCGGCCAGTAGTGTTGAGTAAACGTGCGTCGGATGAGCACGTTTTCCGATCAACGATTCTGTTTCAAATCTTCGAAACTTGTCGGCGGGGTGATTTCTCGTTGTGTGTGCGAGAAATCCTTGGTACGGTTTTAGTGCGGCCATCAGCGGTTACAGGCCAGCATAAATCTAAGCGGCAAGACGTGTCAATTACTCCGTCAATTCTCCAGTGCAGGAGTGACTTGTGAGCAGTTCGCAGCCGATCAAGTACGGCATGTTCATCATGCCGTTTCATCCTCCCGAAAAGCCGTTAGCCCAAGGGTATGAGGAGGATCTGGAGCTAATTGTCCGGGCGGAGGAACTGGGCTTTGAGGAGTTTTGGATTGGCGAGCATCACACGATGAAGTACGAGACGATCGTGATGCCCGAGATCTTCATCGCCCGCGCACTGGGCGAAACGAACCGCATCCGTATGGGGCCGGCGCCGGTCTGTCTCAATCAGCATCATCCCGCGCACGTGGCGGGCCGGCTGGCCTTTTTAGATCACCTCTCGGGCGGCCGGCTGAACCTTTGCTTCGGTCCCGGTAGTGTGACGGCCGATCAAGAGCTTTTCGGAGTCGACCCCAAACTGGGCGGCGAAATGTCGCTCGAGGCGATTGATGCGATCCTGAATCTATGGACGTCCGATCCGCCGTATGAACACCATGGCAAACATTGGCAGTTTTCCTTAAAGGAAAACGTCGATGAGGAGACGCTGATTGGTTACGTATTCAAACCGCTGCAACAGCCGCACCCACCGATTTCGATGCCGGGCATGAGCCACAATTCATACAGCATGCAAGTCGCCGGAGCGCGGGGATATCAGCCGTTTTCACATTGCTTGGTTGCGGGTAATGTCGTCGCCGACATTTGGCAGACGTATGAGCGAGCCGCTCTGGAGGCGGGACGGCAGCCTGACCGGGGCGATTGGAAAGTGGCCCGCTCGATCTTTCTGGCGGATACCACTGAGGAAGCGGTCAAACGTGTTCGCACAAATTCACTGGGCCGCAACTACGAGTATATCGGCCGGTTGTTCGACAAGGGCTTGGGACGGCGGATCTACAAGCGAGATCTCGACATGCCCGATTCGGAATGCCATTTGGATTTTCTGATGACCGAACAAATTATCGCCGGCGACGTCGATACGGTCTTGAAGCGGTTGTTGGCGCTCATCGAAGAGACCGGCACGTTCGGCACGTTGGTGTTGATGAGCTACGATTGGGACGACAAGAAGAGCTGGTTGCGGAGCATGGAATTGTTTGCGAATGAGTTGATGCCCGCGTTGAACAAGGCGGTTGTCGGCGTTCCGGCATAGCGAGGCTCTTCGACAGCGCAGTTATTTAGTTGTTGTTGCGACCATCTCTGCGTCGGCGACACTGGAAGGAATGCATGATCAGTCACATTCACAAATTCCGCGAGAAACTCGACGCCGGGCAGTTCTGTCTTGGGGCGGGGATAACGTTCACCGATCCGGCTGTCGTGGAGGCGCTGTGCGATAGCGTTGATTTTTTGTGGATCGACCTGGAACATAATCCGACCAATTTAGAATCATTGCTGTCGCATTTGATCGCCGCACGTGCCGGGGGTGCTCCGGCGCTCGTGCGGGTGCCGAGTTTAGACATTGCCTGGACGAAACGCGTATTGGATACGGGCGCTGAGGGCATCATATTGCCGCAGGCGGGATCGGCAGCGGAAATCAAGCAGTTCGTTTCATCCTGCCGTTATCCTCCACAAGGAACGCGCGGCTTTGGTCCCCGCCGTCCGACGAACTACGGCCGCTTCGGAGGCAGCGAGTATCTCGCGCATGCCAACGAGAATCTTTTCGTCGTCGCACAGATCGAAACGGTGACGGCGCTGGCGGAGGTCGATGAGATCGTCGCGATCGAGGGGCTCGATTCGCTCGTCGTCGGTCCGTACGATCTTTCCGGATCGATGGGCAAGTTGGGGCAGGTTCATGATCCGCAGGTACTAGACGCCGTGCGGACGGTCGCTCAAAAGGCGCGGGCGGCTGGAAAATACATTGGGATGGGCATGGGCGCCGAAAAGGAGCATGCGCTCGAAGCGGCGGGATTGGGGATCCAGTGGGCGCAGTGCGGCAACGATTTTGAATTCATGATCCAGACCGCTGACCGGTTGTTTTCCGACGTCCGCCGCGACGTCAGCGGCTCTCAATAATGAGAGGACGGATCACTTTCAGACGCGAAGTCTCGGGAGAATCATTTGATGAGAAGCAAACACTCTCTCGCGTTGAGTCTGCTGCTGTTATCACTGACCTTGGTGATTTCCTACGCCGCGGCGGGCGATCAAAAACCGCAAAAGCACAAGCCGCGCCGCACCCTGGTCAAGGAAGACATCGACGAGATGATGACCACGCTCTCCAATTGGGGACGCTGGGGCAAGGAGGACGAGCTAGGCACGTTGAATTTGATCACTCCGGAGAAGCGCCGTCAGGCCGCCGCGCTGGTTAAGGACGGTGTCGCGGTGTCCATGGCTCGCGAGGTTCTGAAAGTGCGGGACGCGGGTGACACCGGTTTTGCGCATAAGATGATCACCACCGGCTTGGCCGACGATGAGATCGGTTCGGCGGGCGATGAGTACCGCATCAAGTATCACGGCTTCACGCTGACCCACATGGACGGCCTGTGCCACCTGTTTTACAAGGGCAAGATGTACAACGGCTTCTCGCAACGGGAAGTGACCGAAAATGGCGCGGGCAAGCTTTCGGTGCTGGCGGTCAAACAGGGAATCTTCACGCGGGGCATTTTGATGGATATGCCCCGCCACTTTGGCGTGAAGTACCTCAAGGGCTCACGCGCGATCTATCCGGAAGATTTGGAGGCCTGGGAGAAAAAGGCCGGTCTCAAGGTCGGCAGCGGCGATGTTTTGCTGATCAATACCGGCCGCTGGGAGCGCCAGAAGGCGGAAGGTGCTTGGGACATTATGCAGGATTCCGCAGGCCTGCATGCCAGTTGTCTGCCCTGGCTCAAGGAGCGCGACGTGGCGGTCGTCGGCAGCGACTTGGCCTTGGACGTGCTGCCGTCAACGGTGCCGGGGTTTGAATTGCCGGTGCATTGGGTCGTTGTCGTCGCGATGGGCATGCCGATCTTGGACAACTGCGACTTTACGGCGCTGAGCAACGCGGCAAATCAGCGGAAGCGCTGGGAGTTTTTGCTGACCGTTTCGCCGTTGGCCATCGAAGGCGGAACCGGTTCGCCGGTGAATCCGGTGGCGATCTTTTGAATCGTCGCAACACGGCCGGCACTACTTCTGAAAGGTCATTGCCGATGAAACATGCGATGTTTGTAATGCCGATCCACGATCCGCACAAGCCTCCTGCGCAGTGTTACGACGAAGATCTGGAATTAGCCGTGCAATGCGAGCGGTTGGGATTCAGCGACTTCTGGGTGGGGGAGCATCACTCGTCGACGTACGAGAACATCGTGATGCCGGAGATTTTCATCGCCAAGGCGTTGGGGATGACTGACAGAATTCGCATGGGGCCGGCGCCGCTTTGTCTGCAGTATCATCACCCGGTGCACGCGGCGGGGCGGTTGGCGTTTCTGGATCATCTCTCGCACGGGCGGCTGAATATCTGCTTTGGCCCGGGTGCGATTCCAACGGATATTGAAGTCTTCGGTCTGGAGGCCAAACAATGCGGAGCGCGGGTCGTCGAGTCAATCGATATGATTCTCAAGATCTGGACCAGCGACCCGCCTTACGATCTGCCGGGTCACTTTTGGAATGTGTCGTTGCGCGACAACCTGGATGCGGAGATGGGGTTGGGCACATTGCTCAAACCACTGCAAGCGCCGCATCCGCCGATTCACGTCCCGTGCATCAATCGCGATTCGATCGGTTTGGAGAAAGCGGCCGGGCGGGGTTTTTTGCCAATTAGCCATCACATGGTTTCGGAGGAAACGCTCAAGAATCACTGGCAGGTTTATCGGCGCGGCGCCGAAGCAGCCGGACGTGAAGCCGACCCCTTGCAGTGGAACGTGTCACGCAACATCTTCGTCGCCGAGACGACGGAGGAAGCCCGGCGAATCGCCCGCAGCAATTCACTGGGCAAGTGTCTGGAGTACATTCTCGAACTGACCCGCCGCGGACCAGGTTTAGATATGTGGAAGCGAAATTCCGACATGGCGGATGCGGACTGCAATCTCGATTACTTTCTGGAGGAAGTGGTGATCGCAGGCGACCCCGCGGAAGTGACGCGGCAGATCCTCGAACTGCGCGAAAACATCGGCACGTTTGGCACACTGGTGCATGTCGCGCACGATTGGGACGACCGTGCGCAATGGCTGCAGAGTTTGCAGCTATTCGCCAACGAAGTCATGCCCGCGTTGAACTGAAGAAAAGACATCGTGCACGCGTCAATTCGGTTTTGTCCAAGTGGGGCGGGAGAACAGTGGAATTGGGGAGAAGGCTTATGCCCGCTACATCTGGATGCTCGAATCGACTCCAATCGGCACTATTTCGATTGATTTGTGTTGCACTTGCGTGTGCGTTTTGCGTCGATCGCGTCGTCGCGGACGAAAAACCCAGGTTCGTCGACCTCTCGCTCTTGGTTTCTCCAGAGTATCCCTGCACATGGCCGGACGGATTCCCCACGTTTCGCATCGATCATGCTCTGAGGATTGGGCCGGACAGCGCTTACAATATTGAGATCCTGACCATCGACGGCAACACCGGCACACAATTGGACGTGCCGCCGCATTCCGTCGCGCTACCGAAGTACAATCTGCCCAACTCAGGAAAGTTCGGCGATGCGTTTATCGATCAAACGCCCGCCTGGCAGTTTGGCGGCGAGGCGTGTGTGATCGATTGTCGTGACCAGCGTGATGCAGCCGAGAATGGCTACAGCAGCCTGATTACCCGTGACAAAGTACGCGGTTGGGAGAAGCAGCACCGACGCTTGAGATTTGGAGACGTCGTACTGTTTCATAGCGGCTACAGCGACCGCTATTACCGTCCGTTGCCGGCGGGCCGGCGGTTCATCGCCGAGCCTGTGGAACGCAAAGCGCCCGGCTGGCCCGATCCGGACCCGGATTGCATGGAGTTCTTGGCATCGCGCAAGGTGATGACGTTGGGCACCGACAGTCCGAGCATGGGCCCGCTCCCCGATCTTGCCGAGCCGACACACTATGCCGGACTGAAGTACGGCATGATCTGGACCGAAGGGGCGACTGGACTGGGACAATTGCCGGCCACGGGCGCGTTTTATTGCATGATGGGACCGAAGCATAAGGGCGGTCCGTACGGTGAGGGCCGGGCATTCGCGATCGTCGGAGATCCGCTTGCCAAACGTCTGATCGATTCTTGCCGCGCGAAACGGACCGTCGATTTGTCGGTCACATTGTCGGTCGACTATCCGCTCACATGGCCCGGGCGCGGCGTTGGGCGGCATCGGCACCGCTACACTAAAGCCGATTTTCTGTATGCACCCAACCTCAAGCTGTACCATCACACACACATCATGGACAGCCAGGCGGGGACGCACCTCGTGCCGCCGGCTTACGCGCTGCCGGAGACGGAAATTGAGGTGAACACCTATGCGCCAGCCGTCCGCGGCTGGTTGGAAGAGTACGAGCGCCGTTTCGGCCCGCGCGGAATAAGCAACGTTACGACTGAGAAAGTTCCCATCTCCCAAACTTGCGGTCGCGCGCGTGTCATCGACGTGACGCACCTGGTCGGCAGCACCAAGTCCGCCGACTGGCCGGCGTCACCGGTGATTACACCCACCGTGATCAAAGCCTACGAAGCCAAACATGGAAAACTCCTGCCGGGCGACATCGCCATTTTTCGCACCGGTCATGTGGATCAGCATTTTCGGCCGTTCCCCGCCGGGACCGCATGTATGGCGGATCCGCTCAATGGTAAGAGCGAAGGTTGGCCGGCACTTGGACCCGAAGCCGTCATGTATCTTGCCGACCAGGGTGTGCGCTGTGCCGCAACCGACGGACCGACGCTGGGAGGCGTTGACCGGCGACTCGCTTTAATGACTTATTGGGCGCTGGGAAGCCGCGGCATGGTCGGGGTCGAGTTTTTGGCCAATCTGCACAACGTGCCGGAAGGCGCCCATTTCCTGTTCGCTGCGGTGAAGATTAACCATTGCCACGGTGGGCCGGGTCGCGCAATCGCGCTGTTCTAAGACAGCGCGGTTCCCAGCACACAATTCGCTAGCTCTGGTTGAACGCATCGATGATTGCTACAACTGTGAGCGGCGAAATCAGCATGTGACGTCGAAGTCGTTGCGGTACTATGAAGGCGGTAACACAAGACAACCGATTTGCGTGGCAAGCGTTCTGCATTTTATTCGGCTGGGGCAGCTGGATTCTGGTCGTCCAACCTGCGGCGGAAGCTCAATTGATCAGCCGATTGACGGAGGGACTGCTGTGCCTGATTCCGTTTCTGATTGCGTTCGGCGTGTTGATTTGGTCGTCGTGGCGCAGCAAGCTTTCTCGTCCGATCCGAGTAACCTTTTTGGTTTTGTTGTTGTCGGTTTCGATGAAGTTGACGTTTGATATTACGGAAGAAGTACGGGCATTCAATGATCTGCCCGTAATTGGCAAAAATAGCGCCGCGCGACCGGAAATCGAGCGATTCGTCAATCTGGCCTGGTTGGGCAGCGGTTTCCTCTTGTTGTACTTGATGGTGCGTGGATTTAAGCAGGCGAGTCAAGAATTAGAAGCGACTTTGGAAGAACTGCGAACAGCGCAGCACCATATTATCCAGCGCGAACGACTTTCCGCGTTGGGTGAGATGGCCAGCGGCGTTGCTCATGACCTGAACAACACGCTGACTCCCGTCATCACTTACAGCGAACTTCTTCTGAAAGATTCGACTCTCACGGATGAGCAGTCTCGGCTCTGCCGGTGCACGCTTCAGTCGGCCACAGATGCCGTGGCGGTGATCAAGCGGCTGGGCGATTTTTATCGCGGCAATTCCGCCGAGACGGCCTATGAGCCGGTCGACATCAAGAATGTCATAACACAGATTCCGCTGCTGACTCGCCCAAAGTGGCGCGACGAAGCGCAACTTGCGGGCCGGAAGGTTGATGTCAAGCTCGACATACAGGACGTGCCTTATGTGTGGGGTAACGCCGCCGACATCCGCACGGTGCTGACAAACCTTGTGTTCAACGCAGTTGATGCGATGCCCAACGGCGGACAAATCACAATTGGACTTGGCCAAAACGAGGAAACTGTCACGATTGATGTTTCGGACACGGGTCGCGGCATGACCGAAGAAGAGATCGCCCGCTGCTTCGATCCATTCTATAGCACCAAAGCGGAAAACTCGGGGCTGGGCTTAAGCGTCTGCCATGGAATCATGCAGCAACACAGCGGGTCGATTGAGATCAACTGCAAACGGCACCATGGTACGACTGTTCGCATCTCACTCCCTTTGTCTAAGACGAAGAAGGACAAACCCTCAAACGAGGCGAATGTCCGAGATTCGTATCCCGCAATTCGTTGCCTCTGCATTGAGGACGAACCGGATGTGCGCGGTGCGCTTTCGATGCTGCTCGAAGCGTTCGGCGCAGAGGTTGATTCGGCCGAGGAGGGGGCTGCGGGTCTGGAATTGCTGGAGACGATCGACTATGACCTCGTGTTCACGGACCTCGGCATGAATGAAATGGACGGCGCTCAAATATTATCGGCGATCAAACAACGGAAACCGACACTGCCTGTGATTATAGTCTCCGGCTGGCCACGCGATGAGGTGCTGCAGAGATTCTCCACACCGGACCAGCCCGACGAAGTCCTGCAAAAACCAGTCCGTGCTCGCGACGTTTACCGACTGTTTGAGGTGTACTCGCTATCGAAGACACGCTGAATCCGCCGCCGTCGGACCGTCAAGCTGCCCGTCGACCAGTCTACGCGCAGCGGTGCGCGCCTCCACGTGCTCAGGGGCGCCCGCGACTTTCGAGCCGCTTTCGGGCGTATGTCGACTCCGTTAGATTTGTTGACCGGAGAAGAACCGCCGATCGTGATGATCAGGTACTTGAGCAATGAAGACTGAGCGGCAAGACTATCGATTTGCCTGGCATGCGCTATGTGTTTTCTTCGGCTGGGGCGGTTGGATATTGATTGTCCGAGTCGCGCGCCAGTCAAAGCTGATTGGCGATCTCACCGAGGGATTGTTGCGGCTGATCCCATTTGTGCTGGCTTTTGGGATCTTGATTTGGTTGTCGCGCCGCAGCCGGCTATCCATGCCGATAAGAGCTGCATTTCTGACGCTGTTAGTAACGGTGACAGTTTTGTTGACGTTGGGACTGACCGAGGACATACGGATGCTGGACGACGTTCCGATCATCGGTCAAAACAGTGCTGCTCGCCCGGGAATCGAGTACTTCCTCAACGGAGCCTGGCTGGCATGTACTTTTGTCCTGTTCTATTTGACTGTTCGCTCCTTGGTGCGTACCAGTCAAGAACTCGAGTCGACGCTAGTGAAGTTGCGAGACGCTCAGCAGCAGAGCATTCAAAGGGAACGCATCACCGCACTGGGTGAGATGGCCAGCGGGGTCGCTCATGACCTGAACAACACGCTGACGCCAGTAGTCACCTACACCGAATTGCTCATGCAGGAGCCCGGTCTGACGGAAAAGCAATTGCGTCTGTGCCGATGTGCCCTGCAATCGGCAACGGATGCTGCGGCGGTAATACGCCGATTGGGGGACTTTTACCGCGGTGACTCTGACACAGCGTCCCATAGTGCGGTCAACATTAGAAAGCTGATGACACAAATTCCGTTGCTCACTCGGCCCAAGTGGCGCGACGAGGCGCAGTTGTCGGGGCGGATGATCGATATCAAACTCGAGTTGGATGACGATCCCTGTGTATGGGGCAATGCGGCCGAACTTCGGACCGTACTGACGAATTTGGTGTTCAACGCAGTCGATGCGATGCCTGAAGGGGGCATCATCACTTTGGGGCTCTCTGCCGATAATGGACATGCCACGATTCGGGTCGCCGATACCGGAACAGGAATGACACAGGATCAGATCGCCCGCTGTTTCGATCCGTTTTACAGCACGAAAACAGAAAAGTCCGGATTAGGACTGAGCGTTTGTCACGGGATCGTACGACAGCATGGGGGGACGATCGAGATGACCTCCGACCAACAGTCCGGCACCGTCGTTCGGGTCACGCTCCCCACCAGTGAATTAGAGGGTGATGATTCCGCGGCAGGCGCAGCGGGTAGCGGACCAGGTTTCGCGCTCCGTTGTTTGTACATCGAGGATGACGAGCAAGTGCGCGACGCGTTTGCGTCGATACTCAGAGCGTTTGGTGCACACGTCGATTTGGCAGACGGCGGTGCGATGGGGTTGGAACGACTTGAATCACACGAATACGATCTCGTTTTCACCGATCTCGGCATGAGCCAGATGGACGGCACCGAAGTCCTCGGGACAATCAAGCAGCGGTATCCCGACTTACCGGTCATTTTGCTCTCGGGTTGGCCGAGGCATGAGGTGCTTGCGCGGATGTCCGAAGGCGCTCCGCCCGACGAAGTGTTGGAGAAGCCGGTCCGTGCCCGGGACGTCTACAAGCTCCTAGAGTCGTATTCCACGTCGAAGTCGTCTTAACGCGATCGCCCAGGCGGCAGACGAATTCTACCTCTGTTCAGCGTTCCAGTTGATCTTTTTAGCCCGCTTCCAGTTGATGCTGGACCACGTTCCCGTTTGTCCACTGAACATCGAGAGATTGTCCCCATGACGTACGGTAATTCTGCCATGATTGACGGTCACAGTCTTCTCCGCGCCGACGGGAATTTTCAACTCAACCCAGTTGCCGCTTATGGCGCTGTAAGCGTACACGCGGTCCGGCAGGCTCACGCTGACCAAATCTGTGCTCACAATGGGGACGAGTTTCGCGTCGCCGAGAACGGCTTCCTCGAAAGACTGAATGTGCCACTCGCCATGTCGAACGCTGTAGGCGGCAATTCTGCCTTGGTCCTCCGCCACGACCACGGCGACATTGAATCCGTCGACCATTGGAATGCCGTCAATCCCCACAACAAGAAATCCGTCCCCACCACCGCCGCCACCCAATCCGCCGCCGCCAAAGCCCCCGCCAAATCCGCCACCCTGCAAGAAGATGACCGGATTCTCGTTCGCATTGCCTTTTCCCTTTTCATCGTCGGCAGTTTCGGCACTCGATGGAAAGAACAAATAGATGCCCAGCACGGCCGCAACTGCGCCCAGGACAAGTTGGTGAAATCCGAGTCGCTTCATGATGATCTCCAATCGTGTCAACTTCGCCACTAGGAACTGGCCGGCCTGTGTATGGCCCTGCGAATAGTAACGCGAGAGATCGCCGATATTCACTAAGAGTACTTGCTACCGAACGGCATCCAGCGGCGGAAGTTATAGCTCTTTAGCCGGCACAGACCAAGATTAGCCGAACAGTTCGATGATCGGTTGTCCCTCGCTGATTCGCGTCGGGCGGCCGGTTTGGCTGTAGACGACGTCTTCCGGCGTCAGGCCAAACGCGTGGTGAATCGTAGCGCCGATGTCGTCGGGCGTGACGGGGTGCTCCTTGACGTAGGCGGCGTGCGCGTCGGTCGCGCCGTAGACCTGCCCACCCAGAACGCCGCCGCCGGCCATCAACGTCGACTGGCAGCCGGACCAGTGGTCGCGGCCAGCCGTCTTGTTGATCTTCGGCGTGCGGCCGAATTCGCCCGTCACGACGACCAGCGTTTCGTCCAGCAGGCCGCGCTCGGCAAGATCATCCAGCAGCGCCGTAAAGCTGCGGTCGAACGACGGAGTGCAATACTCGTGCCGCAGCATTGCATTGCCGCGATTCGGGCCGCCGCACACCGGGCCGTCGATGCCGTGGTTGTCCCACAGATTGAATTGGCAGCCATCGGGACCGAAGTACGTCCAAAACACATTGACCATTCGCACACCCGCTTCGACCAGCCGGCGGGCCATCAGAAAACTTTGACCGTACTCATTGCGGCCGTAGCGGTCGCGGGTGGCGTCGGATTCCAACGTGAGATCGAACGCCTGCTTCGCGCCGTTCTCGGCAATCAGCGAAAACGCGTTGCGGTAATGCTTATCCAGAGCAGCCCCCGCCCCTGACTCCTCCTGCAGTGTGGTGACGGCGTCGATACCTTTGAGCAGTTCCCGCCTGCCGGCGATACGCTGAGGCGGCACGACCGGTTGAATTGCGTCGACTTTGAACAGTTCCGTCGAGAGCGAACCCTTCTTGGGCTTGTTCAACAGAAACGAGTCGAACGCCGGTCCCAGAAAGCCGCCGGTTTGCCCCTTGTAGAATTCGTGGCCGGTCGTGAAAGGACGCGGAATGGTCACCCAAGCGGGCAAGTCTCCGCAGCCGCCCAGCAAATTGTGCAAAATCGCTCCGAAACCGGGATGGTCGCTGCGGGTGGGGAAGGCCTCGTTGGGACGCGGATTTTTTTGTCCCAGCAGCGAGTCCATGATGGCGAAACCGTGCCCGGTGGAGTACGCGTGCTGCGAGCGGATGATGGCAAACTTGTCGGCTCGCTGCGAGGAGAGCGGCAATAAATCGCCGATCTGAATCCCCGGAACGTTGGTGTCGATCGGATGATATTCGCCGCGGATTTCCAATGGGGCTTCCGGCTTCGGATCCCAGAGATCCATTTGGGACGGCCCGCCGCAGAGGAAGATATAAATGCAATTCTTGGCCGTCGCATGAGGGCGGGCCGTCGCTTCATCCTCGGCACGGAGGACTCTCGGAAGACTCAGCCCGGCTAAAGCGAGCGGACCCATTCGGATCAGATCCCGCCGCGTCAATTGCGGCGATCCTCCGGCGGAAGGAAATAGGTTCAGCATCAGCCGTTCCTCGGCGGGCTGTCGAATGGTCGTCGGAATTTCAGGCTTGCCCTGATTGATCGCTTCCGCCTAAAGTCTACAGCCCAAACGGCATACCTGTCAAAGTGAGGATGCCAGAACCGTTCAGAGGAAACAGCGAAATGCCGGCAGTCTATGAACATCAGCACACGGTCCTCGACGAAGAAATCGACGGACTGGGGCACGCCAACAACGTTGTTTATTTGCATTGGATGATCGATGCCGCAGTGGCGCATTCAATTGAACAAGGGTGGCCGGGTGAGCGGTACCAAGAGATGGGAACCGGCTGGGTCGTCCGTAAGCATGAGATCGAATACCTGCAGCCCGCATTTGCCGGCGAACAACTCGTGGTGCGGACGTGGGTGGCGGACATGCGTAAGGTCCAGTCACGGCGCTGCTATGAAATCATCCGCGTGGACAATGAGACTCTCTTGGCCCGCGGCACAACGAATTGGGCGTTTATCGATTTCGAAACAGGCGCACCGGCCAGGATTCCGGAGGAAGTGACGGAGTCCTTCGCAGTGGTCGAAGCCGGTTGATGCCAGTCTCCACACCGGGTGACAGCCAGACCAATGAAAACGGAATTTCCTTGTCCTGCCTGCGAGTCCGATCAATGGCAACCGGTACAGGCGTTTCACTACGAGCGCCACGATCACGCGGCCAATGGTCACACACGCTTAGCCCGTCGCCGCGCGCGTTTGTCGGAACTGTGGCAGATCTTTCGTAAGAACGCCCCTGCCCCCGCGGAGGTTCATTTTCCGACGCTGAACGATTACGAAAAACTGCGCCGTCGCGTGCTGTTTGAGATTTGGTTCCGCGATCGAGAGCGGATTACGATCAAATCGCAGATCTGCCAGCGGTGTGGATTTATCGCCTACGCTCCCCGGCCGACCGACAACGATATTCGCGATAAGTACCTGTTTCTGAACCAGTCCACAGTACGCGGGGACTCGCGCTCGCCGATCTCGCCGTTGGTGGATTGTTTAGAACGAAGGCGGGCAAGGCGAGTGTTCGATCTGCTGCGTCCGCAACTGTCGACTGACTCGATCGATGTCCTCGATTACGGCGGCGCCGACGGCAAGATGCTGCGCCCGTTTCTGCAGAATGGAGACTGTTGCTGGCTGGTCGATTACGACGATCATCAAATCGACGGCGTCACTAAGATCGCCAACGACCTCACCGACATGCCGCCCGGCAGGAAATTTGACGCTGTAATCTGTAACCACGTGCTGGAGCACGTTGCGGAACCGCTGCCGCTGGTCAAAGGTTTGCGCGACTGCTTAAAAAGCGGTGGCGCGATCTACGCTGAAGTTCCGCATCAAATTTTGGCCGGCGTACGGCTCGGCACCGATCCGGTCACGCACGTCAATTTCTTTTCACCGCGATCGTTCAGCCTGTTGTTTCGCAGGGCGGGTTTCGAGGTGTCACATGAGTCGGTCTGCATCGGCAATTACGGACGGGCTCGACTGAAGGTCATATGCTTGGTCGCCAAGAAACCGACAGCGGCAATTGGCGATCTCGGCGGCGTTGACCAGGCCCCAAGTGTGGAGATTCAGCAACTGTTGCACCCCGGGCGTTTGCAGTTGCTCGGGCACTTAGCCGACATTCACATCTGGCCGCGCCTTGAGAATCTTTCTCTCAAAGTCCGCCGGCAGACCAGCGATGCGAAACCGTAGCGCGATAATCGGATGCAAGTTCACGTCGAATCAACTCTCGGTTGCAGTGCGGAAGCCGCTTGGCGAAAAGTGAAGTCGTGCGAGACACTGGCGCAGGTCTCCCGTCCAATTGTCACGTTTCGCGTCGCGGGCGGTGATGGATTCCCGCCGGAGTGGTCCGAGGGATCGACCGTCCGCTGCCGAACCTATTTGTTCGGATGCGTGCCGCTGGGAACGCGCAAATTCGGCATTGAACGTGTGGACGAGGAGTCACGAGAGATTCAAACCCGCGAGTGTGACCCGTTAATACGCCGCTGGGATCATCTGTTGCGAGTGACTCCTGAGGGAGATCACGAGTGTCGATACTCCGACACGATCGATATCGAAGCCGGCGTATTGACCCCGCTTGTTTGGCTGTTCGCGCGATTATACTTTAGGCATCGTCACAAACGCTGGCGCGAAATTGCCGCAGACATCAGCCGTAAGTCAAATCGTTGATTCACCTATCGTCACGAGCGCTTGACACGGCTATTTCGGCCAAAAAAAACGCTCAGACTTGTAGTGCTGTTTACCCAGGACTCGAAAACCGCAGTTTTTTTGCTGGCGGTGCTTGCATTGCGCGATCGGCTGTATAGGATTCTAAGTGCCCGGCTTGAGCAAACAGTCCTGTTTTACGACGGGAGCGAGCGCCTGTTTGTTCGCCGGGTTTTCTATTGCTTCCGGCTTGCCGCGTGCATTTGCGTCAGTTGTGGTATGTCAAAAGACTCCAGCAGTCCGAAGCAATAGATCTCGGGAGTCCGGTCGTATTTTCGTCCCGGCCGGAAAAACGCCTTTAAGGTTTCCGGCAGATCGTCGGTCTGCACGTCTGCGATCAGGTTGTTCTCGTCAACTGCCGCCGCGCATAAAGCCGCCAGGCTGCTTCTCGGCCCCTGTGCGAGTAATTTCACGTCGGAGAGTGTCAAATACTCGCTCGCCAAGCGGACCGTCGCCAGAATCTGTGACGCCTGAATTCCCAATGGCCGCCCGCCGACCGTTGCTGCCAGTTGCACGTTCTGATACAGACTGCCCGGTGGGTTCGCTTCCCCCATGAACACCGGGTCAAAACAAACGACCCGTGTTCCCTCTGCGGTCAATTTCGCGATCCAGTCGGCTTGCTCTGCGTAACCGCTGTCCGCGACCAGGATCACCGTTTGCGAAAAATCTTCCGGTGTGACGACTACTCCGGGGAATTCCCACGTTCCGTCCGACAACAGAAACCGGTCCACCGTCAAATTTCCGACATGTGCCTTCTCACCGGCCCGCTCTCCTCGCACCTGTCGGTCTTCCCAGCGGAGTATGTTCTTGAGCCGGTGGCGCATTTCCGACAACTTCAGCGGCATGTCTCGCGGCAGTTTTTGTGCGAACTGCTCGGCCAATGAGCGAAACGTAGCGTTGTGCGCTGGGATGCCGACCTTCAGTTCCTCGGCCGTTTTGACTTCTTCTTCGGAGGGGATCTCCGCGGTCGATCCTTTAGCGTCCAGCCAGTGTTGTGTCAAAAAGCGATAGAGCTGCTGCCGATTGTCTAATTCGTAGTTATGCGTTCCCGGATCGGAATTCTCGTAGAATTCAAATGCGCGCTCGACACCCGCTTGCCGGTAAAACGGCACGACCGGTTCATAGGTGTTCGGCCGCACGGTTGCCGACTTAAAGCAGCAGTCGTCGGTGACGTTATAGATCAGCAGCGCCGGACGCGGGGCCAAAAGCGCGGTCAAGTGTGCATAGTCGGCGATCGACACCAAATCGGTCGGGTTCTGTTCCAAATCGCCGATGCTGTCGCGATTAATCACCCGCTGCCGTAGCGAGCTGTATCCCGCGACCGGAATCGAGACTTTGATCCGCATGTCGAGAGAACTGAGAATGATCGTTTGCCATCCGCCGCCGGAGAGTCCCGTCATGGCGACACGATCCAGGTCGGCATGCGGATGCGCCGTCAATACATCCAAACCGCGCGACATCGCCAAGTAGAACACGCTCAATCCGCTTACGCCGCACAGATCCAGCGCGGCCAGGTCGTCATGCGAATACTGCGACCCGCGAAGCTCACCCATCCGCAGCCATTCGGTGTTGAGCGCGAGCATGCCCCGCTTGGCGAGATTGATGCAGCGGAGTTGCTTGTACTTGGCCGATTTGCCGTTGCTGTCGTGACCGTTGACGTTGAGTACGGCCGGCACCTTGCCCTTCAAATCGTCGGGCTCGTACAACAGGGCGGGAATCCACAGGCCGGGCAATGCCTCATACCGCAGCTTCTTGATGGAGTAGCCTTTTCCCGTCTCGATCGTCTCCAGCCACTCGACTTCCCGCTGCCCGTTGTACCAGGCTTCGGGTACGCCCTTGAAGACGACATCGCTGCGCACCTTTTCCCGCAGCGCACGAGCCTGAGTCTGCCAGGCCTCCGCAGATTCGGCTGGTTTCAACTTGGGAATCCGTTTCGTTACGAATTCGATATGCTGGCGAGCCGCCTGCCCGTCCGGCAGAATCGGCCGCTTGAGGACCTCGGCCAACTCCTCGGCGAACAGACCGACGGGGGCGAGCAACGTCAGTGACAGCACGACCGCAGCAATTCTTGACATGGCCTCATTTCCTCGATGAAATCGCGGCGACAGCGTCGGCATTCTGCTATTGCAGAGCCTTGCCGATTTGATAGATCGCCGCCGTGTCCAACACCTGGTCATTCGACTCAAACAGTCGCGCGACGGCCGACTTGTGGATCTTCATTTTCAAACCTCCTACGCCAATCGCGCCATAACAAACGACGCCGGCCTTCTCGGTCGCCTTGTCCATCATGTCGATTCCTTCCAGGCCGACAGGCGGCACGGCGTTGAGATCGATGGCGACTTTCAGTGTCTCCAAAGCTTCCCGCTCTTCCGCAGACAAGAACTGCACGCCCGCTGCGCCGGCGGCAATAATCAACTGCGCCCCAGCGCAGGCGCTCTGCAGTTCCGCTGTTTCGCTGGTGGCAACTGGGGTAATCTTTGCGCCGGGAACTTGCTCCGAAATTGACGCGCAAGCCTGCTCCGCGCGGGGCAGCAGTCGCGACGCCAATCGCACCTCCGCGCCGAGATCCGCGAGAATCTGCGCGGCACGCAGGCCCACCGGCCCCGTCCCGCCCAGCACCAGACAGACTGCGCCGGTCACATCCAGATGCTGCTGTGCGCAGAGGACCGCCGCGGCGGCGGTGGTGTTCGAGCCGTTGGAGTCCATCATGACCGAGACGCGCACCGGGCCGAAGAAGGTTTGTTGAACTTTCTCAAACAGCGCCTCTCCCGCCGTGACGTCACTCCCGCCGACAAAAATCGCGGTGTGTTTGAGATCTTGCGGGCCGCGGGTGAACATTGCTCCATGCACGAGCGATTCGACGTTGTCGGCTGTCACCCCGCCGTAGCTAAAGAGTTCGTCGACGCCCGAATCGACCGCCACCACGCGGTCAAATGAGCTGGGCAAGTCGTCGGTGTCGAGTTGGATCAGAATGCGTTTCATAGTGGTTGGTCTATCTCTGGCGAGCGGCGGGCGTCAGCCCGCCGGTTTTGCACGAATGATCTGCAACGTCACCGGCAGGCTCACGCCCGCCGCTCGCCGAATTGGTGGTTGGCGCAATTAGGAAGCGGAGCACCACAATGGGCGATGCTCCGCTTCGATCGTTTTCGGCGGAAATTCGCGATACCTAAACACCGGCGAAGGGATGCTTGGCGTCCGCTTTCTTGGCGACCATTTCGTCGGCGCTGGGCTCGTTTTTCATCGCCCGCGCGATCGATTCTTTGGTCGCTTCGTAGTTGTACTCGAAGATTTTCTTGTCGTCGGCCGCTTCCCAGTGGATGAAGACGCCGCAGACAATCACCAGGTTGTCGCATTGGTCTTTGGGAATCACGCCGGCTTCAACGCTGTCTGCAACCGCCTTGGCGACCGCATACTGGGCGGGACCGAACATTTGGACCGCTTGTTTGGCCCCTTTGATCGTGACCTTGGTAATCATCACGGTCGAAGGCTTGACGGCCAAATTCGGCTCCAGCACTGCCAGCAGGTTGCTGTGCCCCACGGATTGGTCAGCCAGCGCGTTTGCAAATGCGGTGCCGACCGGGCCCGCCTTGTCACCGATCAGCAGATCGATATGAGCAACTTCATTTCCCTCGCCAACCAGCGATTCTCCAATGTACATCGACATGTCTTTCTCTCCTAATTTTTACTGAGGCGTCGTATCATCAGTTTGCTGCTTCCGTCAGCGGGCGTCGTTTGCCAATGCGGCATCCAGTGGCCGGCTGATTGCGGGGAAACGCAACCTACTTCGGCATTCATACCAATTCGCAGCCCGGAATTCCAGTTATTACAAACTCAAAACAAGTGGCGCAGCCAGATCCCGCGTCGGATCTCCCCAACAGGATCGTCATTCTTGGAGCCAGCGCGCGGGCGGCGGCCGGTTCGGCTCTGCGGGCGGGAATGAAACCGCTTTGCGCCGATCTTTTCGCTGACGACGATCTGCGGCGCGTGGCAGAAGTCGTTCAAGTGGAAAACTACCCGCACGACTTGCCGCGCATCGCCGCCGATTTTCCCGACGCGCCCTGGATCTACGTCGGAGCTTTGGAGAATTATCCACGAATCATCGGGCAGATCTGTGAGCAACGCCCATTGTTGGGCAACGGACCGGAATCGCTCGCGCGAGTGCGTGATCCGTTTCAATTGGCCGATTGCCTCCTACGTGCCGGCCTGCCCACGCTTGATGTTCGTCCGCAAAACGATCCACCTCCGCGCGATGGGAATTGGCTCCGTAAGCCGCTGCGAAGCGCCGGTGGGATGGGGATCAACGTCTGGGACACGTCCGCAACGGGCGACGCACCCCGGCGGCACTATTTTCAACGGCGGGCGATCGGCGAGTCGTACTCAGCACTGTTTTTCGCCTTTCCCTCAGGTGTGGTGTCCGTCGGGATCACGCGGCAACTGATCGGGTGCCGGGAATTCCACGCGGCGCCGTTCGCCTACAGCGGGTCGATTGGCCCGGTTGAGGTCCCGCGCGTTGTTCAGCAACAACTGCAGCAACTCGCGGAGTGTATTGCGAAGTTTGGCAATTTGCGGGGCCTGTTCGGTTGCGATTTCATCCTCGACGGCGACACGCCCTGGATCACCGAAGTCAACCCCCGCTACACCGCGTCGGTCGAGATTTACGAACGCGCTTGGGACACACCGCTGCTGGCATGGCACGTACAGGCTTGTCGGCCGTCGTCGAAGTCTTGCCATGACAGCATTTGCGACCGGATCGAAGCTGCGCGTTCAGAGCAAGTCGGCGTGCAGGGCAAGGCGGTGCTTTTCGCGCCGCATCGCATGCGGATTTCAGAGTCGTCTCAACTCTTTGAGCGGACAGCCATGATCGCCGACGTGCCGATACCGGGGACCACGATTGAGCCGGGGCATCCGATTTGCACGCTGTTTGCGGCTGCGGCGGATTCGCATATTTGTTTTGCCGAATTGGAGCAAGCGGCGTCGCTTGTCTTGCGTGCGTTGACCTCCGGCGGAGCCGGAGGCTGAGAGAAGATCACTTCAATTGTGAGAGGAATTCCAGCAGATCGGCCGCTTGGGTGGCGGTCATGTCGCGAAGCAGCAAGTCGGGCATGAGCGATTTGTCTTGTGGTTCGAGGACTTCGATGTCGCTACGGGCGAGGCGGATGAGTTGATGCTGGTTGTCCTTGAGTACGACTTCCGTGTCGGTCTTCTCGATTAACAGCCCGGTGTGAACCTTGCCCCGTTTGGTTTCCGCGAGATAACTCACGTATTCCTTGTGAATCTCCTTGGATGGCTCCAGGATGTTCTCCAGGATCTTCATCTTGTCCTTGTCTTTGGCAACGTGCGTCAACTCCGGTCCCAACTCGCGGCCTTTGCCCTTAATAATGTGGCAGTTGCGGCATTGCACGCCGTCGGCCTTGAAGAACAACTGCCGCCCGCGCGTCGCATCGCCCTGCAGCGCCAAGATCTGTTCGGGGCGAATCGTCGTGCCGAGGCGCTTGGTCCGCTTCTCTTCCGGCAGAAACCGCTCAAACAGATCCCGCACCAATGCGTTGCCGTTGGTCGAACCGGCGGCGATCACATCTGCTTTCGCGTTACCCGACAGTACGCCGTCGTCCACGGCGGAAAGCGCCGCCATTGCGCCCTCGACCGTCCCCAGAAGCTCGTTCGTGGCGCGCGATCGTTCGGCGTCATCGTCGGATTGAACTGCCTGCAGCAGTTTTTTGCTATCAGTGACAGGCGGGGCATCTTCCGCGCCGGGCAATCCTTGGATCCAATGGCGGAATAGCTTCAGCGCCCGCTCATCAACAACAGTCGATCCCAAAATCGGCATTCGCCCGTGACCCAGTTTTGACAGCCGATACAGAATCACCGAGCGATCTGGATCGCCCGTCGCGATCAGCTTCGCATTGGCAATGTTGAATTTGCCGTGATAGGGCGTGACGTTGAAGATGTCAGTCTTCTCGTCTGCGGTCTTGAACTCCAATTCCATCTTCGCGTTCCCGCCGCCGTCGGAGACGTGGCAGTGCGAACAGTTCGCATGCAGGTATGAACGTGCTCGGGCGGTCAATTCAGCGGCTTCATCGTAAGGGTTCGTCAGTTGCGGAAGTTCGGACGGAGGTGTTTCCGGCGAGTTCTTCGGAATCTCTTCCGGCTTCTTTCGTGGCACGTCTTCAAACAAACCGATGTGGTGCCAACTGCGTATCTGATTATCGACCACGCCGCCGTAATCGTGATCGCGATTCATCTGCGCGGTGTTCAGACCCAGCACCCACTTCGCGGCGCGGGAGTGGCAGCCCATGCATTCGGTCCGGGCGGCGTAGCGCCATGTCTGTTGACGCACGCCGCCGGGCGCACTCGGATCTTGGATTTGATACTTGCGGTCCATTCCGTCCTTGCCTACGAGATCGGCGTCGGTGCCCTCGTCGTTCCACATATAGCTGTACGCCAGCCACTCTCCCTCCTGCCGCGTGAGCAGCCGGGTTTCAATCGGGCGGCGGCTGGCGGGTTGGCCCTTTTCGAATTCGAGAAACAGCGTCTGGACCGTGACGGCGCCGTCCTGGAAATCCCAGCCGCGGTTGTTGCCGAACTTGATTTTCTGCTCACCCGGCAGGCCCAGATAACGTTCGATGAATGCGCCGTCGGTCCACACTGGAGCATTGACCGAATAGGGAATCACGCCCGGCGCCGGCTGTTGCTGCTGGACGTCCGTGAACAGTCCCGTCTCGCTCAATTTGCGGGGAAAGTCCGACGGCGATGTACTGGGCGCTCCCGACGGGACGAGCGAGAAGATCTCGCCGCTGAGCGCGACGAGATACAGTTCCCGCTGATGGTCGTGTCCGAATGTGGCGACCTTGTACGTCGAATCGGAGAGTTGCTGGTGCTCATGAACTTGCTCGTTCTCGTAGCGGAAGCCCCAAACGATGCCGGTCTCGTAGTCGCAGTAGATGTACTTGCCATAAAACTCAGGCCGCTTCTTTCCACGATAGACATAGCCGCCGGTGATCGAGCGGCTCTCCGAATGCGGGTGTTCCACAATCGGCTTGTACAATCGTCCGGGGCCAAGTTTGCGTTCCAGCATGAAGGGATGGCTTCCCTCGTACAGCGACCAGCCGTAGTTGCCCCCTTTGCGAATCAGGTGGATCATTTCCCACAAGTCCTGCCCCACTTCGCCAGCCCACAGATTGCCGGTCTCTTTGTCGAAGGCGAGCCGCCAGACTTGTCGATGGCCGTTGGTCCATGCTTCGGGGCGGGCGTCTTTGATGTGCAGGAACGGATTGTCGGGCGGAATGCCGTACGCTTTTCCTTCCGGCGGATTGTCGACGTCGATCCGCAGAATGCTTCCCTTAAGGTCGGTCAAATCCTGGCCCGTGTTATCCCGATCCGATCCGCCGGTCCCGTCGCCGGTTCCGATGTACAAATAGCCGTCCGGTCCAAACACGAGTGGTCCGCCGCCATGCCCCGCGGACGGCCATTTGATGATCAGTTTCTCAGACCCCTCGACGAACCGCCGCGGTTCTTCCTTCGAGACTTGGATGCGGTAGACGTGATTGTGTTCTTTCTCCTGGCCGCTTCGTTTGGTGATGTTGAGGAAGATAAAAACAAACCCGTTTTCTTTATAGTCGGGGTGAAACGTCATTCCCCAGCCGCTGCCGCGAATCGTGCTGTCGATCCATTTCATGTCGAAGATGGTTGCGCTGTCCGACGCATCGGGGTCGTCCTCGAAAAGGAGCATCTGGCCGCCGACTTCAAACACGAAGATACGGTTCGTCCCCGGCTCCGGAACCATCGCGATCGGCTGATTGAATTTGAGGTTGGGGAACTCCCGTTGGAGCTTGTACGGTGGCGGCGGTTCCGGGTTGCCTTTGACGCGCGAAGTGGTCCAGGGAATTCGCTCGGTCAAGCCAAAGGGCTTCTGCGGTGTCGGCTCCGCAGGCTTGTCTTCGGCAACCAATTCGCCATTGAGCGCACACAGAATCAGCAAACATGTCGAAGCACAAGTACGCATGAACATCCCCTAAAAATGTAGTCCCTTTGAGCACGGGGCACGCATCAAAACTCGTACATTCGATCTTAAGCCACACCGCAGGCCAGTTCAACGTGCAGCTGATTGCACAGCGGTCTTGATGAACGCAAGCCGATCGCTTGCGGTCGCGAGCGGCGCGCCGCGTAGATTCGCAGCAATCATTTCGCCGAATACCGCGCAGGCCAAACGATCCCGCGATTGACGGTCCGCATGTGATACACGCTGGTCGTTGCCGTCAGGTAGAGGTCGCGGCCGTCGTCGCCGCCGAAGGTGACGTTGGCGGAGAATTCCGGCATCGGCTTGTGCAACAGCAGTTTGCCCTGCGGGCTGACGACGAATAGCCCGGTGGTCTCCCCTTTCCCAGCCGCGGCGTAGATGTTCCCGTGCACGTCGAGACACATGCCGTCCACGCCCCGATCCGGGGAAAAATCGTAGACGATGCCGTCCGGTGTGAGTCCCGCGTCCTTGCCGACGGCGTAGCGGTGCAGTTTCTGCGTGCCGCGGTCGGAGACATAGACGTGCTTGTTGTCCGGTGTGATCAGAATGCCGTTCGGTTTGAGCAAGTTGTCAACCAGCAGTGTGACCTTGCCGGGCGCGTCGATGCGATACACGCCGCTGGATGGCTGTGATTTCACGGCTGGCGGGCCGTAATACGGATCGGTGAAATAGATCCGGCCCTTGCGGTCAATGCACAAGTCATTCGGCGCGATAAACCGCTCGCCGCCATACGTCGCCGCCAGTTTTGTGATCGTGCCGTCCTTCTCCTGTCGGACGACGGCCCGCTCGCCCTTTTCGCCCGCCGACTGGCACATCACCAGCCGTCCCTGGGCATCAAAGATCATCCCGTTGGTCACGCCACACGGCTGCATGTAAACGCTGACCTCGCCGTTGGGCGTCCGCCGCATGATGCGGTCGTTGCGTCCGTCGGACCAATACAAACTGCCGTCAGAACCAACGGCGGGACCTTCGGTAAACTTGCAGTCGCCGGCGATCTTGGTGACCTGCGTGCCTGGTTCGAGGATTTCCTCGGCGGACAGCAGAGAACCGCAGCAGATGACTGTGACGGACAGAACCGTTGAAAGAGACCTCGCGTTCATAATGTCAGCGTCCAGGGCAAGTCTAGAGGTTGATTGGATGTCGGAGTAAAGAACTCAGATTTAGTATCGTTGATCAAAACACGCGGTACAAGCGGCTTGCGGAGGAGATAGCGCGCCAAGAAGTACTCGGGATCCACTCACGCGGTGGTCGTCAGAATTTGCCGTCGCTAGAATGAAGTCGTCACAGAATGTTCAGATCCAGAAACGCGCGGACCGATGCCCCTCAAGCCGCTATTCGACCAGACGCCGCAAGAACTCGCCGATTGGTGCGAGGCGCGCGGCCAAAAGCCGTACCGCGCACGGCAAATCTTCAGCTGGGCGTTTCAAAAACGGGCGGCGGGGTTTGCGGAGATGACGGATTTGCCGGAGACGTTTCGTCGGGAGTTGGCTGAGAGGTTTCACTACTTCTCGTCGACAGTGACGGCTCACCAGACCGCCGCCGATGGGACTGAGAAACTGCTGCTGTCGATGGCTGACGGCAGTACGGTCGAATGCGTGTTAATGCGTGAAGGCGATCGCCGCACGATCTGTATCTCGACACAAGTCGGCTGTGCGATGGGCTGCGTTTTCTGCGCCAGCGGATTAGAGGGGCTGACCCGCAACCTGTCCGCCGGCGAAATCACGGAGCAGATTCTACAGCTGGACCGGTTGCTTCCCGCGGATGAGCGAATCACGAACATCGTCGTAATGGGGATCGGCGAGCCGCTCGCCAATCTCGATCATTTGTTGCAGGCACTCGAACATGTGACCGCGGACGGCGGGATGGGGATCGGGGCGCGGCGGATTACGATTTCGACGGTCGGACTCCCTGCCAAAATCAGGCGGTTGGCGCAGTGCAATAAGGCTTACAATTTGGCTGTCTCGCTCCACGCCCCGAACGAAGAACTGCGTAGCCAAATCATTCCGGTCAATGAGGGGGTCGGCCTTGCGGAAGTGCTCAGTGCGGCGGACGACTACTTCGAGCAAGTCGGCCGGCGTGTTTCGTACGAGTACATTTTGCTGGGCGAATTGAACGACCGGCCGGAACACGCGCGGCAGCTCGCTGCGCTGTTGAAATCGCGAATCGCCCACGTCAATTTGATTCCGATGAACCCCGTCGCGGAATTGCCGTTTCGGCGCCCGGCAGAAGGCCGCATTCGCCGCTTTGCGGAAATCCTCGATGCCGCCGGCGTGCCCGTCACAATTCGCAAACGAAAGGGCGCCGATATCGACGCCGCCTGCGGTCAGCTTCGCCTGCAGCAGCGACGTGATACAGAGTTTGTCGCGCTGGCGAATCCATAAACCGCGGCCGCAAGTTCGTTCGCAGGCACGCTCCGCAGACGATTGTGGCAACAACGCAACGAAAGACTACTCTTCTTCCAAGTTGTCCCAAGGATCGTTCGCGTCTCCTTGAAACACTGTGGGATCAAATCCGACCAGTTTGTTCTCGCGGTAGATCAAGTAATAAGAATGGCCCTTGTTGTCGGGGCCGTACTTATAAGTCTTGTCACCGGTTCGGAACGCGTTGTTGTTCTTCTTGAAGACGTGGTCATTCAACTCACGTTGTCCTGGCTGCCCGATCGCCGCTTCGACTTGACTGCGGTCCATTCCGTTTTCGATGCGGTGTGCCAACAGCCAGCGGATGGCATTCGGATCTCGCGTGCTTTGGTACCGCTCGCGATACTTGTCCTCTTCCAGATGAGTCGTATCCGGCTCAGGCAGTGCCAAGTGTTCAAACTCGAGTTGGTCAAACAGCCCGCAACCGCTGGCGGCGAGAACCGCCGGAACGAGCAATACCAAGACCCGCACCTTCTGTAGCGCGCACGACGATGCTTTCATGGTTTCCGTACCTCGGCAATTCCAGCGTATCCGCGGTCAGCAGGCGTCGAAGGAATTGTGATCACTAGGGGAGAATGAGAGGGGCGGGACTGTAGTTGAATTTCCTCGCCGGGAAAAGAGGAAAACCCACGACAGCGCAGTGGAGGGGGCACGACGCACTTTGCGCGGCGGGAACCATTTCTGTAGGGTCCGCTGTGCGGACCATTGAGTTGATGGGAATACGCCCCAATTGACAGCTTGCTCTTCAAACAAAAACAAATCACAAGACTGTGAATTTTTCATTCGAGATGCGGATTTTCGGTCCTGGTCCGCAAAGCGGACCCTACGCCGAATGAAGTGTCAAACCGCGTCGTGCACCCGCGGGGCACGAGAATGACTCAATCGAACGCGTTGCGCGAACCGTTATCTTGAAAAATCAACCGGCGTCAATTCGGCCGCACTAGATGCTCCAGCCAGTCCTCGTTGAGTTCCACGTGTTTGATCGAGTAGCGGCGAAATGTGTACGTGATGTGAATCTTGCCGTCGTCGGTCTGCAGGATGGAGGGATAGGAGTATTCGCCCGGGTTCGCCTCCAGTTTCAAGGGTGCCTCCCAGCTGCGTCCTTCATCGAGCGAACGGGCGATGCTCAGCGGAGTACGGGCATCGTCGGTATCGTTGAACACGAGAACCCAATGGCCGTTTTTTAGCGAGATCATGGAAATCCCGGCGTTGGGATTTTTCAGCGGCGTTTTCTCGGCTTTGGACCACGTCTTGCCGAGGTCCGGCGACGTGATTTGCGTAATTCGGGGATATTTACGCATCAGCGCCAGCAGCGAACCGTCCTGGCGCTGAACAACGGCCGGCTGGCTGCCGCCGCCCGTAAAGCCGCCGATAGACCATGAGTCACCGTTGTCGGAACTGACCAGAAACGTCGAGCCTTCTTCGGTCGCGGTGACCGCTTCGACCGGGAGCACAATCTTGCGGTCGCCCGTGATCAACGGCCGGTTGCGGGGCACCGCCCACAGTTCCTCCTCAAACATCACTTTGTCCTCCGACCAGTGATGGCCGTTGTCGTCGGAGTATCGCGACATCATCCGGCAACGGTTCCATCCTCCGCCGCGGCGGATGGGGCGCGTCCTCTCCATACGGCACCACAAGAGCCAGACACGTTCGCGATTGTCCGAAAAGATGACCGCATTGCCGGGGGGCTGCAACGAATCTTCAATCAACACCTCCGGCGGACTCCAGTCCCGCGATCCTTTTGGGCGGCGTGAGAGATATACTGTCTGGTCGTCGCCCGATTCATAATTGCCGCCGTACCAGACGCAGAGCAAATCGCCGTTGGGCGCTTGTTCAATCACGGAGCAATGGACGGCCGGCGCTTGTGGAATTCGCTCGAAAATCAATTCCGAGGAGAATGACAGTCGTCCGTACGGGTCGTCGCGCTTGATCTTAGCGGCGGAGCTTCCCAGCGGTGTGCCCTGTGCCGGGCTTTCCGTCGGCCTGACGTCCTTTCTCTTCAGAACACTGCGAATCGCTTTTTCCAAACCCTCGCGATCCTTTGCGTCACTCAGTCCCGCGTGGTGGATCAGTTTCGCCTTGCGGTCCAGCAGGTAGACTTCCGGCGTGACCTTCGGGCCGAATTGCTTTGTGGCGCGGCCCTGTGGATCGCGATAGACGGGGAAAATCACTCCCCGTTTCTGCTTGAAGTCATTCAGTTCGCCGCTGGTGACAGACCCATCCGGAACGATGCCGACGAACAGGACGTTCCGCAACCGGTATTTCTGATGCAGCGCGACGATCTGTGCGATCGATTTCTCAGTCACTTGGCAACGCGGCGAGAGAAATAGAACCGCCGTTGCCGGCCGTTCGTCGTAGTTGCGCATCGTTAGAATCCGGTCGTCGTGAGTCGTCAACTCGACCGGGCCGACCTGTTCTCCCAGCTTGAGTGCCGCATTTGCAGCTCGGCCGCACAACAACAGACAAACCAACGAGGTCACTACCAGTAGCCGTCTCATGTTTGACTCCAGATTCGATTCAAGCGGTGGCCAGGTGCGTCTGGGCGGTGTTTCGACGTGTTTGGAAGCGGGGTTGGATACTCAGCGCTCAGCTCAGCTTGAGAACACGGCGGATCCCGTCCAATGGCTGGATGTACGTCGCGAACGGCAATCCGTCGACGGTCGGTTCTTGGCGACGCGTGACACCGTCAACCGCAGGGCCCAATCGCACCATCTGTTCCAGTGTGTGCATTTGCTGAGCGGCGTCAAGTCGTTGCAGAACCTCTGAGCGATTTCGCAGTGCGGCAACACCCGCGGCGAGCGCGTATCCGCCCCAGTTGCTGGTGCCGGCGATGATCGTCCAGTCGGTAGCGATTCGGCAGGGAATCAGCCCGGTCCCCTCCCCTTCCAGTCGCCGCGCGAGATCTTCCCAGGCAATGCTGCCCATCCCGATTTCATTCGCACCGTCGCCGATGCCGATCGTCCTGAGATCCGGTCGTAATCCAGCCAGGCGTTCAACGAACAGGTGCAGATTCCCGCTGAACTCATCAATCGGTTCGCCGCGCATGTTGTAGCATCGGTCACGGCTTCGCTCCGGGACCTGCTGTTGGAACTCCGCGAGCGGAACTTCCGCCTCGCGAGACTGCTTCAGGAACGACGTTTCCGTATGATTCGGTCCCACGCGTTCCACCGCCACGACGTGCGTCCAGTCCTCGGCGGGAGGCGAGCGGTAGAATTCTGCGACGTCGTGCTCGTCCACATTCGAGAAGGAAACGATCCGGCTTGCAGGATAGCCCGTCGCGGCGGCGGCCGCGTGCACCGCGGCGGAACAGAGTTCGTCGGTCACAATCCACGCCTCGATTCCCAGGTTCTCGCACACTTCTGCGAGGAACAATGCTCCCAGCGGCCCGTCCGTCTCCGCGGCGGGCGGCTCGCCCTGAGGAATGAAGAACCCGGTGAGAATACCGACTGAGACGGCGTTCTGAGCGATTTCGGCAGCTGCCTTAGTCAGATGGCCGTTGCACAATGGACCAAATTCCGGCTCCGTTCCAATTAATCCGCGGCGGGCCGGATCCCGGCGAATCAGTTGCTCAAGGGCGCTCATGATGTGATTGGCGGGTGGAATCGGCATGATTCTCATTGTGGAGACATGCGATTCGAGTTTCAATTCCCGAGAGCGGCGTCATGGGGCTGAGGGCGTTGGATGTCCGGTTCGATGCGATTGCTTCTCGTGGCTGGGAAACGATTTGCGAGGCATTCCTGGAACTGAGAAAACTGTCGTGAACACGTGCTTCTCGGTTGTCAGCCGAGATTCTTCCTGCCAAAATTCCTAACTCAATGCAGAAGTATGTGTTTTGGGGGGGCCGCTTTAGGACAGACGTCGGCGTTGGAACTGCCGCCGTCGGCACATCGGCATCCCCGGAGATTTGGGCAGGCGTCAGGACTTCCTCCGACGACACGTCATACAGATTTCATCAGCCCAGACTCATCAAAACGTGAATTCCACTCCGAAGTTGATCGCCGTCGAGACCTTAGATTATCAGTTTCGGCCACCAATCTATCAGCTTTCGGTAACGGCTAATTAGTTGTGCGTGTTCAATCCCACAAAACTCGTTTGGAATAGCGATGGCAGAAATTCCAGACCGGAAAAATATGACAACGGCGGACATTTTGGCGTTTTGCCGCGCCGAGGTCGCATCCGCACAGTCCTCGGCTCCTGAGGCTGAGCCGGCTGCTGAGGCTTCCGCCGACGAAGAGGCATGGGAGGTCGCGGAGGAGTCGGCTCAAGCGGAAGCGCCTGCCGCTCCCGCGAAGAAGCCAACTTCGACAAAAGACATTCTTGCCGCAGCGCGCGCATCGGCTGCCGGCGGCGGCGATAAACCGGCTGAAAAAGCTTCTGCCAAACCGCCCACTGCTAAAAAGGGGGCTCCGGCTGCGAAGCCGACGTCCACCAAAGATATTCTTGCCGCCGCACGAGCCAGTGCTGCGGGAGGCGGCGACGCTCCTGCAGCAGCTGCGAAGCCGGCTGCTGCGAAGAAGAAACAGCAGGCCGCTGCACCGGCCGCGGCTGGAAGCGGCGAAAAGCCTTCGGTCAAGGAAATGCTGGCCGCGTTTCGCGAGGAACGGAGCGCGCCCGCTGTTGCCGAAGATGTGCCCGAGGGTGAGAAGCGTCCGCCCAAGATGCCGGTCCCTCCGCGCAAGCCGAAGAAAAAACCGTTGCCTGAGCCGGTGGCGCAGGATCGCCGTGCCTTTCTGGCGGCATTGCTTGTGATCCCGTCGGCGTTTGCCGCCGCCTGGGTGATGCTGGCCACGACGACTGCGGCGTGGGGTTTGGCCCTACTTCGGTTTGCACTGCCCAACGTGCTGGTCGAGCCGCCCAGCAAGTTTAAGATCGGCCCGCCGGGCGACTACGACTTCGGCACAGTCTCCACCAAATGGAAGGCGGAGCGCGGGATCTGGGTCGTCCATACGGACCGCTACAAGGGAAAAAACGTGATCGTTGCGCTCTCTACGGTGTGTACACATCTGGGCTGCACCCCGAATTGGCTTGAGGGCGAGCAGAAATTCAAGTGCCCCTGTCACGGCTCGGGGTTTTATGTCGATGGGATCAACTTCGAAGGGCCCGCTCCTCGACCGCTGGAACGCCACGGGATTGCCGTCGCCGCCGATGGGATGTTGGAGGTCGACAAGAGCATTAAGTTTCAGGAAGAAATGGGGCAGTGGGAAGACGCGAAGTCGTACGTGGAAGTTTGAGTCGGCGGGTCGTTAAGAAGGGGCTCCCGCGGCAGTAGCAGGTGTTGTTACCTCATCTAATAGAGTCTGTAAGAGGACACCGATGAAAATCGGCGAATACATTCGCGAGTCGCAGATTTGGAAGAGTATTTTTCGCCACCCGGCGCCGTACGACCGCCGGAATCGTGTGGTGGTGATGCTCACGAACTTCTTTCTGCACTTGCACCCGGTTTCGATTCAAAAGCAAGGTATTGCGCTCTCATACACCTGGTGCATGGGCGGAATCACCTTTTTTCTGTTTCTTGTCGAAACGGTCACCGGCGTCCTGTTGATGTTTTACTACCGTCCCACGCTAGAGCATGCCTTCAACGACATACTCGCTCTGAGGGACGTGACGACACTCGGCATCATGCGCGAGATTCACCGTTGGGGCGCTCACGCCATGGTGATTACGGTGTGGCTGCACATGTACCGCGTGTTTTTGACCGGCAGTTATAAGCCTCCACGGGAGTTCAACTGGGTCGTCGGTGTGTTGCTGCTCGTGCTGACGCTGCTGTTGTCATTCACGGGCTACCTGTTGCCGTGGGACCAATTGGCGATTTGGGCGATTACGGTGGGCTCGAACATGGCCCGGGCGACGCCGTTTCTCGGTCATGAAGGCCCCGGGGCTCAGATTTTGAATATCGGCGGGTTCGACTTGATCACCAACGGCAGCGACGCCCGGTTTATTTTGCTGGGCGGGCGGTTCGTCGGTGAGGCGACACTGAACCGATTTTATATTTTGCACTGCGTGTTTATTCCTTTGGTCGTGGCAACGTTGATTGCGATTCACTTCTGGCGGGTCCGCAAAGACGGCGGCATCAGTCAGCCGCTGTAGCGTAAACGTCCAGCGTCCGCGTTCGCCGTTCAACCGTGAGCGGCGAGGCAATGTTTTTGAAACCGGTTTGCTTGCGAGTTTCTCGTCAATGCATGGTCAAGATCTCACTTCAGAAGTGATTTTCGGGCTCGGCTGGCTGTACTTATTGCTGGCCGTCATGAACGGGATTTGGACCTACCGCGCCTACATGGCCGGTCCCGCGCGGCACGATCACGAAAGCGGCGAAAAGGGGCACGAGGGCGAGCACTGGGAAGACGGCCCCAGCTTGGCCTATACGACCGTTTGGTCGATTATCTCTATGGGCTACTTTCTGGTGGCGGTCGCGCACTTCTCCGGGACCAGCGATCCAGAGGCGTTTTTGATTCGCATGCCCGAATTCGTCAAGTCGGCGGTCGATCGGCTGGCGGATCCCGCGCTCTATTTTGCGGGGTCAATCATTGCGTTCGTGCTGGTCGTTGTGCTGCGACGCTATTTGATCAATCCCACGACGGCCTGGGTCCTGTTGAACATCTCGGTCGTCTTCATGGCGCTGAGCATGACCGACTATGACTTCCGTCAAATCGTCGGCAAGCCGGATAACGTGCCGATCGTCTCGATGTTGTTTATCGTCGGCTACTTTACTTGGCTTTATTTTCGCAGGGCCGTCGACAACGACGACCGCATTGCCGCTGGAAAGTCGTTGTACGAGCAGGAAGACAATGACAAGGTCTTGGTGTGGCCCGATTTGGTCTATACCGAGTTGATCTGCATGGTGGCGCTGACCGCGTTGCTGGTCGTGTGGGGGATCGTGCTGCAGGCTCCCTTGGAAGAACCCGCCTCGGCGGTGAAAACCCCCAACCCCTCAAAGGCTCCGTGGTACTTCCTGGGGCTGCAGGAAATGCTGGTCTACTACGATCCGTGGATGGCCGGAGTGGTGTTGCCGTCTATCATTCTGGTGGGACTGATGGCTCTGCCCTATATCGACTTTAATAAGCGCGGCAACGGGTATTACTCGTTCAACGAACGCAAGTTTGCCGTGCTGACATTTATGTTTGGATTCCTGCCGCTCTGGATCGGCCTGATTATTCTGGGAACGTTTTTGCGAGGTCCGAACTGGAACTTCTTCGGGATCTACGAACCGTGGGACCCGCACAAGTTGGAAGTCTTGAACAACGTCAATCTCTCAGAGATGTTCTGGGAGAAAATGGGCAGGACGCCGCCCGTCGCACCGTCGGGGTCGGGAGCCGGGACGCAGTTTTTGTACATTATGCTGCGTGAATGGCTGGGGCTGGTGTTGGTGCTTGCCTATTTGGTCATCCTGCCGCCGCTGTTGGCGGTGACAATCTTCCGCAAGTTCTTCGCCCGGATGGGTTTTATTCGGTTCTTCGTATTGGCAAACCTGCTGCTGTTCATGGCCTGTTTGCCGATCAAGATGCTGCTGCGTTGGTCGTTTAATTTGAAGTATATCGTCGCGATCCCGGAATACTTCTTCAACATCTGACTATGCTCGGATGTTGAAGCACGGTGCGTTCCTTAGCGGATTCGCGATGAGTCAGGGATTGGGATATCCGCAGTGCTGCCCGAATAGGGAGCCGAGCGGGGTTTTGTCTGCAAAGGTTTAGAAATCTATGCCGGCCACAGAAGAGTTTTGGCGAAGTCCTCGCCGGATGCACGTCGTATTCGTCGTCTGCTGCCTGATTTTCCTGGTGTCGACGATATGGATGCTGTACGCCGATTACGACGACGAATGGCGCGTCTATCAGCGCGAGTTCGCGCAAATCGATGCCGAGCGGTCTCTGCAGTTGGAAGGTGATATCGAGGATCCGGCGTTTAAGGCGAAACGGGAGGAGCTGGAAAGTCAAAGAAAAGCTGCACGCGACGAACTGCGAAATAAAGACGAAGAGATGGAGAAACTAAAGGGCGAGATCGCCGTTTTAGAAACAGACCATCTTGGGCTGAGCGTGCGGACGAAGTTTAAACGTGCGGAACGCGACAAGGCGCGGGCCGACTATGATCTTGCAGTCCGTGACAACAAGCCGGAAGAAAGACGCGCCGAACTCAAGGAAGTATTTGATGCAATCGGCCTGCAAGTTGAGGACCTGGAAACCGGCTTGCAAGCGACGACGTTTGAGTTGGAAGCCAAGCAAGCACAACTCGCGGCGATGACCAAGGTCCGCGATGATGCCGAAGCAGCGTTCAATGAGCACACGAAGGAACTCAAACTGATCCAAGAGAATCGTTTGGCCAAGCAGCCGGATTCGTGGTCATTTGCCAGCTTCAAACACACGCTGGTCAACACCCCGCTGATCGACCTCAATCCCACCTACAAAATCAATCAGGTCTGGCTGCCCGATCTCCCCATCAATCTGGGCGGCATGAAGGATGTGCCCCGCTTCGATCGCTGCATTACCTGCCACCAAGCGACCGACCGTGTCGCCGCCGGGGGAGTGCCTGAATTTCCGCCCGACAAGTACGAGCATCCGTTTCGGACGCATCCCCGCACCGACTTGTACATGACCGCCGCCAGCCCGCACCCGCAGGCGAAATTCGGCTGTACGATCTGCCACGACGGACAAGGTTCCGGGACGAGCTTTCAGAATGCCTCGCACAGTCCCAACAATCCCGTCATCGACGAGGAGTGGAAGAAGGAATTCGGCTATTACCACAACCACTTCTGGGAGCATCCGATGTTTCCGGATCGCTTCAAGGAGTCGACTTGCCTAAAATGCCACCACGATGTCGTGGAGCTCGGCATCAATCCCAAGTTCGGAGCCAGTGCTCCGAAAGCCTACAAGGGCTGGGATCTGGTCGCGAAGTACGGCTGCTTCGGCTGTCACGAGATTCGCGGTTACGACGGCACCAAGCCGATCGGTCCCGATCTGCGGCTTGAGCCAAGCACGCCGGAGCAAGCCGCGAAGATCGCCGAAGATCCCAACGCGATTGCGGGCACGATGCGCAAAGTCGGACCCTCGCTGCGGAGTTTCGCCTCCAAGGTCACCAGCGGGTGGGCCGAGGTCTGGGTCGAAGAGCCGAAGAAGTTTCGCCCTGAGACTCGTATGCCGCAGTTCTTTCATCTCTCCAATCAGCAGGATGATCTGGCGGAGAAGTACAATCCCGTCGAAGTTGCCGGCATCGTGGCCTATTTGATGAGCCATTCGGAGGCGTATGACGCATTGACACCGCCGGAAGGTTACGAGCCGAACGCGGAGCGCGGGAAGAAAACCTTCGCTGTGAGCGGATGCCTGAATTGCCACAAGCACGTTGATTTTCCCGGCATTGCGATGGACATCGGTCCGGATCTGTCGCGGGTCCATGAGAAACTGCTGCCCGGCAAGGAGGGTTTCCAGTGGCTGTATACGTGGGTGCGGGAGCCGACGCGTTATCACGCCCGGACCATCATGCCCAATCTGTTCCTCGAGCAGTCCGTCGTGAACGGACAAATGGTCGACCCCGCGGCCGACATTGCCGCGTTCTTGCTGCAAGGAGGCTCGCACAAATTCGGGTCGGTTGAATGGAGCAAGACCGCGCTTGACGAATTAGTGCTGTTGTACCTGGGCAAGGCCATCACGCCTAACAAGGCCACAGTGGCGCTGAAGGACAACAAACTGCCGGCCGAATTCACCGTCGAAACGATCAAAGGGGACGAGGTTGAACTGCTGGGTGACAAGATCACCGAGGATATGAAGCTCAACTACGTCGGCCGCCGCACGATTTCACGCTACGGCTGTTACGGCTGCCACGACATCCCCGGCTTCGAGGAGGCGCGCCCCATCGGGACTGCGCTGCAGGATTGGGGTCGCAAAGATCCCTCGAAACTCGCCTTTGAGCACATCGCCGAGTATTTGCACCACTTCGGCGAAAAAGACGGCACGAGCACCGCGGAGCGCGCGAAACTGGCCATTGAGCGGGGGGAAGACAAGAAGTTTTCCAGCTCGGTGGATGCCGAGGCGGAGTTGTCGGTCGCCTATTTCTACGAGCAAATCCTGCATCACGGTCGTCCGGGATTCGCCTGGCAGAAGCTTCGCGCGCCGCGGAGTTATGATTACCGAAAGATTGAGACCAAAGGTTTTGATGAGCGGCTGAGGATGCCCAAGTTCCCCTTCAGCGAGGAGGAGAACGAAGCGGTCGTGACGTTCTTGCTGGGGTTGGTCGGCGATCCGCCGCCGGAGCAATACGTCTATACACCGACCGGACCCGCGAAGGACCGTGTGGAAGGCGAAAAGCTGCTGCGGAAGTACAATTGCACCGGCTGCCACATGGTGGAAATGCCGGAAGTGTACGCGTATTTGGATCCGGAGAACCTCCTGGCTACGAATACTGAAGGGGAGTATCAAGAGGCACTCGATCTGCTCTTGAAGCTGAAACCGGTGCATCATGGCGAGACGGGGGCGACAAAGACCTACCCGGCGACGGAAGATGAAGACGAACGCGTCTTACCCGAAATCAGCTTCCGCGGCATGCCGACGGTACTGCCCGATCCCGAAGACGATCCGGCCGACCGGGAGTACATTTATCAGTTGTGGCAGCCGCTGCAAGTTGGAGAAAAGCTGTTGCTGCCCGGAGAGCCCGTTGCGATTCCGGAAGCGCAGCTCAACATCCATTCGACCACCGACGGTCGCGGAGGCGAGTTCGCGAAATTCCTGTTGAATTACCTTCAGGAGAATGATCGCCAATTGCAGGCTGCCGATGCGTGGCAGATGTCGCCGCCGCCCTTGTACCTGGAGGGGATCAAGGTGCAAACGCCCTGGTTGTACACGTTCCTGAAAAACCCGGATCGGCTGCGATTCCTGACAGTCCTGAGAATGCCGAAGTTCAACATGAGCGACGAAGAGGCCCAAATTCTGGCCAATTACTTCGCGGCGGTCGACGGCGCCCGATATCCGTATCAGGATATTCCCGAGCGGGAGCCGCCCTATCTGGATCACATGAACGCCGAGCATCCGGGGTATTTGGAGGAGGCGTGGAAACTGTTTACGCTGCCGCGTCCTCAGGGTTTGTGTGTGAAGTGCCACCAGTTCGCCGGTATGAAGTACTCATCCACCGACCCCAAAGACAAGCGGGGGCCCAACCTCGACCGCGTCTCCGCACGGTTGCGTCCCGAGTGGACGCTGCTGTGGATATTCAAGCCGGGGTGGATTACGCCGTACACCTCCATGCCGCAGAACTTCAAAAAGGGCGAACCGCAGTTTCCCGAACTGTTCAAGGGTAAGGGCGACGAACAGACAAAAGCTCTGCGCGACGCCCTGATGAACTATCACCGGTTGATGGAGAAGAACGAAAAGCCGGTTGCCGGACAAACCGCAACCGATCAGGCCGGAGGAGAATAGAACGTGACCAGTCTCCCTATCAATTGCGGCAAAAATTTTAGAGCCGGAAAACTTCGTTGGATCGCTTGTCTGGCGGCAATGTTGTTGATTTCCGGCTGCATGCCGGCCGCGCCGGCGATAACGGTGACAATCAAGCCCGTCGAAGGGGAAGATGGCACCGACGAGTCGGCCGATGGTCCGGTGACCGAGGTGGCGGGCTACGGCAATTTCGTGGGGCGAATTACGTTCGACGGAAACGTTCCGGAACTCGCAGCGATCGTCAACCAGGGAGACGGTTCGGTCAAAGACGCATCCGTCTGCTCCGCCGACACCATTCCCGACGAGTCATTGCTTGTCGATCCGGCGACCAAGGGAATCGCCAACGCGGTGATCTTTCTGGCGAAGACGCCCAGGCATGTCAAACCGGAACTGGCGACAGGCGAGTTGGAGCCGGCTGTGTTTGATCAAAAGGGGTGCAAATTCTTTCCGCACGTCCTGCCCGTCCGCGTCGATTTGAAGCAGCAAGTCGTCGTAAAGAGCGGCGACCCAATCGCGCACAACACGCATACGTTTCCCAACAAGAACTCAGGATTCAACCAGGCGATCCGGCAGAACGATCGCGAGGGAGTGGTCGTGCCCTATTCACGGGCTGAGAAAGAACCGATTCCGGTGACGTGTGACTACCACTCCTGGATGAAGGCCTATCACTTTCCGATCGATCACCCGTACTTTGCCGTGACCGGTCCGGACGGGTCATTCCGGATTGAAGGGCTGCCGGCAGGCAAGCATGTTTTTAAAATCTGGCAGGAGCGGGCCGGTTTGCTGGAACGCAAGTTGGAAGTCGAAATCAAACCCGACGCGGAAGAAACCGCCGATTTGGTATATGGAGCCGACAAGTTTCAACTTTAGCGAATCAATGAGATCAATCCGCAGCAGCGAGACGGCTGCTGCGGAAGTCGAAGCGCGATTTTTAGGAGTATGAGAATGTATGATGTGCAGAACCGTTTGCGACGTTTTTCGCCAATGTCAGCGCTATCCGGTCTGGCCGTAGCCGCTGTTTGTCTGGTCGGGGGATGTAATTCCAACGAATCCGGCGATCATCACGTTGCACTATCCGATTTTGGAACCGGTCAGGACACCGGCGTGTCGTTTGCCCGTCGCGACGCCGAGCCCCCCAAAGCGCGGAAAGTCACGATTGCAAAACCGCAGCCCAAAGAGAAAGCGGCACCCAAAACACCTGCTCGCTCCAGAACGACACCTGCACCGCTAAGGCCTGTCGCGAAAGTGACGCCCAAGCCGGTTCGATCAAAGCCGAAGCAGCCGGCGGAGGAGAAGAAGGTCGCCGTTCAAACTGCGAAACCGGCACCAAAGGAAGCGCCGCCGCAGCCGACCAAGCCGGCCTCCGACACCCAGGTCGCGCTGGCGGACAAACCGGAGTCCACTCCCGACAAGGAGAAGAAGAAGGCGGGCGGGCGTCCGAAACTGGCCGAAGGGACGGGCGGATTCGCGGGAACGATCAAATACGACGGGACGCCCCCAGCGCCGAAGGATATCTACGCCCTCGGCCAAGCTCCGAAAGATCCGGCGGTCTGTGGCGCGATTGCGATTCCGAACCAATCGTTGATCGTCAACCAAAAGAACAACGGCGTGAAGAACGTCTTCGTCTATCTCCGCAAGAAACCGAAGGGATACAAAGGAAAAGGACCGAAGGATTCGATCGTGTTTGATCAAAAGTTCTGCGTTTTCTTCCCGCGGAATTTGATTGTGCACACGAATCAGACGGTATTGGTCAAGAACGAAGATCCGATCGTCCACAATACACACACTTATCCTGCGTCGAACCCGGGATTCAATTCCGCGATCGGAGCCTCAGACCGCAAAGGCGTCCCACTGACCTACCGGCGCGCCGAACGATATCCGGTAAAGGTGGTCTGCGACTTACACAGTTGGATGATGGCGCATCACCTAGTGCTCGACCATCCGTTCTGTGCATCGACCGATGAGAACGGTGAATTCGCCATTGCCGGCCTTCCACCGGGAAAGTATTCATTTATTGTCTGGCAGGAAACGCCGGGGCTGTTGGAAAGAAAATTGAGCGTGACGGTGAAAGCCGGGGCGTATACAGAAAAAGCCCTCTCCTATTCGCCCGACAAATTTGCCGAGTTTAAAGGTCCGCGCCCGAAAGTTCTGACGGTTTCCACAGGCAGGTAATCGAGCAGAGGGTCAGTTTTGACATCGTTTTGTTTGCCAGTCGGTAAACGCTAGTTGTGAGGTTGTCGTCGTGAAGTTCCGCAACATACTTTTATCAGCTGGGTTGCTCTGCGCCGCACTGACCGGTTGCGGCGAGTTCAAGTCGGAATTCTCACTGAACGAGAAGACGACCAATCTGATGCCAGAGGCAGAAGATGTGGTCAAAGAGCAGCTCCACGAGTATTTCGGGACACCTGAAGACCTCGTCGGCTGGCTCAAGTTTCCGATTGACTATGGCGCCGAAGAGACGGTGACGTTGCGGGTCAAATCATTTGAGGAGTCCGCCTCCGGAAAGATCGTGCTCGATGTGGCGGCCGACGAGCAGGCCGATTATCAGGGCGGATCGATTAAAGTGTCAGAAGAGGAAATCTATCAGATCTCCAGCCACGACCCCTCGTCCGGCACGGTTTTCGTCAAGCCGGGGATTGAGGCGAAACTAAAGACCGGCGATGAAGTGACCATCGTCAAACGGCACGGGGGATGGAAACTGAAACGCGGCCGCAACTTGTATATGAAGCACTGCGTGCACTGTCACGGGGTGAGCGGCGACGGCGAAGGGCCGACGGCTCAATACCTCAGTCCGTTGCCGCGTGATTACCGCAAAGGCGTGTTTAAGTTCACCTCGACGATCAGTACGGAAAAGGCGGCCCGCCGGGATTTGGCACAGACGCTCTACGAAGGCATTCAGGGAACCAGCATGCCGTCATTTAAGCTGAAGTTGATTGGCGACGATATGGAGGCAATGGTCGGCTATGTCCGGTTTTTGGCGACACGCGGCGAGTTCGAGTTGCGCTTAGATGGCGAGTTTGGCGTTGATTATTCCAAAGATGTCGTAACGCGGCGGATCAAGGACGAGGATGAGAAAATCACCCGCCAGGAAATTATCGAAGAGTTCCGGTCGATGATCGAAAGCGATCTTCCCGATCTTGTTGATTCCACTGCGACGATTCTGGCGGAGGATTGGGAGCGTGCGGAGTCGCCGGACGTGATGGTCGTCCCCAAGAAGCCGCGTCCGGAACCAACGCCCGAATCAATCGCGCGGGGCCGCGCATTGTACTTGTCCAAGGATACAAAATGTGCCGACTGTCACGGTGTCACAGGATATGGTGACGGAAAACAGACCGAAGAATACGCGCAGATGCCGGGGACGACTCCACCGATCACGTACGCCAAGCCCGGCCTGTACGACGACTGGGGACATCCGATCAAGCCCCGCAACCTGCATTCGGGAATGTATCGCGGCGGCCGCCGGCCGATCGATATTTTCCGCCGGATCAGCGCGGGAATTAAGGGGACGCCCATGCCCGGCTTCGGCACGTCGCTCAACGACGACGGGAAGATTTGGGATTTGGTGAATTACGTAATGAGCGTACCGTACGAAAACAATTCATCGGAAATCAAACACGCCGAAAAAGAGGTTGCAGAGCACACCGTGAAGTAAAGTGAGGCCAATATCGGCATCGCCGATGCCCCCATTTGGGGGCGGCAATTGCCGCGAGACCCCTTCATCAGGGAGCTGGAAACGTGCGAAAGTTTTGGTGTCTGTTTTTTATGGTTTGGCCGATCCTGGCGATCTGGCTCTGCTGGATCTCGCCTAGCTACAACTGGTGGTTTCCCGGCGATGCCTTGTGGAAACTGGGTGAGCAAATCGACGACTTGTTCTATTTGTTGTTGATCGTCGTGACGGTCGTCTTCATCGGGACTCAGTTGGCACTGGGATACGTGTTGTGGAAAGGTTCAGAAGCGAAGACTGGTCATGCCTGGTTCAGTCACGGCAGCCATAACTTGGAAGTGATTTGGACGATTCTGCCGGCGATCATCCTGCTATTCATCTCGCTGTACCAGATGGACGTGCTGGCCCGGATTCGCCTCAAGCAGGAATTCCCCGAACAGGTCGCCAACGACCCTGTGGCCGAAGTGAGCGCACGACAGTTTGAGTGGCGGATTCGGTACCCGGCTCCCGGCAAGAAGCTCAGAGCATTGCCGCAGCCCGACGACCTGTACACCGTAAACGACCTACATATTCCCGTGGGCAAACCGGTGATGATTCGTTTGCGGAGCGAGGACGTGCAGCACAGCTTCGGGCTTCCGCATTTGCGACTGATGCAGGACGCCGTTCCCGGGCTGGTCATTCCGGTCTGGTTCCAGTCGAACAAGGTCGGCAAGTATGAAATCGTCTGCAAAGAGCTCTGTGGTTGGGGGCACTACAAGATGCAGGGCGAACTCACCGTGGAATTGGAAGAGGATTACAACGCGTACCTGCAGGAATTGCAGGAGAAGATGAACGACGACGGCTATTCGGGCGATCCCGCTGAAACTGTCGCCCTGAGTAACGAGGACTGAGCATGAGTATCGCGACCCCTGAAACCGCCGGCGCCCATTCGCACGAACACGATCCGCATGGTGGGCATCACGACATCGGTTTCATCCGCAAATACGTCTTCTCGACCGATCATAAGATCATCGGAATCCAGTTTCTGATTACGACGCTGCTGATGCTGATGGTGGGCGGGGCATTGGCGCTGGGTGTCCGTTGGCAGTTGGCGTTTCCCTGGCAGGCCATGCCGTTTGTCGGGCACCTGCACGTGTTTCAAGGCCAAGGGGGAATCATCTCGCCGGAATTCTACACCATGCTGTTTACCATGCATGCCACGGTGATGATTTTTCTGGTGATCATCCCCATCCTGGCGGGAGCGTTCGGCAACTTCTTGATTCCGCTGCAAATTGGGGCGGACGACATGGCCTTCCCGACGCTGAACATGCTCAGCTACTGGTTTATGTGGCCGGCGATCGCCTGTTTTGGAATCAGTTTCTTCATCGGCGGCATAACCGCCGGTCCCGCCGCAGGCTGGACCTCCTATCCAGTGCTCGCCGCGCTGGCCACTGCCGCACCGGGTTCCGGTCCTGCACAAACGTTTTGGCTGCTGGCGGTGACCTTCATTGGCGTGTCGTCCATGATGGGGTCAGTCAATTACATGACGACCATCATCAACATGCGTGCCCCGGGAATGACGCTGTTCCGCATGCCGATGACCATCTGGGGCATGTTCATTACCGCGATTCTGCAAGCATTCGCACTGCCGGTGCTCACCGCGGCCGGATTTATGGTGTTGCTCGATCGCATCGGAGGGACTTGCTTTTTTATCCCTGCGGGCCTTGTCGTCAACAACGCCGATCCCACCATCGGCGGGGGGCAACCGCTCTTGTGGCAGCACCTGTTCTGGTTCTACTCGCACCCTGCGGTCTACATCATGCTCCTGCCCGCGATGGGCATGGTTTCCGATATTCTCTGTACCTTTGCCCGTAAGCCGCTGTTCGGTTACAAGCCGATGGTGTATTCCATGAGCGCGATCGCCGGACTGGGCTTTATCGTGTGGGGGCACCACATGTTCACATCCGGCATGAATCCGGCGCTGGGAATGACCTTTATGGTCTCCACGATGATGATCGCCCTGCCCTCAGCAGTGAAGACGTTCAACTGGATCGGAACCTTGTGGGGCGGGAATCTGCAGTTCACGACGCCGATGCTCAACGCGATCGCATTTGTGTCGATGTTCATTGTCGGTGGCCTCAGCGGAATTTTCATGGCGGCGGTTCCCGTCGATTTGTATATCCACGACACGTACTTCATCGTGGCCCACTTTCACTATGTCCTGTTCGGCGCCACATTGTTCGGCGTATTCGGCGCGATCCACTTCTGGTTTCCCAAGATGTTCGGCCGGATGATGAACGACACCGTCGGGAAATGGCATTTCTTCCTGACGTTCATCGGATTCAATGGGACGTTCTTCACAATGCACCTGCTGGGTGTGGCGGGGATGCCTCGGCGGCTGGCCGATCCGTATAACTATCCGTATCTGGAACATCTGTTGCCGATGAACCAGTTCATGACCTACTCCGCGATCCTGATGGGATTCGCACAGTTCCTACTGCTGGGGAATTTCTTTTTCAGCATGTTTTGGGGTCCCAAGTGCGGGCGGAATCCTTGGCACGCCAACGGCTTGGAATGGGACGCGCCCTCACCACCGCCGCACGGAAACTTTGAAACGGTACCCGTCGTTTATCGCGGCCCGTATGAATACTCGTCTCCCGAATCCGACAAAGACTATCTCCCGCAGACGGAATACATTGCCCCGCATCCGAGCCCGGCATGACGCGTATTGGAAGCGTGCCCGAAACTGAGTGAACCGGCTGATTGCGTGTACCACGTTTATGAAAACTGACGACTATCATCCTTGGGTCTTTCGTGTGGCGGTGCTCACCGTGTGTGTGGCGATGCTGCCGATCATCGCGGGTGGATTGGTGACGACCATGCAAGCGGGCATGGCGTTTCCCGACTGGCCTTCGTCGGACGGTCACGGCATGCTCAGCTATCCCTGGCTGCAGTCGACCGGCGACAAGTTCCTCGAACATGGACACCGGCTGGCGGCCATGCTGGTCGGTTGCGTCAGCATCCTGCTCGCAATTGTATTGTGGACCAAGGAGTCCCGACGCTGGGTCCGCTGGTGCGGTGTGGCGGTGCTACTCTGCGTGATCGCGCAGGGCGTGCTGGGCGGCCAGCGCGTTTTGCTGAACGAACTGGGATTGGCGTTTTTGCACGGCAGCTTCGCAAACTTGGTGTTTGCATTGATGGCCGCCGTCGCCCTGTTTACCAGTCGCGGTTGGCTTGCAGCCCGCGAAAAAACGGCACCCGCCAATCTGAGTCGCGTCACCAAACTCGCCGCCGCAAGCACAATTGTGCTGTTCATCCAATACGTCCTGGGCGGGTTGTTGCGGCATCTTGGCTGGTGGCCGCATCAGCACCTCGGCTTCGCGTTTGTCGTGCTGATTGTTGTTTCTCTGACTGTGTTCGCCGCACGGGCTGACAAGAAGTCCTGGATTTGGAAACCGGCACACTGGTTGTCTATTCTACTCGTCCTGCAAATCGCGCTGGGCCTGGGGACGTGGGTTACGAAGTTCGGTTTCGGAAGCTACGTCGCCGTTGCAGGTTCATTGCCTCAGATCTGGCTTCGCACTTCTCACTTTGTCGTTGGCTTATTAACGTTTGCAGTCGCGGTAATCCTGTTGTTGCGGGCACTCCGATTGACCTATGTTGCGCGCCACACTGAGAGGCGGACGGGCGACGTTTCTTCCTCGCCGCTGGTGACTCTTCCGGACTATGGGCTGTCCACGGGAGGGATTCGATGAGCACTTCCGTCACGTCGACACCTCCCTATCCCGCCGCCGAACCGGCCGCAGTTCCGCTGCGGCGCGGTCTGGTCGGACGCATTTGCGACTATGTTGAGATTGCAAAACCTCGAATCTCCGCATTTGTCCTGATCACCGTCGCCGCTGGATTTCTGTTGAGCAGCAACGGGACAATCCAGCTATCGGCGCTGTGTCATGCTCTGCTGGGCATCGCTTTGGTGGCTGCCGGCTCCAGCGCACTGAATCAATACATTGAGCGCCGTTCCGACGCGCGGATGGAGCGAACGTTGGGGCGGCCGATCCCGTCGGGTCGACTTGCCGCGGCCGAGGTGTTGGCGTTTGGGATCCTTGCCGGATTGCTGGGATGCGTCTACTTGGCTGTGACTGTCAATTGGATGACGGCGCTGCTCACCGGGTTGACGTACCTGGCCTACACGCTGATTTACACTCCGTTGAAGCGCGTCACAGTGTTCAACACGGTTGTGGGTGCGGTCCCCGGCGCGTTGCCGCCCGTTTTGGGTTGGACCGCGGCCGGTGGGGGTTTGGGTATTGAACCGTTTTCCCTGTTTGCGATTCTGTTTCTGTGGCAGTTTCCGCATTTCATGGCGATCGCTTGGCTCTATCGCGATGATTACCGCCGCGCCGGCCTAAAAATGATGCCGGCCGTCGCCCGCGGGGGACGCATCACCGGTTATGTCGCCGTGGCTTACGCCCTCGCGTTGCTCCCCGTGAGTCTGTTGCCCGGCCGAATCGGGCTGGCTTCAGAGTTCTACACGGCTGCGGCGCTATTGTGCGGCGCGGCTTACGTCTGGGCGGCGGTTTACTTCTGTGCGCGCGAAACCGAACGAGCCGCACGGTGGCTGTTGGTCGCTTCGCTGGTCTATTTGCCGGCGGTCGTGTCGGTCTTGGTCGGAGAACATATTTATCTGTTGAGTTAACTCAGCTTGAGTCAGGCTCAATCTTCAGATTTGGACAATTGGTAAGAGACTCATGTCACATCAACATGGACATCCGCCGCTGAAAATGGGGCTCGCGATTCCCAACGCCAAGTTGGGAATGTGGTTGTTCCTCGGCACGGAGATTATGTTTTTTACGGCGTTCATCGGTAGTTACATCGTGCTGCGGCTGGGATCGCCGGGCTGGCCGACGAACGCCGAAGATACGCATATCGTGATCTACGCCGGTGCCATCAATACGTTTGTGCTAATCTGCTCCAGCGTCTCGGTCGTTTACGCGCTGGAAGGGGTTCGCAATAAGAACTTCGACTTTGCCCGGAAAATGCTGATACTCACGCTGGTGCTCGCCTGCGGCTTTTTGGGCATCAAGGCCTATGAGTACTATGGAAAATTCACGCACGACATCCTGCCGGGACGGATCCCCGAATCCAACCAACAGGCGCTGCACTTCACAATCCGGGATCTAAAAGCAGCCACCGGGATTGAAGAGGCACAGTACAAGCTCAAAACACTGCAAAAACAACTGGGCGAACGACAAGCCGTGGGCGGCAACACGGAATCGTTGCAGTCTCAAATTGAGGAACAACAGAAGGTTGTCGACGAAATTACCCCGGTCTCCAACAAAGTCGACCAACTGAACTCGCTCGTAACAGCTGGCAAAATCAAGTTAGGCGATCCCGGCGCTCACGGCGCCCATGCGGAAGGCGAACAGCCGGAACATTCCGCCGCTGAGGGCGAACAGACTATGGTCGACGCGGTCGCGAAGCTGCACGAGGAGCATCCCGAGTACTTTGCCTCCGTGCATGTTCCGAAAGTAATCCGCTACGGAAATCTGTTTGCCTCGACCTATTTCATCATGACCGGTTTCCACGCCTTGCACGTGATTGTGGGCATGATTTTGTTCGTGATGCTGATTGGCTTGGGTTCGAAGTTGGGCTCACAGCACGAGACGTTTGTTGAGAACAGCGGGCTGTACTGGCACTTTGTGGACCTGGTCTGGATCTTCCTGTTTCCGTTAATTTACATTGTGTAGTCCCATTGAATTGGCGGCTAACACAACAGGTGTTTTCAATCGCCGGCCGCACGGATGTTCCGGCGCAAGTGTGGAGCGACCTATCTCATGACCGATGAGCATCACGATCATCAAGCGGCGCCGTACATGGCGATCTTCGGGCTCTTGATCGTCTGTACCATCCTCTCGGCTTTGGCCGACGTGTTGGAACTCAATCTGCCCAGCGCCTTTTTAATTTTTATCGTGCTCGTCATCGCCACGATTAAGGCGATGTTTGTGATGATGTTTTTTATGCATCTCAAGTTCGAGGGCAAATGGAAATACGTAATTCTGCTGCCCACAGCGGTGCTGGCGCTGGCAATGCCGTTTGCATTGGCTTCGGATATCGCCGTTCATTATTACGACGTCGCCGTTCCGCAGGAGAACACGCTGTTGGACAAAGAAGTCCTCGCTGAGGAACAGGCCGACGATCATCAATCTCACGATGGCCACAAAAACGGTGAGCACGGCGGCAGCCACTGATGTCGAACACTCAGGCAATCGACATACAAGGATTGTCTCATCGGTATGGTGACCGAGCGGCGCTCAGTGAAATTTCTTTTGCAGTGTCCTCCGGGGAAATCTTCGGTTTGCTCGGCCCCAACGGCGGCGGCAAGACCACGCTGTTTCGTTTGCTGTCGACATTGCTTCCGATCCAATCCGGGTCGGCGAGAATTCTCGGTTGCGACATCTCGGCCCAGCAGAGCATGGTGCGGACGTTAATCGGCGTTGTGTTTCAGTCACCCAGTCTGGACCGGATGTTGACGGTCGGCGAGAACCTGCGGCACCAGGGGCATTTATATGGCTTACGGGGTGCCACGCTGCGGCAGCGGATCAATGAGCAGTTGGACCGGCTGGGGCTAAGCGATCGCGCCGGGGACCGAGTGGCCTCCCTCTCGGGTGGTCTGCAGCGGCGGGTCGAGATTGCCAAGGGTTTGTTGCATCATCCCCGCTTGCTATTGCTTGACGAGCCAAGTACCGGTCTCGATCCCGGCGCCCGCGACGATCTGTGGCGATATCTCCGGGAACTGCGGGATGGTGGCGACGTCACGGTCTTAGTCACGACGCACTTGATGGAAGAAGCTGAAAACTGCGAACGGCTGGCGATACTTGATCAGGGACGGCTGGTGGCCGAGGGGCCGCCGCTCAAGCTGAAATCGGCTGTCGGCGGCGATTGCATCACGATCACGTCGGATGTCCCCGACCAACTGTCGCAGCAGATTGCCGAGCGATTCCACGTCACGCCTCAGCAGATTGGCGGAAACCTGCGAATCGAACGCGAGGGCGGGCATGAATTTGTCCGAGAACTGGTCGACGCGTTTCCTGCGGAAGTCAGCACAGTGACGCTCGGCAAACCGACGTTGCAGGATGTATTTATTCATGTGACCGGCCACCAATTCTGGGGGGAGGAGAGCGCATGAGCACTGCTCCTGTAACCGAGACGCCCCCCTCGGTCAAAACAGAGGCGTCGCGGCAATCGGCCACCGGTCCATTTTGGCTGCCGATTTGGACGCTGACGGTTCGCGAGTTGGTTCGTTTCTTCCGCCAGCGGACGCGAGTTGTCGGTGCGTTGGGCCAGCCACTGCTGTTTTGGATCCTGTTCGGTGCCGGCCTAAAAGGCTCATTCCAGCCCCCGCCCTGGGCGGACTGGCCGATGAGCTATCAGGAGTATTTCTTTCCCGGTGTCGCGGTGATGATCTTGATGTTCACCGCGATCTTCTCGACGATCTCAATCATCGAAGACCGCCGCGAAGGTTTTCTGCAAGGCGTACTGGTCGCGCCGGTTTCCCGTTTATCGCTGGTATTGGGCAAGTTGTGTGGCGGGACCGTGCTGGCGGTCCTGCAGGCGGGCCTGTTCTTGCTGCTGGCCCCGACAATGGGGATTCACCTCACGGCGGCCGCGGCGACGTTGACGTTTGCCTGGCTGATTCTGCTGGCGTTTACGTTGACGGCGCTTGGTTTTGTGATCGCTTGGCCGATGGATTCCACACAAGGTTTCCATGCGATCATGAGCGTGTTTTTGATGCCGCTGTGGCTGCTGTCGGGGGCGTTTTTTCCTGGCGGCGAGTCCGGTTGGCTTTCCTGGATCATCAGTGCAAATCCGCTAACGTACGGCATGGCCGGCCTAAGACGGTTGCTCTATTTTGAGCGCGAGATTCCCGACGGCGCCGGCTTGCCCTCTCTGGCTGTGTCGCTGGTTGTGACCTGCCTGTTTTGTGCGACCTGCGTTGGGCTGTCGGTCTATCTTGCTCGTCGGCAAGTTTCCAAAGATGCCCGTTAGAAAATCAACTTCTTACTTGTTCGTTCATAATCATAATGCGTTCCCAATTACTCCCGCAGTTCTGGCAAGCTAACCTGTGTCGTATCCCGTCTCCTTTGTGGGTCGCCGTGATAGCGTTTGTCCTGGTTGCCCCGTTGAACGGTTCCGCTCAAGAACTGGACATCGAAGTCGGTACCCCGGACATTCCAACTGAGACATTCGTCGAGGATTTTTCGCTCACCGAGCGCAGCGGCAAGACTGTGAGCCGTGCCGATCTTAAGGGGCGCCCCTGGCTGGCCTGCTTCATCTTTACGCGGTGCACGGCGACCTGTTCGAAAGTGACCGCGTCGATGGCGGAGTTGAGCCGCGCTCTCAAAGACACCGATGTGCAGCTAGTCTCGATCACCGTTGACCCGGCCTTTGACACCCCAGATGAACTCAAACGGTACGCCAAAGATTTCCGCGCCGACCCTGAAAGATGGTGGTTTCTCACGGGGGACAAGCAGGAAATCTTTCATCTGATTCACAACAGCTTTGGCCAGCAGCTTCAGGAAAATCCAAAGGCCCCGGTCGGGCTGCAGGTCACACACAGCAACAACGTGATGCACATCGATGCGTCGGGGCGCGTCGTGGGGAAGTACAACGCGATTGTGCCCGACGAAATGACGGTCTTGCGGCAGGTGCTCCTGAAAGGGAAAGAGACCCCCAAAAAACACCGCTATGTCCCGCCGGTGCTCGGCATCCGCATCGGAGGCGAACGGCTCGCTCCCGAACTGGCGACGACGTCGCCACCCGATGCTAATGATGGCGGGAATCAGCCCGATGCCGACCCAGCAATTCCTGACTGGGTGCGGAACCTGCCCACAGTCAATGCCAGCCTCAACGGACTGGCGACGGTTCTGCTATTGCTTGGGTACGGGTTAATCTCCCTCCGCAAGGTCACCGCGCACCGCAACGTGATGTTGTTGGCGTTTGGGGTCTCAGTCGCGTTTCTGGCATGTTACTTGGTGTATCACTACTACGCCGGGTCCAAATCGTTTGCCGGATCTGGGCTGATTCGTCCGGTCTATTTCATCATTCTGATTTCGCACATCATCCTCGCGGTGCCCGTACCGGTGTTGGCCGGGATGACAATCTATCGGGGATTGCGGGACCAGCGGGAGCAACATCGGCGAATTGCCAAAATCACTTATCCGATTTGGCTTTACGTCTCGGTGACAGGGGTGATAATATACGTCTTGTTGTACCACTGGCCGCAATAGTTCATGCGGTCAAGCGGCCCTGATTGGAGAGTGTTGAATGCTTCACCGGATTTCGTTGATCTGCGTCTTGCTGTTGGCGGCCATGCTGGCAGGTCCCTCCGTGCGGACCGCGCAGGCCTGTCCCAACTGTAAGGAAGGTCTCAAAACCGACAACAAAATGCCGATGGCTTACCAGTACAGCATCGTGTTCATGCTGGCAGTTCCGGCGATGCTTTTCAGCGGTTTCGGATACGGCTTTTATCGGCTCAGCCGCCAAAACGCCCTGCAGCAGCAGGATTTGGATCCGGAAGTCTTGGTAAAGTACGACGCGCGGGTCGACCAGGCGCTCCATCAGCGCGATGCAGGCAGCTAACCCTGCTCATCCGCGGTGATATCGGCCGCGTCCACCGGCTCACCGGCGCGAAGCCGCCAGATGAGCACAAAGCCTACCAACAACACCGCTGCGCCGGCGTAATACGGATAGATCGGATGGGTGTAAAACAGCGCCATCCCGATCAACGGCCCTAGAATGCGGGCCAGTGCCGAGAGGCTCTGGCCGATGCCTAAAACGCCTCCTTGTTGCGAGGCCGATGTCCCGCGCGACAACAGTGATTGCAGCGAGGGCGTCACTGCCGAAAACCCGACGATACAAACCGGCAGCACGGCGAAGAGCATCGCGACCGAACGCACCTCGCCCGCCACGCCGATGAGCACCAGCCCGGTCATCATCAGCAGCGTGCCTCCCAGGCTCATCCGATACTCTCCGAGTCGCGGCAGCAGCCGCCGTACTAGACCGCCTTGAGCCACAGCCAAGGTGAGCCCGACGTAGGAGAAGATATAGAAGTTGTTCCGCTCGGCGATTCCCAGTTCCTTGGTAAGCAGCGACAGCGTCACCTCAAATTGTGCCAGGGCGAACGTGGCAATGAATATCGCGATTAAGATGATGCCGATTCGCGGGCGAGTGACCGCTTGTCGCAAACTGGCCCGATCGAACCAGTGGTGGCCGGCCGGCCGGCTTCCCGGCTGAAGCGATTCCTTGAGCAGAAAGACTGCCGATAACAAGGCGACCGCCGACAGGCCCCCCGCCACATATCCCGGCGCTGAACTTGGTGGGCCGCCGGGCTCAGCAGAGACGAAACCCGCCCCGATGAGCGGACCAAAGGTGAATCCGACTCCAAAGGCGGCTCCGATCAGTGCCATTCCGCGCCCCCTTTGTTCGGGACCGGTCACATCGGCAATGTAGGCCTGAGCGGTGGAGATCGTCGCTCCGGCGATTCCAGCTCCGATACGCGAGATGAACAGCCACGGCAACGCGCCCATGCCAAGCATCGTCTCTTGCGTACCCAAGGAGGTCGCATACCCGAATACGAAATAAGAAACTGCCGAACCGGCCAGACCCACCATCAGCACCGGCCGCCGGCCGATGCGGTCGGAAATCCGGCCCCAGATCGGAGCAAAGAGCAACTGCATCGTCGAGAACGATGCCATCAGCGCTCCCAGCAGCAGTCCATGCGCCTCAAAATAATCTCCGTATCGGGGCAGCAGCGGCAGTACGATGCCGAATCCGAGCAGATCGATGAAGACGGTGACAAAGATGATGCCCAACGAGGCGCTGGAAGTCTTGACCACGGAAATGCCTCATGCATGTGGAAGAGAATTGAACCGCTGTCGCGTGCCGGACAACTAATTACCCGCCCACAAACCAAATCGCCAGCCAGCACAGCAGCGGGAATAGGACGAAGATCAGCAGCATCGTCGTCACGGTTGCGCGGGGATTGTCGGGCCAGCGTGCCATGGCGATTATTCGCGTCCGAACGAGTGGTGAACAAAAAAGGACCGGGACATCTTGCCCGATATCCCGGTCCGCTGTAAGGCCGATCCGCCGACGGCTACCCAATAATGTCAGTGTCGAATGTCAGTGTCGGTCTCCGGAACGGCGTCGCTATTGGGATCGAACCATTCCTTTTTGAATTCGATCCGCTTCTTGTGCTTCATCGCCAGATTCGCCGTCAGGGCCATCACGGCATCTCCCATGGCGACCACACCGTCACACCGGAGGCCGCCCTCGTCTCGTGGCTTGTCAATGTTGTTGCGGACACAATAGGCAAAGTGCTCCATCTCTTCGGTGTAGCCGCGGCTGACCTTGCCGATGTCGGCCTGTGCCGCTTTGGTCGAGGGGGCCAAACTTTCGCTGGCGTCCATGACGGGGCCGCCTCCCTTGTTGAGCACTTGCAGCCGCTGCGCGGCGCCGCCCCCGCCGGTTGCCCCGCCCGCTTCTTTGTACAGCATCACGTTTTGTTCCATCTCGACGATCATCGTGCCGCGGCTGCCGAAAATCGTCTCGCCATAGGGCTCCATGCGGTTCGTGTTGATCGACGAATAGGTGACGATCACGACGTCGTTTTCGTCCTTGTCGTAATTCGGCCCGGGAAATTCAAACGTCACGTACACGTGGTCGTCAATTTCGCGTTTGTCTTTCTGCTTATCGTTAGAGCCGACTCCCTTGACCCCGTAGAAGTTCCGCCCGCCATATCCTTGGACCGCGATTGGCTTCACTTTGCCCAGGAAAATGCTGCAGGCGTCCAGTTGATGGCTGCCCAATTCGGCCATCAACCCCCCGCCGGTTTTGTTGTACAGCCGCCAACGGCACAGTTGCTCGACCGAATCATAGCCGTAGGCTTGCACCGTCTTCTCCAGGGCCGCGACATCTTCCTTGGGAATCGGCTTGTTCCAGCTGTCCTTGCCGGGAAAGCTATTGTTGCGGTGCCACTGGGCGCGGATGAACTTAATGTCGCCCAGAATGCCCTCTTTGATCAGCTCGTACGCGTTTTCGTAGAGCACGTTGTAGTGACGCTGGTGGCCGACCGCGTAGAGCAGATTCTTTTCATTCGCCTTGCGGATCAGATTCTTACACTCGGTAATATTGTGGGCCATCAGCTTTTCGCTGAGGACATGCTTGCCCGCTTCCAACGCGTCGATGGCTACCGGCTCATGCTGGTTGAGCGGGACGGCGATCACCACCGCCTCGACTTCCGGGTCGGCCAGCAATTCCTTGTGGTCCTGGTACTGCTTGATCGATTCGCATTTTTCGCGGCCCAGCTTCTTGTACAAGCCGACACGATGCTCGTTGCCGTCGCCGGTGAAGGCGCGTTTGAGATTGCTGGGGCGGATGTCGGCGACCGCGACGATGTCCATATACTTCGGGGGATGCTGCGTAATCAACACGCTGCCCTCGTCGCCGGTGCCGATGAAGCCGACTTTGACTCGGTCTTCACCTTTGAGCTCGTCGTAGCCGTAGACCGCGGCGCCGAGGCCGACGCCGGTAATCGCGGCGGCCTTGATGGCTTCGCGGCGAGTGATGCCTGCGGAGTCGCCCGATTCCTTCGCCTTCTGATTCTGCAGAAGCTGGACGTCGGCCGAAGCCTCGTTGAAGTTTTCCTTACCGAGCTGTTTTTCTTCCGGAGTCAATTGCATGACCGAACCTCGTTCAACTTACGGTGTAAACCGGGATTTGTAGGAGAGTTATCTATTGATACGCCGTTATTAGTCTTTTTGCCGGAAAATCACGCGGCGGACTAGGCCGTCCACTCCGAACCAGCGCCCCGTCGGCAGCCCCGCCAGAACCAGACAGGCGAGGACCTCAATCAGATTCTTGTTGACAATCAAACTATGTTCCGGCCCCGGAGCGGCAGGCAGACCCGGAAACGGAGGCATTGCGAAATAAAACAGCAGCAGCAATCCGGCCGACCCCAATGCCGACAGGCGGCTGAACAGACCCAGAAACATCAACGCCCCCAAGATGAGCAAAGCCCAGATCGTCCGCTGGTTCGTGGTATCGGTCTTGGTGACCTGCATCGGCACGCCGCCGCGGGCCAATTGTTCCGCGGAGAGCAAGCTGTCGGAGTAGCGGATCAGCTCTTCGGTCCAGCCGTTGACCGGTCCAACCAACTCTGCCCGCTTTTGCTGAATCTCGGCCCACTGTTTGCCGAGATGGTCGCGCTGAAAGTTCGCACCACCGCCCTCGTCGATGTTCTTGAGATTCGCGTCGTACCGCTCGAGCGAGTTGCGGTAGAGGTCAATCTCGCCTTGGCGATGTTCGTCCAGCGTGCCGGCGACTTCCGGGTAGAGCTTCTTGTGATCCTCTTCAGTGATCGTGGCGCCGGCACGATCTTTGTCCCACAGCAGCGAGACTTCGAGCTTCTCTTTGAGGCTCAAGCGGCTGCAGACGATGCCCAGTTCCTTGACGGTATCGTGGTATATTTTCACGACCGCATTATGTTGCCGTTCCTCGTCTGTCAGGGCAGGCGGCTCCTGTCCCTCCGGCGCTTCGTGTTTGATCGGCACGGCAATCGACTTGAGTTTAGCGATCTCTCTGGGAATCAGCCGCCGGTTTGTTTCCAGCCGCTTCCTGTCCAAATCAATTGTGACGAAATTCAGGTCTCGTTTGCCGCTGGAGTTCGTCAATTTCGAAACGTCGATGATTGCCGCAATGTCCACGCCTTCGGGAAGCTTGCGTTTGCTGGTCTCCATGGCGCGGACCCATTTCTTCGACTCCGGTCCGTTTAAGAATTCGTTTAACTGGCGCTTGTCGCGGTCGCTCAATTCGGGATGCTGAGCCAAAAACCGCTCGTGCCAATCGTCCCACATCGTCGTGACTTTTTCGTAGTCCAGCTTTTCCAGATCGTCCGGGTCGTGGACTAGGCTGCGGTAGTAGTCACGAAACGGCCCTTGCGCGTTCTTCAGGTAACCCGCGGCCGTCCAAGGTTTGTCGGTATACCGAGATTGGTACTTCCACATGCCTTCATAAAGGAACTGCCAGCCGATGGACATTCGAAGCAGGACCAAGAACAGGCAGGCAAAAAAGGTCACTCGCCGTATCTGAGTTTTGGACACGTGATCGATACTTTCTGCAGTCGATTCAGTTTGCGGCAGCAACGGTCCTCTGGGGGCCGCGCTCGATGTTGTTATCGTTGAGGTCGTGATGTGACCGGTTGGTTTGGAGAGTGCGCGATCGGGAGATCAGACGTCTTTAGGCGGGATCGTCATCGGAGGCGAGGAACAGCACGTCGTCCGCGATACCGAGACTGACCGGCTGCAGTCGGCGGCCCCCGGTCGGCGGTGGGATCACTAAAGCGCTGACTCCCTTGTGATTATGACAATACTCAGAGGCCTTTTCGAGTCCGATCACAAAAAAGGCGGTCGAAAGTGCGTCCGCCAAGGCAGCTGTTGGCGCCAAAACCGTTACCGACAACATATCTTCCACGGGCCATCCGGTCCGCGGATCGAGCAGGTGCCCGAAACGTCGGCCAGCGTGACGAAAATACTGTACACCTGATCCAGATGTTGACATCCCGCAGTTTTTGAGCAGCACAGTCCCGAGGCGTTTTTCGGGAAAGAGCGGGTTTCGAATTCCCACCGGCCAGCCGTCCAAATTGGCGTGTGAACCGCGAGCGAGTAAGCTGCTGTGTCCGCCGTGGAACAACCAATCCTCGACGCCGTCGCCGGTAAGTTGCTCCCCTGCTTTGTCGAGCGCGTAACCTTTGCCGATCGAATTCAGGTTCAATTCCACTCCCGGCTTCAGGAATCGAATCGTGTGGCGTTCGTCGCAAAAATCAACATGCTGCAGGCCGATGACGGCACGAGCCTCATCGATCTCCTTCTGATCGGGCGCGCGGCCCTCAGCTTTACAGCGCCGCCACAAGTCGACGAGCGGCCCCGCAGTCGGGTCAAACCCGCCGCCGGTCTCCTCGGAAATTCTGGCGGCCCGGCGAAGCAGCTCGTAGAGTTCCGGCTCCACTTCAACTGCAGCCGCCGCAGCATCGCGATTGACGCAGGAAAGTTCGCTGTGCTCTCGGTAGACGCTGAGTTGATCTTCGAGGACATTGATCAGATCGAGCGCGTCGGACGCCGGCGCAATCGCCCCCGGCAGACCGGGATTGAGAATCACGTCGAAATCGCACGCCATCGCCTGCTTGCCAAGCCGCACGGTTTCGCGCCCGGCGGGAGCGGGCGGCGACTCAGCGTGCGGCAGTAATTCGTCGGCAAGCTTTTCGCCCGCCTGTTCAATCGAGCGAACTGCCGCCCGGCCGCTCAGGAAATCGCGTCGCGAACTGCCGGAATCACCGTCCATCGAGTGCCCGCGAGATGGGGATCAGGAAAAATTGGTCATGTAGGGCAATTGCTCGGCGGTATGCGCCGTCTCGGCTTCGCCCTCAAGCAGTTCCCCGAGAAAATCCCACTGCCCGGTCGTCAGCGCCGTCCGTGCGCCTTCATGAACATGGCAGTCGTGCGTCGTGTCGCCGTGGGTGACGGTCTTCGTCTCCAAACAGACTGTCAGATGCATGTTTGGATCAGACTCGACAGCTTCGCAGATGATCTGCAATTGCTCCGTTGTAGCGTGCACACACGGGATGCCCAACGAGGTGCAGTTGCCGTGAAAGATCTCCGCAAACGACTCGGCGACAATCGCCTCGATTCCCCAGCGCATCAACGCCTGCGGAGCATGTTCTCGCGACGAACCACAGCCGAAATTGCGGCCGGCTACGAGAATCTTCGCCTCCTGATGATGCTCGCGGTCAAAGGGATGGTCGTCGTGTTGCTCGCGATCATCTTTAAAGGCGTGCTCACCCAAACCGTCGAACGTCACGCAGCGCAAATAGCGAGCGGGAATGATGCGGTCGGTGTCGATGTCATCCAGCAATAGCGGTAAGCCGGGGCCGGTAATTTGTTTGATTTCGGACATGGTTGGTTCTGTGAATGAATAGAATTCGCCGTTGGCGGAGACGTTGCACCTGAAGATGGTAGGCGTCCTAAACGCTGGCCGCCGTAAATGCCTCTCGAACATCAACCACCTCGCCGGCGACCGCCGCTGCGGCCACCATCGCGGGGCTCATGAGGAGGGTCCGTCCGGTCGGGCTGCCTTGCCGCCCCTTGAAATTGCGGTTGCTGGATGAAGCGCAAATCTCGCGTCCGGAGAGTTTATCGGGATTCATGGCCAGACACATTGAGCAGCCGGCAGCCCGCCACTGAAAACCGGCCTCTTCGAAAACTTTGTCTAAGCCTTCCGACTCGGCTTGCTGGCGAACCTGTTGCGATCCGGGAACAATCAGTGCCCGCACGTGATCGGCGACTTTGCGTCCTTCGGCAATGCGCGCCGCTTCTCGTAAGTCCGAAATCCGCCCGTTGGTGCAGGAACCGACGAAGGCCACATCGATGCGTTGCCCCTTGATCGGTTGCTCCGCTTCCAATCCCATAAATTCCAGCGCTTCCCGGACCCCGGTTTGCTCAGTCTTTGGGAATGACTCCACGGGGGCGATCGACTCGTTGACCCCGACCGATTGGCCGGGATTGATTCCCCACGTCACGGTCGGTTCTATATCGGCCGCATCGTACACGACAACGTCGTCGTACTCCGCATCGGGACCGGACGCCAACGACAGCCAGTAGGCGGTTGCGTTTTCGAACGCGTCACCTTGCGGGGCAAACGGACGGCCGCGAATGTATTCGACCGTCGTCTGATCGGGGTTTACGTACCCGCAACGGGCGCCTCCTTCGATGCTCAGATTGCAGAGCGTCATTCGCTCTTCCATGGTCATCGCATCGACGACGGAACCGGCATATTCGTACGCATATCCGACCCCGCCTTGGACTCCCAACTTGCGAATCAGATACAAGGCGACGTCCTTGGCGAATACACCCTCGCCAAGTTCGCCGTTGACTTCGATGCGGCGCACCTGGGGGCGGCTCATGGGCAGCGTCTGCGTGGCCAAGACCGCTGCGACTTGGCTGGTGCCGATTCCCATGGCAATCGAACCGAACGCGCCGTGCGTGCTCGTATGGCTGTCGCCGCACACGATCGTCATGCCGGGCTGCGTGATTCCCAGTTCCGGACCGACAATATGCACGACACCTTGCCGATTGTCGTTCAGGTCGAGCAGTGTAATCCCGAATTCGTCGCAATTCTTCTCAATCGCCGACATCATCTCCTCGGCAAGTCCATCCGCGAACGGCCGGGCTTGGTTTTCGGTGGGGATAATGTGGTCGACGGTCGCAATCGTCCGGTCAGGATACTTCACCTGCAGCCCGCGGTCGCGGAGCATCTGAAACGCTTGCGGGCTTGTGACTTCATGAATCAGATGCATGCCGATGAAAATCTGGTCCTGCCCCGACGCCAACTTACGGACGGCGTGGTTGTCCCAGACACGATTAAACAGATTTGCAGTCCCAGCCATCGATCTTCTCAGGGGTTGACAGTTGTCGAACGAAGCCGAAATCCCGGCGTTAATAAGCGATATTCTCCCATCATAGCTGACATAGCCCTCAACTCAAGTCGTCATCCGGGCCTTTCAGCGGCATTCACTGTGCCTGAAACAGGAATGCAGGTGTTGACCCCGCACTGCCGCAGGAAACTTCACAGTGGGGCAAGCGGTAGGATCAGCCAGAGCAGATAGGCGACCGGCGCGGCAAAGAGGATACTATCCAGGATATCGAGCACTCCGCCGAATCCCGGCAATAATTCGGCAGAGTCTTTGCGGCCGACGTCGCGCTTAATCAGCGACTCGCACAGGTCGCCCAACAACCCGACGATTCCGATGGTAGCACCGTACAAAATCGCCCAGTGAGCAGCAGCGGCTTGAACAGATGGGAAGCAATACGGAACTACAAGTTGAAACCACACACACGAAGCGGCTGCGGCGCCAAGCACCGCGCCGTAAGCGCCGGCCCAGGTCTTGCCGGGACTCAACCGTGGTGCCAGTTTTCGCTTGCCAAACAGGCGGCCCAAGGTGTATGCGCCGATATCACCCGATTTAGTCGCCACGATCAGCGAGCCAAGCGCAATATACCCGCCCCCCACCCACCGCAACAGCGCGGTGAGACTCAACAACAAACCGATATAACTGACTGCCAGCACCTCAGCGGCTAAGTTTTGCAAACTTTCGCCCGGTTGGCGATAACTGAGCGCAGCATGGACAAACATGACCAGCAACGAGAGAACGAAGGCCATCGAACACGGACTGAGAGATCCCACCTTGGCGCCTCCAATGAGCGCCGGAATCCAATTCGAAGCGACGATCGCAACCGAACAGGCAGTGACGATTGCGAGTCGTGGGCGCAACGAGCCAGCCCTCAACAAATCCACCATCTCCCACGACGCGCGTATTGCGAGCACGACACCAAGTAAAAGCAAAATCGGTGCGGCAGGTCCCCACCATGCGTCAAAATACAATCCGACGATCAAGGCGGAAATCATGATGACAGACAGAAGCAGCCGCCAGCGGAGCATGTATGGATTTCTAGGTTGTTGGATTCACAAAACTGCCGGCCCAGCCGGTCATCGCCAATTGCGGGAGACGAGAAGTCCCCGCTCCCCTGCTCCGCCGTCGTCTCGCACGATCGCCGGAATGATCTCGTTACGCGATCGGATCCTTAAGGCCGCCGTAGCGCCGGTCCCGGTCTGCGAAGTCGCGGATCGCGGCATGCAAGTCCGGCTCGCGAAAATCGGGCCAACACTTCTCGGTGACCCAGAATTCCGCGTAACTGATTTGCCACAACAAAAAATTGCTGACCCGCATCTCGCCCGCGGTTCGAATCACCAAATCAGGGTCTTCAGATCCAGCAGTATACAGATGATTGTCGATCGTCGCCTCCGTGATGTCGTCGGCCGCAAGACGGCCCGCTGCCACTTCGGCGGCAATCTGTTTGACCGCATCGACAATCTCGCCGCGACTGCCATAGTTCAGCGCCAAACACAGCTTCATGCCGTCGTTTTGACTGCTGAGATCGATCGTTTTTTGGATCTCGGCCAACACGCTGTCGCTCAGTCCGTCCCGGCGACCAATCGTGCCGAACCGGATATTCTGCCGCATGATCTCAGCCCGCTCTTCAATCACAAATTGCTCGAGCAGGGTCATCAACATGCTCAGTTCATGCTGCGGCCGCTTCCAGTTTTCGCTGCTGAGGCAGTAGAGCGTCAATTGTCCAATCCCCAGCCGCGTCGATTCTTCCACAATCTTGCGGACACTGGTCACGCCCCGCCGATGTCCCTCGATACGGGGCAACCCCCGCCCCTGCGCCCATCGCCCATTGCCGTCCATAATAATGGCGATATGTTTGGGAAATTCGGACGCGGGAATCGATAACGTCGCAGCCGCATTTTCTTCGGGGAATGTAACGGTCACAGCTTAACTTCGTTGTGAACAGTGGATTAGAGCGGTACCGACCAGTATTTTCCTCTTTGTTTCGTTCGTCGTCAATGGTGTCTTCTTAGGTAGATACTGGTCTCACGGGGCCGGTTTCAGCAAAACGGCTTCTTTGGCGGTCGTTGATCTTCCTCTCACTCCGCAGATCCGCCTGCGCGCTGCGCATGATAGTCTTGACGTTGTATGGAGCGAAGCGGTATCCCTAATCCAATGTCGGAGAATACGAGGAAAGCTTTCCGCATGATGCTGCGCAACTCTTGCCCGACCGCATATTTCTCCATCACGGCCTGCTGATCAGTCAAGGAGTCCTCATGAAGAAGATGTTAATCTCGGCCATCGTAGCGCCGGCGCTGTTGCTAGGATGCCGGCCGGCGACGCCCGTCCAAGAGATCCGTGACAAGCAGGACTCCGTGCGAGACGTCGAGATCGTCGTCAATGACGACGAGTGGTCGAGATGGCGCGGCCCGCGTCAGGATGGAATCAGTCGCGATCAAGATCCACCCTTTGAGTGGTCGGAAAACCAGCACATTGTGTGGAGTAGTCCTGTCCCCGGCCGCGGCCATTCGAGTCCGATCGTTGTTGGCGATCAGATCTTTCTGACAACGGCAGACGGCGAAAAAGAGGAGCAGCAAATCCTTTGTTATGACCGCAACTCAGGCGAGCCGCGCTGGACGACCACAGCACACAGAGGCGGTTTCGCGCGAATGCACTCCAAAAACAGCCAAGCGTCGGCGACGCCCGCATGGGACGGCGAGCAACTCATCGCAGCGTTCGTCAATTCCGATGCACTGTGGCTGACCGCCGTCGATGCAGACGGCAATATCCTCTGGCAGCAGGACGCCGGGCCGTTTCACTCCGAGCACGGTTACGGTTCTTCGCCGACACTTTTCAAGTCGCTGGTCATCGTTTGCGGCGACAATGCCGAAAGCAGCTTTTTGGCCGCTCTGGATCGCAGCAGCGGAGAGATTATTTGGCGTGTTGCGCGAGAGAGGCCCGGAAGCCATGGAAGTTACGGCACGCCTGTCGTCGCCGATATCGCCGGCCAGCCGCAACTGCTACTTGCCGGGCATGGAAAACTGACCAGTTACAATCCCGAAAACGGCGACCTGCTCTGGTATTGCGACGGACCGTCAGAGGTCGCGGCGTGTACCGTCGCTGTGAGCGATGAAGTTGTCTTTGCCAGCGGCGGATATCCCGAGAAGGAAATCATGGCCGTCCGGGGCGATGGGAGCGGCGACGTATCCTCGTCCCACGTGATCTGGCGCGGGCGCAAAGTCGTGACTTACGTCCCCTCTCCCGTTTACCACGAAGGCCGCTTGTACGTCGTCAATGACAGTGGAATCACGGCTTGCTTCGACGGCGAAAGCGGCGATGTCCTGTGGAGAAAACGGTTGGGCGGAAGCTTCAGCGCCTCACCGACTCTGGTAAACGGCAAACTGGTTGCGGCAAATGAGTCGGGGACGACGTTCGTGATCGGCACCGAGCCACAGTACAAGCTGCTTGCACAAAACGAACTGGGCGACGGCTGCTTCGCGAGTCCGGCCATTTGCGGAGGCCGTGTCTACCTCCGCTCGACGGACACGCTATTCTGCATCGGCGAGTAGCCTGCGGCGTACCAATTGGACTCATCACTCGGTTGCGACGACGTGCTCATGCGGCAATTCGTCTTGTCCCATGGCGTAGTTCGCAAACTGAATCGTGTAATGCTGCTCGAACCAGTTTTGAATATCCGCGACCGCATCGGGATCATACCCGGGCGCGACGTGGATCGTTTCGCCGGCGAAGTCCTCGCGAATCTCACCCTGCTCCACGACAACCACTCCTCTGCGAATGACAAATCGCGGGAGTTCGAACATTTGTTGGATGTCATCGTCGGGTGTATAGATTGTCACATCGGCATCGGCCCCCGACCCGAGGTGCCCTTTATGCCGCAGACCCAGCATTTTTGCCGGGGCCGCACGCGTCACGATGGCGATTTCGTTGAGAGTGTATTCTCGGTCCAAGTCCGCCAATGTACATCGTTCGGAAACCGAGGACGGCACGCGTTCGAGAACTTCACGGCGCCGTTCGCGGTCCATCAAGAGGGCGATAATTTCCGGGTAGGCCATAAACGACGCGCCATTGGGGTGGTCGGTGCTCATCGCGACCCGCCACGGATCGTTGATCAACAAGTACCACTCCAAGCCGATTGCCCACTGTAGCGCGTGCACCATCGACTTGTCCTTATAGACAATTGGCACAATCCCGCAGCCCGCTTCCATTTCTGTGTCGCCGGAGAACCATTTGCGGCCGGTAACCTTGTGCAGAAAATAACCGAGCGGTCCGTCACCGGTCATCGATGTCGTTTCCGCAAACATCACCTGGCCGACGTCGACGGTAAGGTTGTCGTGCGTATTTACGTACTCAGCGAGTTGTGGAACTTCGGAGCAGAACGTCTGTTGCTCATCCGGATTGCCGCCGTAGCTGTGAAACTGGACGTGGGTCAGATGTGCGCGGTGTCCGTCGACAGCCCGCATCGTCTCCAGTGTGGTCTGCCAATTGCCGGGGATGCCGAGATTATTACAGTGGATGTGTACGGGATGCGGCAGCCGCAGCTCACCGGCCGCCTGGGAGACTCCGGAGATGATTTGCCGCGGCGTCACATTGAAATGTTCGACCGTTTCATCGATGCCGGTGGCGTTTCCGCCCGTCCGTTTCCAGACTTCGACGCCGCCGGGATTGACGAGTTTGCAGGAGTAACCTTTGGTCATCTGCAGCAACCACGCCAAGTAGTTCTTCAGCCGCTCCGGCTCCTGTTCCTGAATTTGCTTCATCACATAGTGATTGTTGCCGACCAGCACGTAAAAACCTTTGTCGATGATCGGCGTGTCATGGAATTCTTCATGCGCATGCCGGGCGCCGAGCGGAGGGATGGCGGCGTCAAACGCAGTCGTATACCCCAATCCGGCATACTTGTACCCGGTGGCGAACGTGCTGGGGACGCTGCCCAGCGTCCCGGAACGCGTGTGAGCAGTGCGGTGCACTTTATCAGCGAGCCGCTTCTCCTCCGGCCGCATTTTCCGGGCGACGTTGACTTTCGGCCCGGCGATGTGACAGTGCATGTCGACGCCACCGGGCATCACGACAAGGCCGGAGGCATCGAGAGTGCGGGCAGGAATCGTACCTGGATCGGAAGGAGGCTCGACGAATTTGCCGTCCTCAATCCACAGATCGCGGACTTCACCGTCGATGTTGTTTAGAGGATCGTAAACGGTTCCGCCGGCAATCTTAAACAGGGACATCGGGTGAATGGCTCGGTTGGCGTTGAGTGTGATTTCGAACGGTGTGAATTCGGAGTGCGGAACGATGGAAGCACATCAGACGATTTCGTGCAACGGTATCAGCAAACCGGGCAGGAGCGGACTTGAGTAATCGTCGGATGAGGAAAGCGTGGTTTCCTGATACCGACCCTCCGCCAAGCGGAGAACCGTCACGCGATGTTCAAAACGATCGACGATCACGTATTCCGAAACTTCAATGCTCTCATATTCCCGTCGCTTCTGTACATAGTCGCGCTGATGTGCGTCAGGGCCGGGGCTAACAACTTCGAAAATGATATCCGGCACGCGCTGGGGAATCTCCTGGTTGGACGATTCGGATCGCAGATAAACGGCGATGTCCGGATGCCGGTCCGTCGCTTCGTCGGCACTTAACCAGGACTCCTGAAACACGAACTCTACGATTTCCGGATGCGAGATTTCGTAGGCTCCCAAGTATTTGCGGAGATATCCTGCAACAACATGGTGGTGGTGTCCCGGCGGCGGAATCACAACTAACCTCCCGTGAGCGCGTTCGTATCGGTGGGGCGGTTGGAAGTCCGCTTCCGCGTAGTCTGCGCCGGAAAGTTCCAACCCGTCGTCGGCATCCGTCACAATCAGTTGCGGTTTGCTCATGGTCAACCTCCCGCAGAAGCGGCCAGTTGCTTCTCGCGGATTCGCGTCTCAATCGCCTTGAGAACCTCTTCATCACTGCGATACGGGGACTCGAATGCCGGACGTAACGGGATCGGGATGTCGTCCATGCGGTATACCGTGCCCGAAGTGTTGATGCCGTACGTCGCCGTCGTAAACGCCACGGTGGCCACTTTGGCGGTTTCGCTCAGCTTGGGATCAAGTACGACCGACGGGATTTTTGCCAAATGTTGTCGTGCCGGATTACTGAAATTCGACATCGGATCAGAGGCGATGATCAAAGCCGCATCCGCCTCGCCGCGGGCCAACGTGTCGGACGACGTAAATTCACCCGGATTGAAGCGTGGGTAGCCCCGCGTCAAACTGACGCCGAACGGATACCCGGTACTCCAGGAAACGATATTGTCCGCTCCGGTCACGTTGCCGTGTCCACGCATCGGCTTGGCCGTGAATCGCGTGTACTTGTTCAAATCGCGGGCCAGTGCCAAGACCGCTTCAGAGTTGAGGTGCTTGCCCCGCGTCATGGTCAAACCCATGCCGAACAAGATCACACCGAATTTCGCCGCTTTCATCCGTTCAACGACATCCTTGAGAGTTTTCAAAGGGATACCGGTGATCTGCTCGATGTCGGGATCGATATCAATTCCGGCTGCGAGGCCGCGCATCGCCCAGGCGAGCTCGAAATCGCTCCGCGGCTTAATCTGCAGGAAGATGTCCATCGCTTTGGCGCTTTTCGTCTTGCGCACATCGATCAACACCGCCGTGCGATCCTTGCGGCCGTTGGGGACGAACTGGCCCTTGGGCATCAAGCTATAGCGTGTGAAATGCCGCGGATGGCTCTCCGCCGGATTGCCGCCCCAAAACAGCAAGAAATCGGCGCGGTTTTTGACCTCACCCAGCGAGCACGTGACTTCGCCAACGCCCTGAAAGGCCATCCCGGAGGGGCCGTGACAGACCGACGTCGTCGTGTCGATCGTCCCGCCAATCCAGTCGGTAATCGCGATCGCCACCCGCTGCGACTCGCTCGTCGTGTCCGACAGTCCATACGTGATCGGATATGTCGCCGACGTGAGAATCTCCGCTGCCCGCTCGACCGCCTCTTCAAAGGGAACCGGCTCGCCCTCGATCGTCGCTTCTGGGCGGTCCTCGATGTGATGGTTGAAAAACCAAGCCTTGCCCAACACGCAGGCATTTTTGGCCTTGGTAATCTTGTTCCCCTCGACCGTCAATTCCATATCGTCGCAAACACACCCGCAAAACGTGCAAGTTGCATCTTTGACGATCTTCAGTTCGGTAGTCTTTCCTTCCGTTGCTTCGGCAATACTCATGGGGTTATCACCCCTTCACTCAAAGCCGGAGTCAAATCGGATACCCCGGCAAACAATCATCCGCCCTCCTGCGGGCGCGGCCTTTCGGCGGTTAGTTTCAAGTTAATCTCACCACGGAGACACGGAGGACACAGAGTCTTTCAAATACGAAATCCTAAGCACGAAATACGAAACAAATCCTAATTTCCAAAATTCAAAAACTTCGGTCATTTGAATTTCGAATTTGTTTAGGATTTCGAATTTTGTGCTTCGGATTTTGTCTCCGTGTCTCCGTGGTGAGTCAAATCACTAAACTGGTTCCAAAAACACATCCAGTCCCTTGCTGTCCGGCATTCCGCTGCCGTGGGTTTCGCCTCCCATCAATTCGCACGACCAGAGTCCGTAACTGATGAACAACAACCCCGGCGGCAATTCATCTCCGCGGCTGGTTTTGCAGGGGACGGTCACTTCGCCATGTTCATTCCACATCCGGACCTGGTCGCCGTCGCTGAGACCCAGCCGCTGCATATCCTCCGTACAGATTTGCAGCGTGCCGATCTCGTCCAGATAGCCGTCAGTGTATTTGCCCTCATTGAGCGTCGTCCCCTGCCGGCTCGTTCGGCCGGGAATCAGGATGAATTCTTCTGCCATCTTCTACCAATTTCATCAATTCGCACACTGGCGCGCGATTGCGGATTTCTTGAGGGCCGCATGTTTGGCCACCCTTTGATTCCAATTCTCGCAGGCGATACGCGCGAAATCAATCGTGCCTGAGCAGCGTTCTCATGGTCCGGCGTGAATTCACGATGAATAGCCGGCCGTTTCTCGTTTATCGGCACGCGGCACGTTGATTGCTTCACCGGAATCCGACCGGTATCATCAAGTTGTGACGTCGATTCCGTCTGTACGGTTCCTTTGGGGGAATGGGAATGCCAAGTTGCAAACGTCGTGCCAAACTGTTTACCGGACTCCTGTTGGCTGCGGTCACCTGTCTCGGTTCGGTTGCCGCTGAGGGCTTCGGCGACGATTGGCGCCAGTTTCGCGGCCCGAATTGCAGCGGCATTTCCCGGTCTGAGGTCTCATTGCCCACGAAGTTTTCGTTTGAAGACAAGGTGCTTTGGTCACACGAAGTAGGAGACGGTATTGCCTCAGCCGTCATTGCCGACGGCCGATGTTATTGCACCGGGCTACTTGGCGACACCGAAACAGAGGGGATATTTGTCGTCTATTGCTTCGACGCTACGACCGGGACGGAACATTGGCGGCGGGAGTTCACCACGGGCGACTTGCCGCGGATCACCCGCCCTAACAGCCACGCCTCCTCGACGCCTGCAACTGACGGCGAGCGTGTTTACGTATATTTCTCGACCCTGGGATTAATGGTTCTGGACTGCAAAACAGGGCAGGACGTCTGGAAAGAGCCGATCGAGCAGCCGCAGTATCTGCTCGGCTGGGGAGCCGCTTCGTCGCCGGTGCTTGTTAACGACATGGTCGTGTTTGCCCAGGACGACGATCTCAACCCATTTATCGCCGCCTGGGAGGCGAAATCCGGCAGTTTGCAGTGGCGGACGGAACGTCCCGACATGCTGGGCGGGTACGCAGCCCCCGTGCTGTGCACCGCCAACGGCCGCACCGATATCGTGCTGGCCGGTTCTGGAAAAATGAAAGGCTATGACCCCTCCGACGGCAAAGAACTGTGGACCTGCAATTCGCTGCTTCGGACCGTGATGACCACACCGGTCGTCGCGGGCGACCGCATTTTCATCACGATCCAAAGTTACGGCGACACCGATCGGCACCTCAAACCGGCGCTGTTGGAATGGAAGGACACAAACCAGGACGGAAAGCTCAGCCGCGAGGAAGTGCCCCGCGTCTTTTGGAAGAAGTTCGACAAGGGAGATGCAAACAAAGATGACTTGCTGGTCGATCAAGAGATCGACGCCGCATTTCAGTCGCCGAACAACATGGTTGGGGGCGGGAATATCATTCAGTCCATTCGTGGCGGCGGAATGGGCGATGTGACGAAAACACATCTTGATTGGAATCTTGACAGTCGCGCGCCTTCGAATCTGTCTTCCCCGCTCGTCGTCGACGGCCGTTTGTTCTTGGTCAAGAAAGGCGGGCTGTCGAGTTGCTTCGATGCGGAAGATGGAAAGACGCTGTGGAAGCTAAAGCGGATTCGGAACCTGGGCGATTACTATGCCTCGCCGGTCTACGGTGACGGCAAGATATACGTCACCGGCGAGAATGGCTTCGTCGTTGTGCTGGAGAACGGTTCCAAGCTAAAACGGCTGGCGAAGAACGACATGGGCGAAAGCATTCTCGCCACACCCTCGATCGCCGACGGCAAGTTGTTCTTCCGTACGCGTAACCGATTGATCGTCGTTGGTGAAGAGTCGTAAGCCGCGCAGGGCTGGTTAAACCGGCCGTTTTATTTGTGACTGACCCAATACCGCTCCATGCAATTGTCCGGTACAGCCGGACCTATCGGACGGGAGAGATTGATGTTCGGCCGAAATCTTCTCATTTGTTCATTTCTGAGTTGCGTCGTCTTGCTGTCCGGATCAGCTGTCGCTGCCGGTCCTAACGTGGAAGTCGTGGTCGGTCCCGACGCGCCACCGCTGGAAACTCTCGCGGCGGAGGAATTGGCGGCACAATTCCGCACGCTGTTTGAAGCAGAACCGTCAATCGTTCAATCGGAGTCGAACAAAGCCGTGCCGCGCGTCTTGATTGGCAGCCCGGAAACGAACCCCGCTGTGAAAGAGGTCATCGGAGCGAACTGGCCGAAACTAAGCAAACAAGGGCATCTGATTCGCAGTCTGCAGGTCAACGGACAACCCGCGCTGGTGGTCGGAGGCGGCAGCCCGGTGGCGACATTGTGGGCCGTTTATGAACTCGGCCAGCATTTCGGCATGCGATACACCGCTCACGGCGACCAGATCCCGGCCGTAAAGCCGGAATTCAAGCTCAGCGGCATCGACAAGACGCTTGAGCCGCAACACAAACAGCGGATCTGGCGGACAGTCAACGATTTCCCCATCGGTCCTGAATCGTGGGGGCTGGCGGAGCAGAAACAGATGCTCCGGCAATTGGCAAAACTGAAATACAACCGCCTGATGATCAGCGTTTGGCCCTGGCAACCGTTTGTCGACTACGAATTTCAGGGCACGAAAAAGCAGACAGCGACTCTCTTCTTCGGCGAAGAATTCCCCGTCTCGGGCGATATCCCCGGCCGGGCTGCATTTCGAGGTGCGAAGGTCTTTACCAACCCCGATTTCGCCAAAGCCAAAAACTATGAACAAATGACGGCGGCCGGGGTCAAGCTGCTCAGCGGGATCATCGACGAAGCCCATCGGTTGGGCATGCGGGTCGGACTGAGCATCTCGCCGTTGGAGTTTCCCAAGGAATTTGCAGCAGTGCTGCCCGACGCGCCCGAGCCGCACGGCCTGAACAAACTCGTCATCGGGCCCGGGCCGGAGCAGACTCCGCAAGATCAGCAGCTGCTCGAATTGGTACGTACGAAAATTCGAGCGTACATTGAGGCCTATCCGGACATCGATGACATCTACCTCACGATGCCCGAATTCCCCGCATGGGTGGCACACGCCGAGCAATCCTGGGACCAGCTTGATGCCAAAGTCGGACTGGCTGAGACCTTGAAATACCAAGATGCCATCAAGGCGGCCCGAGAGCGGAAGACGATTGCGTCGGGAGACCGTGGTGAGAACGCCGTTAAGGGCAATATCGCCGCCATCGATTTTCTGCACAATCTCGATCCGAACGGCCGGCTGTTTGTCTCGCCCAAGGGGCATGAAATCAAAGGCGTATTGACTGCGATGGATCCGGCGCTGTACCCCATCGCCGACAAGCTGATTCCCGAGTACGTCGAGCTCTTGCATTTTGTCGATTACACCGCGCGGCGGGTGTTGGCGAATAAGGAACTGCTGGCCAAGTTGCCGCCCGCTGCCGCGAAACGGAGTATGATCATCGTCACGCTGGCCGACGACAATGTCGGTGTGCTGCCGCAATTGGCGACGGGCGATATCCATCAACTGCTGGCCGAAACGAAGAAACTTGGCTGGGCCGGCTTTTCCACACGCTACTGGCTGGTCGGCGACTTGGATCCGACGTTGCATTATCTCTCACGGGCGTCATTCGATCCCGGCGTCACCCCCAAGTCAGCCTATAACGACTTGTTCGACGGTATCTGCGGTCCCGGCGTCTCCCAGCGGACGACGTTAGCCTTTGAGGCGATCGAAAAAGCGACGGCAATTGTCGACAAGCACGGTCTCGGCTTTACGTTTCCCGTCCAGGGCATGGTGATGAAGCACTACGATTCCAGCCCTGCGCCCGACTGGTGGAAAGAAGCGAGCGATGCGTACACCGAAGCGATGGTGGAGATGTACCGCGGTCAAACTCGGGCGGGCAAGGCGGGACGAAACTACATTCTCTATCACGCCAAACGTCACGAGTTCGCGGTCACCTATTTTGCCGCTCTCACGGCACTTCGCGCTGCCGCAGAGGCCCAAAAGGCGGGAGACAAGGAGAAGGCTTACAAGGAAATGGATAAGGCGGTCGAAGCGCTCTACAACGCGACCAAATGTCTGGGCGAAGTTGCAGTTTCCAACAGCGACCGCGGACTGATCGCCGTGATGGGCCATTACGGATTTCGTCCGCTGATGAAGGAATTTGATCGCATCGAGGCGGAAGAATGACCGCCGACCGGCCGCGTGTCGCGCTCACGATGGGGGATGTCGCCGGAATCGGTCCGGAAATCTGCGTGCGAGCCGCCGTTGATCCTGAACTTTTGCAACTCGTCCATCCAATTGTCATTGGACATCCGCTGCTGCTCGAGCGCGCCGTTGATCTTCTCGAGGTGAGACGAGAAGTCAAGTCGATCGACGCACTCACAGGTGCGAAGCCAGGTTCAGATGCAATTTACTGCTACAATCCCGGCGCGGATGATGTGATCGAGGTTCCACCGGCGACTGTCGATCCTCGCGCGGGACGCGCCGCGTTTGAGTATCTCTCCGCCGCTGCGCAAGCGGCTTTGAGCGGGGAGGTCGACGCAATTGTCACCGCACCGCTGAACAAGGCTGCATTGCATGCAGCGGGATTAAACTACCCGGGTCATACGGAGATCCTGGCGGAGATATGCGATGTGGACGATTTCGGCATGATGCTCTACATGCCGCCCGGAACCGGCGTCGCCTCCCCGCACGGGTTGGGAGTCGTGCACGTCACCTTGCACACGTCGATCCGCAGCGTGCCCGACTTGCTTTCGACAGCCGCGATCCGGGAAAAGATCGGACTGATGCGGCACTTCATGATGCGAATCGGATGTGACCCACCCCGCTTGGCGGTCTGCGCGCTCAATCCGCACGCCGGCGAGGACGGTTTGTTCGGAGATGAAGAGTCCCGCCTCATCGCGCCCGCCGTCGAGGCTGCGGTGCAACTGGGATGGCAGGTGACCGGCCCGCTGCCCGCCGACACTCTGATGCAACGTGCCTGCGGCGGCGAGTTCGACGGCGTGATCGCCATGTATCACGACCAGGGTCACATTGCGCTGAAACTGCTTGGTTTCGAGAGCGCGGTCAACGTGACGCTCGGATTGCCGATCATCCGCACCAGCCCCAGTCACGGCACGGCGTATGACATCGCCTGGCAAGGAACCGCACGAATGGAGGGCATGCAGCAGGCGGTTCGAGTGGCCGCTAAGTTGGCGCTTGCGGGTCCATTGAACTGATCGCGTGCGGCGTCGACGATTCGAACAGCTCTCGCACGGTCGAACGGTTCAAGACGATAATCGAAAACACGCCCAACGCTGTACCATACGGCATAATAATGCAACAAATGGCTGAAACGACAATGCAAAACGTCCAGTGGCTACGCTTTGCAAGGGCGCGTCCGGTCAGCAGCATTGCAGCGGCGAACATCCAGCCCACAATGATCGTTGCCGACGCGAACACGACGAACATCGTTCCAATGATCTGTTTATCGTCTCCAAATGCCGCCATCGGGCGATGGCCGGCGTCTTCCAGCGCCGACGGCGAAAAAAGAATTACGAGCCCCATCGTCAGATGAAAGACCGGAAAGCAGGCAAAGAGTCCGGTAATTCCGGCGGCGATATAATAAAATATCGAGAGCAGTCTGAGGTGTTCTTCGTCCTGTTGCACGCGGCTGAGCTCCGGACTCGAGGCGGGTCTGGGGACTGCGAGTTGAGATCGAAATATCAGTCGCCCAAGCGGGCTGTCAGGCGATCAATCACGTCTCTGATTGTTCAATCATGTCTCTGATTGTACCGGCGACAATTGAACAGAAGCAACGCCTCGTGTTCTCGGACCGAGGGCGGAGCCGCCGTTGAGCCTGGAGGGAATATGATCGAATCTTTGATGAATGAAGCGAAAATGTACCTGCCGCTGGAAACGGCGTTCCAAATGCTGATGGCGGTCCTCGCGGGCGCTCTGATCGGATGGGAGCGCGAGAAACAAGATAAGCCGGCCGGATTGCGGACACACATCTTGGTGTCGTTGGGGGCAGCGGTGTTTATGATCGGCGCAATCGAGCTCTCGATGGACAGCCAGATGGATCACGGCGCGATCCGGTTGGATCCGGTCCGCGCACTGGCGGGTATCATCGGAGGAGTCGGTTTTCTGGGAGCGGGTACGATCATCCAATCGCGCGGAGAAGTGCAAGGAATCACAACCGCCGCCAGTATTTGGATCTCCGCAGCCCTCGGCACCAGTTGTGGAATGGGCCGGTACCAGCTGGCAATCCTGGGAGGTGTCCTGGCATTCCTGGTACTCTGGGCATTAGCACGCCTCGAAACTCAGACTCAGCTAAACAACCCGTCGCGGCGAGAATAGTCGGGCGAGCACTCCTGTTGAGTTCTCGTGATCGGTTCGACCGCGAAGACTGCTCTTGCGGCAATTTCTGCCGATCGATTACAACACTCGCCCCCAAAGAGAGTTAGTGCGCTTTGAGATGATCTCAAAACCCCTTTGGCAGTATTCTGTGGACGTACGGGTCGCGTCTGAATCAATCTCCCGGCAAGGATGCCACGATGATCTCCCTGTTGAAAAAGCTGGTTCGAGCGATCTGCGATCCAAGAACCGCGTATGGCGCGGCTTGCCTGCTCACCGGTATTCTCACCGCAACATTCGTGTGGGCCTGGCAGACTCAGTTTGCCATGCTCTTGGGCAACTCGATACCCGTGAGTATGGCGGCATTGCTGGCTGCCGCAACGGGAATCGGCGTCGGACTGGTGCCAAGTGCCGTCCGATTTTCACCGAGCCGATCTAGGCTTGTCGCCGGCGGCCTATTATTCGGCGTCGCTCTCTGGGTGCCGTTTTTTCCAACATTTCTGAGTTTTACCAGTTGGGCGGCCCAGCAGTGCGGTCCGGCTTTGATCGATTACCCTTCGTTCCTCTTTGCATTTGCCTTTGGCACCGCCTTTCTGGGAGTTGGAATTCCTTGTGTTGCGCTCTGCATGAGCTGGATCGGGATTTCCACGTCATCCCAGCAACAGCAGGTCGATTCCGAGACCTCATTGACCACCAATGTCCACGTGGCACCGCTGACCTTATTGACGTTTGGATTCGGTGGCGGATTCATCGTCGCCGGCAGCGGCCTGGGGCCATGGTTGGGAATTCACACCGCGTCGCTCGTTGCGTCAATCATTGCCGGCCTTGTGGGCCTGTATTGCCTTTGGCAGTCATCAGTCGTTTCGCGGGAACCTGTACCGGCTGCAACCCTCGACGAGCGACAGAGCAAAATCTCTGGCGGTCGCAGCATGTTGCGGCAAGTTGGCGCCGGATTGGCAGCGGCACTGATCGGCGCGATGGCCGTGAATGCATCCCGCATGTCCGAACAATTGTTCCTCAACTCCGGTGAATTGCACAGTCTCAGTTGGGCCGCCGCAGTGATCGGAGTTTCTCTAGGAATTGCCCTGGCGGCGTGGCGTGTTCGCCGCGGCGCGGACGTCGGCCAATTGTGGGGCCTCAGCCTGGCTCTGTTCACAGTCTGGGCGGTCGCCTTGACGGCGGCGTTCCCGATGTTGGTCGAGGCGACGTTGTGGATGAACTCCTATCAGTCGTCGCGGTTTCTAGCCATGTCGGCCCGTGCGGGAATCCTGGCGCTGTACTTCTTGCCAATGGGGCTAAGCTGTGGAGTCTTGGCGATTGCAGCGTGTCATTGGCGCGGCGTACGCCGGCCATTTAGCAGTCTTGTCCAGTTCGCAGTTATTCCGGTGGCGCTCGGAGCCTGCGGATACCACTGTATTCAACTGTCTCGATTCGGACCGGCCGATTTAATGACGGCACTGACGGGTTGCTTGTGGGGCGCATTAGCCATTGTCTTGCTGGCCGCGCGCAGTCCGGTCATAGGCTGGACGCGACGGGCGATTCTGTCGGGGTGTTTTGCCGCCGTGGTTGTCAGCCCGCTCTGGAGGCACCACTACGATCCAGCGATGACCGCAAAGACGCTGTTCTCGACGGATATCTTCTTGGCATACCGCAGTGAGTTTGACAGACAAGATCTTCTTCAATTCGACGATGCAAGGCTGGACAAGATCGTGGCTGGGGATCGTCAAACCTACACGATTTGGAAACGCCGGGGCTCGCAGATCCAAATTCGCGAGAATGGTCTCTCCAAGCATGTCATCGCTTCCGATTCCGCACTTCACCCGCAGTACTCTGCGGAAATATTGCCGGGAATCGTTCCTCTAATGTTGCACGACCAGCCCGAACGGGTGATGTTTTTGGGGCTGGGGAGCGGCGTTCAAGTCGCGGCAGGGTTGCATTTTCCGCTGATCGACGTCGTCTGTGTCGAAGGCGACGAGTCCTATCTCGAGATGATGCGGCAAGAAGTGCTGCCCTCCGTTCGGAAGAATCCGCTCGTCGACGATCGCGTCAGTTTGCGACAGGCCGATCCTGTCTTAGTGGCATTGTGCGACCGGCAGGAGTTCGACGTCATCGTTTCATCGCCGGGATATAGTTCGCAAACAGGTTCGGCTTCCAGTTTCACGCGTGAGTTCTATCGGAACGTTGCTTCCCAATTGGCGCCGCACGGAATTTTCGCGCAGCGTTTCCGCTACATCGACTATGGTGCCGAGCCGCTTCGAATCGTCGCCCGCACGTTACAAAGCGTCTTCGAGAATGTTCTGTTCTTGCAGGCCGCTCAAGGCGAAATGCTGCTGCTGGCCAGCAACGATCCACAAGGCATCGTTCGCGAACACCTGTTGGAACGCGCCTCGCAGCCGCACGTTCAATCCGCCCTGGCGGATTGCGGCTGGCATTGGTCGATTTTGCTGAATCTGTCGGCACATAATGCGCAGCATCTGGAAGAACTGGCCGCTTACGGCGAGCCGGTTGTCAATACAGTCTCCAGCGGCCACTTCTACTGCAATCTGCCGCGCGAAGTCATGCGGTGGGGTCAAAAACTTCAGGAAGTGTCGGCAATTCTTGTTCCGCAAATGGGCCGCTTGCTCGACGAAATCGGCGACGAGAAAGACGATCCGGACTTGCTGGAACATCTTGCCGAAGTGACGGGCCAGCAAAAGCTAATCCGCGATTTCCCCGATCAATTCTGGGCTTATCGCGCCTCATTGCGGGAACAAGTGACCCGAGGCGCTTCCGATCGTTCTGTGATCCAACAAATTAAGCATCAGTTGGCCGGGCACAAATTTCACCCGCGCGACCGGCGGCGGATGAGGTACTTCAAGGCCCTCGGGGAAGCGGCCAAGTCTAAGTCGACGGAGGACATTCGCCGCGTGGGCTTGTTCGCGGCACCGTTCGACACGATGTTGAGCTATTTCCTGCATGAGGAAGTCGCCGAGCTCTATTCGCGCTCAGGCGACCAACGCGATCCAGCCGACGAACTTCGCCATCGCCTGTATGCCACGTACTACTCGGTTCCCGGCGACCGTTCCGTTCGCAATATTGTCGACACGATGAATCTGCTCATGGACTACCCGGACGCGGAACCTGACCCGCTCCGCCGGTGGGACCAGATGAACGGCTTGTTGCAAATGTTGCAGACCCGGTGGTATGTCCGTGGATCGGTGCAGCCGAAGTCATTTCGAGTCATGATCAGCGACGTCTCTGAAAGCCTTCGCGTTTCAGAGAAGGCGTTTGTCACCATGCGCGAGCTGACTGAGAGCGCCGGGATTCCTGCTGAGACGTGGACCGTCCGCGAACGTGTTCTCCGCCGCACGTTGATGAAGCCGTTGAGCGATTATCGCATCGCGCTCAAAAAGCAGCGCGAACGAGCGCGCGCCACAGGCCAACTGATTCAAGATACGTTCGAAAACGGCGGCGACGACCAGTGACCGGTCAACCCGGCCCGTGTCCGTAAATGTGCTGAATCGGCGTCTTGTGGCCCCAGGAAATCTGATCGGGCGCGACGTCAAATACCGCGGCGACCTTCTGCCGTTCCTGGGGACTGGGAGTCCAGCGTCCCAGCACAATTGCAGTCACTCGCGCTTCGTCGAGCCCGCTCCGCTCAGTCAATTCAGCGACCGTGATCTGTTGTTGCCGACACAAATCGGCGACGGAGGCTGACATGCTCAAAAGTCCTCCTTCAATCCAAACCGGCGATAACGGACATTGCGGGGATCCATCGTATGGCCCCAGGCAATTTCACTCACCTCGACGCCCAAAGCGGTCGCGATTTTGACTCGTTGTGCGGGCGATGGTGTCCAACGTCCCAGTGCGATTGCTTCGACCCGTTCGACCGGCAACGCGGACCGCTCGGCGACATCTTCAATTCCCAGTCCGGATTCTTCAAAGATCAGGTCGATCGTTCGTGTGGATCTTTGGTTCACAGCTTTGTCTCGACTTGCCGTTTCGCGTATCACGGGACAACGAGAAGTACGAACACCGGGATGCCCCCACTCACTCTTCAGCTTTCACTCTGATGGCCTCGACGAACTCTTCGACGTTTGGCTGACCCTGCACAAAGCCCAGCGAACCGAGAAACTCATCGACACGGTTCATGGTTTTCACAAAATAACGGTTTTCGTCGCGGCCGAAATTGAAGAATCCATGCCCGGCCTCTTCATAGCCGGCCAATTCGCAGCGGTTTCCCGCCTGTTTCATTGCGTCGGTGAACCACTTGACAGTCTTAAACTTCACCGCCTTGTCAGCCTCCCCGTGCAGGATCAACGTCGGCGGCAGTCCGGAACGGACGTGGTGATAGGGCGAAATCCGCCGCGGCTCCACGCCGGTTCGCTGAGGAAGTTGCTCCGGATTGCGTACAGGCAGTTCGCCGTTGACCTCCGCGAGCACAACGGCTGGATTGAAAAGGATCATCGCATTCGGCCGCGAACTGACGGCCGCGTCCTCTTTTGGCTCATCCAACTCGCTGATGGTTGCCGTACAGGCCGCCAAGTGCCCGCCGGCGGAACCGCCTGAGGCGACGATGCGGTCCGGATCGATGCCCAACCGCCCCGCGTTTTGGCGGATCCAACGGACGGCCGATTTGGCGTCGGCCACGCATCGGTCCGCTTTCACGTTGTGCCGCGACAAAACTCGATAGTCGGCCGCCATCGCCACCATTCCTCTCGATGCGAGATACCGGCACTGTTTCTCGAATTGCTGGGGTGAGCCCGCCCGCCAGCCACCGCCGAAGAAAAACACGATCGCCGGCCGTTTGTCGCTGGGTCGATGGCCCTCGGGAAAGAACTCGTAGATATTCAACTTCACGTCGCCGATCGTCTTGTAGACTTCGACAGTCGCTCCCTTTAACTCGGGTGGATAACGACGGTCGCGACGACGTCGCTGTTGTGCAGAGAGATCGACACTGCAGACAAGCAGCACAATGACCGTTGTGACGGAAAGAATTCGCATCTTGGCAGCCCTTACTCTCTTCAAGGTCAAATAAGATCAATCCAGCGATCAAGCAAGTTCCTCGCGGACACGACCAAGCAGCCGCTTGGTGGCCAGAATTCCGTCCGGCTCGCTCAATTTGCGGCCCTCATACTCAATCCCCACATACCCGTGGTATCCCGCCTTCAAGACGATCTTCATCATCCGCAGATAATTTGTCTGAGTTTCATTTCCAGCGGCGTCAAAATCATGAGACTTGGCACTGACCGCTTTGGCGTAGGGCATCAATTCTTCCACACCCTTGTAGCGATCGTACATTTCGTCGTCGCTGACTCGGAAATTGCCGAAGTCCGGCAACGTGCCGCAATTCGGATTGTCGACCAGTTTCATCACTCCCGCCAACCAAGCGCCGTTTGACGAAAGCCCGCCGTGATTCTCAACAATCACGCCGATCTTGTATTTGGCGGCAAATTCCGAAAGCCGTCGCAAACCATCCGCGGCGAGCTTCATTTGCTCGTCATAGGACAGTTTATGATCGCTGCGGGCGTTGACGCGAATCGAGTGACAACCCAGGTACTTGGCCGCGTCGACCCACTGATGATGATTCTCGATCGCCTGAGTCCGTTTCGCGGCATCGGGATCTCCCAGATTCCCTTCACCGTCGATCATGATCAGCAGGCTCTTCACACTGTGATCGGCTGCCCGCTTCTTCATCTCCGCCAAGTAGCGGGTGTCCTTTGCTTTATCCTTGAAGAACTGGTTCACATACTCGACCGCGTCGATGCCGAACTTTTCCTTCGTTGCCTGCGCAAAATCAAGATTGTCGAGTTTTTTGGCAAACAGCATCTTGTGCAGCGACCACTGCGCCAATGAGATTTTGTACAACGGCTTCTTTTTCTCGGCGGCAGAGAGTTGTGGTCCCGTCAAACAACTGATCCCTAAAGCGGAGGCTGCGGTCGTTTGGGCGAGGAATTGTCGGCGTGTGCAAAAACTAGGCATGAAGATTTCCTGCAGCGAAGATTCAGTGTGAATACAGAGGATCTCATCATAAAGCACACTGATCTGTCCGCAAAGCCAATTGCGCCTTCAAAGCAGTTCGCGCAAAGCCTCCGCCAGACGGTCAATCTCACGTGCAGACGTATAGAGGTGGCACGAGACACGTATGAATCGGCGTCCGTGCCAGTGGATTACGGGGACTTCGATCCGGAACTGCTTCCAGAGTTGGCTTTGCAGCGGATCGCGGACGCCTTTCTTGAGCGGCGGCTCGTCGCCAGGCGGCAGCGGCAAGGCGATCATTGAACCGTACCAGCCGGGGCTATCAGGAATCTCCGGCTGCAAACCGGTCACGTCGCCGATGCGAAAGCGCGCGTATTGCGCCAAATCGTGCGACCGGCGGCGAAAATTGAGAATTCCCGCGCGACACAAAAAGTCGATCGCCGACGGAATCGTCAGGCTCGCCGCCGCGTCCCGGGTGCCCGACCAGTGAAACTCGTCCTGCCACCGCGACTCAGCGCCTGCCAGACTGCCCCCCCAACTCACCACGACCGGCCGCAATGTCTGCTGCACACGCGGATGCGCATACAGGAACCCCGATCCAAACGGTGCCGACAGCCATTTGTGGGCGCTGGCCAAATAAAAGTCGCAGTCCAATGCATCAAGACTGAGTGGCTTGACCGCCAGCGCATGGGGGCCGTCCACACACACGGGGATGTCCTGCCGACGCGCGCGGCGGCAAATGTCAACGATCGGAAAGATGACTGCCGTCGGTGAGGAGATATGATCGACGACGAGCAGTCGCGTCTTTTCCGTCACCCCGGAAAACAGTGTGTCGATCAGCTCTTGGGCGTCATTGAGCGGTTCAGGCATTCGCTGCACGACCAGTCGCGCGCCGGTTCGCCGGCAAATCTCCCGCCAAATGCGCAACACCGCTCCATAGGCGTGGTTCGTCGTCAGGACCTCATCCCCGGGCTGTAGATCGAGAGAACTCGCTACGATGTTCATCCCGAACGTCGCATTGTCGATGAAGGCCAGATTGTCCGCTGAGGTGCCGATAAACTCCCCCAAACACTCCGCCGCGTGCGACAATTCGGCCTCCAATTGCCTCACATAGAAGTCAAATGGCTCGACTTGTAGCCGGTCTGTCCAATCCTGGCGAACGCGCTGCACTTCCTTGGGAGCGGGGCCGAATGATCCGTGATTCAAGTACGCGACGTCGGGAGAGAGCGACCACTCGCACCGCCAGTGTCTCCAGGCGATATCATTTTCAGCAGAGGTGTAACTCATATGCGATCGTGCTCGGAACGGGGTCGCGTCAAAGGTCGGTCATTGCGACTTGGTGCCGTCGGAAGCAGATCCGTCGGCCGAACCCTTGAACAGTTTTCGCCCCAGTCGCTGATTGAACGACGTCCAATGCGACTTGCTGTTGGGATCGTCGGAAATATCCCGCAAGAACTCATTGACCTTTGCATCGAGATTGTCAATGTGGTGCAGAATGATCGCTTCGGGCGTCATCGGCACCTTGGGGCTGCCGAATTCGTGAGTTCCATGATGGCTCAGAATGAGATGCTTGATTCGCAGTGCGGTTTCCTCGGGAATCGGGGATTCCCGTTCCTGGTTCAATTCGGCGATCTTTTCGTTAAGCATTTCGACACCGATGACCAAATGTCCCAATAGCTGTCCTTCGTCGGTATAAACAAAGCTGTCCTCGAATCCGAGTTCTCGGACCTTGCCGGCGTCGTGCAGAAGGACGCCCGCTTTGACCAGATTAAAGTCGACGTCCGGATAGCGGTCGGCGATTCGATCCGCGACGACCATCATATTGACCACATGTTCCAGCAACCCGCCCAAGTACGCATGATGTGCTTTTGTGCCGGCGGGGGCTTGCCGAAAGCCCCGCATAAACTCCTCATCCGCTAAGTATTTCAGCATCAATTCGCGGACCGGTTCGTCATCGATTGAACGGACGAGTTGCTCCAATTGCGTGACAAGTTCGTCCGCGTCACATTTCGGCTGCGGGATGAAGTCGTCGGTATCAAGCCCTTCCGCGTCGGCTGCTTCGATCTTCGTCAGGATCATCTGCAGCGTCCCTTGAAACATCTGCACCTTGGCCTGGACTTTGACAAACGAACCCGAGTCAAGATGGGCAAGTGATTGCTCTGTCACATTCCACATCAACCCGCTGATCGTCCCGCTGCTATCGCGGAGCGTGGCCAGCAAGTACAGATTTCCATTGCGATTGGCCCGCAACTGCTTGTCCGCCATCACATAGATCTCTTCGACGGACTCACCATCGACTAACTCACGAACGGCACGGCGGGACATAAACAGACTTTCTGAGGGGACTCTTTTCGCTTGGCGGTCACAGGAGGGCTGGAGCGCGGCGTCAGCCGGGCTGATTCTAAATTGTGGACGATTCGTCAACAAGGGTCGGAACAGCGGCTGAGATAAGATGCGGACGACAGGTTCACCGCGAAAGTGGCCATATTTCTCCGATGCCCGCTCTGGACCGCTGGCAAGCCCCTGAACCGCCCAGATTCCTCGCATGGTGTCCCCGTCAAGAGATGCATTTCGCCGCGAGATCATCATTTGAGATGCGAACGACGCGATCTAGTCAGCGCCGCCGAGCCGCTCCGCCACGTAGTGATGACGTGCATTCCGTAAGTGCTCTCGCTTCCTCAACTCGGGTGCCCTATTGGTCTTGGAGAGGACTCGCGAAACTGGTACCGTACGCCGCATTTTTATCTCGTTTATGCTGCCAAGCGGTGAAAACATCAGGTCGGTGGGCATTGGCTGTGCCGCGCCGCCAAGTCCTGAAGTCGCGGAGCGGCATTTCCCAGCAAATGGTTGTTCGGGAGCATCGGACAACAACAGACCATCTTCACAAGCGACGGGCTGGACTGGTCCGTGATGCACGATGCGGATTCTCCTAATTTGCTACTCATTTCCTCCGGCGGCGACCCCTCGGGCCATTCGTTTCGGCGCACTCGCTGAGTTCTGGGCAAGCCAGGGGCATCAGGTCGACGTTATCTGCGGATGGAAGCCGGGCCAAAAGCGCCGCGAGATCCGCGACTCGCTCCGGGTTTTCCGCGTCGGCGGGAATCTGAGCGAACGACTCCGCCGCTGGCTGCGGCGGTCGGAAATCGGCAGCCAGCCGGCAATCTCCTCATTGGAAGAGACCGCGACCCCGGCAAATCGCCGACACAGGACGCTCAACTGGCAACGGCCGGTTCGGGTTTGTCATGACCTGACTTGGAAGCAGCTGTATTGGCCCGATTCCAACCGGCTCTGGCTGCGTCCCGCGGTACGTGCTGCTCGCGAACGACTTGATTCACAAACGTACGACGCCGTGATCTCGGTCTCCCTGCCCTTTACCTCACACCTCGTCGCGAATCGGGTTCACAATGAAATGCGCGGCGCGACCTGGATCGTCGACTCGGGTGATCCGTTCTCATTTCTCGATCGATGCCGGCCGAACAACTGGCGTCTCTATCACCGACGCAACGTTGCCTGGGAGCGTAAGGTTTTTGAGGCGGCTGCGGCAGTCTCTGTGACGTGTGAGCAGACCGCAGTGAAATATCGGGAAAGCTTTCCAGAGATCGCTGGCAAGATCCACGTCATTCCCCCGATGACCGTCATAGATGCGGAACCGCAGGCTGAACCGAGACAGGTGACTGACAACGACCGTCCACTGCGGCTCGTCTACACCGGCACACTCTATCGCGAGATTCGCAATCCTTCCTTCCTGTTCGCCTTGTTCGCTGAATTGATCAAGTCGACGCCCGGGAGACGACTGGAATTGCACCTCTACGGCCTCGTTCACGATTGCGCGGATATTGTCGAAGATTATCGCAGGAAGTTCGCCGGGCAATTGTACGTGCATGGCCCAGTCAGCCCGCGCGAGGCACGCCGCGCGATGCGGCAAGCCGATGTGCTCATCAATCTGGGCAACTCGACGAGTTACCAGTTGCCTAGCAAAGTTGTCGACTATGTTGCCACCGGTACGCCGATTTTGAATTTGGTTCCGATCGAAGATGACAGCTCTGCGCGGTTTTTGAAGAGCTATCCCCGCGGTTTAACCATTCGGGAATCCGGGACGCAGGTGAGTGAGGATCAGCTCCAGCGCGTCGAGAGATTCATTGACTCCCCGCCCACGATCGGCCGGGACGAATTGGCTGAATGGATCGCGCCCTTTTCGATTGAGCGCGTCTCGGGCGACTACTTGAAGCTCATTGCCGATCGCGGGGAAGGACAAGCAAATTCAGCCGACGTTGGCCGAGCCGCCTAAAGCGCCGTCAGGCCGAATTTCAGAAATCATGAATAACCATGGCTCATTCTGTTCATCAGATACAAGACAGCCGCCATTCAAGGAGGGACCACTCGTGGCCGCCCCTGCATTTTCAGTGATGACTCCGGTCTATAACGGTGCGGAATTCATCAGCCGCTGCTATGCCGTATTACGGGACCAGACCTTCACCGATTGGGAATGGGTCGTGGTCGATGATGGATCCACCGATGGGACCGCTCAACGAGTCCGAGAGATCGCCGATCCGCGTGTAAAGCTGATTAGCTATCCCCGGAATCGCGGGCGCGGATATGCGCGAACAGAAGCGCTACAGGCCAGCACCGGCGATTGGGTCGTGCTCTGGGATGTCGACGATATCTATTTCCCCGACCGCCTCGAACGGATCAACGAAATCCGGCACGGTGAATACGACTATTATTGTTCGTATACAGTTGTGGTCGACAACGACCTGAACATTAAAGGCGTTCGCGGCTTCCTGCCAAAGTCGAACATGTTGCCCCGCTATTTTGTGCATCATACGCTCGCGTGCCCGCTCCCGCTGGCGCGTGAGATCGGGTACGACGTCTTGGAGACCGAAGGAGGTCCCGGTGAAGATTGCCGGATGGTTATGACCCTGGCTGCGAATTTCCGCGGATTCTACGATCATGACGCGTTGGCGGTCTATCAGGAGGACCGCGAAGTCAATCTCCAAAAGTCGATCGATACGAATCGTGGCCAGTCGCGAGTGCTGCGCGCGATGTATTATGACGGAGTGCTGCCCCGCAAACCGTGGGGCTACTTCATGATGATGTTTCGCCGCCACATCAAATTGTTGATTCTGCAAATGATGCGAATCGCCCCTGGTCTGTATCGGCGGACGGTTCGCCTGCGGACGCTGGGCGACACGCTGCCGGGGTACAGTCTTCCCCAACAGCGGCGGGACTACATCCTTAGCGTTCGCGACGGTGAAGTTGCCGTGAGCGAGGAATCGCCAACGGTACCCTCCGGCCATCCGAGTACGCGCTTCGTAGATGCTCCACTCCGAAAAGCCGCGTAACACGGCAATTCAACTGATTGAGTGCGCTGTCGAACCTATACGCAATTCTCGGCTGAGTGCAGACCGAATCGGCATTCTGCCCCGCGTTTGGCGATCTGATACCGTCGGTTTCAACGGTCAGTCGCCGTACGGCAACCGAGGATCCTCTCACGTTCTGTTGTTGGAATTTCTTGACAACGGACCGAACAATGTGCACGCTATAAGTTGGGCGGTTTCCGGGGATTAGGCACATGTGCTCCAGTCCGGCGGGATTTGGTGAGACCGTTTCCGCGGAAACTGAGTTCAGCGATCTAGGAGAAATCTAAGTTGTTGACTGCGATAAGAGGTAATTCACAGCCCAAAGGTGGACAAATGGCGGCCCGGGATCAAAGGCTCACTGTCGTCGGATACTGCATTGCCGGCCTCGCCTTGTTGGGTCTTTCCGGCTGTGGGGGGATCGGAGGCACACCAGTGCCGGTCTCCGGAGCGGTCACGTTAAACAACACTCCGCTCCCTTTCGCGCTCGTTACATTTCATCCCGAGCAGATCGGGGGACGGACGGTTGCCGCGGTGACTGATATTCGCGGTCGCTATACGCTGCGCGATGGAGAGCAGTTGGGCGTTCCCGAGGGAACCTACCGGGTCACGATCCGTTACTTCACCGGCAATGGCGGGATCCCGCAACGCCCCGACGCTGATCCGGGATTTGAAGGCGACGGATGGGATCAGTTATTGCCCGCAAAATATAGCGAGAGAGAAGAAACAGAGATTCTAGTCGTAGTCCTTGATCCGGAGGAACAGGCCAGCTCATTCCGGCATGACCTGAAAGGAGACGATGTGCCGTTGCCTCCCGCCGCGAGACCTCGTGGAGATGTTGTGCGACCGCGGCCCGCAACACCTGATTCCCAGGAACCGGTTCAGCCTCTCTCGGTGTCAACGTCGTCGTCGTTCTTGAGTGCGGAGATGATCGTCTATGGCGGCGGCGTCTTGCTGTTTTTGGTCGCGGCGGGTGGGGTGTTTTTGTTCGTCAGCCGGCGCCGGGTGAGCACTGCCGAGAGCGTCGATCCCGGCTATCAATATGAGGGCGAACTCAACGCAGAGGCCCCGATGCCGCAACCCGCGGCTCCGGCGCCGCGCCGCAAAAAGAAGCGCAAAAAGAAAAAGGTCCGCAAGAAATCAGCCGATGCGGACGGCGACGCCTCGGCGCCAATCCCCGACGGAGACGCTGACACAGCCGGGAGTCCCTTCCCTGTTCTGGATGAAGGCATGGACGACGACGAGATGGCGGCAGCTTTCCTCGCCGGCGATGAAGAAACGATTCCCGCTCCCAAGCCGAAAGACTCCGGAGAGTCCGCGGTCGCCCGCCGAATGCTCGAATCGGGCGGGTTTGTCAAGGTGCAATGTGACGACGCTCCCGCCGTGAACGTGAAGAAAGTCGACGATCTTCCTGAAGACGAGTTTCACATCCAAGGTGTATTCTTCGAAGGTGTCGAGGACTTCAACGACGAAAAACTGGCCAGTTTCGACAAGCTGCCGCAATTGGACACGCTCGACTTGGCCGCAACTGCGGTGACCGATTCCGGACTGAAGTCCCTCAAGAAGTTTCCGACGATCAGAACGTTGGCGCTGTCCAGAACGGCCGTCACCGATGCCGGTCTGGAACACTTGACGGCCCTGCCGAATCTCCGCGTGTTGTTGCTGTACCGCACAAAGGTCTCTGATAGCGGATTGGCGCATCTGAAGAAGTTAACGCACCTCAAGACCATTGAGCTGAAGCGCACCGAGGTCAGCAAACAGGCAGCCAAGGAACTTCAGTCGGAGTTGCCGAAGTGTAAAGTGATTATCTGATCGGTTGATGCTTCTTCACGAATTGCTCGCTTCCCCTTCATTGGCTCTTCACTGCCGGCTCCTACAGTTGTCGCGCGGACGCACAGAATGCAGGCCGCTGCCCGGGATCGGGCGGGTGGAAAACCGGCAAGTTGCTGACACCCAAGACAGCCGAACGTGACGATCGGAGTCCCCTGACGGACGGCCCGCCGTGTAAGTCTCTATAGGGTAACGCATTACGCAAAACCCCTGATGCCGGCACTCTCTGGCACACCCATTGCATCAGTGTTGATGGCGTGAGACTCTCCTTCTCTTATGGAGAGATCGGAACGGTAGTACTTATCAGAAAGAAGTAAAGCGATGAGCAACGGATTCTTGATCGACATGGATGGCGTAATTTATCGAGGCAGCGAATTGATTCCAGGGGCTGATGTCTTCATCGGACAACTGGTCGAGCGGGATATCCCATTCCTGTTTCTCACCAACAATAGCCAACGAACGCGACGCGACGTCGCCACAAAACTGAGGAGAATGGGGATTTCTGTTGAAGAGCGCCACATCTTTACCTGTGCCATGGCAACAGCCCGGTTTTTGGCCCGTCAAAAGCCGAACGGGACTGCGTACGTCATCGGCGAAGGAGGACTGCTTCAGGCGTTGCACATAAACGGATATTCCATCGTGGACCACGATCCCGACTATGTGGTCGTCGGCGAGGGCCGCTCCGTCAACTTCGAGATGATTGAAACGGCGGTCCGAATGATCGAAAAGGGAGCGAAGCTCGTCGCCACGAACATGGACCCGAATTGCCCCACGCAACACGGCCTGCGCCCCGGCTGTGGAGCGATCGTGGCCATGCTCGAAGCAGCAACGGGATTGCACGCTTTCAGCGTCGGCAAGCCCAGCCCGATCATGATGCGGCACGCCCGCAAGGAACTTGGCCTGTCCACCTCTCAAGTCACCATGATCGGCGATACGATGGAGACCGATATCTTGGGCGGCGTCGAAATGGGCTACAACACCATCCTCGTGCTCTCCGGGGGAACCAAACGAGAAGACCTCGCCAATTTCGCGTATCAACCGGGGCGAATTGTCGATTCCATCGCCGATCTCTGTGAGGCAATCGAACTCGTCGGCGGCAGCGCCGCATAAAGCCGACCTTTAGGGACTGTTACCGACCGCTTCCCAGTGCCCGCTCGTGCCCGCTTTGAGAATCGCTTCGATCACGAGCATATTGCGCACCGCGTCCGTGATCGGAGTCGGAACCGGGGTGTCATCGAGAATCGCTTGTGAAAACAAGTCCCCCTGGATCCGGTATTGGTCGCAGATGTCGAATGTCATCTCCTCAATGCCCCCGGACGTCTCGTGCCAAATGCGACACGGCCGATCCGGCGGCGCGTTGAACGGGATCTCGATTTCAACACGCCCATCAGTGCCGAAGATGTTCACACGTTGGCGGGGAAACAGTTGTGTGCTGCAGGTGAAGGAACTCGTGCCGCGACCAAAATCGAGAATTGCCGACGCCAGCCGGTCAGTGCCGAAATCGGGATCGTACTCGACGGTTCCGGCGACTCGCTCCGGTTCGCTTTCGAAGAGAAATCGCGAGAGGGAAATCGGATAGCAGCCGATATCCATCAGCCCTCCTCCGCCGATGTCGGCTTGATTGCGAACATTTTCGGCATCGCGATTGAAATAGGAAAAGAACGACTCGATCGACCGCAATTCTCCGATTTGGTTCTCAGCAACAATCGTTTTTGCAGCCACCCATTGCGGATGGTGGCGATACATGAACGCCTCCATCAGTTTGAGATTCGGGTGCCGCTCTCCCGCATCGACAAGTTGCTGTCCTTCCTCGGCGGAAAGCCCGATCGGTTTTTCGCAAAGCACGTGTTTTCCCGCTTCCAGTGCCTGAATCGACCACGGAACATGCAAGTGGTTCGGCAGCGGATTGTAGATAGCGTCGATATCCGAGTCGGCCAGCAACTCCTCGTAGGATCCATAAGAGTTGGCGATTCCTAAACGGCCGGCGGCGGCGTTCGACTTTTCGGCGGTCCGCGAAGCGATGCCGGCGATCTCGCAGATCTCGCTTTGCTGCATGGCCGGGATGACTTTCTCCGTCGCAATCTTGGCGACGCCCAGCACACCCCATCTGATTTTGCCCATAACGTCCGTTTCCCAGATAGTCTTACCGTGAGCCGTTTCTTGCGGACTCAGCCCGATATCCTAAGCGCCGCTGCTCTGATCCACAAGGACGTACAGGTGTCGCCGCGGGCCCTTCATCGTGACAATCATGATTGCGATTCATTAAAAGAATGAACCAAGCCGATCGAGATTCGACTTGGTTCATTTGGCGTCAACAGGATTTCGCAGCAATCGCGAGTGAGTTTCGATTTCCTCTTAAGACTTCTTCTTCCCCTTATGGGCTTTGTGACAGACGGCGCAGCCTCCCTTTGTCAATGCGCCGAATGCCTTTTTAGCAGCTTCGAGATTCTTGTCCTTGACGGCTGCGTCGAGTTCCTTGCTGTTCTGCTGGATTGCCTTGGCCGCTTTGGCCCACTCGCCGTCCGGGCAGCGACCATCTGCCATCAACACGTGGCCTGCTTCGTTCAACAACGCGGTCCGCAATGCGATCTCATCCCAATCGGCGCTGTCCGCCTTCAGGGCTTTGCCCAACGCACCGCAATTCGGACCCACGATTCCCTTCATCAATTGCTTGGTTGTTGCGATCCGTTTCTTCTCCTTCTTTTGATTGCCTTCTGCTGTTGTCAATTGCAGTGCCCCAGCGGCCACTGCCGCAGCCAAGAAAAGACATCCGACGACTCTCACGTTCTTCATGTTGCTCTCCTCAATTTTGAAAACGTCCCCGATTGCCGAAGAAAACACCAGATATTTGCATCAACATATCTAGTTTTGTGAGTATACACACACTGGGGCGCGAATGCGAAAGACTTCCGCAGGAATTCTGCAGGGTTTTGGCAATTCCTCGGTTCCGATAAACTCCATCGCTCCGCACGATCTTTATTCCGCCGAGTCGTTTTCGAAATAACTGGAGACCCAGATGACTACGCCGCGTATCTTGGCATTTGCCGGAAGCACTCGCACTGATTCGTTCAACAAGAAACTGGTGACGATTGCCGCCGAGGCTGCGCGGGCTGCGGGTGCAGAAGTGACGTTCCTCGATCTGCGCGATTTGGAGTTGCCAATCTTCGATCAGGACTTCGAAGCGGAGCACGGCTTGCCTGACGGGACAATTCGGCTGAAGCAACTGCTGGCCGAGCATGACGGCCTCCTGATCTCCTCGCCGGAGTACAACAGCTCTGTGACAGCCGTGCTTAAGAACGCCATCGATTGGGCGTCGCGTCCGGCAACTCCCGATGAACCGACGCTCAGTTCATTCGCCGGCAAAGTGGCCGGGTTGATGAGCGCGTCTCCCGGAGCACTCGGCGGGCTGCGGGGGCTGGTCCATCTGCGGTCGATCCTGTCGAATATCAAAGTGATCGTGTTGCCGGATCAGATGGCGATCCCAGCCGCCCACAATGCAATTGCTGAAGACGGAACACTGGTCGACCCCAAGCACCATCAGGCGATTGCAGGAATTTCTGAGAGGTTGACGGAGGTCTTGAAAAAACTCGGTGCCGATGAAAACTAACGTGAGCAGCGGGTTTATCGCTAAAAATTCGTGCTATCGAAGCATATAATTCCTCGAGTGCATAAAAACCAGACAGGCAGATTGGGCCGTGTTTGGCCGATCAGGAGGCTGCGATGAATCTTGAACTTGTCGATCCATCATCGGCGGAGGAATACGAAGATCCGCTCGACCTGATGGACGAAATCGACCGGCTCAAAGTTGAGAAGGACGCCACAATTCTGGCGCATTACTACGTCGACGGCGAAATCCAGGACGTCGCCGACTTCAACGGCGACAGTCTGAAACTGGCCCGCGACGCGACCAAAGTGTCGACCTCGACGATTGTGTTTTGCGGTGTCCACTTCATGGCGGAGTCGGCCAAAATACTGAATCCCGAAAAGAAGGTACTCCTGCCGGACATGTTGGCCGGCTGTTCGCTCGCCGAAAGCTGTCCGGCAGACCGGCTTGCCGCCCACCAGGCTAAACTTCGGGCTGAGGGCCATGACTTTGAAACGGTGGCCTACATCAACACCACCGCCGCCGTCAAAAGCCTTTCCGATTGGATCGTCACCAGCGGCAACGCCCGCGAGATCATCGACCGGGTTCCCGCCGACAAAGAGATTCTGTTCGTCCCCGATCAGCACTTGGGTCGTTATCTGGCCGAGGTCTCCGGCCGGGAATTGATGCTCTGGCCCGGCAGTTGCATGGTGCACGAGATCTTCAGCGTCCAGGATCTCCTCCGTGCGAAGCGCAACAATCCCGGCAGCGAGGTGATCGCGCATCCGGAGTGCCCCAAGACGATTTTGGACGAAAGCGACTTCATCGGCGGGACGGAAAAAATGCGGCGGCACGTGATGGAAACGACCGAGCCGACAACGTTTCTGGTGGCGACCGAATCGGCGATGATTCATCCGTTGACAAAGTCGGCGCCGCAACACACTTACATTCCCGTGCCCGGATTGATGGAATCGACCGGCGAAACGTGCGCCTGCAACCGTTGCCCGCACATGGCCCGCAACACGTTGCAAAAGTTGCGCGACTGCCTAAAGAACGGTCAGCCCGAAATCGTCTGGCAACCGTACTTTGAAAAGGCGCGGGAAGTTCTCACGCGGAGCCTGCTGCAATAACAATGACGGACCAACCGACGACCCGCCCCCAAGCGCTATTGCTGTGCGGCGATTTGTTCTTCACCAGCAAAATCACCGGCACGGCCGATGCGCTGGGAATTCAAATGGATGTGCAGGCGCAAATACCCGAGTCGATTCCCGGGCCCGACGCGACGGGATATCAACTCGTGATCATCGATTTGTCCCAGCCGGCCTTCTCGCCACAAAACGTGATGCAACGAATCTCAGCGACCGACCGTCCCCGCGTAATCGCCTTCGGCCCGCACGTCGACACGCAGACACTCCAAGCGGCACGCGACGCCGGTTGCGACGAAGTCCTTCCGCGCAGCCGTTTTTCGTCGGAACTTGTGGACATCCTACGGCGCGCCACGCTGTAGGGCAGGCTCCCGACTGCCGCCGTACCAGAGTCCGTCCCTACTCTGCCAAATCAAATGCTGCCAGCACCGCCGCGTGTGCGGCTTCGCCGTGATCAGCGTCGACAACGGTGCTGATACGAACCTCGCTGGTGTTGATCATTTGCACGTTGATGTCCGCCGCGGCGAGGGCCTGGAACAGTTTTTCCCCAACTCCGGTATGGCTCCGCAGGCCGATGCCGGTGACGGAGAGCTTTGCGATCTGTTCTTGATGATCAATCTGAGCGGTGTCCCATTGGGCTGCTGCGGCACGCGTGACCTCCAGGCTCTTTTCCAGTTCGTCACGCGGTACCGTAAATGACAGGTGCGCTTGCCGACTGTGGCTGATGTTCTGCACGATCATGTCGACCATCACGCCCGCCTCGGCGTTCGCGCGGAACAATGTCGATGCAATGCCCGGGTTGTCGGGAATGTTGCTCACCGTGACCCGCGACTGGCTTCGGTCCAGATGCACGTTGCTGACCACGATGTCCTCCATCGAGGACAGCCGCGAGATGACATCCGATTCCCATTCTTCGCTGGTCATCGATGCGGACTTAGCAGGATTCACCCCGGATTGACCCAGCGGAGGCACCTGGCCATGTTCTTCGTGCAGCCCGAACGCCGTATGGACGGCGTGAACAGCGGACTCGCATTGATCGCGGTCGACGAGGACCGAAATCTTGATCTCGCTGGTGGTGATCATGCCGATATTCACGTCCGCGTCGCGCAGCGCTCGAAACATCTGGGCGGCGACGCCGGTGTGCGTGCGCATGCCGGCCCCCACGACCGAGACTTTCGACAGATTTGTCCCATGCAGCAATTCGCCGGCGCCCAATTCGTCGATTGCCGCCCCAGCAGCGGTCAGCGTCTCCGCCAGATCGGTCTGCGGCACCGTGAAGGAAACCTCCGCCAATCCGCCCTCGCCCACGTCCTGCACGATCATGTCGACTGGGATTTTGCGCTCCGACATTTTCTCCAGGACGACCTGCATCACGCCCGGCCGGTCCGGCAGTTTGGAGAGACTGACACGGGCTTCATCCCGCACGAACGCGACACCCGTGACCACCGGCAATTGCTCGGCCGGCTCGGGGGCGATCAGAGTTCCTTCCTCATCGGAATAGGAGGGCCGCACGCGGATCGGCACGCGGAATTTACTGGCGAATTCGATCGAACGTGAGTGCATCACGCCCGCGCCCAAACTGGCCAATTCTAGCATTTCGTCGTAGGAGATGCGGCTGATCTTGCGGGCTTCGGCCACCATTCGCGGATCGGTCGTAAACACGCCTTCGACGTCGGTATAGATTTCGCACACATCGGCCTGTAACACCGCCGCCAGGGCCACCGCGGTCGTGTCACTGCCGCCGCGTCCCAGTGTGGTAATGTTGAGGTCTTCGTCGGTCCCTTGAAACCCGGCCGCGATCACGATCTTGCCCGCCCGCAGAGCGTTTCGCATCCGCTCGGTGGAAATGCTTTGGATGCGGGCTTTGGTGTGCGTCGAGTCGGTGACAATCCCGATTTGTCCGCCGGTGAGGCTGATCGCTTGCTCGCCGAGCGTCTGCACCGCCATCGCCATCAGTGCCACCGACTCCTGCTCGCCGGTTGAGAGCAGCATGTCCATTTCCCGCGCCGGCGGCTCGTCGGTAATCTCAGCCGCCAATCCGACCAATTCGTCGGTCTTTTTCCCCCGCGCTGAGACGACCATCACGACTTGATGCCCCAAACGCTTCGCTTTGACTGCCCGGGCGGCGGCCGCCTTAATTTTATCCGCATCGGCAACACTGGTGCCGCCGAATTTCTGCACGACAAGTAGCACGGGATTTCCACTCTCTTTACGACATGTCAACGTGGCGCACGATCCCCGCAGAGATTCGGGGAGGACGAATTCCAGATGATAGCGAATGAGCCTGCGGGCGGGAAGAAGGCGGTTTGGGGGAAATCGAGGGTTGATTGAGATTCGGAGGTGGTCATTTCGATTCACTTCAAAGATTGGGCTGGACTATGACAGCGAGTCCGACGTTCTCGTCGGCCTCCTTACGGGCGCGGTCAACCCGCTCAATACGTACTGGCCAGAACTTGACCGTGAGCGTTCCGAAACAAATCCGCCATGCCGTCCTGCTTGACGTGCAAAACGACTTCGCGAGTTCGCCTCGCTCATCGAATTAAACACCGACGACAACCATTTGCTGGCCTTCAACTGGTCAATCTGCGGGGCCTTGCTGATCTTCACCATCGCGCCCACGCGAATCTGGACCACATTCACACCATTCACCGGCGTTTTCCGAAACCGGTCCATGGCAACTATCGCCGTTGTTCTGCCCAACAGAAACGCGTCATTGCGACCGATTGGCCGGCACAATCGAAATGAACGGGTTTTGTGATCGACGCCAACCACGCTCGAAACGCGCGCTGGCTTAGTCGCCGGTGGTGCAATACGCATGGCGATTTGCTGGAGGTTGAGCGATTCCGAGTGGAGACGTTGCTTCAACGCGGTACCGTCGTCGAATTCTGAGATAGCAAATCGGTTGGGCTGTCCGCTTCCCACTCAAAACTTCGTCACACAATCGGAATAGTCATGGTTATCGTCAAAGTTTAACTCATCTCACTGCCGATCCATGACGAAAGGGCGCAATCTCCTTACTAAGCGGGGGCTTGAATTTCGGAACGAGACAAATGGGTCGTATCTGCTTCCTGCTGTCGACAGCCGTACTGCACTTGCTGTTGTCGAGCGTAGCGCAGGCTCAGGTTGGTCTCCCGAATTACTATGAAGACCATGCAACGACTCCGGGTTGGAAGGACTACCGCGCACTTGCGGAGCGATTGGATTCCCTCGAAGCGGAGAACAGCTCGCTGAGGAGCCAAGTTCTGTCTTCAAATGAAGCTGATGGGGCTGCGATTCTCCCGGTAGAGTATTGCGCTGCCTGCAATCAACTTCCGTGCGGCTGTGACCGAGCGGATAATCAATGTGGCTGGCTGAACCAGCTCAGCGCTGCATGTAAAGAAGGGCTGTCTTGGAACAAAGGTCAGCTTCGCATCGTTCCATTTGGCTATTTCGCAGCTGATATGATCGCCAGCGAAAAGGCTTACACCCTCTTGGGCGGACCACTCTTCTTGTTACCCGCAGTGCCGCCAGACATCCCCGACTCCCGGTTTACGTTTACCGGCCAGCAAACAACGCTCGGCGCGAATGTCACAGGGCCCAATTTGGGTGATTATGAAAGCAGTGCAGTTGCCGCCTTCAATTTCTTTGGAGATCGGCCCGTTCAGAACAACCCCGGCGTCTTTTTCGTGTTGGGCTATTTGCAGTTGCAGAGCGACGAGTGGCGGTTTTGGGGAGGCCAAGACGCGGACGCCATCGGACGCCAGAATACAAATTCGCCGGCTTGGACCAGCCACAAGCAGTCTGGGAATTTCGGTCAGATCCGCCCTGGATTTCGAGCCGAACGAACGTTTCTTCTCGACGATGACGCGGTGACGTCCATCTACCTTGGACTTACCCAGCAAGTCGTGCTTGATTTTATCGCCAATCCCCAAGTCGCCGGAACCGACAATGGTTGGCCTAACATCGAGTTCCGATGCGGATTAGACCTCGGCACGAATAACGAAGGAATTAGACCGGTCACGATTGCCGTGGGAGGACTGATCGGCGAGACACGAGCCGTCGATTTCACGGGACAAGCCAAGGGCAACGTCTCGACCACCTGGGCGGTCATCCCTGAACTACGGCTGCAGCTGGGCCGCGTTGGCTTTCACGGCGAAGCATTCATCGGAGATGCCATTGGAACCTACAACGCGGGCATCGGGCAGAGCCTAAACATCATTACCGATGAGGCGATCTACACGGTGGGCGGATTTGGGGAGCTGTTTTATGAGCTATTCTCCGACTTGACGATTGCGGTCGGTTATGGGATCGACGATCCCCGCAACTCCGATCTCGGCCCCAATCAACGGTCGCGCAACGAGACCTACTGGACGAATGCTATCTGGCGGTTAAACGACCAATGGGAAACACGGTTCGAAGTGGCCCGATTGGAAACCGACTGGACTGCTCCGAGCGTGGGTAACAAGGCGATGCAGTACCTCGTCTCCGTCAGGTACTACTTCTGATTGTCACCTCTCTAACCCACGCGGTAGATCGGGCAGGTGTTGCAGCGAAGACTCCCGCCGAACGTTTTGCCGACATCATAATACGGGAAGTGATTCACCTTGATTCCCAGGTTTTCCACTTCTTTGCGCAAACGTTCCGCTTCTGTCGCCATTAGCACTTCTTCCGGATTAAGGAAGATGAAATTGGCGAGCTTGCTCGTGGCTTCCTCCATCTTCAACTCAATCCACTTCTTCTTCTGCAGCGGTTGCGGCAGTCCTTTGTAGCCGCCGGGAATATCGTCAATCAGCACGCACCCGAATTTGCGACCGATGACCATCACGCAGTCCAGGTGTTGGTGCGGGAAGCGATCGGGGTTAATATTGATTTCGTGCACGTTCCAGTCGGGGAATGCGTTCTTGAACCACAGCACGCCGAGGCTATTGGACGCTTGCCGCGAATTCCCAATGTAGATGTTGCCGTCTTCAATCTCGACGTCTCCCCCTTCGGCGAGCGGCGACTCGTTCTCGTCGTGGTCATAGGTATCCAACGGCTGCGGCATCGAAATCACCCGATTCCCGTTCTTCATCAGCCCCATCGACACGTAGCGCACGGCGTACTTGTTGCGGATTCGCTCGGGGACTTTAAATGAACACTCTACCAGCGTGTTGCCAATCGAGACGAGGCTGTCTCGATTGTATCCGTTGATGTTCAATTTGCTCTGCAATGAGAAGTTGGCCAGTTCGTCCTCAGAATGTTTTCGGGGTCGATGGACAATAATTCCACGGCCTTTCAGAAAGTCGACCATCGTCTCGACTTTTTCGAGGATTTGCTTGTATTTCTCAGGCTCCGCCTTGCTGTAGAGCTTGCCGCCGTGTTTCTTCATCAACGCCACTGCTTTGGGGCCGGCGTAGTCCAGGATGGGGTCGTAATCAGGAATGCGGACGTCGTCGAATCGTCCAAAAATGACTTCCTTGAGCTCGCCATCTTCGCTGAAGCAATTCACCTTCGAGAGGGCTTTATGCTCGGTCACGGATTGACTCTCCTTCGCATGCGTCGTCAAGTTGGTAGTTGCCAGCGCGGCGGCGGCAGTGCTTGCTGCTGCCTTTACAAACGTACGGCGGTCAAATTCAGGATTTGGCATGGACGGCTTCCCGTGAATCGAGGTTTTGTTGACTCGCTCGGAAATCTCTTGGCTCTAAGCCATTGCAATACTAGCCATACCCAAATTGTAGACTGCGGCCTTGGTCAATCCCACACCTCGCGCGCAAATCAGAGGGGGCGGACGGAACGTGGACCTTAAAGAGACGAGAGCGGCCGGACAAGACGTCCGGCCGCTCTGGGGTGTTCTTGTGAATGTGTGCTGAGAATTCTTGCCTAGCCAACCTTCCGCAATTGCAGAATCATTGGCGCTTCCTCTTCGCTGCAGGCCTTCAGGAAGTGTTGGAAGACTTGCATGTCGAGCGCCGACGACGTGTCGCTTTCGGGGTGCCATTGCACGCCGACACAGTACCAGTCGTCGAGGATCGATTCGTACGCCTCGATAACGCCGTCCGGGGAAGTGGCGCAGACGCGGAACGGCGTTGCTAGTTGGTCCACCGACTGGTGGTGAGCACTGTTGATGCGGATTTCGCCCGGGCCGTAGATCGCGTCCATCCGCGTGCCGGGGACGATTTCAATAATGTGCCGCAGATTCTTCTCCACGGGATCGTAATGGTGCAGCGGACGCTGGTACGCCTCGGCGATGTGCTGGAAGATCGTGCCGCCGCAGACGACGTTCAATGTCTGCATGCCCACTCCGATCGCCAACACCGGGATGCGCCGCTCGTAGGCGATTCTGCAGAGCCGGCGGTCGAAGTCCTCGCGCCGCGTCGGCATCGCCCGCGTGGTGGGATGCGGTTCCATGCCCAGCCGCTGCGGATTTAGGTCTTGTGTGCAGCCCGCCAGAACCAGGCCGTCCGCCATGTCCAAAAACTGGTTCAGATCATCATCTTCCAGAAACGGCGGCAGCGGCATCGGCAACCCGCCGGCAGCGGTGATCGAGTCGTAGTAGCCGGTGTTGAACCACGAGAGCGGGGTGACGTCTTTGCGCTGCGGACGATAGTCACCGTTAAATGCGATTGTCGGTTTCTTGTTGGACATGTTTTTTTCTCCTCCCTGAAAATAACACCCGTGGGTGCGCGCACTTCATGTGCTACCAGCTATTGCCGGAAAACGCCGCTGTCAGAAGCCGTCGAATGGGCACAGGGCGTAAAAAAAGCGGCGGGAGCTGTCCGGTCGTCCGAAGACCGACTCCGCCGTCAAAGAGCAAACGTGCAGTATGCAGAGACAAGGTTCCCTCCTCAATCAACGTCAGCCGATCCTTCGGCTGGTGCAATCCGGTGCGAAACAACATCCAAGCTTTCGGCTTTCAAGATTGCAGGGCGGGATGTTAGTCCAAGAAGATCCCGTTGTAAAGCAAATCGCTGATTTTGTGGAATTTGGGGGTTGGTTTACTAGATGTTGTGGCTGCCGAGAGTCTGCCAGCACTGAAATCAATCAGCGAACATGACATTACCGGGTTTCACGTCAGCGAGATGGATGCCAAGCGCTTTGAAGTCTGACATCATGCTCTTCACTTCAGGCCAGCGGTCTTCAAACTGCTCTCGTTTCTCTCGTTCCCATTCGGCCATGATCTGAGGATCGTCGAGGTACGGCGGTTCCGAATCGAGATAGGCGCTCGCGAAGTCAAGCACGTACGGCGCCAAAACGATTTGCATTTCGATGACAAGCAATTCATCATGGTAACTGACCAGCCTGGGAACATTGAATTCTCCGATTTTGCCGATGTCGCATTCCTGCAATCTGAGGTAAATATTTCGTTCCCGCATGTAGCAGACTGTGTCGTTCAGAGCCTTAATTGCCGTTCCGTTGGTCGTGGCTAGAACAACGCCCTGCGTTCCTCCTCCAATTTCCTTTTTCATAGACAGATTGCGGCGTTTCAAGTATTCTTCGGCACGTTTGAGCGACTCGGAGTGAAACGACATGCTTGACCTTGGCATTGGTACTGACTACTCACCCAAACTTCGCATGTGGCTTGAGGCCAACGGCCGCACTTGGCCGATTGCGAAACTGGGGCCGGACCACTTTGTGCCGACTGCGGGTTTTGAACTCAGTCCCTGCGACGCGCGGATTGTGATGACTGTCGACGGAGAAGAGCACTATTGGCAGGTCAGAATCGTTGATGGAGTATTTCCATTCGATGATTCGGTTCGCATCCAATACTACCGCGACACGGATCAATCGGCCACGTGATTTACTGAATCAGCCCCCAACTTGGCGAGCCAGTAGGGCTTCGCGGTAATCCGGATAGGTTGGCTCATTGAGCAATCTGATTCGACCACGCAGCGAGCCGCGCACTAATCTGGCACGAATTGATTCCGCAGTGTTAGAATTGGCTGGTGATCTCAAAACCAGCTATTCTCCTGCGCGGGAAGCATTCGTCGGCCATGATTCGACTGACTTTTCTTGTTATTGCTTTTATCTTCGTCACCGAACTTCCACTTCGCGGCGACGAGCCAAACCCGGTTGCGCCGCGGAAGCCGCCGCTGCCCTCAGTCGCTGCGGATTCACCGCTCACGAACCCGGTCGACCGCTTTTTGCAGGCGGACCTTACCCGACAGAAGATCGACGAAAGCAGTCTTGTCTCCGACCGGGTCTTCGCACGGCGTGTCTATCAAGACCTCGTTGGGCTGTTGCCCGATCCGCAGGAGCTCGACGCCTTCGTCGCGGACCAACAACCAGAGAAGCGGCGGCTGCTCGTCCAGAAGTTGCTCGGCGATCGGCGGGCGTATGCCGAGCATTGGATGACGTTCTGGAACGATGCGCTGCGGAATGCCTATCGCGGGACTGGGTTTATCGACGACGGACGGCGGCAGATCACCGGCTGGCTGTTCGAGTCGCTGTACGACAACAAGCCGTACAACCAATTCGTGCACGAATTGATCAGCCCTGTCGACGGCTCGGAAGGGTTCATCAAGGGCATCGTCTGGCGGGGTGTCGTCAACGCCAGCCAGCGCCGCGAATTGCAGGCGGCGCAGACGATCTCGCAAGTTTTCATGGGGACGAACATCAAATGTGCCAGTTGCCACGACAACTTTTTGAATGACTGGAAGCTCTCTGATTCATACGGGCTGGCGAATGTATTTGCCGAGAAGCCGCTGGAGACGTTCGAGTGCAACAAGCCCAATGGCGAGTTCGCGCCGGTGAAGTTTCTCTATCCACAATTGGGCAAGATCGATGCCCGTGCGCCGCGCAAGGAGCGGATCAAACAATTGGCGGACGTCATCACCAGCCCCAACAACGGCCGCTTGTCGCGGACGGTCGTAAATCGGCTGTGGGCGATCTTCTTCGGTCGCGGGATCGTCGAGCCGGTCGACGACATGGCAGCGGAGCCGTGGAACCGCGATTTGCTCGACTGGCTGGCGGCCGACTTGGCGGAGCATGGTTATGATCTCAAACACACGATGGAACTGATCTGCACATCGCGGGCGTATCAATCGCCGTCGGTCGGGCTGCCGCCGCCGGGTGAGGCGGAGTATGCATTTCGTGGCCCGTACGTGAAACGAATGTCGGGCGAGCAGTTTTTGGATGCTGTCGCGGCGCTGACGGGGGTCTGGCCCGACCCGAGCGGGCAGATGCTCCGCCGCGACGGACGCGGACAGGGCGGGCAAATCACGGCCGTCGCCCGCGTGCTGGCCCGCAAACATCGCGACGACTATGACATCGACGCACAGTGGATTTGGAATGACCCGCAGGCGGCAACCGCGACACGCGGGGGAGTCGTGCACTTCCGCCGCGCGTTCGAGTTAGCGTCCGTCCCTGCATCAGCGCGGGCCGTGATCGCGTGCGATAACTCCTGTAAGTTGTTCGTCAACGGCGAAGAAGCGGCGACTGGCGAGAATTGGCAGCAGCCCGCGTCGGTGGACTTGGAGCCTTTCTTGAAGGCCGGACGCAATGTGTTCGCCGTGCACGCGGTGAACGGCAACGACAAAGATAAAAAGCCGGAAGAGTCCTCTAACCCGGCTGGTTTGCTGCTGCACGCCGACATTCGTTTCGAAGATGGTCGTCGTCTAGTGCTGAAAACCGACTCCGAATGGATCTGCTCGGCAGAGGTTGTCGGCAACTGGGAGCAGCCTGACTTCAACCCGAAAGGTTGGCAGCACGCCGTCGCGGTCGCTGACGTAAACGGCGGGCCGTGGCAGATTCGCGATGAACTAATCGCCGCGCTCATCACGCGAGAGATGAAGATCCGGGCGGCGCTGATCATGGATGACGAACTGACGCGGGCCTTGGGCCGCTCCAACCGTGAACAGGTCGTCACCCGCCGCGAATCGATCGCGACGACGCTGCAGGCGCTGGAACTGACCAACGGCCACGCGCTCGATGCGATTTTGAAGAAAGGTGCGGAGAATTGGTTGCGTCGCTATGCGGATGCGAATGAATTGGTAAGCGGCGTTTATGCCCAAGCAATCGGCCGCACGCCGACGCCGATGGAGCAACAAGCGGCGATTGAATTGATCGGGATGCCGCCCGAAGCGGACGGAGTCCAGGACTTGTTGTGGGTGGTGTTGATGTTGCCGGAGTTTCAGTTGGTCGAGTGACTGTAGGGTCCGCTGTGCGGACCGAAATCACAACAGGTGGACACATAACATACGAATTCGGTCCGCACAGCGGACCCTACGAAACCATGATTCAATCGAATACACACAACCGCCGCGATTTACTCAAGACGGCTTCGGCGGCCACACTCGCCGCACTCGCGGCCGGAGAGCCGAATTTTTCGCTCGCCAAAGAAGACGCCGCTGCCACTCCCACAGCCAAAGCGGACGCCGTCATCGTTCTCTGGATGGGGGGCGGGATGGCGCATACGGAGACGTTTGATCCCAAACGGCACACGCCGTTTCGCAAGGGGCTGCCGGCGAATGAAGTGCTCAGCACGTTTCCCGCGATCGATACCAAAGTCGACAACATCAAGATTTCTAAGGGGTTGGAGAATATTGCGGCGGTGATGGATCGCGGGACGCTGTTGCGGTCGCATTACCTGGCCGATTTGGGCAAGATTCTGCATTCCCGACACCAGTTTCATTGGCATACCGGCTACGAACCTCCGCTAACGGTCGCCGCTCCACACATCGGCGCGTGGATCGCCTCGATCCTCGGCCCCAAAAACGACGCGGTGCCCCCCTACATCGACATCGGGCAGCGCTATGAAGGGAACGGCGAAGCGGAGGAGTTGAAGGCGTTTCAAACGGCCGGCATTCTGGGGAGTGAATTCGGCCCGTTTCGCGTTCCCGAACCGACGCAGGCGGTGCAAGCGGTCCGTCCGCCGGCGGGGATGAGCCTTAAGCGGTTCCGCAATCGGTATCGTACTTACCGTAAACTCTTGGAGCAAAGTCCCGTCGCCCGGCACGGCAGCGACTATCAGCGCGAGTCGCTGCTGCGTTCCCTGGATAACGCTTACAAACTGCTCGATTCGCCCGCAGCGCAGGCGTTCGACCTTTCGCAGGAGCCGAAAGAGAGTTACGCCCGTTACGACACCGGCCGCTTCGGATTGGGCTGCCTGCTCGCGCGGCGGTTGATTGAGCAAGGCGCGCGGTTTATTGAAGTCACGACCGAATACATTCCCTTCCTCGGCTGGGACACGCACGACAACGGCCACACGCGGCTGGTCAAGATGAAAAAATCGATTGACGCCCCGATTGCACAACTTGTGCTCGATCTGGAGCAGCGGGGGTTGTTGGACAGCACGCTAATTGTTCTGGCGAGCGAGTTCAGCCGCGACATGCTCGTCGAGGGCAAACCGGACAAGCCGGTCGGCAACCAAGTCGCGCAGCCGGACGTAATTGAAGAGCTAAAGTTTTACGGCATGCACCGCCACTTCACCGGCGCCAGTAGCGTGCTAATGTTCGGCGGCGGGGTCAAGAAAGGATTCCTCTACGGCAAAACCGCCGAGGAGCGGCCCTGCACGACGATCGAGAATCCCGTCTCGGTGACCGACCTGCACGCGACGATTTATCAGGCGCTCGGCATCTCGCCGAAGTTCAACGTCGAGGTCGAGCAGCGACCGTTCTTCGTCACGAAAGATGGCCATGGGACGCCGGTGACGGAGTTGTTGGGTTAACGGTTTTTTGAAACCACGGAGACACGGAGGGCACGGAGTTGCCGCGACAATAGTTCCGAGCGGCTCAGGGTGCTGAGGTCCAGTATGTCTCACGAACCACGGGAAAAATGGTATCAGTGGCATTTCTCTTTGCCCCTGCTCTTGCTATTGGCGTTTTTCATCTCTGGAATCATTCAACTGGCCAGTTGGGGCAATGCAGAGTTCGAATTACCACTCTTGGAGCGAATCCTCGGCATTGTGATTCTTGGATGGTTATCGATCGAGATTTGTCGCTGCATGTGGCGCGCTCGTTAGACTCGAGGACACATCTCGATCAATTCTCTGTTTGTCCCCTGGTTCTTTGGTCATGTCGAGAATTCGTCATTCATAGCGGTATTTCACCCGCCACGGGTCTTTCGTTCGCTCCTGAAACGCTTTGAGCTTGGCCTGTAGCTCCTTCAGTTCCTCGGCGCGTTCCGGGTCGTCCGCCAGGTTTTCGATCTCTTTGGGGTCATTGACGACGTCGTACAACTCGTGCCGCGGGCGGTGCAGGTAGGCGTCGACGCTGCGGCTGCCGTAGTAGGAATCGCCCCGCTTGAGCACCCCTTGCCAGGTGAGCGAAGCGTATAAGTCCGACGCGAACGGAAACGGCAATTGATGCGCCAAATTGAGCACGTATTTGTAGCGGTCCGTGCGAATCACCCGCATCGGATAGTACATGGTGATCTCGTGGAAAGTGTGCGACGCGTAAACTTCATTCCAGCCCGGCGGATTCTCTTTTTCCAACACCGGCAAAAACGATCGGCCGTGCAGCGGATACTTCGGCCCGCCGGCGCCGGTGAACTCCAGAATCGTCGGCACGAGATCGACCCAACTCACCATCGCCGCGGTGCGCACACCCCGCTGTTTTTGATCCGGCGAACGGACGACCAAAGGCAACTTCATGCCGGGATCGTAGAGTGTCGTCTTCGCTCCGGGAAAGGGAATGCCGTTGTCGCTCAAATAGAGCACCAGCGTATCGTCGAGATGTCCGGTGTTTTTGAGAGCCTGCATCAGCCGTCCGAGGCCCTGGTCGGCGCGATTGACCGCTTGGTAGTACTCCGCCAACTCAGCCCGCGACTCCTCGCTGTCGGGCAAATAGTGCGGCACAATCACCTCTTGCGGCGAGACTTTGTTCTCTTTGACGCCCGGGTATTGCCGGTTGTTGGCGAATCCGACCCGTGCGCGGTGCGGATCCGCGGTGCAGAAGTAGAGAAAAAACGGACGCTTGTCGTCGGCGCGGATGAACTTCTCGGCATTCTCCGCCATCTGCACAGTACTCCGCGCGCCGCCGTCGAGCCCCTTGTTTGCGTAGGTCTGGAAATGATAGTTCTTCTCCGGCTGCACGTGGTACTTGCCGATGGAACAGGTGCGATATCCAGCCTCGGCCAGCAGCAGCGGCAGCCCTTTGACGAACCGCAGCGTGTGAAAGTTATTGTACCCGTGCTGGTGCCCGTACTGGCCGTTCGTGTGATTGTGCAGTCCGCTCAGAATCACCGACCGGCTGGCGCTGCAGCTGGCGGTCGTGCAAAACGCGTTGAGGAACAGCGTCCCCTCGGCGGCCAGCGCATCGAGGTGCGGCGTGGCGATCTTGTCGTTGCCATAACAACCGGCGTCCAAGCCTTGATCATCCACCACCATCAGCACTACATTCCGCTGCGCCGCCGCCCAGAGAGGTGTGTGGCAGAGAACTGTGAGCAGCAGTAAAACAAAGGTGCGTGACATCCGTATTCCTTTCGCAGTCAATCAAGGTCGAAGCGTGCCGTCACCGATCTCAAGCATATCAGCGGCGAATTTCGTAACACAAGTTTAGCGATCTATTGACGGCCAGATTGACCACTTTCGAGGCGAGAATTATCAGCTGCAAGCTGTAGCAGACGACTCTCAACAAGAAACTCAAGCCTGACCCCTCCAGCCTCAAGCCTACCGCAATGACATTGCCCGAACATGCGATTTGCTCTGTGATGTTGGCGCAATTTGGCGTGCGGCAGCGGTTCGGCTGGCGCGGAGTGGCGGTCGTGGCCGTGGCGGGAATCGCCCCCGACGGGGATACCGCCGCGAAACTCGTCGGCGACGAACACTTTTGGACGCTGCATCACGCACTGGGGCATAATGTCATTGCGCTCGTCCTCCTGGCGGGCGGGATTGCCGGGCTGGGCCGTTGGCTGTGCGGGCTGCGGCCGTTCGGGGTTTTATTCCTCTGGTGCCTGGCGGCGGCGATTCTGCATGCGCTGACCGATTGCCTGTATTGGTTCGCCGTCAAACCGCTGTGGCCGCTCGACGGCCCGGCGGTCAAATGGGAGATACTGGAGTATCTCGATTTGTTTGTACTGGCCATCTGGCTGGGCGGCGTTTTGTGTCTGCTGAAGTTTCCGCACCGCGCGACTGTCGTTGCGGCGACGACATTGGGATTTTTCGCCGCATACGTTGCATTGCGTGCCGTATTGCCGGAGCCGACGGGATTCTGGAAGTTCCTGACCGGCGGCTGGATGTACGACGTGCCAGCCGGCACGCCCGGATTCGAATGGTGGTGACGGCTGTCGGCGTATTGTAGGATGGTGTTGCGATCTGCGCCGCGGTCCATCGAGCACCGTGCTTTCGAATCTCTGTCGCGCACAGGAGAATCAAAATGCCCCGCCGCCGTTCCGGGAGCCCTACCGGGGAACAGCAATCCGCAGATGGACGAGACCCGCTGGGAAAGCTCCTGAAAGTCTATCGCCCGCATCTCGGTGGATGCATCTTTGTAACCGGAATGGGTCTACTTGTGGGGCTGATGGGTGTGGTGTTTGCGGTGTTGCTCAGCGGCAACGCGATCGTGATTACGGCCGCGAGCGCGGTTGCCGTCCTGATTCTGTTAGGCGCGTTAGGCTATTCGATCGTTAATTACCGGCAGCGATTAGAGTTGCACAAAGGGGGCGTCCGGTATCGCAAGGGCGACCGGACGGTCGAAATGGCTTGGGACGAGGTCTATGACATCCAGGTCGGCCGCAGCAACTTCGTCGGCTACGGTCCCGCTCGAGCCATGACTCGCTCAGAAGATCCCGAAAGTGAGGATGATTGGCTAACCGAGCGTCGCAGCTTGTCATTTTGGGAAGTGACGCTCGTTGATTCCGTCGGGCAATCGATTTACTTAAACCAAATGTTCATGGGGTGCATTGCGGATCCCCGCAAGTTGATTCGCAATCTCCGCAAAGCGACGGGGATCGAGGCGGGGGAAGTGCGGGGGTATTAGCCTGAACTGACTGATCCCAGCGACACCGAGAGAATGCAATTGAGCCACAGATTGACACGGATTAAACGCGGATTTCCAGGAATCCCAAGCCGACCGCTTGCGGTCGCCCGCGGCGCGCCGTAATGAGCGCGGTTTTTCAAGAATGACATCCCGATGCCGGCGATCTAATGTCGCGGATGATCGCGAAATCAAACGAGTCCGATCGCGCGAGTTTCCCCGTTATCCCGTCCCGCGCGAAGTGAACGTGATGTCTCCCATTTCAAACCATTCAACACCTTGAGTCCCTCGGCCGGACGAGATCTGGGTCACAATCTCAAATGCGATCGATCGTGGCATATGAAAACGGCTAGGAAACCACCCCAGTGCGACTCCGCAACAGGGACACGCTTGGCAAACGTGGTCATTCTCCGCAACTTGATGACGTAGGTTGTGCTTCGTGTAGGCAAACAAGGCATCGCCCGATTTCTCGCTTTGATACTCGCACACCCCATACGCTTCCGTGAATGAAAGATTGAAGCGGCTCTCCGCAGTAGATCGCAAAAAGATGTTGCCGGAATCTTGCTGTGCGGCAGCCAAGATGTTCTCCGCTACCGAGTCGGAGCGTTGTTCGGCGTAGTAGTCCGGATCCAGCATCCACTCGGTGTCGGCAGTCAGAAACTCTGCGGGCATCTTGGCTGACTCGCGTTCTTGCCGCGATGGAGTGAATACGGCTCCCGACGCGAGTGCGCGTTCATATTCGCGCTGTTCGTCTCGCAGCCACTGTGGTCTGTCGTGGCAATGTGGACACATTCCGTCATACTTCGACGCAGTTCGCGGCAGAATCATCGCTCCACATTCGATGCATGCAATTCGTTCGACATTCATTGCGGTTCTCTCCCCGAGTACGACTTTTCGAGTCAATCGGAATCGACGTGCGCACGGAGTTTTCAAGCCGCCGTTTATTCGTTCGTGCCCCGATTACGGTTGACCGCCTCGAGAGCGGCCTTTTTGATCGTCTCGTACGGGGCATCGATTGGAAGAATACCGAAGTTCGCGTGGTTCGCACCTTCCATCTTTCCAATCGCTGCCGTCAGCGGTTCGCCTTCGATGCGGCCAATCTCGAAATCGAGGGTCTCGACCAGCGCTTCGTCATCGTCCGTTGACCAAACACGGAAACTCAGCGGCCTCATGATCCCATCGTCGGGTGGATTTCGCACGTCGGGGCCCATGTTCAAATGCACGTCAACTCGACGACGCTTCAATGTGATCGATTCGAGCAACATCGACTCGCGATCGTTCTCTTCGGCAATAAACTGTGCCATCGCCCGCTTGGCGGTTGCGTATGCTGCTTCGGACTGACCGGCTTTCATCAATGCTTTCGCCTCGCGATACAGTGCGGTCGCATCAGATTTGGAAGTGGCTTCCTTCGTGTCTTTCGTTAAAGGGACTGTGTTGTGATCTGGCGACTTTGGGGTACTGTGTTCGGGTGTTGAAGCAGTCTGTTCCTCTTTGCGAGGCTCGGGAGTAGCATTTTCATGCTGACATCCGGCGAGGGAAATCAACGACACCGCTGAAATGAGAAGGGAAATTGATTTCATTTCTTGCTCCTGACCTACCTTACTTCACAAGCAACATTAAGTCAGCGAAATCCCGAAAGGTGAGATGGACTTTCTCAGCCATTGAATTCGGGAGCACTTCGTAATCGATCCGATATTGTCACCCGATTCTCAAGGTCGGCCAAAAAACGACGTGTGCGTGATAAGGGATGATCCGGAAACCGATCGTCGAACTCCGCGTCGTCGGCCATGTTGCGCATGACGGGATAGTTAAGGGTGTCGTCGTACGGGTCGGACGACCAGCCGGGAATTTCGTCGGTTTCATCGTCGGGCAGCAGTTGCAGAAGGTCGATGACCGCCGCCTCGCGGATTCCGGTCACTTCTAGCTCCGCTGCCTGATATTTCAAGACGTAGCTCTGGTCGCGGCGCGGCAACGTGTACGAACCAACATAGACAAATCCCCCGTGCTCAAGCGGCATTTTCGCAAGCACGTAGACCGCGGCGAGGCCGGCCAAGTCGACGACGTCGCACTCGATCATCGCCGTGTTGCTTTGGATGAACATTTGCCGATAAAAATCGCGTACCGCTCTCACGTCACTCAGCGGCGCCGCGATATCAGGCTCCAGGTCAAAGAAGTTCAGCGAAAACAGATCGCCAATCGGGCTATTGTATTGCAGGACCTGTTTGGTGCGCTGGGTATTGTGCCAACCATCCAGCGCGATCTTAACGTCGTTGATCGTTAATCGGTTGCGTCTGAAGAATCGCACTCGTCTTCTTCTCCTGCAAGAGATATCCGTCCGATTGCTTACACCTTCACCGCCACGTCCCCCACGCTCACCACACCCATCTGCACCACCTTGGCGTTGATCCCCCGCAGGTTGAGCTGCCGGCCGATTTCGGAATTGACGAACTTCATCGCGTCGAGGCCGAATCGCTGCGTGAATTTCTTGCAGCCGGTGTGCGGCTCGGCGGTGACTTCGATGATGGCGGTCCCCAGCGAAAAGCGCGTGCCGGGCGGCAGGTTTTTGCCGCTGAGATCAAGGTCGATGTACAGTTGGTCGCCCGCCGGCGGCCAGTTTTCTTTCTCTCCGGCGATCAGTGCAACCGCGCGGGCGTTCATGATGTTCAACTGCGCGTCGGGATGCGGGGACCCGTCCTCGGTGGAATTGCTCTCCCGCATGTGCCAGCTGTCGCCGATCAGCCCTTTGTGGAGGTCTAGTTCCGCCTGGTCCAATACGACCCGCTGATCGACGTCAGGGCGGCAAACGATCAATTCCAACGTTCCGCCGTCTGTGGGCGATTGGCGAATGTGGTCCAAACCGGCTTCGAGTTCTTCCATCGTGCGCTGCATTAGTTGAATTCCTTAAGTGTCCGTTCGAAGTACAGGACAGATCATAGCAAGTGCGTTCTGAGGCACAAAACGATGCGATGGTGCTTCAGGCATCCCAAGATACGCGAGTCGTTGTGACGGGCATGACACCGCAGAATCTGAACAGGTTCATCTCAACCTTTCGGGGATCCTGCCAATGGAGTCGGCGCCTCTCTTGCGTACGCCTCAGATGTTCCAGTGATGATCTTGATGCGTCTACGTTCCGTTTTCAATGGCGACGCAAATTCCATAACGTCCAATCGTTGCAGACTCCCGAAACTGACGAAGCTGTTCACCTGATTCGCGTGCTCTGGTTGCGGGCCAAGTCTTCTTGAATCAGCCGCCGACTTGACGCGCTGTATCGAAACCCGCTTAGATGGCTAATGAGATTCGAACGTTCGAAGCGACTTTCATCGTCTTCGTATTCCGGGAGAGTGGGCATGTACCGAAGAGTCCTGACCAGTGTTCTGCTATTGGTTGTATGTTGTCACTGGTGCACGAACGATGCGCAGGCCGAGCTGCGCGCCGGCGCGGTGCGGAAGAGTATCGTTCCCCCGTTTCCCACCAAAATGGGCGGATTCTTCGACCGGTTGGACAACTTCAAAGGAGTGCACGACGAGGTCTACGCTCGCGCTTTAGTGTTGGACGATGGCAATTCACAGATCGTCGTCATCGGTTCGGACCTGACCGCTGTTAGCAGCGAGATTGCCGCCAAAACGCGAGAGAAGATCAGCCAAGAGACCGGCATTCCGCCGAAGAATATTTTGGTCTCCTGTACACACAATCATTCGGCGCCGTCAATTTATACGCCGGGCCGCTTAGGTGAGCTGGACCAAAAACTCGTCGAGTTTTTCGTGGATCAATTCAGCCAGGCGGCGATTGACGCCTACAACAATCGCGTGCCGGCGCGGGCGGGGTTTTATGCCGGAGAACTCAAAGGGGCGACGCGAAACCGGCAACAACGGAACGATCTCGTCGACACCCAAGTGGGCGTCTTCCGCGTGGAAGAGCGCGAAGGCCGCAAGACAATTGCGACTCTGTTCAATTTCACCGGACATCCCGTAATCGTCGGCTCCAAAAACCTGCTGCTCTCCGGCGAGTATCCCGGTGCCGCGCAACGGGCCGTCGAAAACATGCTCGGCGGGGTGGCGATCTTCACACAGGGCGCCGCCGGCGATGTGACCGTGCACCGCAGCGGCGATCCGTTTATGGAAATTGAACGCTTAGGGCGAACCGTCGCCGGTGAAGTGATCAAAGCGTCGGGATTTATCCGGGGAGACGAGCAGATTGATCTCGCCGCCGGGTCGACGACGTTGAATCTGGCCCGCCGAAAAATTCCTCCCGTTGAGGAATCACAAAAAGCGCTCGAAGCAGCACAAGCCGAACTCGAGGCACTGGAAGACAACGCCGCAAACAAGGAGATTCGCGAGCAGATCCGCAATCGGATGCGGCTGTACGGCATGAATCTGCGGATGGCGAAAGGTATCAAGGAAGGCACGTACAAATTGCCTGAAACGTTCGACGCGGAGGTCCAAGTGCTGCAATTGGGCGATCTGGTGATTGTCTCGATCCCAGGTGAGATTTTTGTGGAGTATGCTCTCGAGTTGCGGCAGCGGGTCCGTCAATTGCTCGGCAAATCGATGTTTCTGGCAGGCTACGCCAACGGCTATGTGGGGTACATTGTCACGCCGCGGGCAGCGGTCACGGGCGGGTACGAAGCCTCCGTCGCGCGCGTTCGCCCCGATGCCGGCCGTCAAATGACCGAGGCTGCGATGGAACTCGTCGCCGGACTCAACCGTTCCGGCACGCCATAACGCCGTCGTACCAGAAACCCAAACCGACGGCCCCGCCGTGAAGCCGATCACGTTTCAATGCGACGCAACGCTTAAGCAATCTCCCGACGACATCGCCGCGCAGATTCTCGACCTCAACCGCTGGCCCGAGTTTCAAGGATATGCGTTCCTGCCGGGCATCAAAGTTGCCGAGTTTGAACTGCGGACACTCGAGATCGTCGGCTCCAAAATCCGCGTCCAGAACACCGACGGCAGCAGCCATGTTGAAGAGATCGTGCAGTGGAACCTGCCGCAGTGTTTGCAAATGCAGTTGAAGGAGTTTTCGCCGCCGCTGAATCGGTTGGCGTCGTATTTCGAGGAAACCTGGGAATTCGCCCCGCGTGGCGATGCGACCAAAGTTGTGCGGTCGTTCGCGATGCATGCGAAATCGCGGCCGGCACTGGCCGCGCTGTGGATCATTTCGTTTTTTCTCAAAGCGGCCGTTCGGCGGCATTTGCGGCAGATGTCTGCAAAATGAGCGGCCGTGAGATTTGCCGGGCATGTGCGCCGATTGCGACCGCGAGCGGTCGGCTTGGCTGTTTTGGCCGGCGCGGTCACGGGTCACGGCGCCAGCCGAAGCGTTGCCGCCAGGCGTAGCGAACGAAGTCCCACAGACCGGCGTAACGGTGATCTTCGTCGACGTAGTGCTCGATGACGTAAAATGCGAAGTAGTAGAACCGGCAGCTACACCAGACGCATATCGCCAGCAACGCAGCCGTGCGGAGAAGCGGATCGAACGCGAGCAGGATTCCCGCCGACAAAGCCGCGGCCAAGAGAAACAACAGGCCCTTAAGGTAGATCAGCCGAGGGTCTTTAATGTCGGTCATCGCAGGAGCCTCCGGGATAGTGCAATGTCAGTGCAGCGGACCTGATCAGTCGGCTCAGGCAATCGTCATCGTTGAGTCGATGAGCTGGGGCAGGATCGAGTCAAAATCGAATAACAACGTCTCGACTTCGGCCACATCTCCGCCGCCGAGATCGGCATAAACTGCGTCGGTTGCGATTTCACGCTGAGCAGCTCTTGCTGCCGGTTCGACGATGTCCTCTGCAGGTGCAATCCGCCGTGCAATTTCCTCAGCCATTGCCCGGGTGGATTCAGCAAATAATCCTAGGAGATCCGCTGGAGCCGGCGCTAATAGCCCGACCGACGGCAGCTGTTCGAATTTACTCTCAGCCTCTGGCCGTGTCTGTACAACGTGTTTGGTTGCTGCGCTCATTGCGGCGGGTTGGCTGCCTGCGACGATTGGGGCCGGGTTGTTGACGTCGCGTCCGAATTCCACGTTGAGCAGGCCCAGATCGGCGAAGTTCACATTGCCGTCGTTCGTCGGATCGGCGCTGGGATCGTAGTCGGGATGGCCGGTCGCCAAACCAAAGTTGACGTTCATCAATCCAACGTCGGCAAAATTGACCGCTCCGTCGTAATTTGTGTCGCTGTTGAACGTCGTTGCTCCGTTCAGCTCAATCGCCATTTCCGGCGCATTTGCGGCGTTGCTGAACAGGACAATTCCGGCACTCTCCGAAAAGTTGGGCGCGCTGGGGTCGATGCCGCTCGGCAGCGAGGGCGCGAACGTCAACTGAAACGTCTGCGATCCGCCGGGAGCCAAGACGATGTCGTCGCCGGCATTGCTGGACAACTGGACGTCAACCGTCACATCGTCGACATTGATCACAATCTCATACAACGTCAATGGGGCGGCGCCGCTATTGGTGATGGTGAACGAACGCCCGTCGTCGGCCAACGCGGGCCGGACGTAGCTGCTGTCCTGTGCGCCGGGACGATACTGCGACAGCGGCGTGCCGAATGTGATCGACTGGTCGGAACTACTGCCCGAATTGTCGGCCGCAGCAATCCCCGGCGCCGGATTGATGGTGATCGTGAATTGCTGCTCGCTGCTCTCATCGTTTCCGCCGAAGTCATTGCCGCCGTCATCCATCAGCCGGACAGTGACCGTTGTGGTCCCAGTCATGCTCTCCGCTGCGGTGAAAGTCAGATTGCCCGTGTCGGGATCGATCGCTGGTTGCTGGGAGAAGAAGCTGTCGTCGCTCTCAACGATGAACGTCAATTGCTGACCCGATTCGCTTGCGGCCCCTTTGGAAATGTTCTGCGCGAATCCGGCAATCGATTGCGCGCCGGCAAACTGATCGACATCCACGTTGCCGGACAGCGTAAAGGAGGGCGGAGTATTGGGTGGTGCGACGAAGTACCCGTTGATCGGGTCTGCGGTATCGGAGGCCCACTCGCCGTTGGGATTTTGGGCGGTGCCGTTGGCCAGTTCTCCGCTCGCTTCGAGCGAGAACGACAGATCGAGCGTGCTCCCCAGCCCAACGATCGGATTGCCGAACTCGTTGACGAGAAAACCTTTGTAGGGAGCCTTCATCTCCAATTCATGGCCGTCCGCCGAGAGGGCGTAGGTGATGTTTCCTTCCTCGGGGTCTTCTTTGTCGCGTACAAATACGATGGTGTCGTCCGCGTCGGTCGCCGGGTCATTCTCTTGGTAGACCCACTGCGTGTAGAAATCGTAGTGAGCAAGTTGGTGTCTAACAAATCCGGGACTGTAAGGGCCGTCATTGCCCTCCTCGTAGTCGCCGAGCGTCTGTTCCAAGAACGACTGATCCAGTTCGTCCTCGTCGATTGCGCCATGGTTGATGTAGTGCCCCGTGTTGAACGCGCCGTTATAGAACTCGAGCTCTGCGTTGGCGTCGTATCCTGGTGTTGTCGGATAATACCCGCCTTGATGCAGCGGATATCCGGTTGCATCGTTTTGGTCAACGTCGATGGTGACGATGACGTAGTAGCGGCCGGCGCGGTTGTTCACCGACTCCTGCTGTGTGTTGCCGATGATGCCGGTCGCCTTGAAGTAGAAATACAGGTTCTCTTCGTCGTGGGTGACGCGGAATTCGAGCAAATCGACGTCTTCGTGGTCGACGTAAGCCGGCGTGTCGCCCGGTAACTCGTGATCGGTATCGTGCTGATCGTCGACGGGATCGGTACCCATCGCGCCGGCCACGTCATCCCAGTCGTCGAAGTTTCCATCGATTTCGATCGTCGCCCCGGCAGCCAATACCAGGCGCTCTTCCAGGGGCTCCAAGTGAAGTGTGCGGTAGTATGGCTGCGAGCTTCGCGGAGACATGACGCTTGATGTGATCGTCGGGAGTTAGCAGGTGAAACCTTCATCATAGCGGACAAACCTGCTGTTTTCGACCGGAGTGGTTCACTTGACTGTGATCAGATACTGCTGGTCACCTTCGCACCGCACGTCAATTGACACCGGCAAGAACGCCTGTAACACGTTAATGTGCGTCCGCGTATGCTGCGTCGGTCCGAGCGTGCGGAAAGCGCTTCCCTGCCCATCCACCGCCGCCAGTCCCAGCGGCAATAAGAGTTGGTCGGCCAGGTATTCCCCGACCGGGACATCGGCATCGATCCAGCGCCGGGCCGCTTGCAGAGTACGTGCCGCGACCGTTTCGGCGGAGACCCCTTTCTCGCCGAAACCGGTGAACACTTCCGTTACTTGCGGCGTACGGAGTTCGATCAGCAACACGTTCCCCGGTCCGGGCGAATCGGATCGCTCCTCGACTTCGAAACATGATTTCCGCCAACCAGTTTTGCGGGCGACTGACTCGCATTCCCGTTCGCCGATATGCCGCGGCAAGTTGGCCACCAACGCCCGGACGCGGCGGTCAATAATCTTGCCGCGCTCTAGCAACTTCAGTCCCTGCAACTGATTTGCCGGCCGAATCGTATAGACGACTTCTCCTCCCCCTGCGGGATAGAATCCCGGCCGAATCAGTTGTGCCGTCACTTGCGGGCCCATGCGATTGATTAGCGGGAAATAGGCCCGATCCAGAAAATCGTAAGGCGGCGCGAAGGGATTATGTGTTCCGCCGCTCAGACGGATGGTCGAGATTTCCTGCGTCTGAAGCAGCGCGGGCAAGATCGTTTGCAACACCAACGAGGTGCTGCCGGCGGTGCCCACATCGAATTGATACTCGCCGGCCCGCACTGTTCCCGGATGGATCACCAATTCCAACGATCCAATTTCTGCACCTGCAATGTCAGATTGGCTGATTTCCTGTGCCGCCCGGACAGCAGTCAAATGCTGTCGGCGCAGACCCGGGACCTTGCGGCCGGCGCGGATGTTTTTGATCGCGACCGCTTGGTTTGTGACCAATGATAATGCGATCGAAGAGCGAACGATTTGTCCGCCTCCTTCGCCTTGGGATCCCTCGATGATGATCATAACGTCGGTTCGACATTGAAACTTTGCGGAGGGAGTCAGCTCTCAGGCACTCCCCGTCGACAATTATCTGGACGAGACACCGGTGCGATCAATCAAGTTCGGCAATCCAGTCTCAAAATGAAATCAGCCGCTCCGGTGACCGGAACGGCTGATTAACGTTTTGAGACAATCTGGATTGTCGCTGTGATTTGCGACTTAGGCGGCTTCGGAGAGCGGGCCTTCGCTCTCATCGTCAAACTCGTTGACGGCCCCGTCCTCCTCTTCGTCCTCGTCGTGCACGAGGTAATAGATACTGTTCAGGGCGTCTTCCAGGTAAGTTTTGATGTTTTCGCTTTCCGCCGACTCGATCAGTCCTTCGAGCGACTCGACGATGCGATCGACCTCTTCGCCGGAGATCTCTTCAAATTCCTCGTCACCTACCTGATCCTCGAACTCCATTTCGTGGCTGTGTGCTTCGGTCACGGACGACTCCTTGTGTCAATTTCAGCAATTTTGAGATGTTTCGCCGGAAGGGCGAAACTCTTGGCCAGCGGTTCCGCGACGGCACTTGAAATCCGTTTCAGGCAGTTGCGGCCCGCCCTTGCGACAGGTGGGCGGAATTCTCTCGAAAGTTCTGAATTAGTCAAGATGAACTCGACCTGTTTTGAAATAAGAATTCGCGCCGGGCGGATCTCCGTCAGGCCCCGATTCCACGACATACCAGCGAAAACGACGCGCCCGGATCAATAGCGGTCTTCACCGGTTAGACGCTGTTCAACGGCATCGGCTCGCGATGCGACTTCCAGTATGCTGCGGCGAATCTCTTCGACGTCCACCGTCGATCGCGGATAGGTGTCGACCATTACGAACATCTCGCGGCCGTCGATTTCTCTCAATGCCAGTCCGCCATGAGGAATCACGGAGTTCAACCGCAGCGCCGCTTCGAAGAACGTCGCATCCGCGGGGCAGCAAGTGCTGTAGATTAAGAGTAATCGTTCGTCGGCGGAATGGTCGCTCGGCTCAACAAAGACCGTCTGGCGCCGGCCGTCCGGGAGCTGAAGCTTCAGCCGGTAGCGATTGTCACTGCGGGTCCACTCGATTGACGGATCTCCGCTAAACGCGTCGTTAAGCAGTGACTCAATGTCGCGCGTTTGTCCCAAGACCGCTTGCAAGAGTTGCGCTGCTTCGATCCCGTCGCACGGCCGGTTTTGTGGGCTTTTTGATAGCAGCAGGCTGAGCGCTTCGCCCATTTCCAAACTCACCCGCGGACAGAGCTCACGGATGCTGGGCAGCGGCTCGGTCGACACCCGGGACATCAAATCCTCGATCGAATTTGCCACGAATGGCAACCGTCCGCTGAGCATCAAAAAATAGCAAACGCCCAATGCGTAGACATCGCTGGCGGGACTGGCAGGTTGGCCCTGAAACAACTCCGGCGCCATGAAGTTCGGCGTGCCTGCCAAATCTTTGGCGCAGTTCTTGCGGCGGATGGTGGAGAGCCGTTTGGCCAATCCAAAATCGGCGATCTTGGCAAGGCCCCGATGGCTGAGCAGAATATTGTCCGGCTTGAGATCGCGGTGCACAATCCCGTCGCGATGGGCACAGGCCAGACCCTCGGCAATCATGACGGCCAATGACGTGGCCCGCACGGGGGTCAACCGCTGCTCGTCCCGGAGCAACCGCTGCAAGGACCGTCCCGGTACAAATTCCATTTCGAGAAAATGAAAACCGCCTGATTGGCCGATGGAGTGGATCGTAACAACGTGGGGGTGCACCAGCGATGCGGTGGCGCGGCCTTCGTTGGTGAATCGCTCGACGTAATCCTGATCAATCCGGGCCGATTTAGGTGAGAGCACCTTCAAGGCGCAGCGCCGGTCCAAGTGTTGATGGCGGGCCAGATACACCCGCCCCATGCCGCCGCTGCCAATGAGCGACTCCAATTGAAATACGTCGAGTTTGCTCCCCAGCAACTCGTCCGTTTCCTCGGAGGGTTCACTGTAGTAACTGCCGCCGTCATGCCAGTCATGAATCAGTAGCGTTTCTTCAAGTTGATCTGCCGATACATTCAACAAGGCAACGCCGCAACGGGAGCACGCGCCGTCCACAGTTTGCAGGCGTTCGTTGCATCCTGGGCAGTACAGGATATTGGGAGCAGCTTCAGGTTGGTCGATGGACGCCGTCAAGTTCTGTAATTATCAAGAAATCAAGATTTGGAGCCGAGTCACGAATGACGGGGTGTAAGCTCTGCCACAGAATATCAGCCGCCGGGCGCCAGCCCGCGGTTTCGATCGTTAAGAACCGGCCGCTGGTGCGATCTGGTTGATTTGATGAACTGCTGAGAACGTTTTATTTGACAAATCTTAGTATAAGGACTTCGCCGGACGGGGGGAAATCTTGAGCGACTTGCCACGATCGGTCTCTCCAGGCGAATATTGCGGCAGAATCACCGTTGTAGGCGGAAGTCCGCCCTGTCGACGATTTGACCAATTTGCGAATTCCTGTTAAATCAGCCCCCAAGCGAGCTGTTTTTCCGCCCCGCTAACAGGATCTGGACTCCCGATGACGGACGAACCGAACGAACACGCGGATGTCCCCGATCGGATGGACTTCGATCCGACGCCTCGCCCAAATGAGGGTGGCGAATACAACCTCAACAGTTTTGATCCGCCGACCGTGGATGAAGAGACTCTCCAGCCGGTCGTACAGAGCTCGACCGTTGCGGCGACATCAAATTCGCGGTCTCCACGCGTGATCATCCCGGGTCTGGAAGCAATCTGCTGGTTGGTCGGAGCATTTGTGGCGATGATTTCCGGCAGCATGCTCGGCGCCCTGATGTACGTGCTCTACCAAGTCGCACAGCATCCTGAAAAGAAGCCGGCGCTGTTTGAGCTTGCCAAAGAAGCGGCGTTGCCATCTGCAATCGGTTCCCAACTTGGCATCTTGTGCTTCGGCGGACTCGGCGCGTTCGTCAGATATCGCTCGCGGTTGCCTGAGGTGTTCGGTTTTCGAATGCCGACATTCGCCCAATTGGTTGCTATCGTCGCATTGACCCTGCCGGTGCAGATGCTTGCACAGTGCTGGGCGGTCGGTGCCTCGGAAGTCATGCAAGTCTGGGAGATTCCCGACTTCAAGGAATTGTACGCCGAACAGATGGAAACGCTGTTCAGCGCCGGGCCAATTGCCGTCATGTGGTTGCTCATCGCGCTTTGTCCCGCCGTCGGTGAGGAAGTCGTCTTTCGCGGATTGATTGGAACGACGCTCGTCCGCAATTGGGGTCCGGTCTGGGGCGTGCTGGTGACCTCGGTCTTATTCGGAATCATGCACCTGATCCCCATCCAGGCAATCGCGGTGATTCCGCTGGGCATGGCGATGCACTATGTGTATCTGACGACACGAAGCTTTTGGGCACCGGTACTGTTCCACTTGTGCAACAATTCGCTGGCGCTGCTGTTGATGAAGTTGGCAAGCGACGCCGACATAGCGGACCTGGACGACATAGTGGAACTGCCGTCACGAGTGAGTATCGCGCTCTCGCTGTTTAGCTCTGCCGCATTAATCGTCTGGTTGTGGGGCACGCGAAAAACGGCCGCAACGGAAACTGTGGCCATCGAAGACAGTGACGATCCCGGTCGAGATTCACTTCGTGCTCAACAGGTCGAAAGCAACGATACTGAATTGGCCGCCCTTTTCTCGCTTGCACTGCTTACGCTCGGATTGGGGGCGTCGGCAGCGCTCGCGATCGTGGAGATCAAGTCGTTTATAGACGCGTAGGCCGCTCATTCGTCTCCAAAAGACGCATCGATCAGCGGAGCCCGACCGGCTGCAGCGGACTCTTGGCGATGTCGAAATGCCGTCGCTCACCGGATGGGAATTCGACCGTCGCCGTTTTTCGGCGGCCGAAGCCGTCGACGTCAACGACGGTGCCGACTCCATACTGTGGGTGGCGGACCTGCATGCCGATGCTGAATCCCAGCGGCAACTTCGCCGCTGACGACGTCCCGTTAAGCAGGTCGGCGGCCGTCATCAGTTGCGGGCGGTCCGCCTGCTCGTCGAGCGGGGGACGGCGCTTGATCACCGGCTCAAAATCGTCCAGCGAATCGTCTTGGTCATGAGCATCGTCCCAATCCGGCCCACTCGGCTCCGGATTGACATCGATGGCGGTGAGATCCATTTCCTGCAAGAACCCGCTCGGAATGGCGGACTGACTGCGGCCGCGATAATTGCGCCGCTCGGTACGCGTGAGGTACAACTGCTCCTTCGCGCGCGTCATGCCTACGAACAACAATCGTCGCTCTTCCTCAAGATCGAACGAGTCCTCGCTTTGCAACGCCCGTTCGTGAGGCAAGATGTTTTCTTCGACGGCAACGATGAACACCACCGAGTATTCCAGTCCCTTGGCAGCGTGCAGCGTCATCAAAGTCACGCTGCCGGAGTCGTCATCAAGCTGGTCGACGTCGCTGACCAAGGAGCTGTCTTCCAGAAAGCCTTCCAAACTGGCCGATTGACCCTGTTCGGCATCGTACTGTTCCGCAGCGGTGATCAACTCTTGCACGTTCGCGCGACGCTCTTCGATCTGGTCAGACAGATCATCCTCCCAGCCGTGCGTGTAGCGCGATTGCACAAGGACCTTGTTCATAAGCTCGGCAACCGGCGAGTTTGAATTCTGCGACAACTCATTAATGAGCTGCGCAAAACCGTGCAAAGCCTTAACGGCGCGCTTGTTGAGCTTTGGAATGTTCTCCGCCGCGGCGGCCGCTTCTAACAGGCTGGTCCCCTGCTCCGCTGCCCACTTGATCACGCGGGAGAGCGTGACTTTGCCGATCCCTCGTGCAGGCTTGTTCACGACCCGTTCAAACGCGGTCCGGTCCGCCGGGTTGGCGATCAGCCGCAGGTAAGCAACGATATCTTTGACTTCCGTCCGCTCGAAGAATCCGACGCCGGCGGCGACCTGAAACGGAATGCGGTGCCGCTGCAGCGCCCGCTCCAAACTTCGGGAGAGCGCGTTGACGCGATAAAAAATTGCAAATTCGGACCAGCCGCGTCCAGTCTCTTCAACCAATGTGCGAATCTGGCGCGCAATTCCCTCCGCTTCGGCAACGCCGTCGGGAAAACTCAACAACTCGACCGGCGGCCCGTCATCGTTGTTGGTTACGAGGACCTTGGATTTACGGTGAACGTTATGCGCGATCAATAGATCCGCCTGGCGCAGGATCTCCTTGGTGCTGCGGAAATTGTCTTCCAGCCGCACGATTTCGGCATCGGGAAAATCTTGTTCAAACCGCAAAATGTTGCCGATCTCCGCGCCGCGCCAAGCGTAAATCGACTGGTCCGGGTCGCCCGTCGCGCAGAGGTTGGGAAAGTCTTGCGACAACGCGCGGATGATATTGTATTGCGGCAGATTGGTGTCTTGATATTCGTCAACCAAAATGTAGCTATACTGTTCATCAAGTTGCCGCCGCAGTTCGGAATTCTCCCTGAGCAACGTCGCCACATGCAGCAAGAGATCGTCGAAGTCTACGGCGTTGCTCCGCTGCAAGGCGCGCTGATAAGCGGGATAGACCTCGGCCATGATCCGTCCCTGAAAATCTCCGATCCCCGTCCGTGAGTTTTCCGCCCATGATTGTGGATCTTGCAGGCCGTTCTTGGCGCGGCTAATCCGCGCTGCAATGGCTTGCGGCGGAAAGTGTGTTGCATCGTGGTCCAACTCAGCCATCACGGACTTGAGCAATCGCCGTTGGTCGGATGTGTCGAGAATCGTGTAATTCGGCTCCAAACCGACGCCGCGGGCATGTCTCCGCAGTAGTCGCGCACAAAAACGGTGAAACGTCCCGACCCATGGCTTCGCCTGCGGCAGCAGGGATTCGACCCGTTCCACCATCTCACGGGCCGCTTTGTTGGTGAACGTGATTGCCAAAATCTGCTGTGGGGCGACTCCCACTTCGACCAGCCGGGCGATACGGTGCGTGATCACCCGAGTCTTCCCCGACCCGGGCCCGGCCAACACGAGGAGCGGCCCCTCCTTGTGGTCCACGGCCTGCTGTTGGCTATCAGTGAGTTCGTTCAAGGTCTCAATTACTCAAGTCGACCGGAATCAAGCGGCAGACAATCCATTCCGCCTATCAACCGCTAATCATAGAAAACTGGGCCGCGACTTGGCCAGTCAAGGTTGGTGACAAGGGACTTCTTGCCACGCTGGGAAGTCTGTGGCTTGTCTCGCTCAGAAAAAACGTGTAACAAACGTGAGCGGAATCCGCTGAGCGAGTTAGGCGTGCGTACTTTGGTGCCGTGCGATGCAGCGCGGCGGAGTCTCTGTGATCAGAAAGGGGCGCGGCGATGAGCGACGGGCCGAATCAAACAGAAATTGTGGACGTGGCGCGGACGGCGGATCCGTCACGCGGCAGTTTTGCCACCAACTTCGGATTCATCATGGCGGCGGTGGGCAGCGCCGTCGGGCTGGGAAATATCTGGAAGTTTCCCTACATCACCGGTGAATACGGCGGCGGTGCTTTTGTACTGGTCTATCTGGGCTGCATTGCGGTCGTGGGCATGCCGCTGATGTACGCCGAATTGATCATTGGTCGCCGGGGCGGGAGCGATATCCTGGGAGCGATGCGCAACCTGGCTCCGCCGGGAAGCGCTGCTGGGCGGTTGTTGAGTTATCTCACCGGCGGCATGGCGGTCGCATCGGGATTTTTGATTTTGTCGTTTTACTCGGTGGTGGCGGGCTGGGCACTCCATTTCGTCGCCGTGTCGCTGGGAGTCATGCCCGACGCAACCTTGGGAGCCGACGGGACGTTCAAGGCCGTTTCCGGCAGCAAATCATTGTCGACTATCTGGCATACCGTGTTCATGATCCTGACGATGACCGTTGTTGCAGGCGGGATTCATCGCGGTATCGAGAGGCTGTGTAAAATCTTGATGCCGGTGCTGATGCTGATGCTGGTCGTGTTATTGTGCTACGTCGGATATACGGGCGGACTCGGCCAATCGATGACGTTTCTCTTCGAGCCCGACTTCAGCAAATTGACGACCGCTGCCGTCTTGGAGGCGCTGGGTCACGCGTTCTTTACGCTCTCCTTGGGAATGGGGGCGATGGTAACTTACGGATCGTATCTGAAGAGTGAGCAGCACGTGATCCGCGACGGTGTCGCCATTGCGTTCTTGGACACGTTGATCGCGCTGATGGCCGGGGCGGTCCTGTTCGCGATCGTATTCAGTGCCGGGCTGGAACCAGAGGCGGGGCCGGGATTGCTGTTTATCACACTGCCGAAGCTGTTTGTCGAAATGCCCTTCGGTGTCATCGTTTCGACCGGTTTCTTCCTGCTGGTCGTTTTCGCCGCTTGGTCCTCGGCTGTATCGTTATTGGAGGTCGTCGTTGCGTACTTCGTTGACGAGTGGAAGTTCCCGCGCACGCATGCGACGTGGATTTTCGGCGGCTTGGTGTGGGCGTTAGGAATTGCCTCTGCCTGCAGCGGCGATGTGTTTGACTTTCTCGACAATGTCACTACACGTTACATGCTTCCGCTCGGCGGGCTGGCGATTGCGATTTTCGCGGGTTGGTTCTTGTCGGAAAAAGATCAGGTGAGCGGGTTTGTGGGATACGGCAAGATTGGGAAAGTATTGGAGTTCCTGTGGCTCGTCACGATTCGCTACATTACGCCCTTCTTGATTGTGGTGGTCATTCTCTCCAAAACCGGAGCACTGGATGGCGTGCTCAAAGAGACGCCTCCGGAACAGGCAGAGCCGGCGGTCGAGTCGGTCGAATCCGGTGAGTCCGGTGAGTCGGGTGAGTCGGGTGAGTCGGGTGAGTCGGGTGAGTCGGGTGAGTCGGGTGAGTTGGCAGATTAGCCTTCTCCCGCCGTGGGGAGGCGTCCGGATTGCTGGACGATCACGCGATCTCTGAAAAACAGAATCTGGAATCGTAAATGAAATCTCACCGGCGTCACCTATTGCCGCGTTTGGTTCTCACGGCGGTGCTTCTGCCATCGATAGTTCGCGCTGACGAACCGGCCAAAGAAGCATCGATTCAACACCGCATCGATGCGAACTTCGCGCAACTCGCCGGGGCGAATCGCCCGAGCCTGCTGTGGAACGCGGCGACCGTTGCCGAACATGAGGCGTGGCGAGTGCAATTCGGCAAGACGATGAAACAACTCCTCGGCCGGATGCCGCAGCATGTGCCGCTTGAGGTGAAGTGGGTGTCGGAGAAAAAGTTCGACAACTTCACGCGGCACAAGATCTACGTCCGCTCGGAAGAGGCGTATTGGGTGCCGGTATTTTACTTCGTGCCGCACAAACGGGCCGAGAAAACGCCGGCGATTGTCTGCCTGCACGGGCACAGTGGGATTAATCCGTATATCGGCGAGGGCAAGACTGAGTCGGCGCGGAAAAAGACGGCCGAATTGTCGCTCGACTACGCGGTCTATTTTGCCGAGCATGGCTACGTAACTGCGGCAATTGTGGTGCGGGGCTGGAATGAAACCTCCGGCGATCAAGATCCCGGCGTGAAGCATGTCAAACGAAGTTGTCGTCAAGTGACGATGAATTCATTTCTATTGGGCATGACGCCGCAAGGGCTGCGGTGTTGGGATGCGATGCGGGTGATCGACTTTTTGCAGACCCGCGACGAGGTCGACTCCGACCGCATTGGCGTGGCGGGCCTCTCAGGCGGCGGGACGCTGGCGATGTATCTGCCGATTCTCGACGAGCGGGTGAAACTGGTGATGATCGCCGGCGCATTTTCGTCGTACCGCACGTCGATCTATGCCATGCCGCATTGCATCTGCAACTGCCTTCCGGGGGTGATGCAACATGGTGACATGGCCGAAGTGGTTGCACTCTATGCACCGCGACCGGTGCTGTTGATCAACGGCATCCACGATCCGATTTTTCCGGTGGCCGAAGCTCGCGAGGGATTCTCAAAGTTGCAGCGCGTCTACGAACTGCTCGGCCACAGCGACCGCATCGACGCCGACTTTTTCGACGGCCCGCACGCGTGGTCGAACAACAAGACGCTGACGTTCTTAGCGACACATTTTGGACAATAGCGCGAAGCTGTTGCTGCGACTTCGCAGCGGCGCCCGCCGCGTGATACAATTCGCCTTTCGACCCCGCGGAGGTGAACCGATCATGCAATACGACACCGCATTTCAAATGGCTGCTTCGAACATTCGTTTCGGAGCGGGGATCACCGGCGAGGTCGGCATGGATCTCGCCGACATGGGGCTTGGGCGGGTGATGCTGGTCATCGATCCTGCGCTTCTCGCACTGACAACGGGCAAGGCAGTCCTCGCGTCGCTGGAGGACAACGGCATCGGCTATGAGGTCTTCGACCGCGTTCGCGTGGAGCCGACCGACCGCAGTTTCCGGGATGCGGCGCAGTTTGCCACCGAGGGCAAATTCGACAGCTTCGTCGCCGTCGGCGGGGGGAGCACGATCGACACCGCCAAAGCGGCAAATTTGTATGCCACCCACCCGGCCGATTTTTTTGAGTACGTCAACGCCCCCATCGGCAAAGGTCGACCGGTCCCCGGTCCATGCAAGCCGCTGATCGCGATCCCCACCACCGCCGGGACCGGCAGCGAAACGACTGGCGTCGCCATCTTCGATTTCGTCGAGCAAAAAGCCAAAACCGGAATTGCGCACCGCTACCTCAAGCCGACTTTGGGCATTGTCGATCCCGACAACACTAAAACGTTGCCGCCAGCGGTTGCGGCGTCGGCAGGATTGGATGTGCTCTGCCACGCGATGGAATCCTACACGGCGATCCCCTTCACCGCCCGCCCCAAGCCCACCCGGCCCATCGAGCGGCCCGCCTATCAGGGGAACAATCCGATCAGCGACCTGTGGTCAATGCGGGCGCTGGAAATCTGCCGCGAGTCGCTGCTCCAAGCCGTAGCACATCCTGACGACGATCACGCCCGCGGCCAAATGATCCTGGCGGCGGCACTAGCAGGGATCGGCTTCGGCAACGCGGGTGTCCATTTGCCGCATGGCATGTCCTATCCTGTGGCGGGCATGGTCCGCGACTACACGCCACCGGGCTATGAGACCGACCACCCGATGGTCCCGCACGGGATGTCGGTGATTCTGAACGCACCGGCGGTCGTCCGCTTCACCGCTTCAGCCTGTCCGAAACGTCATCTACAAGTCGCCGCCGCGCTGGGAGCCGATGTCAGCAATGCTGACGAACGTTTTGCGGGCGAAATCCTGGCCGATCAAATTATCGAATACATGCAAAAACTCAACATGCCAAACGGACTGCAAGCAGTCGGCTACACCGACGCCGACATCCCCCAACTCGTCGCGGGCACACTCCCACAACATCGCGTGACGAAGCTCTCGCCCAAACCGGCCGGCGAAGCGGAGCTGACGGCGCTGTTTATGGATTCGCTGGAGATTTGGTGAGTTGATCTAATACTTGGAACGCAATACCAATGCAAAGTCCATTTTTTGATCAGGAGCGAATTGATGGGCGATCTCTTCAAACTGTTCAAGTTTGTCAGAATGTTTTTCGAGAAGGACTGGTCGGAGAAGGGGACACTCAAGCGAGGACTGATCACTGGCGCTATTGGGGCCGCTCTCGGATTATTCTTGGGGTTTTGGACTTCATTTACGGGTGCTCAGGCAGCAGGAGGCAATCCTCTGATTCCGACGATTGCTGTTTCAGGCGTCCTTGGAATTGTATTCTTCCTAGCGGGTTTGCTCGCATCGCCGGCCGACAAACAGGACGATCGCTAGCATAGCGTTTCCACACCGAGAACCTTTCCAATTTGAGGCTGCGAGAAACGTGCTCGCACGCGAGGTCCTTAACGACGATCGACGCTAGATTCAAGTTTCAACGTCTCATATTGCACGCCTTCGCGCTCGAAGCTCTCCCCCAAACTGGCCGGCGAAGCGGAGCTGACGGCGCTGTTTATGGATTCGCTGGAGATTTGGTGAGCGAAACAGAAATGGCGAACGACAAATTGCCGTTCGCCATCGTTTTCTGTTCTGTTGCAGTAGATCAAATTCACTTTGACGCTGCCGGTTTCACGGTCTCGCCGTCGCGGATCGTCAAATCGCCGAAGATCGCGCGATAGTTTTTCTTACCTTTCGGCGTCCACCAGCAGACGATCTTCTGACTCTCTCCAAATTTGACGTTTTCGCCGACATACTCTACTTTTTGCATATTCAGGAACATCAGTGCCAACGTCAGAGTATAGGTTTCTTGCAGACTGCCAGGTTGGCCGGGCGGTTTTGTGTTTTTGCCCCACAGTTTCGTCAGCGTGGTGAGTTCTAAATCTGCGGGAAACTTGCCGTCGTTGGCTTCAACAAGTTTGCGGAGTATGACCACCAGTTCTTTTTCGCTCGGCTCGCGGGCTTGTAACTCCTCGGTCACTTGATAGCCAACAGGCGGGGTTAAGCTGAACAGGCTCTGATTCAATTTCGCATCCAACACGAAATCGTCAGCGACCATCGTCATTGGCTGGCCCAAAAACTCCATTTGTGCTTCCATTCGCAGGGGATCACCACTCTGCTGATCGATCCAAATCTTGTACGGCTGGTCATCTTTTTTCACCTGGAATCCGAAGGCACTCTTGCCGTCGATCATCTTCGGCCCTAAATCTTCCTTGGAATGATCCTGGGCGGATTTCAGCCAATCGATAAACTCGACTACGTTCAGCCCCTGCTTCGGCAGACCTTCTGCGGAACTGATTCGAATCGCCCGCTTCTGCTGTGGCAGCAAGGCCAATCCGGCCGATTTTTGCTGATCGAAGATACTGATCGATTCCATGTTGTCTCCAAATTGCATTTGCATCCTGACAAGGCCGGGCGACGCCATCGACTGCCGCATGACAACTTTGGGCTTCCCTTTCTGTTCGACCGTACAGCGAAATGAAATCGTCCTCGATTCGCGGATCTTTCGCAGCGTATCGGCCAACGTCGGATTTGCGGACCGGTCGATGATCAATAACGCAAGCCCTACGATGCCGACGACTAACGCGGCGGATAGGCTGGCATAGCGTGTGATGCGTATCATGGTTTCTCTCCTACGGGAAGTGTGGTGGATTTCTAGCGGAGATTCGTGGGTAGTTAACTGCGCGACGGTTGAATTGATCAGTTCCGCTGACGGTCCCGCGGGAATCGGGCAATCGCGCAACTGCTGCGTCGCGTGTCGGAGCATCTCTTGATCGTTGTGATCTGGGGCATTAGACATGTCGGTGTTCCGCAGGTCGTAAAAGAATTTGGCTGCTCAGGTTCTAAAAACGTCCGTCTGGTGCAAAGGCACGCAGATGTTTCTGCAATTGTTGTTTGGCGCGATTCAGCAATACTCCCACATGATTGACGGAGATTCCGAGTGATTCGGCGATTTCTGCATAGGTCTGTTCCTCAAGGCACGCCAGGCAGAAAACGTCCGCCTGGCGATCGTCGAGCTTAGTGATCGCTTGACGTAATGACTCTGAGAATTCACCGTATTCCACCGCGACATCCGGAGGCTGGTGGATCGGGTCGGCGATCGCCGGTTCGATCGGCAAACTCGTCGTCAGTTGCTTTCGATAACGCTGTCGCAATCGGTCCAAGGCCCGGGCGGTCGCAATTTTCTTGAGAAATCCCGGCCAGTTCTTGACGGTTCGATTCTCTGCAGCATCGAGAGCGGAGACAAAAGTTCGCTGAAAACAATCCTCAGCATCCGCCTGATGGTTGAGCAGTCGATAGACCGTCTTCCACACAATCGGCCCATGTTTCTCAACGATGCTCGTCCAGTTTGGCATGTGTTCTGCTTTGTGCTTCAATTCCTAAGCGACAGCAATCTGCCACATAGTCGCCAGGCGCCGCCGATTCTTACAGAGGAACTCCGAGATTTGCTCAAATCAGCGGTTGCAGATGCAAATGCGACGCCCGTGTGCGCGATTTCGTGATATTGTGCGGCAAATCTCGCCTTAAAGCTTGGTGAGCACAATGTTAACAGACGAAGGGAGGGCGTCATGGTTGCCGTACGCTGGGTCGCCAGAATGACCGGACTGCTGATCGCCATGCTGGTGTTGGGCATTGCAGTCGGTCACGGAGTGAATCTCCAGGCATTCGCTGGGATCGAACTCGCCATGCTGGCAGCGCTGGCCGCGGCAGTGGCGGGCATGCTGTTGCTTTGGAAGTGGGAAGGCAGTGGCGGGCTGCTGGTGCTCGCGGGGACGGTGGCGTTCTACGCGCTGAATCTCGCCGCCGCTGGCAAGTTCCCAGGCGGCTGGGTGTTTCCGCTTTGCTTTGTGCCGGGGGTGTTGGGGCTGGTGTGTTGGTGGAACGCGCGGAAACACGACGGCGAGCGGCGGGCGTAAGCCCGCCGGTTTCGTGGCATACTGTTGGATCCTCGCCAGCTGGGAACGTTACCGGCAGGCTGACGCCTGCCGCTCTCCCATTTACGCAATCGATTGATCGTGCGAGTATCCGTCGTCGATCCAAATCAAGAGTGGATTGCTTTGTGATTGGACGTACTTCACAGCGGCCATGACTGCTTGCTCTGTTGGCAGCTTTCGCGTCGAACCCGACTTCGTCCACCACTTGATTGATTCCGACATTTGGGAGTTCAGTTTTCGACTGCAATAACTCTTGAAATCACGCAAGACACTCGATGGCGATGGATCATCGGCGACGGCGGCAATGAGATGAATGTGGCAAGACATCACTGCCGCCGCTAATAGCCGCCAATCCCGAAATCTAGCGGTTTCTTGAAATTGGGCAACAATTAACTCCGCATGCTCTCTATTCAAGAATACAGGTTTCGATGTCATCTGGTCTTTCGCAAACGTTGCCAACGCTTCACTTGCCAACGCAAATGATTCACCGGGGCGATTATGGGGCTTGATCTGACCATCTCGGTCCCGAAACTTGCCGACGGAGCCGCGCCGGTCTCCGGGTAGCCAAGTTCCGTGTGTCGTCCAGGTTAGGAGCCAATGGCGATGCATGTTCTGATCCGTCCAACGCGAGCGGCAGGCGTAAGCCTGCCGGTAACGTTACTTTAAGGATCGAAGTTCACTGGTTCGGGGCGTCACCGGCGGGCTTCCGCCCGCCGCTCGCCGATATTGGATTCTACGTCAACCGCCCCGCCACCTCCACCAGCGTCCGCACCATCACTCCCGTTGCCCCGCCTTCCTGGTGCGGTTGGCTCTTCTCCGCAAATGCCGGGCCGGCGATGTCCAGGTGGACCCATTTGCAATCGCCGACGAACTTCTCCAGGAACTTCGCGGCAGTGATCGCCCCGCCCCATTTGCCGCCGATGTTTTTGACGTCGGCCACTTCGCTTTTGAGCAGGTCCGCGTAGAGATCGTAGGTCGGCAACTGCCAGACCAATTCGCCCCGATCGCGCGCGGCGGTGACGACGGCATCGCACCAAGTTTGGTCGTTGCTAAACGCGCCGACGACGTCTTGGCCGAGAGCCACCATGCACGCGCCGGTCAGTGTGGCGAGATCGATGATGTAATCGGCGTTGTGGTCGGCGGCGTAGCTGAGCACGTCGGCCAGCACCAGTCTGCCCTCGGCGTCGGTGTTGTGGACTTCGATCGTCGTGCCGTTGCGGGCAGTCAGCACGTCGCCCAGTTTGTAAGACAATCCGCTGACCATGTTCTCCACCAGCCCCATCATTGCAACGACGTTCAGCGGCAGTTTCAGACGGGCGATGGCGGTCATCGCGCCCAGCACTGTCGCAGCGCCGGCCATGTCCATTTTCATGTCCAGCATGCCGGCACTCGGTTTGAGCGATAGTCCGCCGCTGTCGAACGTGACTCCCTTGCCGCACAAGTAGAGCGTCGGCGAGTCGTCGCCGGCTCCGCGATGTTCAAGAATCACCATCCGCGGCGCTCGTTCGCTGCCGCGGGCGACTCCCAGCAGCGATTCCATCTTTTCCTGCCGCAAGCGGTCTTCGTCGAAGATTTCGCACGTCATGCCGTACTCTGCGGCAAGTTCTTCCGCTTCAGCGGCGAAACTTTCCGGGTAAATGTCCTGTGCAGGTTGGTTGACGAGGTCGCGGGTGATGTTGATTGCGTCCGCGATCGCTTCTCCACGTTGCAAGGCGGCTCCGATTGCCTCTTCGTCGTCCTGCGGCGCGATGACCACAGTGATGTTGTCGAACGAGAAACGCTGCGGCTCATTCTGATAGATTCCCTGCCCCACGCACCCCACAATCAGCGCAGTGACTGCGGCCTCCCATTGGTCTGCCGGTGAAAAACCGCTGTTTTCAGTGCCGGGTAGGCCAATCGCAACTGTCGGAGTCTCCTTGGTGGAAACCTGACGCGCCGCGGTCATCACAGCCTTGTTCAGCGTTGCCAGGTCCAACTCGTCCGATTTGCCCAGTCCCAGCATGAGAACTCGATGAGGCGCAATGTTGGGCGCATCGTACAACGCCACCGTTTCGGCGAGTTTGCCAGTGAGGTCCTCCGATTCCCGCATCCGTGCCAGCTGTCCGCCCAGCGCTTCATCAAGGTCACTCACCGCGGCGGAGAACGGTTCCTCCCCAAACACGCCGACGATTAACCAGTCTGCGGTGACTGCAGTGTAGTCTTGTGTGATCAATTGCACGGCCATGTCGACATGCTCCTCCCAATTTGTTGGCGACGAATCTCAGCCTGGAACTGTGTCGCCAATTCGAGCGAATGCGCAGCGGAAAAGCAAGCAGGCAACGGTGCGGGCTGAGACGGTCGTCGCGAATCGTCGACCATCAATAGAACCGCCCGGCATCGAATGATGCCGGGCGTGGGGGAGTGCCGCCGTTCGGCGAGCGGCACGCTAAGAATATCAATCGCGGCTCGTGCGCGTTTGTTCTCTTGAAGGCGCCTTATTCGGGAAGATTTGTCAATTCCTGTCCCGATCGGGTTCCCATGCCCCGCCAGTGCTCGTAGCCGATGTTATCCGAAATCGAGTGCACCGAACCGTCCATCATGAGCACATTGACGACTCCGGTGTGATAGCTGCGGGCGGTAATCGCTGCGAACGTGGGGACCCCGGCTGATCCGTCTTTCCCCTCCTGCCAAGAATTATAGTCAATGTCATAGGTTTCGCCGTCGGTATGGACGAATGGGACATAAGAGTTGGGGGGCAGAGTGGTGGTGAAGCCCTCGTGATGCACACGGCCATCGGGCCACTCGGTATGGCCGGTGTTCTTGAATTGCGTCCCGCTGGCGGCAATGGTCACGATTTCGTCGGCCAGCAGCGGGACGACCGCGGGGTCGGGCGGTCCGCCGTTGCGCACGTAGTGCTGCCACGCCTTTACTTCCGCAGCGAACATCGTGTTCGACGTGCCGTCGGTAAACTGCGCCAAGGAGAGGCTGGCGTTGGGAAAAAAGGCGCCATCGCCCCCGGCACCGGTTGCCGGGTCGAAGACGAACCAGGTTCCAAAATTGAATCCGTATGTGGTCGGATACAGGCGGACCTTTCCGCTACCGGGGTCGCGGCCTTCGTCCGCTTGAGGATCGCTGGGACAGGCGTAGGTGGGGATGCGCAGTCCGTTGATCGTCTGCTGAAAATCCCAAGCGATGTTCAAGTCGACGTTGTCGTACACGTTACCCTGTTCGAGAAACGGCAGAATTCGGCCGTGGACTCCCCACGAGCCGTTGTTGTCGGTTGAGGTCACCGAGAGATCAATTGATGCACTCGGCGGCAAATATCGATTGAGATCAATATAGTTGTGCAGCGCAATTCCGATTTGCTTGAGATTGTTGCGGCAGTGTGTGCGCCGCGCCGCTTCTCGGGCCGACTGAACGGCGGGCAAGAGGAGAGCAACCAAAATCGCAATGATTGCGATCACAACCAACAATTCGATCAACGTAAACCCTCTGCGGCGCGACATCGATTCTCCAATTCTGCTTGTTGAACGCTGGAATAGTGGTGTCAGGATAGATCTGACGTAACCGCCCGAACTCGCCGCAATTCTTGCGCCAACCGCTGGAAACACGCGATTCCCTGCGGTGGATGCAGTTGGGGCGAAGTGCTGCCGGTCAAGAATTGACCGCGACTGGCGGAGTTTTCGCCGATTGGGTGGGAGGGCGTCACGATTGCCGCATTCGATGGACAGTCACTCGTCACAAGCCCCGAATATGCATAGAATAGAGGAACGACGTTGTCTGCCGGCCTGAGCGGAGCGATCCATTGCGCTTTCCGATCCGAAACCAAATCATCCTCACATTTTCGCTGATCCTGCTGGCAGCGATCGGTTTCCTGTCGGCGACGAGTGCCTGGCTTGCCGTCCGGCTGCAGGAACGGGTGATGTTGCAGCATTTGCAGGACGTCACATCGACCCTCGAATCATCGACGTTTCCGCTCACGGCCAATGTTCTCAAACAAATGAAGGGCCTGTCGGGTGCGGACTTTGTTGTGCTGAGCAGCGATGGGACTCCGGGTGTCGCGACCGTTGATGTGGATCAGGCCGAACTCCAGCAGATTCGTGGGGCTCCTAACGTTGGCGGTCTGCAGGCGATTAGCTCAGGAACGACGCTGGAGATCGCCGGTGAGACTTATTTCGCGTCGCACCTGCTCCGCACCGACAACTCAGGGAATCGGCTGTTGGTCTTATATCCGCAGGCGAATTGGGTCGCCGCACAGCGGACCGCGGCCTGGCCGCCGCTGGCGATTGGAGCGGCAACGATGGCATTTATGTCGATTGCCACAGTCTGGCTGATGCGCCGCCTTTCCCGCCGCATCGAAAACGTACGCGGGCTATTTCGGGGGATTTCCCGAGGCGAATTTGGCGAGGTGCCCGTCGCCGGTCCGGATGACGAGATCGCCGATTTGACCCGCTCAGCGAACGAACTCTCGCGTCAACTTCTGGCGATGCAACAGAGCCTGAAACAGACAGAGCGGATGCAACTGTTGGCCCAATTGGCAGGAGGACTCGCCCACCAGTTGCGAAACGACATCACCGGGGCTCGGCTGGCAATGCAGTTGCATGGCCATCGCTGTCACCCAACAACAGACGGCCAAGACGAGTCACTCTCCGTTGCTTTGCGCCAGCTCAAGCTGACCGAGGAACACGTCAACCGATTCTTGTCGCTGGGGCCGAAACATCAGTCGTCGCAACCGGTGCCGGGATCGCTCCAAGATGTCGTTGAAGAGACGGCAATCTTGTTGCAGCCGACCGCCGAACATGCGAAAGTCAGGCTTGATGTCGAAATCGAGTCGGGTTGTGATGTCGATGTACGGGACTTTGACACCGTGCGGACGGCCGTTGTCAATTTGACGATGAACGCGATCGAGGCGGCCGGCAGTGGAGGCGCGGTGACGATTGCACTCAACCACGACCGCGATAACTGCGTTTTGGAGGTCAAGGATACGGGATCCGGTCCATCGCCGGAGGTTGCGGAGAGTTTGTTCGATCCATTTGTGACCTCCAAACCTGAAGGTGTTGGATTGGGCTTGGCCATTGCGCATCAAACCGCTGCGGATGAAGGGGGAAGACTGAGTTGGACACGGGACGAAGGACAGACGGTGTTTCAGATGCGATTTCCCAATGCTATCGCTACTGGCTTCGACGATTCCCGTTTTGGCACCCGCGGTGAACAGAGGCGGCGCTCCCAGAAACTGTTCAATTGAGAATGTGATTCATGACCAACGTGTTAATCGTCGATGACGAACATACCATCTGCTGGGGAATCCGGGAGTACCTGACCGACGAAGGTTTTTGCGTGAGCATCGCACCCTCGGCGGAAGAGGCGCTCGAGATGATTCCGACGGTCTCTCCGGACGCGATCTTCCTCGATGTGCGGCTTCCCGGTCGGGACGGCTTGTCGGCATTGCCGGATATCCGCCGTTCCGCAGGAGATGTTCCAATCGTCGTCATGACGGCATTTGGCAATCTTGAGACGGCGGTGAAGTCGATTGAAGAAGGAGCGGTCGAATACCTCACTAAGCCGTTCGATTTGGACCAGACGGCGCGGATCGTCCGCCGACTGCTCGTGAAACAGCGGAGATCGGGGCAGCAGGCGTCCAATCCGGTTTCTGCAGCACACGATTCGCGCTGTCATCTCGTCGGCCGCTCGCCCGCCATGCAGCAGGTTTACAAACAGATTGCGCTTGTGGCGCGATCCAACGTCCCGGTCCTGATCACAGGAGAAAGCGGGACCGGCAAGGAGCTTGCCGCGCGGGCAGTCCATGAAAACAGCCTGCGGCGCTCCCACCCGTATGTGCCGGTCTCGTTGGCCGCGATGAGTCCAACAGTGATTGAAAGTGAACTGTTCGGACACGTCAAAGGGGCGTTTACCGGAGCGGAGGGGGACCGGCAAGGCTGTCTCGATTTGGCGGCGGAAGGAACGGTCTTACTGGATGAGATCGGCGACGTTCCTCTGGAGATACAGGTCAAACTGCTGCGCGTGATCGAACAGTCTGAGTTCCTTCCCGTTGGGGCATCGCATCCGCGACCGGCAAAGCTACGCATCGTGGCGGCCACGCACCGCAATCTGCCCGAAATGGTCGCTGCGGGAACGTTTCGAGAGGATCTCTATTTCAGGCTCAATGTGTTTCCCATCGAACTCCCGCCGCTGCGTGAACGCCGAGAGGATATTCCGCTGCTGGTGCGGCACTTTCTGGGGATGAGCGGCCACGCTGATCCGCCGCCGGATATCGCTGCCCGCGCCCTTGATCAGCTGAAGTCCCGCCACTGGCACGGCAACGTTCGCGAACTGCGAAATGCCATCGAACACGCCTCGATCAACGCCCGCGGCCGGCTGATCGACTGCGAACATCTCCCCGCGCCCATCGCGCGTCGCGGCGCTGAGAGCGAATCACCGAACATGCTGCAGCAGCAAATTGCCGCCTGGACAAACGCCAAACTGCAGCAATCGAAGTCCACCGGGCAGCCGTCAGTTCTCTACGAAGAATTGATGAACGTCGTCGAGAAAGAGCTGTTTCAAGCCGTCTTGCAGAGCTGCCAAGACAACCGCACGCAGGCCGCACGCATGCTGGGGATCCACCGGGCAACTCTCCGTGAACGATTGCGAAAGTTGGGACTCGACTAATCGCAGCCACGTGAGGATCAGGCAATCAAAGATTGAACCTTCGACGATTCGATAAATAACGGAATGAAATACGAAGTCGAACTGAAATTCCCCGTTGTGAATCTGCAAGCGCCGCTGGCGGCCTTGGCTGAACTGGGGGCCGTCAAGCAGAAATCGTTACGGCAGCGGGATACATATTTCGCACACCCGGTACGCTCGTTTGCGGAGACGAACGAGGCATTGCGAGTCCGGCAAGTCAATGACGAGAACCGGATTACCTATAAAGGGCCGGTCATCGATCAAGAGATCAAGATGCGGCGGGAAATCGAAATCCCGTTTCAGTCCGGCGCCGCTGATGAATTGCTGGAACTGCTGGAGATCCTGGGATTCACGCAGGTTCGCTCCGTGGAGAAGACACGCGATGTCTACCATCTTGACTGGCGTGACCACTCCTGCGAGGTTTGCATCGATCAGGTCGAGGAGCTGGGCTCGTTTCTGGAAGTCGAGACCGTCGTCGAGTCAGACGGCCGTGAGCAGGCAAAGCAGGCGGTCTTAGATCTGGCGGCCGAGTTGGGCCTGAGTTCCCCTGAGCCCCGCTCGTATTTGCAGATGCTGTTGCAGCGCAGTTAGGTGTTGGTGCGAGTTGCGTATCCCAAATCGCGACTTCCGGGGAATCTGAATTTTTTGTGGTTTTACTCTTGCCGAATTGGGGATGCGCTCGATATAGTGTTTGTTTGTTCAGTATTGGTTGGATGTCGCGATGTCGGGAGAAAGGCCGCTTTTTGCAAGTCGTTTCAAAACCCTCTGACGCCTCGCGCTGACACTTGAGCGTAAGTATCTCAAACAGGCGCAACCGGGTTTTGAAACTGGTTCGAGTGCTTTGACAAGTTTCAGATTTTGGGTAGCCGAACTCGTGAGAGTTCGGAGACTTGCGTGTACCGGCTGAGTTTTCAGAAGTCTCACGACTTCTGCTACCCCCAATTTTTAGGTTTGATGTTGCACGACTCTCAGCTCGGCATTTCCCCCACACCTCGGTAACGCGTTTCCCCGGAAAGTGAGGATAATCGAAGATGGCGACAAAGACAAAACAATCTCCCAAAAGTGCGCTCGCTGCCGGCAACGGCGACCATAAAATCCTCGACAACGCCGTGGCCCAAATTGAGCGGCAGTTCGGCAAGGGGTCCATCATGAAGCTTTCGGGAGGGTCTGCCACCGGCATCGCCGGCATTCCCACGGGAGCCCTCTCGCTGGATCTTGCTCTGGGGGGCCGTGGATTTCCGCGCGGGCGGATTATCGAGTTGTTCGGGCCGGAGTCGAGCGGAAAGACGACGTTGGCGCTGCATGTGATTGCCAGCGCCCAACGTGCCGATGGTATCGCCGCATTTATTGACGCGGAGCACGCCCTCGACCCCTCATGGGCCAAGCGGCTGGGCGTGGATCTGGAAGATCTGCTGGTCAGTCAGCCGTCTTATGGAGAAGAAGCGCTGCAAATCGCGGAAATGCTGATTAAATCCAATGCCGTCGACGTGATTGTGGTCGATTCCGTGGCAGCCTTGGTTCCCAAAGCGGAGCTAGACGGCGAGATCGGCGATTCTCACGTCGGTCTGCAAGCGCGGATGATGAGCCAGGCGATGCGAAAGCTGACCGGGGCGATTGCAAAATCGAAGACCTGCGTGATTTTCATCAATCAAATTCGCGAAAAGATCGGGGTGATGTTCGGCAGCCCGGAGACGACGCCCGGTGGACGCGCCTTGAAGTTTTACAGCTCCTGCCGCGTCGACGTCCGCCGCATTAGCACCTTGAAGGAAGGCGATACGACGACCGGCATTCGTATGCGTGCGAAAATTGTCAAAAACAAAGTCGCCCCGCCGTTTCGCATGGCGGAATTTGACATGCTGAACGAAAGCGGCATCAGCATCGAGGGCGATATCATCGACTTGGCGTTGGAGGACCGGCTGTTAACTCGCAGCGGAACCTGGTACAGCTACGGCGATGTCAAATTGGGACAGGGGCGAGACCGGGCCCGCCTGTTTTTCAAGGAGAATCCCGATTTGCTGGAGGAATTGCGGGACAAGATCTTGGTCAGCCGCGGATTTCCACCGCAATCGCCGCAAAATGCGGAAGAAGCAGGGGAAGAATGAGCGAAGCTGCCGTTGATCCCGCTGGACCGATGAGTTGGGCTTGGGTGCGGTCCGGTGCTGCGATACCATAGAATGCCTGTGCGGCCGCAACGACCGTTATCGCCTGGTCGATCGCGCAACGTGTGAGTCGCGCGGCGTTTTTGAACGTTCGCACTATGGTAAGCGACTTGGATCAGCAATTCCCGCAACTGGTTTCGAATCTCATGCGGGATCCCGTTGGAGTTGTCGTATGCAAATTCTTCACCTGTGGGCTGCCCTGCGCAATCCGAAGACACCGGCCGGTGCAATCTGGTTAAGGCATTGCTTGGCCACCGTCGCGATCTGTCTCGCATTGGTTGCCACCCCGGCGTTTGCCCAACGAAATTCTGGCCCCGCGCTGCTCTACGCCATTGAGGAATCAATCGTCAAAGCGGTTGAGAAGGCGGAACCAGGCGTCGTCTCCATTGCGCGGGCGAAAAAGAGGCCGGACGACGAAGCCGCGCGCGCGAGACTCAATCGATTCGGAGTTCCACTCGGACTTCCCGAGGACGATATCAGGCATCCAAATTACATTCCGAACGATTTCGGATCGGGTGTTGTGCTGGGAGAAATCGTCGTTGAAAACGGGCGGAGGGTGACTGCCATATTGACCAATTATCACGTGGTCAAAGGCGCGGACACACACCTCGACGGCCGCGCGGACGGGTCTGCGCCGAGGCGCCGGGCACAGTTGCGGCTCTCAGTCCGTTACCGAGGTGAGCGATCCGGAAAGGACGCTAAGATTTGGTCTGCTGATCCTCGTAGCGATTTGGCGATTATCACCATTGATGCCGTTGGGCTGCGTCCCATCAAGATGGCGGTTGCGCATAAGTTTAAGAAGGGACAATTCGTGCTGGCCTTGGGAAATACGTATGCCCTCGCGCACAACGGCGGTTCGCCAAGCGTCAGTTGGGGAATCATCAGTAATATCGGCCGGCGCGCGAGCGACAATATTGCCAATCCCGACGGTACGGTGCCGGACTCAACCGGCGCCGGAAATGAGCGTCTCTATCATCTTGGCCGACTGCTACAAGTCGACACGAATTTGAATCTCGGGATGAGTGGCGGCGCGCTGATCAATTTTGACGGGGAGTTGATCGGCCTGACGACGTCGTTGGCGGCGTTGGCGGGCTACGAAAAGTCGGCTGGATACGCGATTCCAGTCGATGACACCACGCGTCGGGTAATACATACACTCTTGAAGGGCTACGAGGTCGAGTACGGGTTCTTGGGAGTCAGTTTTGGGGACGCGCAGGCTTTGCATCTACGAGGAGACGAACGAGGCGCCGAGATCGACCAGGTCTTGCAGAATCTACCTGCACAGCAGGCGGGGCTGCGGGACCACGATGTGATCCTGGCGGTCGACGAGGCCCGAATTCGTTCCCGAAGCGATCTGATGCGAGAAATCGGTCGCCGTGCCCCGGGGACGACGGTGAAGCTTGAGATTCGACGGGGCAATCAACGGATGCGCTACAACAACGTTGTGCTGGGAAAATGGCCCGCGAAGAACGAAGATGAGATCATCGCGCCGTTGCGGCGGATGGAGCGGACTTGGCGTGGTCTGGTAGTCGATTTCAGCACCGCTCGACACAAGTACCTTCCGGCCAGGCTGTCGCAGAATCCGTTGCCGGGTGCGGTGTTGGTGACGGAGGTGCTTTCCAACTCTCCCGCTTCCGACGCGGAGATCAAGCCGGGTGACTATATTGCCCGCGTCCATGACAGCGACGTGCTGACGCCGCAGGATTTTCAGCGGACCGTCGACAGACTCAACGGTCCCGTGCGACTTCGGCGAGTCCGGGACGGCGAGGTTCGGGAGATTGTGGTTGAACCCGATTGATCCTATGCTGTCTTGTTTTCCGGGTGTGATCATCTGCGTTAATGTCGGAGCGATTTCGACGTTGGTCGGATCGCGCCCACTCTGGCGGCCACACCCGGTTGTCCGGTCGCATCGCGAAGTCAATCGCCGCATTTCGACTCCGGTTACGGGAGTCGAACGGCGTGCCCACACAAATTCATGAGTGAATCAGCAATATGAAAACCGACGAGCTGCGTGAAAAGTATCTTGAATACTTCGAGTCCAAAGGTTGTGTCCGGCGGCCCAGCGATGTCCTGGTGCCGCGCGGCGATCCGACAGTATTGTTCACGCCGGCCGGAATGAATCAATTCAAAGACCAGTTTTTGGGCGTCGGTAAGTTGGAGTTCACGCGGGCGACCACTTGCCAAAAATGCCTGCGGACCGGCGATATCGAAAATGTGGGCAACACCGCCTATCACCACACATTCTTTGAAATGCTGGGGAATTTTTCCTTCGGCGATTATTTCAAGGACGAAGCAATCCACTGGGCCTGGGAGTTTCTGACCGATCAGAAATGGCTCGGATTGAATGCCGATCGTCTCACGGTCACCGTGTTCGAGGATGACGATGAGGCCTACAACATTTGGCACAAAAAGATCGGGCTCTCCACCGACCGGATTTCGCGCGACAATGAGCACGAAAACTTCTGGCCGGCCGGCGCGCCGAGCGAAGGGCCTGACGGCGTTTGCGGGCCGTGCAGCGAAATCTTCTATCACCCTCCCGGCAGCGACGGCAACGTCGAGATTTGGAATCTTGTCTTCACCCAATTCAATCGTGTCGGAATTCCTCCGGACAACCTACGGCCGCTCCCGAAAAAGAATATCGACACCGGTATGGGCCTGGAGCGGACCGCCGCCGTGCTCCAAGGGCACGAGAGCAACTTCGAGATCGACATTCTCCGGCCACTGTGCGAGGCCTCGGCCGAAGCAGTCGGCGTCAAGTATGAATTCTCCGCTCCTCAAGGACGTGCGATTCGCCGCATCGCAGATCACATTCGTGCCGTGACCTTCGCGATTTCTGAGGGTGTCCTTCCGGATCGCGAAAAGGAAAACTATGTCATCCGCCAGTTGCTGCGCCGCGCCGTCATGGAGGGATTCCTGATCGGCTGCCACGATCCGTTTTTGCACACGCTGGTGCCATCGGTCATTGAAGTCATGAAAGTTCCCTATCCGGAACTGACTGATTCCGCCGACAAGATTGCGGCCGCCGTACGCGACGAAGAGGAGCAATTCCTGGGCACCGTCGAAAAGGGATTAAAGAAATTAGAATCCTTCATCGAGCGGACCCGCAGCGACGGCAGTTCGATGATATCGGGCGACGACGCTTTCGATCTGCATCAAACAGACGGGTTTTTAATTGAACTGACCGAGGCGGTCGCTGCGAAGCACAATCTCGCCGTCGACCGTCAGCGATTTGAAGCACGCCGCAAACAGCATCTGCAGGCCAGCGGTTCGGGATTGTTTCTGGACGCCGTTATGGCGGCCGGGCCGCTGGATGCGCTGCGGGAAACGTTGCCGGAAACGGAATTCAGCGGTTACGGCGAAACGTCCAGTACCGGAAAAATTGTCGGGATCATCGCCGAAAAGCACCTGGTGGATACCTTAGAAGAAGTCGGGCACGACGATCCTGTGGGAGTCGTGCTCAATCGCACGCCGTTCTACGGCGAGGCGGGCGGCCAGGTCGGCGACACCGGAATTCTATCGGGAGCAGACTTTCAGTTTCGTGTGATGGACACGCAGTGCGATGCCGGTTTCGTCGTGCATATTGGACATCTGACGCAAGGCACGCTCAAACTCGACACTGAAGTGACCGCCGAAGTTGATGCAAGCCGCCGCAGCGGAATCCGCCGCGCGCACTCCGCGACGCATCTGTTGCATCATGCGCTGCACAATGTCGTCGGTGAGCACGCACTGCAGCGCGGATCTAAAGTCGATCAGGACACGCTCCGATTTGACTTCAGCCAGCCGCGTCCGGTCACATCGGAGCAGCTTTCGCGGATCGAGGATGAGATCAATCGTCATGTCGCCCAGGGCGCTCCGATTTCAGCGGAGGTGATGGATCTGAAAGACGCCAAGAAACTGGGAGCAATGGCCCTGTTCGGTGAGAAGTATCCGGATCGCGTCCGCGTCGTCCGCATGGGCGATTTCAGCAAGGAACTTTGCGGCGGCACGCATTTGAACAACACAGGGCAAGTTGGGTTGTGCAAGATCGTTTCCGAAGAGGGAACTCAAAAAGGAGTGCGGCGAATTACCGCCCTCACGGGAGAGCGGGCCCTGGAAAAAGTCCGTCAGGACGAGGAACTCCTAAAGGAACTCTCTCAACTGCTCAAGACGCCGCAACCGTCTGATTTGCCTCAGCGCGTGACGGCGCTGCAGGACGAGCTGCGAAAACTCAAACGCGAATTGTCCAAGCAGACGACGCAGTCCGCCGCCTCGGCAGTCGACTCCATGTTGGAAGGAGCGACAGACGTCGACGGCGTGAAAATCGTCGGGTACGAAGCCCGCGATTGGGATGTGGAAATGATCCGCGCACAGATCGACCAGATACGTAAAATCGCGGGGACCTCAGCTGTCTTGATCGGTTCAGTGACCAACGGCAAAGTCTTATTGATTGCCGGGCTCAGCAAGGATTTGGTGAAACGCGGGTTGAACGCCTCCGATTGGGTCAAAACGTCCGCCAAAATTGCCGGCGGCGGAGGCGGCGGACGGCCCGATTTTGCGCAGGCCGGGGCAAAACATCCTGACAAACTGGGTGAGGCGATCAGCCACGGCGTTAGCTGGCTGCAAAAACAACTGTCGGCTGTTTCTTCGTAGCCGTTACGCTCCGTGGCAATTGCTTCGGATTTTTCATGAATCTTGTCGAGTTCAGACTGAGTCGGGTGCCATGCTCTCGCGTCACGTAGTGACGAGTGAGCATGCGATTGCAGAATCGCACGTGGCATGGTCACCCGCCTGTCGGCGTGAGACCACGGCACCCGGCAAAAAAATTCTTCATGCCCAAACGTGTCTGGTCTTCACGTGATATCAAACTGCTTGGGAAGTAAGTGCCATGTGCCTCAACGCGCGCTGCGCACGAACTCAATCATCGGGTTGAGTAAGCGGGTGAAATTCGTGCCAATGAAAGCCGTCCGGCAAGGTCGGTTTCGCGGCGAACTCCAGGTGGATGATTCGCCGGTGCGATGTGGTCTGCGGGTCGGAGTTACGGCTGCAGTGGAACAGGAGCGGCCGAATGGCGAGCACATCGCCGGCATGTGCATACACCGCGTGGGCTACGTGGGCCTGCGTTCCCGGTTGGCCGTCGCGGTGTGATCCCGGTCGCACCAGGAGCGGACCGTTTTCCTTAGTGACGGTATCAAGATGCAGCCGCAGCGAAAGCATCGACTCGAGCACTTCGCGCGAGGCTTCCACATGGGGCACATCCGCCTTGAGCCGCACCTTTGAAAAGTGGGGCGACTCCAGTCCCTCGTTACGAATGGCAACGCCTCTGTCTTGATGCCAGGGCAGCGCCCAGGACTGTTCGGGCGGTTTGTCGAAATACAAACCCCGCACCAGTCCGCACTGACTTCCGAGCACTGACTGCAGCAGATTTCTCAACGGCTGGCGGTGGCAGAGGTCCTTCGCTGCCGGAAAGACCCGCAAGAGTTGACGCGATGCGTACACGCGTTGGTTTCGTGCCAAGACGGCCTGCGGCGGAGCATTGTGCAGGGCACGGTGGAGTTCTCCGACGATGCCCTCAATCTCATCCCGAGTAAAGACTGCCGGGATCAGCGCGAAACCGTCATCTCGCAGTTGCTGTTGCCAGTCTGCCTGCATGGTTCATGGGGACCGCTGGGGCGAAACGATCAGGGCCGCAGATTAGGCCATGCCCCGTCGCTTCAGTTCACCCAATACGTTTTGTACGATCGCGTTGATTTCAGCACGGTCGATTTGATCCGCCCCCACCGGGCAGCCGCCGACCGGCTCGTCGGTGAATCCTTGCTCGGCCAGCAAGCACTGCAGCGTCTTGCTGAGCAACGACAGGTCGGTTGTCTGATCCGGAGAAAGCGGTTGTCGTCCCGTGCCCATGTTAAAGCCGCGCAGTTCAACGGCGGCGCGAAATCCTTCCGGGAATTCGGCCGAATAGATCATGGTGTCGAACAACGTCACCAAGTCATACTGGACTTGCCGGGCTTCGTCGAGTTTGCCGGCGGTTGTCAGGTCGTAGAGTTTCCGCGTGATTTCCGGCACAACGCCGGAGGTTGCGTTTGTGCCGCCGTCACAGCCAATTAGAATCAGCGGCATCAACGCCGCGTCCCAGCCGGTCAGGAAACTGAATTCGGGACGTTGCGGACGCACAGCCTGGATCATGCGGATCATGTGCGGAATGTCCCCCGACGAGTCTTTGATCGCCACAATACGCTCAAAATTGTCTGCCAACCGCTGGACGGTCGGGACGTCGATCGGGCTGGCGAACAGCGGGATGTTATACAGCGTCACATCAACGGGGGTATTGCGGCCGATTTCCGCAAAGTAGGCGTAGACAGACTCAGGGCTCAGCTTGTAATAGAACGGGGCGACGATGGCGACCGCTCTAACCCCCAAGTCGCTGTAATGTTCGCACGCTCTAATCGTCTCTTTGACGTTGGCTTCAGCAGCGCCAGCGAGGATCGGTACACGGCCCCGATTCTGGTCAACGATGATTTCGATGATCCGGCGCCGTTCTTCGGCGGTGAATCGGGTGAATTCCCCCGTCGATCCATTGGGATACAGTCCGTGCACGCCCCGGTCGATCAGCCAATCGGTGTAACGCCGCAGTTCGCTTTCATTGATCTCTCCGCGTTGATCGAGCGGGACAAGATTCGGCGTAAATATGCCCTGAAGTTTCGTTGATATTGACATCGGCTCACAGTTTCTTGAATTCCGCAGCGTTTGGTGCGGCCACGAGTTGTTTTCGCTCTATCATATCATGCCGCCGAACCGTCGGCATACGGCAAAGAGATCGACGGCTCAAACGAGCCAAGCTCAGCTCAGAGTCTCACGAGGGATGCACAGAACCGTTATAACCGGACGAGGTTAGTGGATGCCCGTGGTGGATGCAAATTCTGCATGGAGAGGAGGATCTGGCACTGGCTCGACGAAGATTGACAACTCAGAACTTGGGCGTGTCTTTCTCCGGTTGTTCTTCGGTCTCTGCCGGCTGTTCCTGGTCAGGACCGGCTTCCTCTGCAGACGCATCGGGTTGTTGTTTGCTCGGGGCATCGTCCTCGTCGGAGTCCTCTTCCCCGTCGGCGGACTCTGCTTGGGCCTCGCCCAATTCGGCAATCAGCCTTTCGGCTTCCGTTTCGGCGGAGCGGCCGTAGAACTGAATCACCATGTAAAGCACGACGGCGCCCATTGGGAGCAGAGCCGGCAGAAATGAATAGCCAAGGCCGATCGGAACGTATCCGAACAACAAGGAGACCCCGGCCACGGTTGCGGCGTAAGGAAGCTGGGTTGTCACATGGTCGAGATGGTCGCAGTTCGTGGCGGCCGAAGAGAGCACCGTCGTATCCGAAATGGGCGAACAGTGATCGCCGAAAATCGCGCCCGCCAGCACGGATCCGATCGAGGCAATCATCAGATGATGGTCGGGAGCAGCCTGGTCGAGCGTTGCCAACTTGCTGTACGTCACGGTAATTGCCAGCGGCATCAGAAGACCCATCGTCGTAAACGAACTGCCGGTGGCGAAGGACACCAGCGCAGCCAGTACGAACACGAGCGCGGGAACCCACTGTACGGCCAGCGATTGTTGGGAATGCTCGACTAAGAACCCTGCTGTATTCAAGTTTCGATCGTCGCAAATATCCGCCAGCGCCCAGGCCATCACGAGAATCACGACGGCCAGAAACATGCTCTTGGCGCCGTTCAGCCACGCCTCGATCGACTGCTGTAGCGTCAACGACTTGGAAATGATGGCACTAGCGATCGCGATCAGCGACGCCGCAAACGAGGCAAATAACAACACGCGATTCGATTCGGCACTGGCCACGATCATTCGCAATGTGCGTTCAGGCACCGGGCGGTTTTCAGCGACTGCGGTTTCGTCCTGGCGATCCAGAACCCAACTGCCGCTCGACCACATTCCGACCATCACCAGGATGACCAGACCGCAGATGGGAATTATGGCGTTGCGAGCGCGCAAGACTTCGGGCGGTTCGCTCGTCGGGTCGTCAGGTTCAGGAATGGACGCATCGGGGGCGGAAGGTTGGTCGTAGACAAGGGAACGGATTTCTGCGCGGAGCATCGGCCCGTAATCATGACCTAATAGCGCGATCAAGCCGACGAAAACGATTAAGAAGACCGCATAGAAGCGGAATGGGATGCTATACAGAAAAATCTCATAAATCCCCTCTGATTCGAGTCCCAATGCTTCGTAGGTGTCCTGAATCTGTCCCAGCTCAAACCCGACCCATGTGGAAATTAGTGCCAGACCGGCGATGGGTGCCGCAGTGGAATCAACGAGAAACGCCAATTTCTCGCGAGAAATCTTCAGCCGGTCGGTCATCGGCCGCATCGTGCCGCCGACGAGCAGGCTGTTTGCATAGTCGTCAAAAAAGACCACCATACCCAAAAACCAGGTCGTCAGCTGACCGCGTTGGCGGTTCTTCGTGAAGCGGGCCATCGAATCGACCAACCCGTGTGTCCCGCCGCTACGGGACATCACACCGATCATCGCTCCCAGAAACAGCGTGAACAGCACGATTAACAAGTGCGCATTGTCCGGAGAGTCCGGCTGAGTCAGTTGCTCAAGGATGTACTTGTCGAGACACCGCAAGAAGGCCACGAAAAAATTTCCGCGGGCGAGGATCAATGCACCGACCCAAACACCTGCAAAGAGTGCGCAAATCACGTTTCGTAGCCAGACAGCCATGCCAATTGCCAGCAACGGAGGGAGCAGGCTCAGAAATCCGGGAATCCGAACCACTTCCAATTCCGCTTGCGGATCGGGGCCTTTCATGGCCTGCACTGTGATCACGGAGCGATCGACGAAAACGCGGCGCTGCAGCGCCAAGTCGGTCTTTAGCAAAATCCGGCCGCTTTGAAACGGTGGAATCGCGACCGCCTCTCCGGCCTCTTCGACAATGATCCCCTCGATCATCGCACGGCCATTGAAGTTCGTGTCGATCTGGCCCTGCTGGTCTAATGCCTCGATCTCGATCTCACGAACGGGCACCCCGGCCATCACGACGCCGGGGTCGAGAATCCGAAATCGAGCCGGCAGCGGAGCCAAGAAACGGTCCGTCTCCGTTAGCTGACCGCAAGCCGCGTCCGAAAGGAGCAACAGAAGCAGCAAACCCAACGAAAGACTTTTCATCACCTTGCCGTCCTGCATCGGTGTGTCTCAGGAGGACATCCGAGCCCTCAGCGATGCTGCTGTGTTTTCGATAACGCCGAGTGCGCCCGAATTTACCCCGTTGCGTTGATCATGGCACAGGATACAGAACGTTTACCGATCGTGCGACTGTACGTGCGGCGATTCGCCGGTGGGCGGCTCCTGCGGCCAGTCAACGACAAACGTCGTTCGTCCGGGAAGTGATTCCGAGAGTTCGATTCGTCCGCCATGTCCGTCGACGATCCGCCAACACTTCGAAAGACCGAAGCCGAGACCGCGTCCAGATTGACGGCCGGAAAAAAACGGGTCGAACAGATGTTCCCGTTCCACTTCGCTCATCCCGGGGCCATTGTCGGAGACCGACAGCCTAGCAAACGGCTTATCGCCTTCCAAGGTCGAGGAGAGAGTGATTTCAACGCGACCATTGCGGCCGACGGCTTCACCGGCATTCTTGAGGAGACTGCTGGTGACGATTTTCAACTGTACCGGATCCGCCCAGACATCTTGTGTCTCAGAGAGATCCATGTCGAGATCGATCGCCGCCTCATTGAAATCCGCAGCATGTTTGGCGGCGGTTTCGCGAACGGCCTGCGCCCAGTCGCAACGCTCAGGTTCCGGGACCGGAGGGCGTGCAAAGAGCATCACGTCGCCGATCATGTCTCGAACGCGGTAGGCCTGCGCGCCGATTGCCGCCAATTCTCGCTGCTTTTGAGGATTGGATTCCTGGTTTAACAGCCGTTGGGTCCGGTTGATGATGACCGCGAGCGGATTGTTAATCTCATGTCCCGCCCCGGCTGAAAACTCCGCCAATGCCTCGAGTTTAGCCGCGAGGGATTCGTCATGACCGGGGTCGACTGCCATGTTCTCGACCGTTTGAAGAAGTGCGGGCCTTCGCAAGGGCGTGTCAATACGCCGCGGGCACACGCGCCGACGCGACGTCCACGAGATCACGCAGTGATCTCCGATACGGAGTTGTCAAACCGCCGCCGTGACATCGTAACAGCGCTGACCAATGACTGTTTCGGTCGCGGTGCGGAAACTACGGAGGAGTCGGTTCGATATCCAGCTCGCGACACAGCGTCTCGACCAATTGGTCGACTTCAAACGGCTTTTGCAGGAACACGTTGGCGCCCGAATCAATCAGTTCGCCGATCTTATCTTGCTCTACCATTCCGCTAATGCAAACGATCCGCGTATCGTCAAGCGTGGAATCGCTGCGGACGCGCTGGCAGACTTCCTTGCCGTTGATGTCCGGGAGCATCACATCCAGGACGATGACGTCAGGACGATACTCCTTGACCATCATTCCCGCGTCAAATCCGTTGTTGGCGGTGCGGATCTCGAATCGGCCATCCGCCTCGAGCGCGTCGCTGATCAATTCGACCAGCTCTTCATCGTCATCCACAACCAGTGCTTTCCGGCGTCCGCTTTCCAACGCGTCGGTCGGAATGCTGTTCTCCTTCATGAATTTATAGAGCTGCTCGCGCGGGATGCGACGAAATCGTGATCCCGGGACGCGAAAGCCCTTGAGTTGACCGGAGTCAAAACACCGAATGATTGTCTGTTGACTAACTTTGCAAACTTTCGCGGCTTCACCTGTGGTAAAGACTGTTTTCATGTTGCTCGTCCACCTTTTGCATCGGCCTGCGTTCATGCATCCGATGTCACAGAACCCCTCGTGAATCCCTCCGCGAAGAGAGGCTATCCCTCCCTGTGCGCGACAACTGAAAAACCTCGTTTCGAATCCGTTGCTTCTAAAGTTCAAACCGCAAGTGACATCTTATCCATCACGATTCGTTGATCCGACGAAACGAAATCGTTTGCCGAAAGTCATCCGGCAAATTCAAGTTCCCGTTAATGAAGGTAGCGACTTACAATTAGCATTGCGACGATGACCAATCGGCGGGGACATCGACGAGTGAAGGAGATAGGACAGTGGTCAAATGAACAGAGGCCGGGAAGACTCCCGGCTCAGATGAATTACCGATCTTACCGTTGGCCCACATTATATCCATTCTGCGAAATCGTGCAACACTCTTCGTTTCCACCGAGCACCCCCAAAAGCTGATTTCGCGTCCGTTTCTACAAAGTCGCAAGATTACTCTGATTGAAGACTTGCTAAGCAATACCACAACATATTGTGCTACGACGCCATCCGGCCGGGATCTTCCAGATAGAGCATCACGATCGCTAAGTCGGCGGGAGTAATCCCACTGATTCGCTCCGCTTGTCCGATATTGCGCGGATTCACCTTCGACAGCTTTTCCTTTGCCTCCGGACGCAACTGCGGGACAGCATGGTAGTCAAACGCGGTTGGAATCGGGACGCCCGACAACCGGGCCTGTTTTTCGATTTGAGATGTCTGCCGGCGAATGTACCCCGAATACTTGGTCTCAATGGTGATCTGTGACTCAGCCCGCTCGGAGAGGTTGAGGTCTCGCGCGGCTGGCGAAAGTTCGGACAACTCCTTCCAGGTGATTTCCGGACGCCTCAGGATTTGCTCGAGTTTGGATCCCTCTTGGAACGTCGTCGTCAACACCGCCGTCGCCCGGGTCAATTCCTCCTCAAGCGACTGCAAGCGGTTCCACCGTTCAGCCCCAACCAATCCGGCCCGGTGCGCTAACGGAGTCAGCCGGCGGTCGGCATTGTCGTGCCGCAGCAACAGACGGTACTCCGCACGCGAAGTAAACATGCGATACGGCTCGTCGACACCCTTGGTGACAAGGTCATCGATCAGTACACCCAGGTAGGCCTGATTGCGATCCAGAATTAACGGCGGTTGTTCGGCAATACTCAGCGCGGCATTAGCACCCGCTAAGAGGCCCTGTCCGGCCGCTTCTTCGTAACCGGTGGTACCGTTGATTTGTCCGGCGAAGTAGAGTCCAGCGACCCGCTTGGTTTCCAAGGTCGGGTGCAACTGTGTGGGAACGGCAAAGTCGTACTCCACCGCATAGCCGTACCGCATAATCTCAGCCCGATCGAGGCCCGGGATCATATGAATCATTTGATCCTGCACGTCTCGCGGCAGACTGGTGGAAATGCCGTTGCAATAGTATTCCAAAGTATTGCGGCCTTCCGGCTCCAGAAAGATCTGGTGTGCCGGCTGTTCGGCAAATCGTACGACTTTGTCTTCAATCGAGGGGCAATACCGCGGGCCGGTGGTTTGGATCTGTCCGCTATACATCGGCGCGCGTTGCAGATTCTCGCGGATCAGTTTGTGCACGTCCGGCGTGGTCGCGGTCAAATGGCAATCAAGCTGCGGCTGTTCGATACGATCCGTTAAGAATGAGAATGGTTGCGGGGCATCGTCGCCCGGCTGGCGCTCGATGACGTCAAAGTCGATCGTCCTGCCGTTCAGCCGCGCGGGTGTGCCGGTCTTGAACCGGTCGAGTTCAAATCCCAACAACGCGAGGCTGTCCGAGAGTGTGCCGGTGGTCCCCTCCCCGGCTCGACCGCCCGCGGTCTGTGCTTCCCCCGTATGCATGACCGCTTGCAGGAACGTTCCGGTCGTCAGGACGACCGCTTGAGCGCGATAAACGGCGTCACCCCGAACGCGAACGCCGGTGACCGCCCTGTCGCTGACCTCGAGCCCCTCGACCAATTCTTGGCGCAGCGACAGCTGATCTTGCTGCTCGACGAGATGCTTCATCAAGAATTGATACGCTTTTTTGTCCGCTTGGGCTCGCGGGCTGTGCATCGCGGGCCCCTTGCCGCGATTGAGCATGCGGAACTGAATGCCGGTTTCATCGATCACCTGCCCCATCGCGCCACCCAAGGCATCAATTTCCCGTACGATCTGCCCCTTGGCGATGCCGCCGATAGCGGGATTGCAGCTCATTGCCGCGACCGTATCGCAACTCATTGTGAGCAGCGCAGTGTTTGCCCCCATTCGCGCCGCCGCCAGTGCCGCTTCAACTCCGGCATGGCCGGCGCCGACGACCACCACGTCAAAATCATAAATACAAGCCGTCATACAATTGGGATTCTCGAAAACAGAATAAGTCACCTAAAGGTCGAGATTTGTGAATCCGCCACCATATTCTACGCAAGATCGTCTTTGGAGAAAACTTCAACGGCGATGGCCCTTGCAAGTCGCAAATGAATCGCCATACTTGCAAACCTGACGTTCTTAAACAATGTCGCCGCGGTCACTCAGCACGGCCTTCGCGGCTGTTTTCCTAAGTTGATATGCGATCAAGGAGCAATGCGATGTCTGATGTTCGAAGTGGTGCGGTCACCCTAAAAGGTGGTCCCGTCGATTTGGCCGGTCCTGAGTTAAAGGCGGGTGATGCCGCTCCTGATTTCACTTTGCAGGCTGCCGACCTCAGCGATGTCTCGCTGGCCAACAGCGCCGGCAAGACGCGAATTATCGCGACCGTCCCCTCCTTAGACACACCGACCTGCCACAAGGAAACGAAGCACTTCAACGAAGTCGCCGGCACACTCGACAACGTCGAGGTCCTCTGCGTGAGCATGGACTTGCCGTTTGGCCAGAAGCGATGGTGCGGAGCCGAAGGCGTGGAAAACGTGGCGTGCCTCAGCGCCCACCGCTGTACGAAATTCGGTGAAGATTACGGCGTGTTAATCTCCGGCGGCGCCCTGGACCGCGTGCTGGCCCGAGCCATTTTCGTGATCAGTCCCGAGGGCCAATTGACGCATGTCGAATACGTCAGCGAAATCGCCGACGAGCCGAACTACGACGCCGCACTAGCCGCCGCGAAGAGCTAGCTGTTTCGACCTGATCTTCACCTGTGACCGGACGGGGACCAGAGTGTCCCCATCCGGTCATGTGATGTGTATTCAAGTCTCGATCACCAACGGTTCAGGTTTCCTCTGTAGCATGAGTCCCACGAAGCAGCAGACATAAGAGACCGTCCAGAGGATATATCCTACGTCAATTGCATCGACTGCAGCAGTTGCCACAGACGTCAGGCAAGTAGCGGTTCCCAACGCGATCAAATAGGGACGGGAAACTCCTTGCCCACGCATCGCTTTCACAAGATAGGCGGGAGACATCCAGAACACGACGTTTACAACAAGATATACGAACGGGACGCCCCACAGCCACATCGCTGGAATCAGTAGTATCAACAGAACTTGCCAGCCTCGAAAAACGTGCGCTTCCCAACTGGACTCGATTACGACCGATGGCAAGCAGAGCGAGATGGAATACACCAGCCACGAGACGCACACAATTCCAGGCCAAACTCGATTTCGTAATTCCACTGTCAGCGCTTCTCCACTCACGCAGTCGCCGCTTGGTCAGTTTCCAATAACGATAAGAGTCGGCGATCGTTGAGGCAAGATTTCGGTTGCAAGCTTCGTTCACCGACATCCCGATACTCGCTGGGCAATTGGGCGATGAGCCGCTAAACTGGCGAACCCGATCGAGCACACAGAAACCGAATTCGCGTTGCATGTTGTAATGCAGCGTTCAACTTCGGTGCTCGATTAAGAGTTCCAAACTCGTAAATAATGAGTTTGGCACAACGTCTGATGTGTCAGATTATTGACACAACCAGACACAGATCATAGTGTAATCCTCATGGCGGAGTAGCTCAGTTGGTTAGAGCAGCGGAATCATAATCCGCGTGTCGGGGGTTCGAGTCCCTCCTCCGCTATTTGGGCAGTTTCCAATATGCCCACAGCCTCCGAAATACTCGAGTTTTCCCGCAGTTTTTGGACTTTTCGGGATCTCTGCTGCGAGTCGCTACGACACAAAACGGGCGTTTGCATCCCCAGTTTGTCCCCACTTCTTCCTGCCGTCGCATACTGCTCGTCCGTAACCGTCAGGTCGTGCTTGTGGGCCACCGTAGGCGTGTTACCTAGCCAGGAACAGACGACATAGGTGGGGAACTGCTGTTCCAATTCGGCCTGCCGGCTGGAGCGACAATCTTGAAACAGCTTCGGCCAAACTTCAGCACCTGCGCGACGGATGATCTTGCGAAGGGTTGTGCCGAGGTTCTTGTTGCCGTTGCCGCCGAGCATGGGAACCAACCAAGTCTCGCCGTCGTCGGCCAGCCCAAATGCTTCATCCAGAAACAGCCTCAGTTCCGGAAAAACAGGGACAATACGTGTGGCCTTGCCATATCGTTTTGTTTTGGGGCTGGTGACCGTGAAACGCTCTACATCCCAGTGAATGTCGGACCACTTCAACAAAGCAACCTCAGACGAAAAATGCAGGCCACCATAAGCAGAATGGACGCCTTCGGAAACCGTGGAGTCGACTTGAAGTTGCCGCCGGCACAAACTGCTGTTGCCTTCTGGCCAGAGTGTCTGCCGAGTCGGGGTGCGATATCGCGAAGTCGTTTAGGACGATTTCGCAGCACGGGGAGGTGCACCGGCCACTCAGCGCTTACTGCAGCGTGGCGGGTCCTTCCCGGCCGCGTCGCCGGCAGATGGAAACGGGAAAAGCCAAGGGTGTGGGTAGTCTTTCTTTCTGGCTCCGCACGGTCGCGAATGCGCGCTGTCGACCCGCGAACTAGCGCAGTCTGGGCAGTTATCGCGCACTCGTAGGGGCCTCTGGTAGGTCGGGTTTGCATCGATTCCCGTCTGAAGCTATGAGTCCCGTGCGAAAAAATCTCTCTCACTCGCTTCAGATTAAAATGAACTGCCTCGTGGGTGGAGGAGTTTTTCGCTGTCCGTTTGTGAAGTTAGTTCACGAACGCTCCCCGCAGGTGCTGGGCCTGCGGGGGGCAGGTCAGACAGAGTGGGGAATAGCAATCTTAACTATTGACTGCCGGGGAGCCCGCTCTTTGCATTCTGTCCGTAGTCGGCCAGTTTGAGATTCGAGTTTCGTTTTCCACTGGCCCGTCCGTTTCGCATCCTTTGCTTTTCGTATCGAAAAATCACGACGCCAAACGGCGCTTTTTTGTGCAGACGCGTCTCCGTCGTAAAAACGGTCCCCTCTTTCGATTCCACGCCTTTCCACCCTTCACACTTGAGTTTGCCGAGTTTGGTGTCGATGACTGCTGTGTCTAGTGTTGTGATCCGCTTCAACGGAGAATGGAAGAGCTCATCCATGCTTTGAATCTCGCGGCGCCCCGGACCTTTGAGGTCAAGCGGCCGAATCGTTCCCTGCGAATCTTTCTTGTAAGCTTTCACGACATGGTCACACGGATTCTGCCCTTTCGTCAGGTATTTTTCCGGGATGAGGAGTTTTAACACCTCGTTCTGCTCGCCTTGACGCCCGCCTTGAACTTCAAACTTGATTTGGGTGTCAAGTTCAATCCAGCGGCACATTTGGCCTTTGACCGCAATTTGGCCGACTGAACTGATCGTGTACGACCCTTTAAGAGTAGCTGCCACTGTCCCGTCCGATTTCGTCGCTTCACCCTGTACTTCGAACCGAACCCAGGTTCCGTCTTCAGGGAGCTGATGAATCAGTCCTTCAGCTCGTGCCGGTATCGTCGTAAGCATCAACAGCGCGATGATCGTCGATTTGTAGACTGCCTGCATGATGAAAACACCTGAGCTTTCTATTGGTGGATGGCTATGGCGACTGTCAATTCAATGGGGCGCAATCCTGTCAGATCGGGAGACGACATGCCGCGCAGGGTCGCTTCCAAATATGGGGATGGGTATCAGCGAGAGCCACGCGATCATTAGCGCTGCCGCCGTTGCGCCGCCCGAAGTCGCGATGAACACGCCATATTCGCTTCGCTCGGGACTCAGTAGCGCGACGTCCCACAAATCGTTCAGATCCGCGGCCACCGTTGTTGGAATGAGAATGGTTGCCAGGGAGAGCAGTCCCGAAACGATTCCCGCGTATGCCAATCTCCGAATGACACAAACAGATGCCACGGCCAGGGTCAGCGTCAGCACGTGCATCAATGTGATCAGACAAAAGACGCCGAGCGCGGACGAGGTCAGCCGGACTTCGTCGATCTGAACGAACGGTTCGTTGCAGTAGAGGATCAGCCCGAAGGGAAGCGTCACGCACATACTAAATATCATCAGAATGGCGAGATACCGGCTCCAGAACCAAGTCGTCGGCCGAACCGGACCGCCAAAACAATGACGCCCTGAAATCGACGTCCGAGAGAAACGCAGCAGTTCCCATGACCAGCGCCATCATCCAGCCGACGACCAGAAACCCCTCGGCCGCCAGCCGGGTGGAATCTCCGCTCAAAAGTCCAATCATCATTGAAATGCCCAGTGCGACCAGCCCCGTTGGCAGACTCTCGCGGGATTGCTTCCACGCGAGTGCGGTATGGATTGATCGCCGTGCAATCCGGTACGGATGATTTGCCGGCTTGTGTTTAAATTGCTCAACAGACCTGACACTTTTTCTCCTAGCAAGGAACCGATTCCAGAGTTGCGTCTCCCAGCCGACCGCCTCTGCTGAAAACGATGGGTAGTGCCGTATCCAATGGCGAACAAGATAGGTCAGCACGGCGACGTGCGCTGCGAACGCCAAGCTCAACTTCAGAAACAGCAACATATCGCCCCGTAGAGTTCCCCAAGTGACGTTCTGTTCCGGTTGATAATTCTTCAGGAGTTCGAGCAGAGCGAGTCCACCGGCGGGACCGGGCGCGTTCCAAACAGCGGGATCACCCGGAATTACGTATGTCACGAGGGCGATCATAGCAGCGATGAACAGCACGACGACGGCTCGTGCACCGGCCGCGTTTTCGCTCGCCGCTCCCAGCCCGAAAACGCCCGTCCAAACATAGACGGAGAAGGTGCTCAACGTCGATATTCCGGCCACAACGGCGGTCGCGGCGGCTTCCGACGCATCGAGCGCCCCCATCACGCGTGTCATGACGCCGCGGGCCATGGCGTCGCCGGGCAGGGACGGGCCGACCGCGACACAGGCCACAACAAACAGACCGGCCGCTGCAATGGGGACGCAGCAAGACAGTGCTCCCATCAACAGACGGATTAACGCATAGCGTCGAGGTGACACGGGCAGTGAGTCGATGAATCCGTCTGTTCCATCAGCACGTTCACCCGCCACAATCCGCATCGCCAGAAACGTGCCTCCCAATATCGGGTAATACAGGGCGACAAAGAGGTAAAACACGTCCAATAGGGCACTGACACCAAATGGAAGCGCTGCCGCACAGATGCCGAGAAGAATTAAGCTGAGCGCTGCAATCTTGCGGCTGTGCTCCGACCACTCTTTTTGAACGAGAGCTCGATCGATCGGATTCATGCCAAGGCCTCCGGCAGTTGTTCGCTCAGATCGGCTCGCTGTGCTTCACCGGTATTTCCTTCGGAGCCGACGACGTATGCCTCGAAGATTTCGTCAAGACTGAGGTCCTGAATTCTCGGCTCGTATCCCGACTCCCTCAGATCGGCAATCGCCCGGTCGGCAGGCGAAACAACAACCGCCATCTCGCCGGAGCGGCATTCCACATCTAGAATATGTGAGTGCCGGACCGGCAGAGACGTGTCCACCACCGGAATGACGAGCCGTTTAACATCCGCCCGCAGCACCTCGGTGCGCTCGTATTTCACAATGGAACCGCCGTGTAGAATCGCGACTCGGTCAGCGATCGGTTCGACTTCGTACAATAGGTGCGAACTGTAAAAAACCGTCCGTCCTTCAGCCTGCAGGTGCGTAATCAGATCACGATTGAACTTGCGGCGCATCACAGGGTCCAGACCCAGAACGGGATCGTCCAACAGCACCAACTCCGGCCGGTGCGCAAGTGCCAGCAGCAGCCCCAAACGCATGGTCTGTCCCTTCGAGAGCTGCCGTACTCGCGCGTGGGCCGGCAGTTCGAACTGCTGGACATAGCCGATCGCTAGACCATGGTCCCACGACGGATAGAACGGAGCCATGAAGCGAATCAGTTCTTCAACCGTCATCCAGCCGAACATCTGCTGATCCTCCGCGAGATATCCGGTCCGGCGGCGAATCTCGATCGCCTTGCTGCCCGGATCGAGACCCATTACGGAAATCGAACCGTCATCCGGCTGCAATAATCCGATCAACATCCGCAATGTCGTCGTTTTGCCCGCACCGTTGCGGCCTAGAAAGGCAACGGTCTCGCCGCGTGGAACTTTCAGCGAAACCCCGTTCAGGACGTTGTGAGTCCCAAAACGTTTCGTAACATCGTTCAGCATCAGAGCAGTTTCGGTCATGTCGGTGTTCCCGTCGTTGGAATCGGCTCTTTCAACGATTCATCAAGCATCGACTGAAGGTCGTCGTTGGTCAGCCCCAGCATGCGTCCCTGTCGCACGAGCTGCTTCCATTCGTCGGCAAACTTCTGTCGTTGATCGCGGACGCTGCGAGGTGTGGGACCTTTCGCGACGAATGTCCCCCGGCCTTGCCGCATTTCCAGCAGTCCATCCGCCGTAAGCCTCTCATAGACGTGCAGGATCGTGTTCTGATTGACGGTCAGTTCCCGGGCAAGCTGGCGAACCGACGGCAACTTATCACCAAGTTGCAGTGAGCCGGCACAGCAGAGCGCGCGAATCTGCGCGTCGATCTGCCGGGAAATCGGTACGGCGGAATCTCTTTCAATCTGGAGGAACATCCAATCGCTCCATTTTACGAGTTTAGTGACTAGTATTATATAACACTAGTCTGTTGTTTCAAGTCTAAACCCAATTGATTTCTCATATCTTTGATGCTCTTGCTGCTTTGCACTCGCTTTCTGTCAGCTTTGCGAGAATCCCGCAGTTTCGTACAGACTGACTGCGTTTCTGGCCTGATACGCCGCGTCGAAGCATTCGCTCCCAGCGCGCTGCGGTCGCCCTCTCCTTGCGTATTTCGGAGTGGAACGCAACCGAGTCACTCAGCTGCAGTATTCAGATAGAATCGTCCGAAGCGACCGTTCCATGCGACGTACTTGTTGCAGCGTTTGAACGCGATTCCATCCGGCATAGCCCAGAATCAATGCGGGAGCGATGGGCCGGTGACACATGGTCGACAGTGGGAATGTAACGACGCCTTCTTCTGCCAAATGTCTTGCGACTCGGCAATCGTCTGACCCCGAAGGCAACCACGCAACGGTGTGCATTCCACTTTGTACAGGCCGGAGGTCGAGGCAGGGAATCTCACTATTCAGTGCATGTCGTAAGCAGTTCCGCCGTTCATCGTATACACGGCGCATGCGGCGGACATGGCGGCCCAAATGTCCTTCTCGCATGAATTCCGCAAGTACTGCCTGGTCGATGAACGAGGGGCAACGGTCAATGAGCGAACGAACGGCGTTGAAGGCAGAAATGAGTTCCTGCGGGATCACAATGAAACCGAGCCTCAACGCAGGCGAGAACGTTTTGCTGAATGTGCCCAGATAGATCACCCTCGCGAATTCGTCAAGTCCCTGCAGAGAGACGAGCGGCTGCCCGGCGTAGCGATATTCGGCCATATAATCATCTTCGACGATCCACGATCTGCTCCGCGCCGACCATTCCAGGAGGGCCAGGCGGCGGGAGAGGCTCATTGTGATGCCCAGCGGATATTGATGCGACGGCGTGACATAGCACAGCTTCGCACTGGGAGCGGTCCGTAGTGCATGCTCCAAATCGATACCCTCGTCATCGAGGGGAATCGGCTCGACTTTGGCGCCAACGGCCGCTAGTGCCGCCTGCGCCCGTAGATAGCCCGGGTCTTCGATCCAGACAGAGTCACCGGAGTCGAGCAGGATTTGGCCAAGCATCATCAGCGCATGTTGGGTGCTTGAGACAATGACGATCTGATCGGCATCGCAGCTCACACCGCGCGTCGCACCGAGATGCACCGCGATCGCTTCTCGTAGCGGCGAGTACCCCATCGGTTCCACCACAAGCGGCGGATCGCATTCGAATTTCCGCCAGAGCCTCGTTGATAGTCGGCTCCACCTCTTTGACGGGAATGTTCCCTCCGCAGGAACACCTGGTCGAAACGGCGTTGCGTGATCAAAGTATTCTCGTCGGATGCGAAATTCGTCGCAAATTGATGATCCACGATTCGACAGCTGGGGACTCGGATTGCCGCCGGTGGGAACCGCGTCTGATTTGGCACGATCAGATTTCACGCAATTGAGGCGGTCCGGAATGGTATGGCTGACAAAGACGCCGGATCCGGCTCGGCCTTCGAGATACCCTTCCGCCTTGAGTTGATCGATGGCAGCCAACACAGTTGATCGCGAGATTGCCCAGGATAGGGCCATTGTGCGGGTCGAGGGAAGTCGCAGACCTGGCGCCAGTCGACCGTTGAGAATCGAGTCGCGGACGCCGTGATAGATCTGCAGATGGAGCGGCTCGTCGAGCGAGCGGTCGACAATGAAGCTGGCAAGATCGAGAGTTCGGGGTGTGGAAGGCACAACTGGTATGGTCAATTATTCCCAAAGTGGACCTTTTCAGCATACCGGAGAGCCGTACAATTTCAATCGCAGATTCAACAAGTCTCTCTCCCGCTAGTGCTCCGAAGGACATGATCATGCATCGGAATTGTTCAGAT
>JANQPT010000005.1 GCA_028285345.1 Planctomycetales bacterium
GCGGAAAGCCAGATCCCCACAACAGCACCCGACGGTAGCCCGGCGGTGGCGGAGCTCCAGTTTTCTGGCCCCAACGGCGAACCACTCACCAAGAATGTCTTGCGGCCCACGACCGTAATCGGCTCCGCCGCCGGTTGCAACGTGCAATTGATCGCCCACGATATCGGTCCGGCACACTGCGTGGTGACGGTGGAGAACGGCCTCTTACGGGTTCGCGACCTGCGGAGCCCCAGCGGCACACGAATCAACGGCGTCTCCGTAGAGCTCGCCACACTCTCCGACGGCGACAAGCTCGACGTCGGTTCGTTCAGCTTCGTGTTGCGGAGCAACCTGCAGCCTCGCCCGTCGGCTGCCGGCAATGTTGGCGTCCTCGCTGACGACGACGCACAGCAACAACTCGCCGAAGCCTGTCGCCGGCTCGAAGACGACACCGCTCAGTTTCGCGAGCAGGAACGAAAACTCGCCGAGCAGCGGGAAGCACTGCTTAGCGCGGAAGCGGAATTCGAACACGCACAGCAATCCCTACAAACTGCACAGAAACAACTGCAAAGCGAGCAGGAACAACTCAGTCAAGAACGCGAGCGGTTCGATCAACAGCGCCAATCCGCCGAGGAGGCGGAACGCGAACTTGCCGACCAGCAGTCGCAACTCCAGGCTGACTTACAGGAGTTACAGCGGCAGCAGCAAGAACTGCAGTCGCAAACCGACGCGCAACAAGCAAACGCCCGGGAGTTGGAGCAAGCGAGCGCAGCCCTCGAGTCGGAACGCGAGTCCTTTGCCGAGCAAGAGCAACAGTTTCAAGCAGCCCGCACTCAGTTCGAGAAATCGGAGCAGGACCATCAGCGGCAACAAGACGAGCTATCCGCCCAGCGCACCGATTTCGACCGGCAGCAAGCTGAATTCGAAAAACTCAGCGACGAGTTGACGCAGCAGAGAACCGAAGTTGAGTCGGCTCGCGACGATGTCGCAAACCAACTACAGCAACTCGAAAACAACCGCGCCGCAATCGACGAGAGTCGACAACAATTGGAGACCGCCCAGCAGCAGCATCAGTCCGAAGTCGCCAAATTCGAAGCGCAATGGCTCAAGCTTGAGGAACAGAAAGAACGCGACCAGACGGCTGCTGAAGAACTTCGCGCTCGTCAAAATGATTTGGAATCGCGGCAGGCGGAATCGCTCGAACAGCAGTCGGTACTTCAGGCAGACCGCGACAAACTTGAAGCCGAACGCCGGGAGCTGCATGCTCAACAGGAGCAAGGACACAGCCAACTCGAAAGTCATACGCAGCAGATCGAAACACAGCAGGAGGAACTGGAAGCGCTGCGAGGCGCGCTGGACGCTCGACAAAACGAACTCGATTCCCGCGAGCAAGCGGCGACCGCACAGCAGCAGCAATTGCAGCAGCAGGCTGATGATCTGCAGGCCGAGCGCGGGCACCTCGAGCAACTTGCCGCCGAGAACGAACGCCAGATCGCCGACATCGAGCAGCTCCGGAACGCGCTGGAAACAGACCGCGCCGCACTGGCGGAGCAACAACAACAATTGCAGGCCGCGGAATCGGAGCATCAACAGAACCTGGCCGTGCTCCAACAGCAGCGCGCCGAACTTGCGGCACAAAAAGAGTCCGTCGATTCTGAGGCTGCCGAACAGGGCCAACGCCGGGACGAGTTCGAAAGCGGTCTGCAGCGGCTCGTCACACAGACCAAACAATTGCAAACCGACCGCGCATTGTTTCAGGAGACTTTGGACCAATTCGAGGCCGACCGGCAAGCGTTCCAACTGACGGCAGCGGCTTCGAAGGCCGATGCGGGCCGGGTCAGCGAATTGTCACGAGAAATCGAATCCCAGCGCGAGCAATTGGTTGCCGACCAGCAAAAGCTGCACGCACAACAGGCCGAGTTGCGGGCGCAGCTCAAGCAATTCGAAGAGCAGTCAACCCAGTTCGATTCGGCGCAACAGAGTCTGAAATCCGACGAAGAGCGTCTGCAACAAGCCCAGAATGAGCATCAGACGACAATCGACGAGTTTCAAAAACTCCGAGAATCGTTCGAATCAGAAAAACAGTCCTTGCACGATGAGCGGACGCAACTCGAGTCGGCCTCCAAGGGGCTTCGGCAGGAAGTCGCCGCATTTGAGGCGGATTGGGAAGAATTTCAGCAAGATCAGCAGTCTGCGGAACGGGTCGTAACGGAGCAACTGGAATCATTGGAGCAACAGCGGGCCACATTCGATGAACAACAACAGCAATACGAGCAATCGCAGCAGGAACTCCAAGAACAATCAACACAATTGCAGCAAGAACGGCAAGATTTAGAGGTCGAGCGACGCAATCTCGATGAATTGCAGGCTGAGGTCGCGCAGCGCCAGGAACGTTGCGACGTCCAGCAGCTCGAAGTTCAAGAACTTGCGCAGCGCCTGGAACAAGAGCGAGCGTCGCTTGAGAAACGAGAATCCACGTTGTCCGAGGAACGCGAACAACTCGAATCGGCGCTCTCGGAGCACCAACGTCAATTGGCAGAGTTTGCCGCACACAAGGAAGAAGTCGACGAGCAACATCGCAAATTGACTGCCGGCTTGTACGACGGTGAAGAGGATTTCCTCAGCGATTCCGACGAATTCCGCGTTGAACGCGAGGACTTTCACCTCGAGGGGTCCGGCGGGCCCGGCAACGAATTCCTGGACGAACCGGCCGAAGATGATTCCGTCGCCGCAGTCTCGACGACGTCGCTCGCCGGCGGCGGCATCGGCCGCACTCAAATCGAATGGCTGCTGGAAGGCCGCCGCTACCGTGGCTTTTTCATCGGACGCTACCGCATCCTGGAACTGCTGGGAACCGGCAGCACCGGCTGGCTGTACGAAGCGGAAGACACCAGCGACGGCCGCAGCGTCGCCCTGAAAGTCCTCTCCGCCCAGCATCTCAACGACGCCGGGATGCGCGCCCGTTTCGACTTGGAAGCCCGCGCATTGCTGGATGCGAATCATCCCTCGGTGATTCGCGCGCTGGAGACCGGCACTGTCGACGACGCGCAATACTTGGTGATGGAAGTCGCTTATGGGGCCACGATGCAGGAACTCATCGATCGTCAAGGCCCGCTTCCCTATTCACAAGCTTGCGACCTGGTGATGCAGGCGGCCCGGGGACTGCAACACATTCACGAAGCCGGCATCATCCACCGCGACATTAAACCGGCCAACTTGCTCTGTATGCACAACGGCGAGTTGAAAATCATCGACTTCGGTTTGGCACTCATCCGCGGCGACGCGGAGGAATTGGCTCTCAAGATCGACTTTGGTCACGACTGTATGGGGACGCCCGACTTCATCCCTCCCGAGCAAGCCGCCGACAGCTTCTCCGTAGATGCCACCGCCGACATTTACAGCCTGGGCTGCACGCTCTACACGGCCCTCGTCGGCGAACCGCCGTTCCAAGTAGAGGCGGTCGCCGAAAAGATCAAAGCGCACCGTGAACAGACGCCGCCCAGCGTGAGCGAGTTGGTCTCCGATGTCCCTCTCGAACTGTCCGACGCGATCTCGAAGATGATGTCCAAAGATTGCAGCGACCGGTATCAGACCGCCGCCGAAGTGGTCCAATTCCTCAAACCCTTCGCGGAGCAGACTGCGATCTATTTCGATTTCCGCGAAATCCTGGAAAGCCGCGCCGCGACCGCCAAAAAGCGGATGTTCATGCTGGCCAATCGCGACATGGGCCGCGCAGTCACCAATACGGACGTCAAACGCAACGCGAATGATGAATCCAAAACGGCCGAACCGGAACTCACCGGTTCCTGACCAACGCACGGACCTGCGACCGTAAAACTACGGCCAGTCACAGAGTTTTACGACACGCGACCGTCGCAGGCCGCCTAGTCCCATGACGCCGGATCTTGGCGGTAGTAATCTTTGAGCAGACTGTACAGCTCGGCGTGTCGTTTGCGAAGCCGCCGGGGTCGTTCAAAAAAGCACTCGGTCGCCACGGCAAAAAACTCCTGGGCATTGGTCGCACCATACGGATCCAGGACCGTCCGCCGGCCCTGCTGCAATTCATGCTGCAGCCGAACCTGTTCCCGCTGCATCACGTCCTGCCACCGCCGCTCGGCGGCCGCATCCGCCAGCGGCGGCCGACCGTCGGAACTCCCGCTCAGCATATCGAGCTGATGCGCGAATTCGTGAAACACAAGGTTGCGGCCGTCGTTGTGCAACTGCCCCCCGGCGCGTGCCTCCGACCAAGAGAGAATCACCGGCCCGCGCAGCCAGGCTTCCCCGTGACGCGCACTGGGGCCCTCCCGTACAACTCCGTCAGGCCCCACGGTTTTCTCGGGAGCCACGTAATCGTCCGGATAGACCAAAATCGTTTCCACGCGGTCAAACATCCCGTCCGGTAACTCCAGCACGAGCAGACACGCCATGGCGGCGACCGTCACTTGAATTTCATCAGTGATTTCCAGGCCGTTGCAGCCCTCCCAGTACTTCTCGGAAATGAAAACCCGCAAGTCATCCCGGAGCCGGGATTGCTGCGCCGCTGTGAGTTTTGAGAAATGACCCACATTCCGGTCGAGGTACCCCTCAAACTCGCGCGGAAACGGCTCGGACAGCAGTTTGCGGCGACGGCGATTACGGAACCACGATTGAAACAAAAACATCGTTATGAGATAGCTACTCGGCAATTGAAAAATCAACTTGTACGATCTGAGAAGGAGGCGCACTGTCCCAAAACCAAGATGCGACAACCCGCGCTCCCGCCGCATTGTTGGTACGACCGCCGCTGAAGACAAGTCGCCCGATCAAAGTTCGCTCAGACGACGCAACCCGCGCACGAACTTCGTTTTGTGTTTCTGTGCTCTTCCGTTGATCTTGACCTCCGCCGCGGGATTGTAGTAACCAATCCCCGACGTGAGGTCCGCTGCCGGCGATTCGGAGCGGACACCCAGTTTTTCCACGGGTTCGAAACCGAATGACCACATTCGATCGCTATATTCTGCGCCGATTTTGGCACGTTTTCATCATCAGCTTTGTGGCGATGATGGGGCTGTATATCGTCATCGACGCGTTTAGCAACGTCGACAACTTCATCGCCGACGGCGACGGAGATTCGGGAGAGATGATGCTGGCGATGTTGAAGTTCTACGGATATCGCTCCTGCATGTTCTTCGATACGATCGGCAGTATTGTTTCCATTACGGCCGTGACGGTCGTGTTGTCCTTGATTCTGCGGCACGGTGAACTGAACCCGGTCCTTTCGGCGGGCATTCCCTCGACCCGGCTGCTGTTCCCGCTGATTTGGGGAACGGTGATGGTCGCAGCCGTGATGGTCATCAACAAAGAGTTGGTGATCCCCAGAATCGCCGACAAACTAGTGATCCAGGCGGGAAAGACCGGTCATGAGGTCGAAGCGGTGGAAATCGTTCGAGATTACTCGAGCAAGATCCAGATCACTGGCGAAAACTTGATCCTCGCCGAGAGAAAAATGCTGCATCCGGTCTTCGAGCTACCCGCCCCCGATTTTGTGCCGCATATCGTCGATGTGACCGGCGATGAAGCAGTCTACGTTGATGCGACGGACGAGCAGCCGCATTCAGGTTGGAGGATCAAGAACGCAAACCCTCCCTTTGCCGAACTGAACTTAAAACCCGCCGCACGCAAAACCATCTTGCCGGGAACCGAGCCGGGCGAGATGTTTGTCGTGACAGACGTCGGTTTTGAGAACATGTATATGCCCAACAAGACCGCCGATCTCACATCCACCCCGGAGTTAGTCCGCCGGATCACCAGCCCCGCCTACGACCCTCGTTCGGTCCTCAACCAAAGTCTGCACTTTCATCAGCGCCTGACGCGCCCCATTCTGGGACTGTTGCTGATATTCCTTGTGCTCCCGCTCATCATCCGTAGAGAAGCGCGCTCGCTCGTGGTCAGCATGGCTCTCTCGGGATTGGTGCAGGGAATCGTTTTCGGATCGGCACAGGCATTTCAATGGATGGCCAGATCGCAGTACATCGGTCCCGATCTGGCCGCATGGGGCCCCGTAATCTTGACCGGAGCGCTCGCGGCCTGGTGTTGGCCGATCCTGCGAACTTAAGACGGCCGTCCAAACTGACCACTCAGCGGCGCCAACGATAACGAAAGACGCGCGCTGGTTCGCCCAGATCGCCCGGCAGGAAATAGAGCCGATCCTCGAAGACCGCCAGCCCCTCGCGAGTTAACGTGTGCCGCGCGTCGGCCGGCCTGGGAAGCCGCACTTCGCTGATCACCTTCCGCTGATCCATGTCCAGTACAGCCACAACCGCACGCGGCTGATTGGCGTCCCGCTGACGGCTCTTGTCGATCCCGCCGGCCAATAGCCGCCCCTCTCCGATTCCCTTCCAATCCTGCACCGCCAGCGCCAGCTTCCCCTCGCCCCCCATCAACTCCTCGCGCGGCGTTTTCCTCACCAGCATACCGTCCGCCTTCCAGCGGTAAATCAGCTTCGTATCCCAATTGGCGCCGAACAGATCCTTGGATTTTGAATCGACCGCCAACGCACCAATGTGGTCGCTCCACTGAAAAGCTTCTTGCAGCTTCGCTTCCGCTAAGGGCCGCTTCGGCGGAACGTGCAGCCGGACCACGACCGTCCGGCTCTGCGGCCGGCTTGCCGAAATGGGAATCCAAAAACCGCGCCCGTCAAAGTCAAACCCGCCGGGATGGTCCAAACCGACGTCATCGCGCTCTCCAGTCGGGGCGGGCGTAATGTCCAAATGCTCCACCCGGTCCGGATGCTTGCGGTCAATGCGCAGAAAAACCGCTCGTTTCGGCGCCCCCTCCCAGCGGCCGGTGACGTAGTAATACCGCCGGGTAACGTACAGTCCCTGCGTATGAATCCGCGCGCCTTTGCCGTCGATTTTAATGTCGGGGATCAACTGCGACGATTCGAATTCCAGCGTCCGTACCTGCGCACCTGCAGACGCAATGGCCGCCAACCAGATTCCGCAACCGGCGATGAGCCCAACAACGTAATACCGCATCTCCCCTACCTCATACTGCCGATCGTCGCCGAACTCTAAACAACATTGGCGGAATTTCAGCGAACAAGCCGGCTTCCATAAGGAAGCCGGCTCGTCAGTTTGGTGTCAGATCAGAGCAAATCACGCTCTAAGCGGCTGATTGACGCTGCTTGCGGCGACGCAACCCGTAACCGGCCAGACCGGCAACGCCAATGCCCAGCAAGACCATGCTAGAGGGTTCCGGCGTGGCGACAACTTGAATCGACGTCTGTGCCAGAGGGTCGATAAGCCCTGTATCTAAGGCATCGTAGACCGTCAACTGAAAATCCCAGATGCTCGCCTTGTTTGGATTGAAGATCGTCGCGGGAAGCGTCCAACTCAAATTCTGCGAGTTTTGTGCCACGTTGTACAGGTGGAGATTGGTCGGATCGATCACACCGCCTCCGTTGCCTGTCGCGTTCGTCCCCAGTGCGTTATCAGGCCACGTCGCGAAAATGTCGAGAGGAAAGTAACTTACTCCCGAAGTGGGGTCGGTGTCGATCTCAAGGATCACGATAAACTCATCCAGCGTCGCGCCAGTTGTGCCACCATAATCGACATTGACCGCAAACTCATAATTCCACGTAGCGACGCCCGCCGCAGTGCCCGTCACGGCTTGATAGACTCCGGCGTTGTTGGGAAGGACCGCTCCAAAGCGTGTTTTTCCTCGCAATCCGACCTCGATCGAATTCGACTGATCAATCGTCCAGCCGCCGTTGGGATTGCCGGTACCAAAAATTACGTCGGGAGTGACATTTCCGGCATGTGCCAGCGACGCCGACAAAATCATTAGCGCGGTGGCGAGTCCTGAAGTGAGCCTTGTCATGGGGTGCGTTCTGCCTCGACTTTCCAGTGGGTGGTGCGAAGGTGAGTTCCGATTCTCATAAGCCCGCAAGAAAAACAGGGTTGTCCGTAATCCGTCGTGAGCGCCTTGCTGCAAGTAGAGCATGCATTGTGAAGTTGCCCAACCGCGATTTCAAGCAGAACCAGCCATCTTTTCCCATTTTTCACAATCGTCAAGGGTCAAACCTTAGGAAGTAGGACGCTATTGGTTTAGCTTGTACTCTTTAATCTTCCGGTATAGTGTCCTTTCCCCAATCCCCAGCAGACGCGCAGCTTCTTCGCGGTTGCCTTCAGTCACTTCGAGCGTCTTTTCGATGTAATAGCGTTCGACCTGCGACAGCGGCTGGCCAACCAAAGAGTCGGAACCATCGTGCGCGGCAGACGGTTCATCACCCAGCCGCGGAGGCGGAGCGATTTCATCCGGCAAATCGTCGACATCCAATAGCCCATCCAAGTCAACGACCACCATCCGCTCAATGTAGTTCCGCAATTGGCGGATATTTCCCGGCCAGTCGTAAGACATCAACGCCTGTCGGGCCGATTTCGACATCTGCTCGATGTCTCGTCCATGCCGCGCGGTCATCTCCTTGAGAAAGTGGTCAATCAGCAGTGGAATATCAGCCCGACGCTCGCGCAACGGCGGCAGATTGATCTTCACGACATCCAGCCGATAGAACAGATCTTTACGGAACTGTTTCTCTTCGACCATCTTTTCCAAATCGGCGTTGGTGGCCGCGACCAACCGCACGTTAACCTTAATCGGCTCGTTTGATCCCACGCGGTTGATTTGGCCGTCCTCCAACACCCGGAGCAACTTGATCTGCGTCGACATGGGCATCTCGCCCACTTCGTCCAGAAACAGCGTTCCCCCGTTCGCATACTCGAACTGACCGATTCGCTTGTGCTCCGCTCCGGTGAATGATCCTTTTTCGTGACCAAACAGTTCGCTTTCCAGAATGCCCTCAGAAAGAGCCGAAATGTTCAGCGGCACAAACGGCTTGCTCTTTCTGCGGCTGTTTTGATGAATCGCCTTGGCGACCAACTCTTTGCCCGTCCCGTTCTCGCCAAGAATGAGCACCGAGCTGTCGGTCGGAGCCAGTTGCTGCAACTGCGTGATGATCTTCCGCATCTGCGGCGAATTCCCCACCACCCCCTCAAAGCCGAATTTTTCGTCCAGTTGCCGCTTGAGTTGCGTGTTGTAGCGCGCCAGCTTGAGCCGGGACGATGCTTTCTCCACCGCTGCCCGCAATTCGTTGATATCGAGCGGCTTCGTCAAGTAGGTGTACGCCCCATGTTGCATCGCCGTCACCGCCGACGTAATCGACCCATGCCCGGTCAGCAAGATCACTTCCGCATCGGGCAGCTCCTCCTGGGCTTTGGCCAATATGGCCAGGCCGTCCATATCGTCCATCTTCAGATCCGTCACGACGACGTCAAAGGTATCACTCTCAATCAGCGACGCCCCTTGCACGCCGGAAGTGGCTACGGTGCAGTCGTAGTCCACTCGTTCCAAACTCTCGGCGACCGCCTGGGCGTGCGGTTCGTCGTCGTCAATAATCAGGACGCGAATTTGAATCGCGGAGAGATCCAAGTTGTTTTCGTTGGAATCGGGCATCGATCTTTCATTGAGCGGGCATCACTCGTTGCATTGAACGGCCGACAAATCCGGGACGCGTCGACGGCTCAAACAACCGCAGGACCGCAATTGCACTTATCATATCCGGAGACCTCCCGCGCGTGAACGATCATGACGACGAAGGCAAACAGATTGTGAACCGCGTCCCCCGCCCCTGTTCAGTAGCGACGGAGATTTTGCCCCCGTGTGCTTGAATGATCTTTCGAGCCGTCGGCAGCCCGAGCCCGCTGCCACCCGGCTTGGTCGAGAAGAACACCTGAAAAATCTTTTCTACCTTGTCGGCGTCCATCCCGGTCCCATTGTCAATCAAATCCAGCATGACCTCCGACTCGCTCGAATAAGTCTGCAACTCCAACAGTCCACCTTCCGGCATCGCCTGCTGTGCATTGAGCGCCAGGTTCATCAGCACTTGCCGAAACAATGAGCGATCCAATCGAACGGTAGGCAGATCGTTCTGAAAGTGGGGACTGATTTCAACCTGGTTGCCGGCCGCTTCCGCACGATAGAACTCAATAAAACCAGCCACGACCTCATTGAGATCCGATTCCTGAAGATCCAACTCGCCGACGCGGGCAAATTGCAGGAACTCTTCGAGAATCGACTGCAGATGCCGGCACTCCCGCTGCACCGTTTCGACTTTGCGCAACATGCGATGGCTGCCGGACGCTTCACTCTCGCGGATGTCTTCCTCTAAGAGCTCCAGACTGAGCAGAATCGTGGAGAGCGGGTTCTTGATCTCATGCGCCAATCCACCCGCCAAAGCCGCAATTTCGGCATACTGCTCCAGCAGTTGTTGTCGCTCGGCGTCTCTCGCTGAGTCGTCCGACATCAATCTTTCCCGCGCAAGTTCATCGATTCGCGTTATCGCCCGGCGCGTCCAATACTGCCGACGGAACTCAGATCAGCCGCATCGCGCTCGCGGCCGCTTGCTCCGATGGGTGGCTGGCGTCGAGCGATGCGAGCCCCCTGTATTGAAAACTGGGAACGGACATTCGTCCGTTCCCAGCCATCCTCATAAATGTTTTCCGGCAAACCCGCGTGGAGCGTCGGGACAGGGCATTACGATTCGTCGGAATCGCCTTCGCTCTCCGAGGTCTGGCCCAGTTCCACCATTGCCGCTTTTCGCGAGAGTTTCACGCGGTTTTGGTCGTCGACCGCAATCACCTTCACTTGCATCTTGTCCCCCTCCTTACAAACGTCCGACACGGACTTGACGTAACCGTCGGAGAGTTCGCTGATGTGGCACAAGCCGTCCTTGCCCGGCGCGATCTCGACGAATGCGCCGAAGTCTTTGACCGAGCTGACCACGCCGTTGTAAATCTTGCCGACTTTGATCTCCTCGGTCAGAGCTTCGATCCGTGCGAGCGCCTCGTCCACCATCGAGCCGCCGGCGCCGGCAATCGTGACCGTGCCGTCATCCTGCACGTCCAAGGTCGTCCCGGTCTCTTCCTGAATCTGCCGAATCGTCTTGCCGCCGGGACCGATCAGCAAGCCGATCTTGGACGGATCGATCGTGATTTGCACCAGTTGCGGCGCAAACCTCGAAATCTCGTCACGCGGTCGGCGAATCGCCGAGAGCATTGACCGCAACAGTTCGAGCCGAGCCGTTTTGGCTTGCTCGAGCGTTTCGCGAATGATCTGCTCGCTGATTCCGTCGATTTTCAGGTCGAGCTGGATTCCGGTGACACCCTTTTGAGTCCCGGCGATTTTAAAGTCCATATCGCCGAAGTGATCCTCGTTGCCGATGATGTCGGTCAACAGCACATACTGGTCCCCTTCCTTGACCAGACCGATGGAAATCCCCGCCACCGGCTGATTGATCGGAACGCCGGCATCCATCAGCCCCAGCGTCGCGCAGCAGACCGTAGCCATCGAACTACTGCCGTTGGATTCGGTGATATCGGATATCACTCGCATCGTATAGGGAAACTTATCGGCGCTCGGCAATACCGGATTCACCGACCGTTCCGCCAACGCGCCGTGACCGATCTCGCGCCGGCCGGGTCCGCGAATCGGGCGGACCTCTCCGACCGAGTACGAGGGGAAATTATAATCGAGCATGAACCGCTTGCCGTATTCGTCGAACAGGCCGTCCACGCGTTGCTCGTCGCGGGTGGTCCCCAAACAGACGGTCGTCAGCGATTGCGTCTCGCCGCGCGTGAATATCGCCGAACCGTGCACGCGGGGCAGCACCTGGACTTCACAGGAAACCTGCCGCAAATCGGTAGGTCCGCGGCCGTCGAGGCGTTTGCCGGCCAGCGTCATCTCCCGGATGACGCGCGCCTCAACGTCGTGAAACGCCTTCTTCAAATCGAAGACGGTCGCGCCATCCTCGGTCTCTTCGGTCCCCTCCGGAAAGAACTGCGCAATCAGTTCGTCCTGGACGGCCGACGTGGCATCGGACTGGGCATGTTTCCCGGAGACCTGCTTCGCCTCCCGAATTTTCTCCAGCGCCTGTTCCGTCACGATCGAGTCGAACGGATTTGCCGGCGGGGGCTCGAACTCCACTTTCTCCGGAGCGACCTTCTCGACAAGTTCCTCCTGCAACTCGCACAACGTGCGAATGTTTTCGTGCGCGAACATAATCGCGCCGGCCATCTCGTCTTCCGGCAGTTGCGCCGCGAAGCCCTCGATCATCAGCACCGACTCTTTCGACCCGGAAACAATCAGGTCCAATGTGCTGCTGTCCAATTGTTCCTGAGTCGGCAGCAACACGTATTCACCGTCGACTTGCGCCACCCGAACGGCGGCAATCGGGCCTCCAAACGGAACCGGAGCGATACACAGCGCGGCACTCGCGCCCAACATGGCAAGCACGTCGGGGTCATTCTCATGGTCGAATGCCAACACATTCCCCATCACCTGGACTTCGTCGTGATAACCCTTGGGGAACAGTGGCCGAATCGGGCGATCCATCAGCCGGCTGGTCAGAATCTCGCGATTCGTGGGCCGGCCTTCACGCTTAAGAAACCCGCCTGGAAACTTGCCCGCGGCGGCGGTCCGCTCCCGGTAATCGCACGTCAGCGGGAAGAAATCGATTCCCGGCCGAGGCGGACCGGATTGAGCGGCGACCAGTACAACTGTCTCCCCATATTGGACCAGGACACAACCGTCCGACTGTTTTGCGATCTCACCTGTTGTGAGACTTAACGTCCTTCCACCGACTTCTCTTTCAACGACAACTTTCACTGCATTCACCTCACCCGGCCCAGCCGGTACCAAACGACACAGAATTCCATGGATGCCACCGCGCTACGACGGGGGTTGCATCTGTAAAGCCAAACTTCGCTGCAGACAAAGCGTGCGCGACACGGCAATCGAGTTCGGCGGGGTGGACGTGACATGCTCACCACGCGAATCGGTGACGGATCGAGCTGCAATTTGCGCGTGCGCAAAAACTGATTGATATTAAAAACAAAGCCGCACCGCCGCCGTTGAGAAAGCTTTCCAATCCCAGGAGCAGAGGCGACGCGGAACGCGATCGTTACTTCCGGATTGAAAGCTTGCCAATGATGTCGAGGTATTTCTGCTGGTTCTTACTCTTCAGGTAATCCAGCAGGCCGCGGCGGCGGCTGACCAGCATTAACAACCCACGCCGGCTGGCATGGTCTTTGGGGTGAGTCTGCAAATGGGTTGTCAACTCATTGATTCGTTCGGTCAAAACAGCGATCTGAACTTCCGGCGAACCGGTGTCGCCTTCCGAACGGGCAAATTCCTTGATTAACTCCGACTTGCGATCCTTAGTAATCGACATCCAATCTTCCTGTTTGATCCCGCGACTTCGAAATCGATCAACTGCCCAAGTCACGGGGTCAGGCAGCCGGAATCCCATCACAAAATCGTGAAAAGTCTCCCGCGAGCGGGAAACCGGGAAAGTTTGTCTTAACTCTAGCAATGCTGAGGGAATATGCAACGCTAAAAGCACTCCGCCATGAAGTTCTCAGGCCGCCCTGAACCTCGGGATCACGCCGGCAGAAACAACCGTTCTCAGTGCCGAAATTCCCGCCAAGAACCACGCTCCGACGCGGAAAAGCACGCGTTCCAATGTCGCTCGACTCGGCCAGTGCGATTCGCCCACCCGAGCCGGCCAATCTCATGCCGCACCACTCTCGCACCGACGTAACCTCTTCGCGAATCGTCTGTTGGGGGTTTCTGGGATTGTCCGCACCCGAGCTCCAGCCCTGCTGACGCCGCGCGACGAGCTGTACGAGCGGAGCAATCAGAGAAGTCGCTGCAAACCCGCCAGCTTCACTTCCCGGCACAGCCCCCACATCTCGAACCAGGATTTCACCCAACGAGTCCTGTTCACCCGCGTACCCTATAGAATCGGCAGTAGCGACTCCGATACGACTTCTACGATCCAGAGAAGACCTACGACCGATACCCCCAAGGAAGGGCGGGAGAAATCCATGACGGATGAACGTGAGCGACAACAGTACATCGACGAAATCCAATCGCTGCGCGAGCAGTTGTTGCAGGCTCAGAAACTGAGCACAGTGGGGGCGCTGGCGTCCTCCGTCACGCATGAGTTCAACAACATTCTCACCACGGTCATCAACTACGCCAAGATGGGCCTTCGGCACAAAAACAACGAGACCCGCGAAAAGGCGTTCAACAAAATTCTCACCGCCGGACAGCGTGCCAGCAAGATCACGACCGGCATGCTCTCCTATGCCCGCAACGGCAGCGAACGCCGCGAGGCCATGGATCTGGTCGACCTCGTCGAGGACGTATTGGTGCTGGTCGAGAAGGACCTGCAAATCCACCGCGTCCGTCTGCAAACCCACGTCGAGGGACGCCCCTTCGCGGAAGTCAACGCCAGCCAGATCCAGCAGGTCCTGCTGAACATGATTATCAATGCCCGCCAAGCGATGGAGGGTGGCGGACGCCTGGATATCGGAATTCGCGCCAATCCAGAGACGAATTGCGCTGAACTCTCAATCCGCGACTCCGGGCACGGCATTCCCGGCGACCAGCTCCGCAAGATTTTTGACCAGTTCTACACCACAAAAACGGCCGACGAAGCTGGCCAAGGCGGAACCGGACTCGGCTTGGCGCTGGCCCGCGAAGTGATCGAATCACACCACGGTCGGTTGCGCGTCGATTCCGCTGTCGGCAAGGGGACGACCTTCACGTTGAAATTCCCCTTGGTTGTTGAAAGCGCATCCCAATCGTCGCCGAAGATTCGCAACAGTTCCCTCACCGCACCGGCGTCCAAATAAATCCACGCCGCATTCACGCCGCGCCAAAATCAAAGGCGATGCGCAACAGCCAAACCAATCCCCCCGTCAGCCCCCGGCTCCGCCGGGGGTTTTTTATTGACTTCACCATCGGGTGGACCCAACCAAATCCAAGAATTTCCCACCACCCCTGCTTTGAAACCCAAACCCTCATTGCCGTAACGAGATATCTCACTATAATGAACCATCATACCATCGATGCCTACCGTCCGGTCGGTAAACTCGTCTGGATTGTTGATTACCCGTCGCACATGGGTTGCTGACGGGTCGGGGTAGAGCCTTTCGCGCACTAACGACTGGAGTTGAACATGAGTACCGAAACTCCCAATGTTGAGACCGAACCATCCGCCGCAGTCGAGCCCCCGAAAAACGCCGAAACGCCGACCGAGGAAGCGTCGTTCGCTGAAACAGCACTCAAGCTGGGCGGCAAGAGCGAAGAAGAAGCTCGCCGCACCGGTGCCGTCGATGCCGCCGACGAACAAGTCGAAAAGATGTTCGCGCCGAAGTACCAAACGGCCAACAGCCCCGCGCACCGCGCCGTCTGGGATCGAAAGGTTCCAGTCGATCTATTTGATTTCACCACTGCGGCCCCCGACGAATCAGTCTCCAAGGTTATGGACGATTCTCTGAACATCGTCCGCAAGCATCGTGAAGCAGGAACGATCCTCAACGAGAACCGCAAGATCCGCGACGAGATTCTGGAGGAATTGGGTGGCGCCGGATACTGGGGGCTACTCGTTGACAAGCAGTATGGCGGCTCTGGAGCAGATTTCGCCAACTTCGCGCAGTTTCTGACGAAGATGGCGATGCTCGACCCGACAATCAGCGGTCTGGCATCGGTCCACGGTTGCATCGGAGCGGTCGACCCCTTGCGAACCTTCGGCAATCCCGATCAAAAAGAACGCTTTCTGCCGAAGCTGGCCTCCGGTGAGCGCATCTCCGCCTTCGCATTGACCGAACCCTGCGCGGGATCGGACCTGACGGCATTAAAAACCGCCGCCGTGTTGGACGGAGACGAGTATGTCGTCAATGGCGAGAAACTGTTCATCACCAACCTCCAAGTTGGACGCACGATCGGTCTCGTCTGCTTAGTCGAAGAGAAACCGGCGGTATTGATCGTCGATTTGCCCGATCAAGAGAACGAGCACTTCCAGTTGAAGCATTACGGCCTCTACGCGATGAAGCACACGACCAACCTTGGCGTCGTGTTCAAAGACTTCCGCGTCCCCGCCGAGAACTTGCTGACACCGACCCGCGGCGACGGGCTGACGATCGCCTATCATGGGCTGAACCTGGGACGCGTGGCATTGTGTGCAGCGGCTGCCGGCAACATGCGCAACATGATGGCCAGTATGATCCCGTGGGCCAAGTACCGCGAAACGTACGGCGCGGCGATCTCGACTCGTGAGTTGGTGGAACGCCGTCTGGGCCACTTGGCCGGGTTTATTGTCGCGTGCGACGGATTGACCGAATGGTGTGCCAACCTGATCGACCAAGGTTATCGCGGCGAAATGGAGTGCATCATCGCCAAGATCTTCGGCAGCGAAGCCCAAAAAGAAGCGGCAATCGAGCTGTTCATGAAGACGCACGGCGGCCGTTCATTCCTTCACGGCCACATTTTGGGCGACAACGTGCACGAGTTTCTGGCGCCTTGTATCTACGAGGGCGAAGGCGAAATGCTCGGCATGGCCTACTTCAAGTCGCTGGTCAAACAGCACGGCAAGGAGTTCTTCGAACCGATCGGCATCGCTTTGCAAAAAGCGGGGATCAAGCAGCCGAACCTGATGAACCCCTCGCACCTCGCGGCGCTCTCCGGCCCCATGACGCAGTACGGCAAATGGTTCGTGGGCCGCAAATTGAGCCGCAGTCAAACTCCCGACTGGCCCCGCATGCCCGCCAACCTCAAGGCTCACGCCGAATTCGCCACCGACTGGCTGCAGCGGTCGAGCATGGAGATCTCCGGTGCGATGCGGAAGTACCAACTCAAACTGGCCGACCGCCAATGCCGCATGTCGGAACTGTCGCAGCGGGTGCAGGACGCCACCACGATCCTCTGCACCAGTTTGTACGCGGCCCGGCAGACCGATACACTACTCCAAGACGCGGCCGATTGCTTCTGTAAGCATCTGACCGCCAAACTGCTGGGGAACCGGCCCAGCGACCGTTACTTCCGCAGCGTCACGAAAGTGGGTGCGGCGATCGTGGACGGCGGATTCAAGTCGATTTCGGATCTGCAGCCCGACGAAATCTTGATGCCGTACAAATAGCGAAACTGTGTGGCGCGGGCGGGCCGGGCGTTCGGCGAGCGTGAATCCAGTTCGGGATCCGGTGTTGGGTAGGATATAATGGATGCGCACAGCACAACTCTCGCGCTGGGCGGCGGCGGCGCGCGTGGTGTGGCACATTTGGGCGTGATTCAGGCGTTGCTGGAAGCCGGCCTCACCGTCGACCGGATTGTGGGGGTGAGCATCGGCAGCTTGGCCGGGGCAATGTACGCGTTTGATCCGGACATTCACCGCGTGCAGCAAACCGCGCTCAACTATCTGCTCTCAGAGCCGTTCCAGCGACACCAAAAGCTGATGTTCGGCGCCGGAGGCTCAGGCGGCGACGCGGAGTCGACCGGCGGAGTCTTTGCCTGGTATAGCCGGGCCAAGGACTACTTGCGGGCGAACCGCATCTTTCACCGCGTCATCAGCCATCCCTCACTGCTTCCCGGGGTGGTCTTACGGGACGTGGTCGATCATCTCTTACCCGACGCCGATATCGCCGACGCCACGATTCCGCTCAGCGTAGTTGCCGTTGACCTACGCAGCGGCCACAAAGTCATTTTGGAACGAGGATCGGTCCGCGAGGCGGTCCGAGCCTCATCGGCACTGCCGGCGATCTTTCCCCCCGTCGACCTTGAGGGCATGCTGCTGTGCGACGTGGGCGTCTTCTATTCACTCCCGACCACCGTGGCACGTGCCTACGGCACAAGCCAGGTGATCGCCGCCGATGTCAGCTCAGATATGCGGCGAATTGAGGACTGCGGCACCGCCCTCGACGTGATGATGCGGATGGACGAAATCGGCGAAAGCCTGTTCCGAAAGCACGTCCGCGACGCCGCCGATTTGGTGATCAGCCCCGACGTGTCCGGCATCCAATGGTTCGACTTCTCCAAACCGGCGGAACTCATCGCAACCGGACTCGCCGCAGGACGGGAAGCGCTCCGTGGCTGGAGCCGCTCGCTTACCGAGGCCTGACGAGACCGCACACCGAACAACCGCTGCTTAGTCTCTGCGACTGCAGCAACGATGGCGGCCGGCTTTCATCTCGACACCAGCCGCAAGCCACAGACCACGCGCGGGGGTGCCATGGTCTCACGCCGACAGGCGGGTGGCCATGCCGCCAGTGAACCCGCAGTCACATGCTCACGCGTCACTTCGTGCCGCGAGAGCATGCCACCCGACGCGAGCTGAATTTGACGAACTTCATGAGAATCCAAGATTAACGAAATCTGGAATCGATTGATCAGCCAAGCCCCAGACCACGCGCGGCGCCACTACGCAATCGGATTGTGCAGCACGCCGATCTTCTCAATCTCCGCGTCGACGACGTCACCCGCGTGCAAATAGGTGCCCGTCGTATTTCCCACGCCCGCCGGCGTCCCTGTGGAAATAATGTCGCCCGGTTCGAGCGTCACAAAACTGGAAATAAACTCCACGACCGCCGCGACGGGAAACACCATTTCGGACGTCGAGGAATCCTGTTTCACTTCGCCGTTGACGCGAAGCGTCAACTTCAGCGTTTGCGGATCCGGCAGTTCATCGGCCGGCAGCACGCAGGGGCCCATCGGGCAAAACGTGTCGTGCCACTTGCCGTGCAGCCAGTCAAAAAAGCCGTCCTTCTTGCGCTCCTTCCGCGACGGATTCGGCTTGAACTTGCGGTCCGAAATGTCATTCACAACCGTGTAGCCCGCAACGCAATCCAGCGCGTCCGCCTCCGAGACGCCCTTGCACCGGCGGCCGATAATCACGCCCAATTCCAGTTCCCAGTCGATGTGATCCGGAGAGACAGCCGGGATTTCCACCGGATCGCCCGGATGCGTGAGCGTCGTCAACGGCGGCTTCATGAACACGTACGGAAACGTGTTCGCCCGCTCTTCAGCCCGGTCGCCTCCCTCTTCGATATGCGCAGAATAATTGCCGGCCAATAGCATCAGTTTGGTCGGCGCCGGATTGGGGACCAGCAATTTGACGGAATCGGTCGGAACCGACAACTCGGCCCGGCCAGCATCGTCCAGGTTTTCGATCCGATCTTGCAGTGCGGTCACCGCTTCCCGAGCCTCGCCGCCGGGCAGGAAGGAGGTCAAACTCGCACCCGCCGGCAGCGAAACGCCGGCGGCTTTCGCGGCGGGGGCCAGGGGAATGATCAAATCTTCGCCGTAAAACGCGATGTCAGTATTTCCGTTGGCTTCAAAGCGGCACAATCTCATGGTGATCAACTCCTTACGTCAAATAGTGAACCGCGAGGATTCTGAGGGCTGTTGGGGGGACCTTTCGCCTCCCAGTTTGGCACGCCGAATGCAGTTTCACAATTGACGGAGGGAGCTGTCGCAAGATTTTTTGGTGGAAATCGAACGACAACCTGCCGAAAACTCTTGCGGCGACGGTGTGGCAGTTTGCCCCGATGGTGATTTATGGAACGTTCTCTTGCCCCAAAACCTGTGAGACGTAGAATTTGAACCGGTGGGCGGCTTTCCGCGTTTCACCGTCTAGCTCGATCCCGAATCACGCCCGTCCCACAACAAGGCGGTTGTCTACGTAATAAGATTGAACGTGCACGACGGCATGTTCTGACAAATAAAGACCATTGAGAGGAGAATCGCGAAATGCCATTCTTTTTCTTTAATCCGATGTATATGTTGTTCGTGGCGCCCGCGATCATTTTGATGATCTGGGCGCAGTCGCGCGTCAAGCGCTCGTACGGCCGCGCAATGCAGATTCCCGCGCCGCTCTCCGGTGCAGCGGCGGCGCGGCACATCCTCGACCAAGCCGGCTGCCACAACGTCGGCATTGAGGAGGTCGGCGGGTTTCTCTCAGACCACTATGACCCCAGCCACAAAGTGCTGCGGCTCAGCCATGAGGTCTACAACAGCCGCTCGATGGCCGCGGTAGGGATCGCCGCCCATGAAGCAGGTCATGCGATGCAGGACGCCCAAAACTACGGCCCGCTGGTCGTGCGGAACATCGCCGTTCCGGCGGCACAATTTGGTCCCACGGCATTCATGATTCTGTTCATCATCGGCATGATCTTCAGTAATCCCACGCTCATGTGGTTGGGAATCTTTGCATACTGCGGCCTGTTGTTCTTCCAACTCGTCAACCTGCCGGTCGAATTCGACGCCAGCAATCGGGCGAAAGCGGTCTTGTCCGACTTGAATATCGTCGATCAGGAGGGCGCACTCGCCGTCCGCGACGTGTTGAACGCCGCCGGCTGGACGTACGTCGCCGCAACGCTGCAAACGTTGCTGACGGTCCTGTATTACGTCATGATGCTGATGGGAGGCCGCAGGGACTGACCGATGTGGGACGGGCGAGGCGCCTTTCTCAGCGGAGCCTCGCCCGACGATCCCGTTTCGCGAATCCATGTAAGCAGCGATGACCGAACTTCCATCCAGAATCCTCATCGTCGGCGGCGGGTCGATCGGCGAACGGCATTTGCGCTGCTTCCGTGATGTTCTCGACGCCGGTGAAGTCGCGCTCTGCGACGTGAGCACCGAGATTCGCGAGCAGTTAACCCAGCGCTACCAACTCCAATCGGTCTTCGCCACACTGGAAGACGCGCTCGCGGAGCGTTGGGACGCCGCAGTGATCTGCACGCCCGCCCACCTGCACGTGCCACACGCACTGGCACTGGCGCCGGCCGCCGACGCCCTGATGATTGAAAAGCCGCTCTCAACCGGTCTCGACGGTATCCCGGATGTACGCAACGCCTGGCAGGGCCGCGTCCTCAACATCGCCTACGTGATGCGGGTCAATCCGCTGGTAATCGCGGCAAAGGAAATTTTGGAGAGCGGCGAGTTGGGAGACTTACTGCAGGTCACCGTCACGTCGGGCCAGCACTTTCCCACGTTTCGGCCGGCCTATCGTGAAATCTATTACACGCGGCACGAAACCGGCGGCGGCGCAATTCAAGACGCCGCCACACACCATTTCAACATGCTGCAATTCCTCGCCGGCGAATTTGATTGGGTCTTTTGCGACGCGGGGCATCAAGCATTGGAAGGGGTGCAGGTCGAAGACACCGTCCACGTCTGCGGCCGAACCGGCGGCGGGAAAACCATGGTCAGTCTGACCCTCAACCAATTCATGGCCCCCAACGAGTCCTACGCACAATTCAATTGCCGCGGCGGAAGCTTGCGGTTGAACTTCCACGAACAACGCTACGGCACCATGCGTCACGGCGACGACACCTGGACCTGGAGCAATCCCGGAACCCTGGAACGCGACGATCTCTTCCGCGAACAGGCCCGCAGTTTCCTAAACGCCGCCGCCCACCGCGAACCAGTCCGCTGCACACTCGACGAAGCCGAGCATACGCTTAAAATCAACCTGGCAGCCCTCCACTCCGCCGGTCGAGAACGCGTAGCGATCGAGTAGGTCATGCTGTGCATGACGACCTAAAGAGCAAGCGTTCCATTATCCTGATCGTCATGCACAGCATGACCTACTAACTTGCTACGGCGGAATAACGATCATTCTGATGCTGTTGGGGCGGACGAGAAATCGCGTCTGCTCTTCGTCCTCCAGAATGACCATGCCGCTCAGTTCGTACGGAATATGCGCCTTAATCGAATCGGCGTTGGTATAGCCCACGAACCGCACGCGCTCGAACGTCTTTCCGCCGGCCAGATGCACGGTCGCCAACGTGTCTTGCTGCAGCACGCCCCGCACGCTGAGCTTATCCGGCTTTCTGCCAGACGACAGCCAGGACAAGCCGCTAAAGAAAAGGACCAGCACGATGATCCCCGCCACGATGGCCACCACGAATCCACCGACGATACTGAGCGTTTCCAGGAAGGCATTCATGAGCGCGGGTCTCTGGTTCTATGGCTCGCGACATTTGCAAAGCGCCTGACGAATCAGTTCCGTAGGGCAGGCTCCCGCCTGCCGGAATCGGCATTGCACGCAAAATTTTACGGCGGCAGGCGGGAGCCTGCCCTACTCGACTGTCCGTGACAGTAAACCGCTCGTCAGCGAAATTCAACATAAAGTCCGGCCCAGCTTCATAGGGCTGCCACCCAAGTGCCAATGCGGCTTTGATGGCCCGTTCAACGAATCGCGGTGTCACAACTAATGGTTCGCGCAGAGGTACGTCCGAGTCCCTCGGTTCCAACCAATCGACCCAGCCCCAGTCGACGACGAGTCGCTGTCTGCGACTTCTGGATGGGTGATCCGAATCAACGACGAGCACATCGCTAAACACCCATTGATAGACGCAATCTTCAACCACGATGCGGCGAAATCCGCGCTTTGTTGCCTTTCGTGCCATTTGTCGAACCAGGTCGAGAACAGGTTTTGCTCAGCGAGTCGCAGATGTCTATCAACTCCCCAGACGGTACACATCAGCCGATGGCGTACGAACTTCCAGATCCCCCCGTCTGGCGGACATGACCATCTGCTGAGCCGTAATCCCCATTCGCACCTGATCGTGGCTCAAGATTCTGAAGCAGTCCGAAAACGTCTCTGGGGTCCGTTCAGCAATCTGTCGGGATGCCGCGTCGTACCGGTGGCAGGTTGTTTCGTAAAGTGGTGAATCAACCGTGATGTCCGGCTGGTCGAGCATGCGAAAATCATTCGTGAGCACGAGCCAGCCGTCTTCGGACAAGCGCACCGCGTGCCGCGTCGGTGTGCGTTCGATGACCGCCATTTGGTTGCCCTCGGTTCCGGTCATCATCAGCAGGCAGTCCGACGTGATCGTCGTCAGGCATAGCCGATCCATTGCCGCGTCATAACTAGGGCACGATTCCAGCACGTCGCGAATCAGTAGTGCTACCGACTCGCCCGGCACTTGCGGATCGTTGCTTAGCGCCGCATTTAAGGTGATTGTGAATCGCCCGGGTGCAATTCCTGACAAGACTCCGACGTATCCCGGCCAGCCAACCGCTCGAAAATGATGCCCGCCTTTAAAATCTTGGACTACGGTGTAGCGGGAGAGGTAGTCGTAGTCGGAATACCAATCCATGTTGCGCGCGTGGAGCGGTCCGTCTGCGGAATTGACAGCAAACGCCGTGCAGCCCAGCAGCAACTTGATGAAATCGTAGTAGAGATTCACCGTCAAGATTTCGACATTTGTCAGCGCGCATTGCCGGGCGATGCTGGCGACTTCGTCAAGATGCGACTCAGAAACGTACTCCGCCGCATACAATTCAATCAAGTCCCGGTACGGCTCGACGCCGCCGATCTCCTCCAGGATGCTCATACCCAGCGCACGCGCCCAGTCGATCTGCTCGTCGGTCAGCAACCAGCGCGATTGCGGCGGTTGATCGAGACTGATGTTCAGTGTTGGAATCATGAGTTCAGCTCACGAAGCGACGGCGTGGGAGCGATTCGTAAAAGTCGTTCGCCGAATCCGCCGCGCAACGGACACAACAATCAGTTCCGTAGGGCGGGCTCCCGCCTGCCGAAATCGGGATTGGACGCGAATTGCTACGGCGGCAGGCAGGAGCCTGCTCTACTCGACTCTGCCGCGCATTGGACACAGTTTTCAGCACAAGGTTCGCCGCCCGCATTTTTGTCCGGCCGATCGAATCGGTCGAATCAACGAAACGTGAATTACTCGACGTTTCGTGGGGATGACGGTTGTTTGGATGTAGAGGCCTGAGGAATACACACCGGGAACGGCGAACTACGGTGCAGTCTGATGCTTGTCACATTTTATGTGAAACCAACTCTGCCGCTTCAGCCGAGGAAATGACCGGTATGATCTCGAAATCAACAAGATCATCCCAACGAGCAATCCACTCATCAATCAATGCCCGGTCCGCCGTGTCCATCAGTTGATAGCAGCTATCGAGCGACTCATTCACCCAACTGGAGACGTAAGTCAGCCCCTCAGGCGCGAGGCGTCCGTGGTCCCTCAGTCGGCGGTAGACCGGAACCGGGTCCCGGTTCTTGAAACGTTCGATGATCAAATATTGCACGGTTCAACCACCCGTGACTAACCCTCCCGCGACGCCGGACGCATGCGTTGCGGCGTGTCGGGCACGCGCTCGATCAGCTCATTCACCTGCCCGTCGCGCTTCTTGATCGTAAACGCGTCATACAACTCCCCCGTCGCGGTACGGGCGTCGTAGCGGAGTTCGTCGCCGTCGATCGAAATCACCTGATACAACTGCGTGTCCTCCGCCCGGCGGACGAAGGGAAACTCGTTGCGGTCGTACATCTTGGGACCGGAGACGGAAACGACATAGACGGTTCCTGCCTTGGGGTTGCGAACGTTGATGCCGGTCGATGTGTTTTCTTGCTCGAAGCCCATCAGCCCGGTCCGCCCATAACTGTGGTCGTGCCCCTGCAACACCAGATCGACGCGGTGCTTGTCGAACACCGGTTGCCAGGCGTTGCGGATTTGCGGATTGTCGCGGCGGCGGCTGGCGGAATAGATCGGCGCGTGCTGCGTGACGATCGTCCACTTGTTGGGATTGTCCGTCAGCACTTCATCCATCCATGCGGCCTGTTCGGCGATCTTGTCGTTGGTGTTTAAACACACGATCCGCAGTCCTTGAAAGTCCAGCCAGTAGACCGCTTCTTCCTGGCCCGGCGGACCGTTGTCGGGAAATGCGAACGAAGGACGCCAGTGCGGCGCGAGACGCCGCCGGCCGATCGGATACTTGTTGCCGTAAATGTCTTCCTTGGCGTACTCGTGATTGCCGGGAATCGCGATGCTGGGAATCATCCCGTTCACCCAGCCCCCCGCTTGATTCCACTCACCCCACTCCGCATCGCGAATCGGCACGTTCACCAAATCGCCGGCGTGCAGCATGAACTTGGCATCCGGAGCGTCGGAGTACGCTTCACGAATCACCCGCGCCCAGTGCGCTTTGAGCGCATTTTGCGCATCACCGAAATAGATGAAGCTAAACGGCTCCGCATCCGGACTCGCCGTGCGAAAATGCGTCCAGGAACTCCAATTAACTCCGTCTCCCACGCGGTAGACGTACAAAGTGTTCGGCGTCAGACCGGTGAAGTCGACCGAGTGATACAGCGAGGGGCCCAAATCCGTCTCTAGCGGCGTCGTCGTCCCTTCGAACTTTTTCGCCTTGGTGACAAACCACGGTCCTGCTTCCGCCTCGGCAATTTCCGCGACCGGCGTCTTGACCGTGGTGTCCGTCCGCCACGTCACCGCCTGGGTCGTCGCCACGTCCCCTTTCCAGGTCAGTATAATCCGGTCCGGCACCGCCGTCGGCTTGTACAGAATCTCAGCAGGCACCTCTTTCGGTTCTGTCTCGCTGTCCCCCTGCGACGTGATCGGCCGGGCCAAGTACAATACACCTGCCACACCAATCGCAGTCAGCAGGCCGCAGAGCAACTTCAGTCGTCTGGACATCGAAGGTTCCTGTCAGTCCGGAGTTTCATTTCGGGCGGTTTCAAGCACCGTTGAGCGCGCACCGTCGACAAATCGGAGACCCGTCACGGCAACACGCCACAGCGATCTTTAATTTAGGAATTCACGCACGCGGATGCAAACAGCGACGCCCCAATTGGGCCACCCAGCCGCGATCCTGAAGATGCACCGGCAGCGTGATTAATCGGTGAAGCAGCGCTGATTCGAGCCGTTTGCCCCGGCCCGTACACCGAAATGCCAGTTGCGGCTCAGTCCTTCCAGGCGTAACGCAGGATACACCAGATGGCTTGCACGCCGTCTTTCCAGCCGATCTTCTTGCCTTCGGCATACGACCGGCCGTCGTAGCTGATCGAAAGCTCGTAGATCCGCAGGTTCCGCCGCGCGACTTTGGCGGTGATCTCCGGCTCGAATCCAAAGCGATCCTGCTTCAGAGTCGGCAGAATCTCATGCAAGACCTCACGCCGAAAGAGCTTGTAGCACGTCTCCATGTCAGTGAGGTTGAGATTGGTGAAACAATTCGACAGCATCGTCAGGAATTGATTCCCTAAGTAATGCCAAAAATAGAGCACGCGGTGCGCATAGTCGCCGAGGAATCGAGAGCCGTAAACCACGTCCGCTTTTCCCGAGATAATCGGCTGCAACAGCCGCGGAAACTCCGCCGGGTCATATTCCAAATCGGCGTCCTGTACGACAACGACGTTGCCGGACGCCAGGCCGAATCCCGTTCTCAGCGCTGCCCCTTTGCCCCGATTGACTTCGTGAAACTCGATTTTGAGCCGATTATCGGGGTCGTCGTTCGCCTCTGTCTGCAGCTCCTGCAACAAGTCGATCGTGCCGTCCGTGCTCCCGTCGTCGACCAGGATAATCTCCTTGCGAATCGGCACCGACCGCACATGGTCCACAAGTGTCATCAACGTCTCGCGCTCGTTGTAGACCGGAATAACAACAGTGAGTAAAAACTCATCAGGAATCGCGTAAACGCCAAGTTGCCGACAGACTCCCTCTCCCAACCGGTTACGTAGCGAGTCGTACCAGGCCTGCGAGTAGGGGATTTCATCGAATTCTGTCACGACAGTCGGTCCATCGAAGGAAACGCTCACGGAAATGCTCCGAGAAAGGGGCCTATTCTCCAGGGAAATCCATTCCATCCGGGAGGAAAGCGGAAGCGCATCGCCTGCCTGCAACTGTATAGCAAATCGCCGCGATATCTCCAAATCCCGATTTCCGCCCAGCAGCGCAAAACAAACTGGAGATATTAGGAAAAACAGGCAGCACGGCGATCTGCGGCAGTCATGTGAGCACAGCCAGCTGGCTCAATCGTACACGCGGTCGCGCGCTGCATGCCGGGTCTCGACGAACTTCGCATAGCGTTCCCGGCACCACTGCCAGGCTTCGTGCGAGCGATTCACGCTCCAATTCAGGCCGGTTAGCAGCTTCTTTCGTGCCCATTCGACCACGCTCGGACGTCCAGCCGCCAGCACACGTTCGATTTCCTCAACAGAAAGCCCCCGATCGAGTAACTGATTCTTGAAGTCGCGGTCCTCGAGACGTCGGTCAGCACGAATCCCGGACAACGCTCGCAATCCCTGGGCCCACACCCAGCGGCATGCGCTCATGCCCGCCGCGGCGGCCGTCAGCAACGACTGCCACCCGCGCTGGCACAAACGACCGAGACTGACCCAAAAACCGGGACGTTTCCCCGACCACAGCAATTCCACGTCTTCAGCCGTAATTCCGCGCTCCAGCAAATCGTCCTTAAAGGCCAACTCAAGTTCCCGCAAGCGAATCTTTCGCCATTGTACGGCAAAGAATCCGGCGCTCACGGTAAGTGCCGTCAAAACCATCCCCGACATGACTGCCACAAACTCGAGTTGGGCACTGGTGAGCTGTGAAAGTGGATCAAACATCGAGCGGCCTCCGTCGTTGCGGGGTTCGGAATCTCGGCATGTCTTCTATTCGCCGGTTTGATTCCAGTCTTGGCATTTTTCGCCGCGATATCCAGAGGAATCGCTGAAATCGCTGTCGGATTCAGATGAGGCCGGCGGCCTCCGCGAGCTTTTCCTGTCCCAGGCGATCACAGAAATCACCGAACGATTCGCCCTCGTGACGCTCCTCTTTAAAATGTGCGAGCACCGGCGCGAGTTTCGGCACGATTTCTTCCTTGGGCACCATGTCGTCATAGATGAACGCCAACCGAGTCCCTTCGGCGTTTCCGCCCAGGAAAAGCGTGTACTTTTCACCGGCCGCCTTTCCGACGAGCCCGATATCGGGCGTGTAGGGCCGCGCGCAGCCGTTGGGACATCCGGTCATGTGCAGCGAAATCCGCTCCTCACTCAGATCTTGCCGCGACAACTCCGCTTCGAGCTCTTCCAGCAGACCGGGCAAGGCCCGTTCCGACTCGGTAACCGCCAGACCGCAGGTCGGCCACGCAGGGCACGCGATCGCGTATCGCCGCAGCGGAGTCATCTCCTCGGCGGCCTGGATCCCGTGCTCGGACAGCACTCCATTGATCTCATCGCGGTCACCCTCATCGATGTCGCAAAGAATCACGCTCTGCAGCGCTGTCAATCGCGTGTCCATACCAAAACGATTCAAGAGGGCACGCAAGGCGCTCTTAATCCGCAGATCGCCTTCGTCCTTGATACGGCCGCTGGGAACGTTGATCCCCAAAAACCACTTGCCGTCCCCCTGCTCATGCCAGCCGAGATGGTCATCGACGTCGGTCACTTCAACGGGGCGCGGATCCTCAAGCGCGCCGCCGTAGTATTCCTCGACTTTGGCTTTGAACTTCTCCACTCCCCAATCGGCGATCAAGTACTTCAACCGCGCAACTTTGCGGTCGCTGCGGTTGCCAAAATCGCGCTGCACCTTGACCACAGCCTCCGCCACGCCGAGCGCCTGATCGGGCGTAACATACGCCATCGGCTTCGAGAGATGGGGAAACGTTTTTTTGGCAGACGGCGTAACTCCCATGCCGCCGCCCACCAGCACGTTGTAGCCCACAATCTCATCCTGCTCGACGATCGCCAGGAACCCCAAGTCGTGCGTGTGAATGTCGACGCAATTGTCCTCCGGCAACGTGATGCACGTCTTGAATTTGCGCGGCAAATAGGTCTTGCCGTAGATTGGTTCCTCCACCGGTACAAACGGCTCGGTCGCATTGGTTTTCTCGCCGTTTTCGTCGGTCAGCCAGATTTCGTAATAACTGGTCGTCTTCGGTTTGAGGTGCTCAGCGAGCGCATCCGAGAGGGCCTGCATCTGATCGTGGACGGGGCTGTTCTTATACGGCGCGGGGCAGCACATCACGTTGCGTTCGACATCGCCGCACGCGCAAAACGTCGTGAGCTGTGATTCATTAATCGCCCGCACCGTCGACTTCAGATTGTCCTTGATCACGCCATGCAGCTGAAATCCCTGCCGGGTCGTGACCCGGACGGTGCCGTTGCCGTATTTCTCGCACAGGTCCAATTCGGTCAAAAATTGGGCCGCGGTCACCTTTCCGCCGGGAATCCGCGTGCGAACCATGCAGCTATAGGATTTGCCCTTCCGCGACCCGTCTTCGTTCTTTTGCCCCCGCAGGTCGCGATCGTCTTGCTGATAGGATCCGTGAAATTTGAGCAATTGCGCCGCGTCGCCGGTGAAGTGATCGACCTCAGCCGCCAATTCTTCGGCCAAAGTCCCCCGCAGTTGTCGACTGTCGGATTTGATCCCTTCCAGTTTACTGAGTTTCACCGGCTGATCCGGTGGAGTTTCCGTGGCCATGAATACCGATTCGACTCCAGTTGATGAACCTTGACCCGTGCGGACAAGCGCCGACGGTTGAAAATGAAAGGCGGCCCGCAGCGCCGCCAAGACTCTGTCATCGTGCACTCGGGCGGAAGATTTGAGCGATTTCCCCCGCTCGTGCGACCCCAGTATAATCCGTTGTTCAGAGTTTGAGTAGAGGACACTGTTGAACGTGAGTTTTGAGAGACAGGGAGTCATCATTTGAGCCGTGCGCTCGACAAAGCCGCTTTCTTACTCGGCACCGGATTCGGAGTCGGGTTGATCCCGTTTGCGCCGGGAACCTTCGGAACTCTCTGGGGGTTGCCGCTCGCGTGGGGAATTCAGCAACTACCGCTCGCCGCCCAAGCGGCGGTGATTGTGGGAGTATTCCTAGCCGGTATTCCGATCTGCGGTCGAGCGGCGGCGCTGATGAACAAACCGGACCCCGGAGCGGTCGTTTTTGACGAGATCGCCGCCATGCCGCTTGTGTTTCTGGCCGTCCCGGTCGATTGGAAGACCGCCTGCCTGGGATTTGTTTGGTTTCGTCTGTTCGACATTTCCAAGCCACCGCCCGTCTCCCGACTGGAGAAACTTCACGGCGGGCTGGGAATCATGATCGACGACGCAGTCGCCGCGGTTTACGCGGCGATCGCGTTGTGGATTTCGGCGACGTTGTTCGGCCTTGCCACCCGAATCCCAATTTATTAATCATTTCGTCTGGCGTGGACGTGATCGAGCGGTTATCTAAGGGGCGGATACAAGTAGCAGACGGTGGTAGAAAATCGGACAATCGTCACGCTGGCGCCAAATCACGGTCTCAAATAACGACATAGGCTGCTCCAACTGAAGCGGTCGCTTTTGGAAAGCAATCGAGTGACTGCACACATCATTGACGGCAAGGCTTTAGCAGAGAAGCTGCGGGCCGCAATTCGTGAGGATGTCGCGTCGTTCGTGGCGGAAACGAACGTGACGCCACACTTGGCGGCCGTGCTGGTCGGCGATGATCCGGCCAGCGCCATCTACGTCCGCAACAAGGAACGCGCCTGCGAAAAGGCGGGCATCAAGAGCACACTGCACCGCCTCGCCGCCCAAACCACCGAAGAGGAACTCCTGGATCTCATCGGGCGGCTTAATGCCGATGACCAAGTGCACGGCATCTTAGTTCAATTGCCGCTACCCGATCAGATTACCGAAAAACGCATCTTGGACGCCGTGTCGGCCACGAAGGACGTCGACGCGTTTCATCCGGAGAACGTAGGACTGCTCGTGCAGGGACGGCCCCGTTTTCTGCCCTGCACGCCGCACGGAATTCAGCAAATGCTGATTCACCACGGGGTGCAAGTCCCCGGCGCACACGCCGTCGTGATCGGCCGCAGCGAAATCGTCGGCAAGCCGATGGCCAATTTGCTGCTGCAAAAAGGAGAAGCGGCCAACGCCACCGTGACCGTCTGCCACAGCCGAACTAAGCAACTCAAGGAGATCACGCGGCAGGCCGATATTCTAGTCGCGGCAATCGGCTTGCCGCGATTCATCAAAGGCGACATGGTCAAGCCGGGCGCGACGGTGATCGATGTCGGCACCAATCGTGTGGAAGACAAATTGGTCGGCGACGTCGACTTCGGCCAAGTCAGCGAAGTCGCCGGCGCCATCAGCCCCGTCCCGGGCGGCGTCGGTCCGATGACGATTACCATGTTGCTGCGAAACACGTTGACGGCAGCGGCGTTGAAAGCGCGCACTCCCGGCGAAGCCGGAGGCTAACGGAGTTGGGCGGCCATCGCCGCTGTAATCACGATACTTAATCAGGGATGGAAATCATGCCGGTCGACCAAAGCATCCGGGAAAAACTGTTTCAGGTCATCGATTCCAACTTCGCCATTTCCCGCGGCATGCCGATCCCACTGGGACCCACGCTGCAGCGACACGGAATCAATTTCGCGGTTTTCTCCAAGCACGCCACGGCCGTGACGCTGGTCTTGTTCGTGCCGGGCGATACCGAACCGATCGCCGAATTCCCGCTCGATCCGCACTACAATCGGACCGGCCACGTCTGGCATGCGTTTGTCAGCGGCGTCGACGTCGGCATCCAGTACGGCTATCGCATGGACGGCCCCCGCGACCACCTGCACAAGTTCGACTACGACCAAGTGCTCCTGGACCCCTATTGCCGCTCAGTGTCTGGCGGATCTCGTTGGGGCTCGCGGCACGATATCGACCATCATCGCGATCCCCTCACTGAGACCGGTGAAGTCCACGGCCAGCATTCCGTCGTCGTCGACGGGGAGTTTGATTGGGAATTCGATCAACCGCTCAATCGCCCGCTGTGGGAGACCATCATCTACGAACTGCACGTCCGCGGCATGACGGTCCACAAAAACTCCGGCGTCAAGAACCGCGGTACCTTCGCCGGGCTTATCGAAAAAATCCCCTACCTGAAAGAGTTGGGCATCACGGCGGTCGAGCTTTTGCCGATCAACGAATTCGACGAATCGGGCAACTGGCGCCGCAACCCGCTCACCGGCGAGCGGCTGTTTGACTATTGGGGATACAACTCGATCGCCTTCTTCGCCGCCAAAGCCGCCTATGCGGCGGACCATAACGTCGGCGCGGAAGTCAACGAGTTCCGCACTATGGTCAAAGCAATGCACAAAGCGGGCATCGAAGTCATACTCGACATCGTGTTCAATCACACCTCCGAAGGCGACGAGCGGGGCCAGACGCTCTCGTTCCGCGGCATCGACAATTCGATCTACTACATGGTCGATCCAACGACCGGCCGGCATTACAACTATTCCGGTTGCGGCAACACCATGAACTGCAATCATCCCGTCGTCCGCGACATGATTTTGGACTCTCTCCGCTATTGGGTCACTGAAATGCATGTTGACGGATTTCGCTTCGATTTGGCGTCGATCTTGGGACGCGGGCAAGACGGTTCGGTGCTCCCCAACCCGCCGCTGTTGGAGCGGATCGCCGCCGACCCCGTTCTGGCCAATACCAAGATTATTGCCGAGGCCTGGGATGCCGGCGGACTGTATCAAGTCGGCAGTTTTCCCTCCTGGGGCCGGTGGGCGGAGTGGAACGGAAAATTTCGCGACGACATCCGCTCATTTGTCAAAAGCGACGCCGGCAAGGTCGCAGCACTGGCGACGCGGCTATCGGGATCGGCGGACCTCTACCAAGGCAGCGGACGCGCCCCCTACCACAGCATCAATTTCGTCACCAGCCACGACGGCTTTACGATGCGGGATCTCGTCTCCTACAACGAAAAACGCAACGAGTCCAACGGCGAGCGAGGCGCCGACGGGGACAACGACAACCACAGTTGGAACTGCGGCGTCGAAGGCCCGACTCGCTCCGAACCAATCGAAAAACTGCGCCAAAAACAGGTCAAGAATCTGGCGACGTTGCTGATGCTCTCGCACGGAGTCCCGATGATTCTCGCCGGCGACGAATTCGGACGAACGCAGAACGGCAACAATAACGCCTATTGCCAGGATAACCCCACGTCCTGGGTCGACTGGCGTCTGGCGGAAAAAAACAGCGAACTGCTGCAGTTCTTCCAGCGGCTCGTTCGCTTCCGCCGGCAGCACACCATCTTTCAACGACAACAATTCGGCGACGACGGCATCACGATCAGCTGGCACGGCAAACGGCTCAACCAGCCCGATTGGTCATGGGAGTCGCGCAGCCTGGCCATGCGGTTATCCGAATCCGACGACTTCGAGAACGCCACCGACATCTTCCTGATCGCTCATTCGCACTGGGAGCCGGATAGCTTCGAGCTGCCGGCACTGGCTGCGGGGCGCCGCTGGTGCCGCTTCGTAGATACCGCGCGCGGCGAGGATTCGATCACCGAACTCGGCTCCGAATACCCGCTATCCGACCAATGCTCGTATCGCGTCGCCGATCGCTCAACCGTGGTGCTGGTCGCGAAAGAATTCGACGACAAGCCGGTCCCCTCCGCCAACTAAGCAGGACGCCGAGCCGGTCAGCACCGCCCCCGGCTCGGCCCGGCGCTTTTGTCAGGCGCTCGCCTGCCTGAGTGCGCGAAACGACATCACCGCCTCGTCCTGATCGTCGAAGATTTCAATCAGCCGCTGCATTTTGATCAGATTGAACAGCACGCGGACTTCCTCGGTGATCCCGCACAACTTCAAGTCGCCACCCGCCTGGTCAAGCTGCTGCAAACACGCCAGCAGCCCGCTCAGTCCGGCGCTGTCGACAAACGTCACTCGGCTCAGGTCCAAGATGACCCGCGTCCGTCCGCCGAGTTGTTTCAGAATGCTCTGTCGTACCAGCGCCGCGTTGCTGGCGTCCATATACTCTTCGGTGATCGTCAAGACAGCCACGTCGTCTCGGTCTTCCAACAGATTCACCATTCCTCAACACTCCGTCTTGGTTCGAGGTTGCCGATTTTTGATCAAGGTCGTCGTACGTCGCGGCTGACACTCGTCGGAGTGCACAATCTCATCCAGGATTTCCTGCATGATGTACAATCCCAATCCCCCCCGCGTCGACATGTCGACGTCAGGCTCTGCGGCATCCGGCGGGGAGTAGCGGTCTCCCTCGTGGGAAAACTCGATGCTCACTTGGTCGGCGCGGACTTGCCCGCGCAGACCGATCGTCCGGTCCGATTCGCCCTGATGGGCGTGGCGCATGATATTGCTCGCCGCCTCGGTCGCCGCAAGTTGGACTTCGGAGGTCGCCGTCGCATCTAGCGCCTGCCCATCCAATTCTTGGCAGACATGACGCACGAATTCGCGCACGCGCGCCAGTTCACCAAGATCACTGGTGACTTCCAGCTTGGCGTGGGCAACGATGGGCGTCTCTGCAGCCCCGTAAACACCTGCAATCCGTCGCGGGGTGGTACTACGCGATTTCATCAGCTTAGTCCCCATAGATTAGCGACGGCAGGAAGAGATTATGTAAACAGCCGGGTTTACTTAATCGGAGTTTGCTCTCCTGCCACTCAAAACTACCGCGCAAAAAAGAGGCGGCCGCCCAAATCCGGTGGCGGTCCGGCATTTCAATCATCACCGCCGCCGCAATTCGGCGGGATCGTTGAAAGCCATAGCATCAGCGATACCGGCAGCAATTCAGAACTTGCGCTCAACGCAAGATCTCGCCGGCAAAGAATATGCGCAGGACGGCTGGTCTCACCCAGCGGTGAAGGCGGCACAAGCGCTTCAATCCGCAGCGTCGTCAGGCAAGTCATCACCCGATTCGGCAGGCAGACTCTCCCATTCGACCCGCACCTGATTGAGCCCGGTCATGCACAGTTCGAACTCATCACTCAGGCGTCGCAACACCGGAGCTTCTTCCTGATAGGGTTCCTCGTCGAACGTGCTGGCGATGTAGTACGACCGCTTACCCTGCTGGCAATAATCCAGCAGTTGGTCGCGGGACTGTGAACCCTGCAGGCGTCCCAGCGCTTCCGGATAGACGCCGGTCCAAAAAAGTGTGAAATCTCCAATATGGCGAAACGCTTCGCGTTGCGGTTTGGCCTGTCGCGCCTCCGCCTCCTCAAGCATGCCCGCCACGTCGCGGAGGCAGTTCCCTTCCACGTCACGGACCCGGTACAGCGCATCAGTCCGCAGAAACCGCAGCAGCAATCTGGAGAGATAGTCGATCAGCGGAGGGTCGGCGATTCCCAAGCGAGACTGGAACGTCTGCTCGGTCAGAGCGGCAAATAAACGGCCCAGGGGTTCCCCCCCACTGATTGGAGCGACCATGTTTCCTCCTCTTCTAACGAGACAAAACGCTCCCCAGGATTCTCCTTACAGGATGTCCGGTGTTCCGCAACTCAGATGTTGGGTGTGACGGAATCTTCGGCGAGACTGCGATTACTGAATTATAGGTGATGTGAAGAGTATGTGCTGGCCGTTCCAGGCCGTTCAATCATGAACTTTGCTAAACGGCGTACAACACGAATTCTCTGCATTTTATTCTAACTCAAGATCAACTCCGCACAAAGAGGAATTGCGCAACCTCCTCTCTCAAAACAGATTGCAGCTAAATCCAATCTGCGCTATGTGTTAGGAATGGCGATCGCGACCCGAATTCGTATATTCTGCCTACCACATCGAGCAGAGGCGACAACTGATGCCAGCATTTTGGGCCTGACAGGGAGGGAACGCCATGAAAATCACGTTCAACGGCGCAGCCAGCGAAGTCACGGGCAGCCAGCATCTGCTCGAATTCACCGATCTGCGGGTTCTACTCGATTGCGGTTTCTTCCAGGGCCACCGGGCGGAGGCACGCAGTAAGAACGAGACCTTTCGCTGCGACCCTCCCAACCTTGACGCCGTCATCCTCTCGCATGCGCACATTGACCACAGCGGCAATCTGCCCGGCTTGTACCGCGCGGGATTTCGCGGGCCGATTTTCTGCACCGATCCAACCGCCGACGTCGCGGAAATCATGCTCCTCGATTCCGCACGGATTCAGGCGGAAGACACCAAGTACCTGGCACGGCACCTCAAGCAGGGACAGCGCCCGCCGCAACCGCTCTACGACGAAGACGACGTCCGGGCTGTCGTAAGACTGATGGAGCCGATGCCCTACGGCCAGTGGTTCGAGTTGCACCCCGCCCTCAAACTGCGGTTTCGCGAGGCGGGCCACATCCTCGGCTCGGCGATTTGTGAATTGGAATTCAAGGAACGCGCCCGCACGCGACGGCTGGTCTTCACCGGTGACCTCGGTCGCCGCAACCTGCCGCTACTGCACGATCCTGAAATTGTCGACGGCTGCGACATCTTGATCACCGAATCGACCTACGGCAATCGCGTGCATCAACCCGCCTCGGATCTGAAACAGGAACTGCTGCAGATCATCAAAGACGCCGTCAACGACGGCGGAAAGGTCATCATCCCCGCCTTCAGTCTCGGCCGGACACAACGCGTCGTCTACTACCTCAATCAATTGACGAACGAAGGCCTGCTGCCGGAAGTCCCCGTTTTTGTCGACAGCCCGCTCTCCAATCGCCTGATGTCGGTCTATCGGCGGCACGCGGACGTTCTCGACGAAGAAGTGCAGGACACGCTGCTGCTCGATGCCGATGCCTTCGGTTTTCACGGGTTGACCTACATTTCCAACCGCGACGAAAGCATCGCGCTCAACCGCCGCAAAGGACCATTTGTCGTCATCGCTGCCAGCGGCATGTGTGAAAACGGCCGCGTAGTGCATCACTTAAAAAACTCCGTCGAGGATGCCAAGAACCGGATCGTGATTATTGGATTTCAGGCCGCTCATACACTCGGCCGCCGCATCGTCGAGCGGCGCGAGAAGATCAGCATCTTCAATCGGCAGTACAAGCTCGAAGCACAGGTAAAGATCCTCAACGGACTCTCATCACACGCCGACGTGGAGGACTTCAAGTGGTGGTTCGACGGGCTCGCCTCCCTCGGCGGCGTGGGGCAGGCGTTCTTGGTGCATGGCGAACCGGAATCGGCCGCCGGACTCGCCGCGATTCTGCGCGATTACTGCAACGAGGACCCAATCATTCCGCAACTCTACGATTCGTTTGAGGTCTGACAGCCGCTCATGTCATCGACGACCGACGCTCGCCCGCACCCCGATCCCGATATCCCCGCCGTCGGCATTCGCCAACCGTGGGTCGAATTGATTCTACGGGGAACCAAGACGATCGAACTCCGCAAGGTCAACACGCGGCAACGCGGGCGCGTCTATTTGTATGCGTCGAAACAACCGGCCAAGCATCCCGCGGCGGTCGCGGCGGCGGCGACACACGACCTCGACATTGACCAATTGCCGCGCGGTCAAGTCGTGGGGAGCGTGGAGATCTACGACACGCGCCGCGTGCGGAAAACCGACGCCGATTCCGCCTGCGTCCCTCACGCGATGCTCGACGGCCAATTCGCCTGGCAACTACGCAACCCGATCCGTTTCGACAAACCGCTCGACGTGCGGTTCTTGCCGTATGGGATTTGGTTTTACCCGTGGAAACGGCGAACCCCCGGCAGAGCCGGAGGCTGAGAGTGGGTCGGCGAGACGTTGGACCGGACCTGACGAGCTTGCCGCTCACAAATGACCCATTTTCGCGGCGGATCTAATACTCGTGCGAATGAATTGACGTTCGATCATGCATAATATGGCAATCCGGAAGTGCCGTCTGAAGTGTCTCGATACCCGCATTCGTGACTTGCGTCCCATCGACGCAAACGGATCGAAGGTTGCTTAACCCCCGCAGATGAATGAGCCCTGCGTCCGTGACGTGCGTATTGGCGAGCCAAAGGTACTGGAGGTTGGTCAGTCCTCGGAGTTCCTTCATACCGGCATCGCCAACTTGCGTGTCATCAAGAAAAACCTGTTCCAGCGCCGTCCACGTCTGAATATTTTCCAATCCGACGTCCGTGACCTTGGTCTTGTCAAGATAGACGATCTTCAATCGATTCAATCCGCTGAGATGAGCCAAACCAGCATCACCGACGTTGTTGTTGCTCAGCACCAACCACTGAAGGTTGCTCAACGCCTGCAGATGCACTAATCCATCATCGGTCACTTGAGTCTCATCAAGCCAAAGCTCCACAAGATTGGTTAGACCGCGCAAACTCGGCAACCCCCTGTCGCCAAATTGAGTTCTGCTGACCGATAATTCTTGAAGTTTGGTGAGTCTGCTCAGATTGGCCACTCCCTCATCGCTCAATTGCGTTCCACTGAGGGATAGCTCTTGAAGATTGGTGAGTCCTCCCAAATTCGCCAAGCCCTCATCACCCACTTGTGTTTCGTTGAGGAATAGCTTCGAAAGCTTGGTGAGTCCCAGCAAATTCACCAAGCCCTCATCACTGACTTGTGTTCCATTGAGGAATAGCCCCTCCAGATTCTTGAATCCACGAAGGCTTTCCAGTCCTACGTCACTAACCTGAGTATAGGCCAGGCCAAGTCTTTTCAGCTCAGTCAACCCCTGTATATTCGCTAACTCCTTATCACTTACTGCAGTAGCGCCAAGTTCCAACGTCTCAAGCTCGGTCAACTCTTGCAAGTGGATCAACCCTTGGCCACTGACTCTCGCACCATAAAGATTTATTATCTCAAGATGGTGCAATGCGCGAAGTGGCTTCAGGTCTGCATCACTAATTGGAGGACCCGCGCTCCAACTAAGGTCAACATACCTTGCCCGCTGGAACACCTCCAACTGTTCATCATCCACAGTGAATGGAATCCAGGAAGGCCGAACGACGTCTGAAGAGACAACACCTCCTAGCCGATAAATCTTGGCAATCATCAATTGCTCACGGTAATACGGCACCAAAATCGCCATCGCCCCGCCGGCAATTAGCAAAAGGCAGCCGAGAACAACCAGGGCTCTCTTGTGGCGCAATTGCCATTTGCCTCGACGCGATTCACTGGCAGAATCCATCCCCGAAGCGTGATGGATGCGAATCAGCAGTTCTGTGCTAATGCACACACAAAAAGTAATTAGGGCCACCCCGATAGATATTGAGACAGCAGGTGTTGCGAACACGTGATGGAGGACTAATCCATACAGAATGCAGCAGCCAATGATCCAGGTGCTCCAGGACAAGAGTCGCACCAACGTCCGCACTCGGTAGAATACTGACTTGCAAATGACTGCAAGTAGAAAACAGTTCGCAAACACCATTGTCCAGAAGAGGGCGCCGATAACTGAAAACGCTGCGAACACCCCTCCATAGTATGCGAAGACACCATGAAACAATACGATCGTTCCCAATAGCCAATAAACGGCACCAAGCAACAACGCAACTGCACCGGCTGCGGTCAACGGGACCTTCTCGCGCGCCGTTTCGTCCGCTGACGTCGAAGAATTGAGATTCGCATCACTCATTCGAGACTCCGCTGCGCACTGGATGCCGCACGCCGGCCTGGCTGGATTCGGGTTCGCGCAGAGAGATTCCTAGAAAATTGGCTGCGGCAAATAGTGCGAGGAATAAGACGATACTCCATCCATCGCTGAAATCTTCGCGATTGCTGATCAAAACGGGAATTCCCAAGACGACCAATAGACCGACATTCAGCAACATCGCGGTCCACCTGACCGGTGCATACGCTGACCCCGACACCGGCTGGCTGCAAGCGGCGATGTTGAAGACACCAACCGCGAGCATGCAGAGTGCGAACAGAATCGCCAACGGCACATCGTCCGCACCGCCACGCGAGAGACCACGGGATCCCCACGCAGCCCAAGCCAGCGGAAACGCGACGAACGCATTGAAGAGGACGCCCACAAACCGCGCGGCGCCCGCATAGTTATGTATTGCAATCGTTGAGGTGCGCTATTTTGAAGTCAGCGTTTTTCCCTATAGAAATAGGATGAAACTGACCTCTGCTTACGTTGCAATCCAGCCTCCGAGCTTTGGCAACCGCGTCAGAAGTCCAGCCAAGACGCCTCTCCTGAGGTGGTAGCTGGCAAGGGACTGTTCAGTCCAGTCGAATTCACTCAACACATCGGCGATGTGTGCGGGGCGTCCCAGATCGCGAACGAAATTCACAACATCCATCCAAATCTTGGGTTGGCCGATTAACTCGTCACCAATGTGGATGGGGTCGAGATTCAGCACGTCAGCGAATTGAATCGTCGCCTCGGTGGTGTGGTGCCTTATCTTGCCGGTCTCGACCCATTGGTTGGTCACCACAATCTTTTCAATGGTGGCCCGGAGGGCAACCTGCAATTTGGTGCGGTCCGCCAGATCCAGACGCGTCAGCGTCAACCCTAAATCCTCGACCGCTTCCATTGCCTCGACAGTTGGTCTCACGGCTCGCTGCTTGCGTTCGATTCGCCCGAGCAACTCGGCCTCCTGTTTCTTCCAAGTCGCCAGCAGCCGCGAGATGGAGTGGAAATCGTCTGCATCGGCCAGCGCCAAGTTCTCTGTTCCCCGTTCGATCTTCCGCCGCAGTTCTCTGATCTGGCCTTGCTCGGCAACAGAGCTGTCTGTCTTTTGCGACTTGTAGCTTTCGAGCTTCTTGCGGATCTCACTCTTGGCGTCCTGCAGCAGTTTCTTGCTCAGCACGTCGAGGACGCCGTTTTCGAGCCTCCTCTGGTCGACACGCGCTTTTCTCCGGCAGTCGAAGAGATTGCACCGGTATTGGCGCCTTAAGTTTTCCTCACTCCGGGGAAGCCTTCGATTTCTGTGAAAGCTGACGCCGACAGCGTGATATCCGCAGGTACCACACTTCACCAGCCCCCCCAACAGGTACACGCCGGGCTTCCTCGGTTCACGGGGCTTCTTGCGCGCCTCCAGAATCTCTTGCACCTCGTCGTAGAGCTGGGGGTCGACGATCGGCTCATGAGCGTTGTCAAAATAGATCACGCCATCTTCGTTGAGTTTGCGGAATTTGGCCCGGCTTTGATGGCCGACTCGCAGAGTTCCTTTGTAGGCGGGATTCAACAGCAGATTGTCGACATTGTGGAGATTGAATTCGAGGCCGGCCGGCGTAGTGATGCCCGCCTCGCGGAAACGCCGCACAATGCTGAATTTCGACTCTCCGTTTCTGATCGCCTGGAACGACTCTTGAATCAGGTCGGTGACGACATGATTCGATGACGGCACATAGATCGAGGACCAGTCTTTCGGCTTGGCGAAGTTTTCGTCGGCAGCCACACGCCTCACGAAGTTTCCCGCTTCGTCGCGGATCTCGCGATCAAAACCGAAAAGTCTCCCGCCGACCCGTTTTCCTTGCATCGCATTCATTTTTTTGCCGCTGACGACGCGATCCGCAAACTTCACCGATTCTTCTCGTGCCCCATGTTGGCCAACGATGGCGGTGATCAGACCGCCCAGATTGTCGAGTTGAATCTCTCCCTGCTGAACCGTAAACAAGCGAACCCCCTCGTCACGCAACAGCTTCCAGTGCAGCATCACGTCGAAGACGTCTTCGCGCGAAAACCGGCTCTGTTCGCTCATCACAATGCCCTGGAATTTGCCGGTTTTGGCATCGGTCATTAGCTTCTGAAATTCCGGGCGATTGAGCGATTCCGTGCCGCTTAGGCCGTGATCCTCGTACCAACCGACAATCCTCCAGCCCTCACGCTCCGCCATCTGCTTAATGAGCATCTTCTGTCGAGCCGGGCTGTCCTCCTGCTTGTCGGTGGACATCCGGATGTAGCCGACAACCAGAAGCAGCATACGTTGTATCATGGATACGATCCTTTCGTTTTGGCGTAGTTTCGGAGATTCCTACGGATCTGGAAACAGCAGAGCGGGCGGCGAACTCCGGGAAATTGCGCCCGCCGCAGCTTCCCTCCGGGAAACAGAAAGAGACCGGCGCCGCGCACAGAAGCGCCGGTCTCGCGGCGCCCCCCAGCGCCGGGAATCTTGAGAAGACGATCTGGCAGGGTGTAGACGGCCATCCGTGCACCGCCAGATCGCGCGGTGGTGCAAAGAGCGAAACGCGTTGCACGCGGGGTGCAGGTGACGCGTGAGAATCTCAACAACATCTCGCCCTCTATCAATGAATGGTCACGATTTTGGAAAAATATGATCGAGAAAATCATCTTTTTCGGAATTTTCCTCGAATTATTCGTTCACCCGTGAAAGCTTGGTAATCGTGCCTAAGCTTGGAGCGTAGCCGATAGCAGCATTCGAGCGTGACGCAAAGCTCTGCCGCGACACTCGACGGCGCGACACCGAGTGCCAGCAGTTCCGCCGCCGATCGCATCAGACCGGACAGGCGCTCGAGCCACTCTTCAAGATCAACTTTGAACTGCACAATTCGCGAGGGCCGCTGACGATCCGAAAAGAGTTGATCCAGTTCCAGATCAACACGGCGCCCCGCCCGAGATGGATGATCGATGCTGATTCGCTTGCGGCTGAAATGCCGTCCGTCGTCGACGTGGCGATAGGCAAATTCCATCACCATGCGTCGCGTAAGGCGTCCGCCCGATGCTTGGACCATCTCCCACGCCACGCTCACCGCGTCGGCGTGACGTTCGTCAAACGGTTCCGGAACGCTCCAATCGTCCGGCGGACGGTCAGGGTTGTCCGCCTCCAACCGCTCGGCTTCGGCTTCGAGCGCCGCCGCTGCCGCTTCCAGCTTTGCAATCTTCCCTGCTGCCAGTTCTCGATCCATCTCCCATGCGCGCCGGTTGCCCCGGACGCGTCTGTCGAGAACGCGGGCCATCGTTACCAGCCTCCCTGCGCACACTTCCGTGTGCACAAATCGAGTCCACCAGTTGCACCAGTGGGATACGACCGGTCAGCCGCGCGGCTGCGGTCCGCCCCGGAGACGGGACTCGATCGAGTCCAGGGACTTCGCGGCGCGCGTCGGCGTGCCGCAAAATCCCCGGCTGTGAGGCGGCGGGGGACTTTGCGAGAAGCCGATGCGCGCATAGATAGACGCCAAGCCCGGCTACTCGCTGCATGGGCGGCTCCTGAGAGACCGCCCCGGTGGGTCTTGGGTGCGCGACTGAACGCGCTAGTCCCCGGCGGGACACCCTCGAACACCACACACAAGTAGCCAGGCTTGGCGTCTGCAGAAAATACGGCATCGACTTCTCTCTCAGGAATTGTTTTATGCGGTTCCCATCCTAACGCGCGGAAACCGGAAATCAAGAGAGAGTCGCGAATTTTGACACGCGCCGACCGCTGACGGTTCGCGGCCCATTTTTCAATTCGCACCTCGGCCATGTTGAATTCGCGCATCGACCAGGCAATTTTTGGTTGATATCGCAGCGGCTGGAGGTGATTCAGAGTCTACCTTGCCGGGACAGACGCTCTTGGCTTCTCTCGTCCCCGTCGGTCGCGCTGTTTCAGAAGTGCGCGCTCATGTCACGCCCACGTTGGTGACTTCCCCGACCTGAGTCCGCAGCTCTAGACGTGTTGATCTGATCGCCCGAGCTGCAGCCCCATCCACCGTCGAAGAGAGCAAGGACTCCCACCGTCGAACCAAACGCTGGACATTTTGCCATGAAACAGGATTGACAGATCACGAAAGTTCCCTGAAACGGTAAACTGCGTTCCCAGGAATGGTGATTCTCGTTTGCTGATGCGTTAAACTTCTAAATTCGATTGGAGTCGACTGGCACGAGCAACAAGCGACGACGCGATATGTTCCTCAAGAAGATCAAGATTCAGGATGTCCGATGCATCTCACATTTGGAGATCAACCTTGCATCCCGTGCGACTGCGAACAATTCATTGATGCTGCTCGGGAACAACGGCGTCGGCAAATCGACGATTCTCAAATGCATCGCGATCGGCCTTTGTGATACCGGTGGGGCAACTGCGTTGATTGCTGATATGTACGGGTCGATTGTTCGCCATGGTGCGAAAAAAGGTGTCATTGAGTTGACGCTGAATCGAGGGAAGTCCAACTACGTCATCAAGACGGTTGTCACTCCATCCGCGGAGGACGAAGACTCTGAAGAAATCACTAAGACTACTGTGCCAAAATCACGCTTTCCTTGGTCAGATGTCTTCGTATGCGGGTACGGTCCCAGTCGGACACTGACCGGAACACAGTCGTATGATCAGTACGCTCCGGCTGACGCCGTCTACACGCTTTTCAACTATGGATGGAAGCTGCAAAACCCTGAATTGGTCTTGCGGCGACTCGGCTGGAAGAATCGCAGCAAGGAGATGGAGGTACTGCGACAGTTGGCTGGAATTTTGATGATGAAGCCATCAGCATTGAAGCTCCTTAGAAGTGGGCTCACTCTCAAAACTGAAGAAAGCCGAACAGACATCAACTTCGGCGCGCTTGCAGACGGCCATCAATCAACAGTGAACTGGGCTGTTGATCTGATGGGGTGGACTCACCTGAATCGGCGAAAGAACCCGTCGGGCGTGGTACTGCTCGACGAAGTTGAGAATCACCTTCATCCGAAATGGCAGCGCCACATCATGCGACTCTTGTCAAACGCATTTCCGAGAATTCAATTCATTGCAACCTCACATTCTCCCGTGTGTGCCGTAGGAATGACGGACAAGACAGATCGTCGCTTTGAAGTCGGCGAGTCCCATGTTCTGCTTCCTACACCAGACGGAGTGGAGAGCTACGAGCTCGTATCGATCGAGGGACAAACCTACGACAAGCTCTTGGAATCCGTCGCGTTTGATGTTCCGTCTGTCGGCACGCGTCTCGAAGATGCGATGATCCGCTATCGCGCGTTGTTGAAGGATGGATCGAGTCCAGCGGCACTGAGGAAAGCACGCTCTGAGTTGGCCGCGATCTCACAAACAACAGCGGAATTGGAAGTTCAAGCCGAGTTGGATCAGAAGCTTCAGCAGCTCCTTGCGAAGAAGAATAAGACTGCAACAATGAAGAAGACGGTGAAACGAAAGAGACGTACGAAATGATCTCGATCGAACGGCCAAAAACTCCACCATCGGTACTCAGGCCTACTTCCGAAAGCCGAATCAATGCAGAAGCCGCAATCCAGCAGATCATTGATGCGGGGAATGACCCTCGGAGCACAGACTTTGATTCGCTCTGGGGCAGGAAACCTGTCCGCCGCGCGTTGTGGAACATGCAAAATGGTCGGTGCTGCTATTGCGAACGATATCGGGATAAAATGCGGGAATCGGACATCGAACACTTTCGACCTAAGACCGAGGTCGAAGAGAAGAATCCCAGCAAGCCGGGTTATTGGTGGCTCGCATATGAGTGGGAAAATCTCTTTTTCGCATGTCGGCTTTGCAACCAAGAATTCAAGAAGACGCAATTCCCGATCCAAGGAACCCGTGCGATATCATCCGCTGACAACTTGGATGTCGAAGAGCCGTATCTCATTGATGCAGCGAAAGAAAACCCCGAGGACTTCATCGATTACGATTTCACGCACCCTTTGAGTGTAAACCCGAATGGGAAGGCGCCGAACCGAGAACGTGGAAACAAGACAATCGAAGTCTGCGGATTGGATCGTCAGGATCTTGGACTCCAACGAAAGGTGATCATTCCGGCGCTTCGAGCAATACAGAATCGGATGATCTTGGCCTTGGAAAGTGGAAATGAAGTCCTTGAACGAAGGATCGGCCGACAGATCTCTGACGCTACGACAGCAAAGGTCAAGCATGAATTCGTAGGTATGCGCCGCGCGTATTTTCGAGCGAGGGACCTTGGCGAATACGTCGCCACAGATTGACGCTTACCGCGTTCGCAACTCGACAAGCATTTTCTTTGCAGACTTCAATGCAAGTGGTACTACCGACCCAGTTGACAGACGCGCGATGTGTCGAAACACCAGCGATTGTGTTCGACGAAGCTGCAATCCGAGAAGCCGCCAAGACGGTGAATGGACTGGCGCGCAACGCCAATTGCAGGGCGCTGTATTCGCTCAAAGCTTGTTCTGCAATGGCCGTGTTGGACGTAATCTCGCCACACGTGGATGGATTCTCCTGCAGTTCGGCTTTTGAGGCTAAATTGGTTGGTGACCGCGAGAACGAACAAGTCCTGCAGATTGTCTCGCCGGGGCTGACGACCGATTTTCTTCTGTCGATTCAGTCTCTGTCTCCCGATTTAATCACGTTCAATTCTGTTGAGCAGTTCTTTCGCTTGGTCGACTGCGTTTCGCCAGACGCACGATTGTCGATAAGAGTGAATCCGAAGACAGCATTCGTAAAGAGCACACGATATGATCCTTGTCGCGTCGGGTCAAAACTGGGGGCGACAGTTCCCAAGATTAGACGTGCAATGGAAACCGACAGGGAGTTTCGCGATCGAATCTCTGGTATTCACTTCCACAACAACTGTGAATCAGAAGATTTTGGTCAACTCGCTGAAACCGTTCGAATAGTCGAGCCTCTGCTTCGAAGTGCGTACGGAATCGACTGGATCAATCTTGGAGGCGGATACCAGTTCGACACCATGAGTTCGGCACTGTTCGTCGAAGCGGTTGACAGCTTGGCAAGTGATCTTGGTTTAGAGGTATTCTTTGAGCCCGGCAACGGCATTGTCCGTGAAGCTGGGTACCTGGTCTCATCAATTGTTGACCTCTTTCAAAGTGACGGCGACACGATTGCCATTCTGGATACCACAGTTAATCACGCCCCTGAAGTCTTCGAATACGAGTGGAGTCCGCCCGTTGCGGATGCATCTGAAGGCGGAGAATTCCAGTATACGCTCGCTGGGTGTTCGTGTTTGGCAGGCGATCTTTTTGGAAAATATCGCTTCCGAAATCGACTGGAGGTTGGTCAGAGAGTGACCTTCGGAAGTCTCGGTGCATACGCGATGCCCAAATGGTCGACGTTTAACGGAATCAATTTACCGAATGTTTACCTATTGACCGAGGGTGGTGAACTGCTCCTCAAGCAGAGATTCACCTTCGATGACTTTGCTAGCCGCTGCGGGGTACCAAACGTTGCTAGTCTCTGAACATCAGATTCTTGTTCCGCGTCCTTCAAGTCTCCTTCAGCTTGGAGAGTCTGTTTCATATGCGCTTCCACACGGGTTTCTACCTGTCCGATTTGTTGTGTCCAAGAGCGACGAGGCAGGGTGGTCATGCGAGGTGGGCGGAATATCTGGAGTCGATCTTGATTTAGAATCGATCTTCGAGTTTCGAAGACGAAATGTAGAGAATCACAACCTTTTTACAACAGCGTTACTGATCCCGACCGGAGTCGGTGCGGAAGTTGGTGGGCACGCCGGCGATGGTGGGCCGGTCGCAAAACTAGTGGGGCAGGTCACCGACCGGTTGGTGCTGCACCCAAACGTTGTCAATGGTTCCGACATTAATGAGATGCCGACGAATGCGTATTACGTAGAGGGCAGTGTGATTTGTCGGTTGCTAATGGGCACGGTTGGCGTACAACCAGTTCGCAACAACCGGATTCTTGCTGTGATTGATGATCATGAAGTCGACGTGTTCAAGAACGCAGCTGTCAACTCGATCAACGGGGCAAGAGCAACGTACGGAGTCAATTGCCAGGAAATCCTCTTCCTTAACCCACCCGTAAAACTCAGAGCACGATTCTCTGCGTCCGGTCGCGCAGCCGGACGAATTGAACACATTGCAGGCTTGATTGAAGCTATCGAATCAAGAAATGGCAGCTTTGATGCTGTCGCAGTTTCCTCGGTCATCGATGTTCCCGGCGAATTCCACCAGGGGTACTTCGACGCCGCTGGTGAGATGGTCAACCCGTGGGGTGGAGTTGAGGCTCTGCTGACTCACTCGCTGTCTATGATTCTTGGCGTCCCAACCGCACACTCTCCAATGTTTGAAAGTTGTGAGATTGCAGAGTGCGATCCGGGTATTGTCGATCCGCGAATGGCCGCTGAAGCTGTATCTGTTACGTTTTTGAATTGCACCTTGAAGGGACTTCACCAAAGTCCAAAACTGGTTTTTGATCACAACGAACTGAAAGACTCCAGCGTTCTTTCCGTTGAGGATGTCTCTTGCCTTGTGATACCAGACGGCTGCCTCGGGTTGCCTGTCCTTGCTGCATTGGAACAGGGAATTAAGGTTATTGCAGTTCGTGAGAACTCAAACGTTGTGTGTAATGATTTGAATGATCTACCGTGGGATCACGGTCAATTCTTTCGCGTTGAAAACTACTGGGAAGCCGCTGGGGTCATAGCAGCGCTTCGATCTGGAATTGATCCGAAGTCTGTACGGCGACCATTCGGATACGCGCGAGTCTCGACATTCAACGCACTTTCGGACGAACGAAGCGAACCAGATGAGCGCTCGATTGTCGATGAGAACAAGGCGCGATGATGCACGGCAAGCGCGGGCGACACTACAAACGGTCCTTGCAGCGATCCAGACAAGCTTCTTATGTCTCTGTAATCGGCCGGTGTAATTCCGACGATTCGGTCGTTTATCGCACCAGAATCGGTCCATCGGCCGAGCGCTTATGGTATTAGAGTCCGATCGGGCGATGCGGAAGCTCCGAATTTCGAGGGATCAGAATAGCTACGCGAATGCGAGAATGATCAATGTAAGGCTTGAATCCGTCGGAAAGTCCGCATGGTTCAGCCTCGTCTCCGGCTCAAGCGTCTTTATATCTTGGAATCCGACTTCCTCCAGAAGATCAATACACTCGGCTGGCGACCATAATCGATGGTCGTACGTGAACGCTCGCTCAATCGTGGTGTTATTCGCGTCTTCCAATCTGAAATGGATGTAGTTCATGCACGTGCTTGTTGCGGGATCGAACTCAGCTTGTTCCCAAATGGCTGTAAACCCTTGTGCGTGAATCTCATCACGGTCCTCCGGGGTCAAACGCCCCTGCGGCTTTGAACCACTCAAAGCCCCAAAACTGCGTTATGGAACAAGAAGACCTCTCAGGCGAGGACATAATGAGAATCCGTACGATGAATGACGCGCGTTGTCTGCTCAAACGCCGCAACATCCGTGTAGCACAGTTACGTCCCGAAACATTTGCCGACTGAGCTACATGGAGCCGGTCACGATTGCGCCGTCACCGTTTTCAGCGGCTCAGGACGGCGGCTCATTGTCGTCGTGAACGCAGCTGCTCGGCAGGTTGATCTCAGAGTTTCGGTTAATCCCTGCTTCTAACTGCGGTTTGCTGTTTGTCACCAAGACTGGGAGAGAGGACCCGATGGCAAGCAGACCAAATTGGATCATCTGGATCGCAGCAACGCTGGCAGCGATTGTCGGCACGGGATTCGTCGTCATTTGTGCCGGCTACGCCTTTTTCTGGTATGCCTATCTATTTCTAACCCGCTGGCCGAGTGACCAACAATTGGTTCCCTCCGGCTATCTGTTGATTCCGGAGGCCCAGCAGATTGACGATCTCATGCCGCATGTCTGGCATCAAGTTAGCAATTTCCAAGAACCTGATTTGGCGGAGTGGCAAACAGAAGCATTTTTTTCTGAGAGGTATCAACTCTGGATGAGTGTGGATGTGCGAGTCGACAGGGAATCGGGTCAAATAACACATCTCCTCGGATCGCCACGATTCACGTTGCTAGAAGTGGGTGACGTAACGGTCGAGCATGGCTCGATCGGCACATCGTATCGAAATCAGCACCAATTTGATGTCGCCGATTGGAAGAAAGTAGTCGCAGCTGACGGAGACTTTTCTGTAGTTGGAATCGATCTGAAGAAGCGCCAACCGGTATTGAACTTCGACAAGCTAGTGAAATCTCCGCGCAGCGGAATTCAAATGCGATGAGTTCAGGCGGACTCCGAAAGATCGCCAAGCGACTCAAACTCCTTGCAGATCAAGCCGATTTTCTGCCGCATTTCGGCTGTGGCTGAATCGCGGATCGCCGGCGGAAAGATCGTGGCGCATTCGTCGGGCACCTGCTGCAGGCGCCAGCAGACGCGATCGACCATCGAGGCGATTTGGCGCTCGGCCGCTTCGCGGTTGACCAGTCCCGCCGCCAACCGCTGCAGCTCCTGCTGCCGCGCCTGAACGTCGGTGGCCAGCTTCGCCAGTTCCAGGTTTTTGCGCTGTTCGGCCGATTCGTTGCGCTCGATGCGGTGTCTGACTTTGGCGTAGCGCCAGCGGACAATCTCCCACAGCGGCCACGCTCCCGGCTCTCCCGGCATGGGATCGGGACCGCAGCGCCACTGCTTCACCGCCTGCAGACTGACGCCGAAGAACTTAGCGACCTGGCCCAGCGTCTTGACCGTGAACTTGGAATCTTCCATAGTTTGCCTACCTTATTATATAGGGGTGAATCGGCACCCCGCCGGCACTTTCTCAGTGGGATCCCCCAGCGCGGAGAGATCGCACAAACATATGGCGGGAATTGACATACAGAGATTCTGAGCATCACAGAATCGCGTCTTGAGTCAACAAAGTAGTAGTATAGCGCCCTTTTTCGAGCCTCTTATGAACAAGAATTGCGCGATGGGGGACCCGCGCGCCCTGTACCCCCCTCCGGGAGGACCCGCGGGCCTACCGCGGCCCGGCTAAATGTCCATCTTCGGCCCGCCGCTGCCGGATGAATTCCTGTTCGGTGATCCCCATCCGTTGATGAACCGTCGCATGCTGGCGGTACTCAGCTCGATAACGATCATCGATCAGCCCGTTGATCTGCGGCGCCAAGCTGTCCAGCGCTGCTCTGGTCTCTGTAACGCTGAAACGATTGTCGATGAACAACCGCGCCTGAGCCGGAAGTCCCACGTCCTCGCACAACGCCGTGATCTGTTGACGACGTTCAATTTCATCCGGCGAATGCCGCTCGATGCCATCCTCAACGAATCGCTGCTCAACGTATTGGTCCTCGCTCACACCCAACACTGCATGCAGTTTCGGTTGCTGACGATACTCTTCGCGATACTTGAGTTCGTTCGCCTGCGCGTCCGTGCTATTCATGATTCAATTCCTTTGATTGGGATAGAGACAGGTGACGGGCTGTCCAAGGACGACGCGCCCGCCACCTGTTGATAAATCCCGGTGACGCCGAAGCGGCTCACGGGATGGATAACCTACGCTGCGAGTTGCCTACGGAGTTTGGGAAGCTCGGCTTTGAGTTGATCGCGTGCAGCCATGTCGCTGGCGTGCTGCCGTTCCGTCTGGGAGATTTCCTGATCGACACTCTCGGCGCGACGTTCGTAATAGCGCCGCTCCTCGGATCGCTTGCTGGAGACGCCGGCTTTGTCGAAGCCGGCGATCATCTCCCGGCACTTCACCGCTTCGTGCTGCAGTTTCTCGATCTGTCTCGCCGCCTGATCGATGCGGCGCTGGAGTATATGAACGTCCTGGCGCGCCTGGTGGTACGCGTTTGCCGCCGGAGTGTTCTCCCGGGCGGCTTCCTGACGCTGTCGCTTGGCAGCCTGCTGCAATAGCCTCTTGGTTCTGACCATTGCCGTGTCGATGTCACGCCGATGAGTTCGCAACCGCTCGATCTCCGCGTCAACGTCCCGAGCTTGCTCCTCATACGCCCGCAAATCAGCGCGGATTTCCTCGACTGTGGCATCAGATTCAATGAGTTCGGGTTGAGTTTCCATTCCTCGACTCTCCTTCCTTGGTTAAAGGTGCGATGTATCTCATACATCCACAACTCACGCACAAATCGTGAGCTCTCAGGTGATCTGCGAGTCGGACCTCGACTGGCCGTGAGTCGAGCTGCCCGGGACGAACGTCCGGCAGGAAGCTGAGATAGTGCAGGCGATCATCCTTGATCTAATCGTTCATCCGATAATTTCGACGGTCGTTGTACCGGTCTCGGTTCGGGAATCTTC
>JANQPT010000018.1 GCA_028285345.1 Planctomycetales bacterium
GATGTTGCCCATGCTCTTTTTGATTTTGGGCGCGAGCGTCGCCGCCTCATCGTCCTGCGGAACCGGTACCGCCCGGCCGTTGGCCAGATCGTCAACCACCCGCTGCGCCAGCGGAGCGGCCAATTGTGCCAGACGCACTTCCAACTCACCGGCCGTTTCGTCAGGGCCGATGTCGAGGCGTTCGCTGCCCAACATGGGACCGGAGTCCAGACCCGCTTTGATCTGAAAGATCGTCACGCCGGTCTCCGTCTCGCCGCACAGAATGGCATAGTTAACCGGTGCGGCGCCGCGGTATTTGGGGAGCAGTGAGGCGTGCAGGTTGACCGCACCCAGACGAGGGGTATCCAGTAGTTGTTGAGAGAGAATCTGGCCGTAAGCGGCAACGACGAGGAGATCCAGATCGAGCTCGCGCATTTGTGCAAGCGACTCGGGGGAATTAACTTTTTCGGGCCGCAGGATCAACGTTTGATGTGCCTCTGCGATATCGGCCATCGGATTGCGGACATGCCGATGATGCCCGCGCCCGGTGCGCAGGGGCTGCGTGTAGAGGGCGACGACATCGTGCGGGGTGTCGTAGAGGGATTGAAAGGCGGGGACCGCAAACTCGCCGGTGCCCAACATGGCCAGTCTCAAGAAAGTGATCCCCTCATCGGTACTTGGCGGGTTCTGTATAGAATCATTAGAAGTGGAAGTTAAACCACGGAGTCACGGAGGACACGGAATTCGCGGGAAGGCAAATCCGAAATCCGAAGCTCGAAATTCTTCAGTCTACGGCGCCATTGCTTGAAGTTGCTGTTTGATTTCTTCGTCGGAGGGATACTTTCCCTGTTCTTGCTGGCGGCGGAATAGTTCGTCGAAGTCGGAGAGCATGGGATCGACTTCCCGGCGTGCCGCGTCGGTCATGCGGTCGGTGAACAGCACGCCGTCGAGGTGGTCTGTTTCATGTTGGATGGCACGACTGGCCAATTCGTCGACCGTCAGCTCAAACCCTTGCCCGTCCAAGCCGAACGCCTCGACGACGATCTCGTTCGCCCGCCGCACGTCGCCGTACACGTTGGGCAGGCTCAAGCAACCCTCCTCCGCTTCCTGCGTCCCTTTGCGGCGGGTGATCTCCGGATTGATGAACACGATCTCTTCGGCCGATTCCGCCGGATCAGATGTGAGATTGAGCACGAAAAACCGCAGCGGCAACGCCACTTGGTTGGCGGCCAAACCGATGCCCTTGGCCTCGTACATCAACTCAAACATCTCGCGGACGTTCTTCCGCAGTTTGGCGTCGATGGCGGTGACGGGCGACGATTTCCAGCGCAGTGCGGGGTGAGGATACTTGATAATTTCCATGAACGGGCTCGTTTCGAAGTCTCACAGCGAATCTTGATCGTGAATTATAAGAGAGACCGTCAGTCGCGTCGAGTGGCGGGAATCGGCAGAAGGAACTATGCACATCGATTTGTCCACGTTGACAATCAAGCATCGTTTGGATGAAATGCATTGATCGTGGGCGGGAGCGAACTGGCTGTTCGGCCGCTTGCGATCGAAAGGACTTCGAACTGGTTTCGATTCCGCTGACGCGTCGCGCAGACTTCTTAGAGAACCCCATGAATGATGAATCGGTTACGCTCGATGATTCCGTCGAGACGCCCCATCCGGGTGGCATTACCATCAACAAGTTACGCTGGATTCTTCGCAATCCCTTCTGGCCCTTGCTGCTTGGTATCCCACTTGTACTGGCTTGTGCGGCCGCGTTCATGTGGCACTGGGCAATCTGGCTCATTGTCGTTCCGTTGTTCGGACTCAATCTGCTGTATTGGCGGCGGATCACTGAGCATTTCCGATTCGGCGATGCCAATCCGGGAAAGGTGGTCTCGACGGATCCAATATTGATCGCGGTCCGGTCGGATTTAACGATCGGCTATGGAAGTTACCCCGTCGTCAAGATTGTTGAAGAGGCCGCATCCGACCGATGGCCGACTCCTCTGGAAGTGGGACATCGCGTGGCGACGGTCGCCTTGTATGCGAGGCCCGAAGATCAGACTCTGATGCGCTGGGGAGACTTCAACCCCAAGCCGGTCGAACCGATTGCTGTTCGGCCCGAGGACGCCCACCAACTCCGTGAGAGTTTTTCCGACGAGGAGTGGGATTTGCTGGATCGCGGCATCGCGGAGCTCTCGGATTTGACCGTCGGGCTGCATCGGATTGAGGTCGATACCTCGACATGGGCCGCAGAACACAAACTTCGCCCCCAATGAATGTGTCGCTGCTGAGTTGTACTCGCGACTACTTCTGGTCGGCGGCGGGGTCGTCCTCGGACGGTCCGCTGCGAGCGTAGATCGGCAGATGCCGATAGTAGACTTCCAGCGTGAGAATGCACATGGTCGTCATGTATAGCCGACCGCCGGGGGCGGCACCGTACCGGCAATTGGGGGGCCAACTTCCGGCGGCATGCCCCTGTTTGTCTTGAGTCGCGACGAGCGAATCGCGCATCACCTCATTCCACTTCTGCCAATTCTCGCCGCCGACCTGGTACATAAACTGCGTCGCGTAGTAGTTGTAGTACATGTCGCTCCGGGAGGGTCCCAGGGCGGCGAAGCGGGCGGAGCCTTCCTGGACGGCAGCGTTGTTGGTATCCCAGCCGCGGGATTGGCCCAGATACATGCGGCAAAGCAAGCCGACCGCCGACCTGGTCGGCGTGGCGCCGGGCGATCTGTAACCGTACCCGACGCCGCCGTCAGATTGAACGCTATCCAAGAACGCCCAGGCGCCGTCGAGTGTCTGTTGCGGAATCTTCAGTTCCGCGATCTTTCCACTATAGAGCGCCATGACTTGCCAGCCGACGACGGAGGTGTCGCCGGGCTGGACGCGGGGCCGATATCGCCAGCCGCCGGCGACGTGTTGCGCACGCACGACAAAGTCCACCGCCTGCTGGACCGGCTTGCGCAGTTTGGGGTTCCGCCCCATGTTGTATGCTTCGCACAGTGCCAAGGTGGCGATTCCGTGGGCATACATCCCTTCGTTGTCGCGCACGGTTCCCATCAAGCTGCCGAGATTACGCTTGGACTTTTTGACTTCCTTCACCAAAAAGTCGACGCCGCGGCGGACGACGGCTCTGTATTCGCCGTGCTGCTCGGTATGTCCGGCGCCGAGGAAACAAAGGAGCGCCAATCCTGTGGCTCCGGTCGTGCAGTGGCCGAGGCGACCCGGATGGCTGCATCGTCCGCGGCAGCGTCCGGTTCGATGATTGAAACTCCAGCTGCCGTTCTTGTTCTGATGATTGGCCAGCCACTGCAGTCCCAAGGCAACAGCCGCCTCGCTTTCGGGCGTTCCTCCTTCGCTGGCAACCAGACGCGCCCTGCTGACGGCACCCCGACCGGTGAGGTGGCCCGTCGAAATGGGGATGATCTGCTCCAACAGGTCATCTGGTTGGGCGGACTCAAATGACGAACCGATTTGCTCCAACTCGAGTCTGTTGGACATTTGGAATTCGGTTGTCGCACGTTCCTCCTCGAGCGACGGGGGAAGCGCGTCATCAGCCGACAGCTCGATCTCCTGAGAGAGTTGTTCCAAGTCGAGAGCTTGCGGGGTTTGTTCGCGCTCGCTGAAGACGGCCAGGATCTCCGGCAGTTGACTCTGCAATTCTAATGAGATGGTAAAGAGCGCCAGAATCGCCAGCAGAGCCGCGTGAAACAGCAGGCTGAGGCCCCATCCGGACATTTCGCCGTGACCCGTGGAGAACCAAGCCGTGCGCGACTTTTCGTCATTAGATGGAGTGTCAGCGGCGACGGACTCCCTTGCCCTTTGCTCACCCTTGCGGCGATCGGGTGGGAGCCGTTTGTGCGGAGTTTTCGCTCGTCGGTGGATTCCACTTGGAGCACTTTGCGTCGGCCCATTCATACCCACACTCTATGCGCGGACCGTGCGGGATGCAACGGGAAATTGCTCGGGATCGGTTGCGAATTCACGCAGCGCTAAGATGAATCCCCGACGAAGTCGGGGGAGTGACGTTGTTTGGGGCGCGCTGTGCGTGTCAGACCCAGTCGTCGGTGCCGTACATTACGCCGAAGTACGTCTCGACGGCGGCGTCGAGCGCTTCGATGTCGGCGATCAGCGGCCGGTCTTCGAAGTCGCACAGGTTGCGGATTTGCAGCAGGATGTCGCGCGGATGGCAGAATCGCATACTGCGGCGCGTCGATTTGTAATGCTGTTCAATCAAGTGCTCGACGGCACCGGGAGCCAATTGGATTCCCCATTCATCGGCTTGACTGGCCAACAATTCACGGAACTGCGATTCGGTCGGATCTTTGGCTTCGATCTTGTAGGGAATTCGCCGCAGAAAGGCTTCATCGACCAGGTCGGACGGCTCGAGGTTGGTGGAGAAGACGATCATTTGATCGAAGGGAACGCGAACCTTGCGGCCGCTGGCCATGCTGAGAATGTCGTACCGTTTTTCCAGCGGAATGATCCAGCGGTTGAGCAGTTCGACTTCGCTGATTCGTTGTCGTCCAAAGTCGTCGATGAGCAGCGTGCCGCAATTGCTCTTGAGCTGCACCGGCGCTTCGCTGATGCCGGTGTCGCGGTTCTTGGTGATTTCGAGGTTGTCCATCGTCAGTTCACCGCCGACGATAATCGTCGGCCGCCGAATTTTGATCCAACGGCGGTCGACTTTGACACCGTTTTCCATGGGTTCGGTGGGCAGTTCTTCGTGACTACTGGGATCGTAGAGTCTGACGATTTCGCCGTAGACGTTGAGAATGCGGGGAATCCAGATGTGTTGCCCGAAGGCACCGGTGATTTTTTCCGCGATGCTGGTTTTGCCGTTGCCGGGACTTCCATAGAGGAACAAGCCCTTGCCGGAATGGATCGCGCGGCCGACCCGGTTGATCAAATCGTCGCCGAGCGTGAGTGCCGAGAAGGCCTCCCGTATTTTTTCGCGGCTCGGCTTGTCGTTGCTGATCGATTGCGCTTCGATGCCGGCGATATAATCTTTGATGGAGACCGGGGCGGATCCGTAGTGTGTGTTTTTCTCCGAGAAACGGCGGGCACGCTCGGCACCGAGTTCGGTGATTTCATGGATGTAGTCATTCAGTGAACCCATGCCTTTGTAGACGACTTGCTGCTCGTCTTTGAGGCGGCGGAGCAACGGTTCAATCAATTTCGACGGCAGCCGCAATTGGTCGGCGACTTCCGAACCGGTGGCAGCGGCGGTGTTCATCAAAAACTTGAGAACGATGGCTTCGACTTCCGCCTCAGGCAAATCCGCCTCTTCGTAGGACGTCGGTTCGGCGGGGACGAACTCACTTGGCGAGTCGACTTTGGGAGTCTGAGCAGACGGCAGTGCTCCCTCGGCGAACAGGGAAGCTAACAACGAATCCGTTGAGGAGATGGCGCTATCTGGGGAATTGATCATTTCTGCGTCCTACGTTCGAGGATGGACTGGCCTGCCCGCAGATCAAGACTTCAGGGTTCTCACCGCTGATTGCGACACATTGCCGGCCGGCGGCAAAGCATGTGCGGAGTCAACGACAGGCCTCGAACGTGCGGGACCTGGGAGAACCGGTGAAGTAAGTTGACCCACCAGAGAAAAGTCTAGTCCAAGTTCGGACGCGAAGACGGACGAATCTCATTGAAATCGCGACAGGAACGTCGAGAATCGTGCGCAGAATGGCTTCCGGAAAAACGAGAAGTCCTAGTTCCGGCAGAATCGACTCAAGCGGGAAAATACGCCGGCTCGTTGCCGGCCTTCCACTTGATATTGCAGCCGACGCTCGGCTTTTGCTCCTCAGAGACCGGCTCTCCTGCCAGCACGGCGTCGAATGCAGCGCGGAGGTCGGCGCCGGTGACGGGAATGCCGCTGTCGGGGCGGCTGTCGTCCAACTGGCCGCGGTAGACCAGCTTGTGGGACGCGTCGAACAAGAAGAAATCGGGAGTGCAGGCGGCATTGTACGCTTTGGCCACGTCTTGCGACTCGTCGAACAGGTAAGGGAATGCGTATCCGGCGGACGCTTTTTCGGCGGCCATTTTCTCCGGGCTGTCGTCGGGGTGCGTGCTGATGTCGTTGGAGCTGATGCCGACGACCGCGACGCCGCGCTCCTGGTACTCCCGGCAGAGGGACGCAAAACCTTCTCGGATATGGATCACAAATGGACAATGGTTGCAGATAAACGCGACCAACAGCGGCTTGCCGGAAAAATCGGACAACGAGACGGTGTTGCCGTCGGTATCGGGCAGGGAGAAATCGGGAGCGGCGGTTCCCAAGGGGAGCATTTGTGACGGGGTCATGACCATGATTGGAATCTCCTGGGGATGAGACTAGGCGGGAATCTCTGCAGCTGGACTGCCATCGGCGACGACGGCGTGCCGTTAGAGTGACAGTACACTCAATTCCCGGCGCGCGGTCAACTCTCGCTGCGCGATTCGTTGAACTTTGCAAGCAGTGGATCGATGACCGGTTCCGGCACGAACTTGCGCAGCCGCTGTGTGTTTGACGCGGCTCCCATCTTCGCGATCTGCTTGATCAACGAGCTGGAGATGTGTGAATATTTCTCGCTGGCCATCAGGAACATGGTTTCAATTTCGGGTGTCAACGCGCGATTGGCCAGCGACATGGTGAACTCGGCCTCCATGTCGGACAGCGTCCGCACGCCGCGGAGCATCACGACGGCGCCGCACCGCTCAGCGAAATTGACCGTCAGGCCCTCAAAACTCTCGACGGTGACATTGTCGTAATCGGCGACAGACGAGGTGATGAGCTTCAGCCGTTCCTCAACCGTAAAGAGGGCGTCCTTATCGGGATTGATGCCGATTCCCACGACCAAACGATGAAAGATCCGCGCACCACGTTCGATGATATCAAGATGTCCCAAGGTGAGCGGATCGAAACTACCCGCATAAACGGCGATGCGCGGCGGTAGCGGTTCATTCATGGCCGTACCTTGTTGTCTGAATCCCGCGCGGATGCGCGTGTCACTTCTCGCGTGCCAATTTCAAGTCACGGTCGCGCCTATTCGACGTGGTTCAATTCAAGATTGCTTGAAACGCGTGCGGGGGATTTGGACCTTGTGCTTTGTCACGGTTTAATTTTGAGGTTGTGTGCCACTGGCTTTGCCAGTGCAACTTTTAGTGCCTCAAATACAAATGAAGCACTGGCGGAGCCAGTGGCACCCCTGTTCAGAAGTCTGACAAGGCACTGGCTCATATATTTTGGGCGTCACTCGCATCATACCGTTGCGTCGACCAATGGCAAGACTGCACTCTGCGGCTGCAACGCTGGCGCGGCGGATGGCGTGCGGGACGCTTCAAGCTGCGGGAGATCGACTTGGTTCCATTCGTGGTCGAAAGTCCCCGATCGGGTGAGTGGAACACCGTGGCGAATGGACGTCAGTCCGATCTCGGCCAACATGAGCGGCGTGGTGATCGCCGGCAGCGGGTCATTGAAGGCGAAGACGATGTCGCGCGCCGCGGCGAGGCGGCGACGGAGCGGGAGGGGGTGGCGGACGTAGTTTTTGCGATTCCAACCGTAGAGGCCCATTGCGAAGCCCAACATTTTCGTCTGCCCGGCCGCTGCCTCGATGAGCGGTCCATCCGGCTCGAGAATCGCACGGCTCAACGCGGTTCCGGAGCGAGTCACTCCCGGCTCGTCGGTGACATCAAATAGATGGACGCCGTTGGTCGAGCGAGGATTGCATTCGATGACGTGAAACCGGCCGTCGCGATCGCGAATAAGATCGAAGGAAATGAGACCGCTAAAGTCCATGAACTCGACGAAGTCTTGCACTTGGCTGAGGATATCGGCTTCCTGCACGCTATGAAACAGGATGCCGGCATGTCCGGCAAAGCAGGTGGGCTGGTAAGCGCCGTGGGCACGCAGCCGGCCGCGATGCGCCACTCCGAAGCTGCAATACACGTCGCCTTGGATGTAGTGTTGGGCGACCCAAGGAGTTTCTGGAGTTGGGGAGACCGCGGTCAGAGATGCAGCGTCGGGCGCCAGGACGACCTGATCGCCGAAGCGGGAATAGACCGGTTTGAAGGCGTATGCCTTCGAGTCCTTAACGAACTGCGCGAGACAGTCTGGTGACGTGAGCAAATGGGTTTCCGGGACGCGCATCCCGGCGCGATGTGCGACGCGGCTAAACGTCAGTTTGTTGTGAACTTCGTGCAGCGTTTCAAAATCATCACAAAAGATCGTCGACGGATCGTCGAATTCGTCGCGACCGTGCGCGAGATAGAGGACCTCTTCGAAGACGGGCAGCACGAGATCGATCGCTTCGCGGCGAATGATGTCTCGGATTTGTCGGCGGTAGCGCTGCGGATCCTCTGTCGGGGCGCAGGTCTTAATGAACTTTCGCGCATGCCGAGAAAATCTCGACAGCGGAAACGCCCGGCTATCGGTCAGCACGACGTCGTGCCCGTCCCGGCTTAGGTGCCGCATGAGATCCAACGCCGCCGGTCCGCGCGCGGCGGTTATCAGTACACGCATTGATTCACTGCCCCTGATCAGGATGTGGTGAATGAAAGGAAACGAATCAGACAGGTGAGGGTTGTGTCACCATGACTTGGTACATTCCGGACATTCATTCTCAGAGCGCATTGGGGAAGCGAACAGCGCAAACCATGGGATATTGCGAAGTTGGCCCATAGCGCCGAAAACCTGTGCCGTTGATGCGGGCACGTTGTTTTTGGGCAACACGCGGGAGTTCGGTGCGCACTCTACCCTTGTCGTCACGGGGAGGCAGTCGCGTTGTTAAAACTAGAAACTGAGGTAGCAGAAGTCGTGAGACTTCTGAAAACGAAAACGAGGCAGACGGTTTTCGAACTCTTACGAGTACGGCTACGTCAAGATTTTTGACAAATCGATCGCGATTCGAGCCGTCAGCGGAGCATCGGCAGCACCGGCCCGGACACCTCGGACTTTTTCTCGACCGGCATTGGTTCGGGTTCCGGAACGGGGGGCGGTGGCGACGCTTTGGCGGGCCGTTGCGGCGGGGCCGGCTGCTGTGGAGGTTGCTGCTGTGGGGCCGGCTGATTCGGCGCATCGGCGGGCTGCCCGGCATCGGCGGCGTCCGCCTGCTTTGGCGGCTGCTGGGGATGCAAAAACAATTGGACATGCTGCGGAGACCCCGCCAATTGTCCAGCGGTTTCGAAGAATTTCAGCGCCTTGTCGATGTCGTTGTTGAAGTGCAACAGCGCTCCCATGAGGAACAGCCGGTCCGGATCGCGAATGTCATCGCGGACCCATTGCGCGGCCTGCAACAGCACATTGTTCTTCGCAATCTCGTTGTCGAATCCGAACCGCTCATCGAGGCTTTCTCCGGTGAGCGGCCAGTAAGGGTCGAGCCGCAGGCCGCGTTTGATCTCGCGGACAGCCGACGCGTAATGTCCGGTGGCAGCCAAGGCCCAGGCCATGCGAAAGTAGTTGGCCGGGAGATCGGGCGCAGCGGTTGCCGCGCGGCGATAGTGCGCATAGGCCTTGCTGAACTTGCGCTCCTTCATATTGAAATCACCCAGCCCCTGCTGGTGCAGGCTTCGCTGCCGCGCGGCAGCGTTCGATTTGTTGACCAACAGCGGATCGTTCTTTTGCTGCTGGACCGGGATTAAATTCTGCAGACGTTGCCGATCCTGGACCTGTTGGTCTTGGTCGACGAGATCGTTATCCAACGGATCGGGATCGATGACGATCGGATTGCTGGGGATCACCACCGGATAGGAGGGGACGTACGGAGAATACGTCCCGTAGTCGGGATATCCATAGAGACCGTAGCCATAGTCGAAGTAGTTGCCGTATCCGTAGTAACCGGGATAGGCATAGCGGCGGTAACCGTATCCGGAGAACCGCCGGCGCGGCGAGATTCTGCGGCCGGAGTTGCGGAGGAGCGAACCGTTACTGGGAAAATCGCCGCGCCATGGGCGGCCGTATCGGCGGGTGAATTGGTAGTTGGCCTGAGTCGGCCCGTAGAATCCGCCAGTCGCAGTGCGCACGCGGGGATAGGTCTTTCCCGGTTGTGCGTGTGCCGCGGAGTGGGCGAAAGCGCAAACGGCCAACGCTGCGCCGATGATGATCAGCCTCATCAGGATCGCTCCTTAATCGATTCGCGCGCCGGCTCCCCGTATTGGTCACGGTTGCATTATCGGGCGGGGGGTTGTGGGCGTCAAGGAGGGGAACCCCCGGCGGAGCCGGGGGCTGAGAGAAGGGGGCGGTTGTTGTTGGGATTTAGTTACGTGTTCAACCGGGCGGTGATGTCGGCGACGACGCGGTCTATGGGAATGCGCGTCTGTTCGAGCGTGTCGCGTTCGCGGAGCGTGACGGCGTTGTCCTCCGCCGTCTGTCCGTCGATCGTGATACACCAGGGGGTGCCAATTTCGTCTTGGCGGCGGTACCGGCGGCCGATGGCGGCTTGCTGATCGTACATGCTGGCAATACCGGCCTGCTTCAACTCCCGATACAACGCCGCGGCGCGTTCCGGCATGCCGTCTTTTTTAATGAGCGGAAAGACCGCCACCTTGATGGGCGCCAATTGCGGATGGAACTTCATATAGACACGCGACTGCATTTTGCCTTTTTCGTCGGGTTGCTCGTCTTCGTTGTACGCTTCGCAGAGAAAGGCCAGCGTAGCGCGGTCGGCGCCCGCGGAGGGTTCGATCACGTGCGGCACAAACCGTTCGCGGGTTTGGTCGTTAAAGTAGCGCAGGTCCTTGCCGCTGCCTCTGTATTTCGGCTGGCCGTGCTCGTTTTGTTCGACGACGAGGCAACCGCTCTCGTCGCGGACCAATCTGCCCTCCATGTGAGACCGCAGATCAAAATCGCCGCGATGGGCGTCACCCTCCAACTCGCCGAACTCGCCCTCATCCAGGAACGGAAACGCGTACTCGACGTCCGCAGTTCCGACGGAGTAGTGGCTGAGTTCGTCCGGGTCGTGATCGCGCAGTTGCAACCGGTCGCCGGCGAGTCCGTAGCGGACGTACCAATCAAATCGCCGGTCGCGCCAATATTCGTACCACTTCCGCGACTCGTCCGGATGGCAGAAGAACTCGATTTCCATTTGCTCAAATTCGCGCGAACGAAATGTGTAATTTCGCGGCGTGATCTCGTTGCGGAAGCTTTTGCCGATTTGGGCGATGCCGAAGGGGATCTTGACCCGGCTGCTGTCGACGACGTTTTTGAAATTCATGAAGATGCCTTGCGCCGTTTCCGGACGCAAGAACGCCGTTCCCTCTTCGCCCGCCAGCGCGCCGACGGTCGTCTTGAACATCAAGTTGAATTCCCGCGGCGCGGTCAATTCACCGCGACACTTGGGACAGCCCGCCGGAGGAATTGCTGCGCCGTGGTCGAACAATTTCAGGTAGGCGTCGAGACTCATCGTGGCCTCTTCGCAGTCGATGTCACCCCCCTGCTCTTTTTTGTACTGGTCGACCGCTTTGTTGAGCCGCTTGGCCTGCGTTTTGGAGAGGCCGTCGGCCGATTCGGCGTCGTGAATGTACGTCTCGCAGGCGACCGGCTGCTTGCTCGCAGTGTCGATCATCGCCGCCACGGTGACGTGATCGACGCGGAAGCGGCTCTTGCATTCCTTGCAATCGACCATGAAATCGTGGAACAAATCGTAGTGGCCCGAGCACTTCCAGACCTGCGGATGCATGATGATCGAGCAGTCCAGTCCAACCATCGAAAACGCCGTGGGGGCCCCTTCCGGCACGTTGAGTTCATCGTGCCGGGTGATCATGTCTCGCCACCAGGACTCCTTGACGTTGCGTTTGAGCTCGACGCCGAGCGGGCCGTAATCCCAGAAACCATTCAGTCCGCCATAAATCTCCGACGACTGAAAGATGAAGCCGCGATGCTTGCAGAGGGCGACGATCTTGTCCATTTCCTGGGCCATTGCGATCATTTCTGATTGAGGGGTGAGGCTTTAGGCTGGAGGCTTTAGGGATGGCAGTTGAGAGTCAGTCCGTGCAACCAAGCGTCGAACAATTACCGGCTCGATTCTTGACTCATTCTAGTGTGGCTTGAGTGATGCACAAGTATGGATGCCTGCGGTCGACGGCTACGGTTTGGGGAGGCCGGAGGGGAGTTGCCAGTTGGTGTCGAAGACGTCGGCGAAGACGGTTTTCTCGCGGAAACCGGCGGTCTGTTCATCGGGGGTGAATTTCTGTACGGCGACATCTCCCAGCCGCGGGAATAACCAGGCATTCGACGCTTTGAAATCCGGCTCATGAAACGTATGGCCGGAGTTGAGCACCACATACCGACGGGGATTGAGCGGGTTGGGATAGACCAGTGAGACTCCATGTTGGTTCGGGTCGTAGTCGGTCCCTGAGACGGAAAACTTTGCTTTTTGCCAGTCGATCGGCAACTGCGGCAGGACTTTGGCCAACAACGAGTTCGAGCCGGGGTCGCCGAATAGGACCAGATTTTTTCCGGCGATCATCTCCTCGGTCACGGCGGTATCATCGACGATGATCACTTCGCCGCGCAACCATTTGTCAAACTCCGCCGCGAACCGCTGCAGTGTCCAGTCGGCCCAACGTTGGTGCGCCTCGGACCAGGGGGTTCCGGTGCCGCGGACACAGACGAACGGCTGCATGAACGCGTCATCGATCGGGCCTTGCAGGTTGTGGCGTTTGCGGCGCTGCGGATTCTCGGCGAACTTTTTCGCTTCGCGGGGGTCGAGCTTCCGCCAATCTTCGCCTTCTTTGACGACAATGACTTCGGAACCGTCTTCGCGATCCGCCCGGTCGAGTTTGATGAAACTGCCGTTGATGATCAGTTGGTCGCTGGCGCGGGGGTCAATCCGCATTGCGGCAATATTGGCCAGCGTGATCTGCAGCGCCCCTTGCGTCACCGGGCGGGCCGTGATGATGGCGGGCCGATAAGGATGTTCCATCTCTTCGACCGTCAACCATTCGCAGCGGTTGTACTTCGGCGTGTAGGTGATGAACCGAAGTTCTTTCCTCTCAGGAGCGGGTGGTCGCCCGGCCTCGGAATGCCGCTTGTGAAATGCCATGAATTTTTGAAAGCTGTCCGGATCGAATTTGTGGCCCATGTTCGGCCCGATCAGCTGTGCGATTTCGATCGAGAACAACTGCGCGGCAGCGACCATCGTGGTGCTGGCCAGGAGCTGTTTGTCGTGCTCGCCGCCATATGTGATGACCGGTACGGTGTCGGCGTTGAGTGCGTAGTCGACGGCGTCGTAAATATGGAGCAAGTGATGCTGGTGCGTGGGGCGGCGCTGCTTTTGCTTCTGATAGCGGTAAAAATCAACAAATCCCGCACCGGCACCGACGGAACTCCACAGGGTGGGATGGTGCAGTCCCAGATGCCAGGCCCCCGCACCGCCCATGGAGAATCCCCACAGTGTGATGCGGCGATCGTCGATGTTGTACCGCCGTTTGACATCGGCGATCGCTTCGAACACGTCGGTCTCGCCGGCCCAGCGATAGGCGTTGTTGGTGCGGCCGAAAACGTCAAGCTGAATCCAATCCTGCTCGGCGGGCGGGGGTTTGTTATCGTGCTGTCTGATGAACGAAACTTCATTTAGCCGCGCATTGCGGCCATGCAATTTGACATAGAGCGGCCACGACGTGTCGGAATCGGCCGCGTAGTTCAGCGGCAGTGTCAGCGCGTAGGGCTGCACCGATTCGTCGACGCCGGAGACGTAGCCGCGAATCGTGCTGCCGACTTGTGTCTCCCACGGAGTGGCTCCCGCTGCGGCAAGTTCTGCGCGCTTTCTCCCGGTCTGCAGCGCCGCTACCGTATCGGCGGCATAGCCCGGTCGAAAGAACTCGTCGTGACGCAGAATCCACTCGGCCGCTTTGGCATAGATGCGAACATCCGGCGAGACCGGTTGCGCGGGCAGGTCGGAGATCACTCGATTCAATTCATCAAGCTGCTGCTGGATCTCTTGCCGTTGCTCGGCGGACGGGGATTCTGCATGAACCGGTCGGGCGACGACCCACAACGAACAGCAAAGGCAAGTGAAAACGGTGATTGGACGAACGGACGACATCTGTGAAGATTCCTTGAGTTGTAAAATCAATCGATGCGTGAGGTGGAATCGTCTGAATTGAAACCGCACTGCTTGTGAGCTCCGTCGCAGAACGGTTTGTTTGCGGAGTGGCCGCAGCGGCAGAGGACGAAATCGCTGCGGCTGCCGACGTCGATCCGGCGGCCTTCGGCGTCAACCAGCTGGGCCGGGCCCTTGACGAGAAACGGACCGTTGTCGCGAACGGTGATGACGACCGGCTCAGACATGGATTATCCTTGTTGAATTTTTTCGATCCGTTCCTGACAGGCGGCGATTTCGCCCTCGATCCGCGTGACTTCTTCGGGTTCGTCGGTTTGCTGTTTGGCGCCGGTCAATTGTTGCTGCAACTTGAGGATCTTCTTGCGTTCCACATCGAGTTGCTTTTTTTGTTTCTTGTTGAGTCCCATGTGTCGACTTTCGGGGCGGGGAAAACGTGCGCGGCGGCGGGTTCCGAGATCCGCAATCCTTCGATCTTAACGAGATGCTTGTCAGACCTCCACAATCAGAACCCGGCGGTGTTCGCAATTTCGCTCTCGCAGTGGTATCGTCGTACTGATTTCGGCCCCATGAGTGCCTAGAACCAGTTTCAAAACCCGGTTGCGCCTGTTTGAGATACTTACAGACAAGTGTCGGCGCGATGTGTCAGAGGGTTTTGAAACTACTTGTAGGAGAATCGGCCATGCTCGTCGGTTATGTCAGCAATGAACGTTACGTCGCGCTGTGTGACGTTGCCTTTGAATTCAAGAACGACTCAACCGTGGCACAGGTCCGCTCGAACGCTTCGGGCGCGGTCTATGCCGACATCTCGCCCGGAGACTACGACGTGGCGATACAGATGCCGGGTTATGGTTCCAAGCGGGTGACGATGACCGCCGACCCGAACCAGCCGTATCACTTTCGCCTGTTGTCCGATTCGTTGCTGGGGTACATGTGGCCCAAAGCGGCTATTGCGGGTGAAAGCTCGGAATTTCGCGTGCACAGCGTCGAGGAATACCGGCTCGAACTGTGGCGGTACGGCGCGGAAAAGGAGTTCATTCGCCGCATCGGAACGTTTGACGAACATGGGCCTCGGGCCACGATGCAAATCACTCCCGACGGCGACTACACGCAAACCGGAGTGCAATGGAATCGGCACGGGTACAACAGGATCGGCCAGGGCCAGCACATCACGGCGCCTGATCGCAGCGGACTGTATTACCTGCACGCGCGGACGAAGTCGGGGGACTTTTTTTCCTTCCCTTGGGTCGTCTCCCCCCGAAAGCCGCAGGCGGCCGCAGCGGTCTTGGCCAGCGATCTGAACTGGAATGCGTACAACAGTTTCGGCGGGCGGAGCAATTACATCATGCCGGCCGAATTTCCACCGGTGCCGATCGTCAATTCACGGCTGGAATTGAAGCGGTACACCGCGGAAAACCACTTCAATTACGGTAGCGAAACGTATCAACCGCTCTCGCTCGACCGGCCGGAACCGTATAACCACATCGACGAAGACGAGCAGCTCGCGGACCCGGTCGAAAGCCGTCAGGGCTGCCATCTCGCGCCGACGGAGTGGCGGTTCCTGGGTTGGATGGAACGGCAGGGATTGGCCTATGACCTGTATAGTGAAAGCCAATTCCATTTTGACCGCTTCAATCTGGACGATTACCAAACGCTGATTATCACCACCCATCCCGAGTATTGGACGCGGCAGATGTATCTCACGCTCAAAGAGTGGGTTTATGAGCGGGGCGGGCGGTTGATTTACCTGGGGGGCAATGGACTGAATTGCGAAGTTGAATTTCAGGGCGACGATCACCGGGTGGTGCATCACAACGGCGTTTGGCATCACCCGCCGATTCTCGTGGAGAATTTCGGCTCGCCGGAAATGCCGTATGAAAGCCGCATGCACGCGCGGCTGGAATCGGAGGCCAACCTACTGGGTGTGGTGTTCACCTACGACGGAGCCATGGGGGCTGCGCCGTATCGCGTCGTCGATGAGACGCACTGGTGTTTTGAGGGGACGAATCTCAAAAACGGCGACACGTTCGGGCACGAAAGCCAAAACCGCCGCGTGCCGGGCGGGGCCTCCGGCCATGAGACTGACAAGGTCTCTCCCAGTTCGCCGCCGAACGTGAAGAAGCTGGCCAAGGGCACCAATCCGGGTGAGGGTGGCGCAGATATGATCCACTACGCGACGGATTCGGGCGGCGAAGTGTTTTCGGTCGGCAGCATCACGTGGCCGGCCAGCTTGTTGCTCGATGAGCAAGTCTCGCGGATTACTCAAAACGTGATCGAGCGGTTCAGTGGCAAATAACGAGAGGGCGAAGTTCCGCCGTCCGTCCTGCGACGGCTCGGGGAACCCCGCCCTCTGAATTCGTCGCTCGGCGATTATCCTACGGGAAGGCGTAGATCATACCGGTCCAGAATGCACCGGTGCGAACCGCCGCGTCGGTGTTCCACGGGACTTGATACCAGAGATACGGCACGTATTCGCCGGCGCGGTAGTAGCCCAATTCGTAATTCTTTTCCCACATCGGGTGCAGCGACATTTGGTACGGCAGGCCGAAGAACTGCAGGCCGAAGGTCCCGAATGAGGCAAACGGCTGGAACCACCACCAATCATAAGTATGTCCGTAGCGCTCGAAGGCGGCATCCTCGAAGTAGAGCGGATAGTGGTAGAGGTCGGAGGCTTCCCAGTAAAAATCGACGTGAGCAAAGTTGCGTTGTTGGTACATCTCCTCTCCCAAGTCGACCACATCGGGAAACTGTTTTTGGTCTCCCTTTTCGACAATCTCGTCGGGCCGAGGAAAGATGTTGCGGTATGGATCCGTCGCTCTGATTTCGGGATCCGGCTCATAGTCGAAGTAAGGTTTGATGTCGCTGAGCGGCTTAATATCTTTGGGGCTGTCAATCATATCTTTGATCTCGCCCTTGCCCGACTGAAGCTCGTTGTAATCGGGCAACTGTGCCACCGACGCGGGTGCGGCGGGAGTTGAGACCGGCAGTTCTTCGAGCGGAAATTGTTCGGCCGGCGGTTGCTCGAAGAGGGGGTCTTCGATCGCGGGCTGCTCGATGGGGGGCAGAAACTCGTCTGTTCGAGGCGCTGTGACACGCAGCCGCGGGAACTCGTCTTCGATTTCGTCGTAGATCGGATCCTGGTCGGCTTCGTCGGAATTTCGAATGGTGTAGTAGCCGGAATCGTCGTTAGCGGTCGCGCGGTCCGCTTCAGGGAACTCCCTTGAGATTTCCAAGTCATCCGTCGAATCCTCGATCGCTTGGTACTCGACCATGGTCGGAGCCGCGGAGCGATGCTGACGTGATTCGATGTCGAGATATTCGCCGGAGTGCGGAAGCGCGAATTCTTGCTGCGCTTCGGGTGTTAGCTCGGTGGTTTGATTGTTGGGAAGGAAACGATCCTGCGCAATCGCGCTGCGGCGATTGGGGCGGGACAGGGTTTGGAAGACTCCGATTGCCCGGTCTTCATCGGCCGCGAAACCTTTGGGGGTGGGTGCCGCCGGCTCTCTGAGCGTGGGATCGTATTCCGGGTGTCTCAGCTGTTCCCAGCGCTGCTGCGGGGCTCGAGACCTCAGACGGTCCAAGGGCGACGCCGGGCGGTCAATCTCTGATTCGTCGGCCGCAACGGTCTTGTCAGCGGCCTGTTCCTGGCCCTGAATCCAACCGGCGGTGGAGGCGACCAACAGGGCGCATGAGGCGGCGAGGCCGGCCCATTTAGCCGGCATCCACCGGTGCGTGTTCGACCGTGTAGTTTGGCGCTTCTTGCGTAATGCTGATGTCATGTGGATGGTTCTCCCTCACCGTCGCCGCGGAGATTTGTATGAAGCGGGCTTCTTCCCGCAGTTCGGCGATTGACCGCGTGCCGCAATATCCCATGCCGGCCCGCAGCCCCCCAATCAATTGATAGAGAAAATCATGCAGAGGCCCCTTGTAGGGGACTCGACCCTCGACTCCCTCAGGTACCAGCTTTTTGTTTTCTTTTCCGTTTCCTTCCGCCAGGTCTTGGCGATAGCGTTCGCTGCTGCCTTTGACCATCGCCCCCAGCGAACCCATTCCCCGGTACCGCTTGAAACTGCGGCCTTGATAGAGGATTTGTTCGCCGGGACTTTCCGCCAGCCCCGCGAACAAACCGCCCAACATGACGGTATGTGCTCCGGCGGCCAGCGCCTTGGTAATGTCTCCGCTGTATCGAATTCCTCCGTCGGAAATCACTGGGATATCCGCATCCGCCGCCACCTCGGCGACACTCGCCACGGCGGTGATTTGGGGAACTCCAACACCTGAAATCATCCGGGTGGTGCAAATGCTTCCGGGACCGATCCCGACTTTGACTGCATCCACACCTGCTTCGATCAGGTCGCGGGCTCCCTCGCGTGTAGCGACGTTGCCCGCAATGACGTCAATTTCCCATTGCTGCTTAATTTCCTGGACCGTTTCCAGGACGTTTTTGGAATGCCCGTGCGCACTGTCGACGACGAGCACGTCCACTCCTTTTGCAAGGAGCGCCTCAATGCGTTCAAAATCCCGAACACCGACGGCGGCTCCCACCCTCAACCGGCCCCGCAAATCTTTGGAAGCCCGTGGAAACCGCAAATTCTTGTCAATGTCCTTAATCGTTATTAATCCCTTCAGTTGATAATTTTCGTCAACCAGCAGAAGTTTCTCGACTTTATTTTCTCTCAATATCCGCTGCGCTTCTTGAAGATCAGTGTGCTCGTCGGCGGTGACCAAGTTTTCCTTGGTCATAACCTCGGAAATCAATGTCTGCTCCGATTCCAAGAATCGGAGGTCCCGCCGAGTGAGAATCCCTTTCAAGATGCCGTTTTCAGTGATCGGCACGCCGCCGATGTTGCGCGAGTCCATGATTTCACAAGCCTGGCCGACCGTCGCGGTCGGAGGCAACGTCACCGGATCGACGATCACACCGTGTTCGCTGCGTTTCACCAGATCGACTTCCAGTGCCTGCCGTTCGATCGGCATGTTCTTGTGCACGATGCCGATGCCTCCCTCTTGCGCCAGGGCGATGGCCATGTCGCTCTCGGTGACCGTATCCATCGGACTGCTGATCACCGGCAGATGCAGCGGAATGCTCCGCGTCAGCCAGGTGCTCACCTCCACATCGGAGGGCATTACGCTGCTGTAGGCTGGTTCCAACAGCACGTCATCGAAGGTAATCCCGCGATAAGCGATTCGCTGCTCGATACTCATTCCATGTCTCCTCTCTTCAAAACTCACGCTTTCCTATTATGGAAGATTCGCAGGTCCGGCTATGCCGGACGCGTACAATGTGAATGGCTCCGTGATGACCAACTCAATCTCTTTGACTCTCCTCCGTATGCGGCGGCCGGTGAAACCGGCCCTACGTATCGTTCGTTTTTTCCGTGACTTCCAGCGCGGCGAAAAACGCCGCCGACAGGTTGACCAAGGTCTTCACGTCCAGTTCTTCTGCGCGGGCGCTCGGTGAGAAACTAAATGGCTTCAAGATTTCGTCGACCTCCGGTTTGGTCAATTGTTTGCGATACATGCCGGTCAATACGCTCCGCAGCAGCTTGCGGCGGTGATGAAACAGCCGGCGGATGAAGTCGTGAAAGAAATCGCGGTCGCCGATCAGTTTTTTGCGCTGACGATCCGGCAACAACTTCACGATTGCGGACACGACCTTGGGCCGCGGCCAAAAAACCGCCGGGGGCAATCGTTTGAGCGTCTTGACCCGGCACTGGGCTTGCAGCCAGACGGACAGCGCCCCGTAGTGCGGCGAACTGCGGCGGGCTCGCATCCGTTGCGCCAATTCCCATTGAATGGTGACGACCATCGCCCGCCACGGCAAATCGGTTTTGACCAGGTTGGAGACCACGGGGGTGGCGATGACGTACGGCAGATTGGCGACGAGCTTCAATCCGCAATCGGGATGTTCGTCGAGACGTTTGGCAACCGCCGCCAACACTTCCGGGGCAAATGTGTTTTTGTTTTTCAGAGCGTCGCAGTGCAACAAGCTGACGTTGTCGAACATGGCGGTCGCTTCGCCGGCCAACTGGTGCATGATGGGGTCGATTTCGACGGAAATCACCGCGCCGGCCCGTTGGGCCATCATCGCCGTCATGCTGCCTGTGCCGGCCCCGATTTCCAGCACCACATCTTGTTCGGTCAATTGCGCTTCGTCGACGATGTATTCCAGCAGATTGAGATCGATCAGAAAGTTCTGGCCCAAGATTTTGCGCGGGCGGATATCGCGGGCATCAAACAGCTGCTTGAGGTGCGATAATGTTTGCCGCTCGATTTCAGGCATGATCTTGATCGGTGTGGGGGAGAGTCTTGCTCATACAGTGAATTCTTCTGAGTCCGACTTGTACTACGTTCCGTTCGGCCGGATGTCGGTCAGCATCTTGTCCATGTATTTTCCAATGATGTCGGTCTCAAGATTGATGCTGTCGCCGACCTGTTTCTTTCCGAGTGTGGTCACCTCCATGGTGTGTGGAATCAGGGCGACGCTGAAACGCTGCGGTTCGACGTCGACGAGTGTGAGACTGATTCCGTCGACCGCGATTGAGCCCTTGGCGACCATCTGCCGAGTCAACTGGGGCGGCGCGGTGAACCACATGGTCACCCAGTCGCCCTCAGTTTCAATTCTTTCGACTTGCCCGACGCCGTCAACGTGGCCGAGCACGAAATGGCCGCCAAAGCGGCCGTCTGTGGGGAGCGACCGCTCCAGGTTGACGAAATCACCTTCGGTGAGTTGCCCCAGACTGGTTTTCGCGAGCGTCTCGGGACCTGCCTGGAAGCTCCAGATTGAGCTATCTAGCTCGACGACTGTCAGGCAACAGCCGCAAATCGACACGCTTTCGCCCAACTGGCCGCGACCTGCGAATAGCGCAGGCACCTCAATCTCCAAGCGCACGCCCGCGTCTTCCCGACGAATTCTCCGCACCACACCTTGGCCTTCAACCAGCCCGGTGAACATTGAAGACTCAACTCTTGTCTGAAAGAACGATAACTCGCACTGCGCTGCTCGCGGCAGAGTCAAGGATGAATCTCTTAGCTTGACGAGTTGCCGGCGTTTCGTCTAGGTCGTTTGAAGAGAAAACGGCATCGGATTACGAAACGTTCCGCCGGCTGCTGGATCTTTGGGAACCGATGTCCAACAATTCGGCGAGTTGTTCACCAAGATTTCAAAATCTCATGATCGAAGGTTGATGCGAGCGATGCGGATTTGCGTCTTTTGCGGCTCCCAAAGCGGGGGGAGCGACGTTTACCGGCAAGAAACAGCCGAACTGGGCCGACTCCTGGTGCAGCAGGGACACTCGCTCGTCTATGGCGGCGGTAGGGTTGGGCTGATGGGCGTGATTGCCGATGCCGTCTTGGAGGCGGGTGGAGAGGTGACGGGTGTGATTCCCGAACAGCTCGCCACCGAGGAACTGCTGCACACCGGAGTGACCGCCATGCACCGAGTCGGCAGCATGCATGAGCGGAAAGCCCAAATGGAACAGCTTTCCGACGCGTTCATCGCGCTGCCGGGCGGATACGGCACGCTGGAAGAGCTGTTGGAGATTATCACGTGGGCACAGTTGGGCATTCATCGAAAGAATATCGGCCTGTTGAACATGTCGGGCTACTTCGACGGGTTGATCCAACTGATCGAGCATGCGATCGACGAGAAGTTTATCCGCCCGCAGCACCGCGAGTTGCTGGTGGCGGCGGAAACGCCGGCGGAGTTGTTGTCGCGGTTGGTGACGCACGAGTTGCCGCAGACTCGGAAATGGTTTCGCGCGGATGAAACGTAGTGCCATTTTAAGCGCGAGGTCTCATGTAGCCGAACTCGTGAGAGTTCGGGAATTTGCCTGTCGCGGTTTGTCGCCAGCGAGTTGTCAGAAGTCTCACGACTTCTGCTACGTCGATCCTTGAGATTATTATTGCGATCGTCTGCCTCTGCATCTCGTTGATAATTCGGTGGGTACATCCGGCAATCACGAATTGGAATTGACATGTCCGCCGCGAATGAATACTTATTATTAAGTACTTAATGTTTGTAAAAAGGAGCCGAGATGGCGGGCCGGCAGACGGCAGTGATCAATGGGCGGGAATATGCGGTGCTCAAGCTGTTGTGGGAGCATGGTCCGCTGACGGTCCGGGAAATTCGCGAGAAACTCACCGGACGGGAAGAAATCCCGTACACCTCTGTGCTGAGTCTCGTGCAATTGATGGAGAAGAAGGGGTATCTGCAGCACAAATCGGAGGGGAAGACGTACCGCTATTCCGCCCGTGTGCGGAAAGAGGCGATGGTGCGGCGGGTGCTTCGCGATTTCGTCGGCCGGTTCTTCGACGGCTCGCCCGAAGCGCTGGTGAAAGGACTGGTGGAGACGTCCGAACTCGACCCCGAAGCGTGGGAACAACTCAACCAAGAAATTCAGAAAAAACTGGACCAGGGCGATGACACAGAATGATTGGTTCTTGATGGAATCGTTGTGGCATTGGCTGGGAGCCTGGAGCGTCGTGATTGCGGCGATCGTGCTGTGGGTTTTTCTGGGACGCGTGCGCCGGAGCGGACTGCGTTACCTGGGGTGGGTGCTGGCCACGTTTGCGGGAGTGCTCCTGCTTCCCGTGGTCGCCGCGATCGGTCCGGCCGTTTCTTGGCAAACTTTGTTTACGCAGGCTGAGCCGCCGCCCATGGCGGCCGCGGCTGAGCCGGTGCAGTACGAACCGTGGTTTGCTGAACAGCCAAACGTGATTTTGGATGCGGCACCCCTGCCGCCGCCGACTGAAGCGGCGAGCAGCCCCGCGACTCTGCCTGTTGGGGGCAGTGAAAGTGTCATTCCCGAATCTGATAGCGCGATCTCTGGTGGCAATTCGTCCCACTCGATCGTTTGGTGGCTGACGGCGGTCTGGGGGGCGGGTTGCCTGGTCGGGTGCCTCCGCTTGCTGATCTGCAGCGTGGGCGTGTGGCGGTTGATTGCGGCAAGTCGAGCGCCGGAGTCCGCGGAACTTGCGGCGGATTTTGCGCGGGTCGCGGAGGAGTTGGGCATTCGGCGGCGCGTTCGGTTGCTGGTCCATCCGAATCTCACCAGTCCGGTCTGCACGGGACTATTTCGGGCTTGCGTCATCTGGCCGGCGGCGGAAGGGCAGCTTGACGATCCTCAGCAGCGGCGCGCGGCAATCCTGCATGAGCTGGCGCACTTGAAGCGGTACGACGACTTGGCCTGTCTGGCGGCGGAATTGTGGCGGTGCTGCTGTTGGTTCTTTCCGCCGGTCTACTGGACGATCGCGCGGATGCGGCATGAACAAGAGTTTCTCTGCGACGACGTCGCCGCGTCGTTCAGCGGACGTCCCGAGCAATACGCCCGGCTGTTGTTGGATTTGACACCGGTCCGGACGCGCGGTCAGTTGGCGACTCCGTTTGTGGGCGCCGGAAATATTTCGCGGCGGATCCGGCGGATCATTGCCGGCGAGACGCGTCCCCGACGTCCGCTGCGATATGTAACGATCGCCGTATTGTTGGTCAGCGCGGTGTTTGTCTTGGCGGGCAGCGGCTCGTTGCGATTGATCGGGTTGATCGAACGAGCCGAAGCGGAAGAGCCGAACGATCGGCCGCTGCCGGAGATGACCGTAGAGGAATTGGGGAAGAAGCTGGCGGAGGTCTGGCCGCAATACGATCGCTGCCGGTATGAAGCGACGTTTGAGCAGGAGCAGAATCTGGAATTGTTTGGCCAGCCGAATCAAGGAGAACCGAAAACGGTTCAATACCCCGGCCGCTTCCGCTATGCCGGCGACGGACGGCGTTGGCGGGCCGACTACGACTCGCAGAGTGTCAATTTTACCAGCGGAGAGCTGTACCCGTATCGCTGGTCAGCGGGATTCGATGGGAACGTGCATTATCATCAAGAGAGGGACGGCATAAAGTTGGGCGAGGATTGGAACCATGACCTCGGTCCGCGGAACCTGTTCATGTCCTCGTGGGGCAACAGCTTGGCGACGTCGCTGCAAGAGTCGAATTGGAAATTCAAGCAGCAACAGGTTGTTGACGGATATCGCTGTTATGTGCTGGAGCGTGACCACGAATCGGGGAGTCATGCGGATTTGATAATCTCGCCCCGGCAATCGTATCTGCCGATCAGCATCGAGATCTCTTACAAGGGCAAATTCAGTTGGTCAAATCAACTGCAAGATCTGCGGCAAACGGAGTCCGGGCTTTGGTATCCTGAAAAGGCGATCCACCACGCCTCGTATCGAAAGCGGGAATCGACGGTCACTCGCTTCGAAGTTCCCGAGGCGTACGCCGACGGCTATTTCAGATTGGAGATTCCCTATCACGCGCAAGTGCACGATTACCGTGAGGGAATCATCTACGCGAATGATCCCTGGCGGCTGGAGATCGCCAAAATACTGAAGGAACAGCATGGCTGGCCGCCCGGCGACGTCGTGCCTTTGCGCCAGGTAATGAGCGCCGTTGCGGAGGACCGCGAAGGAACGATAGCACCGGCGTTGACGGTGGATCAATGGCTCAACGGCGATCCGGTCACGTTGGAGCAACGAAGAGGGAAAGTTACGCTGTTACTGTTCTCGAGTGGCAGCTTGATTTCACCCGCTCCGCAATGGAAGGCTGCGCTGCGCAACTTGTACCAGATTTACCGGCCCTTCGGTTTGGAGGTCATCGAAATCAGTACCGCGACGACCGACCCGAAGCGTGTCGAGCAAAGCACCACAGAACTGCGGATTCCTTGGCCGGTGGCGGTCGACCAGCCATCGGAGGATTCGAGCCGGGGACGAACGTTTCACGCCTACGGCCTCAAGACGTACATGTCGATGCTGTTGGTGGGCAAGCAGGGCAGAATTCGGCTGACCAAACAGGATGAGTTGATCAATGTCTTGAACGAGTTGCTGAATATCGAAGCGGTCGCGGACGATCCTCCGCGAATTGATTTTAATTTTGTTGAAATGCCGCGTGAGGTCAATCAGACGGTCGATCGAGAATGGAAAAAACTTGTGTCGCAAGCGCCCGCGGAGGGCGAAATCTTTGGGACGATTACGGACGCGGCAGGGCATCCGCTGCCGAACGTTCAAGTTAGCGCAGAGCTAAAGTTCTGGCTTGCCATGAGCATTCATCACCAAAACGCGAGACACACGTTCCGCTACCGACAGAAACAGTTCAAAACGGTGACGGCCGAAGATGGCACATACACATTGCCGAAGTTGTTTAAAGGGACGTACGACATTCGTGCCGAGCTGAACGGCAAGGCGATTGTGCAAACTCGGGTCAGCGTCGGGCCTGATTTGGAGCCGATCGAGTCGAATCTGGTGATTGAGCAAGACGACGGTATTGCCGGGCGGATTGTGGATGAGAACGGCCAACCGCTCAAGGGCGCCAAAGTGGTGATCGTTGCCAGGCACCCGACACCTACGACTCGGACAAATTACAACCCCAATCAGCAAGTGACCGAAGCCGACGGACTGTTCTTGATCAGCGGATTGGATACCGGGGCTTATACCATCGAGATCGACGCGAAGGGGTACTCCAGCATGACGCTGAAGGAGCTTCCCTCCGGCCGGAATCTTGGCGAAGTGCGGCTCGAACGGGCCGGTCGTTGAAGTGGTCCGCTGTGCGGCTCGCGTTTCAATGCTTGGACTGTTTCGCGAATCAGGGACAAATTCGAGAAATCGTGTTTGCTGCGATATTGAAACGGGGGGCTATCGCTCGTTACGCTGCGTCGCTCGCGACCGCAAGCGGTCGGCTTGGGAGTCATGGAAAAACGGTCGATTGGCCGACAGCACGACCGCCGCCGGCTTGGCTTGTGATTTGTCGCGAACTTGTGGATCGTACGGGCTGTCTCAATATCCAGACACGGCAAGAGCCGATTTTTGTGATTTCCTCTGCTCGCTGCGCGGCGTACAATATAGAGACACATCTTTTGTGCGTTTCGCATGATCTTCTAATGATTTCCCACGTGTTTCAATGAGTCTCGACCAATTCACGACGAGTTTGCCGGAGCCGAAATTCAGCCGCCGCTGGCACTGGGGAAGTGACCAGCCGATCAGCTACTTGATGCAGCAGGGGATTGCCAATCCGAACTGCATCTCGCTGGCGGCGGGGTTCGTCGATCAGGGCAGTTTGCCGGCAGTGGAAATCCGTGAGGCACTGGGCACGTTATTGGCCAATGACGAGAGGGCCAAACGCGCCCTGCAATACGGCACGACGCACGGACATGTGGAATTGCGGGAACAACTCCTCCAGCAACTCGCACGGCTGGAAGGGGTCCCTGCGGCGGAGTTGGGCCTCGACGTCGATCAGTTGATTTTGACCACCGGATCACAACAGTTGCTTTCGATCACGGGAGAAATCCTGCTTGACCCGGACGACATCGTGCTGGTCGCGGCGCCGACCTACTTTGTGTTTTTGGGCACGCTCAATGGTCAGGGCGCCCGCATCGTGCCGGTCGAGACGGACGATGACGGGATGCGGATGGACGCGCTGGAAACGAAGCTCGGGGAGATTGAAGCGGCGGGCGAGTTGGAGCGGGTGAAGCTGATTTATTTGGTCAGCTACTACGAGAATCCGAGCGGACGCAGTCTCTCCCTGGAACGCCGCCGCGAAGCGGTTGAGATCGCTCAGCGTTGGTCCAAATCGCAGCGGATCTTTATTTTGGAGGACGCCGCCTATCGCGAGCTGCGGTACGACGGTCCGGAACTGCCGAGCATCTGGAGTTTCGACGCGGACCATGAGACGGTGATACTGGCGAATACATTTTCGAAGACGTTTTCCCCCGGCCTGCGAATCGGCTACGGCGTCGTGCCCCGCGCATTGGAGCGCCCGATCTGCGACCGCAAAGGGAACGAAGATTTCGGCTCTGCCAACTTCAATCAACACCTGCTTTGCGAGGTGATGAAACAAGGGCTGTACGAAAGCCATGTTACGGGTCTGCGCAAGCTGTACACCGCGAAGCGTGACGCGATGCTGCGGGCGGCCGACGACTACTTTGCGGACATTGCAGGCGCGGAGTGGGTCCATCCTCACGGCGGGTTGTATGTGTGGATGACATTGCCGGAATCGTGCGAGGCCTCACTCTCCGGCCGGCTGTTTCAGGCGGCGGTTGAGAAGCATGGCGTGATGTATGTGCCGGGCGAATTTTGCTACGCCGGCAGTGCTGACAATCGGCCGCGCCACCAGATGCGGCTCAGTTTCGGCGTGCAAGATGAAGCGGGCATTGACCTGGGCATGCGGCGGCTGGCGGCGGCGGTGAAAGACGTGCTCTAACCGCCCGCGATCGACCGGTTTGGCGGCTGCCGGTTGTGAGATGAAACGATCAGGGCATCATTGACTGCGCGTGTCGGTGAAAACACCGAACTTCTGCTCATCCGATCGTAGCGATTATTTCGATAATAACGACAATCGGCGGTCCGGCGCCGGAGGTCGTATCTCGAATCGCTCTCCGAAGCCGTCGGATCTCCGTTGCGGACCGCCGGATTTGAACATCAAGCATGCTTGAAACCGGTGGACGCCCGAACCGCCCGTCGTCGTCAACGATCCGCATCGACTGCGGACCCAACGCAACAAGGGAAACCGATTTATGAGCATCTGCGAGAATTGTCACGCTGGTTGCTGCCGATCGTTCGCCGTCCCACTCTCGGGGGCGGACATCATGCGGATGGTCTCCGAGTTGCAGCTGTCGTTTTGGGATTTTGTGTGCCGTTGGGAGGATCCGGAGGGAGAGATCGCGCAGAAGTACGCGCCACAGTTTTATTTCGAAGACGAGCCGGAGACACCTTTTGTGATCTGTTTGATCCGCGGTGAGAGCGAAACGTGGCCGGGAACCGGGAAGTGCATGTTCCTGCAAGAGTCCGCTACGAGCGAAGAGCATCCGCTGGGGACCGCGCATTGCGGGATCTATGAAAGCCGGCCGGCCGCTTGCCGGGCTTTTCCGCTGAAACTCAACGAATCGTCTGAATTGGCAATCATTACCGACGTGCCGGAGCGCGGCCGGCTGAGCACCGACCCGATCTACACGCTCTGCCCGCGGCCTTGGGAGACTTCAGATTGCGAACCGGTTCAGGCCGTGCAAGATTTGATCGTGGCAAAATACGAGATGCGGTTCTTTCACAGCATCGCGGCGATCTGGAATCGCCGTCCCGCCTCATTTGCCGTCTTTCCTGATTTTCTGGAAATGATCTATTCACGGCGGGTGCAGAAGGACGGGGCTGCAGAGACACAAACGGATATCGGCAATGCGACATATCCGCTGCGGCGCGCCGCCTAGGTGAATCTGTATTTTGGTGTGATCGCTAGTCGTAATTGCCGTATGTCGATCCGTTGACAACCGGACGAGAATTCGCGATGACCAGAGGTCGTCGATTCCGTTTCGCGAATTTCGGCTGGCCGACCTATGCGCGATGATTTTCTTCCGACAGCTCCGATCGATGTCCTTCAGCAGCGCGCGGAATTGCTGAAGGCGGTGCGGAGGTTCTTCGATGGCCGCGGATACTGGGAAGTGGTCACCCCCGTGATGTCGCGGGAGTCGGTGGTCGACGCGAATCTCGATCCGTTTGTTGTCGAGGGGCAATTCTTTCTGCAGACGTCGCCCGAATTGGCGATGAAACGTCTACTGAGCGCCGGCGCGAAATCGATTTATCAGCTATCCCCCGCTTTTCGCCGCGGTGAACAGGGCCGGCTGCACAATCCGGAATTCACGATGCTGGAGTGGTACCATTACGGAGATACGCACCATGAGCAAATGGACTTTGTTGAGGAATTGATTCGCGAGGTTTCGGCAACGTGCTCATTCGCGAAGCATCTGCTCGTGCCGGAAGGCCCGTTTCGCCGCCGGACTTATGATGACGTCTGCGCTCTGGCGCTGGGGACGACGGTCTTGGACCAAGAGGCCGCGCAACTGAGAGAACTGGCCGAGAGCGCGCAGATTTCTGTGCCGGAGTCGTTATCACAAGGCGATCGGGACGGTTGGCTGAATCTGCTGTGGGGAGAGGCGGTCGAACCGCAGTTGGGGCGCGAGTTTCCAGAGTTCGTTTATGACTACCCCGCTTCACAGGCGGCGCTGGCCAAAATCAATCCCGACAATCAGCATGCTGCTGAGCGATTCGAACTGTTCATCAACGGGCTGGAGATCTGTAACGGCTATCACGAGCTGACGGACGCCAACGAGTTGCGGGCGCGGGTCGTGGCGGAGTCTAACAAGCGGGCGTCCGCAGGGTTGCCGGCGCTCCCCGAACCTCGGCGGCTGATCGCGGCGATGGAGGCGGGGCTACCCGAATCCGCCGGCGTCGCATTGGGGCTGGATCGATTGCTGATGATCATGATCGGCGCCGAGTCGATCGCCGACGTCCTGCCCTTTCCGCTGGACCGGGCGTGAGCGACGACGGTCACCAGGGAGCTTCCATCAGCTGCACGATTTCGCGGGCCAGCCGGTCGAGCGCCAATTGGTGGGCTGTTGCCAGCGACTGGCCGACTTCAGGCGCGAAATCACCCTCGGAGAAGAGATTGATCACGTCGGGCGTCAGTGCGACTTCTTGCTGCTTGAGCAATTCACCGGTGCGGAGGTCTTCCCAGGTGACTTGGACTCGCAGATCGGCTTCCAACTGGCGCGGTTCATCGAATCCGGATTGGCCCAGGACGCGTTTCTTGGCCCCGATGATGCGGCCCGAAAGTTTTGTATCGGCGTTGTGTTCCGACATCAGCCGGATGGGAGATTGCGTCTGGATCTGACGCTGGATCGCTTCGGTCAGTTGGAACTCCAGATCGCGGCGGTAGAGGTCGGTTCTGAACGGTTCCACGTAGACCGTCCGCACCTCGCCGTCGTAGACCGGCCCGACGATGTATCCACAGCCGCAGAGTCCAGCTGCCGCGGTTAGAGTTGCCGCGAAGACGAGACACGCGCGATTCGGCCTGTGAGCGTTTAGCACGAAGTGATCCCTTTAAGTCGTTTCAAAACCCTCGGACGCATCGCGCCGACACTTGTGTTTGATGATCTCAAACAGGCGCAACCGGGTTTGGAAACTGGTTCTATTCATCTTCCGGGAGCGTATCGGGAATCAGCCGCGGCCGTTCGAAGTCCTGCGCCGATTCGAGATCCTCGCCCGCGAAGTCATCATCATCGTTGAGATAGAACTCGCCCGCCTCGCCGTTTTGGTCTTCTTCGTATTCCGGCAAGTCCGCGTCAAACTGCGGTTCTGGATTGCTTTGTTCCAGCCGCTCGTCCCGTGCCGCCCGCAGTTTCTCCAACTGTTCTTTTGCCAGATCGGCGAACGCGGAATCGGGATGCTCCTGCAACAGGGTTACACAGGCGAGTTCGGCCGCTTTGTACTCGCGGCGTCTCAAACGATACTCGACCCGGTGCCAGTCCTTGCGCGCTTCCTCATGATTGATCCGCTCAAGTCCCTCCTTGAGACGTTCCCGGTCGGCGCTTTCCGGATACAGGTTCAACGTGCTTTCGATCAACTCGCGGGCTTTTTCGAGGCCACGCCCGTCATATTCGGGGCCTTGGTATGACATTTGAATCACGTGGGCGCCGAGTTTGTACGCGTTGGCCGCGTGATCGCTGTCGGGATAATTATCACGTAGCATGTCGAAGTAGTGTTCCGCTTCCAAGTAGTCCCCACGACGCAGGTGATAGACGCCGGATAACATCACGGCATCGTCGGCCAGCTTTCCGGTAGGATTGTTCAACCAGACCGATTTGAGGGCCTCCATTGCACGACCGTCGGGATCGAAGACGGGCCGGGACCGATCCGTGAAATTCGGAATGAGAGGCACCGGCCGTTTGTGCCGAGGGATTGCGGTCGGCGCCGCCGAGGGATTGTCGCCGCCGGTTGCCAAATGGATCTCTTGTTTCTGCACCGGCTGGGGATCGTCGAGCCAGTACTTGGCGATCAGGAACAGGCGGTGTGTCGACCGTTCCATATACCGCGATGACGACTCGTATTTTTTCAACAACCGGTTGAAGGAGTCTTGTGCCTTCGGATAGCGTTTTTGCTGAAATTGGCTTTCCGCCAACATGAACAGGGTCTGCTCTTCGATCGGCCGGTCGGCGTATTTCTTGGCGACCTTCTTAAATCCCTTCTCGGCGGCGGCGAATTTTCCTTCGTCGAACAGTTTCTGCGCGGCGTCGAACTCGTCTTGCCCTTCCATCGGGCCGAGATGGTTGTGCCAAAGGATGCGATCCTGCGCGGAATGTTCGCTGGAGACGAACATGTTGGAAATCTTCTTGCGGCCGGTGTCCAAGGTTTGGCACCCGGACAACGAGGCCAGACAGAGAACGACCATTGCGGCGGCAAGCCGGCGGCGGATCATTCCCCGATTCAGGAGTTGGAGTAACATAGCGTTCATTGTGGCCGCGCCACCTGTTCCGAAGGCGTACTGACGCCGCCTGAGCGCCTCAGCACCCAGGAGCACCGACGTGCTCCTGACGCACTTTCACGAGGCCTCGCGACCAGCGGTCAGAGGTTGATAATGAGATGATCGAAGTGATGGGGAGAACAGGATTGGGTCGCGGGGAGAGACTCAGGTTGTCGAATCGACGGATGTTCAAGACGGGTTCAGGAAACTCAACGTTTTTGGTCGCCGCCCCAGTGACTGCCGGACGGCGCTGTCGATGACTTTTCGTAGTTCGTTCATTTGCCGGCGGCTGATTGACAAGCGGGTTTGCCCTCCGAAGGGCTCCTCCGCCAAATGCCGCATCACCGCCAGCGAACCGGCGGTCAGCCGATGATAGTATTCCTCGTGTTCCAGGCAGGGCCTGCAGACAACTCCGCCCAGACTGGGTTTCATGCCGAACCAATCGGCCTGTTGGACCGCTTGCCCGCAACGGACACAAACATCCCAGGCAGGCAACTGTCCGATTTCACGCAACAAACTTAACTCAAAACGCAGGATCGTGGTGGGGACTTCCTCGCCGGCGGACAGAGCCGCGAGCGTTGCCAGCACATCATCGTACAACTGAGGATGCGCGTCGTACTCCTCACTCAAGCCGTCGAGCAACTCCGCCACGTAATAACCGCCGTACAGGCCGGTTAAGTCGCGATCCTTGGTCTCAAATCGCCTTTGGAGTTGGGCTTCGGTCAGTATGTCCAGCCCGCCGGACGATTTGCGGATGAACACTATATTGCAAACCGCTAACAGGTCAAGACCAGCCTCGAAGGCGCTCTTGGGACGTTTGGCGCCCTTGGCGATCAACGACAGCTTGCCAAAGTCACGCGAAAAACAAGTGACGACGCGGCTGCTTTCGCTGAAGTCGGCTCGTCGAATGACTATCGCTTCGGTCTTCTCGGTCGACACAATTCTACGCCGCTAATGAATCAATCAATGTGCTGATTGAAGGTCTGCAAAGTGACCAGTTCTTTGCGGTCGGCGCCATCGGCCGAACAATCACTGCACCCTGCGGAGCCACAGCCACCGGCCGAGTGACCGGAGAACAGACGCACGCACGCGCGAAGCAGGATAAACACCGCTCCGCCCACGATCAACAGACTCACGACGATTTGCCAATCAACGCCCGCCATATCGTCTCACATGCTGGGAGAATCTTACCGCGATCTGCAATATCGGCTATCGACGTCCCGAAAACATCTCAAAACAGCCTCCCCGCCTGGTAGGTCGCCATTGCGGCCACATAGGCCAGCGCGGTCATGTACACAAACGTAAATATCGCCCACCACCAACTATTGGCCTCCCGACGAATCACCATCAAAGTCGCCCCGCATTGTGCGCAGAGGGCAAAGAACACCATGATCGAGAGTGCCACCGGAATACTATACACCGGCCGCCCGTCGGGCCAGGACGCTTCCTTCAGCGACGCGTGCAATCGCTGGTCCTCTTCGTCCACGTCGCCGCCGAGGCTGTAAATCGTCCCCAACGTGGCGATAATCACCTCCCGTGCCGGAAACGACGCGATCGCTCCCACGCCGATCTTCCAGTCCCAGCCCAGCGGCTTGACCGCCGGTTCGACGGCGTGTCCCAAGCGACCTAAGACGCTCGACGCGATCAGTTGAGCACTCAGTTGGTCGCGTTCCTCCTGCAGCGCGGCAATTTCTGATTCATCCCCCTGCTCTGCTTCGAGCTGTTCGATCTGCGCCTCAATCTGGTGCTGCCGGCTGTGGTCGCCGGGAAAATAGCCGGCCGCCCAGACGACGATCGTCGTCGCAAATATCAACGTGCCGGCCCGTACGATGAATGCTTTGGCGCGGTCGTAAACGCGATGAAACACGATCCGAGGCGAGGGCCACTTATAACTGGGCAGCTCCATAATAAACGGCGGTGTTTCTCCGCGAAACAATGTCTTTTTCAGCGTCCAAGCGATGGGAATCGCCACCAGCGCGCCGAGCGAGGACATGGCAAACAGCACAATGCCCGGCAGTGTGATCCAGCCCCCCGCGTAGGAGATCGGCGGAATGAATGCCGCAATCAACAACAGATAGACCGGCAGCCGAGCGGAGCAACTCATCAGCGGCGCCACGAGTATCGTCACCATCCGGTCGCGGCGATTCTCAATCACCCGCGTCGCCATCACACCCGGAATCGCGCAGGCAAACGATGACATCAGCGGCACGAACGACTTGCCGCTCAAGCCGACTTTTGTCATCAGACGGTCCATAAGAAAGGCCGCACGCGCCATGTAGCCGCAATCCTCCAGGATCGCGATGAACAGGAACAGAAATACAATCTGCGGTAAGAATATAATCACGCCTCCCACGCCGGCGATCACACCGTCGTTGACCAGGCTTCGCAGAGGGCCGGGCGACAGCCCCGCCGAGACGAGCGAACTGACCCACTCCTGGCCCATTTCAATGGCATCCATGAACGGTCCCGCCCAAGTGTAGATCGCCTGGAATACGACGAACATCATCACGCAAAACAGCAACAGCCCGGCGATCTTATGTGTGAGCAAACGGTCCAATTTGTCGCTGAACGTCACCGCTCGCTGGCCGGGACGCGTGGCGACACCATCGAGCACCTCGCGCGCCCACGCATATCGCCGCTGGGCTTCCACGGCGGGCACGCGGCAACCTGCTTCGGCGAGGCGTTGGCGGCACTGAGACAGGTACTCCGGAAGGTTGTTCTTACACCGGGCGGCGTACTCCGCTTCCACGCAGCCGCAGGGATCGAGAATCAAGCGGTGCTTCAAAAACTCGGGAACCTCGCCGACTCCGCCTCCGGCGAGCTGCTGCTCCAGCTTTTCGCACTCAGCATAAAACGGCTCGGGAAAGATCCGTGACACGGGTGGTTTCCGCGACGAGTCAACCGCTTCCGCGACCGCTTGACGTACGGCATCAATTCCGTGTCGCCGATGCGCCTGGGTCTTAATTACTGGAACGCCCAATCTCTCAGCGAGCGCGTCTTCATCGATGGTAATCCCCCGGGCCTCCGACACGTCGTGCATATTCAACACAACGACCGCCGGGACGCCCATGTCGAGAATCTGGCTCACCAGATACAGATTCCGCTCCAGGTTGGAGGCATCGACGATACAGAGAACGGCATCGGGGTGGCCGATCTCCAGTTTTCGGCCGAGCAGAACATCGACGGAGACCATCTCATCCAACGTACGCGGCGAGAGGCTATATGTTCCGGGCAAGTCGACCAGATCGAACCGCCGCCCCTGCCACGACATCTGCCCGATCTTCTTTTCGACGGTGACGCCGGGAAAGTTGCCCACGCGCGACTGCAGGCCGCAGAGAGAATTGAAGAGCGTGCTCTTGCCGGTATTTGGATTTCCAACCAGAGCGACCACAGCGGTGCGCTGATTCTGGGAAGCGGTCGTTGACATTTGAACTGCTACTTCAGAGTTCCGAATCCCGATGCCTGTGGCTCCGCCGGCAGGCCTTGGTGTGCATTCACCAATCTCATTGGTCCACCAGCGGCTCAATCAGCACACGTTGGGCCTCACTCTTGCGCAGAGACAAGCGGTAACCGCGGACGTCGATTTCCAGCGGGTCTCCCAACGGAGCAAATACCAACAATTCCACCTCTTCGCCCTCGATAAGCCCCATTTCCATCAGGCGCACGGCGATTGCGTCTTCACCCGAAACTTCAAGCACTCGAGCCCGCTGGCCCGTCCTCAGACCATCAAGCGTGCTCATGCTCTGCTCCGTGAGGAACCGAGTCGCGCAGGCTCACGAAAATGCTCGCCGAATCGCTGCCGCGAAAGCTCAGCCTGTGGTTGCCGAGCGCGATGAGACAGGGTTCTCCCGGCCGCAACATCTGAACCGTGACTCCTTCGCGTAGCCCCATCTCATGCAGCCGGTTGATCTGACCGGGATCACCCTCAACCGTCACAATGCGTGCGGTTTCATCGGGTTGCAGCAAATGCAGCGGGATCAGGTGGGACATACTTAGTTCTTTAGCGGCACCAGTCGTTAACTTCACGCGTCGTGCGTGACCATTGCCACACGGTAAAGAAGTTGAGACTCAGTGTCAATTCCGCATCGGGATCTCCGCCAAGGCAACTAATAAAGCGCGTCCCACACGCGAACGACTTGGTCATAGCCCGCCGTCGCCAGGAGCTTGCCGTCCGGGGAGAACGTTGTCGCCAGCACAATGTCTTTGTGAGCGGAAATCTTGCGGATTACCTTGCCGCCGGGAAGTTGCCGGATGATGACACTGCCGTCCCAGCCGCCGGATGCCAGCCGTTCTCCGGTGTGGTCGTACGCCAGCGCATAGACCCAATTTTCATGACCGTGCAACCGGTCGGTGATGGCCCCGTCGGGCAGATTGCGAATCACGACTTCTCCGACGGTCGCGGCGCGCTGCTTGTCGAAGTCGCCATAACCGGTGGCGATCCGATCCAACTTCGGCGCGACTGCGCCGCAATGCACCCAGCGGGCATGCCCGGCAATCTCTGTGAGCGACTTCGTTGTGGCGGAATCCCAAATCTTGACCGCCGAGTCCGCTGCAATGGACACCAACTTGCGATGGTCGGCGGAAAAACGGAGTGCGTAGATGTCCTGCGCATGGCCGCTGAATTCGGCCAGAGGCTGATCGTTCGCGGCGCTCCACAGCCGCGCCGTTTTGTCATAACCGCCGGAGGCCAAATAACGCCCGTCGCTTGAGTAGGCCAGAGACTGCACGACGTTGGCATGGCCCTTCAGTTCTCCGCGCGGCTCAAGCGTCTCGACTTCCCAGAGCCGAATGGTGTTGTCGTGGCTGCCGGAGGCGAGCGTGTTGCCGTCGGGCGAGAATGCCAGGCAGTACACCTCGGCGGTGTGCCCTTTGAGTGTCGCCCGCAGTCGACCCGTGGAAATATCCCACACGCGAATGATCTGGTCCCAACCGGCGGAGGCGAGCGTCTTGCCGTCGGGGGAAAACGCCAATGCGTAGACCCAATTGGTGTGGCCGGTCAATGTGAGTCGAGAGGAGGTCAAACTTCGCGTTCCCAATACTTCTCGCTACAAATGGTTTCAAAACCCTCTGACGCATCTCGCAGGAACTTCTATTATCGTATCTCGAACAGGCGCAACCGGGTGTTGAAACCGGCTCTAGGAAATCAATCCGGCCACAGGACTCCCCTGGCAGACTTTGTACGGACGACCCGTGTAGACGTCGGTCAGTTCGGCGTGCGGGTCGATCCCCAACAGGTGGTAAACTGTGGCGCCCAAGTCGACGGGAGGGACGGGGGCGGAGAGCACGGCCGCGGCGCGGTCGTCCGAGGCGCCGTAGACGGCTCCACCCTGAATTCCCGCGCCGGCCAGCACGGCGGAATAGACCCCGGGCCAGTGGTCGCGGCCGCCACGGTCGTTAATGCTGGGCGTGCGGCCGAACTCGCCGAGCCAGACGACCAAGGTCTCGTCGAGCTTTCCGGATCGGGACAGATCCTCCAACAGAGCGGACAGCGCGCGGTCGACCGGCGGCAATTGCCAGTTTTTCAGGTTGCGAAAATTGTTGATGTGGTTGTCCCAGCCGATGTCGGTTCGCGGCGGTCCGTTGGGCCAATAGACGGTGACCAGCGGAACACCCGCCTCCACGAGCCGCCGCGCGAGGAGGACGCCTTGCCCGAAATTGTGCCGCCCGTAACGGTCGCGCAGGTCGTCGTCGACGGCCGTCAGATCAAAGGCGCGCTGGACCTTGGGAGAGGCGAGCATCGAGAACGCCTGTTGATATGCACCGTCGAGACCGCGTTGTTCGATCGTCCGATCCAAACGCTGCAGTTGCCCGTCCACAGAATCAAGCAAACTCCGCCGACGTCCCAAGCGTGCTGTCGGCAAGTCCGCCGGCAGATCGATTTCGGCGGGATGGAACTTTTCAAAGTTGGGATCTTCGACCGCTCCTTTATTCGGCACCGCGTTGACCATGAACGGGTCGAACTTCTGACCGAGAAATCCGCCATTTTGCCCGGGAATGACCTTGCCGGAGTTGCTGCGGAGCAGACACGGGAGCTGCACGTAACTGGGCAGGCCATTGTGCCGCGGTTGTAGGTGAGCTAACACGGCGCCGTAGTGCGGATTGTCGTTGCGAGCGGCGGTGACCACCGGATTGGCGTACGGATAGACATTGCCGGTCAAGCTGTCGTGAGCGACGCCGATGTGATCGCCGTTGTTGTGCGTCATCGAGCGAACGATTGTGTACTTGTCCGCTTGCCGGGCCAATCGAGGGAGGTGGTCGGTGATGAACGTCCCGGGCACGGATGTGGGAATCGCGCCGAATTCACCGCGGGCCGGCGCGGGTGCGTCGGGCTTGGGATCGAACGTGTCCTGATGGGGCGGACCGCCCCACATGAAGAGCAAGATGCAGTGTTTGGCGCGGCCGAACGTGGCGGCGCCCGCAGCGGACTGCTCGGCTTGCAGATTGCGGGCCTTGAGGAGTTGGGGCAAGGCAAGCCCACAGCTTCCCAGTGAGCCGGCACGCAGAAATCGCCGGCGCGTTGTGCGAAATCCCCCCGGGTCAGGCATGATAGCCTCCGCGAATCTTGCTGGCTCAAACGGTGGCCACATCAGCAGCGGCTGCGGCAGAAAACGCGCAACCGCCACGCGCAGTATATCAACGCCGGAGGGGGTCGACAACGACGGTCAACAGTCCGGCTGTAACGGTTGTTCCAATTCTCGCAGCGCGTCTGTGGGGTGAATGCCGGCCGTTCGGCCCCCCTACTCCCCGGCAGCAGGCCACAAATCCGGTTCGACCGCAACAACCGACTTCCGGTCGTCGGGGGTCGCACGATTGATCGTTTTGAAATGGCCGGGTGAAACGGGTCAGTCCGAAAGTGATCAATACGACGACGGACTGTCATGTTGACATCCACGATGCGCGAATGGCTTTTGGAACGGAATGGGCACTTCGATCCATGTGGAATCAAAACTTGTTCTCGAGTAAATCCGTGGTGCTGGCCGCCTCGGTGGGAATTGCAGGGACGCTGGGGATTTGCGGATGCAAATCATCGCATCATGAGCAACCGTGCTGCAACACCTGCGCGCCGGTTGCACCGTATCAACACCAGGCGCCGCCGCCGGCAACTGCGCCTCAAGATACGGCGCCGCAGCCGGCACCCCCGTCGGACGAACCGACGATGGCCGACACTTACGAAGAGCCCACATCGATAGTGGCCGATACTGCTGCCCGGTTTGAAGCGATGGGTGGAATCGTCGAACTCGGCGGCAATGGTGAGATCAGCTTGCTCGATCTGTCGCAGACGAAAGCGGGCAACGCCGATTTGGAGGGCGGAACCGGCTTGGCCAACGTGAAGCAGTTGGACTTGAGTAACACGCAAGTTACGGACGCCGCCCTGAGCAACCCGGCTTGGCTTCGCCAGCTGAAGCGGCTGTCATTGAACAATACGCTCGTGACGGACGCCGGACTTGGTTCGCTGTCGGACCTGCGCCAGCTGCAGTTGTTGTGGTTGAATGAAACAGCCGTCGGGGATGACGGACTGGCCCGCATCTCGGGATTGACGGGGCTTGAGTCGCTGGGATTGAACAAGACCGAAGTCACCGACGCCGGTTTGGCGCATCTGAAGAACATGAAGGACCTCAAGTATTTGCTGCTGGGGCAGACTGAAGTGACCGACGCGGGATTGCGGCATCTGCGCGGACTCTCGCAACTCAAAGGATTGAGCTTAGTCGGCTGCCCGGTGACTGAGGCGGGTGTCGCTCTGCTGAAGGAGGCGCTTCCGAATTGCCAGATCATCTTTGATGAGGAGGGCGATGCGGCGCAGGACGGTGGGGCGGACGATGAGACGAGCCTGATTCCCCGCCGATTGGATCTGCCGAACTATGTCGTCCACCACGCGCTGGGTCGAACGGCGGAAGATTCGCTTCCGACGGAGCGTCTACCCGGTTTTGCCGACCGCGGCGTGCACGACTCCGCCGATTCGGTTGAGATCACGCGGTACTATATCGGAATCGCACTGGCTGAGACAAACCGGATGGCGGCGGCGCTGCCGCTGCTGGCGGAGACGGTCGGCGAGGCGGCCGCGTATTACAACATCGGCGTGCTAATGTGCAAAACCGGCCGCTGGGATCAAGGCGAGCGTCAATTCCAGACGGCGCTGGAGATCAACCCGAGTTTGACCTCCGCGCGCCGCTGGCTGAGCGAAATCGAATACGAACGATCGACGATCGTCTCGTACACAGAACCTTCCCGCGAGGAACCGCAACTTCCGCAACCGCTCAAGACGCAATCCGACCGCCGCAGCGACCTTTCACCGGCACCGGTGGGGGTGTGGACGAAACTGTGGGATGACGAGTAGGAGGGGAAGGACCGGCTCACTCACGTTCGTTGGCGTAAGTTCTTCCAATCCTGCACCGTGATTGCCCAGCGCTCGTGGTCCCGCCACTGTCCGGCGACTTTGAGATATTTTGGAGAGAATCCTTCCAGGCGAAAGCCGCAACGTTGGACGAGGCACCGTGACGCTTCGTTATCGGGTTGCAGATTGGCTTCCAGGCGGTGCAGTCGCAACGGGCCGAACGCTTTGGCCAGGACGGCGGTCAGTCCCCGTGTCATGTAGCCGCAACCGTTGTGCGGCACCAGCGCGTAGTAGCCGAGATAGCCGGAACAGAAACAGCCGCGGACAATTTCATTGATATGGATCGCGCCGGCCAGCTCGCCTTCAGCGGTGCAAATCCAATACCCGACGTGTGCGTCGCCGCGGAAGCGATTCAGACTTTCCCGCAGTTCCGTTTCAGTGCGCGGCGGACGCACAAATCTCCCGTGCAGCTTGCGGCTGCGGGCGACCGCCGCGAGAAACTCGGTCCTCCGACGCCAAGAGGGTTCTTCGAGTAGGGGGTATTTTCTCATGTCAGCCGGTTTTGAATAGAGCACTTCAACGTCTGCTTGAATCAGGCAAACCGACGGAGTAATCAATCGCTGTCATACGGTACAGGTCTAGCAACAACAGAAGTCGTGTGTATAATATCCGCAAGTGCTTGTCGATTTCTCACGCTTAAATAATTGAAAGGAGCAGTGATGAAGAAAACTGGTTTCACGTAGGTATCGCAGGAGATTACCGACACTCCCTATGTCTACGCTTTCGTAAGGCGGGATATCTCCCGTACTCAGCAGGCTGTGCAAGCCTGCCATGCGTGCATTGAAGCTGCACGCTCTCTGCTGACGCCAAGTGACGAGCATCCACGTCTCGTCCTCTGCAGCATCAAGTCCGAGCGCAGGTTATGGATTCTACTTCATCGCCTGAAGCAGCTGGGAATCGCTCATCGATCCTTTCGCGAGCCTGATCTGCGCGGCCAGCTTACGGCTGTCGCAACCGGACCGGTTCGCGGCGATCAACGCCGTAATTTCCGCCGGTATCAGTGTCTGCGCGACTCGGATCTAATTCCACAACCTCACGCGCCCAACTAGTCCGATCGGTATCGCGGTTGGACATTCTCTGTAAATATCTCGACATCAACGAAAGCGAATTCAATCATGCAAGACACTACCAAAGTATTCCAAAGCCGCTGGGGTTATCATCCTTGTGATCATGGCCTGTTCCTCAAGCTCAAGTATCTGCGCAAGTGCTACTGGCAGACGATTTATGATTTTCACCGCTGGCACCGCTGGTGGCGCAAGGAGGAGCAAAACCGTGTCGGAGCGGCACCCAAATACTGTCCGGTCTTCGTCGAAAACAAAACCTGGTACAAAGAGGTCCTCAGACACGGGCAACCGGCGGTCAAGCTGTATCCTCGAACCGTCGTGGACAACGGAGTATTGGAGTTGTACGAGACGGCGCGTCGGCCCCAGCCGGATCCTATCGCTCCATACGATGACCAGTTGCGACGTCGAATCGAATCGATGTATGAGTCAGTAAAGGCACACATCGAGAAATGATCTGCGGCTCGCCGCCAATTTCGGGCGGTGAGCTGATCAGCGTGCGTAGCTCAATGGCAGAGCCGGGGATTCTAAATCTCTGTGTTGTGCGGGTTCGAGTCCCGCCGCACGCATTGATTCAACCGTCGCACGGTTGTCAAAATGTGGTACTTCGGAGCGAAGCTCGCTAAATTAGCTAGATGTCCAGCCTATCAGAAACCTCTATCGGAGCAGTCCCCGTGCAGAAACCTATCTTTGGTACTGCTGTTTTCGCTGTTGTAATTGCGTTTAGCACTTCAAGATGCGTCGCCGAGCGGCCGGTAAAATTCACCGCGGAATTGGATTGCATCCAAGTTCCGTCGAACACTGAACTCGGGAAATGTTCCGGGGTGGGTGTCGACGCGAAGGGGCAGGTATTTGTGTTGCATCGTGGGAAACATCCAATCCTCTGCTTCGACAAGACGGGGAAGTTTCTGCACTCGTTCGGCGATGATTACATCGCCATGGGGCACGGGCTGAAGGTCGATGCGAAGGGTAACGTGTGGGCGACCTGCACCGAGCATCACATGGTGTACAAATTCAGCGGCGACGGGAAATTGCTGCTCACATTAGGGCAGCTTGATCGGCCGGGGACCGGGACCGATCCGCCTCAGTTTGATCAACCGACCGACGTGGCGGTCGGACCGGGCGGGGAAATTTATGTCGCTGACGGTTATGGGAACAGCCGAATGGTCAAATTCAGTCCGCAGGGCAAGTTCCTCAGCGAGTGGGGCACAGCGGGTGACGAACCGGGGCAGTTTCATGCGCCGCATCAAGTCGATGTCGACCGCCAAGGACGGGTCATCGTTGCCGATCGTGACAACAACCGGCTGCAGGTTTTTGACAATCAAGGCAAGTTGCAGAAAGTCATCCCGATTGCGACACCCTTTGGGATCGTGATTGACTCCGACGGTGTGCTGTTTGTCTCCAGCGGCGACAAGATCCATCAACTGGATAAATCGGGCGCAGTGTTGCGGTCCTGGGGGAGTGAGGGGAGCGGTCCGTTGCAGTTTAAGACCGCGCACCAGATCGCGATCGACAAAGACGGGCATCTATTTGTTGCGGAAGTCGCCGGGCTGCGACTGCAGAAGCTCCGTCGCGACCGCTGAACCGCTCGACGGTTTCAAAGCGACGAACGACCGCTCATGAGGCCGGTTGCAGTTCGGACAGCAATTCGCGCGTGCCGAGCAACTCGCGGGTTAAGCCCTCAACCAGACTGCTCTGAGTCGTGTCAGTCTTTGCGGCCTCCGGCAGAACTTCCCAGGTGTAGGTTTCGACCTCCAGGTGCGGCGGATAATCCAAGTCGGCGACCGACTGCAGTGCGTGGCGCAACTCTTGCCGCGTCGTTCGCAGCGGGCCGAGCGTCTCGGCGTCGACCGGGACGTGGAAGTGGACACGCCACCGCTGGGCCTCACGAAACGGGGGAGGCGGTTCCAAGGCGAGATCTTCGGTCAGGTCAATTTGATGCAAGACCTGGCCGGTCTTGGTCAACGCAAACGTCTGGTGCAAGTATCGCGGTTCGACATAGGCGGCCAGCGCCCGGCGGCCCGCTTCGTTTTCGGCGGGGTCGTCGAGTTGTATGGCGCAGGAGATGTGCAGCTTATTGATCCGAATGCCCGCCTCGTCGAGGGCCTGAATCGAGCGGGGAACGTCTTCGAACTCGACGGCCTGATGGCAGACATCGTAGCAGACGCCCAGGTGCCGGCGGGCCGGTTCCCCGAGACCGGTGTCATCGGCGCGCGTCCACAATTGATTGAAGAAGGCGACGGTTTCAGCAGTCGTTTCCAGCAAACAAAACGGTTCCGGCTCGATCGCCAGACGAATCAGAGTTCCGGTGCGGCTGTAAATTTCGTCGAACTGTTTCGCTGTTTGTAATAACTGATCGAGACAGCTTTCGATGAATCCTTCGGGATGCTGAAATCCCTTAAACCCCAGCGGCACGGTGGAGATGCTGCCCTCGGTTTCCGGGGGGAGGAGTTCCGCCAAGATTTGTCCGCAAGCGATGGTGTAGTCTCGGCGCTCTGGCTGCGACCAATCGGGCAGGTAGACGTTTTCTTTGACGCGCCGGCTGTGGAAATCGCCGTAGGGAAATGCGTTCAGCGTATGGCAGGTTAAGTCATGCGTCTGCAATTTGTCCCGCAGTCCGACGACGGCTCGGGGATCCGCTGTGAGTTCCGCGATCACCGGCTGAGCCAGCCACAATCCCGCTGCGAGGGGTTGTCCGAATTGAGACTTCAGCGGCGCGGTGTATTCATCGAGCCCGTGTGCGACTTCCGCCAGCGAACGTCCGGGGTGGACGTTGGTGCAATAGCTGAGCGGGAGGGCGGAAATCGTCATTCGCGGCGAGAATCTTCATAAGTCATTGAGCAGACGAGCGAAAAGACTCATGCTACCCGGTTGTCCTGCGGAATTCTATCGTGATAATTCAACGGGAGTCGATGGGCCGGTGTGAGTTAAGATGATACAATTCTGAGACTTACGTGAGGCCCGAAAAGATATTCGTTCATTTGGTAGAAACTTTTGAGTTGGTGTGGGGTTTAATAATCGCAGAGGGGCTTCGAACATCATGGGGTGCCGTTGGAAGCGGCAATGATTGGTTTTTCAGACCGTATCGTGATTGCCAAGCTCCTTACAACTGGTTTCAAAACCCTCCGGCGCGTGTCGCAGCCGCTTGAATGTGAGTGTGTTGAACAGGCGCAACCGGGTTTTGAAATTGGTTCAAGGGACGATTCGATCAGGTCAAATGGTCGGACCGTCCCCACGAGGAATGACACCGAGTTTTGAGCAACGTCGCCACCAAAAAAACGAATGCCAATCCGGCGGTCCGGGATCCCGACGTGCGTTTGATGTTGCGGGTCAAGGACGGCGATGAAGGTGCGTTCGCCCAATTGGTCTCGAATTACCAGTCCCGGCTGGTCAGTATTTTTTACAACATGTTGGGGAACCGGGAGACGGCGGAGGATTTGGCACAGGAATGTTTCTTGCGGATCTATCAGGCGCGTCATGGTTATGAGCCGACGGCAAAGTTTGCAACGTGGCTGTATCGCATCGCCAACAATTTGGCCAGCAACACCCGCCGCAGTTTCGGCCGGCGTAAGGAAGTGTCGCTCAGCGCTCAAGATTCGAAGATGATGGACGCCACGCCGCGCGAGCAGTCGGTCCCGGAAAAATCGGCCCTGATGCCGACGCGGCAAATCGATACGCGCGAAACGCGTGAAGTGGTCCGCGAGGCACTCGAAGATTTGAACGACCGCCAGCGGATGGCGGTGCTATTGCATAAATTTGAAGAGATGAGTTACGCCGACATCAGTGAAGCCATGGAATTGACTCCGACGGCTGTGAAATCATTGTTGTCGCGCGCCCGGGACAATCTGCGGGAGACATTGGCCGGATACGTGCAGCCGGCAGGGTAGATGGGGAAGTCTCAGGTGTCTCCGTAGAACGACCGTTTGAGGCGGAATTATGGATAAAGTCACACGTCTGTCCGTTCAACAACGCGCCGATCTGGTTGCGTACTTAGACGGCGAACTGGACGATTCAGAGACGCGTTCGATTGAGGAAACGCTCGCCAAGAGTCCGGCCGCCCGCCGCGACGTAGAGATGCTCTCGCGCGCTTGGGACATGCTTGATTTGCTGCCCCGGCTTGATCCCGGTGAGGAGTTTACGCAACAGACCATTTCACGCCTGCGGGCCGTTGAGCAGGGTAAGCAGGCCACGACGGCCAAGTTGGGCGTTTGGACGAGACGGTGTCTCGTAGCGGCGATTTGGATGGCCGGCTTGGCGACCGCGATCCTGTGCGGCATTTTCACCGCGGTACAGACTCTGCCCAACGAGGGACAGCAGATGATCGACGATTTTCCGGTCGTCGAGAAGCTTGATTTGTACGAATCGGTCGGGAGTCTGGAGTTTCTGGAAGAGTTGGAACGCAGAGACTTGTTTGAAAACACGGAGGCGGAGAACGAATGAATCGCAGCCTTCTCGTGCTTCTGAGTTTGGTATTGTTTGCGCTGGTCGGCTTGGCCGCTTACCAGACAGCGGCGGCTGTGGTGCGTCCCGATGCCGAAGATCAAAACTCGATGCAGCGGATCAAGCAGCTCACACCGCTGGAGTACGAACGGCTGAAGATTGATTTCGAGACGTTCTATTCGTATCCGCCGGAGAAGCAGCAGCACTTGCGGGCAATGCACGAAGCGTTGCAGACAGGCAAAGGGCAGAATCTGCGAATCATTGCCGAGAACTACTACCAGTGGTATTCGAAGCTGGGCGCTCCGCGGCGGTCCGATTTGCGGCACGAGGATGACGTAACGAAGAAGCGGGTCCTGGTGCGGGAAGAACTTGACCGCCAGGCCAATCGCGATCAGCAGTCATTCTTGAAGGGTCCCGGTCGGCCGCGTTTTTCGCTGAGCCAGGACGAACTGAAGAACGTGATGGATGTCGTTGAGGTCCGGTTGCAGGAAGTGATACCTGAACGAGCCCAAAACACGGAAGCCTATCAAACCGAGTGGACGAAGATATCCGAAATGTCCGGGATTCGCCGATATTATGCTGTCATGGAGCAGCTGTTAGAGTCACTCGGTTTCTTCGCCCAGGCAAATCGCAAAGATCGGCGAAACCGCGAAAGTCGGTTGCAGGAGTTTTTCGAGGATGATCGGTTCGTGGAGGCGATCTCGAATCCACGAATTCGCAGACATTTGAGCAAATCAAACGATCCCGACAAACGACCTCCGCAAAGAGGATACTCGCCCGTGTTGTTCTTGATCATGAGAAGCATGCACCGTGAGTACCGTGAGGAGTTCAGCCGAAATCGGCCGGACGAGCCGAAACTGATCGGCCACTTCGGCGAACTGAGCCAGGACCAGCGTGATCAGTTGATGGAATTGACGCCGAAGAAGTTTATCGAGGAATTAGAGGACAGCTACGCCCGCACTCATCCGAATCAGTTTCCTCCCAATCCGTGGAGTCTATTTCGGCGCGTCATGTCACGAGGTCGGCAGCCGGGCGATCGTCGAGAGCGCCGCGGCGGCCCGGAGCGGCGACGCCGAGCGCCCCGCGAGAGATTCGGCGACCGCTAATTGCTCTTCTTGCAGGTCGCAGTCGAATTCGTTGGGGGGTGGCCGTGATTGCAACGCAATCGGGGTGCCGCAGGCACACGAGGCTGCAATTTCACCGTGGTCTTTTTTGGCGGTGCTGTAACTCCATTCAGCGCTGAAATTGCGGCCTCTTGCAGGCTCCGCCTGCCCCGATTGCTGGCGCAATCGCGGCCACCCTGCTGGTACGTTTCACGTACAACGGCATGACTGCCGAAGGGACGCGGCTGATGCTCCGATTCGAAGATCCACTGTGCTCTCGGTGACGACCGATCCTCCCTGACCAATCTATTGCGGATTTCCCTGAGCGACTCACCGCACGTAGTTCATGCCAAGCGCAAACCAGGGAATGCACCCGCCGTGCGGCTGTCTCAAAAAACGGGGTTTTCTCAAATCGGGTCCCCCGCTACACTTCCCGCCCGTGAAAACTCCGCCTGCCGCAGCGGTTAGGACGAGTGGCCGTAGTCAAGGAGTGACGACCGTCTATGCAACCGTTTCGCTTTATCCATGCTGCCGATCTGCGGCTCGACCACCTGCCGGCTGAGGTCGATTGGAACCACCCGGAAGTCAGTTTGGTCGCCGAAGAGTGCACGATGACGGCCTTTCGCAGAATTGTGGAGGCGGCCGTTTGTGAGGACGTTGACTTCGTATTGCTGACCGGCCGAGTATTTGATGACGCGGTCCACAGCGTGAAGAGTGAGACCCGTTTCATCCAGGGATGCGAGCGGTTGGCGGGACATGGGATTGACGTCTACATTTTGTGCGAAGAGCCGGGAGGCGGAAACGAGTTTCCCTCCCTGCCGGAGAATTCACACTTGCTGTCCGATGTCGGCGGGTCGGTTTTGATTCGGCGCGACGAGGATGTTTTGGCATCGCTCGTAATTTGCAAAGACGGAACAACACCGGCGATCGCAAAGCGAAGCGAGCCGATTTTCAAATTGATTGCGGACTATTCTCGGGAATACCGCGTGCTGCAGGACGACTCTGACGGCGCCAGTTTGCCTGATGAGCCGGAATGGGAATATGAATATGTCACGGATCACGATTCAGTACGACGCGAACCTGGGGCAGCTTTGCCCCAGAAAACGGACCAGACTGACTCCAAATACTGCTTTCCGGTTGTCGGCACAACTCGCGTGACGGAGTTTGACGAGCATGGAGTGACGCACTTTCCGGGCAGTGCACAGGGACTCTCAGCGACCGAATCGGGCGGACGGGGTTGTACTCTGGTCGAAGTCGACGCGGACGGAGAGTCGCAACTGACATTCGTACCCGCCGCGTCGCTGCGCTATGAGACGCTGGAAATCGCAATTCAGGCGGAGACGTCACACGAAGACTTCTTTGCGCGTCTCGCGGAGATACTGCAGAACATTGAGCGGTCCGCTGCCGACGAAGCCTGGATCATCACCTGGAGAATGGCGGGCGCGGGCCCGCTCGCGGAACTGGCGGATGATGAGGATTTTCGCGCGACCGTCGAACTCGCGATCCACGACGCGTTTCCAGGCGATCCGAGTCTCGTTTACTCTGCCGGCGCAGTTGCGGGCGACGAGGTCGCGATCCCGCCCGCAGCAGTGGGGGAATTGCAGGCGAGCTTTCTTGAACACCTCGATCAGTTGCGGCGATTGGAGGATGGCGAATCTGAAGAGGTTCTCCAGCCGGAGATCGAGGCGGAGGGGGTTTGGTCCGCGCGACTGCAGGATCTGCGCGAGAGCATCGACGCCGATCGCATTGATGCTGCCGCGGCACAATGGGGACAAATCTGGTTTGCCGAGACCATGGAGGAGTCGGCATGAGAATTACGGAAATCGAAATCGACCATTGCGGCGTGTGGCACAATCTGCGCTTGCCGCTGACGAGTTCCGGCCTCAGTCTGTTCTACGGACCGAATGAGGCCGGTAAATCGACGCTGATGAGCTTTGTGCGGAGAGTGCTCTACGGACGTGCGTCGAGCGGGATTGACTCGGCAGAAGCATTGGTGAAGGAGGACGCCGCATCGTTTGCGGGCTCGCTGACAATTTCCAGCGAACAGGGATGCTATCGCATTCAGCGCAGAAGCAGTCGTGACGGAAACGACCGACTGACGGTTACCGGTCCTGAGGGCGCGGAACTGGGCCGCGACGCTCTGAATGAACTGCTGGGGCATGTCGATCGAAATATCTTCGAAAGTGTGTTCGCCGTCGGCCTTCGCGAGATGCAGGAACTGGGATCGATGCAGGACCATGAAGTGGCCGAGAAAATCTACGGTCTGACGCTCGGTCCTCGGAGCATGCAAATCTTGCGCGCGATTGATGAAGCGGACCGCGAATCTGAACGTTTGCTGAGCAAGGACCGGCAGTCTGGCCGACTTGCCGACTTGTTCCGGGAACAAGAGCGGTTGCAGGCGGAGCTAAAGTCGTTGGGCAGCGTCAAGCAGAAGTATCGGCACCTGTTAGAGGATCGGCGGAGACTGGAAGAGGAGATCGCCGATGTGCAGTCGCGCCAAGGGGGCATCGAGTCGCAACTTCGGGGTCATCTCTATCTGCAGCGGGCACATACGCCGTGGAAACGGGTCCAAGAATACGAGTCGGAACTGGCGGAGTTGCCGATCGTGGAAACGTTTCCGGAAGACGGGATCGCACAGCTGGACGATATCGAGCTGCAGTTGGCGGCTGCGGCCGAACAACGTGACCGGCTGAAGAACGAATCGAAGCAGATTTGGGAACGCGTCAAACGTCTGGGCGGCCCGAAGGACATCGCGAAGTACGAAGTCACTTTGCAGGGTTTGGTGGACCAACGGGAATGGATTGCGGAGCTCGAGGATCAAGTTGGGCGGGCGGACGCGAAGTATCATGCTTTGGAAAAAGAGATTGCCGAACAGGTTCCCGACTGGGGAGAGGAGTGGCCGGCAAAACGTTTTGCGGAGCTCGACACCGGTCCGGCCGCCTATCAGCGTCTGGTCGGCAAGGCACGCGCCTTTCGGCGGGCGCTCGCGCGCCGCGAAAAAGCGAAGCGGAAAGGGAAACGGCTGAGCACTCTCTGCCAAACTCAGCAAACGGAGTTGGCGGAAAAATTGAGTCCCTACCAGGTGGAGACAGCTGGGGATGCGCTATCGGTCGCACGCGGGCGGCTCACCGAAATGGAGACGTTGGGCGAGCTTAAGTTAACCGAACGCGAATTGCACAAACGGCAGTTGGGCTACGATGAACTGCGGGAGCACATCGAGCTGCGGATGGCACTTCCACCCAGTTATTACATTTGCCTGTGGGTGCTGAATATTTGCAGCCTGATCTCGTTGATCGGCGGGCTGTATTATTCAATTTTCAGCCAGATCACGATCGGCGGAGTGTTCGCGCTGTTTGGGCTGATGTTGTTTATGCTGGGAAGGCTGGGGAAACAGCACTTCGAACGCGGCATGAACCAACGGCTGGCCAAGCTGACGGAGTCGTCGGACCGCAATCTGGACGAACTGCGGGCGGTCCGGGAACAGATTCTGGAGGTACTGGGAGAAACTCCGGGAAAGAGCGATGAGCAATCGTGGCTTCCCGAAGCGGACGAAATGCGCCGGTGTGCGCGTGAAATCGCGAAGTTGGAACGGCTGGAATTGCTGGAGAAGAAACTAGAGCGAAACCGGGCCCGCCAGGAGAAGATGAACAATCGGCTCTATGAAAGCCAGCGCGAGGTGGCCGGCGCGCGGCAGAGTTGGCAACAGATGTTGGCGCAGGCAGGTTTGCCGGAGTCGTTGGACATCGCTGAGGCATTTGAAATCTGGCAGACGCTCGTCGAACTGGGGAACAAACAACTTCACTTCCGTCTCGCGAAGATCGAATTGAAAAGCCGCCGGGAGATGTACGCTTCGTTTTGCCGCCGGATTTCGGCGGTCGGTCGGCGACTGCATCAGTGGGACCACGATTTCGAACAACCGGTTGCAGTTCTCGATCATTGGGAAGAGCAGCTCAAAGCGCTGCACAGTGGTCGCGACGAACGGCGCCGGCTGCGACAGGAGGCGCGAGCCCTGTCGCGCCAAGCGGCCGAGTTTCGTAAGACTGTGGAGGAGTGCCAGGCGAAACGGGCGGCATTGCTCCAAGAGGGAGGGGCCGCCGATCGGGAGGAGTTCGAGATTCGTGCGGCCGCAATTACGCGGCGCGGATTGTTGCATCGGCAACTGCAACAGGCCCGCGAGGATTTGTGTGTCGCCGGGGAGAGCGACCGCGAGTTGGCGGTCACTGAAGAAGATTTGGAACTCTTCGACGCGGAACAGAATTCCGAGTGCATTGAGCTGTTGAAGTTGGAACAGGAAGATCTGCAACAGGATCTGCAATCGGCTTATGAAAAGCTGGGGAGCCTCAAACGCGAGATCGAGTTACTGGAATCGGACCGTCGATCACGTGAAATTCAGCGAGAATTGGCCCGCACGGACCAGGACATCCAAGCGGCCGGGACCCAATGGTTGGGCCTGCAGCGGGCCAAACTGGCTGTGGAACGGTTGCGGCAGGACGTGGAGCGTAATCAGCAACCGGTGACACTGGCCGACGCATCACGGTATATGGAGCGGATCACTTGCGGGAAATATCGCAACATCTGGACGCCGCTCGGCAAGCGGAGTCTGCGGGTTGACGATGAGCGAGGCCACAGCCTTTCGGTCGAAAGCCTGAGCAGCGGGACGCGGGAGCAATTGTTTCTCTCGATCCGCATGGCGCTGATTCACGACTACGCGCGCAACGGAGTCGCGCTACCGATGGTGTTGGACGACGTGCTGGTGAACTTTGACGAACAGCGGTCGGAAGCAGCCGTTGATTCGCTGTTGGAGTTTGCGCAGCAGGGACATCAAGTGCTGATGTTCACGTGCCATCGCCATTTGGCTCAACTGCTCGCACAGAAAGAGCACGAGCCGATTTGGCTTCGCAGTCGCGATAGCAATGCCGAAGCGGCGTAGGGTGTCTCTGATCGAAATGACGCGCCCTGTTGCGGCCGTCCGCTTCAGCAACAATCACCGGGGCCGCAACAATCTCCGTCGCTGATTTGCGGCAATTCGGACGTGCCGTTTTTGGTCTCCCGCGGGTCGCGGATTTCGTTGCGGCGGCAGTCGTACTCTTCCGCCTGATCGAGCGGGACCGACGCGCGAGGTTCGACTGGCGTGCAATGGCCGGCGTAGGGCGGGCGGCTATAGATGTCGAAGGTCTTTTCGCAGACCGCCATCCGCTGACCGCGATAGAGCGTGTGACCGTCGTCATCGACGACGGCTTTCCAAGGTCCGTTGTAAATCACGGCCTGTTTGCGGTCCAGGCAGGCTCCCTCCTTGCCTTTATAGGCCCGCAACGTCATGCTGCGAAACTCGATGCCTTCGACCACTCTCCACGGCGCGTCCTCGCGCTGGAGAATTTCCACTCCGTAGAATCCCGCCTCCTCAAATGCGCGGAGGAATTCATCTTCGCGAAACGCGCCGCTGAGGCATCCGCTCCAGAGCGTGGGATCTTGCTGTAGATGCTCCGGGACGGATTCGTCACTGACAATGTCGCTGATCACCGCACGGCCGCCACGGCGCAGCACGCGATGGATCTCTGCGAAGAGCTGCCGGCGGTCGCCGTTGTGGACCAGGTTTAAGACGCAATTGGAGACCACGACGTCGACCGACTCGTTTTCGATCAGCGGCGCGGTTTCTCGCAGGTGGTCGGCATGTTCCTGCGCGAGGAGCCAAGCGGTGCTGCTGTCGACCTGTTGTGCCTGCAGATACTCGTCCAATAGATTGAGGTTGAGCTGCAGGTCCTGAATTCGCCCTTTACGGAACTCGACATTGTGAAAGCCGAGTTCATCGCCGATTCGCTGCTGATAGCGGCGGGCCAAATCGAGCATGGTGTCGTTGCAATCGACGCCGATGACTTTGCCTTCGCGTCCGACGACCTGGGCGGCGATATAGCAAATCTTTCCGCCGCCGGAACCGAGATCGAGCACAGTTTCGCCGGGCTGAAGATGACGAGACGGGTCGCCGCAGCCGTAATCGCGGTCGATGATTTCCTGCGGAATGACCTTGAGGTAGTCGGCGTTGTATTCAACCGCGCAGCACAACTGCGGCTCAGCGGCTTGTGCCGCGCCGCTGTAGCGGTCGCGGACGGCGGCATCGACATTTAACGGAGTTCCATTTCCGGATTGCGGTAACGTACTCGACACGGGATCGATTCTCCTATTGGCGATCAATTCATCCAATTACGAACGATGGTGATTTTATTGCGCATTGGAAACATCTTCCGTACGTCACTTCACAGAGATCCAGGGGCGTTGCCCCTGGCTAGGTTGAGATTGGCCTTCGGCCAAGTTAGCGAGGGGCTGCTGAATCCTTACCAGTGATTTTACATTCCACCGGCGAAGCCGGTGGCACACGATTTCTAAATTGCATCTTGACAAGATACTACCGCTCCTGGGCCTTGCCGCGCTGGTAGAGTTCTTCCATCTCATCCAGGCTCGCCTCGCGGATATCGCGGCCTTGCTCTGCGAGTTGTTGTTCAATGTAGAGGAAGCGGTTCGCGAATTTGGCGTTGGTTTTGCGGAGCGCTTGTTCGGGATCGATCTGCCAACGGCGGGCGAGGTTGGCAACGACGAACAGTAGATCGCCGATTTCTCCCTCGACGCGGGACTTTTGGGCGGGATCGCGGATCGGGTCATCGGTTTCGATGTCTCCGGAAACGGATGCGGCGACTTGCGGTACCTGACCATCGGCGAACAGTTCTTCGGCCAATTCGGCCGTTTCCTCGCGCAGTTTGTCGAACAGCATTTCCCGCCGCGGCCAGTCGAACCCGACTTTTGCGGCGCGGCTGGAGAGTTTTTGGGTTTGCACGAGCGCGGGCAGCGCCACGGGGATGCCGGAGAGAACCGAGTCCCGCGACTTTTCGGCCCGTTTTTCCCGTTCCCAATGCACGCGGACGTCGTCCGGCGTCTCCGCCTCAGCGTCAGCGAAAACGTGCGGATGACGGCGAATCAGTTTCTCCGTGAGCCGCTCGATCACGGGGATCAAATCGAATCGCCGTTCATCAGCGGCGATCTGTGCATCGAGCACGACTTGCAGCAGCACATCGCCGAGTTCTTCGATGATGGCTTCATCATCGCCGGAGTCGATCGCCTCCAGCAGCTCGTATGTCTCCTCCAAGGTATGCGGCTTGATCGATTCCAATGTTTGCTCTCGATCCCAGGGACAGCCGCCGGGAGCGCGCAGCCGCGCGACGACGGTCACCAGTTCATAGAAGGCCGCCTTGAGTGTGTCCTGCGGGGGCGGCACGCCCATCGAATCCGTCGGATTGGCGGATGGGTTGTTGTGAGAGGTCATAGTAATCGGCACGTGGTTTGTGTGTCGCGAAACTGAGTCAGGCGGTTTCCCAGATCATACCCCCTGCCCTTTCGCCATCAAGCATTGAGGCGGTATGATGATTGCCGAGCCTAAAAAAATGTGGTGCACCGATCAGAGGATCTCGGTTTTAGGGGAGCAAATTGCGCGATGCGTCAGACTTTGACTCGCTACGGCTGCTGCGTCGTGTTGGGAATGCTTGTCGGGATACTGATGACAAACAGCCCCTCCAGATCTGCACGCGCGGATGAGAAGCAACCGACAAACGAAGAGACGATCAAATTGCTCAAGACTTTTGCGAGTGAATTTGTTCACATCACTCCCGGCTGCGGAAAATATCCGTGCACTTTCCAAATGGGGAGCGCGACGGGCGAGGCGTCGGAACGTCCGGTGCACTGCGTTGCTTTCAATCATCAATTCTGGATTGCCAAATATGAAGTCCCACAGAATCTGTATCAGGCCGTGATGGGGACCAATCCGAGCCGCTGGAAGGGACCGCGAAATTCGGTCGAAAACATCGACTTCAAAGAAGTGACGGAATTCTGCCGCCGCGCCACGCAGTTGATGCGTGAGGCCAAGTTGCTGTCACAGCACGAAGAGATTCGCCTGCCGAGTGAAGCGGAATGGGAATACTGCTGCCGCGCTGGAACCACGACGGCTTACAGCTTCGGCGACGAAGCGACTGCCGAGGGAGATCAGGGAAAGAAGGCGACGCGGTTAGACGCCTACGCTTGGCATACCGGAAACGCGGCGGGCAACGATCCGCCGGTCGGAGCGCTGAAACCGAATCCCTGGGGACTGTACGACATGCACGGCTATCTGTGGGAATTCGTCAGCGATGGTTGGAAGGACGATTATCGCTGCGCTGCAACTGATGGAAAAAGTCGCCGGTCAGCTCCGGCGGAGGCAGGTGACGCGCAGGTGGTCCTGCGGGGAGGCTCCTGGAAAGATCGCTATCACAAACTACGCAGCAGTTCGCGGCGAGCCGCTGCAATGAGTCTCAAAGACGACGCGGTTGGGTTTCGCTGCGTGAAAGCTTGTGTTTCCGGCCGATGAACAGGACGGCGCGATCTTGCGATTCTTGTGGATTTCTGCCGATTTTGGCGTTACTTTCGGCCGGAAGTTGTTTAATCTTGCCTCTTAAGAGTGCCGCCAACGACTCACAAACGCAGCAGGGCCGGGGCTTTGCTGTTCTTTTCGAGGTCGTGGCCGGGCGAAAAATCCCTCTCTCAATCCACACCGGGATCCGACCGGTGAATCGGATGTCCAAAAAAGATCTATTACGACGGAAAAAGCAGATGCTCGCAGCGACTTAACGGCCGCGCAGTCATCGGTATCGTCCATCAGGATGCAGCTATGAATTCGGAACAGTCCGCCCCCACCGACCAAGATCCCGAAGTGCCCGCGAAACCCACAACGGCAGCCGACTCTTTGGTCCAAGAGGTACAAGTGCCGGAGTCTACCGACGAGTCTCAGCCGTCGCAGGCCCCGCCCTCGACAGAAGATTCTCAAAGTAACAGCGGCAGGGCTGCCGAGAATCCGCCAGCGGCGACGACACCGTCTGATTCGGCGCCGACAACAGAGCAATTGCCGGCGGACACGCAGGTGGAAACTGATGCCGCGCCACAGTCAGTAGATGCTGCCGCGGTGGAGACAAACGTTGCAGATGTTGGAGCGTCATCGCCAACGACGGAGACGCCTGCAGCGGATTCGTCCACGTCGACGTCTTCCGGCAGCGAAGAATCCCCTGCGGACCAGACAGCCGGCGCAGCTGCAGCGTCCGATGAGACAGCGGCGCGTCCCCGCGTGCGTCTCAACCCGACGGTTGATCCGGCACAGATCAAGGCGATTCCCAGTCCGTCGTTATCAAGCCCGACCGCCGGCCCTCCTGCGGAACAACAGGCCGCCTCCACACGTGACGCCGCTGCCGCTGAAGCAGAAATGACAAGCGCCGTGGATGCGCTGCAGGCGGAATCTGCCGCTGCCGCGCCGTCGTCTCCAGCCGCGCCGGTCGAACTGCCTCCGGCCAATGAAGAGCTGGATTCGGACATTGAGGCCCAGTTGGCTGCCGCGATGGCAGGCGAGCAAGCCGCGCCGAGCCCTGAGTCCGCCCCGGCCGCTGAAGAATCGGTCTCGGAAGAAGAGCTTGAAGCTGGGACGAAGTTAAAGGGACGCGTGCAGTCAATCCAAAAGGAAAACATTCTGCTCGACGTTGGATTTCGCGCGTCGGCGATGGTGTCGCTGAGACAGTTCGAAGGCCGCAAGCAGCCGCAGTTGGGACAAGAACTGGAGATAGTAGTCGACCGCTACGATGCCGACGACGGGTTGTTGTTGGCCAGCCTGCCGAGAGCCGCGCGCTCAGCGGGCAACTGGGACGAAGTCGCCGTCGACCAGGTCGTCGAGTGCCTGGTCAAGAAGTCGAACAAAGGGGGTCTTGAAGTCAGCGTCAGTAACCTGCGCGGCTTCATGCCGGCCAGCCAAGTCGACCTGGGGTTTGTCTCCAGCTTGGACGAGTACGTCGGTCAGAAATTGACCGCGAAAGTGATTGAAGTCAAACCGGAGAAGCGCAATCTGGTCGTCAGCCGTCGCGCGTACTTGCAGGACGAGCGCGAGGAGATCGCCAAAGATCTGTGGCAGGCGCTTGAAGTGGGACAAACGCGGACCGGTAAGGTCAAAACGATCAAGGACTATGGCGCGTTTGTCGACATCGGCGGCATCGACGGTTTGCTGCACGTAGCGGAGTTGAGTTGGACGCGGGTCAATCACCCCCGGGACATTCTCAAGGACGGCCAGGAACTGGACGTACAAATTATCTCGATCGACCTGGACAAGAAAAAAATCAGTCTTTCCCTAAAGCAGCTCTCGAAAGATCCTTGGGAGGAATGTGTCGATCGCTATCCGGTGGAATCGGTCGTTCGTGGCAAGGTCTCGAATATTGCGAACTTTGGAGCATTTGTTGAAATCGAGACAGGTGTTGAGGGTCTGATCCATATCAGCGAGCTGGATTACCGGCGGATTAACAAGGTCACCGACGTGCTTTCTCCCGGTGAGGAGGTCGAAGCTAAAGTCGTCTCGATCGATCCGGAGCGCAAACGCATCGGGCTGTCGATCAAAGCCTTGAAAGCCAAACCGGAACCGGAGAAAAAACCGCAGGACGAAGACCTCGCGCCCAGCGGCGGCGAAACCTACCAGCGCAAACGCAAAGGCCCGCTCAAAGGAGGGACCGGCGACAGCACGGGACCTCTGTTCGGTTAGGAAGGCGGAGCGAGACGGCAGTTCGTGGCCGCGGCGACTGCCCGGCGGGAATTCGACAGTTCCATGATGCAGAGTTCCACCAGCGCCGCGCCTGCCCGATGGTTAACATGGCTGCTCTATTCCGTGTTCTTCGCGTCGGGCGTTAGCGGGCTGATGTATGAAGTCGTGTGGGTGCGGATGCTGACCCGCGTGCTGGGCAGTACGGCTTATGCGACGTCGACGGTCCTGGCTGTCTTTATGGCGGGGCTGGGATTGGGCAGCTTTGTGATCGGGCGGTTCGTGGATCGCGTCCGAAACCCGCTCGCCTGGTATGCGGGCTTGGAAGTGGGGATCGGCGTCACGGCGTTTTTGTCGTTGATGTTGCCAGAGCGGCTGGTTCCGCTGTACCGAATGATCTATACCGCTGCGGGCGATTCGCGGCCGATGCTCACTGCGGGGCAAGTCGCAATTGCGGTCGCCGTGCTGCTGATCCCCACCACATTGATGGGGGCCACGCTGCCGACACTCTGCACGTTCGGCGCGCGGCGGATGACCGACTTTTCGCGGACGGCGGCAACGCTGTATGCCGTGAATACGCTTGGAGCGGTGCTCGGGGTCTTGGCGGCGGGGTTTTTGTTTTTGGGGACAATTGGCGAGACGAACACGATTGCCGTGGGGGCGTTGTTGAATCTGCTGGCAGCGGCAATTGCCTGGAGCATGTCGCGGTCGGCGGCCGCTTCCGCGGTGGATCAGTCTCAACAGACAGCTGCGACGCGGGAAGCGGATGAACCGTCGCGGCGGAGGTTGCCGGCCGGGCTGCGCGGCCTGGTGTGGCTCACGTTTTCTGCAGCGGGTTTCATCGCACTGGCGAACGAGGTCCTCTGGGGACGGATGCTGATTCTGTGCCAAGGGACAAGCATTTATGCCTTCAGTTCAATGCTGGCGGTCGCGTTAATGGGGATTGGATGCGGCAGTCTGATCGTGGGCCGCTTCGCCGATCGGCTTCGCGCGCCGGTGCTGCAGTTGGCGCGGGTGCAATTTGGAATCGCGATTGTTTCGTGCGCCTCGTTGTACCTCTACGGCTGGCTCGGACGTTTTCCAGAACCATCGCTGCGTTACGGAACTGATTTGCATTGGCTGCTGATCGCGCCGCTGGTGTTGCTGGGGCCGCTCTCGTTTCTGTGGGGCGCGACGTTTCCGCTGGCGGTGCGCTGTTACGGCACAACGGCCGAGCGCGCGGGGCGTGAAGTGTCGCTGCTCTATGTGGGGAATACGCTGGGGAGCATCCTGGGTGCGGCGGCGGCCGGATTTTGGTTGATCGGCCGTTTCGGGGTCAGCCGCAGCGCGATCGGACTGGCGCTGGCCAGCGCGGTGGCCGGATTGGTGCTGTTTTTCGCGCGGCCAGGACGCAGTCGGATCTCAATAATCGATTTGCTGCTGATCGTCATCTGCATCACAGCATGGCTGCGAATCGGTGATCCCTATTATCAACTCATCTATGACCGCTTGCAAAAGTGGTTTCAAGGGAAAGCGGCCTACGTCTATGAACACATCGAAGAACCGGCCGGCACGACGACCGCGTTTGGACTGGGGAATACGTTCAATCTCCACAACAAACGGCTCAATACGTATCGGCAGCTGTGGGTCAATGGACAGGGCATGACTACGCTCTGCACGGAAGCAAAGTTGATGGCGCACATGCCGCTGGCGCTGGTTGATGATCCGAAGAGTATTCTGGTGATCTGCTTCGGCATGGGGACCACGGTCCGCTCCGCCGCACTGCATGACGACGTTGACGTGACCGCAGTCGAATTGCTGCCGGGCGTGATCGAATGCTTCAAGTATTATCATCCCGACGCCAAAGCGATCCTCGATCAGCCCAACATCTCGATCCACGCCGACGACGGGCGGAACTTTTTGTTGATGCGCGACGAGCGGTACGATGTCATCACCATCGACCCCGCCCCGCCCTTTTTTAGCGCAGGGACGGTGAATCTGTACACGCGTGAATTCTTCGAGCTTGTCAAATCGCGGCTCAACCCGGGCGGCGTATTGTGTCTGTGGCTCCCGCCGGCGAATGAAGTCGAAGCCAAAATGGTCGTCCGCTCCTTTCTGGATGTCTTTCCGCACACCGACGTCTGGACCGGTGCGACGTATAAGGGGTTGTTTTTGATCGGCAGCGAGGAACCGTTTGAAGATGTGCCGGCGAAGATTCACCGCATTTATCAGAACCCGAAACTGGTCGTCGACCTGACCGAATGGGATCCGACGTGCGCGACCGCCGAACAGGTTTTAGATTTGTATATCTCAGCCGGCGATGCGGTGCAGAAGCTGTATCAAGATGTGCCCGCGGTCACCGACGACCGGCCGTATACGGAATTTCCGCTGCTGCGGGTGATCAACGAGCACGAACCGATTGAACTAAACGGGGACCGGCTGCGTTCGGAGTTGGGGGAGAAGTAGATTCACCACGGAGACACGGAGAAAGCGATACTCTGGTTCCCAAACTCCAGTTTGGGAACCCAATTTCTCGAAGCTCTGCTTCCTGTTTGCGAATTCACATTGATATTCGTGTGCATCCAACGAATGGGGATGCGAAGCAGAGCTTCGCGGATCTGCGTTCCCAAGCTGGAGCTTGGGAACGAGAGGGGGTTGACCATGGAGGTATGGAGAGAAACTCAGGAGATTCAACTGTGACGACGTTACTTGAACGGTTCTTGCGGTATGCCAAACTCGATACGCAGGCGGATGAGACGAGCAGCAGTTCGCCCAGTACGGAGAAGCAACTTGTGCTGAGCCGGATGTTGGCGGACGAATGTGGTGCGATGGGGCTCAAGGATGTGAGCTGCGATGAGTTTGGGAATGTGATGGCCACGATTCCCGCGACGGTCGCGCATGAAGCGCCAGTGATTGTCTGGTTGGCGCATGTTGATACGTCGCCGGAATTCAGCTCCGACGGGGTGCGGCCGATTGTGCACGACAATTATGCGGGGGGCGACATCGTCTTGCCGGGCGATCCACAGCAGGTGATTCGCGTGGAAGAGAACCCGGCGCTGCGGGAATTGATCGGCGGGACGATTGTGACGACCGACGGGACGACGCTGTTGGGGGCGGACGACAAATCGGGAATCGCGGTGATCATGACGGCGGCGGCGCGGCTCGTCGCCGATTCGTCGATTCAGCGGGGACCGGTGCGGATTTGTTTTACGTGCGACGAAGAGATCGGCCGGGGGACGGAAAACCTCGATTTGGAAAAACTGGGGGGCGTTTGTGGCTACACGCTCGACGGCGAGGGACGGGGCACGATCGACAACGAGACCTTCTCCGCCGATCAGGCAGTGGTGACCGTGACCGGAGTGAACACGCACCCTTCCAAAGGGAAGGGTGTGATGGTCAATGCGATCAAAATCCTCAGCCGGTTCATCGATGCGCTGCCCCAGGATCGGCTGAGTCCCGAAACGACCGACGAGCGGGACGGTTTCGTGCATCCGTACGTGTTTGAAGGGGGCGTCGCCGAGGCGACGGCGCGGATTATACTGCGGGACTTTGATACGCCAAAGCTGGCGGAGTATTCGGCGCTGCTGGAGGAGATTGCCGCGCCGCTGCGCGCGGCCTATCCGCAAGCGCGGATCGAGATTGCGATCACGGAACAATACCGCAACATGGGCGACGGGCTAGAAACGGAGCCGCGGGCGGTGGCCAAGGCGGTCGAAGCGATGCGTGCCGCGGGCGTGGAGCCGCAACTGAGCGTGATTCGCGGCGGCACCGACGGCTCGCTACTGACCGCCGCCGGGCTGCCGACGCCAAACCTGTCGACCGGGCAGCACAACCCGCACTCGCCGCGGGAATGGACGAGTGTTGAAGAAATGGAAACGGCGGTGGAGATGCTGATCAAACTTGCCGAAGCTTGGGGCACCGAACGCGTGGAGTAAGCGTCTCAGTTTTGGCGATGAAATGGCGGGATACTCTTGCCGCGCCAGCCGAGTCGCCGAACGTTGATGGACTCGACTTTCCCGTTTTCAGCCGGTTTGAAAGTGCAGAGCCAATCCATGTAGGGTTCGTCAACAACGGGCAACCGGGCGTAGAATGTCTCACCCGACCAATGAGACAGAGGGACTGCACGATTGGGACCAAATTGCAGCGTCAAGCCGGTTGCGGATTGCCCGATTGTGAGATCACCGTTGAGTTGATTGGCATAGTTGCCTGTATACTCAGCCAGCGGCCGCTGATAAGGCAAGTCGGGTTGCCTCTGTTTCTGCGCTTCCGCACGCTGTTTTAAGAGTGTTCGATCGGGATGTTCATCAGCGGTCTGCCAGAGCTTCCATTTGCCGCGATCCCATGCGCGATCGGCTCCGACTAAGAACGCATCGAACACGTCGTACATCAACATGCCGGCCAGATTGGTAGCTTCCAGATTCGTGAGCACAACGACGCCCAGATTCTCTTCGGGCATTAACCCGATCTGTACTCCGGAGCCGCCGTAATGCGTGACAATTTTCTTACCGCGATAGTCGAGGACTCCCCAACCCAATCCCCAGCCGTAGAATTTCGCCGCATAAATGTTCTCCGGTGATGCTTTGCGGATGGGGATCGAACAATGAATGGCGAACATCTCATTGATCGAATCGGTGCTGAGAATTTGCCGGCCTTGATATTCACCACCGGCAAGTAAGCATTTCATCCAATGGGTCATCTCTTGGGCGTTGGACTGAATCCCGTACGCGGCTGCGGCGATACGATTGCCGTCTTCGGCATTGACCGCCACAACTTGCTCACCGCGCAGGCGATGGTGCGAAGCGTAGTCATCAGGCAGTGGATGAGGTCGAAAGGGAACCGTGGAATGCATATTTAAGGGGGCAAAGATTCGTTGGCTTACCAGCTCTTCCCAGGGTTTTCCGGCTGCGCGAGAAATGGTTTCGCCGGCTAAGATGTATTGGACGTTGCTGTAGCCGAACTGAGTTCGAAAACCGGCCTCAGGCTGCAGAAACTGCATGCGGCGGATGATTTCTGCGCAGTTCCACCCCCGCCGCGGCAACAGGTCGCCACGTGCCAGCCCAGTGCGATGTGAGAGCAAATCGCGCAGGGAGACGTGCTTTGTCAAATAGTCATCGAATAATTTCAGTTTGAGATAGTGCCGCCGGACCGGCTCATCCCATTGAAGTTTTGCTTCGTCAACCAAGATCGCCGCAGTCGCTGCGGTGAACGATTTGGAGAGGGAGGCGATGGCGAACAACGTCGTGGAATCGACAGACGCCGAGTGGCCCAGTTTGCGAACACCAAAGCCCTCGATAAAAACGATCTGACCGTCATTAACGACGGCAATCGCCAAACCAGGCACGTGCCATTGACGCATGGCATCGGTGATATACGGCTTGCTGTTCGCAAAACGATCGTCAGCGGAGGCTGCCGAACCGACAGCCATGATGATCAAGGACACCACGGTGCGAACTACGTAGTGCTTACAACTAAGCTCCATGGGCTAACTCACGAGCGTCATTAACTCCACAGCACATCGGGCCATGTTATTCTTCGGCGATGACTTCCACTCCCGAAAGCAGCGTTCCGCGATTGCCTTTGCCGGTGAGCGAAATGGACAAAGTTTCAGCGATCGGGATACCGCGAAACACTTTCGTCAGCGAGCGCTGTGGGCCTTCGGCCGCTGCGGCGACGTCGAAATCTTTGAGGACCTGCGTTCCTTGCAGTGAGACGTCGAACGTGCGCTGGCCCGGCTGTGCGTTGCGGTCCGGTTCGGTGAAGAACAGCCGGACGGTGTACGGACGGGGCTCAGCGGGGGCGTCGGCCTGTTGAGCGTCTCCCTGTTCGATGTCGAAGTACAGCCGCGCGGCGCCGGTTTTGCTTTTGTCGCGCGATTTGGCGACGTGGCTGCCGGTGCCTTCGATCAAAAACGCGACCGAGTTGCCCGTTTTCCAGTCGGGATGATCGATCATCTCCTGCAATACGGCTGCCAGATCAGGCGTGCGCTGTTCCGGGCCCGCTTCGTCTTCGCGGATCCAGGGCTTGGGACGCCAGATGACCTCTGCTTTCGTCCGTTTGCGCTCGGAGAGGTTATCGGCCCGCGCTTTGAACTTGGCGGCGTTGCCCCACGAGTTATCTCCCGTGATCGTCAACTCCGCCGGCGCGTTTGATGGTTCGTCGACCTCAAATTGAATGAAGGCGGTCTTGATCTTTGCGCCGCGATTGACGGGAACTTTGCGAAACCGCAGTCCGACAGTCTGGCTGGAACTGTCTTCAACCAGTTCCAAGTCGCTGCTGCCGAGGCTGACGTCGCCGTTGGAAGCCTCTTCAGCGTCGTCGGCATCGTCGGCAATAGCGAGGCGGATGCGGGGCAGTCCGTCTTGTTTGGGCATCAAGTGCAGCGTGATTTTCTGCGCGCCTTCGATCCCGGAAGCGGAGACCCACGACTGTTCGCCTTTAATCCGCGATGCATGGTGACGGAAGTAGTCGGCGGAGCCGTCGACTTCGACGCCGATATTCGGCGAGGGGCCGCCGACGCTGGGGTATTCCATCCAGAGCGTACCGTCATCGGCGCGGCGGTCGCCCGGGGCGCCGAAGTTGATGCCGACACGTTTGACGCGGCGCCCGTCGTAGGCGAAGTCGTTGTGCGTCCAGATTTCGATCCCCGGCATGTGGATCATGGCGAGGGAGGTTTGGTTTTGGAATGAGCAGCGGCAGGTCCGCGTGTAATCGGGCGCGTTGAGCACGCCGCCGGCGGCGATCAGATTGGAGGTGCAACCCGATTTGAATCCGCCGAAGTGGCCCGTGCCGCCGTCGCCGGAGAGATCGTAAAACGCGGCGGCGGATGAACGAAACGTAATCAAGTTTTCACAGGCGACCGGATAGTTGCAGCCCTTGGTTGAGACGTACGTCCACTCCGCTTTCTTGCCGGTGAGCGGATCGAGCCGGTGCCGGACGTCGCCGGTAACAAGGCTGTACATCTTGCCGCCGGTGATGATGTTGTCGCCGTGCAAAATGGGCGGCGTGGAATAGCGAATCGGCTTGTCCCAAATGATATCTCCATTGGCCACGTTGTAGGCGATCATGCGGCGGCCGTCTTCGCTGCGGACGGTGTCGCTGGAGGGACGCGTCGACTGCAGGACGAGGCCGTGCTTCGCTGAGCAACTGAGCCATGTGCCGAAGACGTTTTCGTTGGTCTGCCAGCGTATGTCGCCGGTTTTCAGATCGAACGCAGTCAGTTGATAGGTTTCCGGTTTGGCCTGTCCGCGCCGCTTCAGTTTCTCCTCGAGGTTGGGCGGCAGTTTGTCGAGACAGTAGAGAGTATCGTCCAAGACCGTCACGGCGTTATGCAGAAATCCGTGCCGGGCCTGCGCCTGCCAGCGAACATCGCCTGTGTGACGGTCCATGACGACCAGTCCGCGGCTGGCCGATTTGTCATAGTCGGTAAACCGCCACTTGCTGCGGCGTTTGTCGCTGGTGTCGTGCGGCATGTTGAGCTGCTGGGAGTAATTGGCAAATCCAGCGCCGCCGATCAGCGCATCGCCGGCGACTCCCAGATAGCCCCAATTCTCGGCCGTGGCGCCGTCTGCGTCCCGCGGGAGTTTAATTGATTTGAGCGTACTTCCGTCGCGCGTGTTGAGGACGCGAATTACTTTTTTCTCGATGATGTAGACCTTGTCCTCCTCCGCGACGAAGTTGGTGCCGCGCGCGTTGGCACCGGGAATGTGGACCTGATTGTACTCGACGCTGAGCGGCGTGTTCTTGTAGGTCTGATCGAAGAATGTTCCATACGTATCGAGATTCTTCAATTGCGTCTTCCACATCACGCGTCCGGTATAGACGTCGCGGGCACTGAGGCTGTCCATGCCCTGAATAAACAGCCGTCCGCCGATGACCTGCTCGGGCGGTCCGTGTCCGTGCCGGGGAAGGACGTCCATGTTGGAGCTGCCGCCGAACCAGAGTACGCCCAGCGGAAGTTTGACGAGATTGTCGTCCGACTTGACGGTGTTTTGGATGTTGCCGTATTGGTGCGTCCAATCGCCGGCGCCGGGCAATGCGCCGCGGCGGCTGACGACGCTGATATCGCCGAGTCTGCCGTGATGGGCGTTCTGCAGGCCGGCCTGTTTGATCAGATTTTGGTTTGCGTCAAAGTCGCCGACAAACCACGCCTGTCCACCGTAGGGGCGCAGGTTCTCAAATACTCGTTTCAGGGTTTCCGGTCCCGGAGACTGAATTCCAAAGGTAAAACTGGACATGTAGGGTGGGAGGTCGAACGTGTCGACGTCTCCCACGTGCACGGCAACGCGGCGGCCGTACAGTCCCGCGTCATCCAACCGCCGCCGCAATCGCGAGACGACGTCGGCGTCGGGGCTGAGGGCGACGATCGAAAACTCCGACTGCCGCGCCATCGCCTCCAGCCAATCGTCAACTTTGGCGTTGTACACAACCGCGTAACCAGTGCGGTCGGGAATCGTTTCGAACGTCTCCTTGACGAATTGCTCCGTGTCTTTGTCCAACTCCTTTTCGAGCGGCTCGTGATTGACGACGGAAGGAGATTTGACTTGCTCCGCTCCGAATGCGATGATTTTTCCGTCCAACGTGACGGCGAACAGCCGGTCATCGGCGGCGATTAAGCGTTTGACGTCACCGTCGACCTCGATCTTCGCGACGACTTGTGCTTGCTTGTCCCCTTGGGGCAATTGGACGACGGTGATCAGGTTTTTGTCCGCCGCGTAGAGCCGGTCGCCCGCGCGGATGAGATCGCCGCGGGCGGGGACTTCGATCTCCCAGTCGGTGTTTCCGGCGGCGTCGAGCGGACGTTTGATGATGGAGTCGCCGCAGTAGTAGTAGCCGTCTGCTGAGAGCACCGGCTGTTTGCCCTTGCTGCGTCCAACGGCTTGGCCGGTTTTGATGTCGAAGCGGGTGTATTCGTCGTCCCGTTCGTGACCGAAGAAAATTTCGTCGTTGGCGAACGACCAGGAACCGCCCGCCTTACCGTAGCGGGCGAGGTGGAAATACTCGAACCGACCCGTCTCGCGGTCGAAGACCGCGGGAACTGAGCGGCCGCCGGGAATGATGAGTTTCTCGTCGGTGGCGACGAGGCAACCTTGCGGGGCGACTCCCGCGAATGCGGGATAGTTGTGCGGCTGCTGTAAGTAGTCCGCGCCGGTTCCGTCGTTGACCCACTCGATTTCGCCGGTCTGGGCGTCAAGCGCGTAAATGAACGTTCCCATGAAGGGCCAGATGCTGGCGGCAAAATAGACGGTGCCGTCGCGGAGCACGGGAGCCCCCCGCGCGGGCCAAGTTGAGATCAACCGTTCGTTGCCGAGAATCCGCCGGTCCGAGGGGCCGCCGCGGAACTTCCAAATCTCGGCGCCTGTCTCGGCATCAACGCAATACAGGAATCCGTCGTCGCTGACGAAGTAGACCTTGCCGTCCGCTGCAGCGGCGGGAAAACGGACCGGTCCGTCGACATACGTCCGCCATTTCTCGGCACCGGTCTTCGTATCGAGGGCGACGAGTTTGTCGCTGTCGTTGAACCCGAGATAGAGCGTGCCATCCAGAACGACCGGTTCGAACACGCGGTCGTATTTCATCAGATCCTGATTGAGCGGATCGTCCCAAACGGTCTTGCGGGGTGAATATTGTCGCGTCCACTGGTGGTGCAATTCCACAGGCAGTTTGTGCGGCGAGGAGGCCGACCGGCCAGAATCGTAACGAAACGTGGGCCAATCACCGGCCGATGCAGAGTCAGCGAAAATAAAACACAAAGCGCCGATAGCAATCAGCAGCGCAAAGGTTGTCTGTCGTTTGACCATGTTTGGGAATCTTTCTCTCGGTCAGCAAAACCGTGGAGTGGAAGGAAATTCACCTGTCCCTCAATTATCACGGCAAGAGGCGATTCCCGCAATAAGCAGCTCGGGATTTCGGGGCCCGGCGCGGAATTCACAGCAATTTCATACAGAATTGCGGCCCTCTCCCGAGATGGCGAGAGAGGGCCGCATGCAAAAAAATTGGTGCGAATTGCCGCACTTCCTACTCTTCTAACGTTTGAAGGTCAGACCTTTGTCGTTAGGACCTCCGTCGACGAGCTTGAAATTGAATTTGCTCTCGCCGTCCCATTTGACGCGGCCGACCAGCGCCCCGCGATCATCCCGCGCCAATGTCAACAGACCGTTGCCGTAGGAATACTTCCCTCCGAATTTGTGGGTCTTGCCCTCGGCGGTGTATGCCCATTCGAAGGTCCCGTTCTCGCGCAACGTCAAACCGAACGACGTGTCGTCCTCGCCGGAGGCCTTCCATGATCCGACGTACTTCTGCTGCGGCTTGGCCGCGGGCTTGGGTTCGGTTTTCGGCGGATCGGCTTTTGGACCGGCAGTGGAATCGGGTTTTGAGTCCTTCGCCGGTTCAGTTTCCTGCTTGGCTGTCTTCTGCTCGGCCGGTTCGTCGAGTTTCGGCGTCTCGGCAGGCGTCTCGAGCTTCTTGTCGTTGGTCAGAACGGGCGGCGTCTCGCCCGGCTGTTTGGGAGCCGTCTCAGGCGCTTTCAGCTTCGGTTGCTCGACAACTTCAACTTTCTCATCAGGAAGCGGCTCCAGCTTTTTGGGCGGATCGACTTCGCCGGGAGGCGTATTTGTCGCCTCCTGGTCCGACTCGTTCGGCGGGACCGGAATCGGCTGTTTAAACTCGTCTTGGTCCGTCTTGTCCGCGTCGACCGGCTTGTCTTGCGGAGGAACCGGAGTTTTCGGCGGCGCCCCGGGCGGCTGCGCCGGCGTCGAAGTTGTGTCGCCCGTCAGTTGCTGAAGCAACCGCTGCGAGAGCTGGTCGTCGGGCTGCATTGCCACGATTTTTTGCAGCTCTTTGACGGCGGCCTCCTCGTGCCCGCAGGTCAGGTAATGATAGGCCAACAGGAACCGCGTTTCGGCTGAGCTCTTGTTGTCATTGCGCTGCTGTTCCAATGCCCGCAGTTGCGCAGTATAGGTGTCGACGTTGGGGTACAGCCCCAACAGTGTCGACCAGTTCCAGCCCGGACCGGCGGCAAGCACCGGGTGCAGCACCGATGCCGCTTCGCCGTAACGCTGCTGCGCGAACAGGATCAGCGCGCGGAACTCGTGCAGTACACTGTCGAGCGGCATCAGGACCAGGGCGCTGTCGATCAACTGCAGCGCGCGGTCGTAGTTTCCAAGTTTGAACTCCGAGCGGGCCGCGTCGAAGTAGTCGAGCGCCGGGTCGGAGACGGTCTCCTCGGTTTGCTCAGGTAAGAGTTGCGAATAGTCGACGACGGAATTGTCGACAACAACGTAATAGGGATTGACGTAAGTCGGGTAGCCCCAGTCGTAGTACGCGTAGCCGTAGGGATAGTCGTTGTAGCCGTAGCCGTACCACGGCCAACCGCCGAATCCCCACCAAAAGCCGTAATGCCAATTGCGGTAATGTCCACGGCGATAGTTGTAGCGGTTGCGTCCATAGCGGCCGTACTTGCCGCCGCGACCGTATCCACCGCGTCCGTAGCGACCGTCACGGCCGCCGCGTCCACCACGTCCGTAGCGTCCGTCCCGCCCGCCGCGGCCACCACGTCCGAAACGTCCGTCCGGCCCACCGCGGCCGTTTTGACCACCTCTGCCAGCCTGACCACCTCTGCCAGCCTGACCACCTCTGCCCGCTTGGCCACCTCTGCCGGCTCGACCTCCCCTGCCCGCCTGACCACCTCGGCCGGATTGACCGCCGCGTCCCGGTTGGCCGCCACGGCCTGCTCGTCCGTCACCACCCCGACCTGCGTTCGGTCCTCGGTTCCCTCGCCGACCATTGGGCGCACCGGCGTTGCCACGGCCCAATCCGCCGCGGGAGTTGCGGTTGATGTTTCCGCGTGTGCCGGGCCGCGCCATTCCACCGCGTGCCGCGAACTGGCGACCTCCAAAGGTTCCGCCGCCGCCGCGCACACGACCGGCCCCGCTCCCGCCCCGCGAGCCACGGTTGCCGCCACGAGCAACGGCACCGCCACGGCCAGAGGCTCCTCCGCGAGGCGTCCCGGCTCTCGGTGTTCCGGCTCGGCGCGTGCCTCCGCGGGAAATTCCGCCGCGCGATGAACGTCCGCCGGAGAAACCGCGTCTGGACAAACCACCACGTGAAGATCCGCCCCGAGAGAATCCCCCTCTCGACGAACCTCGGCTTGAGAATCCCCCTCTCGACGAACCCCGGCTGGAAAAGCCTCCCCGCGACGAACCTCGGCCGGAGAAGCCTCGGCTCGATGATCTGCCGCGAGACATGCCGCCGCGGCTTCCGCCCCGAAAGCCGCCACTGCGGCCACCACCGCGGAAGCCTCCGCTACGGCCACCACCGCCGCGAAATCCTCCTCGTCCGCCGCCTCCGCGGCCACCGCCACCTCGTCCGCCGCGCTGGCTGAATGCTTCTTCGGCAGCGGTGGTGATGAGAAACAGAACTGTAACGGCGATTGTTAACGACTTTGACATGATGCAGCCTCCGCTCGAGAACTCATTGAATTCTCAAGAGATAAAAAGTGAAGACTGGCAACCCCCGTTCTCAGTCCGGAAATGTTCGTGGCAGGTCACTCGCCACCGTCGCGCATTGCAAATCGAAGCTGGGTGTTTAGAGAATGGTTTCGGGAATGTGGAACCGAACTTCCAATTTCCCACACTTAGCGGTCACGCCCCCCGGTTTCGCCCCAACCCCCCACAAGCGAGCGCACGGATGTGAATGTGCGCAAGGGAATGAAACCGTCTTTGCTCATTGTATGAAGATTCGGCGAGATTTCCAGTGGATTTCGCGGTTCTTCGGCGACATCATGAAAAGCGGAACGCTGACAAACGCTGTCATTCTGCAAACAGTGCTGGAAAACTGGATGGACTCCCATGTCAACAACCTTTGACTACATCGTCCTCGGGACCGGAGGTTTCGGCAGCAGCGCGGTTTATCATCTCGCGCGACGCGGCGCGCGGGTTTTGGGGTTGGAACAATTCGGACGAGCGCACGACCAAGGCAGTTCACACGGCGAAACGCGCGTGATCCGCAAGGCCTATTTTGAGCACGCCGACTATGTGCCGCTATTGATGCGCGCGTATGAACTGTGGCGTCAGTTGGAGCAAGACTGCAGGCGCCCGCTGTATCACGAAGTCGGCCTTGTGCTGGGCGGACTGCCCGATTCGGAAGTGATTACAGGCGCCGAGATCGCCGCGTCGCGGCACGAATTGACAATTGAAAATCTGACCGCCGCGGAAGCACGGCAACGGTTTCCCGCGTACGCTATTCCGGAGGAATTCGTTGCGGTTTACGAACCGGAGGCGGGTTATTTGGAAGTTGAAGCGTGTGTCGAAGCGCATTTAAGCGCCGCCGAAGCGGCCGGCGCTGCGCTGCAACTTGACGAGCCTGTACAGTCGTGGGACACCGACGGACGGACGGTGCGGGTACGAACAGCGAAGACCGATTACGAAGCGGCGGGGCTGGTGATCACGGCGGGCGCCTGGAGCGGAAAACTGTTGGCTGAACTTAACATTCCGCTGACCATCCTGCGGAAGGTGTTGTTGTGGTACGCGACACCGCAGACCGTGTACGACGTCCAAGAGGGAAATCCTTGTTTCTTCTTTGAGACCGATGGCGGGGAATTTTATGGGTTCCCGCGCATCAATGGGATGGTGAAAATGGCCGAACATAGCGGCGGGGACGTTGTCGCAAGCCCCGAAAGCCTCGATCGTGAACTTCGCAGCGACGATCAGATACCTGTCACGCGATTCATTAATGCGCTGATGCCGGGGCTCCCGGATCAGCCCGCCAAGCATGGCGTGTGCATGTACACCAAGACGCCGGACAGCCATTTCATCGTCGATCATCACCCCGAGCACTGCAACGTCGTGTTAGGGGCCGGGTTTTCGGGACACGGCTTTAAATTCACCTCCTCGATCGGCGAGGCGCTCGCCGACTTGGCCGCGGACGGGAGGACCGATCTGCCGATTGGATTCTTGTCACTGTCGCGACCATCGTTGACAAGTGATTGAGCCGCGCAGGGAGTGGCCGTCGGCACCAGCAGCGTGAACCGGGCAGGATGGTATTCAGCGCCCTCCTTGATTACGCTTTGGGTACGGGCAATTGACACAGTTTTTCCACAAGCGACAGCAACTCTGATGAGATTTACTCCTCTGAAGGCACTCCCCATTTTCGCGGTGGTCTCATTGCTGCTGCTTTTTGAAAAAGCAGCCCATGCGGCTGACGCAGCGACGGACCGGTTGAACATCGTGTTGCTGCTGGTGGACGATTTGGGGTGGTCCGACATCGGCTGTTACGGTGCGGATCTGCATCAGACGCCGCATATTGACCGGTTGGCATCGCGAGGAATGCGGTTCACCAACGGATACGCGGCAGCGCCGATTTGCTCGCCGACGCGGGCGGCGATCATGACGGGCAAACATCCGGCGCGGGTCAAGATGACGATTTGGCACGAGCGAGCCGCCGCCGGGCCGCAACAGGGACGAAAGCTGTTGCCGCCGGAATCGCTCGCGAATTTGCCGCGGTCGGAAATAACCATCGCTGAGGTATTGCGGCAGCAGGGTTATCACACGGCTCACATCGGCAAGTGGCATTTGGGGACGGCCGCGTATTATCCGGAGACGCAGGGCTTTGACATCAATATCGGCGGCACGTTTTGGGGCGCGCCTTCCACGTTTTATCACCCGTTCCGCGGGCCGTGGTCAGACGGCGAGATTCGCTACGTGCCCGGACTTGGCGAAGGGAAACCGGACGATTACCTCACGGACAGTTTGACGGACGCGGCATTGAAGGTCATTGAAGAAGCCGGCAACCGGCCGTTTTTTCTTAACATGGCGTACCACACGGTCCATACACCGATCGAAGGCAAACCCGCCTATGTCGAGGAATTCCGCAAACAAATGAAGCCGGGGCAGCGGCAACAGAATCCGGATTATGCCGCGATGGTCAAGAGTCTGGACGAGAGCGTGGGGCGGATTCTGGCGAAGTTGCGTGAACAGAGAATCGAAGACCGGACGGTGGTGATCTTCACCTCAGACAACGGCGGCGTTGTGAACCGGACGCGATCGGGAATCCCCACGACGAATCAACCGCTCCGCAATGGCAAAGGATCATTGTACGAGGGTGGGATTCGCGTTCCCTGGATCGTCTATTGGCCGGGCGTCACCAATTCGGGAAGTGTTTCGCAGCAGCAGATTGTTTCTCACGATCTGTATCCCACCATTCTGGAACTCGCCGGCGCCCAGGATCGTTCGAAGTGGAACGAGACGGTCGATGGGGTGAGCCTTGTGCCCATTCTTCGCGACCCCTCCGCCGGCATCACTCGTGACGCTCTCTACTGGCACTTTCCACACTACTACCCAACCACGACGCCGGTGAGTGCGGTTCGAGCGGGTGCGTGGAAGCTGATTGAGTATTTTGAGGGAGACCGTGTGGAACTATACAATCTGCACGACGATCTCGCTGAGAAACGCAATTTGGCGGAGTCTGAGCCGCAACGTGTGAATGCACTGCGGCGACAGTTGCGAGATTGGTTGAAGTCGACCGGCGCGGGCTTGCCGGTGCGGAATCCCAGTCAATCCGCCAAATGACGAACGTTTGAGACGAGACTGCTTTGGAATTGAGGTTCAACCGCTGTTATGAGTCAAAACATTGAGCCTCAGGCGATCTTCGACTTGTTCCGCCGCGATTTGACGTCGCACGTTGAGCCGGCGGAAGCGCTTGAGTCACTACTGGCGGCGACTGCCTCGCGCGCAGCCGGTTTATGGCGGCTCGACGGCGAGCAACTCGTGCAATTGGGATTTGGCGCGGTGGCAGAGATGTCGCTGGAGGTCAGCTCGTCGTTTGCCGACGCGACAAAGACCGTTTCTATGACGCAGCGCGGTTTGGGAATCGTGCAAGCAGCGATGACCGCAACACCAACGGTGGCCCAGCTTGATGCGTCGGAAAGCGGTCTGGAGAGTTCCGCGAGTTGGTTGGCTCGATTCGAAGCCCGCGCTTCATTGGCGGTGCCGATCAAGAGCCGGACAGAGGTTGTCGGAGTGCTGGCAATTTCGTCGACAGCCGTTCCGGTCGAAGGTGACCCGAGTTGGGAACTGATGCAAGCGGTGGCGGCTCGACTGGGGGACTGCCTGTAGCGATTTTAACTGCTCGTGTTGTCTGGACATCCCTGGTCTCGTCTGCCAATGAGGGAGACGTTCCCCGCGATGTGCAGAATGCGGAATATCGTCAGTGATTCTGACAGATTCAGTTCATTGTTATTGACTTAGGCGAAAACCCATTTGATACTTCAGAGTAATTGAGGCCCGTCCCATAACCTCTATATTTGCCAAATTTACGGCATTTCTCTGAAAAGCGTCGGAAAGCAGCCAATTTGGCCAATTGTTCATTTGGAAAATGGATAATGTAATATAGGCAGTTCCGTCGATTGTCGGCTCGCCTCGCTCTGCATATTGGAACCACCCCTCAGCCGACAGTCAGCACTCTCACTCCATTCGTTGAACTTCTTCGATTTCTGGTCTGTGGTTGAAACGTCATGCGGAAAAGCGGCTTATTTCCAATTCAGACTCCCGACGGCGTGATGGTTCCCGACGTCGATGATGACGATTGCGAGGTGCTAAGCCCGGAATCGGACGCGGAGCGAATCCAGCCAACGGACGAGGTAGGATGGCGGATTAACTTTCGACTGCTGCTGGTGATGCTCGGCTTGCTGATTCTACTGCCGATCATCATGGCCATTGTCCATAAATATCAGATGAGCCGGATGGCATCGGCATTCTTGCAACGTGCGGAACGCGCGGAGCAGGAAGACGAACTGAAGGTCGCTGCGGAGAATCTTGAGAACTATTTGCGATTTGAGCCGGACGACGTACAAGCTCGGATCCGAATGACGCTTCATTATCACTCATTGGCGACGACGGACCGAGACAAACAGCAGGTTTATTACCTCCTCAGCGAAGCATTGCGTGCGGCGCCAGACCGCGATGATCTTCGGCGAAGACGGCTGGATCTGCTCATGGAAGGCCAGCTTTACCGCCAGGCGCTGTTCGACTTGGATATTCTGATCGCAAACTTTGAACGCGCCCCTGAGCAAGCCGTCAGCAAGGAAGAGAAGGAAGCACGAAAAAAGTCGAGCCTGGAATTAGAGCTGCTGCGGGCAGAATGCTACGAAGAGCTGGGCGAGCGGGAAAAAGCAATTCGTTCCTATCGCAGGGCGATCGTGCTGGATCCGCAACAAGTTTCCAGCTATCGGCACCTTGCGGCATTGCTGGCGCGACGCGCGGAAGACCGCCAGGAAGCTCAGTCGGTGCTGGACAAGCTCGTTACGGCGAATCGCGATTCGTTCGATGTGTATGTGACTCGGGCTCACCATCAGCATGAATTGGGAAATCTCGCCAAGGCGATTGAAGATGCCAGAATCGCATACCAGTTGGCTCCTCAGGAGATGCGGGTGCTGTTGCTGGTCGCGTCGCTCGTCTCTGTCGAGGCGCGAGCCCACGACGAAGTGACTGGATTTGACGTCGCAGATGTGCGTGTGAATCTGGAGCGGTTGTTAAAGGAACTTAGGAATCCGCATGCAGCCAAAAACCCGTCGCCGGATGAAGGCGGCTCTGACGAGCCGACGTTGAATCCGGAGCAAATCAGCGGGGTGATTGTCGAAGCACTTGCAAATCTAGACGTCGTATCCGGGCAGCCGGACTCCGCGATTCGCCGTTTACGAGCGTCGATCGCCGAATCACCGGAGAACGCCCGCTTTCGATGGACGCTTGGAAACATATTGATCACACAAGGTCGGCTGAACGAGGCACGTGCTCTCCTTGCGGAAATTGATGCATTGGAGTTTCCATGGCCGCTACGAGGGTTCTTAGAAGCGCGGCTAATGGAAGCCCGCGGTGAATGGCGAGCGGCCATCGAGCAGTGCCGTAGACTTCGAACCAGCAATACACTGTTGAAAGTGTTTCCCGGCGGGGTCGATCTCATGGAAGCCCGCTGTCAGCGGCAGCTGGCCCACTTGGAACTTCAGTTTCGGGCCTATCAGCGGGCGGTAATTGCCGATCCTCTTTCCTCCGAAGGCCGAATGGGGCTTGCGGAAACCCTCGTCGAGATGGGGCGGATTGATCAGGCGATCGAGGTCTTGAAAAAATTGGCATCAATACGCGGCGTGCCGCTGAAATTGGCACAGCTGGAGGTGAAGAAGAATCTCCGAGTTCCGTCCAAACAGCGAAATTGGGATGAAGCGAATCGCCTGTTGGATCTGGCAACCGGCCAAGGAGAGGATTTAATTGAAATCCTGATTTTGCGGGCGCAGCTGCAGTTGCACCAAGCAGACTCGATCAATCAGGATGAGAAGATCAGCAATGCACGGTCGTATCTGGCAACAGCACTGGATCAGGAGCGTCACCGCACATCGGTCTGGCTGGCGCTGGCCGAACTGGAGAATTACACCGGGAAGCCGGACTTAGCCTTGAAAGTCCTGGCCGACGCGAAAGCAGAACTCGGAGAGAAGTCCGAACTGCTTAGAGCAGAGCTGGCACTGATTCCGAAGGTCGAGAGCGAGCGATCCGCAGAGGTGCGTATCGCCGAAGTTGCCGAGCAACTGGCGAGCTTTTCCGAGACGGAACAGGTTGATTTGTTGTGGGCAGTCGCCGTGGCTTACGAAAAAATCGACAGGCTCGACCTGGCGGAGGAATATTGGAGTCGAGTATCGGAACGACAACCGACCGCTCTGCCGGTCATCAAACACCGGATTGATCTAGCACTGCGTTCGCGGCAATTTGATCGTGTGGGCGGTCCTAATGGGTTGCTGGCGAAGATTCAGGAAATTGAAGGTAAGGAAGGCATTCAGGCACAGCTGGAGCAAGCCCGTTTTTTGATCGCTCAATCTCGTCGGAAGGACCGCAAGCAGCTCGATCAGGCGCGGTCGATTCTGGACCGGCTTCGCAAGAGAAACGCCATTTCCGAACAGGTCCTCATCACTTTCGCCGAGTTGGAGGATTTGGAGGGCAACCAGGAGGACGCGATTCACTATCTACGACTCGCGGTCGAGCTGGGAACGTCGAACCCACTTGTCGTGCGCGGCCTCGTGCAACGTCTCAATGAACGGGGACGATTTGCCGACGCGACGGCGGTGATTGAGCAATTTCGTGCGAACACGCAGAGCGAACTGTCCGAGCAGTTCGGGTGGATTGCAGCTCAGACGATGGTTCGTGCGGGTGATTATGAACAGGCACTCAGTTATGCGACACAGAACGTGCCGGTCGGTTCAACGGATTTTCGAGAGTACCTGTGGCTGGCTCAGATGTATCTGACGGCGGGTAAGCCGAAGGAAGCAGAAATTTGGTTCGCCTCGGCAAAGGAGCACGGCCGAAAGGAACCAGCGTTTTGGAAAACTTGGTTGAGATACTTGAAGTCGACCGGCCGCGACGACCAACTGGCCAAAGAATTAAAACAAGCCAAGTCGCAGTTCTCAGAAACGGATCAACCGCTCGCTCTAGCGCAGGTTTTGGAATCCGTGCGAGAGTTCGACCAGGCGAAAGAGTATTACCTGGACGCTCTGAAAGCCGATCCCGACAAGCCGAGCTTGCTACTGACGGTCGCGCAGTTCTATCGACGAATCGGCGATCGCCAAACAGCAGAGAAACTCTTGCGACAGGTGATCAGCGACGAATCAGCGGCTAGCGACGACCAACGGATCGAAGCGCGGCGTTCCCTTGCCCACGTTCTGGTTGCTGAGGGTGGCAATCCCCGTTTTGTCGAAGCGCAGCGATTGCTGGACGAGAACATTGAGCAGAATCCCCGGGGAACGACTGATCAACGAATTAAGGCCGCGCTGTTGGCTCGCCGCCGGCACCGGCGCGATCACCGGGAAGCCGAGCGCATCTACCGCGAACTCCAGAACCGCAGCTTTCTGCACCGTGAAGATCAACTGGTGTTGGCGAGACTGTACATGACGTTGGATCGCTGGTCGGATGCCAAACTGCTTGTCGAAGATCTTGTTAGCAAACCTAACTGTGCGCCGTCTGACCTCGCGTTTGGGATCGAGGTGATGATCAATTATCGCGAGTTGGAAACCGCAGCGGAATTGCTGAAACGCCTGTCCGAAGCTCGGCCGCACGACCTGCAGACTTATTTCTTGCGAGCGCGATACTTGATCGGAACGGGAAAAACCAAGGAAGGGCTCGCGGAGTTGGATAAGGTCTGGCAAGAGACGAAAGCCGGCCCGGCACTGGCGACGAAAGCGCAGGTGGCTACGTTGTTGCTCGGGATTACTGAATCGCTCGACCGTGCGGGCCGAGTCGTCCAGGCCGGAGTCGTTGCCAAGCGGTGCCAAGAACTGTTTGAGGAATCACTCGACGATCACCCCGACCAGTTATTCCAGCTCGTGCGGCTGCTGCGGGGCCGCAAGAAGTATGACGAAGCGATCAAATTGTTGGACGAATCGTGGACAACGCACCAGCCGGCTCAGATCGTGGCAGCGGCACTGCCGTTTGTCAGGAAGCTCTCTGACTCGGACGAATGGCTGACACTATTCCGCAAGCGCATCTCGGAAGCGATGCAGGATCACCCCGAGGACACGGGGCTGGTTTTGCAGGCGGCAAATCTGGCACACCTGCATCAGGACTATGCACAGGCCATTGAGTTGTTCCGTAAATTCTTGAACAAAGAGCCGGATTCAATCATTGCACTCAATGAATTGGCACTGCTGTTGACGCTCAGCGGAGAAGATCCTGAGAAGGCGCTGGAATTGATCAATCATGCGATCGATCTGTCTGGGCCGGCGGCGTTGCTGCTGGACACGCGCGCGATCATCTATTTGGCACTGGACAAACCACAACTTGCCGCAGACGATTTGTCACAGTCGCTCGAAGATACGCCTAAGCCGGCGAAATACTACCACATGGCCCGCGCCCGGCACATGCTGGGCGATGAATTGGCCGCGAAGACCGCGTTTCAGAACGCGCTGAAGCTCGCCAAGGGCGTTAGTATGTCGGAGAAAATCCATCCCTTGGAGTTGAAGACTTTTCGCGAGTTGAATCGGAGTCTGCAATAAGCCGCGACCGGTCCGCTCTCGGCAAACGGTGGCGATGCAGATAATCGTCTTTCTCCACACAGTCGGCACGACCGGCACGGCATTCACGCGGCGTCCTTTGAGGGAGACCGCACCGGGCGGCAAAACTGAGCTAGGTTTCATGATGAGGCCTTCTCTCAACCGCTCCTTCAGCCGCGAAATCGAAACTCCGTCATGGCTGGTCTTCCCACCGCCCAGGAATTGCGACAACTTCCCCTGAGGGCCATTGCCGCGTTTACGGCCCGTTGTGCCCAGCGTGTGTTTCCGCTGTTTGAACTGGGCGCAGACCATCCTCAGGCCAAGGAATGTACCGACGCGATCCAAGCCGCCATTGCATTGGCCTCCGAGTTCGCATCCGGCGCAGAGATCGAGTCCCGCCGTGCACATCGCCTGGAGGAAGCCGCGATCTCCGCAGTCGTAACCGCGTCCCAGGCGCGCGACGTCACGGCGACCGTGGCGTACGCGGCGAATGCCGCTTATGCCGCCGCGAACACGGCGACCACAGCTATCGACCTACTGAAATCGCGGGAGAACAAGTCCGAAATCGCCCGGTCGGTGATTGTTGCTGCGGTGACCGCGGTCGACGCCGCCGTGTCGGCCGATCCCGCCGTCGCCCGGGCAGCCAGCTTTGACTGGCAGATGCTCAAGCGGATGCAGTTGGGCCGTTTTCCTGAGTCGGGTGATCCGGTCGATCCTACGACCAAAGGGGTCTTGGGCCCGCTGTACCGTGATTGGCACGGCAAGGCTGACCTGAGCGACCACGCCAAATCGGCCTGGCCGAGTCCCAAAACCGTGACAGACCAGGTCGGGGCGGTGACACAAACGACGGCGCCGGAAACGAGAGAAACTCCGTCGGACGAGCACCTTGAACAGTGGCGAGAGGAACGGGACGGGCTGCAGAGCGAGATACAGCGATTGGAGTCCGAGCTGAGCTTGTTGCGCGACGATCCGGATTGCGAACAGAGGGCGCACGAAGAGCAGCAGCTCCAATGGCAGCGGATCGCTGATGAGCGACGCCAGTTGGAATCGGGGCGCGAACATATCCAGGCCGAAAAAGATGCGCTGCAGGCGGATCGCGATAATTTGTCTGAGCAACTCGCTGCGTGTCACCAGCAGGGTGTTCAGTTGCAGCGCGAGAAGCAAGACTTCGAAAAACAGATTCGCGATCTGGAACTGCAACGCGAAGAGCTGCAACGTGGCACTTCCGAATTCCAGAAACAGCAGGAGAGTTTGCAGCGGGAATCGGAAGAACTGCAGCAACAGCGCGAACAGCTGGAGAATTCTCGTGCAGAATGCGAAGACTCGCGTCAGGCGATTGAGAACGAGCAGCATCAATTCGAAACTGCGTCCGCCGAGATCGATGCACAACGTGCGGGCCTCGAGCAATTGAGAGCAGAGACCGAGCAGCGGACAGCGGAATTGGCAGCCGAACAGGAAAAACTGGACTCCGATCGCCAGACTTTGGAGGAGCTCTGGAGCAAGTTGGAGGACGACCGCTGGACGATGCTGAACGATCGTCGTCAAATGGATGAGCGACATGTGGAGTTGGACCGCACTGCCGGCGAAATCGATGCGGGACGCGCCGAACTCAACACGCTTCGCTCCGATCTTGACCAACAGCGGCAGATGCTGAGCGAAGAGCGCGAGACGTTTGAGAACGACGTTCGCGACATTCGGCAACAGGCGGACGAGTTTGCCGAGACCCAAAGGCAGATTGAGAGCGATCGCAAGGAACTGGCCGAGGAGCGCGCCGAATTGGAGAGGTCGCGCGATGAAATCGAACAACTGCAGTCCCAGTTGGAGCCGCAGCGACAGGGGCTTGAGGAACAGCGAGAGCAGCTACGGGCCGAGCGTGAAGACCTGGAGCAGCAAAAACGCCAGTCCGCTGAACAGGCGCTGCTGATCGCGGATGAGTCGCAGGAAGTCGCTCGCGAACGGACGGCCATTGCGCTGGAGCGGCAGGCGATTCAGGATGACCGCGACGCGCTATGCCGGCATCTCGAACAGTGGCTCAGCAGCCTCCATGGCGCTGCCGTCGAAGCTGAGTAGCGCGGCCACTGCTTTTTATTTGCCGAAGCCAGGCGGGCGATTGCGCTGGCCCGGTTCCATGCGTATGCAGCCGCTTGATTGTCTGTGATCGGTCCAGCGGGCTACAATCACGTCCGTGCCCCGGCAGGGCTTGGCTCGGTCCCTACTCGCAAGCGGACAATGATTATGGCGGCTTCCGAATCTCCGTTGGTCTTGATCCTAGGTGCCGGCATTAACGGGACGGCCTGTGCGCGGGAGTTGGCACTCAACGGCGTCTCTGTGGTGATCGTCGACACGTCGGACGTCGCGTTCGGGGCGAGTTCGAAATCAACGCGATTGATACACGGAGGTCTGCGCTATCTGGAATACGGCGAATTCGATCTGGTGCGAGAATCGCTGGAGGAGCGCACGCGGCTGCTGAGGTTGGCGCCGCAATTTGTCAGACCGCTGCGATTGTGCATTCCGGTGAACAACCGCTTTTCGGGCCTGCTGCCCTCAATGCTTCGATTCGTCCGCCTGGAGCGCTGGGCGGAGACCTGGACGCAGTGGCGGCAGAGCCACGAAGCGAACCACGAAACGCGCGGCTCGTGGCTGGTTTGGATGGGTCTGCAAATGTACGGCTTGTATGCCCAGGACCGTACGCTGCCGGGCCATTCGATTCACAACACCGGCGAAGAGGGGCTTCCGGAAGTTGATGGGGAAAAGTTTCCGTGGCTGTGCGCCTACAGCGACGGGCAGATTGTCAACTCCGAACGTTGGATCGTGGCGCTGCTCAAAGATGCGGAACATCTTGCGGCGGCCAAGGACCGCCGATTCGATCTCTACACCTATCACAAAGCGGTGATCGATGGAGACGAGGTCGATATCGTTCCCGTTGATGCGCCGGGGCAAGCCACGGAACGCGTTCGCCCGTCGGTGATCATCAACGCGACCGGCGCGTGGGGCGATGCGACGCTCTCCGATCTGCACGTCGACACGGAGCAACTCTTCGGCGGAACCAAAGGCAGCCACGTGCTGACGTATAACGAACAACTGAAGTCGGCCTTGCACGGAAAAGGCGTTTACGCCGAAGCGGCCGACGACCGACTGATTTTTGTGTTACCGTTTGACGACGCGATGCTGATCGGCACGACCGATGAGCCGTTCACCGCCAGTCCTGAGACCGCGACTGCCACCGATGATGAGATTGACTACCTGCTCAGTGCGGTCAACGATCTGTTTCCGACTGTTCACCTGACGCGGGACGACGTATCTCTGACGTACAGCGGTATTCGTCCGTTGCCGAAATCGTCGGCCAAGACGACCGGTGCCGTTACGCGGCGGCACTGGATTGAAGAGGAGCGGATTGGCGAGATTCCTGTGCTTACACTGGTGGGGGGTAAACTGACAACCTGCCGGGCGCTGGGGGAGCAGACGGCCGATCGGATCCTCAGTTTGTTGGAGATACCGAGAATCGGCGAGTCGCATGATCGAGTGATCCCCGGTGGAGAGAACTATCCCACCGATGACGCCGCACTCCAAGCTGAACTGCAGCGGATCGCGGACAGCCACCAGTTGGCGATCGAACAAGCCGCGGCGGTCTGGAGATTCTTCGGAACAGATTCCGAGAGGGTGCTGTCAGCGTGCTTGGGATTGCCCGGTGAAAACGTGATTGGGACACATATTCCGCTGTCGGTTGTGAATTGGATCGTTGAAAACGAATGGGTGAGCAATCTCGGCGACTTGGTTGAGCGACGGCTGCTGCTGATGTTTGAGCGTGACCTTTCGCGCAGCAGCTTACAACAATTGGCGGAACTGCTGGCGGATTGCGGCAGATTTGAGAGCAGCGAAATCCCAGGCGAGATTGATCGCACGGTCTCACGCCTGCGGGAATTCTACGGGAGAACCATCGCTGATTAGCCGGCATCGGGTGCGTTCTTGAGGCGAATTTGCTCGATCAGCTCGTCGATGGAGACCGGGTTGTCGGTATTGACCGGAACGGCATGGGGACGTTCTTTTGAGGCGAGTGGTTCTTGATTGTTGATCTGCCACTCCAACACGCTCAGGTCCGCGTCGGATACATCGCCGTGCCGCTTGCGAAGGCGGTCGCGGAGCTCGTCAACGGGCGCGGTGAGATCGAGAATGACCAGCGGCACACCCACTTCATCCGCCAGGCTGCGGAACTCATCGCGAAATTGCCGCTTGAGAAATGTCGCGTCGACGATGGCGGTGAATCCGCCGTCGAGCACGTGCCGGGCCGCCTGTGCCAACCGTTGATAGGTCGACAACGTCGCTTGCTCGGAATATAGCGACGTCTCCGATTCCGCAGCAGCGAACAACCTTTTGCGCTCGACGTCGGAGCGGAGCCGGACTGCGGGAAGTTGTTGGAGCAATTCCTGCGTGAGTGTGCTCTTGCCGGAACCGGAGAGCCCGTGCGTCAGAATCAATTGCGGGTGTTTGGTTTGCGTGTAACGTTCCGCCAAATCGAGATAACTTTGCAGCAATTCTTCATCGGCCGCCCGTTCCTCGGCGGTCAGGTCGGGCTGAGCCAACCGCAGCGCCGTCACCTTGGCCCGGACGGTCGCGCGGTAGACCAGGTAGTAGCGCAGCACCGGCAGCCCCGCATAGTCGCCGGCTTGTTGGAGATAGGCATTGAGAAACCGCGCCGCAAGGTCGTCCCGGCCGCGGTCGCCGAGATCCATGACGGTAAAGGCGATCTCGCTCAACACGTCGATCCACCGTAGCGAGGAGTTGAATTCGATACAGTCGAACAGCAACACGCGTGCGCCCTGCAGAATCATGTTTCGCAGGTGCAAATCGCCGTGGCATTCCCGGACGAAGCCGGCTTGCCGTCGCGCTTGAAAGTCCGGCCGGCGCCGTTCGAATTCGACCTCGGCCCACTCCCGGAGTCGATCAACCTGGCCCCGGTGATCAGAATTCAGATTCGATGGGTTCAAATGGCGGAAGTTCTCGGCCACCGGTTCCCAGACCGCTTGAGGTGTACCGTATGGCGAATCCGCGTCGGCGACGGCGATTCGCGCGTGAAACTCGGCGACCTCCGCCGCCAACGCGTCAATGTGACGCGGCAACAACTCACCGCGATCCAGCATGCTATCCAACAGCGCGTCTTGCGAGAATTGACGCATCTTCACGGCATACTCGATCGCCGGGCCGCTGCCGCCGATATGCGGATCGTCGGGGCTGCCGGTGATCTCGATGACTTCGAGATAGATGTCCTCGGAAAACCGCGCATTGAGCCGCAATTCTTCATCGCAGCATTGCCGGCGTTTGTCCAAGGTCGAAAAGTCGAGGAAACCAAAGTCGACCGGCTTTTTGATTTTGTAGGCGAACTGTCCCGTCAACAGCACCCACGAAATATGCGTCTCGAGCAATTGCACCTGCGCGACGGGATGATCGTACGCCTCGGGCCGCTGCAATGCTTGAATCAGTTGGTTCATGCGTCCGGCAGATCATGTGTCGGTTTCATAAATTCCCGCAACAGCGTTGTGGCGTAGACGCCGGCGGGAAGCTGAAACCGAAAACGGATTCCAACAGGGGTTGGTTCCAGTTGTAGCTCTTCAGGGCGGACGATGTAAGGTCTGCGGGTCCCCGACGTCAGTTGTCGAAATTGCGTGAAGGCGGCCGCGTCGAGTCCGGATTTCTCCAGCAGGCCGCGTTCGCGGTCGGCGACCGCTCCGCTGGGCGATTTCATTTTGGGGCCAAACAGCGGGCCGGTGATCAACGTTTCGCCGCCGTCGAACCGCACTTGCTCGACGGCGGCATCTTCGGCCACAAACGGGCCGCGCGACGCCGCAACTTGCATCACGTCACCCGGCAGGACCTTGTGCAACAGCCCGTCGGTTAACCTTTCCGCGAGGGCGGTATTGAACAGTTTGGCCTGCGCCGCGGAGAGGGCCAACTTCAACTGGAATCGCCGGCGACGGTAAGGAATGTCGGCGGCACGCTGTTCGCCGCGCAGCAGCGCGAAGCCCAAATCGGCTGTAGCGCCGTGATGGCCGAATCGTTGCTCACCGTAGTAATTGGGAAAACCGAGCGCGGCAATCTGTTCGGCAATCGCGCCGGCCGTTTTCAACGCGTCATCGGCGGGGTCGCGAATCACGATCTCAAAGCGATTTCCCCGCAGTTGACCGGTGCGGAGTTTGTTGCCGTGCCGCGTGGAGTCGAGGACCGCGATCTGCGGCGATTCGACTTGGCCGATTCGCGGTTCACACGCAGCGGGGACGGAGAGGAACTGCCGCGTCACGGCCTGCTTGTCCTTCATGCCCGCGGCGCCGATATTGGACTGCGAAATGCCGAGCGTACGGGCGACGTGCTGCAGCAGATCACCGGCGGCGACACCCCGTTTTTCGATCCAAAGAAACAGGTGCTCCCCCGCGCCGGAGGGATGATAGGCGGGGACTTCCTCGACGATGAAATCCTCGACGGCCTGTTTCAGCCGCCCGCCGATTCCGGGCGTACCGGAGGTTAAAAACGGCAGATTGGACAACGTGTGCATTCCCCAGCGGAAGTTTGACATTCGCCGGCAATCGGCCAATAATAGGCGTCTTGCCCCGTTCGTCTAGTGGCCTAGGATACCGGGTTCTCAGTCCGGTGACACGGGTTCAAATCCCGTACGGGGTACTGAATCGGTCGCGCTCGCTTTTTGATCCTGAAGCAGTTGCTGTTGCGCACGCACGCTCCACTTTGATGCGCGCTTCTGAAGATCGCATGTTGGCGGGATCGCTAACTGCGCCAAAACTCCCTGCCCGTGTCCCACATTGCGTCACACCGGGCGCAATAAAACTCGATTTTGTCACCCTCGTCGAATTTCGGAATCTTCTTCATTCTGGAATGATACTGCGTCGTGCCGCATAGGGGGCATCGGTAGATGTCGCGGAAAAATCGTCATACCAATAGGTCGCCGCCAAGAATCCGACGATCCCTGCGGCCAGCGTGATGCTCGGCCATACGTAAATCACCACGACTCAGCGTTATGCAAACGCCGACGAGGACAAGCTGCGCAAGCACCAGGATGATGCTTTGCAAACAACCACTTTGCGCGAAGAATATTCGTCCACTATCATGTCGCTGTGGCTGAGGCACTCCAGAGATCCCGAATTTGCCAAGCTGCCGAAAAGCAGCTTAACGAAGTTTCAACCTGAATAGTTTTCGCAAATACTGTGGGCGGACTGGCGAATGACATATTATGTCTGCCATGTTTCGAAGATTTGAGAAGCTGCACCTCATCCCGTCGGCCCCAAGTCGCAAGAGAAAAGTTGTCGCGGGATTCCTCTTCGTGTGCTTCGCCGTCCTGGCATCTGCGATCCGCCTCTCGCGGCCCGATTTCCACGTGCTTCCAGCTCTGACACCTTGGGATTTCGGTGGCACGTCGCCAAACTTTTTCGTCGGCGCCGCCTGTCCTCTGATCGCGTTCTTTCAGAACAAATCGCTTGATCTTCGCGAGTACGTCAAAGTCACGACCGCAGCGGCAGTCGGAATCAGCATCTACGAAATTCTGCAGATTTGGATTCCGAACCGAACATTCGATGGAAACGACATCGTCGCGTCGTTTGTCGGATCGTTCTGCGGAATACTGGTTTGCCTGCCCGTCTTCTTTCTGAGTACCAAGCCAACCCGCGACAATCGGTCTGAATGAAACGGGCCAGTTTTCGCGGCTGCGAGGAAGAGGTCTTTGATTCAGACTCGATTCGCATTCCCACATCGAGGCAGTGACGCGTCGCAGGTTGACCGCCCCGACATGTTCGGCACGCCTGACTGTGCTTCACAAGACTCAGCGGTGGCGGTGACACATGCGCATGTCACGACGGTTGATGATTTTGAGGACTTGCAGCCTGGTTCTTACAAGGCTTCCAGGATCTCTTGAGGAGACCGACTGTCGACAGATACGACCGTGAGCCTGGAAGTATCAGCCCAAATGATCTTACCCTCAACTCCGCAAAGCGCCGCCAATGAACGATCACCCTCATCTGATTTCGAGAGGATGTCGCCGAGCGTGGCTCCACGCATTGCTTTGAACATGCCAAACCCTGTCCCGAGAAGGATGTATTGTTGATCCTGTTCGTCTTCGTGGCGCACGATTACAGCCATGAATTCCCTCTTGCATATTCTTGAAACTTATCAAACGTGATTGACCTTACTACCACTAAGGCTGACGGACGATTATACAGGTTTCCGACCAGTGCTGCACGACTTTCATCTCTCCACAAAGTGAATCGGTTTGCTGAGTTCGGTGACACGGGTTCGAGTCCGGTAGGGTGTACGCGATGGGTCGCGTTTACGAACTGGCGTCGCTCTGACGGTCGCTGCCGAAGACCGCATGTTGGTGCCATTGTTAACTGCGCCAAAACTCCTTGCCCGTGTCCCACATTACATCACATTGGTCGCAGTAAAACTCGACTTTGTCGCCCTCGTTGAATCTCGGTTTCACCTTCATTCTGGAATGATACAGCGTCGTTTTGCATTGGGGCATCGGTAGATGTCGCGGAAAAAGTCGTCATACCAATAGGTCGCCGCTATGAATCCGACGAGGGCAACTGCGGAGAGGTGAAACCAGACGTCCTGCCTTTCAATCCGTGTGGCGGCGACTAACGTGAGCGCGGTTATGATTAGAAAGTAGGCGGTGTGCCGGCGACTTCGCTTTGCGAACTTGTGATCGATTTCTTTGCGCATTGTGTAAGCCGAAACATTGTCTGCGCCCGCAATCGCGGCAGAAGTTCACGAGTGCTCTTGGCGCGAACGGATGCGCAGGATTAATAACACCAGACCGGTCAGGCCGACGACTACCCATTGCAGTGCGGGGACGAGGAATACGGCCCATCGTTGCACTAAGCGGTAGTCCGGATCGGTGTGGTAGCGGTAGCTGTCTTCGGCGAAGAGGTAGATGCCCCAGGCGGAGATGGCGACGGCGATTGCCAGCAGCAGCCAGGAGCGGCGCGGGTTGTTGCGCTGCATCCAGCTCATACCGGCCAAGACAAAGTAGGGCGCGACGACCAACAGCGCGGCCACGACATCGCCCGGCGCGAGGTTCGTCGTGCTGGTACAGCAGAGGACGACTTCGACGGCAGCGGCCAACAGGCAGAGTCCGATGGTGAGTTTCGCAGGCATGTTCGGCGCTTATTTAGAAATCTTGACCTGATAGGAGACAACCTCACTCGCGGCGGTTGCGGCCAATTATACGCCGCCTGCGGCCGGTTGTGCAAAACGTCGTAGATTGCTCGCCGCAATTGAGGGTCAATGAACCGAAACTGTTGAACTGACAACGTGCTCAGCGAATTGGCGGATCAATTGGCCGAATCACCCAGTTCCCGCAATAGCCGAATCGCCGTCTCGGCCATCTTTTCTCCGTTGCCCGGCTGGACGCGGGAGTTGACGGTTTCGTAGCTCCCCTCGACGAACGCTTTTTTGGTCGGGATGTAGCCGGGAGCGTCGTTGGCGAGTTCGATGACGAGCGTCGTGGGAAACGGGGAGGCCTGTTTGATGGCGATGCCCAGATCGACGAAGACTTCGCCCGGCAAAGTGACGATGGCGACTTGCGGACTGAGGCGGAAGGCCTGGACTTCGAGGGGAATGGTGTCGACGCCGCGCAGTTGCAGCGCGGAGATCTTGTAGGCCTCGACCCGTTTGAGGAAGGGGACCTTGCGGTCGGCGACCGACTCCATGGTTTGGGCGGCGGCGGCGATTTGTTCCGACGTAAACTGCTGCACCGGCGCCGGCAGGATCGCCGATTTGACCGCCAGTGACGGCGCGCCGACCGGCTTTAATTGCTTGAGACCTTTGATGACCGATTCGGACAGCATGCTGCCGATTTCCTGTGCGGAGCGGCGGCCGCGGGTGGTGACATCGACGTGGTTGATGTCGCCGCAGGTGCCTGATCCGAACAACGATACGTAGTCGTCGCGGAAGTGCGAACGCAAACTGTCCTGCAAATGTTTGGGGTAGTCGCCGGAGTACTTTGTCCCGCCGACCGTGTCGAGATGCAGGGCGAATGAGACGATTGCGGCAAACGGTTTTCCGCTGCCGGCGGCGGTCAGTTCGATCAGGCCGACCTCCGGATCGATCGGGCCGGCGGCGCGGATGATGTTGGGGTTTTGCTGCCCCGGATTGAAGCGGACGGTGCCGTTTTTCATGTGGAAGCGGCGATTGAAGGAGAGCCGGTCGTCGTGGGCATAACCGGCGGCGAGCTTGACCGGCTGCAGGTTTTTCTGCGCCTGTTGAATCGACTTGGCGATGTTGGCGGCGAGTTGTGCAGGATAGTCGACTTCTTCGTGGATGTCCCGGCCATGTTTTTTGACCGTCTGGCGATGAAAGTGGGCGCGGAGTGCGCCGAAATAGAGCGGGCCGGTATGCGAATGCGTGGCGGCGACGGCGATGTGCTCATACGGGATCCCGGTCAGCTCGGCCGCCTGGCGGCGCGCCTTGGTGGCGACGTCGAGCGACACCCCGCTGATGTCGACGAACACCAGTGCCGCGGATGTGGAGCCTTGTTTGAAGACGATCGCTTTGGCGTAGAGCGGGTCGAGGATTCCTGTGCTGAGCCGTTCGCTGAAGTAGCCGCTCATGCGATACGGCACCGGCGGCGTGACGTCGACGACGGCTACGCCAGCGGAGAATTCCGCCGCGGCGGCAGATTGGATTAACGTCAAGCAACAGGATATGGCGAGAATGATTCGCAGTTTCATCGGAGGATGCTTTCAATTCTACGATTGCGCTGTCGGCGCTTTCGCCTCGGCGGGCGGATTATCTTGTGGATGAAACCTCGCCGCTTGCATCAGTCGCCAAATACGTCAACCGACCGGAGGCACGTCGCTGGGCATTTGGTCCGGTTTGGCTTCTCCGCTGTCGCCGGCGACCGGCGGCGCGTCGGGCAGGCCTTGTTTCTCGCGTTCGAAGCGTTCCCGCTCGGCGCGGAATGATGCGATTGCGTCGCGAAAGCGCTGCTGTTCGTTTTGAAAATGCTGGACGTCCGCCTGGAACCGGCGGTGGGCTTCCTGCAGTTTTCCCTTTTCGCCCTCCAGATGCTCGCGTTCGAAGACCAATTCGGTCGCCTGCTGATGCTGCTCCTGCTCCGCGCGGGCCTTGTCGTTTTGGAAGGCCTGAACCGCCTCGCGGAACCGCTGCTGTTCGGCGAGGAATTGTTCTTGCTGCTGGGCGAATTCGGGATCACCCGGGGACGCCGCTGCCACGGGTGCTGCGCGAAGGGCGGCGAGTTCTTGCTCTAGCTTCTGTTTTTCCTCGCTCAACCGTGCCTGTGTTGATTGCGACTGCGCGAGCTCATTTTTCAGCTTCTCGAATTGTTCTTGATCGCCGGAGGCGTTGACATCGTGCCCCATTTCGAATTTGAGCACTTCGGCGTTGAAGTGTTGCTGATCAGTGCGGAGTTTGTCCCGGTCCGCATCAAGTTTTTGCTGCGCGTCGTTGAGCGATTCGCGATCTTTGAGCAGACTGTTCTGTCCGGCTGTCAACTGCTCTTCGCGGGCCGTGAGATCGGAGTTGCGGCGCTCGAGGTCCGATTGCTGTTGGTCAAACTGTGACCGCGCGGCCGCCAATTGTTGCCGCTCCTGCTCCAGCTTCTCCCGTTCCTCCGAGGAGATCTCCGGCGCTACGGGCGGAGGAGCGGCGGCGAGTTTGTCTCGCTGTTCTTGAAGGGCCTGTTGTTCGACGTGCAGCTTATTTCGCTGGGCGTCGAGTGCCTCGCGGTCGCTGCTGAGTTGCTGGATTTGGGACTGCAATGCCTGCTGATCGGCCGCAAGTTTTGCGGTTTGTTCGTCGAACTCCGCACGGGTTCGCTCCCACTCTTGCTTCTGGGAATCCAGTTGCCGGCGTTCGTCCTCCAAGGCTGAGCGCTGCTGATTGAGCTCGTCTAATTCTGACGCGTCGACGGTCGCATCGGCAGCGAAATCCTGTTGCGTGACTTTTTCGTTGAATGCGTCCGTATCGCGCCGCAGTTCGTCCCGCTGAGCCTGCAACTCTCCCTGTTGGCGATCGAGTGCCTCGCGGTCGGCGGCCAGGGCTTGCTGCTGTTGATCCAGTTCCTGTTGGCGTGATTCGAGTTCGCTTTGCTGTGCCGTGAAATCGGACTGTTGCTGATCGAACTCACTACGGGCCTGTTCGATTTCCGCGCGCTGTCCGTCGAGCTCACCTGCGCGACGATCGACCTCGTCAGCGCGGGATTCGAGTGCCGTGCGCTCCTCTTGAAGCTGTGATTGCAACTGCTGGACGTCCGCGGCTTCGCTGGAGGCTTGTGCCTGCTGCGCCTGGTGGGTCTCCATTTCCTTCTGGAACTCGGACTTCTCGCGCTGCAAGGTTTCCCGCAGTTCCTGCGCTTGGGCCTGCTGCTGTTCCAGTTCTTTACGATCGGCGGCCTGTTTTTCGACTTCGTCCGCGATCTGCTGCTCCCGCTGTGACAACTCCTCGTCGCGTCGTTGGGCCTCAGTACGCTGTTGTTCCAAGTCGGCCCGCTGTTGGTCCAAATCGGACTTTTGTTTCTCCCAGTCCGCCATCTGGGTTTCGAGCGCGTCGCGATCCTCCTGCAGACGCTGCTGCTGTAGTTGCTGAAGCTCGACCGCTTCACCGCGGCTCTTTTCGTCCTCAGCGGATTTGTCGAGCGCGGCCTGCTGTTCTTGGCGAAACTGAGCAAGTTCCGTTTCGAGCTCTTCTCGTTTCTGCTGCAATTCCGTTTTCTCGGCCTCAAGATCCTGAGATTGGGTCGAGAGTTTGGCGAACTGGTTCTTCAGATCGGCCTGAGTCTGTTCGGCTTCTTTCTGCGCGGCTTCAAACTGTTTGCGTTCTTCCTCAAATTTGGCGCGCAGCTCGGCGATTTCTTTTTGCGCTTCTTCGGACTGAGAAACTCCGACGAGCGCCGCTTCCCGTTTCGCCTCGATACCGGCTAATTCTTCCCCGAAATTCAACTGCTCCGCCAGGAACTTCTCGTGTTCTGCCTGGAACTGCTGTTTTTCCTCCTCAAACTGCGTGCGCTCCCGGCCCAATTCTTCGAGACGCTCGGTGAGCTCTTCGAGCCGCTTGTCGTGCTCGGTTTGAAGTTCTTCCCGAATGTCGGCCAATTCTTGTTTTTCGTCCCGGAGCAGCAGTTGCGCTTCCTGAAGCTTTTCCCGCTCCGACTGCGATTCTTTTTCAAACTGACGTTGTTGTTTCTGCAACAGTTCCCACTGTTCATCGAGCGCAGCGTGAGCCAATTTGGAAACGCCCGAGGCGGAATGGGAGACCTCGTTGACGGCGGCGACGTCGGAGACAAATTCCGCGTGCGAATATTCGGATGCTGAAGGTGATACCCCACCCGGCAGCACGATATCAGGAGGTTCTTCAACCGGTTTCAATGAGGACTCGTCGACTTCCTCGACATCGGGAAATGGCGGAAGTTCGTCGACTCCTGAGAGGGATAACTGATCGTCGTAGATGGAGTCCTCACTTGCATTGGACGACTCGGAAAAGCTGGGGCCGGTGTAGTGGATCCGCATGCGGTAGTTCTGAACGTCCAGAACCTCGCCGTCCTCAAGCAAGTGACACGCGACCTGCTGGCCGTCGACGGAAACCGTATTGCGGGAGAGTAAGTCGATCACCCACAGGCCTTGCGACGTTCTGAGCAAGGAACAATGGACCCGGGGATTGCCACCGGCGATGCGGATCTTGCAGCCGGAGACTTTGCCGGCCAGCGTCAACATGCGGCTGACGGCCCAGAAGCGGTTTTCACCGTCCTCGCGGAGGAATTCCAAATCGACTTCCGGCAGGGGTCCGCATTCGTCTTCGTAGCGGTTCAGAGGGTTGAGATTACCGAGCGAGAATTCGGAGCTCTTCCCCGCGAAGGGGTCGTCCGGTTCGACTTCGAGGGAAAATGATCCGATCCGCGCGCGGCGTCCGGGGACGAGCCAATCGGCGCGGCGGGGTCCGCCGGCCCAGTGGGTTCCGTTGCGGCTTCCCAAATCGACGCAAAACACGTTGCCGTTGACGACCTGGAGGTAGGCGTGACGCGAACTGACCTTGGCACAATCCAAAGTAACGTCGCAATTCGAGGAGCGTCCGATCACCGCATAGGGAGACTCGATCGTCGTCACCCACGTTTCATCGGTTTTGGTGTCCGTCAGCGCCAGCCGAATCGGTCCCTCTGCCCCCGTGGCCTTGCGCAACATTTCAACCAGCTGCTCATCCACGATTTCCGGTCCCTTCTCCTCTGCTTGAAGTCAACAATTGACTGTTTAAGCCTGCATTCTGGGCGGTTCGTAACGCGGAAGTCAAGGACTGTCTCGTGCCTGGAGAAGCCTCCGACAAGATTGGCTCTCGGCGAACGGCACAGCTTTCCCGACGCGACCGCCGCACGTGGGGGTTTCGTCCGATTTGACAACGAGTCCGGTGGAGATAAACTGGCGCTCCAAGCAGAGAACGAAGTATGCGCGGGTGATTTTTGATCCGCCGCGAGACTTGATACTGAGATTGCTGTTGAGAAGTGAGGTAAGAGCGATGTCACAAGCAGCCGACAAAGAGCAGTTTACGTTTCAAACAGAGATCAAGCAGCTATTGCATTTGCTGTCGCATTCTCTGTATCAGAATCGCGAAATCACGATCCGCGAATTGGTCTCGAATGCATCGGATGCACTGGACAAGATGCGGTTTATCCAACTCAATGAAGAGGAGTACCGCGACGAAGCTGCTTTGGAGATTGTGCTCAAACCGGACGAAGAGGAGCGGGTGCTCTCGATCGTGGACAACGGAAACGGGCTGACACATGACGAGTTGGTGGAGAATCTCGGCACGATCGCGCACAGCGGGTCGCTGGAATTCCTCAACAAACTCTCCGGCGACGCCCAAGCGGACCTTTCGCTGATCGGGCAATTCGGCGTCGGTTTCTATTCGGCGTTTATGCTGGCCGACCGGGTCGAGGTCTTAACCCGCAGCTATCGTGACGAGACCGGTTGGCGGTGGGAGTCCGATGGAACCGGAAGTTTCTCGATCGAGCCCGCCGAAGAATCGCTGCCCCGGGGCACCTGCGTACGCTTGCATCTGAAGGAAGGTCACGAGGAGTTCACTCGCGAGGAGCGGCTGAAGTACATCATTCGCAAGCATTCCTCGTTTGTTCCGCACCCGATCAAATTGGGCGACGAGCAACTGAACGAGCAACGGGCAATTTGGTCCGAACCGAAGAGTCAGTTGAACGACGAAGACTACGACAGTTTCTATCAGTATCTGACGCATCGCGCCGACGAGAAACCGCTGTGGCGGTTGCATCTCTCGGCAGATTCGCCGATCCAATTTCATGCACTGATCTATTGTCCGGAGACGAACCTGGAGTCGATGGGATTCGGACGGGTCGAACATGGAATGCATCTGTGCGCCAAACGGATCCTGGTGCAGGACGATTGCCGCGAATTGGTTCCCGAATATCTGCGGTTTCTGTACGGCATCGTCGATTCGGCGGACTTGCCGCTAAATGTCTCCCGGCAAGCGCTGCAGGACGACACCGTGTTTCGCAAGATCCGGAAAGTTCTTATCAAGCGGGTGCTGGATCACCTGGCGAAAATGGCGGCGGACCAGACCGACGAATACCTCCGATTCTATGAGCAGTTCGGCACCATTCTCCGCGAAGGGGTGAGCACCGATTTTGAAAACCGGGAGAAGATCGCCAAGCTGATGCGATTTCAATCGTCGGAGGTGAACGAGGGTGAGAATCCGACGTCGCTGGATGAGTATCTCGAACGGGCTGGAGACGATCAAAAGCAGATCTATTACCTGGGCGGAGCGGATTTGGCGGCGATTCGGAAGAACCCCAATTTGGAGATCTTCCGTAAGAAGAACTTGGAGGTGTTATACCTTGCCGATCCGATCGACGAGATCATGCTCTCGAACTTGCACACCTACCGCGAGAAGCAATTGACCTCGATTGATGCCGCCGACGTGGAGTTTCCCCAGACGGAGGATTCCGACAGCGGCGAAACGGACGCGACCGATCAAAGCGAATCGGCCGACGCGACCACGCCGGGATTTGAAAAAGTGGTGAACTTGTTCAAACAGGCGTTGGGCGAGGATGTCGAGGACGTGCGCGCCTCGAAACGGCTGACGGACAGCCCGGTCTGCCTGGTGAACCCTGAAGGTTCGATGAGCACGCAAATGCAGAAAATGCTGCAGATGACGACGAAAGATTTTCAAATGTCCAAGCGGATTCTGGAAATCAATCCCTCCGCCCCGCTGATTAAGCGGTTGGGCGATCTGTCGGGAAACGCGGACCATGACGACTTCATTCGCCAATGTGCGCGGCAATTGTTCGCCAACGCGATGCTGCTGGAGGGGCTTCCTCCCAACGTCGAGGAGGTCGTCAACCGCACGCAGTCGTTTATGTCGGAGCTCGCGGAGAAGCGGTCACCGATTATTACGTAGCGACCCGGATCAACGGCCCCGCTGAGTCGGCGGATGTATCACGTCGCTAAGCGGGTTGAGCCGAATCTTTCTTGACGGACGCAGAGTGTCGTGAGACAATTCTGTTGTCGTGTGTGGAGATGCGTCTCTCCGTCTGTCTTGAAATCCCGAAATTGAATTTGTCTAGGATCAAAAACATGTCCGCCAAACACCTAATGTTCGCCTGCTGTTTGGTTCTCGTCTCCGTGACAGGTGCCGCCGCTGCGGAAATCTCGGGAGAGTACCTCGAGGCCCGAAGTTGCGATGTGTGGACCGGCCCCTGTTTCGCCAACGGAGAAATCGGCCTGTCGGGCAAAGAAGCCGTGATGGCCTGGAAAGTCGACAAAGGAAAGTGGAACGGCGTGAAACTGGACAACCTTTCCGCGGTGCTCGTCGTCAAGGCTGAAGACACGTTGGGGTTTGGCGGTTCGTTCGACATCAATCCCGACCCGATCAAGTCGGTCATTCTGGTCGACAAGAATGCAAATGACCAACAACGAAAAGCGCTGATCGCGTTCGTGAAGGATTCGGCGAAGAAGTTGACCAAACATGTGCAATGTGTCGAGCAGACCGAGATCGATTTGAAGAACGACCACGTCAGCGGCGTGGGCGTGCTCAAAGCGGGCAAGTTGGCGAAGATCGAAACACGCGAGCTGAAAGATGGCGATTGCATCTGTACCAACGAGGATGTGTTCTATCCCCCGCTGACCGACGTTGAGAATTCCCACCCCGCCTATACCACGAAGCTCAGTTTCGCCGGCAAGGGTCTGAACAATACCTGGAACCTGCTCGGACAACGGAGCGCCTTCCTGGCGACATTCGAAAAGTAGTCGCTGGGCGGGACTGGTCACAGGTACAACATGCACACTTGAGCGGGAGGGCCGGTTTTTGCCGCCTCCCGCTAGTTTTTTGCCGGGAGGCGGTTGCTAAACCTGTCAACGGCGCGCGACTCGGATACAATGGAACTGACGGGCGAGAGCCGCTCGTCATCACTGTCAAACCTAATACATCTAATTCTTTGCAACCAGTCGAGGCACTTCGATGAAATTGCGATCTGTTGTGGTCCTGCTCTGCTGTCTCAGTGCGGGACACCTTGTTGCTGCGGAATCCTCCCATAAGATCAAGACCGTCAAAGGCCACCCGAAAGGGCTCTCGGAAAAAGTGGCGGCGCGGATCCATGAGACCGGCTATCAGATCACCGGTCCCGACGGCGTGGTCGGGATTATCTGGCCGGCGAAGGAGATTCCCGTCAAAGCGAAGTTCAAGCCGACGTTGAGCGTCGCCTACCCATTCGCGAATGGAGAATTACTCGGCGCCGTCCATTTTCCCAAGGGAACAATGGGGTTGGATTTTCGTGCTCAAGAGATTGCGGCTGGCGTGTATACCCTCCGTTACGGACAACAGCCCGAGGACGGCAACCACCTGGGCACGAGCGACATCCGCGATTTTTGTCTCGCTCTGCCGGCGGCCAAGGATAAGGATCCCAAGCCGATTGCTGACGAAATGCGCCGCAACGAGTCGTCGGCCGAGGCGGCTGGTTCGACACATCCGGCGATCTTCTTGATGAGCGCACCGCCCAAGAAGCCGGAGAAAGAAGCGAAGCTGATCCACCACGAAGACGAAGATTACTGGATCTTGCAAGTTCCCACGACTTCTAAGGCCAAAAAGAAGACTTCGCCGATCACGATTCGGATCGTTGTCGTTGGATTGGGTGAATGATGTTCCGCGCCCGAGTCTTGGTGTTGACGGCGTTCGCGCTTTGTGTGCTGTGCTGTCGAGTCGGCCGAACCGATGAGCAAAAGCCGTCTGCGAATGCCAAAGCCGGTCAAAATGGCGACGAGCCGACCGGTGAGGTGCGTGTCGTACTTCTCAAGGGGACGGTTACGTTTCTCGGACCCGCTCTGCGCAAGCAGGGAGTGAAGGCCTACAAGGAGATGGACCAGCAGGTCGTGTTGATCACCGACGGCGGCGAGATGGTGCCGCTGGTCGCCGACTGGCGAGGCCGGGCGTTTTATCAAGACAAACGGCTCCGCGACCGCAAAGTGGAGTTGGTCCTCCGCCGGCGGTCCAAGATTCCCTACGCACAGGTCATGTCAGTCTATACGTTCGACGATAAGAACCGCCGACAATACACCGACTATTGGTGCGACATCTGTTCGATCCCGATGTACGAAATCAAGGATTGTGAATGCTGTCAGGGCCCGATCCGCCTGCGTTTTCAAGACCGCCCGCTGCCGTCGTACATTCGAGAGCAACTGAAGAGTGACGAGCGGAAGGATTCGCAAACCAAGCCGGACGATAAAGCCATGTAGGGTGCGTTGCGACGCACCGCCTATTTGTTGCATAAAGCATGGTGCGTCGCGACGCACCCTACGAAACTGACAAGACGCTGATTTCCGTTTCACCGCACCCTACGAAACTGATCGCCGGACGTTTTCGAACCGCATGGATTGGAATCTCAATCATCGAGCGCTCACTCTGGTCGAGGATTTGCCGCAGCGAGCCGATCAACTGCGGATTCGGCAGCAGGAGATTTCCGGCGGGGGCACGGTCTGGGATTTTGGCGTCGATGTCCCTGGCAGCCTCGGGGCGGGACTGGCGCTGGCGGAAATCTGCACCGCCGGGCTTGCCGAGATGTCGCTGCTGCCAGGCGAAGTTGCCGGAGGTAGTTGCCCCCACATTGGGGTCGCCGCCGAGCAACCGGTCGCGGCCTGTTTACTCAGCCAGTACGCCGGCTGGCAGATCGCGGTGGAGGATTTCTTCGGCATGGGTTCCGGCCCGATGCGAGCAGCGGCGGCGCGTGAGGAGTTGTTTGATAAGCTCGCCTATCGTGAACAGCCCGGTCTGTGCGTCGGCGTGTTGGAAACCGATCGTCTGCCGGATCAGAAGGTGATCGACTTCATTAGCGAGCGGACGGCAATACCGGCGGACCAAATCACGCTTCTCGCCGCCCCGACCGCGAGTCTTGCCGGCACGCTGCAGGTCGTCGCGCGCGTCGTGGAAACGGCGCTGCACAAGCTGTTTGAACTCGAGTTTGACGTCACGCGAATCGTCAGCGGCTACGGCGTTGCGCCGCTGGCGCCGGTCGCCGCCGATTTTCTGTCGGGAATCGGGCGTACCAACGACGCAATCCTGTACGGCGGGCGAGTTAAGTTGTGGGTCACCGGCGACGACGACTCGCTGCAGGCAATCGGGCCGCAAGTGCCGGCGGACTCTTCTGATGCTTACGGTCGGCCGTTTCTGGAGATCTTCGAAGCGGCGGGGCGCGATTTCTACAAGATCGACCCGCATCTGTTCAGCCCGGCGGAGATTACGTTTCAGAACATCGAGACCGGCCGTACGCACCGTTTCGGCCGGGTTGCTCCGGAAATCGTTGCTCAATCGTTCGGATTTTCCGGCTAAAATCCCGGTCAAGAACCATGCTGATTGCCGCCCTTGCAAACGCCGATAGCTGGTACCGACACGACCTGGAGCGGGCGGCGGTTGAGCGCGGGCATCAATTCGTGCGGGTCGATTTCCGGCGGTTGACGGCACAAATCTCGGGGAAGCGGGGACGAGTCAGCAGCGAAGAGTGCAATCTGCACGAATGCGACGCGGTGATTGTCCGCACGATGCCGCCCGGGTCGCTGGAACAAGTCGTCTATCGCATGGACGCACTGGCCCGTTTGGAAGCGTCGGGGACGGTGGTCGTCAATGCGCCCAAGGCGATTGAATGTGCGGTGGATAAGTATCTGACGACTGCCAAATTGCAGGCGGCGGGGCTGGCGGTGCCGCGGACGATAGTTTGCGAAGACTCCGAAGCGGCCATGACGGCGTTTGAAGATCTGGGCGGCGATGTGATCGTCAAACCGCTGTTTGGCTCCGAGGGCCGCGGAATCTTGAGAGTCTCCGATCCCGATCTGGCATTTCGGACGTTCCGCACGTTGGAACGGACGCAGGCGGTGTTGTACCTGCAGGAGTTTATCGAACACACCGGCTCCGATCTGAGGGCTCTGGTGCTGGACGGCCGCGTGATCGCCGCGATGCGGCGGCATGGCAACGGCGATTACCGCACGAACATCTCCCGCAACGGCCGCGCGGAGCCGGTGGAATTGTTGAAACGAGAACAAGATCTGGCGCTCAAAGCGTCCGCAGCCACCGGCTGCCGATTCGCTGGCGTTGATCTGTTGTACGACCGGTCGGGTAAGGTGTACGTGATTGAAGTCAACGCGGTTCCGGGGTGGCGGGCGCTGTCGCGGGTGACGGACATCGATGTGGCAGGCCTGCTGGTTGAGGGGCTGGAAGGTTAGTCAGGCACAAATAACCGGCCTGCCAATTGTAGAAGGCTGCGCAGCTCGACGTTTTTGAGCGAGTTGAATCGGAGCAGCCTCGCAGTGACGCGTCCGACCGCAGTCAATGGAATTATCTGTCCCTCCTCAAGCCGAAAGTGCTCTCGCCACAGGTCATGACGCGGATGAAACAACGGTGCTAAATCGTCAGTTTCCGGATCGATTGAAGCAATATCGCTCCCTTTAAACCGATTGCAGAGGAAACATGCCCATGCTAAGTTCGCCTCGGTCGTCTTGCCCCCATGCTTGACCGCGATTATATGATCTGGTTGATGAGAGAACATCACGTCATTGGCATGAATCAGACAATACTCGCAACGGTCTCCCGCACGCTGGCGAGCGCGCGTGCGGAGTTGGGCGGGTACTCGATCGCTCATGAGCGCTTACCGATTGAGCCGTGCCTTGACTAGTCGCATCAACAATTCGGCCTGTTCGAACTGATTCAACTCTCGTTGCTCGTCGGGCGTTATTGTGCCGGCATTCTGCTTATACAACAGCTCACCGGCGCGCTTTTGCACATCCTGAGAGGGATGGAATTCGAGTAACTGCTCATGCGTCGGGTTGGATGTCAGCAGGTCGGCAATCTCTTCAAGTATTCGGATTGGTTCCTCAGCAATTGACATCGATCAACAACCTTTCGCTAAAATGGTGGCAAAACCTTACAACATTATCCGGCGAATTGTGTTCTCCGGTCAAGGCGATTCGGTTTGCCTCAATTGATCATCTGATTCTAATAGGCACCCCCAAATGAAATCCTACTCCCGAGTAATGAAGCAACTTGCCGGCGTTCTGCTGATCGCGAACCTGACGGTGACTGCGATTGCGGACGATCCAAAATCGCCGCCGGCACCACCGCTGGAGCGGCTTAGTGAAGAGGGCTGCCGGGCGATTGCGCGGTTTTACGATTACGATAACTCGATTCCGCTCGAAGCGCGGGTCGTCGAGAAGAAAATGAAGAAGTTCGACGGCATCCCCCGTGAAAAGATTGTCTTTCGCGGCGGTGCCGGGGAGTTGGTGCCGGGGTATTTTCAGCGTCCCGAGACGGATGCGAAGCAGGTCCCCTGTGTGTTGCTGTTGCACGGCTGGTCCGGGGCGAAGGACCGCTGGTTTCAGGATGGCGGTTACATCAGCGGCGGCAACGTCCGCAAGGCACTATTGGAGGCGGGCTATGCCGTCTTCGCACTCGATGCCCAATGTCACGGCGACCGCATTTCGGTGAACGACTTCGCACCGGTCAATCATTACCGTGAAGAGGGCCCGCAGCCGCGGAAGGGTTATTTGACGCAGGAGGAAATCTACCGGCAGACGGTCGTCGATTATCGCCGGGCGATCGATTATTTGATCTCACGGGGCGATATCGACCCGGAGCGGATCGGCCTGGTCGGCTACAGTATGGGAGGCACGCAGGCGTTTTTGCTGACCGGCGTGGAGCCGCGAATCAAAGTCGCCGTCGCCTGCGTGACGCCGAAGGAGCGGGACAAGTTCTCGCCCATCGCGCCGCAAAATCAAACCTACGGCATCGGCGAGCGGCCGTTTTTGATGATCATGGGCCGCAGCGACCCGATGTGCAGCCCCGAAGTTGCGAAACAGCTTCACGCGATGCTGCCGGCGGAGTCGTCGAAGCTGATTTTCATCGACGCGGGGCACAAACTGTCGCTGGACTACGTGCCGCACGCGGTGCGGTGGGTGACGGAGCGGTTGTGATTGTATGACGTTTCTCATGGGATGACTCTGAGGCAGATGCCAATCATGAGTGAAAACGACCCGTACCGTAAATTGTATCCGCCCTCGCCAACGCCGACCGATGAGACTTGCTCCTGTCCCGCCCAGCACCCTGCCAAGTTGATGTGCGCACTGGGATACAACCCGCTGCATTGCATGGAATGCAATAAGGAAATTCTTCCAAGTTCTCTGGGGATTGGTGCAACGCTTGTCGATGGAATCGCCAACTGGCGAGCTATTTACGACGCAATTGATCGCCTTTGGTTGGACTCTGCCGAGTACGAACTTTGGGCTGAACACGAGCTGGCAGAGATATCGAGTCCCGTAAATAGACGTGGCCGCGAAATCAGCAGCGCGATTAATGAACAGCACAAATGCTATTATTGGTACTTCCAGAATCAATCAGTGGACGATTTCGAGCCGATATCAAACTGTCCGGTCTGTGAGAAACTGCTTGACGTATACACGGGTGGAATCTTCCGACAATTGACTTGCGAACCGTGCGGCTTGGTCACGGTCGGTGAGTAACGCTAGGCTCGACATTGTCAGAAATCATCTGCCAGCGGCCACGTAAAGAACCGCGTTTGAGGCGTCTCGGCTCAAATCATGGAACTACCGACCGACATGCTCGCGGAGATTGACCGTCTTGGGGAAAGTCGTGCGCGCATTGAGAGGCTGAGTAAAGAAGAGGGACTAGAGTTTGCTCGCTTTTTTCTGCAAGAAGCGAGTAAATGTGCAGCGTTGTTCGACAAATGGTTCCCACAGCTCCAAGAATTCGCTGAAGGCGCGCGCCGGGCGAATCCAATACCGGTGGAAAGTGACCTATCACCAACCGAACTTGCCTTCCGTCGGATACTGCAGCCGAAGATTGCCAGCGCAGAGCGAGTTCCCCAGCGAAACAACTACACGGCTGCAATCTTCACGGCACCGTTGGTGGTGCTCCCGCTCGTCATCGCTGAATGGCCATCAACCTATCGAAACAGAGTCTTTTTAACTGCGGATGAATTCAAGGAGTGGAATAGGAATTACGACGAACCAAAGTATTCACCGTGGTGGTACGTTTATCAGTATTGGGAGATTGAACCAAATCCGCCGCAAGATTTACTTTGGCTTAAACGTTCACAGTATACGTTGCCCCCGCATGCGACTTCACTGCTCGTTTCCTGGGGATTGTGTTTAGATGCAATTGCAGGTCGCGGAGAAGGCGAATTGTGGCACCTCGACCAGAGTGGTTGCGAAACACGAACAGCTCATTCATGGGAAGAGTATTTTTGAACTGCTACTGGCCGATACCGCAAGATTGAAATGTTTCAATCAGAGTGCTGACTGCCCGAGTCGCAAAGAGCTTTAGAACATCTCATCACCATGCCAAGAGATTTCGATGAGCCGACGGATCTGTCTGACCGCATCCGCAACATTCTTCTCCTTAATTGGGATCCGATAGGAACTCGCGCATTCGTTGAATTCGATCGTCAAAACGACGAATACGATCCGTAAATTCCCAAGATCATCGATTTGTTACGGGATGGCGCGGATGCTTACAAGTTAGCGAAGCACCTTCTGCAGCTTGAGACTGTGGCGATGGGTCTGCCGGGGAATCCGGAGCGATGTGAGCACGTCGCGAAGATGTTACACGATCTGATGTCGGTCTGACTTACCACTATTTAGGGCTAAATTGAAAGTAGGCCGCGCGAAAATAGAGACAGACTGCAAAATAGAACAGCTCTTCGTCCTTTGGCAGTTTCTGAGCATCAGACTTGTTGATCACCAAGTCTGGGTTGGGCCGTGGCGTCGTGTAAAGAAACGCTAGCGTACAAATCATGAACAGAATATAGAAAAAGTCCGACGGTGGCGGGTTCCATCCGAGTCGCATCGAGAGCGTATCGCCGGAGGGTCTTTGGATGGGAAGACCATCCACAGTCACGACTTTTGTTCGTTTCGTCTTACTATTTGTACGATCGATCGTTCCAAATAATTCACCATGATGAATCAGTTGCCATTGAATTGGCCAGCTGATCCCCAAGAATTTTCGATACTCGCTGAAGCGTATTTCACCTATCTGACATCCATTGAGGTATATTCCTACGAATTCGGAATTAGTCGTCTTATGATGCACGCACTCGATGGCAGTACCATCAGTTAGCAGGATCACCGTGTAGCCACGCAAATCGCCACGCCGCCAGCTCTTTCGACCAAAGACATTGCCAACGAATTTATGTGTCACACTTGTCGAGAGGTTCAACGAATACATGCCGTTGGAGATGAAACCACTGCAGGCGAGTTCAGGCAACGTGAATCGAACGTGCTTGTCGAAATGCTTCAAGTTTACTTTGTAGCAAGTTCGGTCGCGCACCTCATCGACCATTGACCCACAAACTTCGTGAGAAAACTTGAAATCTAACATGTCTTCGATGGCCGGAGAATCGCACGCGTATTTTCAGCGGTGGAAGGTTCGTGTTGTGCTGCCTTCACTTCCGTCGAAAGCCTGACCTACTTCTCAACTTCCCGACGATCATCATTCGCTTCGCGCAGCAGTTGAGCTTTTCGCGATTGATAGCGCCGCAGGCCTTCCTGATAGGCTTGGGCTTTCTGGTGCGTCTTCAGTCCCCCGAAGATGGCGAAACCGATAAACAGAAGTCCGAACACAGCCATCGGCGGAAACATCGCGCCGGCCATGACCGTCCAAAATATGCCGAAGATCGCGACCACGAACGACATGGTGACGCTCATTGTCGAGGGCAGATGTTGCCGGCCGTGCTTGTCGGTGACCATGTAATCGACCAATTCCCGCTCCCATTCTCGATCCAGCGCCTCGACTGCATGGTGGTGTTCGATCCGCTCCAACCGGTCGAGCATCTCCTCCTGCCGCTCGCCGATTTGATCGAGCTGTTCGGTAAACGCCGAACCGTCTCCATGACGGATCGCCAACCGCGTCGAGCAGTGTGTGCAGGTGACGAACTTGGTCGACTCCGCGACTTCCAGCGGCGCGCCGCAATGATTGCAATTGAGGGAAATGAGTTGCATGATAACTGACACACTTGCCGGTGTTTGTGCGAGAACCGAGCTAGTCTATTCGTCTAATTTGTAGCAAGGGAAGAGCTCATGAGTTCAGTGGAGAAGCAACCTCAAATCGTTGATTGGATTCGGAGTCTGCTCGAAGTCGGGTTTGTTGGATCGGTCGTCCTGATTGGACTCGGTGTCGTATGGTTGATCATTGGCGGTCCAATCGTCGCAGCATCAAACCCCGATGGCGAACTGCATTTCGAATGGGACGTGGCCTGGGCGTACTTCTCTGGTTGCTCGATTGCGGCATTTTGGTGTGGATTGGGAGTGATTCTCGTCGATATCCGAGATCAATTGGTCGCTCTTAAAGGACAGAATGCTTGAAATCGATCTCGTGCAGCAGCGCAAACGGCGATTTCATGCTACCGGATCACCAAATCCGCCGCCACCGGGCGATTCGATCGTCAAGATATCTCCCCGCGCAACTTCCAGTTGCACTTTGCCGCCTAAATTCTCCGATTCCTCGCGACCGGCCCGTTGCCGTGAATTGACGCCCAATTTGCCCGGCTCGCCTCCTTGCAGCCCGAACGGCGGGTACGGTCCGCGGCGTTCGGTGAGTAGCGAGACCTGCAGTTTTCGCAAGAATTCAATCCTGCGAATAATCCCGTCGCCGCCGCGATGCCGCCCTGCTCCACCGGAGCCGCGGCGGATGCTGAATTCGTGCAGCCGGACCGGATAACGACGCTCAATCACCTCCGGGTCGGTCAGCCGCGTGTTGGTCATGTGGGTGTGGACCGCGTCGGCGCCGTCGGCGTCGGCCGTCGCACCGCTGCCGCCGCAGATCGTTTCGTAATAGCCGAATTGCTCGTCGCCGAACGTGAGGTTGTTCATCGTCCCCTGGCTGGCGGCGGCGACTTCGAGCGCGCCGAGCAATGCGTCGACCACGCGCGACGAGGTCTCCACGTTACCGCCCACCACGGCGGCGCAGCGGGCGGGATCGTCGTGCTCCGGCGGGTTGAGCAGGCACTCCGGCAAAATGATTGTTACCGGGAACAGCACGCCGCTGTTGAGTGGAATGTCTTCGTCGATCAAACAGCGAAAGACATACAGGACCGCTGCCGTTACGATGCCGCGATTGGCGTTGAGATTGCCGTCGATCACCGGCCCGGTCCCGCTGAAATCGACGGTTGCCATCTCGCCCTGAATCGTGATCTTCACCGCAATCGGCGAACCGTCGTCGAGGTGATCGACACGCTGATATTCTCCGTCGGGAATCTTCGCGAGCGCCATCCGCATTTTGCGGTCCGCCGCGTCCTGAATGTGCTGCATATAGGCCTGCACGACCGGCAACGAGTAGCGGTTAACCAATTCGGATAGTAGATTCACGCCGTTGTTATTGGCGGCGACTTGTGCGGAGACGTCTGAGAGGTTTTCCTCGACGGCCCGTGTGGGACAGGGCGCGGTGGTGAGGAGTTCGCGCAATTCGGCCTCGCGCGACAGTCCGGCGTCGACCAATTTGAAGTTGCGAATCAGCACGCCCTCTTCGCCGAGGTTCTTCGAAAACGGCGGGAGGCTGCCGGGGATGATGCCGCCGATTTCCGCATGATGCGCCCGGCTGGCGGTGAAGAACAGCAGTTCGCAGGTCTGCTGATCGTGCACCGGTGTGACGACGGTGACGTCGGGCAGATGCGAGCCGCCGCGATACGGGTCGTTGGTGACGAAGACGTCGCCCGGCTGCAGGTCGGGATTGTCCGCCAGAATTCGTTTGACCGTTTCGCTCATCGCTCCCAGATGAACCGGGATGTGCGGTGCGTTGACGACCAGATCGCCTGTGGGCGAGAAAATTGCGCAACTGAAATCGAGCCGCTCTTTGACGTTCGTTGAGAAGGACGTCTTTTGCAGCGTGATGCCCATCTGTTCGGCGATCGAGGCAAACAGATTGTTGAAGATCTCCAGCATCACCGGATCGGCCTCTGTGCTGTGTTGCTCGGCGGCTGTGTCGCCGGAATCGGAAATCAAGATCTCGCCGCGGGCGGTGATCTCGGCGGTAAATCCGGGATCGATTACGACCGTTGACGTCGGTTCGCAGATGATCGCCGGGCCGGTGAAGCAATCGCCCGGCTGGAGTTCGCTCCGCTCGTAGACTCCCGTCGGCCAACTCCGGCCGCCGAACCAGGTTTCGGTTGTCTCGGCCGGTTCGGGATGCCGCTTGACGGTTGTTGTCGACTCGTCGTCCGCGTGGGGCGTTGTGCCGATGACTTCAACGCGGGCGACTGCGACTTCGATCTCGCGTCCGGCATGTGCGTAGCCGTAGAGTTGGCGGTGCAGTTCCTCGTAGCGGCGGGCATATTCGCCGTCATCGGGCGCCGGAACGTTGATTGTCGATTCGACGCCGCGATACCGCATATCCAACGAGCGGATCGGCGGCGCAATCAGTGCTGCGTCGATGCCCTCCGCCGCGACTTCCGCTTGCGCCTGCCGCTCCAACTGTGCGAACACCGGCTCAAGTTGCTGCAACTGCTCGGGCGAATAGGTCTGCAAGACGGACGCTTCGGCATGCCGCCGCACGTCTGCCAAGCCGATCCCATAGGCACTGAGGATTCCCGCCAGCGGATGGACCAGCACTTGCCTGATTCCCAGCGCCCGCGCGATGGCGCAGGCATGTTGGGCGCCGGCGCCGCCGAAGGTGACCAGCACGTAGTCGCGGGGATCGTAGCCCTTGGCAACGGAGATGTTGCGAATCGGCCGGACCATGTTGGCGTTGGCGACTTTGAGAAATCCTTCGGCCAGTTCGATGGGCGTATAGTGCGTAGCGAGCGCAGATTGCGAGATCACGTCGCACAGCTCCGCCAGTTTTCGTTCGACGACCCCGCGGTCCAATGGGAATGGAAATCGATCGGCCGGAATCTTGCCAAGGAACAGGTTGATGTCGGTGACGGTCAGCGGACCGCCCCGCCCATAGCAGGCGGGTCCGGGTGAGGCTCCCGCGCTTTGCGGGCCGACGGTTAATTTCACGCCGTCAAAATCGCAAATGCTGCCGCCGCCGGCAGCGACCGTTTCGATCGAGAGCATCGGCGCGACGACGCGGACGCCCGCTTTTTGCGTTTCGAACTCCAACTCGTACCGCCCGTCGAATCGCGAGACGTCGGTGCTGGTGCCGCCCATATCGAAGCCGATCGACTTTGCAAACCCCGCCCGCTGCGCAACTCGGGAGAAACCGATCACTCCGCCTGCCGGCCCCGAGAGGATGCTGTCCTTCCCGACAAAACGGTCGGCATCGACGAGGCCTCCGGCCGAGGTCATCATCTTCAGGCTGCTGGTCCCTAATCCGCTCCGTAGTTCGCCGACATACTGCCGCAGAATCGGATTCAGGTAGGAGTCCATCACCGTCGTGTCGCCGCGGGAGACGATCTTGATGAGCGGCGAGAGACGGCTGGAGGTACTGATCTCCGTGAAGCCGACGTCGCGGGCGATTCGCTCGATGAGTTCCTCGTGCTGTGGATTCGAGAAGGAATGCAGCAGGCAGATGGCGATCGAGTCGACGCCGGTACCCCGCAAATCTTGCAACTGCCGCCGCACGGCGTCTTCATTGGGAGAATGGAGCACGTTGCCATCGACGTCGACCCGCTCGTCGATTTCCACGACCTGGGTGAAAAGGGGTTGCGGCTTGCGGATCGCCAAGTCGAACAGCCGAGGCCGGTCCTGGTTGGCGATCAGCAACACGTCCTTGAAGCCGCGGGTGGTGATGAATCCCGTTCGCGCGCCGCGCCGTGTGAGCAGTGCATTGGTGCCCCGCGTTGTGCCCAGCCGCACGGAGACATCCGGGATCGCCTGGTCGAGCGGCAGGCCCAGCAGATAGCGTATCGCCACGACCGGTGCCTCTTCGCCGCTGGTGAGCTCGTAGTTTGTTCCGCCGAGGAGGGACTCCGGAATCGGCCGTTTGAGCGCGATTTCACCGGTCCGGCTGTCGAAATCGCTGACGGTGTCGGTATGCACGGCTGAGCCGTCATCGTCGAGAAAGCGGATTTCGTAGCCGTGCCAAAACTGCGGCGGGTCTTCGCAGCGGGATGGGTCGCGTATTGCCCGATCGCCGATTGTTTCAGAGACGCGTCCTTTGGTCACTCCCGTGCTAAGCAACTTGCGCTGAATTAAGCGGCCGCTGGGGTCGCGGGCAATGCAGTCGGTGAACGTACCGCCGACGTCGATCCAGAATTCCCAAACAGCCATCGGCACGGTTATTGGTTATGAGACGTAATAGACAAAAATCATTCATCGCGGAGACACGGAGCAGAAACAAATCCGAAGCACGAAATTCGAGATCCGAAACAAATTCAAAATACAAAACTCAAATGGCTGAAACATGTGAGATTAGGCCCAGCAGGAATCTGTAGACCGAAATGTTTTGGTCATTGGATATTCGGACATTCGAATTTGTTTCGGATTTCGTGCTTCGAATTTCGTATTCGAAACCTTCGTGTCTCCGTGATTTCCTAAATCTTAACCGACAGTCGGCAAGTGCGCAACCAATTCTATGCACGGTACAACTCAGCCACGTGTTCGCCGTAGCCGTTGTATTTTTGGGTTGGATGCTTCTCCATGGTGCCGAGCATCCATTCTGTTTCCTGGCTCCAGCGCGGGTGCGGGACCTCGGGGTCCACGTTGGCCGTGAAGCCGTATTCGTGCGGCATATAGGTATTCCAGAACGTGGCCGGCTGCTCTTTGGTGAGCGTGATCCGCACGATCGATTTGCAACTTTTGAAGCCGTACTTCCAGGGGACGACGAGGCGAATCGGCGCGCCGTGTTGTTTGGCCAGCGGCTGCCCATAGATGCCGGTGGCAATGAATGCCAAATCGTTCATTGCTTCTTCGATGGTCAGCCCCTCCGTGTAGGGCCAGGGATAGGAAAACAGCACCGACGACATATTCGGCCCGTCGAATGTGGGCAGGCCCGCCTTTTCGTCGGCTTCGTTCGGCACGTCAAATGTCTGAAGCGCGACGAACTTCGCGCCGCTTGACGGTTCAACCTTCTCAAGGAGTTTGCTCAGAGGAAACCCGGTCCAGGGGACGCACATCGCCCACGTTTCGACACAGCGATGCCGATAGGCCCGTTCCTCAAACGGCATCATCTTGTAGATGTCATCGATATCGAATGTCTGCGGCTTACCGCACTCGCCGGTGACTTCAAACTTCCAGGGATGCGGCTCGAAATCGTCGACGACTGCGAAGTTGGCTTTGCCGCCGGAGAATTCGTAAAAGTTTGTGTAGCGGGCCGCCTCTTCTTGTTTGGTCTCCGGGCGTCCGTATTCGAAATGGGGATTTCGGCGGGCGCCGAATTTGTTGTCCTTGGCTTCTTCCCATCGATCGTATTCGGACCCGGCAGGATCGTCGGCCCGCTCCCCAAGCGTCTCCGGCAGGTCGACTTTTCCGGCTTCAAGCACCTCGGTATCGGTAGCGCGATGACATCCCGACACGAGCGACGACAGTCCCAAACCCGCTGCACCCATGCCCATCGCGGCCAAAAAGCGGCGCCGATGGAGTTTGCGGGCGGCGTAGACCGCCTCCGGGGTGTGCCGGCTGTCCGGGACGTGCCAAATTCTGCGCTGGTGATAATGCATCGTCGATCGCCCTAGTTACATTCTTGTCAAAGTTGTACTTTCAATTGTAGAAGCAGGATCGACTTTGAAAAGCCGGATGTGCGTCCGCTCAGCGATAACCCTTGCTCTTCAAAAACTGAATCAGTTGCGCGGGGTGGTCGCTTTGAATCGCGTGGACTCCCAGATCGAGTGACTTTTGAAATCCGGACGGCTGGTCGTTTTCTCCGAGGTTGTCGACCCAGATCTCGGCTCCCGCATCCCGGGCGGCCTTCGCGAGTTCCGGCGTCCAGTCACGCACGTTGCCGTCGAACGTTTCGGCCATGAGGTCGCGGCGGATGGATCTGATTTTCTCCACAGAACCGGGGTTGGGGGGCATGATCCAAATCTTGGGGTTCAGCTTCTTGAATTGGCGAAGGTCGTCGTAGGAACTGTAGACGATCACTTCCTCGATCATGTTCTGCCGTGCGACAACTTTGACGACCTCCAGGACCGGCGCTTCCTTGTGATCGACGTAGACCTTGATTTTGCCGCGGCAGAAGCGGAGCGCCTCTTCGAACGTGGGCACCTTCTCGGAATCGCCGACGGTCAATTGCTGTATTTTGACGTAGGTCAGGTCTTTGACATTCCCCGTGCCGTCGGTGGTGCGGTCGACGGTGCGGTCGTGCATCAGCACCAAGACGCCGTCCCGGCTGCGGCGGACGTCGACTTCGACGTAATCGCAGCCGAGATCGATCGCGTGCTGAAAGGACTTGAGCGTATTCTCCGGAGCGTTTTTGTGTGCGCCGCGATGGGCAATCACCCTGATCCGCTTGGGGTTCGATTCTGCCGCAGCCGTCATGCCCGCGATCCTCATCAAAACTGTGAGCAGCAGGAACAGACGAACGAGCATGAGTATTTTCCCCCGATCATGGCTGCGGCCATTTGCGCCGGCGATTAATTCGAGAATCTGCAGTATTCGGGGAAACTGTAAGAACCCGCACCAACCGCGAATTCCCGCTATGGTCTCCGAATTTCGTGATCCAATCTCCAAAAAACTTCGTTATCCCAGAGGCCATGCCGAGACGCGTTGCATAATAGCAACATGTTACCAAAGGGGAACGCCCAATGTGGGAAACCGTGCAGACCTATTTCAGCGGACCGATGCTGGTGCCCAGTGCGCTGTTGGCGTTGGTCTTGTTGTATTGGTTGTTCGTGATCTTAGGCGCGTTCGACATGGACGTCCTGGATATCGACGCCGACTTAGATATCGGCGGCGACTCCATTTTCGGCATCGGATTCGTCGCATTGCGATTTCTGAATATCGGCGACGTGCCGATCATGGTTTGGTCTAGCGTCTTTGGACTCAGTTTTTGGATCATCACCGCGATGGTGGTCCGATTGTTTGCGGACGGGATTTCCGCAAGTCCTGTCGTCGCAGTGATCGGCAGTGGATTGGTTGCGATGTTCTTGTCCAAACTGATCACCAATCCGCTACGCGGAAAGTTTAATGCGAAGGAACCCAATACGGTCGCCGATTTGATGGGACAGACCTGTGTCATCACGGCTGAAACGAATAAACAGTATGGCCAGGCCGAAATACGAACGTCGGCAGCGCCATTGCTTCTAAACGTAAGAACACTTGAAGGAACCTTGGCCAAAGGGACGCAAGCCAAGATTGATGATTTCGACGCGGAAAACCACCTGTATTATGTAAGCGGTTCCGAAGGAAAGGTGTGAGAAAATGCCTTGGCAAGAATTGATAATCGTAATCGCTGGGATTGGAGTCGTTGCTCTCGGGCTTGGAGTCGGCTTTGCGCGGTTCTTCCGCAAGGTTGGTCCGGAAGAAGCTCTAGTCAAATCGGGTGCGGGCGGATTGAAGGTTGCAACTGGAAACGGGATGTGGGTGATTCCCATCATGCACCGTGTCGAAACAATGGACCTCTCCGTCAAACGGATCGAAATCACGCGTCGCGGTGAAGCGGGCCTCATTTGCAGAGACAACATCCGCGCCGACATCGAAGTTGCCTTCTTCGTCCGCGTGAACAACACCGGCGAGGACATCAAAAACGTCGCGCAATCACTCGGCTGCCGACGCGCGTCCGAACAGCGGGCTCTCGTCGAGCTGTTCGACGCCAAGTTCTCCGAAGCCCTCAAAACGGTCGGCAAGCAGTTTGATTTTGTCGAACTGTATAACGAGCGGGACAAGTTCAAGGTCGAAATCCTCAAGGTCATCGGCACCGACCTCAACGGCTATATCCTTGATGACTGTGCCATCGACTACTTGGAACAGACGCCGGTTGAGATGCTCAGCCCGAATAATATTCTCGATGCCGAAGGCATCAAGAAAATCACCGATCTGACAGCGCAGGAGCACATCCAGGCGAACGACATCACCCGCGAAAAAGAAAAGACGATCAAGAAGCAGGACGTCGAAGCCCAGGAAACGATTCTGGAGCTCGAACGGCAGCGGGTTGAAGCGGTTGAGAAGCAAAAGCGGGAAATCGCCGAAGTCTCCGCCCGCGAGCAGGCTGAAGCGAAGCGCGTGCAGGAAGAAGAACGTCTTAAGGCAGAACGGGCACGGATTACGACCGAAGAAGAGGTCAGCATCGCCGACGAAAATAAGGACCGGCAGATCATCGTCGCCCGCAAGAGCAAGGAACGGACCGACGCGGTCGAGACCGAGCGGGTTGAGAAGGACCGCCTGTTGGAAGCGACCGAGCGGGAACGGGTCGTCACGTTGGCCCAGATCGAAAAAGACAAAGCGGTCGAAGTCGAAAAGCGGAATATCCAGGACGTGATCCGCGAGCGGGTGGTTGTCGAGCGGGCGGTCGTCGAGCAACAGGAAAAGATCAAAGACACCGAAGAATTCGCCACCGCCGACCGTTTGAAACAGGTCACGGTCACCAAGGCGGAAATGGAAGCCCAAGAATCGTTGGTCAAGGAAGTCAAAGCGGCCGAAGCCTCCAAAACAGCGGCCGAACTGCTGGCCGAACAGCGCGTCGTCGAAGCGGAAGCCGAACGGGCAGCCGCCGAGAAGGATACGCAGGCGCAGAAAATGCTCGCCGAAGCCAAAACGGCCGACGCGGCCGCCATCGGATTGGCGGATGCACAGGTGCTGGAAGCCAGAGCGGTCGCCATCGAAAAAGAAGGCACGGCCGAGGCCAACGTCCTGCAGCGCAAAGCGGTCGCCGAAGCGAAGGGCATCGAAGCCAAAGCGACGGCCGTCGAAAAGCAAGGCACAGCCGAAGCGAGCGTGATGCACCTCAAGTTCACCAGCGAAGCGAAGGGCATCGAGGAAAAAGCCAACGCCATGAAACTGTTCGACGGCGTGGGCCGCGAACACGAGGAATTCAAGCTGCGATTGAACAAAGACAAGGATATCGAAATCGCCGCGATTTCGGCGCAACAGGAAATTGCCGAAGCGCAGGCGGACATTGTCGGCGAAGCCCTCAAGTCGGCCCGCATCGACATCGTGGGCGGCGAAACGACCTTCTTCGACAAGATCGTCGATTCGATCAAGGGCGGAAAAGCGGTCGACCGCTTCGTGCACAACAGCGAAGTACTGACCGACGTGAAGAACTCATTCTTCAACGGCAATCCGGACTACTTCCGCGACAAGTTGCAAGATTTTGTCGGCCAGTTCAACATGAGCTTCGACGATGTCAAGGATCTCAGCATCGCCGCATTGATCGGCAAGATGCTCACGCAGTCCGAAAGCGACGAAACGACGTCGGAACTGCAGCGGCTGCTCACGATGGTCAAAGGGACCGGCCTGGCCGATAAAAAGGTCGGCACGCTGAACATCGGCGGCCAGACCCTGACGATCGGCGGCAAGGACTCGTAAAGATATTCGAACGTTGACGAAGTGGATTTGAAACCACAGAGTCACGGAGACACGGAGAGTTGCTAAACTGCAGCCGAATCGTTTACTTCGGTGATATCAAGGCACCAAGGCAGCTTTGAATCTCCCGACTTCGTGAGTTCCGCCACAGAAATTCTCAAGCTGTGCGTCGAGAGTTTTATCTGTGTGCCTCCGTGCCTCCATGGTTAATTCAATTTGCAGAATTCTGGACACGCCCCCATGGCTCAAGCAGAACTCGACAAGACAGCCGCGGAGGAAGAAGCCGCGCCGGCGGTTGAGCTGCAGGGCAGTACGTATGAGATTATCCGCAACCGGCTGAACACGCACGGGACGGAGCTTCGCAGCCGGCTGGAGCAGCTCAACGACGCCCGCAAGGAGGTGTTCGGCTCGATCGACACGGTGCTGCTCTCTACGGAGCGGATCACCACCGAGCATAACTGTGAGCCCCGCGACATGGTCGCTGTCGGGAACCGATTCTTGTTCGGCTACAACGTGCATTTCGGCCTCAAGTCGGAACGGCACCTCTCCGACGTCTTCTCAGCCTACGAATTCAAAGAAGGCGGATTCCACGAACTGCCGCTGGACATCGTTTCCGACCCGCGGTTTGAAAAGGACTTCCAGGACGTTTACCGCTACTACAAGAACGCAGTGTTCGCCAAGTTTTTCGTCCGCGGGCCGCACTTGTATATGATCTTTCGCGTGGGCAAGGGTGTCCACGACATTAAGACCTTCAAATGGGCCCTGCAGGGCGACGAGTTGGTCTACGTCGACAATCGCAGCGACCACGAAGTCCGCTACCCTCCACAACACGAGTTCGAGTGGACCCGCACGCACCGCGATCTGCATCAAACCGGCCAACACCCGCACATCTCGATCGAAGACCGCATCTTCGTCGAGACCATCGGCGGGGATTTGACGATCAAAGTCGAGAACAACACCGACTCGGGCGAGGGCATTTATTCCGAACCGGTCGACGACCCGGACCAGACGCTCGACGATGCGGAAATTTATTACGCCGCCGTCGGCAACGTGATTCTGCTGAAGGTCAAACCTTACCAAGAGCAGACATTTCGCTACTTCGTCTACAACGAAAAGCTGCAACAGGCGCAGCGGCTCGACGCACTGGAATACGCGTGCGTCCTGCTGCCCGACGACCACGGGTTGATCTTCGCCGACGGCTACTATTTGCAGACGGGGTTGTGCAAGACGTTCGGCAGCAATCTGGTCGACATGATCTTCGAACGCCGCATCGCGGCGGCCAACGGTGAAGATTACCTCTACGTGTTTTATAACCGTCTGGCCGGCGTGTATGTGCTGTTGCAATACAATCTGATCGAGCAGCGCGTGGAAACACCCGTCATCTGCAACGGTTTCACGTTCTTCCCCAACGGCGAGATGGTCTGCTTCAAGGCGCAGGAGGAACCGCAAAAGCATCATGCGGTGCAGGTTTGGCAGACGCCGTATGTGGGCGAAGACTACGTGCCGCACTCGCAGACCGACTCGTTCCTGTTCAAGATCGGCAATAAGGATATCGTCCGCGGCATGGCGGAATGCCATGAACTGCTGGAGTTGATTGAAAAAGAGGACACGTACGCCAATCTGTACGTCGACATCACCAAAGAAGCGAGCGGCATCGTCGATTCGTACTTTTGGGTCGACAAGCCGGAGACGTTTGACCTCAAAGAGCCGCTGGTCAAGATTCGCGACGCCGCATCCGCCGCCGTTGATGAGTTCGACAAAGTCGTCCGCGTCAAACAGGACACCGCCCGGCAGACCAAACGGGTCAGTGAACAAGCCCGCGAGATCATCTCCGCCGTCGGCCATAAGCGGTTCGACCACATCAACGATTTCGTCGGATCGCTCAGAGATCTGCGTTCGGTCCGGGGCGACATCATTTCGCTCCGCGATCTGCGGTATGTTGACGAACCGCTCGTTGAATCACTGGAGAACGAAGTCTCCGAACAGGCGGACAAACTGGCACAGCGGTGCGTGACGTTTTTGCTCGACCCGGCGGCGCTCACGCCTTACGAGCAAAAAGTCGCGGCTGAACAAGGGAAAATCGACGGTCTCACAAAAGTCACCGATGCCAAAGCGGTCGAGGAGGACATCTCCACCAGCGCCACGGAATTGGAGATGCTGATCGAGATCGTCAGCAACCTGAAGATTGACGACGCCACACAGCGAACGGCGATCATCGACAACATCTCGGCGATTTTCTCGACGGTCAACGCCGCCCGCGCGGCCCTGAAGAACAAGACGCAAGAGTTGCTCTCGGTCGAAGGCATCGCCGAGTTCAACTCGCAAATGAAGCTGCTCAACCAGGGGGTCGTCAACTACCTCGACATCTGTGACACGCCGGAGAAGTGTGAAGAATTCCTCACCAAGGTGATGATCCAGATTGAGGAATTAGAGGGCCGGTTCGCGGAATTCGACGAATTCGTCGTACAGCTCAGCGAAAAGCGGGAAGAAATTTACAACGCGTTTGAAACGCGCAAGCTGTCGCTGGTCGAAGCCCGTAACAAACGCGCAAGCGCCCTGGCCAATGCCGCCGACCGGATTCTCAAAGGGATCAAGACCCGCGTCGACAGCCTGGAGTCGATCAACGACATCAACGGCTACTTCGCGTCGGACTTGATGATCGAAAAAGTCCGCGACATCGTCGAGCAGCTCAAGGAACTTGACGATACGGTCAAGGTCGACGACATCCAAAGCCGGCTCAAGACCGTCAAGGAAGATGCGGTCCGGCAACTCAAGGACCGGCAGGAGCTGTTTGTCGAAGGCGACAACATCATCAAGCTGGGCGAGCACCGCTTCTCCGTGAACGTGCAGGCGCTCGATTTGACAACTGTGCTCCGCGACGGCGAGATGAATCTGCACCTTACCGGAACGAACTTCTTCGAGCCGATCAAAAATGAGACTTTGACCGCGACCCGTGACGTCTGGGACCAAGAGGTCGTCTCCGAGAACCGCCAAGTCTATCGCGGCGAATATTTGAGCTACAAAATCCTGCAATCGCTGCGGGAACCGGGCGCCGAGCCGTCGCTCGACGAACTCCACAACTACGACGAAAAACAATTGGCCGCCTACGTGCAGCGGTTCATGGGGCCGCGTTACGGCGAGGCTTACGTCAAAGGCGTGCACGATCAAGACGCGGCAAAACTCCTCGCCGGCCTATTGGAGATGGAAGCGACGATCGGGCTGCTCCGCTATCACACCCGCGCCCGGGCGATGGCGTCGGTGCTGTGGCAGCACTTCGGTGACAAGAAACACAAAACACTGCTGGCCGCGAAGCTGAAGGGATTCGGCGCTGTTGCGGAATTGTTTCCGCAGACTGCCGCCCAAACGGACTACATCACAGAACTCAGCGAGGTGCTTCAAGCTGCCGCAGCTGAGTCGGAGTTGTTCTCTGAGGAGTTCCTCGATCCCGCTGCGGAATACTTGTTTCACAACTTGTCGACCTCCGGCGAGGCGATTAGTCCACAAGCGGCGCAACTCTATCGCGATTTCGAGGAACACCTGCAGCGCAGCGGATTCTCTGACAAGTATGAAAAGTCGCTCAAGGCGGTCCACCGTGACCCGGCCAGTGCTTTCTCTCTGGTTCGCGATTGGGTGCGTGCCTTTGTCGAGCAGCAAGACGGCGCGGAGCTAAACGACTATGTCGACGAAGTCTCGGCCCTGTTGCTGGCAGGCAAGCTCAACGACCTGCACATCGTCAACGCCGACGTCACCTGCGAAGTCTCCGGCCTTACGGGCACGCATGCCGTGATCCACGAAGGAGGATACGACCTCAATTACAGCCGGTTTACGCACAAACTGGCCGCATATGACGCTCAGGTTGTGCCACGCTACAACCAATATGTGCAGCTCAAGAAAGACATCGTTGACGCCTCACGTGACGAAATGAAACTGGAAGAGTTCCGGCCCCGCGTGCTGACCTCGTTTGTCCGCAACCGGTTATTGGACGAAGTTTATCTTCCGCTGATCGGCGACAACCTGGCCAAACAGATCGGCGCCGCGGGTGAAGGCAAGCGGACCGACCGCATGGGCTTGCTCTTGCTGGTCTCGCCTCCGGGATATGGCAAGACGACGTTGATGGAGTACATCGCCAATCGGCTGGGGATTATCTTCATGAAGATCAACGGGCCGGCGATCGGGCATCAGGTTACGTCGCTCGATCCCAATGAGGCCCCCAACGCCGGCGCGCGCGAAGAAGTCGAGAAGCTGAACCTCGCCCTGGAAATGGGCGACAACGTGATGATCTACCTCGACGACATTCAGCACTGCAACCCGGAGTTTCTGCAGAAATTCATTTCACTCTGCGACGCGACCCGCAAGATTGAAGGCGTGTATAAAGGCCGCACGCGGACTTATGATCTGCGCGGCCGCAAGGTCGCCGTTGTCATGGCCGGGAACCCCTATACTGAGAGCGGCGAGAAGTTTCAGATTCCCGACATGCTCTCCAACCGGGCCGATATCTACAATCTGGGCGAGATCATTGGCGAGCATGCGGCGTCGTTTGAAATGAGCTATTTGGAGAACTGCCTCACCTCTAATCCGGTGTTGAATAACCTGGCCAGTCGCAGCCAAAGAGATGTGTATGCCGTGATCCGCATGGCGGAGCGCGACAGCGCCGAAGGGGCCGACCTGGAGGGAAACTATTCGGCCGAAGAACTGGGCGAGATGGTCTCCACCATGAAAAAGTTGATGACGGTCCGTGACGTGATTTTGACCGTCAACCGCGAGTACATCCGCTCCGCCGCCCAGTCCGACGACTACCGCACCGAACCGGCGTTCAAACTGCAGGGTTCGTACCGGAACATGAACCGGATTGCCGAAAAGGTCGTGCCGGTAATGAACGACGACGAGTTGCAGGCGCTGATTGTGTCCAACTACGAAAACGACTCGCAGACGCTCACCTCCGATGCCGAAGCGAACATGCTCAAATTTAAGGAGTTAATCGGCATCCTTAATGACGAGGAAGCGAAGCGTTGGGCGAACATCAAGAAGACCTTTTCGCAAAACGTCAAGCTCCGCGGGGTCGACGCCGACGACAAGGTTGGGCAGATTATCGTGCAGATGAGTTCGTTCACGGACGGGCTGGACGCGATTCGCGACGCGATGACGGCCGGGATTACTCAACTCGTGCGGCAGGGCGAGGGCTCAGAGTTGGACGAACATTTTACACAACTTTCGGCGCAGATCAGCAGCCTGCGGGAAGGGCTGGACGCAATTCACGGCAGCCTTTCCGACGGAATCCCCGCGCTGGTGACTGCGACAGAGCGTCCCGATCCGCCCGCAGTGGTGCAGAAACCCGCAGCGCCCCCGCCGCCCTCAGACGAGAGCATCATTCAGACATCCGCCGGATCGCAGAAGATCACCGTCGTCAACAAACTGCCCCGCAGCGTCTACAACGTGCTGCAACAGCAATTCGACCTGATGCGGAATTGGATGAAGCCGCTGTTGGAATCGACCACAACGCAATCGGCGGAAATCGAGAAACTTAAGGAAACCGTCATCCAATGTCTCAAGGATTACAACCGCATGCTCCGCCGCATCGAGCAGGACGACAAATCGAAGTCATCGTGATCCAATTGCCAACCGCCGGCCCTGCCGGGGTTTCGCTGATGCCCAAACAAAAACGGGACCGGACGCAACAAGCGCCGGTCCCGCAATTCGTTTCATGGGCGTGTGGTCGGGTTATCCAAGCGACTCGTAACAGCCCCGGCCCGTGTGGCGGCATTCGCCGTCGCCGACCAGTTGGTCGTCCGGCCCGTAGGTGGCCTGTGTCTTGCCGCACCAGAAATTACCGTCGCCGGTAATCCATTCATCGCGGGGAAGCCCGGAATTGAGGTACATGCCCTTGCAGAGCAAGTTCAAGCACCGCTCACCTGTCGGCTGTTGGTCTTGTTCGTCGATGATCGGAAGTTGCTCAGCCATCTGTTACAGACCTCCTTCCAGCAATCCGGCGGATCGCAAAATCGCCCGCTTGACCGCAGTCTTGGCAAGTTGAACTTTGTAACCGTTATCCTTCAGTGGAGTCGCGCGGCTGACGGCTGCTTCGCCGGCCAACTGAGCGGTCTCTTCCGTGACCGGTTGGCCGAGCAGTGCGCTGGCGGCTTCTTGTGATACCCACGGAGTCGGCGCCACGAAGCCAAGCACGATGCAGGCATCGCTGACCCGGCCGCCGCTCAGTTCCAATGTCGCCGCAGCGGAGGCCAACGGCCAATCCAGCCCTGCCGTCTGCAATACGTCGTAATTGCCGCTCACCGCACCCGCGATCCGCGGCAGCCAAACGTGCGAAACCAACTGGCCCGGCTTGAGCACGGTTGTTCCCTGCCGCTCTGTGCGCGGTGTTTTGTAGAAATGCTCCAGCGGGAGTACTTCTTCGTCTTCGGGTCCGGGACCGATAATCCGCACTTGGGCACCCCAGGCGATCATTGCGGGAGCAAACCGCGTCGCGGTGACGTACTTTGCCGGTCCGGAGTTTCCGAAAACAGCGTGATAACGGCCGTCGCCCAGTTCGGGCAACGACTTGCCGTTCTCCTGCGCCAACAGGCCGTAGCCGCTGCGGTAATACCAGCAGTTCGGCAGATGGCACAAATCGCCGGCGATTGTCCCTGACGATTGGATTTGGATGGCATGCACGGCATCGGCCGCCTGCACGAGCGAGGCGTAATCCGCCAGGAGCGGATTTTCCAAAACGTCGTCCAAGGTGACCAGTGCGCCGACCATTACGCCGCCGTCGGCTTCATAGACTTGCTGCATGCTCTCGATATTGCGGATGTCGACCACCCGATCGGGCCGAATCACGTCAGCCTGCATCAGCGCAATTAAATCGGTCCCGCCCGCGAAGATGGCGGTCTGTTCCGGATTGTCGCCCATCAGCTCCAACGCTTCGGTTTCGGTTCGGGGATCGGCGAATTCAAACGACTTCATGCAGCACCTCCCTTCTGCAGCGCGTCCAGAACCCGTTGCGGGGTCAAGGGGAGCACTGGCACGCGGACGCCGGTGGCGTTGGCCACCGCATTGGAAATGGCGGCCCCCGGCGAAATGACCGGCGGTTCGCCTAAACCGACAACTCCGCGATTGTATTCGCTCGCCGGCTGATACATTTTGACTTGCAGGTTGCCGATGTCGCCAATCCTCGGCACCTTGTAGTCCTCCAGGTTGGCGTTCAGATAGCGGCCCGTGTGATTGTCCATGATCCGCTCTTCCATCAGAGCATACGAGATGCCCATGATCATGCCGCCATAAACCTGGCTGCGGGCGGTCAATTCGTCGATGATCAACCCGCAATCCTGCACACAGACGAAATCGTTGATGCGGATTGTGCCGTCTTCAGTATTGACCGACACGTCGGCCATTTGCACTCCGCCGACCGTGGAGGACGTGAGCCCATCCTTGGTACCGCGGCCGTTCACTCCTTGAACTTCCAAAGGCATCGGTCCGATCAGGGCCGTCGCCTGTTGCCATGTGCAGACTTCCTGACCTCCGGAGACGATCTTTCCGCCTCGAGCGGCCAGGGCATCGGCCGGGACATTAAACTTCTTGGCGACCAAATCGAAGATCTGCCAGAGTGCGTCTTGGGCGGCTCGCCGATGAGCACTGGAGACCCCGCCAACGGTGATACTTCCGCCGGAGGCGCCCGATTTCGGGTACTTGCTCGATCCGAGGTTCACTTTGACCTGATCGAGATTGAGCCCGAACGTTTCTGCCATCACGATGGCAATGACCGTCCGCGTTCCCGTACCGATGTCTTGGCTGCCGAGAAATGTTTCCACGGAGCCGTCTCGGTGCACCTTCAGCAGGCACGAGCAGGGACCAGCGCCCCCGCCCCAGGTGTGCAGCGCCAAGCCGAGACCCCGCTTGACCGGGCCGTTGCCACCCCCTTTGCCGTGGGGATGCCACTTGGCTTTCCAATCGATCATCTCCGCCGCGATCTTCATCTGATCCCGGTAGACGTCGGCGCGGTCAGCAAGACCTTTTGAGACCTGATTCAGATTCTTCATGAACAGGTCGTAGCTATCCATGCCCATTTTCGCCGCCAAGTCGTCCATGGCGGTTTGGGTCATGGCGCAGAGTTGTGGATGCGGGGGCGCCCGCCATGCCCGGTTTGGTCCGGTGTTGCAGACCAAGCCAGTCGCTTTGCGGTTGCGGTTGGCGAAGTCGAAGACATAGGGAATGCCGCTCAACCTCACCGTCCCGCCACCGGTGCCGTTGGTGCCCCAGTGATCGCTGTCCCAAGCGACGATGTTTCCCTCGGAGTCGGCCGCGATGGTGACTTCAATGAATCCCGAGGGACGTGTTCCGGCAATCTTCAGGTCTGTGGCGCGATCCAACATCAACCGCACCGGCTTGCCCGCCGCTTTGGCCAATTCCGCACAGGCAATTCCCCATTCATCGGCGGCAAACTTCGAACCGAAGCCGCCTCCTTCGTAGTCGGATTGCACATGCACGGCCGTTTCATCCAGCCCGAGCGCTCCTGAGAACTGCCCTGGAGTGCCGGACACATTCTGCGTGGAGAGATGAACCTCCAGCTTGTCGTCACCTTGCCACTCGCAGTGTGAACCGTGGGGCTCCAGACACATATGACTGATGGTGTGGACACCGTAATAGCCCTTGTGCACGACAACTGCGTCGCTGATGGCGGCCGCCACGTCGCCTTTTTTGTTATCACCAAGTGACTTCAGCCGCTTGATCCCGGTTTCCTCTTCGGCTTTTTTCGCTCCTTCGATGTCTTCTTCGTCGACGAAAAACGGTAGCGGCTCATACTCGATCTCAATGGCCCGCACGCCGTCGGCGGCGATTTCAGGGCGATCGGCGGCCACGGCCACAATTGGCGCGCCGTCCCAGCGCAGTTCCTTCGACTCGCCGGTTTCGATATCGTATGCCGTCGGAAATACGTAGACCGCCCGCACTCCCTCCACCTGCGTCGCCGGATCCACGTTCAGCTTTTTGATTTTGGCGTGTGCCTGGTTGGACGTGAGCAGTCTGGCGTACAGGGTGCCCGGAGTGTTGATATCAGCGGAATATTTTGCGCGGCCGGAGGATTTATCGGCGGCGTCGATCCGTTGGATATCCTTGCCGATCAATACGTTGTCAGCGCGGGGTCCCCAAGTGTGTTCCCGTTTGGTTTCTTCCGCCATGATCAAGCACCTCCCTTCTGACACAGTTCCAGTGCGGCCGCGGTGACGCCCGCATAGGTGCCGCAACGGCAGATGTTACCGCCCAGTCCCTTGCGGATTTGCTCCAAGTTGGCGCCGGGGTTCTTGTTCAGGAACGCCCGCACCGCAACCACGAACCCGGGCGTGCAGTAACCGCACTGAGTCGCATCGTGTTTGACGAATGCCGTAATCACCTCGTCGACGTTCTTGCCCTCTGAGAGGCCTTCCACGGTGGTGATATTTTTGCCTTGCTCGGCGAAGGCCAGCCGCGTGCCGGCGGCGACGGCTTTTCCGTCAATGATCACCGTATCGGCGCCGTCGTTGCTGGAGACGCCCACGTCCTTTGCGCCGGTCAGGTTGAGGTCGTTCCGCAATGCGTCAAGCAACGTCACCCGTGGTTCGAGCATCAAGGTGTGCTCTTTGCCGTTGACGGTCAGTACGACTTTTTGCGCCTTAGAAGACTTGAGCCGGGAGGGCTTCTTCGCTTCTGCAACCGCTTCGGTCGCTTGCGTAGCGACGGCGGTTGCCGCGACGGCGGCTCCCGAGCCTTGCAGGAATGCGCGGCGGCTTAAGCCCGATCCGCGTCCTGAGGAATGTTCTCGATCTCGCATCAGCAGGTCTCTCCCCAAAAAGCAAAGTTGAGATGCCACCGGACGTTTGATTGATCCTCTGGCGGACGCGTAAAGCTCCGGCACTGCAGGGCTCACAGACAACATCAACCTAATCAACCAACACCATTACAGTTATCAAGTTTCAGAACCGAATCCAAGCAAGAACGGCAATTTTTTCGATTTTGACGCTTGCGAAATCCACGCGAAGTTTACTGGCGTTTCGCGAGCGCGTTGAACGAGCATTCGTGAACGGCATGTCCGGCGGAAGTGCTATGATCACGACCGGCGGATCTGTTTGACCAATGTTGAGGCCGCGCGGCGTATTTTTGTGGATATCCTCGTGCGCGCCGGTTTATCATCGAACTATGCACCACGAGTTCCCACAAGTCACTCACTGTCTCACGCATCAGCTTCCCGAGGACCAGACGAGCATGCTCGGTCTGGTCTGTTGCGAGTGCAAACATCGTTTGTACGCCGATCCTCCGCAGGGATCTCCACGCGGCTGTTGGGAAAGCCAGCCGGCCGCTTATTCGCTCGACCGGCGCCCCTGCTTTGTCTACACGCTGATGTGGGACGACTTTCGCATTCGTTCGTTGCACCCCGCCGATTCGGCGGAAGACGCGCGGTCGCCGCTCAATCGAAACGACGCGCAAAGCACGCGGCCGCTTGACGAATCGTGGTGAGCGCTGGAAGAATTGAGCATTGTTGCCGGCAGATTGCATTTTGTTGCGCATCGTGGTGGTCCGGATTGCGATCGCCCCGAACTCCGATGTCGGCGTGACTTAACCACGACGTGACTCCGATGCCAAACCGCAGCGTCTACTTCAATGGAGAGTTTGTCCCCGAATCCGAAGCACGGGTTTCGATCTTTGATTCCGCGCTGATGTTCGGCGACATGGCGTTTGAAATGACGCGCACGTTTGCGCAACAGCCGTATCGGCTCCGTGATCACCTGGAACGGCTGTTTGCATCGATGCGGCTGTTGGAGATTGATTGCGGGTTGACGATCAATGAGATGCTGCGGCTGACGGAAGAGACATTGTCCCGCAATCTGACGACGGAAGCGGAGGACGTCGACTGGCAAATCATGCACGATGTTTCGCGGGGGCCGCTGTCGCTGTACAGCACCGTGTTTCCCGACGGCGGGCGGCCGACCGTTTCCATCAATTGCTGGCCGCTGATCAAACATATGGGCCAATTCGCCGCGAGCTACACCGACGGCGTGGACGTGGCGATTGTCGCCCAGCCGGCGATCCCGGCGACGATGCTCGATCCCAAAGCCAAAACCCGCAGCCGGGCGCACTACCAAATGGCCTTGTTACAGGGTGCGCGGCTGGGCAAGGGAGTCTGGCCGCTGCTGGTCGATCCCGACGGCTATCTGGCCGAAGGTCCCGGCTGGAATCTGTTTCTGGTCAAAGACGGGACGATCTATTCGCCCGAACCGCGGAACATCCTGTTGGGCGTCAGCCGCTCGACCGTCGCCGAACTGGCGGAAAAGATTGACGTTCCCTTCGAATCGACGAATCTGGGGCGCTACGAGGCGCTGCAGGCGGACGAGATGTTCTGCACCGCCACGACGTTCTGCGTCGTGCATGCCCGCTCGTTTGAAGGACAGCCGGTCGGAGACGGACGGCGCGGTCCGATTGTTACGCAACTGCAGCGGGCATGGACCGAGTACGTGGGCGTCGATTTCATTTCGCAGGCGCAAGATTACGCGCGGCGACTTCCTGTTTGGGAACAACGGGAGATCGCCGCGCGAAAATGCGATTAGCCACGTGCGTTAGCGCCAAATAGCACTTTCTTCACAAAAAGTTTGATATCACGTGGCGAACAGACAGGATTGAGCACAATGTCTTGCGCTGGGTGCCATGGTCTCACGCCGACAGGCGGGTGACCATGCCGCGTGGGATTCTCCACAACCGCATGCTCACTCGTCACTTCGTGCCGCGAGAGCATGGCACCCGCGCTAGCGTCCGGTTTTCGCTTTGACAAAAAACCGTGGGCTAGCGCCCAGCGGCTGATCAATAAACCGCCTTTAGCGATATTGGGCGCGCTGTTGCATGGCTTCGATCACGTGCTCGCTCACGTTACCTTGGCGGAGCTGGATCAATCCGTCGGTCGTCATATCAAAGATGCCGCCGCGGCGTTTGATCTCGTTGACGATGATGCGATCGCTCATGCCGTTTTGCGCCAATTTGATCACGTCGTAGTTGTTCATCGCTTGTTGTTCAAATTTGCGTTGTGCTTCCTGGTGCTGGGCATGACGGGCGTACATGTCGCGCTCTTCGGCGTTGTCCTTTGCCTTGCCCATTGCTCCGCCCATCAGCGCGCCGGCTCCGCCGCCGATCAAGGCGCCGAGATCGCGGTTGCCCGTTTGGTGCCCGATAATCGCGCCCAGTCCAGCGCCGCCGGCACCACCGACGACGGCACCTTTTTCCGTATTGTTCATATGCTCGCAGCCCGCGGCCAGCGCCAGCAATGCGGGGAGAGTGATGATCCACTTCATCTGTGACATAATCCGCTCCGTCTGTTTTGAGAGGTTTTGCGCAACGCGATCGGGAAAACCAGACAGGTCTCCGAATATCGAGATGCTGTAGAAAGTGTGATAGAGAGAGTTGAGAGAGGCGGGGATTTTCTATATGTGGCGGATCAGGTCAAGAGGAAATAATCGACGTCACAAATCGACACATTCGCATCCGGAGCGGTGTTCTATCAATTTCTGTATACTTTGCTTAGGACCACATTTGATCCCCCCGAACATTCGCCCCTCGAAACCACGCCCGGAAAGAATCAACATGCACATTCAGATACTGCGGAATGTTCTGTGCTTTGTGGTCTGCTTAGCGGCCTTTAACTGCTGTCAACCAGCTGTGAGCTACGCAGCGGAGACGCCTCCCAACTTCATCGTGTTCCTCGCCGACGACCAGGGCTGGGGCGATTTGGGCTGTTACGGGCATCCGGTGCTGAAGACACCGCACATTGACAAGTTTGCCCGGCAGGGGATGCGGTTTACGCAATGTTATGCGGGCAGCGCGTTTTGTTCGCCGTCGCGGTCCGCGATTCTCACCGGACGGACGCCGTACCGTAACGGCGTATTCACCTGGCTGCCTGAGCGGGACAGAGTGCACCTGCGCAGCAGCGAAATCACGATTGCCAAACTGCTCAAGCAGCGCGGTTATGCAACGTGCCACGTCGGCAAGTGGCATCTCAACGGCTTTTTTAACTCGCCCCAACAGCCGCAACCGAATGACCACGGCTACGATCACTGGTTCGCCACCCAGAACAACGCTGCGCCGAATCACAAAAATCCGGTCAACTTCGTCCGTAACGGCCAGCCGGTCGGCAAACTGGAGGGCTTTTCCTCGATCCTGGTCGCCGAAGAAGCGATCCGCTGGCTGCGCGGTCAGCGCGATAAGTCAAAGCCGTTTTTCATGACCGTCTGGACGCACGAGCCGCACCTGCCGATCGAGTCGGACCCGAAATTCATGGCGCTGTATGAAGGGGACGACGATCTCAAGCAGCACCACGGCAACGTCAGCCAGTTGGACCACGCCTTCGGCATGTTGATGCGCGAATTGGACGAGCAGCAACTGGCGGACAACACGTTTGTGATTTATACGTCGGACAACGGACCGGAAGGGCGGCTGGACGACAATGGTTACCCCATCGGCCGCAACAAACGGACGCGGGGCTCGACCGGCGGACTGAGGGGCCGCAAGCGTGACATGTACGAAGGGGGCATTCGCGTGCCGGGGATCGTCCGCTGGCCCGGTCACGTCAAAGCGGGCACGGAATCTGACCAGCCGATCATCGGTTCTGACGTGTTCACCACGATCTGCGAAATCATGAAGATCCCTCTGCCTGCCGACCGCACGATCGACGGAGCCAGCATGCTGCCCGCGTTTGCGCAGAAACCGATCACCCGCGAAATCCCTCTGTATTGGCGCTGCTACATTGCCAAAGGGCCGATCACCGCGATGCGGATCGGTGATTGGAAAATCCTCTCCGACGAAGCGTTGACCACTTTTGAGATGTACAACATCAAAGACGACCCGCGCGAGCAACACGATTTGGCGACCTCGCATCCGCAGAAATTCCGGGAAATGCGGGAACGGTTTCGCAAGTTGAACGCGGAAATCGAAGCGGAAGGCCCGGACTGGTGGAAGGGGTATCGCCGTCCGGGTCGGCGGAAGCGTCCTACGGCCAAACCGTGATCAAACGGCACCAGACACCCTTGCAATAGACGTCAAATTGATTTCACCAAAATCATATCGACTAATCCATGATCTCTCCCCACTGGTGGTCACTTCCACTAACACACTGGAAACAAAAGGGTTAAGAAAAACTGTATCCAATTGTCGATTTGGCACACCGGTTGCAATTGTGTCTGTCATGTCCGGCGGAGGCGAGAAACTGTGATCCGACCGGTAAGCCAGCACAAATCGCTCTGAAATCGGTCGGGGAAGACTGATCAACGGCGATCGGGAATCTCAAACGAATTGGATACATATCATGAAGCTTCTTAACATCAGCTTGACCCTCGTCGCTCTGGCCACCCTCGGAAACATTGCCTCGGAAGCGAACGCTCAGAACCCCATTATCGGCGGCGACGAGCGGACCGACTACTACTACGATCCGTTCAACGATCACACCTACATCAACCGCGAGCGAGTCAGCGTTCGCGAAAGTGCGTTGGACTGGGACCGGATGCACGTTGACCCCGGTTCGCGGCGATACGTCGACCGGTACTTCCGCGATCGTCAGGGCTTTTTGGTCCACGAGTATGGTTGGACCTGGACCAGCAACGGACGTCCTCACGGCAAACTGACGCGGCGTCGCGTTCGCCACTATCCGAACCCGCGTCCCGGCTGTGGTGGCGGCGGCGGCTTTCCCGGCGGAGGAGGCGGCGGAGTCAGCATCGACGACCGGGAGACGGTGATTTACAGCCAGGGCGGCAACAGGCGTCCGGGTCGGGGCAACAATCCCCGCCGGGGTGGCGGTGTCACCGTCGACGACAAGCAAACGATCATTTTCGATGCGGGCAACAACCGCAATCGCAATAATCGTCGCAACATCAAGCCGAACAACCGTCGTCGCAATAACGCCGGTAGCAACAAGAAGTCCCGCGGCCGAAAGCCGGTTTTCTTCGGCGTCTCACGGTAATGTGAATCACTGAAATCTCTTATCTCAAAAACGGCGGCCGTCGGAAGCAATCTTCCGGCGGCCGTGCTCTTTTCTTTGCTGAGAACACGCCCGAAACGCACGCACAGCTTCGATTTCGAGGAAACGATCGCCCGCAACGCATTTCTCTCAAAATTCGCCTTGCCGGTCTCAGTCGTATCCCGTACGATCCCCGCCCGTCGGTTCGACGGCGATCCAAACTCCTGACGACGTTCACCGCTGCCTTCTTCCTGGATTGGCCGAATGCCGATCGCTTTTGAGGAGTATTCCTCATCGACAATCTGCCGAGTCTGCATCCAGGCAGCCATTACGCCAAGGACCTAAAATCGGTCCTGCCGCGCGAAGTCTTTCGCCGCAACCCCAGCCAATTGGTGTGGCTACCGGTGCATCTGTCGATCATTGCGGCGGCAATTGCCACGCTGCTAACGGCTGGGATTTCTTGGCCGGTTCGGCTGCTATTGGCGGTCGCGATCGGACACAGTTACGGCTGTCTGATGTACCTGGCCCACGAGATTCTGCACGGCTCGGTCGTCAAAAACGGGGCGCTGCAGAATTGGCTCGGCGGGCTGTGTATGCTGCCCTACTGCATCGGCCCGGAGCATTGGAAGGCGTGGCACAACCGTTCGCATCATTGCCACACATCGCAAAGCGGCCGCGACCCCGATTCGTTCGGCAACGTACATATGATCATGAAGGTCCCCCTGGCCAAGTTCACGGCCAAGCTGGCGCCTGGGTCGGGCTACCGGCGGAGCTGGCTCTTCATGGGGTTTTGGTTTTCCTTCCACGCGATGGTGACGCTGTTCGTGCACAGCAAATACTACCAGTACTGGAATCCGGCCCGCAGGCGGCGGCAGATCGCGCTCTTTTTTGCGAAGGTCACGTTTTGGGGGGCAATCGCGGCCTTGGTCGGACCGACGCAGTTCTTGTTCATCTATCTTCTGCCGATGATCGTGGCGAACTGCGTGCAGATGTCGTACATCAGCACGAACCACCTGTTTTGCGACGCGACCGAAGAGGAAAACGATCCGCTGGTCAACTCGCTGACGGTTTCAACGCCCCGGTGGATGAGTTGGCTGCACCTGAATTTCGGCTACCACGTCGAGCATCACATCTTTCCCTACCTGAGTTCCAAACACGCGCCAAAGATTCAGGCCGCGCTCAAAGAGCATTATGGGACCCGGTATCATGAGATGCCTCTCGGCCAAGCGCTCCGCGTGCTGTACCAGACGCCGCCGGTGCATTTGAGCCGGCAGGAGTTGGTGGATTTGCGCAACGGGGCCGTTTTCAGCACACTGGGGCCCAACGGCGAACTGCCGGAGCGAATCGGCGAAGTTCCCGTTCCGGTACGTCCGCGCAAGCGCAACAAGCCCGACAGCACTATCATCCCAATCAATCCGGAGGTCGGCGAGCCGCAGCAGCGCCGCGCCGCATAACCGCTCCAGCGCGATCACCAGCCGTAGTAGTAATAATACTGCGGCCGCATTACGACGACAGGTGCGGGCTGATAGACCGTTACCGGATAGACCACCGGCGGCGCCGAGTAGACGAAGGGGGGCGAGTACCGGTAAGTCACGATCGGCGCCGGCGCAACGACCATCGGGGCGGGATAGTAATAAAGCGGCGGCAACACGTAGCTCGACGGCGGAGCGGAGTAATAAATCACATCGCCCGCTGAAGCCGTCTTTGTTCCGCACGTCGAACCGGTCGCGATCACCAGGGCGGCGACAATTGCTAATCCTCGACGCATCTTCCCCTCCAGATTGTAAAAGCGGTCACTGAATGTCTCTGCTGATCGCAATCCCTGCTTTGTTTCATTCACACTGTACCGATCGGGGAGAGGGAATTTCCAGTCCAAATGCCCCGGAGAGTTGGATTGGGGGTGCACGACGCACTTTGCGCGGCGGGAACCATTTCTGTAGGGTCCGCTGTGCGGACCATTGAGTTGATGGGAAAACGCCCCAATTGACAGCTTGCTTGCCGAACAAAAACAAATCACAAGAATGTGAATTTTTCATTCGAGATGCGAATCTTCCGTCCTGGTCCGCACAGCGGACCCTACGCCAAATGAAATGTCAAACCGCCTCGTGCACCCGTCGGATTCAACGACGTCTCAGCGGCGAAACTTGTCGGACCAATACCGCGTCCGCGTCAGGTAATAGTCGGCCGGCCGGTCGCCGTAGTCTTCGTAGCGGTAGCCGGGAATGGTCTTCGAGACCGCCGGCTCGATCTGCGTCCCCTCGTGCCACTCGTTGAACGAGGTCACTCCAATGGCTGCCGGTTTGACGTCAATCGCCGCCCGAAACATGCGGTCGTAGTAGGCGCCGTTTTCGCGGCCGCGCAAGTTCTTGCGGTTCCACGGGCGAATGCGTAAGTCGTTGTAGCCCGGCGCGACGCAGGGTATGAACAGCCGCTGATGTTCCTCCGCCCATCGGGCCAATTTGTGCCAATTTTCGGTCGTCGAACCGTAAGTAAAGCCGTCACTGGCGAAGTACGTGTAAAAGCCGTCAAAGTGCGCAGCCAGCATTCGCCGGCCGTCGTTGTCTTTGACCCACAGACCGATCATGACGCAGTCGTACTTTGTCCCGCGAATCGTCTCTGCGCCGCCGGGCGCGAGAATTGTCGCCCAGTCGGCGTCGGGCACCAAATAGGAATCGTAGATATAAAACATCGGCCGGCGTTTTTCCGGAGAACGATACAGGCCGGGGTGATCGCCGAATTTGTCGATCAATCGGACGATGGCCGCCCGGGTCGTTTTTGCGTTTCGCCCGGCAAACGGTTCCAGATGAAAATTAACCGTCAGCCCTGCGCGAGCAGCCTCGTCGAACAGCAACTGCAGGTTCTTGTCCGTGTCCGATCTCGGGCCCCACCAGGAGGTGCAGACGACTTCGATGCCCGCGTCGCGCATTTGCTGCATGTGCAGTCGGACGACTTCGCGGTCATTGGTGCTGTAGCAGCCGAGCTGAGGATAGAAGTTGGCCCCGATGTCGTCTCCACCCGGGAAAGATCGGGGCGGGCCGTTGCGGACGCTGACCGCGTGGTTCCAATGTTGATAGCCGCCATCAACCTTGGGGTTGCGGTACCAGGGATAATAAAACGCATGGACACTGCGGGGAGTTTGCGGGGGCGATTTCTCAGCGGCCCTTGCACAGAGAGGGAAGAGTCCGAGCGAACCGACCGCAAGTATCATCAATACGCGCGACATCGCGGCCTCATTTCCAAACGGCTATTTGGGGGGATGTTCGACGGAAATTGGCTTGCCGTCACGATCGGTCAACCGGACTCCGAAGGCCCAGCGTGCGCCGAGCTGCGTGACCTTGATGAGCACCCGATTCACGCCCTTGCGGGCCTTGACCGGAAGGGCATTTTGATCGGGCGCGTAACCCCGCCCCCCGTCGGTGTCGAAACGCCCCGCCTCTTGGCCGTTGAACCAGCATTTGAAACCGTCGTTACTGCCGACTTGCAGCACCAGTTCACGATCTTGGGGAAGATTGAACTCGGCGTACGCGTAAGCCGCGACACCCGCCATCGGACCGTAAAGGGTCGCCAGGTCCACCATGCCGTTTTCGTCGTCGGTGACAAAGTTTCGCCATTCAAGCGCCCGGCCGGCCACAGTCTGCTTGTGGTGGACATCGACATTCGGCTCGCCCACCATCACCGCATCGATGGGGTGTTTCTCGTTCCACGGCACGGGGGCGATTAAGCTCCAGCGGCTAAGTCCACCGTTGCGGTTAGTTTGCTCGTCGATGGGAGCGCCAAGCTGCTCCAGATTTTGCAGCACGAGATCGTAGACCTCGTCGCTCTGAGTGCTCTTCAGAGTCCGCTTCAGAGCCGCCACAAGCTGCGGCTTATCGGCGGGATTTTGTCGGGCCTGTGCTACGAGTGTCGAAACATGTTCGAGGACTACCTTCTGATCGCCGTAGCAAACAATGCCGCCGTCTGTCAGGCTCACCAGAATCCGCCCGTCTCGGTCGACGGCCAGCCCGCCGGGGCGCGCGTCGCCGGGCAAAGTCCGTTCCCATAACATGTGGCCGTTGTTGACGTCCAGGGCGCAAATAATCCAGCGCGAATGACGGCTGCGCGCTTTGGGCATCTCGCAGATGGCCAGCACCGCATTGGGTGTCAACGTGAGGGCGATCGTATCGCTGCCGGCCAGCGATTCGGCCACCCAGCGCGGCTTCGGCTTTTTGCCTCCCTGCAGGTACTTCTCAATCGCGTCCGCGTCGTAACACGCGGGAACGGCCAACCGGCCGTCGACCATCGCCATAGCGTCGTCGTTCCAGGTCGGCGGAATTTTTCCTTGATGCAATCTCTGGGCGTTGCCGACGCCCCGCTGCGGCTGGATCGCGAAGCCGGCGAACTGTCCCGGATTAACCACGTTTTCAATCGGCGAAAATCGCAGCCGACCGCCGAGGATCAAATGCTTGTCTCTGAAGATGCCGATCTCTTCGCCGCGATTGCCTTGAGGAGAACCGTCGCCGGGAGAATTGCCCAGATATTCGCCAGTCTTCAGGTGATACGCCGCCGGTGAGACCACGTTTCCGCCCGGCATCCACAAGCGCCCTTCGGCAATCGTCAAATCACCGTGGGCGGAAACCCCTTTGCGCAAGTCGGGATCGAGATGCCCGGAGGAATGGTTCTGCCAAATGATCTCGCCCGTCTTGGCGTCCAGCGCGAAGACGTAAGTGCCGTCGTAATCGATCATCCCCGCCGCCGCGTAGGCGATGCCGTCCTGCACCAGCACTCCGGTGTGCACCGGCCAGATGGAAGAAAGGTTGCCGTAGATCGGAACCCGCCGCTGGGCCGGAGCGGCGCGGAAACGCCACAGCAAATCTCCGCTGGCCGCGTCGAGTGCGTAGACGTAGCCGTCGCCCGAACCGAAGTAGGCGCGGCCGTCGGCAATTGTGGGGGGCTGCATGATCGGACCGCCGGTGAGGAAGGCCCATTTCAGGTTGCCGCTGACTGCGTCGATCGCGCGAATCTTGCCATCGTCGCCCGCTTGATAGATCAACCCGCCCGCCGCCGTGACAGGCGTCGGCCGATAACCGGGCGTCGCCGGCTGAAAGTCCCAAATCTTGCCCACACCGGCCGGCGTGCCGACCTCGGTTGCCGAACCGCGTGAATTGCCGCCGCGATAGCCGGCCCAGTCTGCCGGCTGCACGGAAACGGCGGTATCGGGATTCAACGTCTGTCCGGTCTTTTCCAGCCGCTGCTCGTTGGTCGCGGTTTGCTCAAATTTGAAATCGCCCGCCGAGGCGAGCGCGATGCGGCCGAGGACCATCAAATTGCAATCGCAGGGCCACGGACCAGTGTAGAGCAAGCCGTTGGCGGCGACGACGCCGTCGTTACAACCGGGGCGGAATGCGCCGTTGAACATGACTTTCTTTCGCTCGCGGTCATAGCGAGTCAACCCGTCGGGCCAGCCGCGGCAAAACAGCGAATCGGAGGTGCCTGTCAGCCGCGCGCAGGAGCGTTTGGTGAATCCCAATTCGCCCCGCACGTCGCCGGTGGCGGGGTCGATCATCTGTGTCGTCCCATTCTTGCCGACTCCCAATATGACACTGTCGTCCAAGAACAAGGCGTTGGGATTGTTCGTCGTTTTTCTTTTATTCCAGAGCGGATAACCATCCGACGTCGAGATGGCGACCACATTCATCCGCGTCTGTCCTTGAAAGATCAGCGCGTCGGGAGTGTGGACGCACATCGTCATCGAGCGGAACCCGGGCGTTGACGACAACCCGCGTCCTTCCTGCGCAATCATTTTGCGGACTTCGGGGTCTTTGTTCTCCCAGATCTCCCGGCCGGTCTTGGCATCGAGGCCGACGATCCGTGAGTCGGGTGCGTAGAGAAAGATCTTTTCGCCCCCCATCACCATGCCGCGTGAGTCGATCGGCGTCTTTTCCTTGTGGATCCAGCGGCGTTTTTTGGCGTCGAGGTCGTAGGCAACGAGCGTCTTACCGAATCCCCACGGGACACGTTTTTTGTAGTAGCCCTTGCTCAGTTCACCCCAACTCCAGTGGGTGCGCTGGCTGCGGACAATCATTGTTTCGGTTTCGCCCCCTTTGTCGCCCACCAGCGCGTATAGCATGCCATCCTGCAGCGCCATCCATTTCCATTGGCCCCGCGCGCCGGCGACATCGATGCGGCCGATTTCGTCGCCGGTCTCCGGATTGAGCATTAACACCCCGCTGCCGTCGGTGTCGATCATGTAGAATACGTCGTCGGTGGCAATGAATGCGGAGCGGTGCACGAGATATCCGGCGGGCAATTTACGCGTCCAGAGAATCGTGCCGTTGTAGCCGTTGCGGGCGATCAGCGTATTCAGCCATTCCTCTTCGCGTTTGTGATGGGCAATGTGGCCGATGGCATTAAACATCCGCCCGCCCGCCGCGGTGGTGATCGCGGGCATCGAAATGTAATACGGCAATCCGAGCCATTTGGTCATGTACGGCGCTTTGATGACATTGTCTTTGGAGACCGGGTTGTTGTCCGGGCTGTGTTCCCAGTGCGTCCAGTCGTCGACCCCTTCTTGCGGCGGTTTGGTGAGGATCGCCCAGGTGCCGAATTCGTCGGAAACGACTTTTGCGTCGGCGACGTCGGCTTTTTTGATCCAGCTTTTCAACTGATCGGCGCTCAGATCGCCGCCGCCGGCTTTCGCTTGGCCGAGAATCGCCTTGCCCAGCGGCCGCAATGCCCGCAGCACTTCCGCCGGTTTTAGTTGCTGCAACTTGTCCGGCGTCAGGTCCGTTGCCAGCAGCAGGTCGATGGTGTTTTCCGCATACGGCAATTGCTCCGCGCTGCCGGATTCGAGCACGCAGCGGGAACCGTACAATCCAGCCGCGTCAACGGCTTTGCGGGCGGATGCGACTTTGGCCGCGTCGGCGTTCCAACCGTGCACGAACAGCTCGGACGCTTCCGTGAGATTTTGCAACAGGTCGTCGTCCCGCCAGCCAATGACGGTGCAAAGTCCGCGGTCAATCCCGGCCGTTTCAACAAGATGCACGGCCAAATCGCTGGAATATTGTTGCGCGCGGAGCGTGCGACTGGCCGGCGTCGTGACGAGAATCAACGCGAGCGCGCAGATCAACAACGATCCGTTGCGGAATGGACGTGCCATGGGGGGACCTCCTCTTGTCGCGGAAACGAGAGACCGTGGGGTGCAAGCGCGTGCCAACCCGTTCAGCCTAATCCGGAGCGAACGGCCCGTCAACGTGCGGGCGGAAAGCTCGTTCGCAAATGCCGGTTTTGGTGAACCACGGAGACACGGAGGCACGGAGTTTCTTACCTCGTTCCCAAACTCCTGTTTGGGAACGCAATTCCCCGAAGCTCAGCTTGCAGTGCGGTTCCAACTCAGCGATTGACGTTCCAAAGTAACGGGATGCAGAAGCTCAAGGATCACTTCGGAATCGTCCTGCAGCGGTTTGCCTGCCCAGCGTATCAGATTACTGAAGTCGCAATGCGGCATTTCGACGACGTCGTAGTAGTCACCGTTGATCCTCTGTATTCCCAGCAACTCCCAGCCGATCAAATTCTCCCGGTTAGAGGAAGTGGTCCGAGAATACGCAAGGTCACTGATAATCAATCGTCCTTCGTGTTGCCGCAATCGAAGCCCGAGAGTGTATGTCCGGACGAAACCGGTTACAAAATGCGTCAAGGTTGATTCGCTGAGATAGTGGGAACGCGGACCGTAGCTAGCTGTCAGTGAGTTGAGGAACGTCTCACACAGTGCTTCGTCGTTAAGTTGCCCGGCTTGACGAGCGATGCGTTGATAGCGTTTGCGCAGTCGATCTCTCGCCTCCTCCAGCGGCGTGCCGTGGACTTTTTCGATCAACAGCTCCGCCTTGATCCGCAGACGCCACCGCTCGCACCATTGGCCACTGTTCGGGGCGTATGCTTCATGGCGGCGCGGGTAGGTCTCGTCGGCATCGAAGTCGTGATTGGCCGACGTAAAGTACTCGGCGAAATAAGCTGCTTCCCGACAACGTACTTTGTAGCGTGCTCGAACCAGTTTGGGAAAACTGAAATCCCTCCGCTTCGCCAAGTCGTCGAGCTGGTGTTGGTATTGCAGAAACTCCGCGTAGTCGGATTTCAGAAAATACATGCGCCGCGGATCGAGCCGCTGCAAGAATTGATCCAGCCACGCTGCGGAGAGCTGGTCGTCCAGCGGCTTGGGCGTCAGATGTGTTTGCTCCAGCACTTCGGCGACAGTGCGGACTGTCGCGCCCGGATCGTAACCAGTCTCGGCACTGTTCGCCGCAGGCACGCCGAATAGAAAGAACGCAATGTAGATGAGGATCTGCAACTGCAGTCGCGAGCGGCCAGACATGATGAGTTCTAACCCTAGTCACAATTCGAATCATCTTCGTGGACAGGACAGCCGGCAGTCTATCAGGAGTTCTCGAGATTCAACAAGACTTTGTCGAGGACGGCGTGGATTGAACGGCTGTTTGCTAGTTGCTCGACGTTGAGATCACCGTCCGACCCAGATCCCGGTCTTCGATCCGCAACGTCGAATCCGGCGGCACTTGGAACGCGAACAGTTCCAGCGGAATCGCCTTTGGGTAGTCCACTGAATAACTGGACTTCGGCGACCGGCAGCCGCACTGCCGCCGGCGGACCATTTTGCTTTCGCGGTCGAACCAATACGTCCGCATACGGAACTCGGCATCCGCTGCTCTGATCTGCACTTCGAAGTCGTCGGGCAGGGCATGGATCGGCGAGAAATAATCGTCCCGCGCATCGGCCAAATAGCGATAGGCAACTTTTTCCAGCGTCGCCCCGTCGCGCTCTTCAAGCTCGCTTGTCTGCGTCGCCTTGAGCCTGTTCGCGGTACTTTCGATCCGCCGCTTTGATACGATTTGTAGCGAATTGCTGGCCAACGACGGCCAATCCGTACCCGGATGGCTGACGGTGACAAGGTTGCGCTGCCGATCCCAGTCGTAGCGCCATCGCGAATTCTGCACCAGCACCCGCTTTAACCGCTGGTTGGGGTCGCGGACTTCGATCCGCATGCCCACATTGGGGACAAACCAGCCCTCTTCAATGACCCTAAGCGGCGCCGACGCCGGGCGGCCGCGGCGCTTTTGTTTTCTCCAGTTGTAGGTGTCATAGGAAAACTTTTTCCAATGGCAGGTCGGCGCCACGTCGAACGTTCCCCCGAACGTCCGCGGTGCACGATTGTGCGGCCGTTTCGGCTGCGGCAGCAACTTTTCGGTCTGTGGGTGAACGGATGAAGTTTTGGCATTCGCCCCTTCCAGCCTCCGCAACTGCTCGACTGTCACAATCTCATGCCGCAGGTCGCCGTAGATGACTTGGTAGCGGCCGTCTTCGAGCCGCCAGCGGACGAGCACTTTTTTGCCGTCCTTTGGGCCGACGCTTTTTCCGTAATACTTGATGTCCGGGTTGGATTGATAAAGCTGGTGCAGCCGACTGAAGCCCTGACTGACGGTTTGGATCTGCACGTACTCGTCGCGGCGCGTGTCTTGGGGCCGTCCGGACCAGGGATGAATGCCGTAGCGTTCAGCGACCTGTTCGGCGGGGATTTGGGCATTGTTGAGCCGCGCGACCTGCGGATAGCTGCCGTCAAGCATTTTGGCATAGAGCCGAAATGCCTCGCAGATTTTCTCCACGCGTTCCTCCAAGGAAGGAATTGACCGCGTGCGCTTTGTATATCCGGCCGGGGGTGTCGGGGCGAAAAGCTGATCGTCGAGGTCGACGTTCCAGCGAATGTCGAACAGCCGCCAATGCAGCGGCGGCCTCCACGGTTTCGCCGCCAAGGTGAAATGGACCTCGACGGGGAGATCCGTTTGGGGATCGACCCACACCTGCACGACCCCTTTATAGAAGTCCGGCTCGATTTTCTGCAGATTGATCTCGTAGCCCCGCGCCGTTGTCTCGCCGATTTTTCGCGTTCCCAAATCGCGGTCCGCCTCCGCGCTGTATTGGCCCAGTTTTTCGATCGACGTTACGGGCGTCATGGCCTCAAGAAAGATCGGTTTCTCAAAATAAACCTTCGCTTCGTGGTTGATCTCGATTCCGGGACGCTCGGAAGAACGTATCGCGGTTTCCAAAAGTTGACCTTTGCCGTCTGACACTTCCCACCGCCAATGTCCGCCAGCCTTCCAGTACCGCTTCGTGCTCCCCGATTTTGCGTCCTTGGACTTCGGGTCATCGCCCAGATAGAAGACGTCGCTCAGCATGTACGATTTGGCCTCGCGAATCGCTTTCGCCGTCTGGGCCATCGCCAGACGCGGCGGGGACAACAAACTCGCCCCTACGATCGCCGCAACTGCAAGAGCCGCTGCAGTGCTTGCCAGCGAGAGTGGATGCCGGATCACAGAGCGAATCCGATCACGCAGACGGAACCGCGCAGCCACCGGTTCTGACGCATCACCGTGGCCCAACACGATGTCGCGAGCTTTCGACACCGCGCGCTGCGTGGTTTCAAACGAAACGGGAATCTGATTGAGTGCCTCGATTCGACGTTCCGGAGATTGGTCGACGTCGTGATTCGGTTTCATTATCGATCCTCCCCAATTGAGGCGGTGTTGACTCGAAGTTTTTTGCGGACCGCCTGCAGACCCTTGCTGCACAGCGAGCGTACTTGATGCGGCGACTTTCCAAGCTGGGCCGCGATGTCGTCGTAGGGTTGTCCCTGCAGATACCGCAGCAGAACGACTTCGCGATATGACTCTGGAATCGCATCTAAGGCGGCCAGAATCTGTTCGACCTGCTCGTGAATCTCCGAACGGTCCACGCCGTTTGATTGAACCGCCGCAGCAACGTGAGACGATGATAGGTTGGAAGTTGACTTCCGATCGCGCCGCCAATTGAACGCCGCGTTAATCGCCGCCCGGCGGAGGTATCCTGGCCAGTTCTGAATTTCTTTCCGCTGCCGGGGCCGCTGAAGCACTTTCAAGACGATCTGTTGGAGCAATTCCTCGGCCGCGTGTTCGCACAACGTGATCCGTGCCAGCAGCCGGTGCAATTCCGGACCGATTTCGTCCAGTGCGGCCAACAGCGGTTTCAAGTCATCTTGCACACGGCTCTCCATTCATGCCATTCGCAAGATATGACACGCTACGGCGACTGGCGCACCTCACGAATTGCGGCGATGTGCCGATTTTTTCGGTCGGTCGCGAAGTTGGCGAACGAACTGCGGAGACGCGTGTCTTTTTACAGGGGTTGGCTGTAATCGGCCGCCTGAACGGATTCGCAGAACCGCGTTGTAGATTTGGGGCTGACTCGGCGTATAAAATACAGGATCACAAAAACCGGAGTGGGCTAAGCGGCCGCTGCGGGGCACATGTTGCTCCGGAGAGGAAAGTCCGGGCTCCACAGGGCGCAGCGGTGGGTAACACCCACCGTCCGCGAGGATCGGGAAAGTGCAACAGAAAGTATACCGCCCGTAAGGGTAAGGGTGAAATGGTGGGGTAAGAGCCCACCGCGAGGCGGGTGACCGTCTCGGCACGGCAAACCCCGCTGGGAGCAAGACCAAGCAGAGAGCAGTTCCGGGAAGTCCGCTTCCCGGACGCGGACCGGCCCGGGCCGTTACGACTTTCGGGTAGGTTGCTGGAGGCGTCGGGCAACCGGCGTCCTAGACAAATGGCCGCTCACGACACAACCCGGCTTATCGGCCCGCTCCGGTTTTTTTGTGATTCTCCGCGCCGCCGCGCAACTCAAACCGACCGTTTGCGGTCGTGCTCGATTTGCGGATGTCGGGGATTCACTCATGCTGCACTCTTAGATTGACAATAATGAAATCGGTCCGCACAGCGGACCCTACTTGCTTGTCCATTCAAGTCGACCGGCCACGGGCGGTGTCGCGCTGCAAGAAATCGTTGATCTCGGCGATCAGCCAATCGCGCTCGGCCGTTGTGTCGCATGGCAGGCGGAACGTTCCTTTTTCGTAAACGATTTCGGCGGCATAATGCTGCCACATCTGCGATGGCGACTCTTGCCGCCAAGGCACATCGCCCACCCGCGCCGTTTGCACCAAAGCGCGATCAACTCTTTTTCGACGTCGCCAGAACTGGAAGTCCACCTCCGTAGCCATATGCTTGGAATCAATGATCAGTGTGCGGCGACTGCGGGCACTCCACAACACTCCGCCGAGCAAACCCACGCCCATCAAATAAAACGGGACGAAGAACAAGCTGGCTCCATTTTCCTCCGACCATGTTTTCATTGTCAGAAACCCGAAGAAGGCGAACCAGACCACGGTTAGGCTGAGGAATGTCCAAGCCGATGAGGTCATGCCGCGCGGGGGGAGTTGCACTGTCAGCGAATCCTCCTCGCGTTTGACGATCGCCAGAGCATCATAAGGACGTTCGAGCAGCTCTTGTCTCGTATCCTCTGCGGAAGAGAATCCCTCCACCACATCGGCGAGCGGAAAGACTTCGTTACAAAACCCGCACTTGCCCCAGCCGGCCTCCAGCGCGATGTTTTGTGCTGGTATTGCTGACAGGCAGGCGGGACAGATCGCTTTCATGATGATACGACAGACCGTCTGTGGCCGATTTACAGCTCATTTACTTAAGACGTTCAAACGGCAGACTCAGCGACTCTTCATTAAACAGATCGGCGTTGGCGGGATCGCGGATGGCAGCGGCGATCGTCTCCGTGGAGGAATCGAGTCTGACTGCCGGATCAATAAATACAGGTTCCTCTCCGGCACTGTCGCGTCTGGGACGCTCGGCGATCTTGACTCTCGGATGAGTTTCTTGCGGTAAAGATTTGTCGGTCTCTGGATCGAGGGCGTGAACTTTGGGGCCCTTTTCGCTGACGGTGCCGGATAGCACACCGGCGTTGATCAATCGCGCCGCAGCTTTTGCGCTCATGAAGACCAAGTTGACTCGATCGTGGGAAGGCTGCTCAACCTTAATGAACATATGGACGGAATCTGCCAGCGAATCAGCCGTCAAATCAGGCGGCATGCCTTGGTGAATGTCGGCTTCATAGTCGGCGTTCAGCAGCAGATTTAGATACAGCTGATTGTCAATGGTATTGAAATAGCCAAGTAGCTCGAGGTGCCCGGCCGTTTGTTGGTCGGTCTTTGGCTGGCTCACGAACAAAAACCGCATCAATCCGCGGGAGCCTGTCCCCATGTCCACATGGGCCGCGCTGACATGAATGAACTTAGTGTCGCGGGTATCAGATTCAGGAGAGCGCCAAGTACCGATGAAGTCGCGCTGCAGCTTCGCGTCGGAAAGGCTCGCGGCGGGATGCTTGGAGGTCACGTCCCAATTGCACCCTGCGAGGCCAATGAGCGCCATCAGCGTAACCGTGCGATACAGTTTCATGGCGAGCTCCACGAGCAAGGACGATGTGCCGGTGTTATGCCGTCATTCTAGTCTAGGCAGCGAGCGACACAACTATTTTGGTTCGGTCTTGATCGCATGTAAGGTTCTCCGCGTGGCGATGTACAAAGCGCCGTTTACGGCCGTGAGGATACCTTCAACGCAGTCGTCCATCTGATTTCTGGAGATGAGTTCCCTAGTTTTCGCATGCTTGAAGATCAAAACTTCTCCATCTTCGTTGCCGATGTAAACGCGGTTTCCGGCAATCAGTGTCGATTGATACGACAATGCTGAAAGACTGTAGGTCCAATATCCTTGACCTGTTTCGGCATCAACACAGTGGGCATTTCCGGCGATGTCGGTAATGTAGAGCAGATAGTCCTTGATCGTTGCATTGGAACTGGTACGATGAAACCTCTCGAACGTGGAAAGTTCTCCGTCGCCGTCGGCGTCTAACCCTTGATAGTGCCAAATAACAGCCGAGTTCGGATTGGGCTTTGTAAAGTCGCCCGCTTCGGGATCGCAAGCCTGTATGCGTTTGTGCGCGATCGGGCGGCCGGGTTGTGACTTGTTGAACACCAATTCGGGACTGACATCGCCACGTTTAGAGGGATCGATGCACCACAGGTGGCCCGGACCCTCTCCATGCTCGCCGTCTTGGCCTCCCGCTATGTACACACGATCTTCGTAGATCACCGGCATCGCAACCAGATTGTTACGCTCCGACCGACCCCACGAGTCCCATTTGCTCGTTTTGGGATTGCAGTCGAATTTCCAAAGTAATTTCGCTTTGCCATCAACATCGCCCGCCGGATCAAAGCTGTACAGCCAGCCGTCACCGCCGGCGAAGATCACTTGGGGACGGCCGGCAAGGACTCCGTAGGCGGGAGACGACCACTGGCCGTGCAACAGATTGTGACCAGGAGAGTTGTCCGACCAGACGACGCGGCCGGAGTTTTTATCGAGGGCCAGAAAGCTCGGTGCGTCGGGAGCGGGGATCGTAATGTGGTCGACGCTAATGCCGTTCCCCGTATTCAAGAAAATCAGGTCGCCCGCTCCCGTCACAGAAGAGTTGGACAGGTTATGCGGTCGAACCCCAAGTTCGCCCATCATGTCCAACTTCCAAATCACGTCCGCCTCAAGCTTGTCATTCGACGGTTCGGACGCATAGGGGCCGTCGTTGTTCCCGTCATGAAACCCGTCGGTATCGAGGCAGACGACTTCGCAGCGATTCGTGACGAACCAGACTCGGTCTTTTTCGACATACGGGGCACTGCAAATGGGATTGCCCGGATAGTCGTGGACGCGGCCCGTCGGGAGCCGTTCGCTGGAGTATTGCCAGAGCAGCTTTCCGTTTGCCGCATCGAAGCATAGCAGGCAGGCGATGTCCTGTTTTGCGGGGTAACGCTCTACATATCCGACGTTGGCACTCCCAATTAAAACTTTGCCGGCCGACACGACGGGCGAGGCAGTGAAACCGGGCGGCCATCCGCCGTTGCGAATCTTGGCAGACCACGTGATATTGCGGCCGCTGCCAACGTCCCACTCGACGGGTAGGTTTATGTCCTCGAAAACATTGTTTCGAGACGATGGCCAGCGGCGAAACAGCGTTGCATTGTCCTCCTCTGCTCCGGCATCCCTCAAGGCGGAAAGCGATAGCAGAATTGCGATTAGGCAAATGCAACTCAATTGAGCTCGCGACATGTTTCGCCCCTCTCGCTGAACAACGAGAACCATTCGGGGTTACGATTACAGGTCCAGCGCAATGATATGCAATCGGAGATGCGAGTTGCCAGACGGAACTTGACGAATCTATTGCGTCAATCCACCGCCTGCAACGTCTCGGCGTAGCGTAATTCGCCGGTCTTGCCGTCGAAGTACTGAAAGATCACTTGCGGATGCGGGTAGGCGATCCAGCGGTGGGTGCCTTCCTTCTGCGGGTTGTCGAAGACGTTGTTCACCTGCACGACGCAATAGGTCGGCGACTTGAGTAGAGGCCGGGGGATGTCGCCTTTGAAATAGGTGGACCAGCGGATGTCGCAGGCACGGGGGCCGTATTGGAAGCGGCCGTTGGGGGGGCGGTCGCCCTCGTCGGTGACAAGATGGTTTTGCGAGTTGTGCGGGCCGGAGGCGAACTCCCAGACGCGGTCGGTGATTTTGATTACGAAACTGTTGTGCAGATCGCCGGTGAGGACCATCACCCGTTTGCCGAGACCGTCCCAGAATTGGATGAACTCTTCCCGTTCGGCGAGAAAGACCGTCCAGGCATCGTCCTTGTTTGTCGCGCGGACCGCGCCGCCGCCGACGTGCGGGACCATGAAATTGACTGACGAGATCACAAACAGAAAATCAGCGTCGCTCTGCTGCATGCCCTTTTTGAGCCACGCTTTTTGATCCTTGCCCAGCATCGAGAGTCCCGGCTGTGCGGGGCGGCGGGTGTCGTGCATTTCGCGTTGAGAGCGGGTGTCCAGAAAGAAGAATTCACAGTTGGCAAGTTTCACGCGATAATAGGAGCGGCGGCCGATGGAATAGGCAATTTCGGCGTCTTCCTTGGCGGGAGGACGAATTTTGAGCCGGTGTTTGTCCAGCACCTCGATTATTTCGTAGACGCCCGCGTTCGCTTCGCCGCCAACTTCGTCGAGCGCATTGTCATTCACGCCCGCAGTCGCGCCGCCCCAATGGACGTGCAGGTTGTTGATTTGGCCGCGGTCCAACTTGCTGAAATCGGCGTGCGGATCGACCAGCACGTCGCTTCCCTGTTTCAACTGTGCTTTGCCGAAGTGAACCGGTTGTGTCGCGGCGTTGGGGTTGCTCCAGCCGAGATAGTCGTACCAGGCTCGCACGCCGATATCGCGGAAGACCGCCCGCCGGTCGCGCAGCCCCGGTGTGCCCGCGCCCCAGACGTCGTTGAGGATCTCGTGGTCGTCGAATGTAAAGAAGCTGGGCATGTTGCGGTGCCATTCGGCAAGCGGCGGGCCTTGGGTGAGGAAGTGCTTGTAGTTTTCCCACACGCCGACAATCGTCGGCACAATCTGCACGACGTACGGCGTCTGATCTTCGGTCACGCCGACCTGCCGACGCCATTGCTGCGGTGTGTAATCCCGTTTGGCTTCGTACAGCCAATCGCCGTTGAGGATCGCGAAATCGATGGAGTCGCGGATCTTGGCGTTCATCGTTTTGAACGCCGGCAGCGCCGGGCCGATGCTGTGTTCGGGGTTTTGATTGTTCCCGCAGGCGAACTCGAAGCGAAAGTTGAACAGTCCCCGTGGGTTGAGCTGCGGATGCCGATAGTCGTCGGCATCAGGGAGCGTCCGAAACGTCCCGCCTGGACCGGAAGCCGCCCCTTTGGCAATGACCTGATAGTAGTACCGCGTCCTCGGCTTCAACTTATTTAGGTGTATCCAGTTCGCACAGTCGTGCGCGACATCGGTTTTGACGACAGGCGACGTCTGATCCAATCGGTCGGGGGACTCGCCGTATTTGACGCAGAACTCCCCTGCCCGATTCGTGCGGGCCCAGACGCCGACGCCATGAGAACTGAGCCGGCCGAGGATGGGGCCGTGGGTGATGTGGGAGTCTTGCGCATCGGCTATTGAGGTTGCCAAGGCGAGGACAAGACACGCAGAGAAAAGTCGGCGGCAACTTTGCATTCGGACGGCTCCCGGTATGAGGTCACTGATGACAGTGTAAGCGGGTGCATTTGAGTTGCACCGATTTATCTTACCAAGTTCGCCGCGACTTGCGATTCTGGAGGCTCAGGATGCCGGGAAACGTTGCCTCACACCGTCGTACGTGCAAGTTGCTGATCGACCCGGCCGAACCTGATACAATGCGAGTCGAAAGGGACGACAATGCGTTCAGAATCCACATCTCGTCTTCCACGCGCAGGGACGCTAGTAGTCATGGGCCTCCTGCTGGCGAGTGCCGGTGGACTGCTGATGGTGTGGTTGCCGTACCATCGGGAGCAGAAGGCAATAGCTGCAATCGAACGGCTCGGGAAGGCTCGCCTCAATGGACTCTCGCCCACTCAATTGGGAGCGGACAATGCTGGCAAACAATGCAACGCTTGTCTTTCAGAGCCAGTTTTCAGACGCTGAGAAGACAGAGATTGAGAAGTTAGCACCTGAAATCTCACGGCGTCTGTCAGCGATGGTCAGCCGGCAGATGCAAGACGAGGGCGTGTGCGGCGCCAAGCTGAAAAAACACGGCATGTATTGGGTCTATATTATTGAGGAAGCACGTGACGTGTGCTGCTTGGGTATGGAAGATTGTTGTCACTATCTGGTCGTGTTTAACGAAGACTCTGAGCACACTCGGCTATTCGGGAATTTGCCGTGCAGCGCTTGAAAGGCTCCGAAGGTTTACCGAACTTCCGAAGTTGTTCCTCAACGAATCTCAAGTCCCGGAGTGGGGCGTCAAACGGCTACAATCCGCACTGCCCGATTTCGATATCCGTTGAACTCGACCTTTGCCGACATCGGTGTTCCGCCACAATCATGAAGAACGAGACCGACCGACTGACTGATTGGGGGAAGTTCTTCTCGTTGCCGTCGCTCGGCGGGTTGCTGGCGATGCTCAACCAAGTGCATTGGGTTGCGATCATCTTTTGCAGCCAGCTTGAACTGATTCCAGAACCGCTGCTAGTCGCATCATCGGTTATTGTTGCACTGCCGTTAGCAATTGGCGGCGTGGGTTTCTGGTCACCGATGGTGCCATTTGACGCTCCTGGACTGGTCATTTTCGCCGTGATGGTCGTGATCAACAGCTTTGTTTGGGGGCACGGCGTGGCGTGGATTTCGCGAAGAATTAATCGCATTGGCGACGATCGGCCGATGGCGAGTTAGGGAACGAATTCGGTTGATTCACGATGCTCTTACCAATCTTGACGAGCGATACGCGAACTTGGCGGCGGCGGCGGTTGTCGAAGTGATTGACAACCTTGATCCGGCTCGTCCGACGGCGGATGCGCTGACCGCGCTGAATCATGTGGGCGCGTGCGGAGTTCGTGGAATGAGCGAATGATGTCGCTGAATCGCACGACGATATGGTGCGAACGTTGCCGGTGGGACCAGCAGGAAGACTGCCGAGCCTGCCAACGACGTGGGGGGGGTGAGCGTGGCAAAACGGCGAAAGGTTGAAGGAGTACTTGAAAACGAGACGATCAACTGGCAACGCGCGGCGGCGATTTTCGGCAACCCGCGACGACCGCATACCGTCTGGGAACGTCAGTTCGACTACCACGATGGCGAACTGTGGCGGATCGCGCAAACTCCCTACAAACAGTTCGACTTCGACGACCTCTGGTACTATCACCAAGACCTGGCTTATGTTGAATTGCAGCCCGAACTCTTTGCTTATCTGTTTCCGGTCTGCTTGATGGATTGGCACGACACGCTGCAGAAGAATCAGTGTTGCTCGCATGGCGATTCAGAGTTTCACAAATGTATCCATCGAGGGCAGGTTCTCAAAAAGATGATCACAGACGTTCAAAGATCAGAGATCATCAACTTCTTCGGAGACAGCTTTCTGTGCCGATTGGATGACGAGCGAGGTTTTGTCCACAGACGAAGTAAGACGCCGGCATACGGCTGGCTGCGACGGTTCAACTCGCTGGGGTTGATCATTCCGACGATTGACGAGATCTGGGACGCGTGGTGGTTGTTGGAATCACCCGGCCGAGCCGTTGCCGGATTGCAGTATTGTTCGGGGCTGATGTACTTCGCAGGCGAAAACCCTGTATTTGATCTACGGTCGAAATACGAGAGCGGTGACGGGCCACGACTTTGGGAACATGACAGCGACATTGACGATGCCGGATGGCTGGAGGAAAACGTCGATTTTCTCGGCCGCACGCTGACATTGGATTTTGTCAACGAAAAGGTATCGGCGGCCGTTGCGAGGCTGCGGAATGAGCCGGAATTCGAAACGGCTCGACGGATACAAAACGATCTTCCGGATTCTGAAGACTTGGTTGCGGAACGAGTGAAGGAACTCCCAAGATTGCTCAAAGATCCCAATGCTGACCGATGGACGATCTAGCGGATTAGGGCCTGCGACAATTGGCACTGAAAGGAACCCCATAGCTTGACGAAACGTGTCCACCATCACCCAAACCTCATTTTCTCAGTCGGCACACAGGTCGTCGCTCTGCGTGACTTGATTGGCCCTAACGGGCGCATTCTGCATCCGCGCGGGTCGGTCGGTGTTGTGGTGCGTGCGCCGTGTGACCTGGAGCACTCGTACCGGGTCAAGTTTCTGGACGGAGTGGAGGAGACGCTCAAGCCCGGCGAGTTGACGCCGCTGGCCAAGTTTAAGGAGGGTGAGATCGGCGATAGTAACGTGACGGTCGAGCGGAGCGACCTGTTTGAGCGGGTGATCTTTCGTTGCGTGATCGGCTCTCGTGCTTACGGCTTGGACGATGATCAATCCGACATCGACTACCGGGGCATCTACCTGCCGCCCGCCGACCTTCACTGGTCGCTGTACGGCGTGCCGGAGCAACTCGAGTGTGAGGAAACGCAAGAGGCGTATTGGGAGGTGCAAAAGTTCTTAATTCTGGCTCTCAAGGCGAACCCGAACGTCTTGGAATGCCTCTACACTCCACTGGTCGAGAAGGCGACGCCGCTGGCCGAAGAATTGCTGGCCATGCGGTCGATCTTCCTGTCGCGGCTGGTCTATCAGACGTACAACGGCTACGTGATGTCACAGTTTAAAAAGATGCAGGCCGACATCCGCAACCATGGGAGGGTGAAGTGGAAACACGTGATGCATTTGATTCGGCTGTTGATCTCCGGCATCAGCGTCCTGCGTCACGGCTTCGTGCCGGTCGAAGTGGAAGAGCACCGGGAGGAACTGCTGGCGATTAAACGTGGCGAGATGGCGTGGGAAGAGACGGAAAAGTGGCGGCTCGGTCTGCATGCGAAGTTCGACGACGCGCTCCGGGCGACGACGCTTCCTGATCGACCGGATTACGAGAAAGCGAACGACTTTCTGCTTCGAGTTCGGCGAGAGGCGTTATCCAAGGAATTGCCGTGAACAAGTGGTTGCTAATACCTCTAATGGTTCTGTTGCTGCCTGTCTTGTTTCCATATGCAATATGGGCTCACTTCCAGGACAGGCGGCGATTGCGTCAAGTTGCACTAACTACCTTGTGTCCCGCTTGCGGCACAATTCTTGGTGAAGAAGCATTGAGACTGGGTGATCAGAATTGGCATGAGTATCTCTCGCACCTGAGACGCCAACACCCAGGTGTCAGATTTCGATTGATTCGTCTCGTCTATGCAGTCTGTTGCAACTGTGGAGCAAACTTGACGTACGATGAAAACAAGAACGTCTTTGAAAGTACCAAGCCAATCACACCGCAGAGCAAGACTCATCAATGAACGCTCAGACCATTGACTACGAAAGGCTGCAACGGCAGGTCGAAGATCATCCGTATCCGCTCCTGTTCGCCACGATCAGCGGAGCGCACCTGTATGGTTTTCCATCGGCCGATTCCGATTTTGACCTGCGCGGTGTGCACCTGCTTCCGCTAGAGCAAGTTGTCGGTCTCAACCCCGGACGAGATACGGTCGAAAAGTCCGGCATCTACGACGGTATTGAGGTGGATCTTGTCACGCACGACGCCAAGAAATTCTTCGGCCTGATGCTTAAGAAAAACGGCTACGTGCTGGAGCAACTGCTGTCGCCGCTGGTCGTGCATACGACGCCGGAGCACGAGGAATTGAAAGCGATCGCTCCCCAGTGCATTACCAAGCATCACGCTCACCATTACCTCGGCTTTGCCGCGACGCAATGGAAGCTGTTCCGTAAGGAGGACCCGCCGAGGGTCAAGCCGCTGTTGTATGTCTACCGCGTTCTGCTGACGGGCATCAATTTGATGAAAAGCGGTGAGGTGGAAGCGAATCTTCTTAAACTAAACGAAGCGGCGAAACTGCCATACATTGAGGAACTCGTTCAGCGGAAACTCGCGGGTCCGGAAAAAGGCCGGCTCGGCGCGGCCGATGTTGAGTTTCATGAGCGGGAGTATGAGCGATTGGTTGCCGAGTTGGAGTCTGCGTACGCGACGTCCCGCTTGCCGGAACGAGCGAGTGCTGGTGCGGCGCTGAATGATTTGTTGGTGGCTGTCCGCCTCTCGCAGAGCAACCGCCTCAAAGACTGACGACGACTTCATCGGGGGTTTTGAGCTTGATGCGTTTGACGTCGGAAAAGACTTGGAAATCGCCGCCCATGGAGAACTTTGTGCGCCATTGACGGAACGTGGCGTTGGAGACCGGAGTGTCGCGGTGGCCCCAGAAGCCGAGGAATTGCGAGCCGTTGAAGTCGAATGAATCTTTGACGTAGACGCCGACTTCACGAATCGAAACGGTGGCCGCTCCCCAGATTCTCGCCGTCACTTTTCCGGAGACCGCAACCTTGAGGTTGAATGCACCCAGCGCCGCGGTAAGTGCATCCACCTTAGAGCCGGATGTGCAGGGGCGGGAGTTGATCCACGACGGATCGACTTGCGCCGCGGGCAACGAGAGATTGCCGAACGACGCGCCCATGGCCTTGGTTTTGATGAGTTTGACGATCCGCTTTTGGCTGGCATCGTTGGTCCAGATGCGGTCCGCGATCAACTTGTCGAATACCTTTTTGGCCCGTTGAAACTTCAAGACCCAATCCATAGTCACCACGTCGGTGACCGCCGTAGAATATTTCGGTGCAATGGCGGGCCGGCGGGAACTCCAGATTTCCAGGAACTTTGCCCCGCGCGTCCAGCCTTCCGACTCCATATCAGAGACGACGACGTCGATCAGGTCGTATAGAAACAACTCGTGCCGAAATTCGAGATCCTCGGCGATCTCCTGCTCTTCTCGTTCGTCCATGACGGTGTCACGAATCCGCAACCAGACGTGACGGAGTTTTCGGTCTTTGGCGCCGGCGCGTTCCAGCTGACGCGTGACACCCGTCTGCTCGCGAAATCGGCGATTGACCTCGCTGATGATCTTCGACCGCTTTCGCTTCGGCAGCCTGTGGTATTCCCGAGATTGACGACCAGGCTGATACGTGCTCACGATGTTCTGCCTCCTCTGGCGCTGTATGGGCTGACGGAACCGCGTCTTCAGGATCGAACTTCGGACTTGTGGTACAACCACCCTGAATTGACAGGTCCCACAAGTGGGCCGCACGCTCGTTGGCGTGCTAGTCGGCAATGGGTCAACCCGTCAATTCAGCTTGGACGATGCACTACCAAGTGGTGCGAGATCATCGCACCACCGCCCGAAATCCTCTGCCTTACCTCTCATTCTCGACGATTTCCGGAGGGAGTTGCCGAGAAATTGGAAATGACAAGAAATTTGTGCAGCAGTACGAACGCACCGACATCGTGCGAGCACATGTCTTCTCCGGGAAGTGAGCGGAATTGGGCAGAGGAAGCAATCACTCTATTGAGGTGCAGAATTTCTTCGGCTTCCAAAGAGTTTCAATTGATCGGGATCGAAACCTTGTTCTCTGGCCCAGCTGGTGTTGCAGAGGAAGCGACGCTGGGCCTGTTGCCAGAGAGGAATACAGGCCGAGTGAATCGCGATCAATATCGCGGCGCCAACGATCACAACCGCGTTGCGACCGGCAAAGAGGAATTGCGCCGTGATGATGCCGATCGGGATCGCAAATGTGGCCGCCGTCCAAAATCCATAGAGCGCCCCGCGAAGGGTTGTCGCCGTCTTTTCTGCGGACGTCATATGGGCACAAATTTGCCGCACTTTTTCGGATTGGAACGGGGACCACGTCTTCCAGTCCATCACAGTCTCCTCGCCGGAAAGATAGATTTCAGGAACACGTTTGACGTCGTACATGGTTTACGTAATCGAAACCATCATGAATAGACGAAGTTCACCGTCGGTGGAAACGTTCAGAATGGCTTGGTGGATCAATTGGTTTCAGAGGTTACACGCCAGGCCGCCAAAAAATATTGCAATGTACGGCTGATTAGTATTCCATTCCTGGATGACGAACTGTGAATAGCGGATCAGGAGCTCGCCGGCTTGTTTCTCGTCGGAACTGCCACTCGTCCGGTTTGGGGACTCGAAGCGATTGCGTGATTTGCTGGAACAGGTGGCCGAGTGATTGGGACACGCATCAAACTTGTTGATTTTGACAATTGATACTTTTAGACTCGGAACTTCCGACGTTTTGCGAGTCAATGCGTATTGCACAAGCGTTGTTCAGACCGAATTGCTCAAAGCTCACCACTTGTTAAGTGCTCAAGCGGGAAAAATGCGCCGCTCAATCTCCCTTCACATGATGGATTGCAGCAATATTCGCTTCGCGCGTCCTGCATCTCACAGATGCAGATTCTTCAAAGCGGGGCACGCTCGATTGCTAGCGGGCCGACTTTTTGAGCCGGATCAGTGCCCGACCTCGACTAAGTTTACGTGACTCAGGTTCAATTTGTCTTGAACGTATCGATTTGTGTTTTTTACGAGTGAATTCGCCTCAGCATCGACAATCGGCTCAACAGGATCAGACGACATGCTCAATCGCTTCAAGTTGGAAATTGCTGGTTTGCGGATGTTCAACGTCTTTCAACATTGGAAACTTTCGACTGTACGAGTTCACCGCTCTAAGAAGTTTGCTCGTGACCAGAGGCGATCGCGATTGTTGTTGGAAACGATGGAGTGCCGTCGACTGCTTGCCGGTTCGCTGTCGATCAGCGACGTCTCGATCGAAGAGGGCGACTCGGGGACGACCGAATTTGTATTCACGGTGACGCGCAGCGGAGATACGACTGGAGAAGTGACTGTCGACTATTCGACGGAGGACGGCACGGCGATTTCGGAATCAACGGTATTTGTAGACCACATTGTCGACTCAGCGGCCGACGCGACTGCTTCGGTCTTTTCGGCCGATGTTGACAGCGACGGCGATATCGACCTCCTCTCCGCCGCCTATTTCGACAACACAATCAGTTGGTACGAAAACGATGGGGAGGAGAATTTTGTTAAGCACAATGTCACTACGACGCTATTCGGTGCCGAAGGCGTTTCCACAGCCGATTTGGACGGCGACGGCGACACGGACATCCTGGCCGCCGCGCGGGAGGACGACTCCGTCACGTGGTTCGAAAACGACGGCAATGAGAATTTCACGATGCACTCTATCGGCGCCGGCGTCAGCCGCGCTCGCGAGGCGATTGCGGTCGATCTTGATGATGACGGTGACATGGACGTCCTCTCCGCTGCTCCCGGTAGTAACATCATTTATTGGTATGAAAACGACGGAGAGGAGAACTTCACATCACATGAACTTGCCACAGGACTGGACCAAGTCTATTCGATATTTCCCAAGGACCTCGACGGCGACGGCGACATCGACGTGGTCTCAGCGAACACTTCTGACGATACGATCAACTGGCTCGAAAACGACGGCGAGCAGAACTTCTCTCGGCACATAATCTATACGTCGGCGTTTGGAACCGACCCGCGAGCTGTTTCCACTGGTGATTTTGACAACGACGGCGACATTGACGTGGTCGCCGCAATTCCCGCCAACAGTATCAACGACAGAATCGTTTGGTTCGAAAACGATGGCAACGAAAGCTTCACGTTGCATGAGATTAGCAGTACGACGGACAATTCTTGGACGGTGTATGTGATCGACTTCGACGACGACGGTGATCTCGACATCGTTTCCGGCGCTGCACACAGTAATGTGTCACCAATCATTTTGCACGAAAACGATGGGAGCGGGAGTTTTACAGGCCATGTTGTAACGACGGAACGCAACTCGCCTCGCTCCGTCGTTGCTACCGACATTGACGGCGACGGCGATGTTGACATCGCCTCGGCATCCCATGACGACGATACGATCGCTTGGCACGAAAACGTTATCGACGGAGATTTCGTCGCACAATCCGGTTCAATTATTTTCATAGACGGTCAAACCGAAGCAACAATCACAATCCTGGTCAACGGTGAAACGGCAATCGAAGAGCACGAGACGTTCTTCGTCAACTTGGGCAATCCGGTCGGCGGATCGATTGATGACGGCGAAGGCCAGGGAATGATTCTGAATGACGATTTCCCGCCCGTCGATCCGGAAATTGGCGTGAGCGACAGTTTCGGGAGCGACGGCGACGCGTTTGTCCGGTTCTCAACACCCTTGTCGCAATACCGCAATGGTGTCGCTGACAGCTGGTACGTTCGTAGCGGCACTGCCGACAGTCTTCAGCATCTTGACATCACCAACACCGGAGCCGTTCCACTCACTTTGTTCGAAATCCAGATTAATGCCCCGGACGTTGCATCAGACGTCGAGTTGACGGCAAGCAGCACAGACGACATTGTTCTGGCACCCGGCGTTACGCAGCGGATTCACTTGACATATACACCCTCCGTGCCCACATCAGGCGACCACCAGGAACACGACTTCGATGAAACGGCTGGGATCGTCATATTGAGTGACGCGGGCGGCGCTTCCGCTTTCAATGTTGCCTTGCAAGGCGCATCCACGTTTGCCAGCGACATCAACTACGACGGCCGTGTGAATTTCGCGGATCTTGGGTTATTCAACGTCAGCTTCGGACTCGACTCGCAAAGTCCCGGCTGGGATCCCACTGCCGACATCACCGGCGACGGCGTGACCAATTTCAGCGACCTTGGCGTACTCAATGTCGAGTTTGGTTTATCGATCATTCCTGACGTATTGGAATTCACGACAACCCGTTTTGCGGACTTTGCGAATACAGAAGACACTGGAAATAGTGACTGGCAGGAAGTGGACAATGCCATCGGCGACACGCCGGCTGATGCCACATCGGTCATCGTGGACCGCAATGATTTCAGTGATCCGTTGTACTTGAACTACGGGTTTGACATCCCCGACATGTCGGTGATTGAAGGGATTGAGGTGGTGCTGATCACGACGGGTTCCGACGACCCGGAAAATGGGGTCGCCGTGTCGCTCACAAGAGACGCGGCCACACCGGTCGGCTCTCCAGCGACGGTTTCGGGCAGTTGGTCCCAAGGTTCGATTACACTCGGCGGGCCGACGGATTTGTGGGGGACGACCTGGACGGCGGCGGATTTCAACACGGTACAATTTGGGTTGATTATTGAAATTGAATCAGGCAGCAATGGGAGTTTGTTTTCTGTATACACCGCCGAGGCCAAGATCACATACAGCGACCCGACGTCAAACATTGGACCATCGAATGATGTTGCTCACGCGCCGCGACTCCAGTTGGCGGCAGTCGACTCACCTGCCGAGACAACCTCACTGTTCGACGATCAGGAACACGCGGTTGCTGAAGAAATCGCTCGTCTGAGCAGTTTCCATCCCGCGCCGGTCGATGAGTCGAATCCCGCAACTTGGTTCGACAACTCTGAACATGAAGCGATATTCGCGGCGTTTGGCGGCGGCGAGATTGACTCCAGAATTGATCGTGATTGGCTCTTCGACTTTAAGAACGATGTTCTTCCCGACTTGCTTAGGTTTGCATGAATCCCGGCAATCCAGACCAGTACGTCGTTAATACCAGCGTCACAATTCACTGCGGTTCGCGAACAGTGGACGAGAATTCGCCGAACCGACTGCAATCTTTGCAGAGCACGAGGAGATTCCGGCCAGAGTCCGCCAATCTGTTCACCGCACGGAATGATCATTCGCTGCAGCAATCGACCAGTGTTGCAATTGGGGAGGCGACTCACGATGATGAGCGGCGGTAAGTCTCTTCACTTCGTATCCCACCAAGATTCATTCTTGAAAACCTAAGTTTGCACCGAAACGGCGTCGAAACATGAATCGAGCGGCGGTAATTTTGGCGTGCTGCATGGCAGGGCTGCTCGCCGGTTGCGGAGACGGTGAAGCGGATCAGAAATCATCCGATACCGCGCGCGGCACCGGTTCGACGGAGTCGACTCCCAAGGCGAAGACTGCTGACAAAGGGATGCCGAACGAAGATGCCGGCGGTGACTCGCCGCAGCCGGGCGTGTTTGCGGGCCGTATCCAATTCGAAGGCGAGGTGCCGCCGCCGCGAAAGATCCAGGTCACCAAGGACGTAGAGCACTGCAAATCGGCCGCTGGAGAAATTCAGGACGTTGTGGTTTCCGAGGAGGGTTTCCTTTCAGGCGCGGTCGTGGAGATTCAGGGAGTCAAGCGGCCAGAGACCGGCTGGGATTGGAAAGAGCCGGAGGGGGGATACACGATTCGCCAAAAAGGCTGCCGGTTTGCTCCCAAGATCACCGTCGCGCACGACGGCGCCAAGCTGACGATTCATAATGACGATCCGGTCGCGCACAACATCAACACAGGTCAATGGAATGTCGTTCAGGGAAAGGGTGCCGGCCCGATCGAGAATTCGATTCGATACGCCGGCCAACCGTTTGTTCGTGTGACCTGCAACATCCACGGATGGATGGAAACCTGGGTCTACGTGGCGCGATCCCCCTATTACTCCGCGACCGCTGAAGATGGGCGGTTTCGAATTGAAGGCTTGCCGCCGGGCAAATACCGAGCAACCGCGATTCATCCCACGCTAGGAAAACAGCGACTGCGGGTCACGATTGAACCGGGCCAGACGGCTGAGCAAGACATTGTTTTCCAGGCGCCCGGTAGCGGGAAGTCTTGACAGGTGTGGGTGTGACGAACGCAAGCGACAAGAAACACTGTTTCGTTTTGGCCGCGTGCGGGTGGTTGCTAGCGCTCCAACCGGTCATCGCAGAGGAGGCTGCAAATCCTCGCCCTCTGTCACCGCTCCCGAAGCCGGCCGCTGAATTGGATGCCAAGCAGGTGGCGCTCGGCAAGCAATTGTTTTTTGACCCGCGGCTGTCGGGTGATGCAACGATCAGTTGCGCGGATTGCCACAATCCAGCACAGGGTTGGACGGACGGTTTGCCGTTGTCAAAGGGTTATCCCGGCACGCTGTACTTTCGCAATACGCCGACGTTGCTCAATTCGGCTCTCGGCCGCTGGATGTATTGGGACGGGCGGCTGCCGGCAAGCGACCTGCCCACGCTGGTCCGCGATCACATCGCCGAGGCTCATTTTTTTCAGGCTGACGGCCGGTTGGTGATCGAGCGGATTCGTCAGGTTCCCGAATACGAAGCGAGTTTCCAACAGGCATTCGGCGGCGAGCCGACCTACGGGCGCATCCTCAATTCTGTGGCTGGGTTTCTCAAGACGATTCGGTCGCGCGAAGTTCCCTTTGACCGTTTTTTACGCGGCGACGAAGCGGCGATCTCCGCAGACGCCCGGAGCGGCTATGAGCTGTTTCGCGGCAAGGCGGGCTGCATTCGCTGCCATGACGGACCAATGCTGTCGGATGGGAACTTTCACAATTTAGGGCTGGCGACCAACCCGAACATCTTTCGGGAGCCGGAACGGCACATTTCGTTCCGTCGTTTCTTCCGCACGCTGGGGGTTTCCAATTACGATCGACTGCGGAGCGACGCCGGACGGATGGCTGTGACAAAACGGGCGGATGACGCGGGACGTTTTCGAACGCCCTCATTGCGTGAGGTAGCGCGGACGGCGCCCTATATGCATGACGGTTCTTTGGCAACGCTGGAAGATGTCGTCGCGTTTTACAACCGAGGCGGCGGCAATGCGAAGGGCAAAGATCCGCTGCTGAAACCGTTGGGTTTGACCGACGCCGAACAGGGCCAACTCGTTGAATTCCTCAAATCGCTTTCCGGGGCCGAGCTCAAGATCACTCGGCCGGAACCGCCGCCCTATCAGTTGCGGCAATTGGGAGAGAATTGATCGATGGTTCAGCGAGATTCTGCTACTTGGAAGCGGACAACCCACGCGCTCTGGGCGACGTCACTGCTGCTGTTGCCGGCGATCGTTTGCTGCGGATGCGGCGACGACGGAGCGGATCGATCTAACGACGACAGTTCCAAACCGGCCGATCATGCGGCATCTCCGCTGCATGATTCCGACAATTCGGGCACGGATTCGCCGGCGGCTGAGCCGGAAACGGCGCCCGATCTCGCTGATGAGTTTCCACCGCTGGCGGCGCTGCCGCCGGTTCCCGTTCCTGGGGATAATCCGATCACCCCGGCGAAAGTTGAATTGGGACGGATGTTGTTTTTCGACACTCGCCTTTCCGGTGACGCGGGAACCAGTTGCGCATCGTGCCATGATCCGCGGCTTGGTTGGGGTGACGGGAGCGGATTGTCGCGCGGTTACGCGGGGACGCAGCATTGGCGCAATTCCCAAACTGTGGTCAACACGGCGTATCTCTCGAAGTTGTTCTGGGCCGGCGAGGCCCCCAGCCTCGAAGCGCAGGCCAATAGCGCCATCACCGGCAATTTGGCCGGCAACGGCGATCCCGTGATGATCGAAGAACGCTTGGCGCAGATCCCGGAATATGTAGCGCTGTTTCAGCAAGCGTTCGGCGTCGACCGCCCGCGCTATCCTCTCGTACTCAAGTCGATCGCCAGTTTTGAACGCGCTGAGTTAACGTCCGACGACAGCGACTTCGACAAATTCCTCCGCGGCGATGAACAGGCTCTCTCCGAAGAATCTCAGCGGGGTTTGGCGATCTTTCGCGGCAAGGGACGCTGCATCGTCTGTCACAACGGACCGCTGTTGAGCGACGAGAAGTTTCATTATCTCGATCTGCCGCGGAATGAATTCTTCGAGCAAGATCCGCTGCGGCAAATTGCGCTGCGATATCAACATTACATTCGCGGCGTTCCCGAAGAAGTCTACCGCAACGCCGATCACGATCTCGGCTTGTATTACACAACCAAGCGGGATGAGGACATCGGCAAGTTTCGCACGCCGCCGCTGCGATACCTGGCTTACACATCGCCCTACATGCACAACGGCGTGTTCCCAACGCTGGCGGAATTGATCGAGTATTACAATCAGGGGGGCGGTGACGATCCGCGACAAAGCCCGCTCATTCAGCCGCTCGGATTGACCGAAGAGGAGAAGTTCGACTTGGAAGAGTTTCTGCTCTCGCTCAGCGGTTCGGAGATCCGGATCACTCCCCCGGTGTTGCCGTTATACAAACCGATGGAATAGCCGACTAATGTCGAAATCAATACGGACCGGCTGCGATCGAAAGACTTGCGTAGACCGGCGCGGGTTTCTGGCAGCCGCGACGGCCGGATCAATCACGGTCGCGCTGGGCGATCTGTTTGCCGGCCGCGTCTCGGCAGAGGATGCCGATCGCAAAGCAACGCTCACCGGTTATCCGCACAAGAAGATCGCCCAACTCGACCAATTGGCAGTCGATACGCCGGTGGAGTTCGAGTATCCGCAAGAAGGAGCGACCACAGGCTGTATGCTCGTCAAATTGGGCCGTCCTGCCGGCGGAGGAATCGGTCCCGACCAAGATGTGGTGGCGTTCAGCACGGTTTGCAGCCACATGGGCGGCGATTTGTCGGGCGGGTACAAGGCGCAGAATAAGGTCATCGGTCCCTGCATGGAGCATCTGACGACGTTCGACCTCACGCGGCACGGCATCGTCGTCGCCGGCCATGCCACGCAGCCGTTGCCCCAGGTGGTTCTGGAACTGAACGGCAATGATATTTCAGCAGTGGGCATGCTCGGATTGATCTACGGTTTCTCCGCCAATCCGGAACGGGAGCGATCCCAATGACCGAGCCATATCAACCGCAAGACAGCGTCCCGATTCCGCCCCCCGACGCAAAAATGGTCACCACAGTCTGCGACTATTGCATCGTCGGCTGCGGATACAAAGCCTACGTCTGGCCCGAGGGCCAACAAGGGGGAACCGCCGCCGATCAAAATGCTCTGGGTGTTGATTTCCCGGTTGATCCGCTATCCGGTTATTGGGTCAGTCAGAATCAGCAAGGCCGCTGCATGGTCGATGGCCGGGTCCATCATCTGGTCGTCCTGCCTGATCCCGATTCAACGGTCGTCAATGTGGCCGGCAACCACTCGATCCGCGGCGGCTGCCTCGCGAAGAAGACGTACACGCCCGATGGGCCGACAAAGGATCGTCTGAAGACTCCGCTGATGCGGGTTAACGGAGAATTGGTTCCGGTGTCGTGGGAGTTGGCGTTGGGAGTCATGGCCGATGTGAGCCGGCATGTGCTCGACAAGTTCGGCCAAGCCGCCTGGGGCATGAAAACCTATTCCTACCAATACTTCGAGAACACGTACGCGATTTCGAAGCTGGCGTTTGAGTCGATTCAGACGCCCGCGTATGCGCCGCACGACAAACCGGGGCCGGGGAACGACACGGCTGGAATCGATGATGCGGGGATCGTTACCTTTAGCGCGTCTTACGACGATTGGAAACAAGCAGACGTCATTTTCTTCTCCGGGACCGACCCCTATGAAACCAAAACGGTCGCTTTTACCGACTGGATGATGGATCCGGATCAAAAGCACATTTTCGTGCTGCCGCGCCGGACGACCGGTGTCGCCTATGCGGAGCAGAACGGCGGGCTGTTCCTGCAAATCATCCCCGGCACCGATACGATTCTGCATCTGGCGTTGGCGCGACTCATACTGGAAAAGGGTTGGGAGGACCGCGAGTTTATCGAGCAGTGGGTCGCCAACCGCTGGGAGATCGATTCCGGATTCGGACGCGGCACGCGAAACACGCCTTGGCAATGGCGGACCACTTGGGGCAAATTCGGCGCTTCATTTGAGCAATACCGAGACTGGTTGCTGGCCGAGCCGTTGGCCGAACTGCAAAACGCATCCCGCATTACGGGCATCCCAGCGGAAAAGATCATGCAGGCCGCCTCGATGATTGCCGAACCGGTCGATGGACAACGTCCCAAAGCCTCATTCGCCTTGGAAAAGGGCAACTACTGGAGCAACAATTATCTCAACACGGCTTCGTACTCCACACTGGGGTTGATTTGCGGCGCGGGGAACCGGTCGGGACGAGTGATCTCGCGACTGGGGGGACATCAGCGGGGCTGGTACGGTGCTGCGAGCTACCCGCGGATCTTCTCTCCGGAGAAAGCGCCGGGACGCCGCAAAAAGGAGATCGACCTCGACCGCTGGGTCGAAGCGGGCCATCTCCGGTTCGCTTGGGTCATCGGCACCACATGGTGCCAAGCGATGGCTGCCAGCGAAGAACTGATGGGCACATTTCGCCGTTTGACGCGCGGCAGCGAGCACCAGATTTCCAGCGCCGATCAGGAGCATGCCGCCGCTGTTTTGAAGCAGCGGGCCGACGCCGGCGGGATGGTTGTCGTCGATCAGGACATTTACCTCCGCAAGCCGATGGGCAGCGAGTTTGCCGATCTGGTGCTGCCGGCGGCGACCTGGGGGGAGGAAGATTTCACGCGCTGCAACGGCGAGCGGCGACTGCGGCTGTATAGCAAGTTCTGCGATCCGCCCGGCGAGGCAAAACCGGATTGGTGGATCATATCTCGCTTCGCGCAAAAAATGGGCTTTGCGGACTACGACTGGAACGATTCCAACGACGTCTTCGAACAGGCCGCCCGCTCCGGACGCAAGAACATTCTCAACTACCACCCGCTCGTCGTCTACGCTCAGCAAATGGGAGTCACGGGGCACGAACTGCTGAGACGGTTTGGGACACACGGGATTCAAACCCCGGTCCGCTATCGCAGCAAGTTCACCGAGCCGCAAGAATATCTGGACTACGCCGGCCATTACAGCGATCCCCAAGTCCTCGGTGGAATCGTCGGCACGAAGCGGCTTCACGATGTCAACCTCGACATGGGTGATCCGGAAGGGCCGACGGTGCACATGAAGTGGCTGACTGCTTTCAATTCGCACAGTGGAAAGGGAGTGTTGCACAAGACGCCGTGGAGTGAGTTCTCTGACTTCTATGAACGGATCACGCCTCGCGGCGACGAGTTGTGGCTCACTTCGGGACGCATCAACGAGATTTGGCAAAGCTATTTTGACGCGCGGCGGACACCCTACATCAACGAACGCTGGCCCGAGCAGGCGGTCGAAATTCACCCCGATGATGCGGCCGCCCGCGGGATTGAAAGCGGCGACCGCGTCGCGATTGAAAACGACGATGTGTTGATTCAGACCGGCGGCTTTGTCGGTGTCGCCGGCGACGATCACACCTTCACCGGGTTAGAGCGGGCCGGGAACATTCGAGTCGGGCACGGCCGTTTCGAGGCGATCGCCATCGTCACCGACAACGTGCGTCCCGGCGTACTCTGGACAAACGCCCTGGTTCCCGATTCCCCGGCGAATAGCGTGGTCCACCGTGTCCCCGACCCAATCACAAACCGCTACCGCTTCAAGCTCGGCAAGGGCAAGATTCGTAAAATCGGGGAGTCGCCGTACAAGAACGACTTCAGCGGCATGTCATTCGCGCCGCGGACTGTGATGTAGGTGCGGGGCTTGCGGCTTAGCCGATTATGCACATTGCACTGAGTGCGTCAGAGTCCATCTACGGAAGTAGTGCTTATTCAAAACTCAAGGTATGGGTAGCCGAACTCGTGAGAGTTCGGAAACGTGCCTGCACCGGCTGACGATTCAGAAGTCTCACGACTTCTGCTACGCCAGTTTTTTGAGTCGAACAAAGCACTAGCCATCCGGTCGGTTTCGCCATTCCCACAACTCGAAGACTGTGTATCCGGCGAGCACAAGCTTGCTGAGCAGCATCATCGAGAAGCCTACGACAAACAGCATGACACTGCCGCTAATGATCGCCAGGGAAAAGTAGATCATCAATGGGATCGCAACCCATTTGAGATCAAACCAAACGAGCGCGGAAAACAGGCCGAGAGAACCATACAGGACAGCGAAGCCGATTGAGCCCTCGCGAACGTTCATGAAGGCGAGAAAACAACCTGCGAGCGTAAATAGCGGAGTCATCCACACGAGATTGCCGCCGGGATTTTTGAATCGCATTTAAATGCCCAATTGTGACGTTTTCGGGAAGTCTAGCTCTACTAAAACGACGGAAGCGATCAGCAAACCGATCATAACAACGCCCCCTCGTCATAGGCTGTTTCAAAAAATGAAAACTGGCGGAGATGCGGCGAACAACACCACCAAAACCGACGTAAGCCGTTTGATACCAAGTAGGGCCGGAGGGACTCGAACCCCCAACCAACAAATTATGAGTTTGCGTCTTACCCCAACAAACACCGAGAAAAACACACATTTTGAAGATTGTGCAGCGCCAGGCGCAGCAGTTGATTCGCAGCATGGCCTGCATGACGCCGAATTACAGACTGTTTTGGACTCTTGGCCCACGCTGCCAACTTCAGTCAAAGCTGGCATCTTGGCGATGATTGAGGCAGTTGGCGGAGCAGATTGAAGGTTCCAATCGGCGCCCTCAATATTCTCAGAATTCAATAGCGGAGAGTTACTGGCTACACGATGGTGCCGGAATCGCCACAAGGTCGAATCACTTCGCATTCGCATCTCAGACTCTAAGCGTTCCCACTTCTCTTAGACATTAAACTCAAGCGCGGTTAGCGGTGACTTAGCCTAATCTGATCCAATAATCCCGCTGGTGAATCTGTTTGTTGGGAGACTGCGGTAGTCGCGACCTTCAGTTGAACGAATGACTGACATCGAGTTGTCTGCAGGATTTCACGTTGTCTCTCGGAAAGAGTTCACGTTGAGGATCTACTTCTTTCCACATGGCGACTTGGGATGCACGGTCTGTCAACTTGCATCGACTTGCCATTTCCGACTGCCCCTCACTTCTCCAATCAGCCTGCATTTTCAGTTTCGGGAGTTCACGTATCCTTTCGTGCGAGTCTGTTGTTTTGACTCTGTATGAATTCCCACAAAATAGTGCAGAACGAGTAGATTCTTCTTGAACAACTGCCACAAATTTGGTCTATTGTTTGACCGATCAGCCGGGTTGCCATCAGAATCTCGGCTGTTTCCCTGGTGCGTTCGTTCTAAAGCGTTTGCGGAAAGGGGAACTTCATGTCGGCTCTCGCATGTCTTCAATGGTCACGTTGGCGTTGCCCATCACGGGCCCTCTCTCGCGGCGGTGGCACGCCACTCTCCTGAACACACTGCAGGCACTTCTAACCTCTGATCTTTGATGCGAAGTATCTGTTAGCAGCGCTGTTTTCACTTGCGCGGCTCAATCTCGCGGCCGCACATTTTCTAAATGTGTAATCGGCTTGCGCTCTCATTGTGCGCCGGCCAAGTCCAGTCCGATGAGATTCATGAGGCTACCGTGGATTGACGGTGGCGAGTGGCTGCGCAACCGCGCGCCCTATATTTGGCGAGACTGCCTCCTCTTTAGCGCCCGAGAATCAACAAATCAGTCCGACCGGAAAGGATTGACCCGATGCTATTTACCCCCTGGTTGCAAGCGGTGCGTCAGACGTTGGTGTTGGATCGTTATCGACGGCGGCGTAAGCGGGACACGTACAAGCGGGGTTCGCGGTACCGCAACATGAGCAACCCGCTGGAGGTGCTTGAAGACCGGATCGTGCTTTCGCAGGTCGATTTCTCGGTTTCGGGCGGGACGTCGGTCACCGAGGATACAACCGACGGTGACTCCAATCAGACGACCTACACGATCAGTTATTCGGGGACGTTGGCCAACGGCGAGACGGCGAGTGTCGACGTCAGCCACGTGCTGAACGAAACGGCGTCGGCCGACTATGTGACGGACGTTTCGACGGCGCTGACCACGGCGGCGGCGAGCGTGTCGGACGTCAGCTTCGACGGGACCACGCTCACGTTTTCAGGTCCACAGACGACCTCGTCGACCGATTCGGGGTATGCCGGCGCGACTGCCATCGGCGCCACAGAGGATTGGCCATGGAGCGACATCAGCGACGCGCAGGGGAGCGCGGACGGCTCGCCAGCGACGAACTACGTGGATCGTCACGAACTTGGCGACGAACTGCTGCTGACCGATTTTGGCCTAAATATCCCGACCGGGGCTACGATCGACGGCATCAAAGTGACGCTGACGACGACCGGCAGCACCGACAATCCGGGCAATGCCAATTCGGCCGTCAAGCTGACCAAGAACGGCACCGCAACGGTGGGGACGGCACAGTCCGCGTCTGGGACTTATACGAGCGGCACGGTGGTCTACGGCGGCACGACGAACTTGTGGGGGACCACGTGGTCGGCCAGCGATTTCAATTCTGCCAACTTCGGCATCTCTTTGCAGTTGGAGCATGACGCGGACGTCAGCCTGGATGCAGTTGAGATCGAAGTTTCTTACACCAGCAGCGGTGGGACACCTACGACTAGCTTGAATTTCACGACCGAGGTCAGTGACGATTTGGCGGCTGAGGATGATGAATCGTACAGCGTCACGCTGAACAATCCGACACGAAGCGGCGCCGGGACGGCGGCGATCACCACGGCGACGGCAGCGACGACGATCGTAAGCGACGACGTGGAGTTTTCGATCAGCGCGTCGTCGGCCACCGTTACGGAAATACCGATCGACGGCGACGGCAACGCGATCACCTACACGATCGGGTACAACGGGACGCTGCAGGTGGGCGAGACCGCCAGCGTCGACGTGACACACGTCCTCAACCAGACAGCGACGGCCGATTACAGTTCGACGTTGGCCGCCGCGTTGGCGACGGCAGCTGCCGGTGCGACCGGTGTATCGCTTTCCGGTTCGACGCTCACTTTCAGCGGCGGCGCGGGCAACGACACGAGCATCGACGTCACGCTCGACATCGTCGACGACACGTCGGATGAGGGAGACGAGGCGTACAGCGTCGATTTGAGCAACGCCACGTTCAGCGGCACGGGCTACGTCGGTATTGTGACCGCCTCAGCCGGCACCACGATTGTTGATGACGACCAATTGAACCCTGGCGTGGAAGCGTTTGGTGGAGGCAAGTTGCCCGATCCGAATCCGGCGACGGGAGACGTCGATCCGCTGTCGATTACCACGCACCTGCTGCCGGGCGACCAATCGGAGCATACGGTCTCGCTGACGTTTGCCGAGAATGAGTCGCCGACGGCGGACATCGTGTTCATCGTCGATGAGTCGCTGTCGATGCAGCAGGAGCATGACTGGATCGGCGATATGGTGACCAGTCTGGAGACGTCGCTCTCAGCGGCAGGGATCACGGGCAACCGCTACGCGCTGGTCGGCTATCTGCTCGAAGGATCGCTGTTCTCGATGACGGCCGAGCCGATCACGGTCTCGATCTACGGCCCCGACGGCAGTCTAGTAAAGAGTGAACAACTGGCAGTGGAGACGACGACCGGGCTGATCGAGGGGAGCTTCACGCTGCCAGAGAGCGGCGACTACACGATCCTCGTCGACCGCAGCAGCGGCAGCAGCACCTACAACTACACGTTCGAGTTGGAAGAGACCTCGCCCGAGGGAGGCTCGGCGGCGCTCGTGCTGGATGAGCTGACCGAAGGGCAGATCGCCAGTGACGGCGAGTCGCACGATTACACGTTTACCTTGAGCGGCAGCGACACGCTTTACTTTGAATCGCTGACCTCGAACACCGACCTGCGGTGGTCGCTCAGCGGTCCCTCCGGAGCCGTGGTCACGAACCGCGATTTTGACAACGGCGGCCTGAAGATCGACGGCGAGAGTGGCAATTACACATTGACGGTCGACGGGCCGGCGGCCGCGACGGGGGCGTATGCATTTCGGCTGCTGAATCTCTCTAACACGCCACTTACGCCGATCACGACCGACCCGCCCACCACGGTCAATGGGACACTCGATCCGGCGACTGGCGCGGCGGTGTATGAACTGTCGGCGACAGCCGGGGGCCGCTACTACTTCGACAGCCAGAGCAGCGGGCTGCCAGTGGGTGTCGGCTGGCGACTGATCGATTCCTCGGGGACGGAGGTCTTCAATCAATCACAGGCGGACGATCACGACGTGGTCACG
>JANQPT010000032.1 GCA_028285345.1 Planctomycetales bacterium
TCGACACCGAATCGGCCAGCGCCGCCGAAGTGAATTTGATTGAGCGTTTGGTCGACCGCCGCACGACGCAGCGGCAGCCGACGCGATTGATCTACGACAGAGCCGGCGACAGCGAAGGCGGACGGGGCTCACGGAACTTGCGATGAAAACAAGACGTACTTTACCTGATCCGACCTTCATAACGCGTGGTACAGAAATGCAATGCTGGTCAGCGTCCCACGCAAGACGGCAGGAAACTGCAGCGGTACAAACGGTGTTACAAAGTCGAACGCACGATCGCCTGGCTGCAATCCTTCCGGCGGCTGGTCACGCGATACGAATACTACGCCTACCTCTTTAAAGGCTTCGCCCAACTCGCGTGTTTGTTCGCCACACTACAGAGGTTTTAAAACTGGTTGTAACAGGTGGTACAGAAATCTGATGGAGATCACTACCAGGAGAGCTTTGAATAATGAAAAAGTAAGTTGTGGTTGTTGCATCGCATGCATTTACCGTGCCGGAGCGAGAGTGTCTAGATTCTGCTGAAATTGCAGATATCCCGCGCCCGGAATAGGAGTCTGAGTCGGCGCCAGAAACTCAATTGATTGTCGTTCTAATTGTACTCTTGATTCCAATGCTCTATCTACTTTCTCCCTGACTCTTCTTCGCGCGCTGTGAATCGCCGCAATAAACTTCGACGCGCTAATGTAAAGCTCCTTTTCTTGTTTCAGGGCCGCCGCAGTTGTTGCTTTATTGGTCCCTTGCTCGAATGCAGTGGAACCCTTCAAGATGATTTGTGCTACTTCTCTCAGGCTCTTCAAGCTGCTGAGAGTTGGATCGGTCGGAGTTTCGACTAGCGTGCCAATATCTTCGCTCTTGCCCTGAACGCGGTCTTTGAAATCTGTCACATCGTTCATTTCGCCAATTGTTAGGAATGGTTCGAGGTCATTCAACGACACTCTAGGCTTAGACTTGACGACTGTGTCGTGACTGCTACCGAAGGGAATTTGCGCTGTTATCTTGTACGCAGCGTCGCCTTTTTTGGCGATTTCGCCGAATGGGGACAAATATGCGACGACTTCCTTACTCCTCGCCGTCGGTGGATCATTCAAGGCGATATCCAATATTACCATCGTGAGCTTCGTTAATTCGTTGCGATAACAATCGTCCACCCAAACGTAGGTGTCACAATGCCGACCTACATACTTGCAGTCGCAACGCTTCGGCGCATCTGCTTTCGCCCCAACATGGAACCAACACGGGCTATGAAGGCAGTCTGAAGTGACCTCCCCCGTGTCAATCGTATATCGAAATACAGAGTTGTCCTCGAATACCTGATCCAAGTGGAGTTCTGGCTCAAGGTCTTTGCATTCGGAGTCTCTATCAACGTGAGACACTTTAGTGCCAGGTGGAACCCCTTGTATTTCGGTAAGTAAGTGAAACTGTGTTAGCTTTAGGTCGTTTGTCGTGGCATAAACCTCAATCTGACTCGGCAGTAAGATGCAGTTATTGCCAGTGTCCTTGTAGCCTACTCTAACATTTTGCTTTACTCGATATACACGGTATCCTTGTTCGGTGACCTTGGCGACTTTCGCGGGCTTCTCGCTGCCGAGGTAGAATTTATTGAATCGCTTGTTACAATTGGGGCAGACTCCTGGTTCTCCGTACGAGCAGCAGGAACTCACAGCGCGCTGATAAGCGCAGCGCATTAGCTCCAGTTTTCGTGGATCGTTGATCGGGGTCAGGGTATACGATTCCGTCGCAGCGCGTGTTCCGCTAACACCAAATAGCCATTTGAACGGATTGAACTCAAACCCAGCGCTGGCACCCAAATCGCCAGATACCCCGGACGCTCCCGCGTTTGGAAGTGAGAAGTGTGGCAATGAATTCGGATTATCTGCAAACTTGGCCAAATTGTCCAAAACTTGGGATTCATGCACGTCAGCAACAGTTGTCGCCTGCTTAACGGTGTTGTATCTGAGTTGTTGATGTAAACAACCGGTAATGGACACAGGCAACACGGCTAGGAGCACTGTAAACTTAGAGCAACTTGTATTCATCTCACAATTTCCATCTGAACCGATGTGCTGGCAACTCATATCAACATTCTGGTGCGGAGTGCTGAAGTTGTACCAGTATCAGTCGACTGATTTAATGTGAATGCGTTGATCATTAATTGGACGCCCATTGACCGTATCGACATTTCGTGTAGCACAAGTATACTAGGAATTCACGAAACAATCGTAATCTCTTGCAAACTGTGGTTCTTGTGAAAGGCTTCTCCTTATGTGTCCAACATTTCGAAAGATCTGTCTGATTAATTCTCCAGTAGTACCTTCCAGGTCTTGGCGATTGCAACCACTGGCGTAAATGAACTCGACATCTTATTTGAACTGTCGAACAGGAAGACGACAAGTCAACTGTTGACGGCGTTCCAAGAGGATGGCGCGGGGGAGAATGTTGCGGCGGTTGAAAAAAGCGGTAGCGCGCTGTTGAGTTTCTTGGCGGAACGGGAAAGATTCGGGGAAAGCCCGAATTGTGTCCATTTCGCAGGGAGGCCGAGGCGTCGCGACATGCAGCAGTGGAGCGAGATACGTCGGCGGGTCACTTAGCCGCGTACCAGCTCGGCTCATCCGCGTATTCCAATCAGATTGTTTAGCGTTCTTGACGAGTGGTTGACCAGTTCTGCTTGGATTCGCTTGACTTGCCAGGTGGCGACGGCGGACGGGGCTCGCAGATCCGATTAGGAAAGAGGCAATTCACGTTTCCAGCGGATCAAGCTCGGGCGCAAGGCCAAACCCAACCGGAACTCTCATAGCACGTGTACAGAAAATGGGGGCAGGTCACCTTGAGGCAACAAGGTTCTTCGACTCGCCTGACGATTCCTGAAAGTCCTCCAGCACTTACGAGCGTAGTATTCGTTTGACGCACGAGTCGGACGTACAGATGACAGCCGGTCAGCGCGTCAACGTGATTGAGTGCTGCTGAGATCTCCGCCACCGCCTGCAGATCAGAGAAACGCCCATCTGCCTCAGATTATACACCTTCCTGCACGACATCTACGAATCGTGGGCGTAGATGTGACTGGGTTAAGCCCGCAAAACACGCCCGTGCGCCCCCTACACGAGTTCCTGAATCTGATCTAAGCGAACCACGATTCAACCGCACGCGATTCAGGTGCGTCCTCCGCGATATCCACGACGTGACTTCCGCCCGCGTCCGCTACGAGGATGGAGGACAAACCGCTGGGAAAATCGTTCAATTCCTCAACCAGGAAACGCAAATCAGAGGTGGCTGGGGGCACGTCTGACACCGGCGGCTCGACTACAAGACAATACGCATATGGAGCCTCGCTGGAATCCACCCGCTCAAACCAAGTCTCGTGATCCGAGGATGGGAGTTCGACGCGTGCCGCGAGTCGCACCTGCGTCGCGGACGTCCGGGAGGCCCGATACTGAGCGGTGCCCAATTCCAGCCGCAAACAGCCCTCATTGATCCATCGTGCGAAAAGGTCGAGCCATTCGCGCGGCCACGGTCCACCCGCGTGAACGGGCGGCATGAGCGGTGTCGTCGCCCCGGTCATATGGTCATACAAGCCGCGAATTAGATCGATTTTTGGCTGGCCGTCCGCTTCGTAGAACGTTGCCGGGTCTGAGATGTCGAACGCAAATGCCATGTGGTCGCGGTCGATTCTCCGAAACAGCGGAGCGATATGCAGTTCGTATCTGACCGGCCGATCGGGAGGCGACTGATGTGAATTCACCTGGCGATCTCCAGTTGAAGTGGCGCGGATTCGACGACCTGATCGAGGGCTCTGACGTCAACGACAGTCTTTTTCGAGCCTTTCGGGAGGAGGCGGCCATCATCCGCTGATCGCGGTACAACATACACACTCGTCATCCATTTAGTTCCCGGCATCTGGTCGGCAGCCCGCGCAACTGCCCCGGTGATATTGAACGCGAGATTGATGGTTCGTGATTCGGCCATGCCCTGCATCGGCTTCATGGACAGCAATGCAAAGTAGTCTACCAGATAGCGTTCACGAAACACTTCACTGCCCGGGAAGCAGGGAACATCGCCCGGGTGGACGAAGACGTAGCCTCGATAGTTGACAGAATTGGCCAAGACAAATTTGGGCACATTCAGCACCGCCTGCTTAAATCTGTCGTCGGGCACCGTGAATGATTTTTGCCCGATGACTCTTCCGCGCCCCGTCGCGGCGCCTCGCGCGATCCGCGGGTTAAGCTGCGTAAAGGAGCCAGCCAGCAGTAGAAACTCCGGGTCAAGATCAGGACCGGCGGCCGCCGGATAGTCGTAGTTGAGGTCCTCAATCTTGACAAAATCGGCGACTGTCTTGTGTTCGGGCATACCGAGCAAAGTGGCCCCCGCCGGCTCGATGGCGGCGGTGGGCCATCTCTGCTGCCAGCGGTGCCAGACTAAATCGAGGAAGGTATGGAACGGCCAGAAGATGGGATCGTCCGCCGCCGTCGTCGGAAAGCGGAGCTGCCCGGCAATCTCAACATCGTGCATGTCATCGTGCGAAGGATTTTCCAGAGCTCCTTTTCGCGAAAACACCGGGTGCTTTGCGCCGCCGCCGAATCCAAATGGTGAACCGCCCGTAGAAATGTTCGATGTCCCCCAGTTCGGATTCCTGGTGATCAGCGTGCGAAAATAACTCGGGTTGAAGAAAGGCGAACTAATCGGGGCATCCTCGCGATTGGACGGCTCCCATCCAAAGTCCGTCAGCACTTGTGACAGGATGGAAGTCGAATCCTCGAAAACGGCGGGATATCGTTGGCCGCCCGGCCGCGGCAGCTTTGTGAAGTCGTAGAACGGCAGCATGACATTGCTAGTTCTAGGTGGATCAGACTGTTGCAAAGCTCGCTCGAAGTAGAACAAAAGGGCGCGATGCCACGGAAGGAACAAATTGCTGCCGTGCTCACACGGGACTGATGTCGAATTGTGAATTCTTGCCAGCGCAGCGTAGCTGTTTGGGTCCGTGGCGGGAAGATCTTTGATCTTGTTCATCGCGTGCAGAAAGTTGCCGAACTCCGTAGGGTCCGTCGCCAGATCTTCGATGTCCGGACGAATGCGCACAAACCGAGTTCCCGCCTGCGACTGTGTGTGCGACGCCAGTACCATGCCCGCCGCCCCTGCCATGCAACTGCCGAGAAATGTGCGTCTATCACATCGAGCCATGTTTTCGCTCCTTTTGTCAATGATTGGCGCAATTGGTATCTCGGTTAATTCAACCGAGTTATCCCGTCGTCGACTTCATTCGGTTGACGATGCTTGCCAACGTTCTTCACGCATCCTTACATCTCCTATCGAACGCGACGCAATCCGCTGGCTCCATCGCACCTGCATAGAACCGATCGATTACGCAATCGCAGGATTTATAGAATTCGTCCGTTACGAAATCTTCCGGACGGTCCCCGTCTGCCCTGTACATGTTGTAATTAGTCAGTTGTACCAGGACGCCCGTGGTTGAATCGATGCAGCACGCAAGCCGGTCGCGCACGTCTGAGAAACCCAGTTTCAAGTCGCCCGACAACACACGATTCGTGGAATCCATCACGCTCTCGGCGTTCACAATCTGTTCGTGATGACTGAGAAGCGGGCTCAACACCAAAGAGTCCACATAGTCGTGAAACGTGTCGTCACTGTTCAGCAACCTTAACACATCCTGATCAATCCTCCGGCCATCGATGAAAAAGAGCTGCGGAAACTTAGGTCGCCAGTACGCCGTCTCGTCCAGATTGGTAAACGTCTCCACCGATCTACCTCCGCCCAGCAACTGCTTTTTCGTGCGGGTCAGGTAAAGAAGCAGTTTGTAGCTTTGGATGGCCGGCTCCCCAAAACTGTCTGCCAGCCGCCAGTCAATCGTGCCGAAGCGCGGCAACGGGTCACGATTGCGGTAGCGTGCAGGCAACGCGTCACGCGCCGCCAAATACGGGCTACTTGGCGATCCGCACGCACCACAGCCCACCCAATCTACGCTGATCACGTAGAGTGTTGGGTCATTACCGAGGCCACCGGCCAAGAGATCAAAGAGACTATGAAGCTCGTTGAGGGTCTTGAAACTCCCATTGCTTCCAGATGCCATCGAATTCTCCGCGTTGTTTGATATGGTCGCTCATTGGCTGGTAACATACAACATCGCTTAGACACACGCTGGCTGGGGAGCGAGACATTGTGTGCGCCCTGCCGACACGTCGAAGGGCGACTTCATCGCTCCCTCTCGCCTTTGGAGTAGGCGACTCCCGTGCTCAAATCCTCAAGGGCGAGCTCGACAATACGGACTCCGTCATTCCAGAGCACGAAGGTCCCCTGCTTGTCTCCGTTTGTTTGGTGTGAGATGCGATTGGGCGGGCTGTCCTCCAATCTTCCGCTGTGGTGCACTTCGAATAGCGTCTGCTTGTTATGGTCGTAAACGAAAGTGATTCCGCTCGACACGAAGCATAAGTGACTCAAAGATGGTGTTACGCCGTACGTTGAGAAGTTGCGATACTTTGACGGGCATACGCGCCTCAATCCCGCCCACAACTCCGCACGCATCTGTTCAACGTTATCATTCACAGTCAAGGGCGTTGGAGGGATTGGATCGCTCGTCAACGCCTCTCCGAGGTAATAGATACGGCGACCGCCTTGGCTGCGATTGGGCATGTGGATCCACATTTCGTCCTTATCCAGTACAATGCCGTCGCCAAACTCAACAACTTTTCCTCCGTCTATCACGCGCACGCGTCCGAAGATGCGATCGCCGCTGCACAACGATGCGTCGAAACGATCCCGGATGGGATCGGCCACCCGTATACGGAATCCCCTGATGTCCGCACTCGAGCGGTTTGGATATCGATAACCCCGGCCGTTTACGTCGAATCGGATCGGACTCGGTGGGTCCACGTGCGACGGTTTGATCGTTGATCCGTAGCGAAGTGGGTGGCCGTCAGGAAGATCCATCGTGACCCCGACTAAGTTGTGTTGGGCTCGAATGCTATTCGGCGTCATTGCACACAGGAGCGCGAATGAAATAATTGTGAACCTCAGCATGGCGGACCTTCAATAGATTGTTGAACGTGAGTTGATTATTTATCGCTTAAGACGATCGTGGACTTCATTGTCGTCGGATGTGGTACGCAGAAATATGTAATGTCGACGCTACCGCCAGGCTTCCCCCCCGCGGCTTCGAATAGATCCCGATCAAAGACGACCAGTTCGGACTGCCCGCCGCGCGGTATGCGCCCTGTGTCAAACAACCGACGATTACTCACAACGGCGTCGCTTGTGGCGGTGTGGCCAATATTCGACCGGTTGTCCCAACGGACGCTCTCACCAACTGTGACATGCACATCTTCCTGTTCACTCATTCCCTGTTCGATGTACTTTGCTCGGCGGCCCCTGCCAATGATTTCGATAATCACATCTGGATCGAATGTTGTCGAAAGCAACGTAGTGGGCTGTACTTCGACCAAACGATTCGCGAGGTCAACGATTCGATCGCGATCCACGGCGGCCAGAACGCGGTCTTGAGGCATAAATGGAACGAGTCGGTTGGGATTGCTCACGAATTCTTGCAGTACAGGATCTGTTGAACGACTTCTCTCAACGACGGCACTGCGGTCGTACACTGTATAAGCCAGCGAGCTATGACATCGATAGCAAAAGCGGTTCAACAATGGGAATAGAGATTCGTCGATGCGGTCATTCTTGCGCCATCGATCGTTCGGATTAGCTGAGATACTTGGTGTTCCCGTGATCGATCGATCAAGGAAACCGTCAGCATCTGTATCCTCCAAGATTCCTACGTGTCCGTCAAAGGCTTGGTGCAGCCGCACCCAATTGCGTACCGAACGCACTTGAAACGTGAGACCGGCAGCATCCTTCAGCTCATTCTGGAGCTTTATCTCCGCGTTCAACTTTCGGACGACTTCGAACGCATCGCGGAACTGAGCGCTTGATTGATCTTGCCCGCCATCAAGAAGCACGCCGTGCCGTGTCGTTAGAATGAATGGGAAGTCATCATCGGCGGCAACTCGGTCGAACCAATGGTCGGTATCAAGATAGTTGAGCTTGCCGATACTTCGACCGCCGTGGCACTGGCTGCATGACTCGGGTACGAAGTATTTTGATCCGGGGGGCGCGGTGCTTGGGTGGCGATAGTCGAACGAGGCATTGAGCGCAAAGCCGAGTTTGCCGCTACTGGCACTGTTTCTGCTGGTTTTGCCGAACACGAGCCACAAGACAGGATCGTTCGCGAAGCCCGGAGCGTCAGGACCGAGTACAAGCATCATTTGATTGTTTACAGATCGATTGGGCCCGTAGCCAGACCTCTGCTTAACGTTGAAAGGAGTGGCTTCCGGCGCGGTGTCCAGCAATTGCTCCCGAGACGCGAACACGTTGAAGAGGATGTGAATCGATGTGACTTTCTTCCCTTCGGCGTCCGATCCCGCCAAGGTGCGGAGTCGAACCAGCTTTCGCCAGCCATATTGATGGTATTCGGGAGGGTGTTGCAGCAACGTCGTGTCCGTGATCTTTGGTGCGAACCAGCGAGTTGACAGTATGTCGCCGTCAGCGAGTTGAGGAACGTTGGCCGGATTGCCGCCGTCATCTTGAACGGCTGTCCGCAGGGCCTGCAGGTCCATCAGTGTCGCTGGGCCGAATCGTTCAATTCGGTCAGCGGTAAGTCCCGAATCCGTAGCATCTTTGTATCCCGCAAATTGGAGAAACCTGTCAAGATTCACAATCGGCTCGTTCGACCCGTTGAGAAGACTAAAACCAACAGCATTGCTGACAATGTTGTTGTAGTAATCGTCCGCATCACCCTTGTTTCCCGGGTCGACCAGAATAGAGACTCGACGTCGTGGCGTGAGGTGCCTTCGAATCGATGCGTCGACTTGGGCCTTTGCCACGTCAGCTGAGCAACAGCCCAGTATCAGTACCGCAACGAAGATCCGTTTCATATAACAAAGATCACGATGCATTCGAGGGTTCCTTGCTTATAGTGCACTCGTGATCACGGATTCGTGTCACCAACACAGCGATAAGGTGGAGGGGAAGAAGCGGTATCCATCTCCGGTATTCCAGTCAATGACAACGGGCGACGTGCGTGAGCACGCTGTTAGACGAGTCAGGAGATCATTTCGACGAGAGTTGCCGACTGAATCCCTCGAAAGTATTGAATACTTCACTTCCCGTCAGAATCCCAACTCGGGATCGTCAGCTCATGCAAATCCTTCCGGACATGCAACAATGAGATGAAACGCTCGATCGACTCGATTTCCATCTTCATCATACATTGCAATGTAAACAGCCCTTGTATCACCAGCCCGCCCAACAACGGTGACTGTCCCTGCAGGGGAAATGCCCGCTGCACCAGGCATTCCGACAGAACCAACATAGGCTCCGCGTCGAATATCGCGATCAAAAGTAACAACATACGAGCCCACAGGAACATCACCCTTCGACGCGCTAGTAGCATGACATCCTCGAACAAGGGTACCGTCAGCTTCGACCACCGCCGACAGTAGAGTGGCTCCCAAAGACTGAGCAACGGCAGAACTTCTTGCCTCAGCTCCGTCAATCCCAGTATTTTCCGCAGCAGTGTTAGTGGCCATGACAAAACTCTCCTTTCACAAGCACATGAAATTTTGTGAGACGCAAGCACGATGGCTCCGCATGCTTAGACAAAACTTTAAACGACGCAATAACAGTTACTTCATGTTGTTCAACTCTTTATTGTGGAGCTTGAACAATGCCGTTCCCAATGTCCTCGAATGACGCGCCCGCAATGAAATTGGCAGACGCGAGTGTTTTCGCAGCAAGGTTCTCGTTTGTGATGTTTCCCACGTCCTGCAGTTGTTGCTGTGCCCACATCGCAGCACAGCCTGCAACATGCGGCGTTGCCATACTTGTTCCACTGATCGTTCGAAGAGCGTCATTGCCACCGATCCACGCAGAAGTAACACTGACTCCTGGGCCACTAAGGTTACATTGGGTATTGGAAAAGCTCGCTACACTGAGGTTGCCAGCGGCGGTTTGTTGCAAAGCGCCAACAGAGATTAAGCCATCGCCAGCAGCTGGTGGGGCGACCGCAATCTCGTACCTCGGCCGTTCACTTTCGTTCCCAGATGCCGCGACGATGATCGCAGCCTGACTGAAAGCGTCGGACTGGGCCAGCAAGGTGGACAGGCTACCGAAAAGGTTGATGTTTGCACGGTATTGCTCGAGTGCGATAGAAGTAGCAGGTTCAATCTCAAAGCCCAAGTTGTTCACTAGATGCTCAACAAAACCTGGAAAGTCAATTCCCAGCGACATGGATATAACGTTTGCCCCACGATCGTACGCCCACGTAATCGCATTCGCTAGATCTCCTGACGAACCACCGCCAGGACCCAACACCTTACCAATCAGTGCCCTGGTCACGCCCCGCGCCACGCCGATCCTCAATCCGTCGACATCACGGCCAAAGATCGTACCGGCACAATGAGTGCCATGGCCGTTTTCGTCGTCATCGCTTCCCTGTGTGAAGTTTCGTCGTTCAAGTGCGACGCCCTGAAATGCAACATGACTTGGGTTGATTCCAGTATCGAGCACCGAAACGACCACCCCTGATCCGTCAAATCGACTCGTGTCTGCGCGAATGGCTTCAACACCCCACGTGTTACCCATAGCCGCAGGCGTCGGTTCAGGATTGCCGACAGGTTCAATCAATTTGAGCGGCATAGGGTCCGCGATTGCCACGACTTCAGGATCGCGACTCATGTCCGCAGTTTCTGACGACGTTAAGTCAGCCTGCTGTAAATCCACTTCGACAATTGTCGGGAAAGACGCTTCCACCATCGCTGGGCCTGCTGTAGCCGAGCGACTGAATGCAAGTTTACGTCGAAGGACGATGCGTTTTTGGGCGTTGTTATGCATTTCCTTACTGCCATTTCATGAAAGGGGGACGACAAGGTGTCATCTGTACAAATTCTAGGGGCACAGTTGGTCCATAACGCTTATGAACACTTTGAGGGCTTCTCTCCACTTTGGAGGAATGAGTGGAAATGTGGATAGGGCAACAAGAATGGGCCGAACGGTGCGATAAATGCTACAAATTCTGGGCACTACGAGCTCTGGATTCGCAGTGGCCATAGATGCAGTTACGTGCTTTTTTCCTCCTGGGGCAAATTCAGACAGATCAGCGCTCTCAATGTGTTCGTCAATGTCTTGGAAATTGGCCATGTTTGCGATTCTCCGTTCATTTCACTAGTAAGATTCGTTCCTTGGATGCACTTCCAAACGACCGAGATGTGTCACCTCATCAAGGAACCGCCAAGTGGAGCAAAAGATCCTCAAATTTTCGATCGGTTTCTGCGAGTTTCGACTTTCCCGCTCAGTCAGCAAGCAACTCGTCTCATTGGAGGATTCGACTTACAACGCGAGCATTGGTAGCATGGGGCAAACAGGCAGCCTCGCCCTGGTTGTCGAAGAGAGCAAGGCATGTTGGTGGAGCATCTCCGTTATGAGTGCAGAACAGCCAGATTCAGTTTCCGCATGGGTGACTCGCTTGCAGGGAGGCGACGCGGAGGCGGCACAGAAGCTCTGGGACCGTTACTTCGAGAAGTTGCTGGTTGTTGCTCAAGCGCGGATCAAAGATTGCCCACGCGCAATTCTAAACGCTGAAGACATCGCCGTTTCGGTCTTCGAGAGCCTTTGGCGCGGCGCACAACAAGGCCGATTTCGAAAACTGAGCGACCGTGATGAGCTTTGGTGGTTATTGCTTGCTCTCACGCGACAGAAGGCGGCAAACCACATACGGCGGGAATCGGCGCAGAAACGAGGAGGAGGAGCTGTCCCACTCTCCCTTACCGGCATGAGCGGGGCAAGAAATGGCTTTCACGATTTAATGTCCGATGATCCCACGCCGGAGTTTGCATTGATTATGGAAGAGGAATATTCTCGGATTATGGGGCTGTTGCGCGATGACAGATTGCGGCAGATTGCGGTTCTTAAGTTGGAGGGGTATACAAATCAGGAAATCTGCCAGCAACTCGAAATCTCTCCTGCTACTGTCACCCGAAAGCTTGGATTGATCCGTTCCACTTGGGGGCGTGAGTTCGAGCCATGAAATCGTCGGACATGCGCGCAAGCGACGATTCACTTTTCTTCGCAAATCAGATCGACGTCATCTGCGATGACTTCGAACTGTGTTGGAAGCGGGGTGAGCAGCCAGCGATTGCCGATTACTTGCGCAGCACGGACTCATTGGTAAAATCAACTCTCTTGGTTGAGCTGGTGCGATTGGAGTTCTCTATTCGCGAACAGAGCGGCGACAGACCGTTGTTAGACGAATATTTCTCGCAGTTTCCCGAGTATTCAGATAACATCAAGGTTGCACTAAGCGAGTATCAGCAGATTGATCGCAACGCAGGATTCGGGACAAGGGCTGGGAGTCATTACGGTCACTTCTGTCTATTGTCCCAGCTTGGACAAGGAGGTTTCGGGGCAGTTTGGCGGGCATACGATACGAACCTAAATCGCTATGTGGCGGTAAAGGTCCCGAGGCCGGAGCGGATAGGACTGGACAAACTGAATCTCTTCCTGCGAGAGGCACAAGCAGCGGCTCGGCTCGTTCACCCGAACATCGTCAGGGTTTACGAAGTTGGACAACAGGACAGGTTAGCATTCATCGTGTCCGAGCTTGTCGAGGGAGGGACTCTAGAAGAGTGGCTTTCACAGAATTGCCCCTCAAATCAGCAGTCAGCAGAGATATGCTGCAAATTAGCGCGCGCTATCCATTATGCGCACGACCAGGGAATCGTCCATCGTGACGTTAAGCCAAGCAATGTTCTTATCGACTCCCTCAATGAACCCCGCTTGACGGACTTTGGGCTGGCAAAACATCTCACAGATCAAATGTTCTCCTCTCTTGTGGATGAAGGACAATTGATTGGAACTCCAGCCTACATGAGTCCAGAGCAGGCATCTGCCGGAGGGGACATCGTTGATCAGCGCACTGACGTTTACTCCTTGGGAATCTTGCTGTATCGCCTATTGACAGGGTCGGTACCATTTGCTGGCGAACCGGCAGTAGTAATCTACCAAGTGCAGACTCTAGAACCTGTGCCGCCAAGCAAGCTGACAAAGTCAATTGCGCCGGACTTAGAAACAATCTGTTTGAAAGCAATTGAGAAGCCGCTTAATCGGCGTTACCAAAACGCCGACGAGTTTGCCAACGACCTGGAGCGATTCCTGCAAGGGAAACCAGTATTGGCAAGGCCAACCGGTTTTGTTGAGCGCGGCTGGCGACTGTGCCGCCGGAATGCAGTCATTTCCCTCACTGTGGTTTTCGCGGCATTAACGATTATTGCCGTGTTTTCCATTATCACATTTATGCCCTCTGGCTTGGATTCTCCTGAGATCACGCGTTCTGTGTTCCTGACAACGACACCGGCGGGTGCTGAAGTAGTCTTCGTGCCACTTGACCCAATAACTGGCGAACCCCTGCCCGATCGGCTTCTTCATGCTCCCGATAAGACGCCAATACAACTCGATCTTACTCCGGGGAATTACCTAGTCGTGACGTATCTCAATGATGAAGAATTCCACGAAGTTTACCGTCTCGTACCAGGATCGCACGCAGGCTTACCAGGTGCATATAAACACCGCAGTTGGTCTTTGCGTGAGGATGGTGTTGTGGAATTGCCGGCAATCACGATTCCGCCACCAACTATCATCAATGGAATGGCCTATATCAATGGCAAAGAGGTGTTTGAAATCGGATCACAACACGATCCTTCGCTGCCGGCACATCGCCGGAGCGTACATTCTTATTACTTGGACCCAACTGAAGTCACAGTGGAACAGTGGCAGATCGATACATTTGATCCAAACAACAGGTATGACCTACCCCGACAACACCGGCACAATCCTCTCCCAGAAAACTACGCCGTTTCCTACATCGATTACGATTGGGCCGTAAGCCGAGCAGAGGCAATGGGAAAACGTTTACCTGACGAAGTGGAATATGAGTACGCGGCAACGGCCATGGCAAATCACCGTTTTCCGTGGGGTGACACGGACGAGTACATTCACAAAGAGGATTTGACGATCGGTCCTGTGCGAGACCCCAACTTCGACCAACTCGGTACGGATCCACCAGTCTTCGGCCTTTGTTCGAACGTGGCCGAATGGACAAGCTCCGGATATACACTTTATCCAAAGCTTCAGAAAATGGGCATGAACTTAAATAGCGAAGCAATCAAAATGAGAATTGTAAGAGGCGGGACGGCAGAAACAATCGACGCACTTAACGTAACTATACCGAAGAACTTACCAGCTGTCAGGATTCCAATGAAGCGACTTAGCAGAAAGCCGGGTTTAGGTTTTCGGTGCGCCAGAAGCGCGAAACCGAGGCGCGAGGCCAAGCAATTTAGTACAACAAAGCCCCAGTAACAGTGTCCGGTGAGCAGACCTGATAGTCAGGCTAATAGGTTGTTACGAGATAAGTCAACTCCCCGGCGTGCAGACGATACATATAGGGTTGTTTGGACGAGTCATAGCTCTCGACTTCTGCACCTTTTAGCGTGTATTGTGGATTACTGATACGGTTGATCTCTACTCCAGTGCCAAATACTCGGGCTGGGACATTCTCGGTGGATTTGTCACTATATGTAACTGTCCTCGCAGGGATCTTTATGAGGAATAATTTCGCATAACGGATATCAGAATCGGACACAAAGAACTTGACATAAAGGCAGTCTAAAATTCTAGCATCGTTGTTCGGATTGTTGTCGCCATCGACATTATCGACAGTGGGCCTGAAATCCTCTGGCTTGGGGTTCGAGGCCAGTCTCTGTTGCCTTGGAACCCAGGATGCCATGGCCCGTGTTGTGTTTTTAATGAAGAGTGCCTGAGGAGAACGACTTAGTGTGCCAAATGCGGCACCAGTGTCGTGACATGGCTCACAGGGCGGACTGGAGGAGGGGCAAGAATACGGAGGAGAAGGGGTTATAGAACAGTCATCGTCCAAACTGACGTACTGCGTCGTAACGCAATTCTTTGCGTAATAGGAACAGTAATCTCCGTAATCGGCGTATTTGAAGAGATGACAGACGCAATCCGGATTGAATTCTTCCTTGGGCTTTTCATCGTCTGCGTAGACTCGAGACACATGGTTCGAAGCAAATACGATGATTGCGATACTAAGATAGCAGCGATACTTGTTCATTTCATCTCCATGTCTCGTGAGGTGTTGCGAACAGCATTCAGTTCGAATTGGAACGGCTTGAGTCCAAACACATTTTAGAAACTCTATTGGATAGTCGAAGGGGCTCTTTCTCCAATGGACAGTTCGTACTCGAAAGTATTTTGCCCAACTTGCACCGTGAATGTAACATCGCTCGTCGCGGGATTTTGGAGGCTGATCGGGATCTCGCGATCCCCGCCACCAAATCCCAAAGTCCCGTCGAGCATCGCATTCCCGACTTCTTCAGCTGAAGCGCTGTCAGTTTTTGGCGGCGCGATCGCAACCTGGTATTCTCCAATGGGGAGCCCATTCGTGGTTGGTGATGTGATGCGAAACTGTCCGTGCTCGTCGGTCATACCAGTAGCCGCGACACCGTGTTCTGGCATGAGAAACGTTACGACAGAGCCTTGCGGGATCGGAATACCGTCCATAGTGATACGACCCTGAACAGTCCCGGTGGTTTGTTGGTTGGCGTCGCGACAACCTGGAGCCAGTGCCAAGAAGACGAGGACGGCGAAATGTGTGCACAAAGATATGAAACCATAACGCTGACCACACATGCATCCGTTCTCCAACCGATGGCGACAGAGTTGTATTGTCAATATCCGTTTACGGTGTTGCCGTCGTCCCGAGTTGCCAGACGACGATAGGTTGTCATATCAATCGAATCGCTGATGAATTGGACTGATCCATCCGTGAACAAACAGAATATGCCGCCATCGTGTGCAGACAAGAGCGGATTGTTTGCTCCATGATTCTCGTGAACACCTGGCAAATCATAGTTGTTTGTTCCGGGTGGGTATCTTACCGTTGTGAGGTTGTAGCACGGCGGGGGAGGGAAGATCGCACTGAACGGGTTGCGAAAAAATGGTGGAGTTCCGCTTGAATTTGTCCCCGTGAACCAACCGCTTGGATAGCCAGCTGTGATGTTAAATCGATTTCCCAACGAATCGACAGCGTCGGCTGAAATCTCACCGACGCATATTGTCGACGTGGTTCCATCGACGACGTCACGAATTCTTACAATGTTGTTGGGGATTAGCACACCGCCAGCAGCGATTAGGCCGCTGTTGAAATCGGTGATGCAACATGGATTGATTCGGGTTTCGGAGAAGCCCCCCTCGCTAGTCGCTCCTGAAATTCCGACATATGACGGCAATGAAATGCGAAACCCTCCCACATTTACGGAAGTATCAAGCGGGCTTGAGGGGCAATGCATTGCAGATACAATGACACCATTGGCAGCCTGGCCGTTTGTCGGACTTGTCACTGCCCATCCATTGTTTGGAGTCTCTGTATCAAACTTGTTGAAAAGCGAGGATTGCTCCAGATATGGCAATAGGCCTACCCACCAGGAAGGTCCAAATCCGGTCGGAGAAAACCCGGCACCACTTGAGTGGGCGCACCCAATGGGGAACGTTCTATGGACGTCATGGTAGTTTTGTAGCGCGATGCCAATCTGCCGTAGGTTTGACCGACAATGAGTGCGGCGAGCCGCTTCTCGCGCCTGCTGAACTGCTGGCAAGAGCAGAGATACTAGGATCGCGATGATAACGATCGCAACCAGCAACTCTATTAGGGTGAATCCATGAGTGGATCGCCGTGCCATCGTATCATTCGACATGAGCACTCCCGCATACGTGTGGGTGCAGCCGTAGATTTGATTCGAGAGATACATAAGGCTAACAAGCGTTTACTTGGACTTCAACAAAATTCTTTTCAATGTGAAGAATGCGTGAACTCCCCAATCACTCGGAGCTCTAAACCTTGACGGTTGAGCTCGAAGAGTGAAGCGTAATGGTCACTAGAGGAAGACCGCAAAAATGACCATCGATCAGTCATTTCTGGCGCCGCTTTCTTCGTCAGGACATGATTTTCACAAAATCAGTACGACTGTTGTGGCTCGTCCGCCGCGCAGATGGCCTGCTGTCGAAAAACTGATCCATGTGTTATGAAGGTTTCTGAGCCGATTTGGCAAGGAGACCTTGACGATGACGACGAGACGACGGAAGCGGCATACTCCGGAGCAGATTGTGCGGAAGCTGCGTGATGCGGATGCGATACTCAATTGCGGGAAGGACGAAGCGGCGGTGCTTCGGCCGTCGGAAGTGAGCCAGTCGACGTACGAGCGTTGGCGGAAGCAGTACGGTGGGATGAAGGCGGCGGACGCGAAGCGGCTCAAGGAGCTGGAAGAAGAGAACCGCCGGCTCAAGGAGATCGTGGCGGATCAGACGCTGGACATCAAGATGCTGAAGCATCTCTCGGAGGGAAACTGGTACGCCCTTCCCGAAAGCGCGCGGCGGTGCAGCAGTTGCGGAAGGAGTTCGAAGTTTCGTAGCGTCGCGCGTGCCGCGTAGTGGATCAGCCGCGAAGCACGTAGCGTTACGAAGCGCAGCCTCGCAATGACGAGGCACCTCTGGCCAAGCGGATGCTGCAGCTGGCGAAGGAGCGTCCCCGATTTGGTTATCGGCGGATCGCCTAGCTGCTTCGCGCTGCGGGTTGGCGGGCGAGCGACACGCGGGTCTATCGCCTGTGGCGTCGGGAAGGGCTGAAAGTGCCGCAGCAGAAACGGAAGAAACGGCGATTAGGCAGCAGTGAGAACGGCTGTCACCTTCGCAAAGCGGAATGCAAGGACCACGTCTGGTGTTGGGACTTCGTATTTGATCGGACGACTGGCGGAAGCCAACTGAAGTGGTTGTCGATCGTCGATGAGTATACGCGGGAGTGTTTGAAGTTGAAGGTGGACCGCAGCATCACCGGCGAAGATGTGATCGACAGGCTGGCGGAGTTGTTTGCGATGCGGGGCGTGCCGCGCTGCATCCGCAGCGACAACGGTTAGGAGTTTATTGCTGCGGCCGTTCGCCAATGGCTGCAGCACGTCGACGTGGAGACGTTATACATTGAGCCGGGTGCTCCGTGGGAGAACGGTTTCGCGGAGAGTTTTCACAGCCAGCTGCGTGACGAGTTTTTGGCAGTGGAGGAGTTTGAAAGTTTGCCAGCGGCCCGTCGGCTGACGGCGGTCTGGCGCGAGGATTACAACCATCATCGGCCGCACAGCAGTTTGGGATACCAGACGCCGGCGGCGTACGCGGCGAGCCTGACCTCAGCTCGCGCTCGACAAACGGGGCTCGCGGAAATCGTGGTGTAAAACAAGACGTACTCTACCTGACCCAACCTTCATAACGGGTGGTACAGAAATTCAAAGCTGGTCACAGACATTAGTTTTGGGGGCAATTTGGGGTGCAATCCTGGCAATATCACCCAAATCCTGGTAACATTACATCCACGTTGGCTTAGCGCTAAGCTCATACCAGAACTGTAGGTTTCGACGCACACCAGCGTTTCCCCAACTCACTTGCAATGCCGTTGGACAGGTTGAGGGCCTACAAGGCGGAGCGTGACGTAAACGAAAGGCCACTTGGTTCGTATTTGCCGAGACTGGATCCCGGTCCTGATGGCAACGTTCGAAGCTTGAACTGATTGGTCGAACTTGCCAAATTTACGTGACTCCTGCCGACGTTCGCGAAGTGCCTGACCGTTCTTCCCGTTGAAGCTTGAGGTAGTTCCGCAGCAGCCGTGGAGTTCGCCTCACTCTGAACTGCACATTTAGGTTCACCATAGTCACGGCAATTGCGAAACCGGCAAGACTGTGTAAAACCGAGTAGCTTCGTCCAAGACACAGCAACGCCATCTTGACAATCCACGAACTGAAGCTCGTAAATTCTGTCTTTCGGCCTGCACGCCCCATAATGCGAGCCGATGAATCGAGCAGGTAGTCGTGGTACCGGGTCCTTCGAATCGTCATCACCGGTCTTCCGGGTCCCCGCTTCCAGCGTCATTGCCAGCGTCGGTTCTGCGACGCTGGGCGACCAGCACCAAAGTCTGGTCGGTTTTGCACCAGTCGGACAGCACGCCCGGTTGTAGATGTGATTGTCCGCCGTCGACATGTTTTCTCCCCGTCCGGGTTGTCCAATTCGTCTGTTTGTCCCAGTAGCGTCCCTCACGCCTGAGGCCGTCAAGCCCCGGCTGCGCCGCCTACGGTGATAGGGATGACGGCGGCGTGCGGGCCGCCTGAGTGTGGGACAACAAATTGTTCAACCCCAACGAAAAGGAGAAAAAACTATGTCGAAACTTCAAAACCCTCTCCGCACCGCAAATGCAAATGATCACGACGCGATCAGCAAAGCACGATGGATTCGGGAAGCCGAGAGACATATTCTCGGCCGCAAGATCATTGGTGTTCGATACACCACGGACGAGGAAGTCAAAGACCTGTATTGGGACTGTTCTGTGATCGTGCTGCATCTTGACGACGGATCGATGCTGGTTCCATCGGCCGACGAGGAAGGCAACACGGCTGGTTCGCTGTTCGTCCAACGCGCGAACGGTGAGGAACTTGAACTCTGAGCAATCAATTCATCAAAGAGCGGACCTGACTTCGAACGCCGGGTCCGCATTTGACTTCCTTCGTTTCTCATATTCGTTCTCAGCCTTCGCAGGTCGAGTCGTTAATCGGCGGCATGCGAAAATACGCTTTCCATAGCGTCGTGTTGTTGTTGCGGAAACAGATGTCGGTACCGCCGCCGCATCTCATCGGTCTGATGTCCCATCCATTCGTCGATGATCCGTTGATCGACACCGGCGGCTGCGGCGTTGGAGGCAAACGAATGCCGAAAGATGTGAAAGCCCCGCACAACTTGCCATTTGGTCGATTTTAGAGTCCGTTTGAAATGGTCGGTCGCCTCATTAGTCGTGAGCGGCCCATACGTCATCCGTTGTTTTCGTGAACCGTGCAGCCCTTGCGAAAGCGTGTACTTCCCGCCTGGATGGTTGCTGAACCACTCCTGCATCGTCTCGGCCAGCAGTTGTGACATCGGCACAAATCGGTACGTTATTGCCAGCTTACGGCTCCGCTTCTTTTCTCGAATTCGCACCATTCGCGACTCAAAATCGAAATCGTCCACTTCCGAGCGTAGCAACTCGCTTCGCCGTGCGCCGGTGTGGGCGACAAACACAAACATGGGATACACAAATGGCTGTCTCGCTTGCTCTTTTGCAACATCCAACACGCCACTGACCTCAGCAGATTCTAGAAACAGGCATTCCCATGCCGATTTGTCCGATTCCTCGCCGTCGGCCGTTCGCTCAATCGTGCGCTCAATCTCGGCACGCGTCATAAATGGCGGCTTTTCGTCCAGCTTGGGGAACAGCAATCCGTTCGTGGGGGGCGGACCATTGACCATTTTCTGTTGCTGGGCCCAGTTCCAAATCAATCGAAACGTAGCGACTTCTTTCTTGATCGTTGCCGGGCCGATCGGCCGACTACGCCATTTCTGTTTTGCTCGGCGGGCGACGTAGGCCTGCAGGTCGGCGACAGTCAGCGTCTGCACGAGTGAACTGTTCCTGAGATGCTCGTTGAGATGTCCGATGTGAATTTTTTCGAGTTTGATCGTCGAATCTTCTTTGACATTTGGCAGCAGCGTCTCCTGATACTTCTCCAACACTTCCTTGAGAGTCGGCGGCTTCGCCGATTCGGATTTGTTTTTGATTTTGCCATCACTGAGAATAAAAGCTCCGGGATCAGCGTCACGGGGCATCTCCAACCGGCCCCGCTCCAACAACGCAATCGTTTCCTCAACCCGCCCTCGGATATTCATGGCCTCGTGGTGTCGATTGGTCTTCAGCGATCGCTGATATTGCCGCCCACCAAATCGAAACACTAACAAATACTGTCCGTTAGTTTGATTCCGACGAAGACTGGCCATTCTGCGGTTCCCCCATGATTTGATCGCCGACTCCCCAATTTGGGGAACGTCGAATCGTATGCATGGAGTTCGACAAAGACCATCGACACAAACGCAATGCAAACGCCCTGACTGTTGCGCAATTGTTGCGCCTTCAGTTAGTCCACGAAAAAAGACCTACGCCAAATCGACGTAAGTCCTTTGCTCTAAGTGCCCAAGAGAGGACTCGAACCTCCACGGGATTAATATCCCACTAGGCCCTCAACCTAGCGCGTCTGCCAATTCCGCCACTTGGGCTGCTCAACTTCGGATGCCGGCGCTGGCGCGTCCGAGCGGGCAACCAGCATTATAGTGGTTCGCGAACGACTTTCTACCGACTGACGGAAACAACCTCGACCGCCCGTAGGCTCAGGTTTGCTCGCGATTCTCGGCGCTATTCGGCCGCCGATTGCAGGCAATACAACCGCGACGACGTGCGGATGAGCAGTTTGTCGCCCGCCAGCGCCGGTGTGGCCATGCACATGTCGTCCACGTCCAGGTGATTGGTATGCAGCAGCTCAAACTCCGGGCCCGCCTTCACTACGAACGTCACGCCGTCTTCATTCAGGCAATACACCCTTCCGCCGTACGCCCACGGCGAAGACGTAAACCCCTGGCCCCGCGGCAAGCGTTTTCGTCCGTAAACCGGTTCGCCGGTCAGTGCGTCGTAACAGGTCAGCATGCCCCGGTCGAGCAATACGTACACCAAACCCTGATACAAAATCGTCGACGGATTGTACGGTCCGGCCTGTTTTTGACACCATGCGACGTAGTCGTTCGTGGTCTCCTCCTTCGCCAGAGAGATATCTCCCTTTGCACCCGGGCGGATTGCAAACAGCGGCTTCTTCTTGTCCAACACATATCCCGAACTGACGTACAACAAACCGTCGTTCGCATACGGCGTGGCAATCGTGATGCTCGACATCCCGCCGAATTCGTACAGCAATTCTCCGTCCAGACCGTACGAGCGGACCTTGCCGGTTCCGGGGGTCACGATTTCCGTCCGCAACTCATTTTCCCAAATATAGGGGGTCGCCCAGTTGCTCTTTTCGTTGCGTTCAATCTTCCAGACTTCCGTCCCCGTCCGCTTGTCATACGCGGCGAGCCATGAGGCATCGTCGTTGTCATTGACGATGTAAAGCCGGTCGCCGTGCAACACAGGGGAAGCGGCGGTGCCCCATCCGTAACGCATTTTGACGGTGGGAAGTTTTTTCGACCAGACGTCCTTTCCTTGCATGTCGTAGCAGAAAATCCCCACGTTCCCGAAATACGCATACACCCGTTCGCCGTCGGTGACCGGCGTCTCCGACGCATAACTGCTCTTCACATGAATGGGGCTTGTCGGCGGTCCCTCGTGCGCCACCTTCTCCCACAACAGATCTCCCGTCTTCAGGTCATGGCAGGAAACAACCCATCGATGGACCGTTTGGGGAATCGCCGGACGGTTGCCCCCGAAGTACAGACCCTTCTTTGGCGGCTCGGTCTCGCCTTCGTTAATCACCGTCGTCAAGAACACCCGTTCGCCCCACACGATCGGAGACGACCAGCCGCGCCCTTCTAAATTGCGCTTCCACAACACGTTTTCCGAGGAGGACCAATGCACCGGCAGGCCGTCTGAGTCCGAGACACCCCGCGCTCCGGGCCCGCGAAACTGCGCCCAGTTTTCGTCCGCCCGTAAAGTCGATTTTTGCCCACTACAGACGCACGTCAGGAGCATCGCACATGCGACAATCGCCCTGCTCAAACTTGACATCGAAAACTCCTTCATTGTCTTCATAGCTCGCTGATCCTCGGATCCTACTCACTCTGATTTCGAAGTATAAGACTCGCTCAACGTCCGCCGCAGAAACTTCAGGTCTCTTTCCGCCGCCGCCAAACTGTTCTCGAACCGCGACACACGCGTCTTCCCCGGAACCTCATATTCGATGTGCAGCGACACAGGACCACTGAATGGCACGCGCGACAGCATTGCAAAAAACTCCGGCCAGCGGACCATCCCTTCACCCAGCGGACACCACCGCGTCCGCCACTGCCCGCCGGTCTTCTCCCACACAAAATCCTTCACCGCCAGCATCTTCAGCCGCGGCGCAATCAGTTGAAAATTGAGCTTCCAAGCATGATTGGCCCCCTCGATTGTCGCGTGCGCCGGATCGAAGTACGCCCCCGCGTGTTGCTCATCCAGCGGTTCCACCAGTCGGGCCAAATCCCACACAGCGCCGCCCACCGTCTCGCCCGCGTGATTGTGCACGCCCGCGGTCACCTCCAACGGCTTTCCCAACTGTACCAATTCCGCCAACCGGCGACGCGTCGATTCTAACTCGGATTTCCAGCGCGTCACGTCATTGTACTTGTAGTAGCCGAGCTTGTAATAGCGGATTCCCAACTGGCTCATCGCGCGCAGCGTCGGCTCGGCAGCCAGTTGCGCCCGCTCGGTGATTCCTGTGCTGATCATGGGAATCGAAAGCCCCTCGTCTTTGAACGCCGCAGCGGCGCGGGGCAGCTCTTGGGCAACCGCTTCGGGCTTGACCAGCCCTCCGGGACGCACCGTCAGATCCGGTCCCGCAATTCCCAACTGCCGCAACATCGACGCCGTATCTTGGTAGCTGTAGCCGAAATCGTCCAGATGGTCCGTAAACAGGCAGAGCCGCTGTTCGATCGGTTTTACGGCGCGCGTCTCCGACTCTGCACCGATAGCCGCACTTCGACCAATCAACCCGCCCGCAGCAGCGACAAGGCCGGACTGCAACAATTGCCGACGATTCATCATTCCGACCTCGCACTCAGGTGCTCAATAGTTTTGGGCGGCATCCTGCAATGATCGGCGTAAGCAAGAGGCAATACGCTTGGAATATGCCGTGATGTTTTCAGCCACAGAGTACACAGAGATCTCCGAGAAAGCATACTTATGCCGTCGCGCCTTTTTGGGGGCGACAATTTCTTGTTAACGCAACGAAGTGGGACGGTCAACGAAACTAACCACGCCTAGGGACTAACGCCTCTTCACTCCGTGTCCTCTGTGAACTCTGTGGCTAACCCTTTTGCTGATTCTGGCTGCAACATCGCTACGCGATGATCGCTCGAATCGGGTCACCGCCGTGCGCAATCGGAAACGGCCGGCCTGTGCGGTCATGGACCAGCATGTGCGGGTCGATCCCCAGCAGATGATAGATCGTCGCCACCACGTCACCCGGTTTGACCGGATGCGTCTCCGGATAGGCCGCCTGCCGGTCGGTCTTCCCGAACACGGTTCCCGGACGGATGCCCCCGCCCGCCAGCAGGCTGAAGCCGCATTGCGGCCAGTGGTCGCGCCCCGCCTTTGCATTGATCTTCGGCCGACGCCCCATTTCACCCATTACGATCACCAGCGTCGAATCCAACAACCCGCGGTCCTGCAAATCCTGCATCAACGCCGGAAAGACGCGATCAAGCAGCGGCAGATTGAAGTCCTTCAACATACCGAAATTGTTGGCGTGCATATCGTACGCGTGGCCGTAGTGCCGGTAGATGTCCTGATGCACGCTGACAAACGTCACGCCCCGCTCAACCAATCGCCGCGCCACCAGCATGCTCGCACCAAACAGATTCCGCCCATATCGCTCGCGCGCCGCATGAGGTTCCTGCGACAAATCAAACGCTTCGCGGGTCTTGCTCGACGAGAGAATCGAAAACGCACGCGACTGGTATTTCTCCATCCGCTCGATCTTTTGCGACGACCGCACGGCTTCAAACTGATCGTCCAGTTGATTCAGCACCGAACGCCGGCGATCGAGGCGATTGATCGTCATTTCCGGCAAATTATTCAAGGCCGGCATTTGCGGTTCGCCGGTGGGCATCACCGGGTCATAATTGATCGGGCTTGGCTCGCGGTCGAACGTCGGCGAACAAACGCTAAACAGCGGATCGTATTGGCTGCCCAGAAATCCCCCGTACGGACCCGGTCGCCGATACGACTGCCACTCGCCCGGATAGTTCGGCAAACAGACCGCCCCCGGCAAGTCGCGAGGACCCATGCCCAGGTATTGGCAGATCGCGCCGATGTCCGGCGGGTCGGTCGGTTGCGCGGGGAGCCGCAAATCGCCGTCCGCGAAACCGGACATCATCGCCAGCGGATTGTGTGTGTTGTAATGGTGCGTGATCGTCCGTACGACTGCCGCATGATCCATCCATTTGGCCGTCTTGGGCAGATGCTCGCAAATCTGTAATCCCGGCAGCGCCGTGTCGATCGGCCGAAACTCGCCGCGAACCTCCGCGGGCGCCTCCGGCTTCATGTCGAACATGTCCATGTGGCTGGGGCCGCCCAGCAGGTTGAACAAGATCACCGACTTCGCGGTGCCCGGCGGTGTATCGCTCATGCTCGGCGCAGCGCTTAGCAGCCGCGGCAAGGTCATGCCGCCAAACAGCGACAGCCCGCCCACGCGCATCAGCTCGCGCCGCGTCATCCCGTCGCACAATTTGGTCCGCGTACCCAATACTCGCAGCATGACGGCCTCGCACGTAATTCCTGCGAAATCCACATGACCCGACTACTCGACTGTACCGCTTTAGCGAATATCGGTCAATGATTTGCCGTCGCCGCACAAATCCCCGTCCCACCCGGTTAATCCCACATTCTGTCAACGGTTGATACCTCGACGCAGCTATCAGCCCAGCCTCACAATCGCTTGTCACATTCGCCCAACAAAGCGGCCCGAAAGGAGCAGTCCGATGACCTACATGATCGGCATTTACGCCGTCTATCTTTTTGTTTGTGTTGCCGTCACCATTTGGGTGGCTCGCAACCTGCGGCTCAATGGAAAGATCTATGTCACCGACGGCAAGGACGAAAACCCTGTGTTGATCGACGCCATCAGTCACCTGCTGATCGTCGGCTTCTATTTGATCAACTTCGGGCTCATCAGTTTGGTGCTCAAATTCGGAAGCAACGTCTCCGACCCTCAATCCGCCGTCGAGTTGCTCAGCACCAAAGTCGGCGGCGTGCTGCTCGGCTTGGGCTGCATGCACTTCGTCATCCTGATGGTCTTCTCAGGGCTGCGCAAGAACCAACGCAGCATCTTCGAACCGGTCGACGGGCCGCCGCGCAGCACCGCCGCACTTGCCGATCACGTTGCAGCACGGCGCGATGGCGTCCATTGACTCCCGCAACAACTGTGGCTGAAACCACGGTTGCCGGCTCCCGCACTCACCGACGGCCGTGTCGGCTCGGGGAGCCGGCAGGCAATAGAAGCAGTGAGGGTCTCACCGATGATCATGATCGCCAACCACATCAGTTATCTGGCATTGAGCATCGCCGTTACTGTCCTGGTCGGACACACCCTGCACAAACACGGCCGTCTGTTTTTGATCGACATCTTCGCGGGCGACCGCCGCATCGCCGACGCCGTCAACGATTTGATGTTAGTTGGGTTTTATTTAACCAACATCGCCCTCGTCGCCTTGGCGGTCACCTACGGCGGCACAGTCGATACTTGGTGGGGCGTTGTCGACATGCTCAGCCACAAGTTCGGCGTGGTCCTGCTGGTCCTCGGCGTCATGCATTTCCTGAACTTGATCGTCTTTTGGGTCATCCGTCGCCCCGGTTCCTGCCTCAGATCCTCAAAACAGTTGTGAGATCGAGAAAGAGTATCCTGGTTCTTGGCCGATCCGGATCGAATTCCTCCCTGACCGTCAGCGAACCTTGCAAATCCGCATTCGACCGGTTTCAATCACGATTTCCAGATTTCGACTTCCTCTCACAGTGTCACACGTAGGCCGGGCACAAATAGCAGGCGCGCCGCAGACAAGGCCTCCGTGACGACTGAGTTACGTGATGACGGAGTGAGGCATGAAGGTAGCGGGCCGCAAAAAGTTGTACCTCATCGGCGCGATTTCCTGTCCCTTGCTGATTACCACGATTTTCTTGATGTCCGGAGAGAATGTCGAGGATCCGCCCCGCAGTCTCGACTCCCGGACCAAGTACCTCGCTGACGCCCTGATTCAACAAGATCAGCCCAGCTATGACCGCGTCGTGGAGCGTTCCGGTCTTGCTGACGCGGGGGAATTCTATCAGCATCTTCAGGACGATTTCCCGGACGTCTTTCGCAACCCGCAACTCCGCATCGACTACGAGGTTGATACGAAGTTTGAGAATCCATCCCAGGGAAAAGCCTGCACTGTTCTGAAAATCGTCCCCGGCAATCGCGATCTGGCGCGTAAGCTGTCGGAGGATGCCTCTAGCCTCGACTGGCAAACCGTGCTCTACTGGAGTTTCGACCCGGCCGACGGCTGGCGGCTCAATGGAGAGAAAACGCTCAAAGCCTATCGCTTGGACAACGTTACGAAATGGACCGGCCGGGCCGCCGACAAAAAAACATTCAAACAGGTCAACAAATGAATCAGTAGATATTAAAGAGTGTCGATCCCTAAGATTCTGGCGATATCCTCTTTGTTGATCGAAGTTTCCGGCGGTTCCGCCGTCGGCAGCCCCCCGGCGCGACGTTCTTGCTGGAACCCGCACACCCCAAAGGAAGAGACATGACTCGACATCCGGCCCGAAATCATTTCATCCTTGCACTCTCGGGCTTGCTGGCCGTATTCACGTTCGTCGGCTGCGGGGACGCCCCCACCGACGAGCAAGAAAAAACGCCCGAAACGCTCTTAGACGGCAAGAATGACGGTCGCGTCGATGAAAACAAGAAGAATCCGCGCCGCAGATTCGACGAACACGGTCCTGTCGACCCCGTCGAATTGGCACCGCGCGAACCGTATCTCGCCGGCGAGACCCCGGAAACCGAGCGGACCGGCGAAGACTGGCCCCAGTTTCTGGGGCTTAACGCCACCAGCGTCTCCGGTGAAACCGGCCTGCTCGACAAATGGCCCGAAGACGGTCCTCCCGTCCTTTGGAAGATGCGTATTGGTAGCGGCTACGCAGCACCCTCCATCATGGGCAACCGGCTGATCCTCTTTCACCGGCAAGGGGACGAGGACGCGATCGAATGTTACACTGCCGACACGAAAGAATGGCTCTGGCGACAACCCTATCCCACCGATTTCGTCGATCCGTACGGCTATAGCAACGGACCGCGATGCTCGCCCCTGGTGACCAAGGATCGTGTCTATGCGTTCAGTTCCAACGGACTATTGGTCTGCCTGGATCTGGAGACCGGCGACGAGATCTGGAAGCGGGATACGGCTGCCGACTTCAAAATCCCCCCCGCATTCTTCGGAGTGGGCAGCACGCCCGTCCTCGAAGGAAACCTGCTGATCGCCATGGTTGGAGGACATCCCCGTTCCGGAATCGTCGCGTTCAACGCCCATACCGGCGAAACCGTCTGGGAAAACGTCGGGCTTGAAGATTGGGAATTCCCCAACGCTCGGCATACCAAAGATCCCAAGCTGGCCAGCTATTCCTCTCTCGTCGTACGCGAGATCAACGGACGCCGACACCTGTTGGCGCTGATGCGGCCCGGGCTCGTTTCACTCGATCCGCAAACCGGCGAGATCAACTTCAGCTACTACTATCGCGCGTTCGTCAAAGAGTCCGTTAACGCCGCTATGCCGATCGTTGTCGACGACCAAATCTTCCTCTCCGCTGCCTACAAGGTCGGTTCGGTCCTGCTGAGAGTGTCCGAAGACGGCAAATCCGTCGAGGAGGTTTGGAAGAATCCCGACGCGATGCAAACACACTGGACCACCGCGATCTACAAGGACGGCCACCTCTACGGCTTCAGCGGACGCAATGAGGTTCCCTCCGACATGCGCTGCATCGAACTGGCAACTGGCGACGTGAAGTGGAAAACCGAGGAGGACGCCTCGGGTGCATTGGCCAATCCTCGCGACGGCTCGAGTTCCGTCGAGCCCAAATGGTATGGACGCGGGTCAGCGGTCCTCGCCGAGGACAAGTTCATCGTGCTGGGCGAACGCGGAACCTTGGCTCTTGTCTCGTCGGACCCGGAGAAATTTGAGGAAATCTCCCGCGTAAAATATCCCGAAATGCGATACCCGAGTTGGACCGGCCCAGTGCTCTCCCGGCAACGGCTTTATATCCGCTGCGAGGACAACAGCGTCAATCGCGAATGCTATCTGCTTTGCCTCGATCTCGCCAAGAGCGACGACAAGTGACTGTGCCCGCCCGCGGCACGCTTGCTTGAGTTTTTGGCGACCACAGCGAGAGTCCAGTCGGCCACGCCGCGCCGGCGCGATGCTCATTAATTCTTAATACGAATCCCGTGGATTTGGTGTCCCAAGTTTGGTACAAAAGATCTGTCTCGTACGACAGTCCTGCTCGATTGTCACGGCTTCGCATCTGCAATCCAACGTCCGTCGTACGGGCCGAGCGGGTTCAACAACCCATCCCAAGGTCAGCTTACATGTGACACCGATTGACGATTGGATCGTCGCTCATGCCCATCGCCATCACTTGCACCTGCGGAAAGAAATACAAACTGGACGACAAGCACGCCGGAAAAAAACTCCGCTGCCGGTCGTGCGATAAAGTTCTCTCCGTCCCTTCCGCCGCTGCAAGCAAAGCGAGAAACAAATCCCGCAAAGCCAGAGCGGCGAACGACGACGACGAATTAGGATTCATGGACATGGATCTCGAATCGGAATTCTCCGGTTTTCATCAAGTCGCAAGTCCGCCTGCCAGAGTCAAATCCGAAAAGCCGGTCGAAGACGATATCAGTTTTAACTACGCCGCCACGCATATCTCCGGAGGCGATCGCATTCGGTTCGACGACAGTGTCGAACGTAAGGCCAAGGTTGTGTTGGGCATCTTGGGAATCGTGGCCGGCATCGGCCTGATTCTCTTGGGAGCGTATCTGCGGGTTCGTCAGGGCATCCGGCTCCGCTTCTTCATCGGCCTCGGATTCCTCTGCTTAGTCGGCGGCATCGGTGCGCTCTTGGGCTGGGAAAGCGACAAGGACTGAGAGACGCCTCACCCGTCACCCGCAGTTGTCCATCTGTCGATGTCGAAATGTGGGGAAATGGTGTGCCACAGGTTTCGGCAGTGCCCCGTCAGCAGCCGTCTCAATCCAATCGCCCCCGTGCCGCTCATTGAGCGTTTTGGGGGACCCTGATAAAATGAGAGCCGCAACGCGCGTTTCAACAGGGAAACGCGAATCGTGTACTCCTTGTGTTCATCAGCCCGACGATTGTGGCGGTTCTGTGACGGACCAAATTCAGACATCACGTTTAGTAAGCAACGCCTCCTTAGAAGCCCATCTGCTCGGTGTGGTCGACTTTGAGTCTGCGCTCTTTTTGCAAGAGCGGTTGATCTACGAACTCAGCGGCCGCGATGACGCGCAAGGAGCCCTGTTGATCTGTGAGCACCCGCCGTTGATCACTGTCGGCCGTGAAGGAAGCCGCCGGCACATACTTTGTTCCGATGAGGAACTCTCCGCCCGCATGCTGGACGTCCGCTGGATCAATCGCGGCGGCGGCTGTGTCCTCCACGTGCCGGGACAATTGGCGATTTATCCGATTCTGCCCTTGCAGCGGCTGCAACTCGGATTGGCCGCTTATCGCGCGCTCCTTGAGGAAGCGGTGGTCGATCTCTGCCGTGAACAGCGCATCGCCGCCCATCGCGATTCAAACGAGCCCGGCGTTTTTTGCCGCACGGGACAGGTCGCGCAGGTGGGCGTCGGCGTGAAGTCGTGGATCAGTTACCACGGCCTGTTCTTAAACGTCGCTCCGAATCTCGCCTGGACTCGTTTGGTTCAGCCCGGGTCGACGCCGCAGCGGCTATGTTCCCTGCAAGCGGCGGCCCGCAAACCGGTCTCCGCACATGCCGTCCGCGAGAGCGTCATACGCCACTTGTCGGCACGCCTCGGCTACGGGCGGACACACCTTTACACCGGCCATCATCTATTGCGGCGTACCCGCAAGGCAACTGTTTATGCTTGAAATCCTGACTGACGTCCCCCAACCCTCTTCGCCTCGGCGGCGCCTCCCCCGCTGGTTGAAACGGCCCCTGCCCCAGCCGGAAATGCAGTTCACGGCAAATCTGATTGAAGAGTTTCAATTGGAGACAGTCTGCGAGAGCGCCAAGTGTCCCAACCGCACCGAATGCTGGGCGCAACAGACTGCCACGTTCATGATCCTCGGCAACGTCTGCACCCGCCCCTGTGGCTTTTGCTCTGTGCCCAAAGGGAAAACCGAGGAGCTTCAGGCCGATGAGCCGCAACGGGTCGCTGAAGCCGCGGCACGGCTGGGACTGAAGCACGTCGTGATCACCTCCGTCACCCGAGACGATCTGCCCGACGGGGGAGCCGAACACTTTTATCAGTGCGTGCACGCCGTCCGCGACCGCACCGGCGCCGCCGTCGAAGTCCTCACGCCCGATTTCCGCGGCAACCGTGCCGCGATCTCCCGGGTCATTGCCGCTCAGCCGGATGTCTTCAACCACAATACTGAAACCGTCCCCAGACTCTACGAACGAGTCCGCCGCAATGCCGTCTACCGTGGCACGCTCGATCTTCTCAAACAGGTCAAAGACGAAGCGCCGCACATGCCCACAAAAAGCGGTCTGATGTTGGGACTCGGCGAAACCACCCAAGAGCTGCTCGACGTGCTCGCCGACCTACGCGACGTCGGCTGCGACATGCTCACGCTCGGCCAATATCTGCAACCCACACCCCAGCACTTGCCCGTCGAACGCTACGTGCCCCCCGAGGAATTCGACGAGTTGGGCAACCTGGCGCGCAGTCTCGGTTTTGCAATGGTTGCCAGCGGCCCATTCGTCCGCTCCAGCTATCACGCGGGAGAAATGGCCGGCACTCTCTAAACGGCAAACGCTAAACCTAAAGACCTTTATTCGTCACTGCGACTCCGAGCCTTTGCTTTCGAAGCTTTTGTCAATCGCTCACGTTTCCATCGCGCCACCACCTCGTCCGCATCGAACCAGCCCACCGTCGAAGCAGGACCGGTGATCAATGAGCCGTCCGCATTGCGGATCTTGCGGTTCAACTCCTCGACGAGTTCGCGGACGGTTGCTTCGTCCGGGGCGTCGCAAATGGCAGCGGACGTCTTTTCCGCCTCCAACCGCATTTCCAAGCTGGGAGGAAGAAACGAGAGCCCTTCGCGGCGTAGCTTATCGCGGACCCACCACATCTCGTCCAGTGGTTGATCGTCGCCGGGGATCGGCCGTCCGGCTCCGGGCAGGTTGTCGAACGCACCCTCCCGGGCCGCTTCACGGATCCGGCGTTCCGCCAACGACTCCCAACGTTGCGGCGGCGGAGGGGACGACGTCATGAGGGGTCGGCAAGAACGCCGTTGAGGACCCAACTGGTGGTATGTTCGGCGATCTCGTGAATCGACTTCGGGCCCTCCGGGTTGTACCAGCGGGCCATTCCCACCACGGTGGCGAGGATATTCAGCGACGTCACATTGACGTCCAAATCCCGCATCTGTCCCGAATCTTTGAGTTGTTGCAACGTCTCGCGCATGAAATTGAGGTACACCCGCTTGCGCTGCACTATGTCGGCCCGGTGTGCGGGCGTCAGTGCCGAGACCTCATCTGTCAAGATCGAGACATGTGTTCCATGGTTGGTCAACAAATGAGTGTGGTTCCAGATAATCAGCCGCAACCGCTCTCTAGGGTCAGAAACTTCCAGTGCGGGCGCCACCACTTCCTGCTCAATTGCGTCCATGGCATAATCCATGATCGCGTGCAGTAGTTCTTGCTTCCCTTGAATATAGTGATACAGCCCCGCCTTCGTCAGATCGACCGCTTTCGCAATGTCATTCATCGAAGTGGCGTCAAACCCCTTCACCGTAATGACTTCAGCCGCGGCGCGAAAGATTTCCTCAGAGCGGCTCCGGGCGCTTTTGACCGCGTGGAGACTCTCTTCCTCGGTGTTGGTATGGTTTGTCAGCATAAATCTGAGCCTTCTCCGATCCTGGGGACCTGCCACAGGGGGATCAAAGTCAAACATTTCAGCCAGTGTTCTGTCGCAGTCAACTGCCAGCAAGGTGATCGCAACGCGTACCCCCCGCTTTATCACCTCAATTCGATCCGCCGGATCCGAGAACGTTTCGAAACAGTTCGGCTATACTAATCAGCACTCGTAGGCAGCAAGTTGTTCGACAAAAAGTCAAAATCCTTAGCAAAAAACCAGGAAGCCTTCATCTTGTTTAGCGACCGGCGACAAACCAACCGCTGAGAAACTGGCTCACATCAGTATAGCACCACGACAACTTGATTGGAAATGGTTTATGAATTCAACCGCAATCAGTTGCTCGAAACCTGGACACTCCGGTCCTGCGGTCCCACAGCTCTGGTCCGATTCACACCCCGACAGCCGCTCCGCGAGTATCACAAACTGCGAATTCAGCGGAGTTTGAGGAAAACGCTCACCACCGCTCCACCGGGCCGTTGGGAACCTTGACCTCCGCGGTCGGACGGGGATTCCGGCGTGTACCGTGCCGCTCGCGAAGCTGAACGACGATGGCCTCGAATTCCTGCACGCTTTCAAATCGCCGCAGGCAGTCCTCCAAATCCTCTGGGATCCCCAGCCGCGCGCCGTACCAAGCGGCGAACTTACGAAACATCAGACAGCTCATATGCTCGCCATGTTGGTCCAGCATTAGCAGAAAATGACGCGTCAAAAAACGGATCTGCGATTCCGCCGACGGCTCCCACGCTCGAGAATCACCGGTACCAACCCGCCGAATCCGCGCGAAAATCCAGGGATCCATCAGCGCGCCCCGTCCAATCGCCACCGCGTCACATCCGGTCACCCGCCGCATATTGATCGCGTCGTCGACGGTCCGCACGTCGCCGTTGCCCACCACCGGAACCCGCTGTACCGCCTCAGCCGTGTCACGGATACGATCGAGATGCACATTCCCGTGGAATCCCTGCTGCCGTGTCCGCCCATGAATCGTGATCGCCGCCACCCCCAGTTCTTCGAATGCGCGAGCCAACGCCGGAGCCGTGATGTGCTCCCGGTCCCAGCCCAACCGCATTTTGACAGTCACGGGGACCTTGACCGCCGCCAGCACCGATTCCACTGTCTTGCACGCATTGTCGACGTCGCACATCAACCGCGCCCCGCCGCCGTTGCCGGTGATCTTGGCCATCGGGCAACCCATGTTCAGGTCGATCCCCTCATAGCCGTGATCCTCCAGCCACTTGGCGGCCCGCACCAGTTCGCTGATCACCCCGCCATAAATCTGCACCGACAACGGCCGGTCGACGTCGTTGGTCTTGATCAACTCCATCGACTTGCGGCTCTTGTGCTTCAGCTGATTGGCCAGCACCAGATCGGTCGTCGCCAGCCCCAGCCCGCCCAGTTCGCGGACCACCTGCCGAAAAGCGAGGTGCGTGTACCCTGCAAGCGGCGCAAGAAAGTAGCGCGAGGGCATCGTGCGATTACCGATCTGGATGCCCGAATCTTCGATGACAGCGTCCTGACCGGCACCGACGCTGTTTCCTCTCGCGGCTTGCGTCGCACACATGCGGACTCACGTCTCTCAACAATAAAGGAGCGATCACGAGCCACCGCGATCGCTCCGTCGCTCATTTCGGGGACCGCCCTCGGACGGTCACTCTTTACCGACGTCGGAAAGTAGGTGCGGCGTAAATGTATCGGCTGGTAGACGTGGATTCCACTCAAATTGATCGAAAATCAAAGTCATCGTCAGAATCTGCGGGGTGCTCGCCGGTAGTTCAATTTCCAGACGAACCGGACGTTTCGAGTCGACGTCGACCCAAATTCGATAGACTGCAGCGTCATTGTCGGCGTCCAACGGCTTCGCGTCGATTTCAAAACCGATGCAGCGTTTTCCCTCGAATACTTCTGGGCCAAATTTGCGTTGCGCCTGATCGAACCGTTTGGCAACTTCAAGAAACTGTGAAATAGGATCGGAGTCTGATCTTCGATTGGCGTGTCGATCCACTTTGGTTGAGCCATCACCGACCAGTAAGCTGGTTTGGACCAGTTCCGCTCCTTGAGGAACATACCACTGAATCTCGCGAAGCTCGCCATTGTCGAAAATATCGAGACGATATCGGTCGTTGCGGATAAAATAGTTGCTGACTGTGCTGGATACATGCCGCGTCCCGTCTTGCATCACAAACTGGGTTCTGCTGCGGGCGACGACCCCTTTGACACGGGCCTGCTCGACAACGCGAGAAATCTCCTGCGCATAAGCGGCATGAGAGCCTCCCCACCAATGGCCGTCATCGCCGCCAATCGACCAGGCCAGGAACATCAACGCGGCCAGTGCAGATGCCAAGAGCACCGAACGTCGAGCGGAGATCGAAGTCCCAAATCGAGTACGGCGGACAGGAGGCTCTGCAACAGTCGCCGGTTGCCGTTCAACGCGTTCCATCACAACCTCCGCGAAAGAGTGATCCGGCGACATCGCCTCGCCCAATTCGCGAAGCCGGTCTTCCAGCAATAATTCGTCACTCATCTCTTTTCCCTTTCGATCCAAGTTCGCAACCGTTTTCGAGCCCTACTCAGTTTCTTGGTGACTGTTCCAACACATTGTCCAGTCAACTCGGCTATGTCACTCACCGAATGGTTTTCGAAGTACCTCATTATCACCACTACGCATTCGTGGTCCGGCAACTCGTGTACCAGATGTAGCAGGTGCTGAGCTTCGCGATCGAGATAACCCATCCGCTCGATGCCGTGCACGTCGACAGTCTCTTGCAAGCTCAAGACATGGCTTCCCGTGGCAGCGATTTTTAACGCCCGACGGTGCGTGATTTTGCACAGCCAGGCGGCAAATGCGTCCCGATTGCGCAGTGAATTGAGCTGCTGAAACGCCACCACAAACGCATCCTGCGCGGCATCTTCTGCGGCGTGCCGATCTTGGATGACCTTAGCTGCTACGCTGATCGCAAGCCGTGAATATCGTCGCACGAGGATCGCGAATGCTTCGCGATCGCCGCCGAGAACGGCCTCGATGACAGATTGATCCGATTGCAACGCCACACAACTACCCAAGCCGGTCATGACAAGTCATGGTCTGTCAATAAGAGCCGGAAAGCGGCGAAAATGCGGCATCGATTTGGAATATCTTCGCAAATACGCGAATAATACGCACGCGTCTGCCAACGATCTCGCCGCGGCTTCGAAGATCAAAGATTGTCACGCTGGATCAAAAGGTGTCGCAGCGCTTCCAGCGGCAGCCCGACCACGTTACTCAGACTCCCCTCGACCGAAGTCACAAACAGGCTGCCCGCACCCTGAATCGCGTACCCCCCCGCCTTGCCGCGCGGTTCGTCGGTTCGCAGGTACCACTCTAGCAAATCCTCACGATCAGCGGCCATAGCGACCACGGTCTTCACCACGCGCTCACGACGGGTGCCGTCGGGGAATTCCACACAGAGCGCGGTTGCCGCTGTGTGACTGCGGCCCAGATAGTATCGCCGAAACCAATCCGCCACGACCGTCTGCCAGTCCTCGGTGTCCGGCGGCTGACCCAACACCGCCAATCGTCCCGATTCATCGCAACCAACAATCACCGTGTCCGCCGCAATCACGGCGTCGAATTCCACGTTCTGCGATCTCAGTTGCTCCAACACGTCGTCGGACTTCGCGCGAGCAATCTCCTGCAAACGGGCGTCGATCGAGGTCCAATCGTCCAGCCCCTCAAATCCGCGTTCCTCAGTCGACTGCGGCGGCTGCACCGTGATCCGCGTGTCGGGGACTAATTTGCCCAACAACTCCCGCCGCCGCGGCGAGCGCGAACCAAGAATTACGCGTTTCATTTCATTCACGCGTCACACCTGAGCAGACGTCGTCGATGATGCCCAGTCCTGCAGGGCACGCACTTTCGGCTGCGGATCGGCCGCGAGTGCTTCCATGGCCCGTGCGACCGCCTGGCAGCCGCTCAGCGTGGTGATGCAGGGGACGCCATGCGCCACGGCGGCGGCGCGGATGCGGCCTTCGTCGGTTCGCGCACCTTTACCGTTGGGCGTGTTGAGAATCAGATGGATATCGCCGTTCGCCAAAAAGTCCAGCAGATTCGGCCGGCCTTCTTGAATCTTGCGCACGGTCTCGATTTCGATGCCCGCTTCGCGCAATGTCGCCGCGGTGCCGGAGGTCCCCACCAATTGAAATCCGCGGCGAAACAGCATGCGGGCCGGACCGATGATCGCCTTCTTGTGCGGGCTGGCCACGCTGATAAAGATCTTCCCTTCGCGCGGCAACTCCGATCCGGCGGCAAGTTGGCTTTTGGCAAATGCCTGCGAAAAACGCGCGTCGATGCCCATCACCTCGCCGGTCGAGCGCATTTCCGGTCCCAGAATAATGTCGACGCCGGCGAATCGCTGGAACGGGAACACGCTTTCCTTCACCGAAAAATACTCCGGCCAAGGTTCGGTCGTCACTCCCTGCTCCTGCAGCGAGACTCCCGCCATGATCTTGGCGGCAATACGGGCCAGTGAAACGCCCGTCGCCTTGGACACAAACGGGCTGGTGCGGCTGGCGCGGGGATTGACTTCGAGAATATACACAATGTGGTCGCCGTCGATCTCCTTCACGGCAAATTGGATATTCATCAGCCCGCGAACCTGCAACTCGCGGGCCAAGGCGTACGTGGCCTGCTTGATCTCGGCAATTACTTCGTCCGGGAGCGAAAACGGCGGCAGCGCACAGGCGGAATCGCCCGAATGCACACCCGCTTCTTCGATGTGTTCCATCACTCCGCCCACGAGCGTCAACTCACCGTCGGAAACCGCATCGACGTCGACTTCGGTGGCGTCCTCCAAAAACTTGTCGATCAGCACCGGATGGTCGGGCGATGCTTCGACCGCCTCGGTCATGTACTTGATTAGCGACGGCTCGTCGTAACAGATCTCCATCGCGCGTCCGCCTAAAACAAAACTGGGGCGGATCAGAATCGGATAGCCGATCCGCTCCGCGTTTTGCCGCGCACCTTCCACGTTGGTGGCGATTCCGTTCGGCGGTTGCCGCAAATTGACTTTGTTGAGGATCGACTGAAATTTCTCGCGATCCTCGGCCGCGTCGATCATGGCCGGGCTGGTGCCAATGATAGTGACACCGGCCGCCTCCAGTCCCTTCGCCAGATTCAGCGGCGTCTGCCCGCCGAACTGCACGATCACGCCATCTGGTTGCATCCGGTCGCAGATATTCAGCACATCTTCGGTCGTCAGCGGCTCGAAGAACAGCACGTCCGACGTGTCGTAGTCGGTCGACACGGTCTCCGGGTTCGAGTTGACCATGATGCTCTCAATGCCCAACTCGCGCAGTGCAAACGACGCCTGGCAGCAACAGTAGTCAAATTCGATCCCCTGCCCGATCCGGTTCGGCCCGCCGCCCAGAATCATCACCCGCCGTTTGCCGGATTCGTTCGCGGGCGTTTCATCGTCCGATTCGTAGGTCGAGTAATAGTAGGGCGTGTACGCCTCAAATTCGGCCGCACAGGTGTCGACCTGTTTGAACGTGGCGACGACGCCCAACTGTTTGCGGTGCGCGCGGACATCCATTTCCGACGAGTCCCACCAAAAGGACAACTGCCGGTCGGAGAATCCGCTTCGCTTCGCTTTGCGCATCAACACTTCGCCGACGTCATCCAGCCGCGTCACGGAACGTAATTCGTTCTCGATCTCCGTCAGTTCCAGAATGTTGTCCAAAAACCAAGGGTCGATCCGCGTCAATTCGTGCACCTGCTCCAGCGTCATGCCAGATTTGAACGCATATCGGACAAAGAACAAGCGGTCCGCATTGGGGGTCGCCAGCTTTCGCTGAATTTCGTCATCGGCCGGCTGCTGGAGCGTGCCCCACAAGTCTTGCTTGCCCCCGCCCAATCCAAAGTGGCCGGTCTCCAGTCCGCGGACCCCCTTCTGCAGCGACTCCTTAAACGTGCGGCCGATGGCCATCGTCTCGCCGACCGACTTCATCTGCGTCGTCAGCAGCGGATCCGCTTCGGGGAATTTCTCAAACGTCCACCGCGGGATCTTCGTGACCACGTAGTCGATCGTCGGTTCAAAACAGGCCAACGTCTCGCGGGTGATGTCGTTGGGGATTTCATCGAGCGTATAGCCCACCGCCAGCTTGGCGGCGATTTTTGCGATTGGAAACCCGGTCGCTTTCGACGCCAATGCGCTGGACCGGCTGACGCGGGGATTCATCTCGATCACGATCATCCGCCCGTTGTCCGGATCGATCGCAAACTGCACGTTCGAGCCGCCCGTTTCAACCCCGATTTCGCGCATGATGGCGATCGTGGCGTCCCGCATCCGCTGATACTCCTTGTCGGTCAGCGTCTGCGCGGGGGCGACTGTGATCGAATCGCCGGTGTGCACGCCCATCGGGTCAAAGTTCTCAATTGAGCAGATGATCACGACGTTGTCATTCTTGTCGCGCATCACCTCCATCTCGAACTCTTTCCAGCCGATAATCGACTCCTCCAGCAGCACTTCACCGACCGGCGAGAGGTCGATCCCCTTTTGGACCATCACGTCAAATTCGTCGCGGTTGTAGGCGATGCCGCCCCCCACTCCCCCCAGCGTATAACTGGGGCGAATCACGGTCGGCAGCCCGACCTGTTTGAGGGCCTCCCGCGCCTCCGTCATATTGTGCACGGTGCGGCTGGCGGCCACGTCGAGGCCGATTTTGATCATCGCATCCTTAAACGATTGCCGGCCTTCGGCTTTGGCGATCACGTCCTCTTTGGCGCCGATCAACTGGCAGTTGAGTTGATCCAAGATTCCTCGCCGGGCGAGATCCATGGCGACGTTCAGCCCGGTCTGCCCGCCCAAGGTCGGCAGCAGCGCATCGGGCCGCTCCACCTCGATGATCTTCTGGACGTATTCCCAGGTGATCGGCTCGACATACGTGCGATGCGCCGTCTCCGGGTCGGTCATGATCGTCGCCGGGTTGGAGTTGACCAACACGACTTCATAACCCTCTTCCCGCAAGGCCTTGCAGGCTTGGGTCCCGGAATAGTCAAACTCACAGGCCTGTCCGATCACAATCGGACCGGAGCCGATGATCAGGATCTTGTGAATGTCATCACGACGCGGCACGTCGGCGGTTCCTCGTTAATTGAGTCTCTATCTGTTGACTTGGGTACGATCGGCGTCACATCCGCCGGGTCCCGCACAGCGACGGGGCAGCCGATTTCAGGTCCAAATCGGCGTAAAATCGCTTAACCCGGCGCCATGCGCGCAAATTTCGACCAGGATAGCATGATGCGCGCCGGAATCAAATCATGCCGCTGTGGAATTGCCGCCTCAATCCGCTTCACTTGGGCAACGTTGAAGAGAGTGATCCAATCGGAGACAGATTACGTTTGGTCCGTACCGGGAGAGATTCCCGCTTCAATCGTGATTCTGGAGTGCGCGGTTTCGTGTGGGATTTCGAGACGGATGACGACCTCTGATATCGTGGTGACGGCAATCGGCTTAGGGTTGGCGTTCGCAAACCTGAGGTTGTACGTGGCACACAAAGAGCCTGTGCAGTCAGACGATCTCACTGCACCGCTCATAGAACAGATGGCAAAAACCGCTGCCATTATGTCTTGGCTGTGGTTTGTTGGCGGCGTGGCCCTCGCAGTAGACCAACACGATGCCTGTGAGTTCTACTTCATGTGTTGTCAATTGAACCTCTGGCCTGTTGGGCTCCCCATGACCTACGCAGCTCTGCGGGTGCGATCATTGAGAGCATTTTTGTGGTCCCTGGGGTCGATCGTTTTGTTTGCTGCAATAATGCTAGCGCTGGCAAGTATTGTACGCTAGTAACTGAATCGCCAGGGATCGCCCGACCGCACATCGATTGAGTGAGACACGCACGAGACGCCGCCCATTAGCGATTCCAGCATAGAGCGGCCGTCAGTCTTGACTCCTAAGAGCGCATTGCGCCGAAGTGTCGCGGTATCCGCAGTGCCAGAAGTAGTTGCAACATTCCGATTCGCCGAACCGATTCAGAAGTTTCCCGCACGTTTGCCACAGTGATTACACGGTTCGTTCTTTGGCGCTTTTGAGCAGCCACTTGAATTTGGAAAAGGCTTGCTCGACGGGGCTCAGGTCAGGACTGGAGGGCGGCAGGTAAATGAGTTTCGCCTCAGCGCCTTCAATCGCTTCGCGGATCCCGTCCTATGTGTGACTCGACAGGTTGTCCATGATCACGATGTCGCCGAGGCAAATTATGGGTGAGTTTTTGGGTCGCGAGATTTTGCATTAATGCTCAGTTTTGCCGTCGTCGGCCACGACCAGCCGAAAACCGTTATGCTCTGCGCCGCTGCGGATGTCGGGAACGGTAGGCCACCTGCCGGTCGAACGCACGGATGTGGCTTGGAAGTTCCAGCAACCCCCGCGCATGATCCGTTTGGTCCCTGTCGCGGGACCGATGGGATCAATCAACGGCTGGTCGGCGTCGCTCGGATACGGACCGTACCAATCGCTGCACCATTCCATGACATTGCCCGCCATGTCCCGGATTCCAAAGGGGCTTTCGTCCCCCGGCGTCGTCCCCACTTCTGCCGGCTGACCACCCTGGCCAAAGATGCGACCGTAAACAGCCCGGCTCTTTCGGGGTTCCGTATTTCCCCAAGGGTACGTCCTTCCATCATTGCCGCGTGCCGCGAATTCCCACTCTGCTTCACGCGGGAGTCTGCCGCCGGCCCAACGGCAATACCTCACGGCTTCATCCCAGGTCACACCCACGACCGGCTGGTCAGGATGGTCATAGAGTGCCTTCATGTCATATTCTGTCGGCGTCCCACCCGTCTGCTTCAGAAACTGACGAAATTGTGCGTTGCTGACTTCGGTACGCCCCATCCAGAATGGAGAAACCCGCACAAGGTGCGGGGGTCGTTCCATCGAGAATTCATCGCTTCCCATGACGAACTCGCCGCCGGGAATGTAAATCAGAATCGTGCCGTCCTTACCGTTTATGCGTTCCGGTCGTGATGTCATTTTAGATGTGCGACTTCTCCAAGATGCTTTCGATGACGGTACCCTCACACAGGCGATGCGGCCGACCTTGGCTGTCGTGAATTGTGGTCTGGGGGTCGATGCCACAGCAATGCATAATCGTTGCGTACAGATCCCACGGACCGATCGGGTCGGTCGCAGGATAGGCTCCCGTTCGGTTGGACGAACCGTGAACGTAACCCCGCTTGACGCCGCCGCCGGCGATGAGCAGCGAACTACATCCCCCCCAATGATCGCGGCCTGCATTCTGGTTGATCCGAGGCGTGCGACCGAATTCCCCTGACGCGACGACCAAAGTCTCATCCAGTAGGCCACGCTCTTCGAGATCAATCAGCAGCGCGGAGATACATCCGTCCAATTTCGGGAGGAGTTGTCCCTTGCAGATGTTGAAATTATCGTGGTGAGTGTCCAGTCCCCCGTCACCCCGGTTGCGATAATTAACCTGAACGACCGGGACACCCGCTTCCACCAACCGGCGCGAGAGCAGCAAATTCTGCCCGAATGGATGATCGCCGTATGCGGCACGGGTGGCTGGAGACTCGGCCGCCACATTGAACGCTGCTCGCAGGCGCGGGCTGGTCAACATATCGAAGGCCCGCTCTTGAAACGTCGAAAAGTCTGCCCGATCTGGTCGCTTCAACTCGGCGTCCAGAGCCGTCAAATCACCAAGCAGTGACTGACGACGACCGAATCGCTCTCTGGGGACGTCTTCGAACAGTGTAAATTCGGGCACATCGAAATCGGACTTGTCAGCATCTTGCTTGATCACGAAGGGTGCCCAACTCGGCCCCAGAAAGCCGCCAGTCTGCCCGATGTGCGTTGATATCAACCCGCCTGTCAGCACGAAATTTGGCACGGGTTGCTTCGTCGGCCTGGCATAACTGATTGTCGAACCGTAGTTCGGGAAATCAGAATCAGTCGGCCTCGCGTTGGCTGTGTTGGGCCGCGGATGTGGTCGCCCAGTCATCAGCGCATAGTATGCCGATTCGTGGCCGTTGTCCTTGTGCGTCATCGAGCGGATGACGGTGTAGTTGTGCGCAAGCTTCGCCAACTTGGGCATGTATTCACAAATGCGAAAATCTGGCAGCGAGGTCGGGATCGACTGAAATTCGCCGCGAAGATCTGACGGGGCTTCGTGCTGAATGTCGTAGGTTTCTTGATGGGGTGGCCCACCAAACAGCGAGAGGAAAATTAACTGCTTCGCGGTGCCGCGCGACTTTGGCGCCGCGGTGCGCTCGTTACCGTTGGCGGTTCCAAGCGCAAGTGCGCCGATTCCACCGAGGGCGATCACTTCGCGTCGTGACACCCGGTCGTGGAAGCCCGCCCAGCGATCAATAAACTCAAGCATCGAGCAACCTCGGTGAACGAGCCTTTCGCACAAGACCCTTGCACGACGACGCCGACAGAATCAAGAACGCTTCCAGCATATCCGATGCGTCAATCTCAGACCAGCGTGTGCTCTGTATGGAAGCCAAGACTTTCGACCGGGAGGAGGCTGTATTAGCAGCGAACCCAGCTCGGCGCATCACACTAGCGACCGGTTGCTCAATTTCGAAACCTTCCGCAAAGCCGAGCGGATACGGCGGCATCCGGCTTGGCAAGTGAGACGACAAGACAAGCGCTGTGAGGGGACGAGTATCTTCCGGCAGAGGCCGATCACCGCTCGACTATGCTCCACGCCGGTATCGGCCAGTCATTCTGAGCAAACGACAAGCGGCCAGTTCAAACCTTTTGATCCTCTTGGGCCGGAGTCGGCACCGTCGACGAAAACACGGCGAGAACGCTTCTGATTTCCACCAACTGATTTCGCATGTCCTTTTGATCGCGATGCAGTCTCTCGAACTTGGTCTCGAGATCCTGGTGTTGCCGGTCGAGTCGCCGCAATTCATCGTCGACGGTCCTTACAGTTCGACTGTCGTTGTCGTCGTCCTTTTGCGGCGCTTCGGGGTCAAACTTGCGAGAACCGGAACTCTCACACGCGTCGATGTGGCGTAATAGCTTCTCCCTGACCAAAGGCTTGAACAAGACATCCAGAAATCCAAGATCAAGCGCTTCGTTCAGGAGTCGGACGTCTGTGCTAAATGCATCCGCGTCCGGCCGTACGTGCGTGAACAAAATGAACTCCGGCGGCGCCAACTGGCCGTGATCGGATATCCGCTCAATCGCTTGCGACGACTTGAACAAGTCGATGGCCGTCATGTCGCCCAGTTGCAACTCCGTGATCACAAGATTCACGCGCTGGTCTTGCTTGAGCAGCTCAAGTGCTTGTTCGCCCGACTCCGCGGTAATGACTTCATGTCGATAGCAAGATAGCAACCGCTCGAGGTTGCGAAGAACCATGCGTACGGAATCGACGACGAGAATGACCATTTTGCACCTCTACGCAGTTGCGCTTAGCATATCGGCCGGCTTGAGTTGTAGGAGCGCTCGTTCGTCCGTCATCGTGAGAGCTTATATCAGTGAGACAGAGCGCAATGACGGAAATCAAAGGTGTCTCTATTCATCGACCTGCGTATCCAGAAGTCTTTATAGTGTAAACTCATTAGTTGAGGGCCAATTACATGAGTACCCGTCATTCGATAGTCCAAAACCTCGACACGTAGTACATCACCGCTAGTATTCGTTGTCTAGCGACTGTGCACTACAGACCTCAGGCATCGTCGGATCTCGTAGGTGTTATTGGAATTACGGCTGCTCACTCGTCGACGTCTCAGCTGGCAGATTGCCGCGCCAGGCGACCGCTGGGTGCCGCAGGCACAAGACGCCGCGCCTTGTGCGTCACAGATGTTAGCCGCCACGTAATTGTGATCTCACACGCAAGGCGCAGCCTCTTGTCGCGACACAACCCGGCAGATTTCGGCCGGGCCTCCCGCGGGTCGTAAGAATCAAACACCCCACGCCAATGTAAGGTAGGGCAAATTCTCCTCCGACCGGATGCCCGTTACCGAGGCGTGCGGTACACGCTGCGGATCATGCGCACGTCCGCTGGTCGTTCGATTTCCCCAACGGATGCTTCGGCTCGATTTCGAGCGAGTCCGTCCGCCAGTTCTTGAGGAATTGGCTTTTCGATCGTGAGCTGCATCAGCGAACTGTTGGCGCTCATCACGCCGGCCAACGACGCTTTGCCAATTGGTCCCACACCGTTTTTGGCGAGGTCGAGGCGCCGCAAAGCGGCATTTCTCTGCAGCATCTGCGCGGCCGCTCGCGCGCCTTCGTCGCCCAACCGATTTCGGTCCGCCTGTAACACGCGCGTCGACGGAGCGTAGCCAAGATCCAATACCTCAAGATTGGGGTGGGTCGCGACGGCCTCCATCAGCGCCCGCCCGCTATCAACCCCGATGCCATTGCTGGCAAGTCCTAGCTCCCGCAGCGTGCCGTTCTGCGACAACGCCTCGGCCAACGCGAGTGTGCCCTTATCGCCGAGATGGTTGACGTTCAAGAACAACCCCGTCAAGTTCTCACAGTCGCGGAGCAGCACCGACAACAAGTTTGCCTCGTGAGAACCGAGTTGGTTTCCGCCCAGGTAAAGCCGCCGCAACGAGACGTTTTCGCGGCAGGCGTCGACGAGGGCCGCCAATCCGGCGGTGCCAATATTTGTATTGACCAAATCGAGTGAAACGATGCTCCGGTTTGCACGGAGCATGCCTGCCAGTGCTTGCACTCCTTCGGAACCCAGCGGATTTCGCTTAAGCCAAAGTCCGCACACGTGGTCGCTGCCTGCGATTGATTGTGCCAATGATTTCGCGCCTTTGACTCCGATGCCATTGCACCCAAGGTAGACTACAGTCAGGTGCGTGTTCTGCTCAATCAGTTTGGCAACGGCTTCGGCGCCGGAATCGCCGATTCCATCCGTTCCCAACAGCAGACCGTGTACATGCTCATTGGCGCGCAGTGCATTGGTAACTTGAGTGCAACCCACAGGTCCCAAATCCTGTTTACAGAGGTCCAGCCGGCCATCTGCCGTGAGAGTGCCCCGCGGAAATCTGACGTCTGCAGCAACCGGTTCGTTCGCTTCCAAATAGCGTAGCAGTGGCGCGACCTCCTCGGCGGGGCAAGGGACGACTTCGCGGACTCCCTGGAGCGGGCAAGCGATTCTCGACGTCGTTCTGGTCATGCGTGGTCGGCCTACCATGGATAGGGTGAGTAATCTTTCAAGAAATGGCCGTACAGCGGATCGGCGGAATCATCCATCCCGCGAACGATGGGATCATAGATGCGTGCTGCGCCATCAACGACGTCCAGCGGCGCATAGAACCCGTGTTCGATGCGGGCTCGCTCGGCTGCAGGGAACGGCTTCTCGTCGGTGATCCATCCGGTGTCGACGCTGTTGATATAGATCCCGTCGCGAGCTAGATTTTGTGCCGTGGTGCGAGTCAGCATATTGAGCGCTGCTTTGGCCATATTGGTATGCGGATGGTGAGGCGTCCGATTCACACGGGAAAACTGGCCTTCCATTGCGGAGACGTTGACCACGAACCGGCGCTGATTGGGGGATTGACAGAGGAGTCGGAGGAGCCGATTGGTGAGCACGAACGGCGCCGCAGCGTTCACCAGAAACACCTCCAACATTTCAACAGTGCTGATCTCGCCAATCTTCAACCGCCAGCTGTTCACTGACCGCAGATCGGCCTGCTGACCGTCCCAATCCAGCACTGACGGTGGAAAGTCGCTGATCTGAGCAGGCAGACCTCCGCGATAATCCGGCCGAGCCTCCAAGAGAGGGCTACTGTCCTCGTTCGATGCAATAAGTGCGCGTTCCGTGGCGGAAAGGCAACGATCCTCCAAGAGGTGTTGATAAAACGCAAGCGGCCGCTTGATTGTTTGCGCGGCGTTGTGGACCAGAATGTCCAGGTGCGGCTCGGTCTTCAACAATCTCGCCGCAAACTCTTCCACCGAAGGCAGGTCCCGCAGATCCAGGCCACAGATCTGCAACCGGTGCTGCCACTGAGCGAAATCGGCCTCCGCCGCGAACCGCCGCGCCGCGTCTTGCGGAAATCGCGTCGTGGCCAGCACCCGCGCGCCGTCGCGAAGCAGCTTTAGTGTGACCTGAAAGCCGATCTTCACGCGTCCCCCCGTAACAATCGCGACTCGATTCGACAGGTCGGCTGAGTCGCCGCGCCGCTCCCAATTGAACCGCGCGCACGCCGGGCAAAGTTGGTGGTAGTGGAAATGGAGTTGAGTGAACGGCCGTTTGCAGATGTAACACGAAATCGGCCGCGTGAGGGTGTCCTGCAGAACAGCGGCCGCATCCGCTGCAGAGTTAATCTCGTGTCGAACGATCCCCGTCTTCTCAATCTTACGACGGTCTCCGACCTTGACGCACTCGCGCGCTGCCTGCCGGCGCTCTTTCTTGCCCTGACGATGTATCTTCGCAACTAAAGTCTTGAACTGTTGGTGATCATTCATAATCGCCGGCGATTCGGAGATTTCCTGAAGAACCCGGAGACAAACTTGTAATTCGTCAGGGCTGAAGTTCATGATCGATCCTGCGCTGAGATTGACGGTGGGGATGGGAAGGACTTGCACCTTCACTTCTGGTTCGCGTCCAGCGTGCTTCATTACACCACCATCCCCAAAGGCCATGACTACCGATTTGCGATCAGCGAACTGACATCGACATGCTCGATTTGGTTCGGCCGTACTGCAGATCGCCAACGCGACCCGCGAAAACTCAGCCGGACTGCCTTCGCTGCCGCGGCTCCCGGCTGGGGATGGGAAGGACTTGCACCCTCACCTCTGGAGTATGAGTCCAGTGTGCTTCTTTACACCACCATCCCCGCAGGGAGCTGTACGGTTGTAGCTGTGTGGTACCTCCTGAAACCGTGACTGCCTTGCCGCGATCTTTGTAGTGACATTGACAGTTCCAAATTGGTTCGGCCTGGACCGACTGTGGATCGACTCAGAGCCGCGATGCCGCCGATGTCAGCGCGTAGCGGGCCGCCCGTGCAGTTTTCGGATCACACAACCAAATACAAAACCACCACCAACACCACCGCCGCAACATACACCGCCCCCCACGTCCAGCCGGTCGCCAAGTAACGCGCGAAGCCTGATTGTTCAATCGCCGCAGCGACGTGTGTTTCCGGTTCGTCGGCCGGCAGAAATCGCCCTGCGGCGATCAGCATCCCGGCCACGAAGCCGCTGAGGACGCCCAAATAGAGTGCCACGTTCCACGGTTTGGGCAGCTCGCGGTCCAGGATCGCCAGCGCGATCAATTGCGACAGGCAAATCACCGCTAGTACGTAGCCGCACGCGCGTCTCCAGGTCCACCCGCCGGGAATGAACTTCATCCGGCTGAGCCACGCCGTCTCCCGAGACTCTTCCGACGGAGTGAACAGGCTCACGGCAATCAATACCGCGCCGCTCAACGGCATCCCCACCAGCGCCCGCGTCGTCGGCTTGGTGTGATCCCACGAGAACGGCGGATAATCGGAGAGCCCGATTGCCTCACCCAGTTGCGCCCAACCGCCCAGTGCGCCGGTCGTTGCATAACCGATGCCGATCACCAGGCAGGCCCACGCACCGGTTGTCGTGCCGCGCCGAAAAAAGAGCGCCCCTGCGATGACGACGAAAATCGCGGGCTGAAAAATACTGCCGATCATCCAGGCGGCACTGAGCAGGTCGAGCTCCGAGCGCGCGCAGAGAATCGCGTATCCCAGACCGACGCCGCCAGCCAACACCGTCACGGTGCGGCCCACCAACAGATAATGCTTCGTTGAGCAATCAGACCGCCATGGTCGATACAAGTCGCGCTCGAACAATGTCGCGAGGCTGTTGAGATAGCTTGACGCGGTCGAGTTCGACGCCGCCACCAGCGCCGCCAGAAATATCCCTCCCAGCCCGACCGGCATCAACTTTTGCACCAGCATCGGCAACACCGAATCGGTCGAATCGGTCGGTGGTTGAAAATCAGGATTCACCCCGGCCACCATCACCGGCACGATATAGCACAGCGTCAGCGGGCCGGTGAGCAGCGCCGCCCACAAGAGTCCCTTGCTGGCTTCCTCGACATTGCGGCCGGCAAAACTCCGTTGCAACATGTACTGCGACGTGAACCAATACGGCAAGCCGAGCACCAGCAGCATCAAGATCGTCAGGTAATCGTCCTGCTCGCCCGCCGGCCGCCACATCAGCCATTTCTCCGGCGCAATCTTGGCCGGATCGAGCATCACCTCCACGCCGCCGCCCGCTTTAATTCCCAACGGCAGCAGAATCACCGCACCCAGGATGATCAAAAACGCTTGCAGAAGATCCGTATACACAACGGCCAGCAGCCCGCTGAACAGGCAATACATGATCACCACCGCCGCCACACCGATCAGCACCGTTTGAAAGTGTTCCGCACCACCAAACGCGCCGGTCAGCACCCGGGCACACGTGAGCATGGTGACGCCGCTAAACAGTGCGTAGAACAGAATCCACATTGAGGAGACCGCTATCGCCACCCCGCGCCCATAGCGGCGTTGTAGCAGCTCCGAGAGTGTCGTAATCCCCAGCCGCCGGAACCGCGGCAAGAATGTGACCGCACTAATCGCGGCGAGCATATTGCCGGTCCAGGCCATCAGCAGTAGCGCAGCCCCGCCGGAATAAGCCCGCCCCGCCGGTCCGACCAAATAGACCGCCGCCACATTGGTCGCCATGATGCTGCCGCAGATCGTCCAGCGATTGAGCGACCGCCCGGCAATGAAGTAGTCATCCTCACTGCGGACGTAACGCGTCAGCCACACGCCCACACCGAGCATCGCCAGCAGGTAGGCAACGACGATTCCCAAGTTGGCTGTCGCGGCGGTTGTCATAAAGCGGCTCGAACTGGTGTTGGTGGCGAAAAATCCACGTCCCAGCCTACTCAAAACGTGCGAGCGGTGAAACTGATGAGCAACCGAACCGTGAGCATGCGGACTCTCGCGTCACTTTTGAGACTGCGGCGGAGCCAACCTTGATTGCAACTCGTTTTGAGTTAAGGATCAACGCGCAACCTGCCAACATCAGCGCAGCGGATTGTCAAATTGACAGCAAGCTTCGGCAGATCTTACAAAGTCTGCCCGTTGACGTGGGGGGGGCGCGTGTTGCTCAACTGGCCTGGCGGTTTAGAGAATCACCGTGTCGTTGAAGTCGACCCGCTTGCTCAGCAGTGGGTTTCTCTGCAAGTCTTCAGTGTTCTGCGAATGTTGCCGCAGCCTTTTAACCTCGGCGAGCAGAGAGGTGATATGCTTGCGCCAGACGGGGTTGCAATAGCCTGTATCCAACAGGTGTTGGATTTCCGCCAATTCGGCGTCGGTGATTTCTTGATTCATCTTAATCGGCCCGCAGAGCGAGTGAGAGTGGTGTTGGCGGCCAGGTGTGAGAGAGGCAGCCGACACATTGTTGAGAGGATCGACCTTCGATGCAGGTTCTATGCCGAGGTGAATTAAGATTCGATTCTCCCACCCCGGTAGCGCGGTACCGAAATCCGCGAAGTGCGCAGCAAGAAACGCCCGTAGAACCGGGCGTTCTTGGCGAATTTGGCATAGCCGAACGTCATCTGCTGTCGGTCTCAGGCGGTCATCACCATGTCTGTGCCACAAGAATTGATCAGCGAATTCGGTGTCCGTGATCGTCTCCTGGAGGGGAGGCACGATTGCCTCCCCTCAGGATGTGGCTCACGTTCGCAAAGCGGCCGATTTGGTGTGCAATCGATAGGTGTTCATCCCATACGGCGGCTTGGAATCCGAAATCCGGTCAGTTCTAGTGTCCGCAGCAAGCTGAGGGAGCACAGCAGCTGGGAGCAGCCGGAGCACAGCAGGTCGCCGGAGCCGGAGCACAGCACGTCGCCGGGGCGGGGGCGCAGCACGTGGTGGGAGCCGGAGCACAGCAGCTGACCGGGGCACAGCAGCTGACCGGGGCACAGCAACCACAGTGATTGCGGCAGCAGCGACGACGCTTCTTGAACTTACGGCACATTCTCTTGAACCAACCACACTTCTTCCGCTTGCAGCAGCAGCGGTTGCAGCAATCGACCGGGGCACAGCAGCTGGCGGGGGCGCAGCAGGTGGGCGCCGGGGCGCAGCAGCTGGGAGCCGGAGCACAGCAGGAGGGCGCGGGAGCACAGCAAGACGGCGCGGGGGCACAGCAGCTGGGGGCGGGGGCGCAGCAGCCGTTGCCGTGGCGGTGCTTGCTAAACCAACCGGCGTCGGCTTGGTTGGCGCTGGCACAACAAATCAACAATGCGACAGGAAGGGTCATCCACTTCATTTCGGAACATCTCCTTGAAAACTGGTGCGAACGAGAGCGACTTCCTCACATCATTTCCAGCGTGTCTGGACCGTCGGTTTGAGGATCAGCGTCGCCCATCTCGTCAATTTGGGTAAGACAGTCTTTTTTTCGGCCTTTGCTCGATTTCGGCGTTGTGTAAAATGAGATCAGGCAGGAAACACACGAGATCGACATGAGATACAGTGATTATTCCAATTGCAGCGGACTTTGGCCGATCTCAAGTTCCCCACGTCCCGCACAACCGATTCAAACTGAACTCAGCCGTGACCGTCCGATGGAGACGGTTGAATCAGTGACGCCAATTGGGCGAGACAACGCTGCCTCGAGCAGCTAAGACGGACAACCCAAAATGGGCTTGAGAGGCCGGAATTGCCGGATACGATTGATGGTGCCGGTGCCCGTTACCGTCGTGTGCATGGCAGCGAAACCAAGATTTGAAGTGAGACCTTGAGCATGAAACGTTCAATTCTCCTGTTGTTGGCTATTTGGCTCCTCTGCGCCACAGACTCAGTCGAGGCGGCGCGGAAACGCGACCCCAAAATCGTCAAAGCGACGCAGCGGGCACTAGAGTATTTAGCCCGAGAGCAGCGACCACAGGGATATTGGGAAGCACATCACTCCCAATACCGCGTCGCAATGACCGCCCTGGCCGGAAATGCCCTGTTGTGCGAAGGCTCCACCACAACGCGCGGGAAATACTCCAAGAACATCCAGCTGGCCGTCGACTATCTGATCCAGATGTCCCGCAAAAACGGGCTCATCGGTTATCAAAACGACTACCACTATATGTACGGCCACGGCTTTTCCATGTTGTTCCTTTCCCAAGTCTTCGGCGAGGAGGAAAACGAGCAGCGCCGCGACGAATTGAAGCACGTGCTCACCCGCGCCGTTGACTTCTGCGGCAAAGCCCAAACCAAATCGGGCGGGTGGGGCTATGTCTCCGCCAAGGATGGCAACGATTTTGACGAAGGGTCCACCTGTATCACCCAGGTGCAGGGCCTGCGCGCCTGCCGCAACGCGGGAATTCCCGTTCCCAAGGAAATCGTCGATCGCGCGATCAAATACATTGAAAAATGCACCACTGACGAAGGGGGCGTGCAATATTCCATTCGCGGAGGCGGCGCGCGGCCTCCGATCACCGCGGCCGCTCTCGCCTGCCTGTTCAACTCCGGCGAGTACGAGTCGGAGTACACCAAGCGACTGCTGGCCTATTGCAAGAAAAACCTTTCAGTCACCGGCGGCGCATCACGGTCGTTTGGTCATTGGCACTATGCCCACTATTACTATGCGCAGGTCATGTACCGGCTGGGGGGCACGGACTGGAAGAAATACTTCGGCTCGCTCAGCAAGACGATTCTCCGCCGACAGTCCGCCGACGGCAGTTGGAAAGAGGGCCACGTCGGCCCGGTCTACACCACCGCCATCAACGCGACGATACTGCAATTGGACAACGGGTTCTTGCCGATCTATCAGCGCTAACACACCGCTGCCGCAAACGCAAAGCCAATTGTCGCACCGTCGTCACTCTCTTGCAGGCACCGCTGGCCCTGATCGCTCTGCCGTTACGGTCACTCGGCGAATCTGATCATTGCGCGTAAAGACGCAATTCCACTCAGTCGGGGCGACGCAGAGGCGATGATCACTAGCTCGAATCGTTCTGTTCGTCGGGGGAGATGGATTAGGTGTGACAGCAATATGTCATAGCCAATCTGTATTTTTGGTGCGAACGGTGCCGCTCAGGCTAACTCTGATCTTCAGCGTCGAATGGGCTAAAGCATGTCGTTGATATTCTGCAAATCGCGCGCGTCGCGTCGTGTCAGCCGCGATAGCCGCTACGGACGATTATTCATCAGCTCGATCCTACTGTTGACGGCAGGTCTTGTCGGAATGGATGGGGTCGCCTGTGCTCAGTCGAAACGGACGCGTACTGTTTCGTTACGCACGTTGCCGATCGATCCGCCCCTGGACGGTGTGCAGCGCATTTCGCTCACTGGAGAACTGGGCGGCGACGGTGAGCTGGTGCTGGATCGCAATGCCTACCAGAAGCCGGACCGTTTCGGCGATTTCCAGAGTGACCGGTCCGTTGCCGCTCCACCGGCGGCAGTCCGGTTTCAACAGATTGATCTGGCCGACGAGACCGGTCGGCGGCGGAAGGTGTATGAGGTAATCGGGCAACTGTCGCCGCCGGGAGCCAGGTATTACTTGGTTTCCCCGTCGCGGAAAACGGGGGCCTATCGTTTGGTGGTCGATCAGTCAGCGGTGAATCGCCGGGTCTTCGCCCTTGAATCGTTTCCGCCGCCTGCGGTCCCGGCCGAGCGGGTGCAGGAGATCGTCAAGGTTGAAGCGGTCGTTCTTAAGACGGATCCGCCGACGCTGCTGGTGACGGCGACCGGGCAGGTCGCCCCTCAGGGTTGGAAGGAGCCACATCTGTCGCGGCGGGTGTATGTCGAACCTCCGGAGGACGGGATTTGGGAGTACGATCTGCTGGCCGTCCCGCCGAAGACAGGAACTGCGGCAGCGGGGACCGACGCCAAGAAACCGAAGTTGCAAGCCCGCAACCGCTGGCGGGGGTTTGACGCGTCCAAAGTCAAAGGGGTGCGAGTTTTTGGTATCGGCGATGGAGTCCGCACGTTGATGATCGAACCGGCGCGCTGAGCGATTTGGAAATCCTCGGCATCTGCGCGAATCGATCGGGAATAGGCTTTAGGCTTTAGGCTTTAGGCTTTAGGATTGACGAGAGCGGGCGGACGGCTCCGCCATCAATTTCAGGTCTCGAGCCTCGATCGACCATGCACTTTCTGTTCCCGGAATTCTTTCTGCTGGCTGTGCCGATCGGGTTTGTTTACTGGCGCTGGGGACGTGCCGCGGGTCCGACCGGGATCTTGCGCGTGGTGATTTTGCTGCTGTTGCTGACGGCGCTCGCAGGACCGGAGTTGAATCTGGGCGGGCAGGGGATCGATGTCGTGGTGATTGCCGACCGCTCGCGCTCGATGCCGGAGGGGGCTGATGCCAATATCCGCGAGTTGGTTGAGAATCTGAGCGAGGCGAAAGGGGTCGGGGACCGTCTGGGGGTGGTGACGGTTGGCAGCACTGCCGCAATCGAGCACGTATTGACCGAAGCGGACGTCCCCACGGGATACACTCAGGAGGTTCTCCGTGACGGTTCGGATCTCAATGCCGGAATTGACGCCGCACTGGAAATGATCGATCCGCAGGCGGAGCGGCGCCGTCCGGCGCGGATCTTGATCTTCTCCGACGGGGAGGCAAACGGCCCGCCGCCGGTTGCAGCGGCGCGGCGCGCGCGGGAGTTGGGGATCCCGATCGACTATCGCCAGTTTCCCGTGCTGCGCGACGGAGATGTCGCCGTTGAAACTCTCGCGCTGCCGGAGACGGTGGCTCCGCGCGAACCGTTTCAATTCTCCGCCTGGGTCTTCGCCGATCGGGATTCACGCGGGACCGTCGAACTGTATCGGGACGACCAGATGATATCGTCTCGGCCGCAAGATTTTCCGGCGGGCACAACTCGGCTGTTGTTTCGCGATCTGCTCGACGGCGGCGGTTTGTATCGCTATGACGTCAAACTTATCACCCAGGGGACTGATCCTCTGCCGCAGAACAATGTGGGCACCGGCGTCGTACGTGTTGATGCGGGGCGCCGAGTTCTCGTGCTCAATGGGGACGGCGGGGCGGACAATCTCACCCGCGCGCTGCAAAGCGGCAAAATCGATTTCGACGTGCGGCCGGCGGCCCAACATCCGCTGACGCTAGATTCGCTGGATCAATATCGTGCGGTCGTCTTGGAGAACGTGCCCGCCTCTGATTTCGGCCGGCTGAAGATGCAGCGTTTGGTGCGATTTGTGGAGGAACTCGGCGGCGGGCTGCTGGTCACGGGAGGACAGCGGAGCTTTGGCATGGGCGGCTACTTCAACAGTCCCCTTGACGAAACGCTCCCGGTGTCGATGGAGCTGCGCGACGAGCAGCGTAACACGCGCGTGGCAATTGCGGTGGCGCTTGACCGCAGCGGCAGTATGGCGGCACCGGTCAAGGGGGGCAAAACAAAAATGGACTTGGCCAACATCGGGACGGCCGAGTGTGTGAGGTTGCTTTCCAGCGGCGATAGTTTCGCGGTCATCGCGGTCGACAGCGCTCCGCACGTCGTCCAGCCACTCACCGACGTCGACAACACCGACGCGATCACCGACCGCATTCGACGGATCGAGAGCTCAGGGGGCGGAATCTTCGTCTACGAGGCGCTTGTGGCCGCGGGCAACGAGTTGATGAAAGCGGAGCAGGCGACGAAGCATATCATTCTGTTTTCCGACGCACAGGACAGCGAGGAGCCGGGCGACTATCAAAATCTGCTGGCAAAGTATGCGAGTGCGGGGATTACGGTGAGTGTGATCGGCTTGGGCAGTCCCAGGGATGTCGACGCCAAACTGCTGGAGGATATCGCCAAGCGCGGCAACGGCAATGTGATGTTCACGACCGATCCACAGGAGTTGCCGCGGCTGTTTTCGGAAGACACGATGGCGGTCGCCCGGAGCAGTTTCGTCGAGAAAAATCCCGAAACTCAGCCCGACGGAATTCCCGGCGCAATTTTGTCCGATGCGCGGTTGATGGGCGAGATTAGTGCGGGCGGTTTTCCGAACGTCGACGGTTATAATTTGTGCTACCTACGCCCCGATGCGACGGCAGCGGTGATTTCGCAGGACGAGTATTTCGCTCCTTGGTCGGCGTTTTGGTATCGGGGGATCGGCCGGGCGGCGGCAATCACGTTGGAAGTGGACGGCGAGTATGCGGGCGGATTCACGAATTGGGACTCGTATGAGGACTTTTTGATCACGCATGCGCGATGGCTGCTGGGGGGAGATGATCCCGAGGAATTCTTTCTGACGGTCGACCGCGAAGGTCAGGAAGCGGTAGTCAGGTTGGAACTCGACCCGGAGCGTGTTGACGCCCGCGCCTTTGAGACCCCCACGTTGAATGCGGTCGTGCCGGGCGTGGAACGGGAGCAGACGTTGGAGATCCCGTTTACCTGGCAGGGTGCGCACACGCTGGAAGCGCGGTTCGCACTGACGAAAACGGGGACGTATCACAGCATCGTCAAGTTCGGCCCGCGTAAGTTTATCCGCGGACCGGTGGTCACGCTGCCGTATTCTCCCGAACATGCACCGCGGCCATTGCAGCAGAGCGGAGACCGCGTATTACGGGAAGTCGCCGCGACGACCGGCGGGACGGCGCGAATTGACGCGCTGGAGGTTTTTCGCGATCCACCGCGAGCCGCAGGCATGTATCCGCTGGCGATTTGGCTGGTCAGCATGGGGATAGGACTGTTGTTGCTCGAAATCGCCGGGCGGCGGTTGTCGTTATGGTCGAAGCTCGCGGCAGCGGAGAAGACCGCAAAGTCGCCGGCAAGTCTGCGGTCCTGGTTACCGAAACTTCAGACTCGCCGCCGCAAAGCTGAACAATCCGGCCGCGCTGCGGCGCCGCGTGAATCGCCGGCCGCGCCGCAACCTTCCTCTCCACAGCCGCCGGCGGAAACGGCGCCGGCGAAGGAGGACGTCTTCCTGCAGGCGAAAAACCGCGCCAAGCGCCGGCTGAAAGATTAGCGGAGGATCTTGGTTCTCGCGTGGCTGGGTGCCAGATGAATTGGTTTCGGCCTGCAGATTTGGACGTGAAGGATTTCATAATCGACGTCGCCGCATCCAGAATTGACGAATGATTTGGCCACGAATCGCACGAATCTGCACGAAAGTTGGCGGATCATTCGTGTGAATTCGTGAGATTCGTGGCCAACACAGTTCTTGGTAGAGATCTAATGTTCACAGACACTCAAATTGATATGCTGATCAATCAAGAGTCGATCTCCAGCGAATGGCCGTGGTCAACGAATGATGAACGCGTCATCGACAGACATATTCGAGAAATCGTCGCAGAAGTTCGACAGAAGTTGCGAGTCGAAGACAAAACTGAATTCGCTCATTACTGCTCCGGATATGCAAGCTACGTCGACTGCTGGCTGTATCGACCGGATGACGAGTTTCGTTTCGAGCCCGGTAACAATTACCACGGGCTGGTTGTGCTCTTCAGCCGGCTCTCCTCCTTTTACGTAATCGGAGAAGGAAAGAAGTCGTGGACTGAAACAATTGGAGGCACGTATGGGGGCACATATTTACCTGAATTCGGGTTCGTCGATGACATTCATCACGAAGCTGTTGCCGGGCTAGTTCCGCCTGTCACGGCGATTCTTGATGATCGCGGGCTAACACGTTTATATCAATCTGATTTGGATACAATATTGCCGCTGGACGTTGGCGTGCCGACGATCTTGGCAGATGAGGTTTTTCGGCATTTCGATGCGTTATTCTACTGGGAGGATTGAATTCGCAAGCGGAGTGAGAAGACGTTTTCAATGCATAGGTTGTTACGGATCAACGAATCGATTTGGTCCAATTTGCTTTGCGGCGCACCGGTTTGTTATGTCTGGCGAGATTGGTATCAGTGAAACGCGGTCGATTGCCGCTGAAGAAATCAAACGGCGCGCGCGCGAGGTGGGCTTTGACCTAGTGGGGATTGCTCCGGCGGTGACTCCGGGCGGGTTTGCTGATTTTCAGGCGTGGCTGCGGCACTGTTATGACGGTGAGATGCAATATCTCAGCGGGCGTGAGGCGGCCTATGAGCATCCGGCGCACGTTTTGCCGCGTGTGAAAAGCGTGGTGATGCTGGGGCTCAACTACCGGTCCGCTGAGCCGTCGCCGACCGCGGGCCGCGTATCGCGCTATGCCTGGGGCGACGCCGATTATCACGACGTGATCCGCGACAAACTGAAACAGTTGAGCGAGCGGGTGCATGAGCTGCTGCCCGGCTGCCGGACGCGGGGGGTCGTTGACACCGCTCCGCTGCTGGAACGCGATTTCGCGCAACTGGCCGGTTTGGGATGGATCGCCAAGAATACGATGCTGATCAACAAGTCGATCGGCAGTTGGACGTTTCTGGCAGCGCTGCTGGTTGATCGCGAATTGGCATATGACGCTCCACAAGAGACCGACCACTGCGGAAGCTGCACGCGGTGCCTCGAGGCGTGCCCGACCGACGCGTTTCCGCAGCCGTTTGTGCTGGATGCGAGCAAGTGTATTTCGTATCTGACGATTGAACTCCGCAGCCCGATTCCGGGTGAGTTACGGGAGGGGATGGGAGATTGGTTGTTTGGCTGCGATATTTGCCAGGAGGTCTGCCCCTGGAACCGCAAAGCGCCCGTCAGTGCGGAGCCGGCGTTTCAGCCCCGCCAGGATCTGCACCCCGCCGATGCGCTCGGTTTGCTGCGATTGGATGAGGAGGAATTTCGAGCGAAGTTCGGGCACACGCCGCTGGCGCGTCCCGGCCGCCCTGGTGTGCTTCGCAATGCGGCGATTGTCCTGGGTAATAGCGGCGACCGCCGCGCTATCCCGGCACTGGTTGCGGCACTCAACGATCAGGAACCGCTGATTCGCGGCGCGGCGGCTTGGGCGCTGGGGCAAATCGGCGGGGAAGCGGCGCGTGCGGGATTGTTGCGACACGCCGAGATGGAAGAAGACGCCGAAGTTCGCCGAGAAATCAAGGACGCGCTCTCGAACGACGTCCAATTTCCCTCAGCCTCCAGCTCCGCCGGGGGTTAATTCGCGTACACTCGCTCCGGTCCCGACCGGCAAGTCAAAATAAAACACGCGGTTCTGGTCCAGCGGGCCGCCGATCTCCTCTTTGGGGATCAACAGCCGGTCGCCCAGAATTGTGCGGCTGTGGATGGTGCCGTCGGGGGCGGTGACGAGGAATTCGGCGGGGTGGACGAAGACGATGTAGTTGCCGTTTTGGCGCGAGCGGGTTTGGACGATCGGGTCGTTGCGGCGGGGGCCGAACATGCCGCCGGAGGGGCAGAGCAGGAACTCGGCGCCGTTTTTGTTGAAGCGGCCGACGATCGACTGTTCGGTCCGGTCGGCGCAGATCATGAGGCCGGTTTTGCCGAACGGCGAGTCGAAGACCAGCGATTTGTCGCCCGGCGTATTGCGAACCAACTCGTGTTGCAGTTTTTGCTTGCGGTACTTGCCGATCAACTTGCCGTCGGGGTTGATCAACACGGCGGTGTTGTGCCGCTGCTTGCCGTCCGCCTCCATGATGCCCGCGACGAGATGAATGTCCAATTCGTCGGCGAGCGCCGCCAACTTTTCGTAGTAGTCGCCACCTGGAATCGGCTCGCCCAATGCGCGATATTTTTTGAGCGGAATCGATTTGTCGGCGATCGAATAGCCGTCCAGAAACGATTCGGTGGTCATCACAATCTTGGCTCCGTTGGCGGCCGCTTCGCGGATCATTTTTTCCGCGCGGTCGTAGTTGATCTGCTTCTCGGTGCGGATCCACTTGAGCACAATACCGGCCACCTTGACGGTTTTTTGACCCGGCGAATCGCTCTTTGCCGTTGCAAACCGCGCTTTGATCCGCGGCGCCAGGAACTCGGCCGTCTCGTCGCCGATGACGTGATAGCCGGCCAGATTGGGATGCCGGTCACGAAACCAGCCGGGGACGTCTTTGAGCTGGGCGTCGAGCCGGTTGTCCATCACGATCACTTGACCGTTATGGGTGGCCGACGCGGCCAGCAGGTGAAATTGCGGCGGGACTTTCTCCAGGGAGACGCGGCGGTAGTTGAGCATGTTTGGGCCCGCCTTGAGTTCATCGGCGTAGCGGCGATACATGTCGAGCAGCGGGACCGATTCACTCTTGGCCACGTCGCGTACGATGTCGTTGATTTCCTGGTCGCGTTCGTCACCGAAGTAGGGGATGGTTGTCATCAGGATCAACTCAGCGTCCGGATGGTCTTCGCGAAGCTTGGCGAGCAAATCGCGGATATCTTGCGGGAAGTCCTTGTGAAAATCTTCACGCTTGACGCGGTCGTTTAGGCCGTAGCGGATCAAGATGTAATCGAGACCCGGCAGCGGCTTGATCTCGCGGTCGTAGCGTCCGGATGAGATCAGACCGTGAATGAATTCGCCGTTGCGGCCTTGGTTGATCACGTTTGTCGCGGGAACGCCGTTGTCGGACTTGAGCAGGTCGCGCACGACGTGTTCCAAGTGGTGCGCCTTAGGATGAGTCGTGCGGCAGACACTGCCGATGCAGGTGCTGTCCCCCATCAGCAGAATTTGCAATTTGCCTTCGTGGTCGGCGCGGGCGACGGTCGCTGAGACCGAGATAAGCAGCAGAGCGATGCAAAAACTTTGGCAGCGGCGGGACATGGTTTCGGCTCCGTGGTGGTCAAAACGACTGCTTGCGCTACTATGATAGCCGGTGAAGAATGGAAACGTCTATCATGACGGCATACGGCAGTTTTCACAAACCGCGCCAATGAAGCTCGATCGTCAAACACTCACGAAGATGATTCGCGCCGCTTGTGTATTGGAAGCGACGGCGCGCAAGCCGGGGAACGTCCATCCGGAGGCGGCGTTTGAAGATCTGTGCTATGACGATTTCGTCAGGGCGGGCAACCTTGTCGCGCCGATTCTTGCGGACGCGGAGCGGAACGGCGTAGGAGCGACAATTCTGGAAGCGGTCACTCAGACGCAAGCGGAGCTCTCTAAGAACGTGAATCTGGGCATCATCTTGCTGCTGGCGCCGCTGGCCGCGGTACCGAGCGAGCAGACTTTGGCAGAGGGCCTCCCTCCCTTGCTCCGACGATTGGATCGTCGCGACGCGGAACTGGTCTATGAGGCAATTCGCCGCGCGCAGCCGGGCGGGATGGGGCACGTCGACGAACAAGATATCGCGCAGGCACCGACGGAGACGCTGCTCGAAGTGATGCAACTCGCGGCGGAACGGGATCAAATTGCCGCTGAGTATGCGCACGGTTTTCCTGTCGTGTTGGAATATGCCCGCGAGCATTTCGATTGCGCGCAGGAAACGCCGGAGCAATGGAGTGCGGCGATTGTTCATTTGCAATTGAAGCTGTTGTCGCGGTTCGGCGATTCATTGATTGCCCGCAAGTGTGGACCGGCGACGTCGGAAGAGTGCCGGGACCGGGCGCGAGTCGCGCTGCGTGCGTTTGAGGAGCGCGGGTCGGTGCAGATATCGGAGATCGGCGCGTTGGACGACTGGTTGCGGGGCGATGGACATCGACGCAATCCGGGGACGACGGCTGATCTGATTGCGGCGATCTTGTTTGCCGCGTTTCGGGAGGGTTATGTTGCTCAGATGAGTATTCCACCCCAATCTGGATTGAGACGGCCGGACTTGTCAAAGGAAGAGTTCTATCAGAATAAATCGATCGTCAAAATCGAGTGGTGGCTCCACTCGTGCGATCTTCCGTCTTTGACTTGGGCTCGGCTGCAAGTTTTTAGCGACGGAACAGCGGATTCGTGTTTTGATCCAAATGACACGTTGTACGGATTCTCCACTCGCGATTCGGCAAGTCATTTTCTGTCCGAGGATGAGTTCATTGAGCTAAGCCAGATGGACCACGATGACGAAAAAGAGTACGGTTTTGTGATCGCATCAATCATCCCTCCAGTGTGGCCCTCTGATTCAAATCAAGAGTTCGAGTATCTTGGGACATATTGATGAGTCGCGTAGGGTCCGCTGTGCGGACCGAATAAGGAACGCACATTTGTTGTGGCGGTCCGCAGAGCGGACCCTACTTTTTTTCGGAAACTGTGATGAATCGTGAACGCTACACCGTCCGCGTGACCAAAGACCACCTCGTATTCAGCGCGGCGCATTTTATTACGTTCAACGGCGATATCTGCGAACGGCTGCACGGGCACAATTGGCGTGTTGCCGCTGAGATTGCAGGAGAGCTGGACGAGAACCATTACGTGTTCGATTTCATCGCACTGCGGGATGCGCTGCAGGCGATTGTGGATGAACTGGATCATCGCGTGTTGCTGCCGACCAAGCATGCGGCGATTCGGGTGACTGCCGGAGATTCCGAAGTCGAGGCGACGTTTGAGGACCGGCGGTGGGTCTTTCCGCGCGAGGATTGCGTGCTGCTGCCGATTGAGAACACGACGGCGGAATTGATTGCCCGTTGGATCGGCGGGCGATTGGAGTCGACTGTCCGCGCCAAAGCGGGAGCAGCGGTGGAGTCGATTCGCATCGAAGTGGAAGAGAATTTCGGTCAATGGGCGATTTGCGAGATGAAACAATGAAAGCCGACCGCGCGAAGCGATCGGCTTTCAATTGAGCAGTGGCCCGCACTTCCGACTTGGAGTTCTTTGCCTCCGTGCTCGCTTGACGGAAACGGGAGTCGTCGCCCGGATTCAATCCGGAGCTTCGACATCGATCAGTGCTTGCTGACCGCGGCCACTTGCGTTCCCAACTTTGAATCGTCCTCCGTGCTGTCGGATTCTTGCGCCTTCGCGGCTTCGATCTCTTCGCGAATGCGGTTGAGCCGCGCTTTGCGGATCGCCCAGCGTTCTTCGCGGAGCCGTTTGCGGTCGTCGCGGCGGGCTTGGGCTTCCTGTTTGCTGACCCGCGCCGACCGTAACGTCGGAGCGCTCTCTGCCTGTGAACGGCGGGCACGGTTCCACGCAATCCATTGCTGCCGCCGTTGCTGCAATTGGCGATTCCGTTGTTGCTGCAATTGCATGGCAGTTTGGGCCGCCTGAACCATCGACAACGCGCTCGTTGCTGAGGTGACGCCCGTTCCGCCCGTTGTGGAGGTTCCAGCAGCGGGGCCCGTTGTGCCGCCTGCTGCTGAGGCGGCGCCTTCGCACATTTGCCCGCAGGCGGTCTCTGGAGCCGCCAAGACTGCCGCGGCCAGCAACGTAATTCCGGCCGCAACGGTCCGCAAAGAACCGAGTGACGTTGTGGGACCGCTTCGATCCCTGGTTTCAAAGAGCATATTTGCACCTTTCGTAAAGGTTATGGTTGAACCATCTTCGGCCGGCGGCCGCCGCGCGGGTATGCGGGCTCCACGCAGAAAACCGAAGCGGTTCAATGGGTTTCGAGGGCGGCAGGCAGGCCGGCCGCGACAATCGATTTGCCAAATCTCAATTCACAGTGCACTAGGTATTCCAACGTAGAAGCCGTCGGGTTTTCACTGGAAGGATGACAAATCTGCGCGGATTGATCGGCGCCACCGAATGAGAAATGTTGGCTCAATTGACTTTGTGAAGCTGCATCGTGATTGACACGGTACGCGTCACATCAAAGAATAAAGTGATGACTAGGCCAGGGAAGTATTAAGCCTGCTCTAATCGCTTCGAGGCACCTTCCAGGATATTTTCGATGCCGGACGAGCACTCCGAAGCACCCAACGACGACGAACAACGAGGTGATCTTCGCCCGCTGGAGGATACACTCGAACAGAATCGCGATCAGTTTTACCAGTTAGTGGCGTATCACATGGATCGCCGCCTGTGGGGCAAGGTGGAACCTTCCGACGTTGTGGAACGATCGTTCACTCAAGCCCGCGCCCGCTTCTCGGAATTCGCGGAACGCAGCTCGATGCCGGTGTCATTGTGGATCCGGCAGATCACGATGCAGACCTTGATCGACATCCATCGCCGGTACCTCGGCGTACTGAAACAAGACATCGGGGTTTCGCTGAGACGATAACGCAAGGCCGCGCGATCGGTTCCACTCGGATCGATTGGAATGGCCGATCGAGAAAGGTTGCCCCATTTGACGCCGCAATGCCTCATCGTGGTTGACACGGCACGCGTCGCACCAAAGAATGGAGTGTAGGTTAACCCCGGGGGAACTGCAGGCCTGCTCCGATTGCTACACGTCTTTTCAGCCGAAGCGGGGCGGGCTAAGATTGGCTAAAGCCAGTTTCAAAAGTCATTTGCGCTGGCTCCAGACGCGTGCTGAGTCTGTTAGGCCGTTGAGTCGACGAGTTTCGAAACCGGATTTCAGAGCGAACGAGCCGTTTCCCTCGATAACACCGAGGCGTCTTCCAGGATTTTCTTAATGGCGGGCGAGAGTTCCAACATACCGAAGAACGACGAACAGCGAGGCGATCCCGCGGCGCTGGGGGTCTCATTCGATCAATACCGCGATCAGCTTCAGCGGCTGGTGGCGTACCATATGGATCGCCGCCTCTCGCGGCGGGTTGATGCGTCGGACGTCGTACAGCAATCGTTTATTGAAGCCCGGGCCCGCTTGTCGCATTTTGTCGAACACAGCTCGATGCCGTTTTCGCTGTGGATCCGGCAGATCACGATGCAGACCTTGATCGACATCCATCGCCGGCACTTCGGCGTGCAGAAGCGCGACATTCGTCAAGAAGTCTCGATGCAACAGGCGGATTCGTCGTATTCGATTCTGGCCGATCAGCTGGTTTCGAATCTCACGTCGCCATCCAGCGTGGTGGACAAGCGGGAGAAGCTTGCGCGTGTTCGCGAAGCGATCGACAGTATGGACGAAATGGACCGCGAAGTGCTGGTGCTGCGGCACTTCGACGAAATGAGCAATAAAGACATCGCCGAATTGTTGGGCATCGGACAACCGGCGGCCAGCAACCGCTATCTGCGGGCGCTGACCCGGCTGCGGGAGATACTGATGGATGACTCGGAATCCTAAGAATCGGATGGAGCTTTACAACTCGCATCTCACCTTACCGTCCAGCATGGTGGACAGGCGGGAGGATTCTGCGCGGGTCCGCAAAGCGATCGACAGTATGGACGAGATGGACCGGGAAGTGCTGGTGCTGCGGCACTTCGACGAAATGAGCAATATAGACATCGCCGAGTTATTAGGCATCAGCCAAGAGGCGGCCCGCAACCGCTATCTGTGGGCGCTGACCCGCTTGCGGGAGAAACTGATGGACGACTTGGAATCCTAAGCGTCGGATGGGGCGGCGCAACGAGCACCCTCAGGTCCCAACCTGGTGCGTTCCCAATGCGACCGCGAGTTTCTGGGTTTCCCAGCCTGCATCGCTGGCGTAAAATGGCTTATTCGGTGCGAAGGCCCGCCCGATGTGCCTTTCAGACTTCACTTCGTGTTGCAGATTCGATTCTGATGACCCTGAGCGATTCCCGCCGTAGCCCGATCGAGATGTTGGCGGAGGACTATTCGCGACGGCTGAGCTCCGGCGAACATCCCTCGATCGAGGAATATGTACGGAATTATCCCAGTTACGCCGACGGGATTCGGAAACTTTTTCCAATCGTCGCAATTCTGGAAGACGCGAAACCAGCTTCAGAGCGGATGGTAGTTCCGCAACATCCCGAGCCGGAACTGTCGGCGGAGTCACAGTTCGGCGACTTTGTGATTCAGCGTGAGGTGGGCCGCGGCGGCATGGGCGTCGTGTATGAGGCGACGCAACGATCCTTGAACCGCCGCGTGGCTCTCAAGGTCTTGCCGGCCAACTATCTTCCTTCCCAAAAGCACGTGCTCCGTTTTAAACGCGAAGCGCATTCCTCGGCGCGGCTGCACCATACGAACATTGCACCCGTGTTCGGTGTCGGTGAACAGAACGGATCGCACTACTATGCGATGCAGTACATCGAGGGTTATGGGCTGGACGCGATTATCAAATGCCTGCGGCAACTGACGGTGGAGTTGGAGCAAGAGTTTCAATCGCCGAGCGATTCGTCGTTGGAGTTCAATCCGCACAACCTTCCGTCGTCGACCGGGATCGCGCAACTGCTGGTCTCCTCCAAGTTCACGACGGAGCAACCCCACCTGTACCCGCAAGATTCCGAAGCGATTCCGCTCCCGGACGCGAAGCTGATCCCGGCTCCCGACGAAAGCTCGGACGACGGATCGCCGATGCGGTTTTGGCGGTTCTTTATGAACACGAGAGGAGTGCGAACCGAGTCGTATTATTGGCGAAACCTGGCGGGAATCGGCATCCAGGTTGCCGGCGCGCTACAACACGCGCACGATCTGGCTGTCTACCACCGGGACATCAAGCCGTCGAACTTGATGATCGACTACACGGGCAAGGTCTGGGTGACGGATTTCGGTTTGGCGCGGATTGTGGGCGACCCGAACCTGACGGCGTCGAATGATACCGTCGGCACGCTACGGTATATGGCCCCCGAACAGTTTCAGGGGGATTTTGACATCCGGACTGAGATTTACAATCTGGGCGTCACATTATACGAACTCGCCACGCTTCAACCGGCGGTCACGGAACCGGAAGCGCCGCAACTCATCAAAAAGGCGCTGAGCCAACCCCCGGTTCGGCCGGGGGCGATTAATAGCGAAATTCCCCGCGATTTGGAAACGATCATCCTCAAGTGTATTTCCCACGAACCCGCCGACCGCTACCAGTCGGCGATGGAGTTCAGTGACGATCTGCAGCGTTTCATCAGCGGCGACGTAATTTACGCCGGCCGCAAGCGGCCGATGGCCTCGCTCTGGCGGTGGTGCCAGCGAAATACGGCCATCGCGCGTTTGGCGAGCGCGGTGCTGATTCTGTTGCTGACGGTTGCGATCGTCGCCTCGGTGGGTGTCGTGCGAACGACCAACGCGCTGAATATCGCCGCTGAAGCGCGGGACAAAGCGCAGCGCAATGAGCGACGATTGATGAAAGAAATCGAGCGGCTTAGCAGGGACAAGCTCAAGCTGCAGCAACGAATCGACAAACTTGAGCGGGCCGCCAAATAGCGGACCATGGCGACGAATTCGGTGAGCAACACGAGATTGTCTCAGCAGTCGACCTTGTAGCGCTTGAGCTTGTCGGGGCAGCCCTCAACGCCTAGCCCCGGAGTTTGCGGCACGGCGATCTTGCCGCCGGTGATTTTCAGCGGCTCCACACTAATGTCATCTTCCAGCCCGTAGTAGGTGCTGTCGTTGGCCAAGGAATAGGCCGGCAGCGCGGCCGCGACGTGGACCATGGCTGCGGTCTTGGGGCCGAGGTCATGTCCGCAATGCATGATCGCCGGGATCCGGGCCGCTTCGCACAGATGGCCGATTTTGACACACGGCAAGATTCCCCCCGCTTGAGGCGTATCGGGCAATAGAAATGCGGCTGCGTCTGCTTTCAGAATCTCCCAGGCACTGGCCGGATCGGTGACACTCTCGTTGAGGGCGATGGGGGTCGTGGTTTGGCTTCGCAACCAGTTTGCATCGGAGAGCGGCTCTGCGGGAATCGGCTGTTCCAGGTATTCCAGTTCGTAGGGCTCCAACTGCCGGGCTAGTTCGGCGGCGTCTTGGGGGCTGTAGGCACGATTGGGATCGATCCGCAGTTTGAGCTTGTCGCCCACCGCGTCGCGGACGCCGCGGACCATTTCCAGATCGCTGTCGATGCTTTTGCCCGCCTTGGTCTTCAGCGTGCTGTAGCCTTGTTCGACACACCATGCAGCGATTTCTCCGGCTTGATCGTAGCCTTGAATGCCCATGCAGGCCGCCAATTCGACTTGCGGCCGCAGGATGCCGCCCAACAGCACGGCCAACGGCTGGCCGGCCGCCTTACCGCAGAGGTCCCACAGGGCGATTTCAATTCCCGACTTGAGCCGGGTCTCCAATGGACACGTCTGATGGAACTGCGCCAAATTCAGCGGGTCGCGGCCGATTAGCCATTCTTCCGCCTCTGCCTGCATCCTCCGGCCGCTGATGCCGGGGAGGAAGTTCACATTATGTTCGCCCCAGCCGACCAATCCGTCGTCGGTGTCGAGGCGCACAATCGCGCTGCAGGTCGTCGACGAAGTTCGGAGGTGGCTGCTGTACGGAGCGATCGGCGCGACCTGCGGGATCTCGACGACAGTGACTTCCACACGGGTGATCTGCATTTCGTCGTCCTCTTGAAAGTCCGCAGCGTGGCGCGGGCCGGAACAACATCGGTTGACATGTTCCGATCACGCGACAGCGTCGGATCGAGGAGATTCGGCTGGAGCGGAATCGTGCAAATCGGAGAGTCCGGTTTGTTTGCCGATGACGACAATGCCCCCCTCGCTGACGGCAAATCCCCGTGTACGGTCCGTCTCCAGGTCGTAGCCGATTTGCATGCCCTCGGGGATAGAGATTCCCTTGTCGATGATCGCTCGCCGCACTTTGGCGTGCCGCCCCACGTCGACGCCTTCAAACAGGATCGAGTCCTCCACCTCTGCCCAACTGTTCACGCGGACGTCGGCGGAGATGATCGATCGCTGGACGTGACCGCCGGAGATGATCGACCCGCTGCAGACCATACTGTCCCAAGCCTGTCCCACGCGCGGTTCTTCCGCCTCGGATTGGGAGAAGACGAACTTGGGAGGGGGCAGCAGCGGCTGATACGTGCGCATGGGCCAGCTTTTGTCGTACAAGTTTAGTTCCGGAGCGACGGAGACGAGGTCCATGTTGGCTTCGTAGTAAGCGTCGATCGTCCCTACGTCGCGCCAATAGAGACTGTCGCCGGAATTCTTGTCCTGAAACGGAAACGCGCGAACGAGATGCGAGTCGATGATCGAGGGGATGATGTTCTTGCCGAAGTCGTGCGCGCTGTCGTTGTCAGTCGCGTCGCGGCAGAGTTCGTCAAACAGGAACTCCGCCTTGAAGACATAGATGCCCATCGACGCCAAACATCGCGTCGGGTCGTCCGGCAGCGGCTGCGGGTCGGCAGGCTTCTCTCGAAAGCTGACGATTCGCTGCTGATCATCGATCTGCATCACGCCGAACTCCTTGCCTTCCTCAAGGCTGACAGGGATGCAGGCAATCGTGACATCCGCGTTGGACAGTTTGTGCTCGCGGATCAGCTGGGCGTAGTCCATCTTGTAGATGTGATCGCCCGAGAGGATCAACACATGCTCGGGGTGGCTCTTCTCGATGGTGTAGATGTTTTGATATACCGCATCAGCCGTTCCCTGGTACCACTGTTCATCGATCCGCTGTTGCGGCGGCAGGATGTCGATGAACTCGTCGAGCTCGCGGTTCAAAAACCGCCAGCCGAGATTGATATGCCGGTCCAGACTGGCGGCTTTGTATTGGGTGAGGACCAAGATCTGCCGCAGGCCGCTGTTGATACAGTTCGAGAGCGTGAAATCGATGATTCGGTAAAGCCCGCCAAACGGCACAGCCGGTTTCGCCCGGTCACGAGTGAGCGGCTCGAGCCGGCTCCCTTTTCCACCCGCCAAGATCATGGCGAGAACATTTCTCATCCCTGCCTCCTCAGAGTTTCACGTCGATCGCGCGGTGTAAGTCTGCCAGCCTGCAACGACACATGGTGATTGCGGCCCGCATTGATTCTCGCATTATCGTAACTTTCCGCCGTACGGCAATGGAAATTCGCCGAAACGCGAAGGCTGGCAGCGGTATGACGTGGCGTGTATGGTTGATTGCAAATGAGTTGGCACGCTGACGCGTGCCGCTCGCCGTTCGATGATTGCGAGGGATGCTAAAATGAAACTTCAGAATCAGACGGCGCTGGTGACCGGCGCGGGACGGGGAATTGGACAAGGCTGCGCGCTTGAGCTGGCGCGGGCCGGCGCTGATCTCGTCATCAACGACCGCCCGGAGAGCCCTGATTTGGCCGCGACCGCTGACGCGATCCGCGCGCTGGGACGAAATTGTATCGAAATCGAAGCGGACATTTTTGGGCGCGGAGGATGTGAGGATCTCATAAACCGGGCGGTCGGTCAGGCCGGTCCGATTGGCATCCTGGTTAGCAATCCCGCGTTTGGCCGCCGCTGCGAGTTCTTGGACTACGATCCCGATGTGTTTGATCACGTCATTCAAGGGACGCTGGTCAGCGGATTTCACATGTCGCAACTCGTGGCACGGCACATGGTGCAGGAGGGAATTCGCGGGAAGATCGTATTCATTTCCAGCGTGCAGGCCTTGATGCCTTATCGGCGGAGCGTGGCCTACAACGCCGGCAAAGCGGGTCTCAATCACATGGCACGCACGATCGCCGTGGAGTTGACGGCCCATAGGATCAATGTGAACGTCATCGAGCCGGGTTGGATCGACACGCCGGGCGAACACATCGCGTTTAGTGAAGAAGAAATCGAGCGGGAGGGTCAGAAACTGCCGCTGGGGCGGTTGGGGCAGCCGGAGGACATCGGCAAAGCAGCCGCGTTTCTTTGTTCGGGCGACGCGGACTACATCACCGGCGAGATCCTCCGCGTCGACGGCGGGTTTTGGTTTAAGGATTGTTGAAACCGCTTCCGGACGGTTTCAGCGGAATCAGATTACGAGAGCGTCGTCACCCGCTTCGCTGCGCGCACGAAACCGGGATCAATCGTGACGCCGTACCCCGGGCCGCTGGGGACGCGGACGCTGCCCTGTTCGCACTTGAGGGACGACGTCTCACAATGGACGGGCAGGTCGGCATGCCCTTTGAATTCGTGATGCGGGCCTGGATTGGGCAGGCACGAGACGAAGTGCGCGACGTCGAGGAATCCCAGCCCCGAGCCCGACATGTGCGGCGTGCACAACATGCCGGCGACTTCCGCCATCCGCGCCACGCGCATCGAACGAATCAAGCCGCCGTAGTAGTGTAAATCGGGCTGCACGATGTCGACCATCCGGTGGTGGATCATCTGCCGAAACCGCCACTCGCTGAATTCCTGCTCGCCTCCGGCAATCGGAATCGTCAGCGCGTCCGCGACAACCTTTGTCTCTTCCAGATGGTCGAATCGGCAAGGCTCTTCAAAGAAACCATAATCATACTTCTCCATCAGCCGGCCGATGCGGATTGCCGTTTGGGCGTCGTAGGAGCTGTTGGCGTCCGCATAGAGTGTGATCTTCTCTCCCAATTCCTCGCGTGCCAGGCGGATCAATTGCTCGCTGCGTCCCAGCAGCGAGTCGGCGTTGCGGCTCATGCGGCCGCCCAGTCGGAATTTCACCGCCTGCGCGCCGGTCTCGGAGATTAGTTCCCGCAGATAGGCGACCTCGGCTTCGGGCGTGTTGCCGCGCCGGCCGCTGGCGCGGTAGACGGAAATCTCCCGTCGGCGGACTCCCCCCAGTAACTCCCCGATCGACTGGTTGGACGTCTTGCCGAGCAGATCCAGCACGGCGAGTTCCGCAGCCGCTTGGCAGACCCAGAGCGCCAGGCCCTGCAACTTGTAGTTGCTACGGTCGCGGTAAAACTCCCACAGCAGTTCCTCCCAGCGGCGGGCGTCTTTTCCGGTAAAGAACGGCACCAATCGGTTGAGAAAGATTGGATAGGCGTCGATCAGGCGGTGCGCGTTGGCGACGGAAATTCCTTCCGCGCCGTCCTTGGAGCGAATGCGGACCAGGAATGTGCGTCCGTTGCGCAGCAGTTCCATCGATTCAATCACCACCGGCGATTTGAATGACTCCGTCTTCAACACCGGTGCTGCGGCGGCGCGCTCCAACTGCCGCATCGACGGCCGCCGCTGGTCGTCGGCCGCTCCATGGCGTGCGGCGGCCACCAGTGCTGTCGAAACGCCGCAACCAAGAAATGCTCGCCGGGTGATGCTCATCCTACACCTCTGTGAGATGGGGATCGTCGGAAAACTTCGAACCGCTCAATACATCAGTCAGACGCTGGCTGCACCGATCTTTCGTCAAGCTCTACAGCACTCTAAAAACGAGTCGATTAGACACGTACTTCGCCCGCATCGCCCCGCAGGTCGTCGCCGTACCTGCTGCGGATCGGTTCGACCACTTGGGAGAGGAAGGCGTCGACTTGCTCCGGCGCGCGGCCGATGTATTGACGGACGTCGAGTGCCGCCTGCAGATCGACACCGGCAAATGCGGAGTCGTTTTGCAGACGATCGATTAGATCGTTGGCTCCGCCCTGCTCTTTGACGACTTTCGCCGCTTCCTGGCTGTGCACGCGGATCCGTTCGTGCAGATCTTGGCGGTCACCGCCGGCGCGGACGCCTTCCATGAGGATTTTTTCCGTCGCCAAAAACGGCAATTCCTCGGCGACGTGTTTGGCGATCACTTGCGGGTAGACCACTAGGCCGTCGGCAACGTTGCGATATAAGATCAGTACCGCGTCGATTGCCAGAAACGCCTGCGGCAGCGACAGCCGGCGGTTGGCACTGTCGTCGAGAGTCCGTTCCATCCACTGGGTGGCCAGCGTGTTGTCGGCGTTGCCGGCTAAGCTGATCGCATAGCGGGCGAGCCCGCACATTCGTTCGGCACGCATCGGGTTTCGTTTGTAGGCCATTGCAGAGGAGCCAATCTGCTTAGAGCCGAACGGTTCCTCGACTTCCTTGCGGCTTTGAAGAATTCGCAGATCGCTGCCCGCTTTGTGGGCCGACTGGCCGATGCCGCTCAGCACGGACAGAACCTGTGCGTCGATCTTGCGCGAGTAGGTTTGGCCGGTCACGGCGTACGAAGTCTCGAAGCCCATCTTCTCGGCCACCAACCGGTCGAGCGACTCGACTTTGGCGTGATCGCCGTCAAACAGTTGCAGAAATGTCGCCTGGGTTCCGGTCGTTCCCTTGACTCCGCGAAAGCGAAGCGCGTCGAGGCGATGCTGCACTTCGGCCAAATCGAGCACCAGGTCGTAACACCACAGCGTCGCGCGTTTGCCGACGGTTGTGGGCTGAGCCGGCTGCAGGTGCGTGAATCCCAGGCATGCCTGATCACGCTGCTGGGCGGAGAATTGGGCTAACTGGTCGATGGTCTGCACCAGCCGCTGCCGGATGATGTGCAAACTCTCACGGAGCAACAGAAGATCGGTGTTGTCCGTGACATAGCAGCTCGTCGCTCCCAAGTGGATAATACCCCGCGCCTCAGGACATTGGTCTCCGTAGGCATGGACGTGGGCCATGACGTCATGCCGCAACGACTCTTCGTGCTGTCGGGCCCGGTCGAAGTCGATGGTCTCGATTGCGGACCGCAATTGGTCGATCTGAGCCTCGGAGATGTCCAGACCCAGTTCCCGTTGCGCCTCCGCCAGCGCAACCCACAATCGCCGCCATGTGGAGAACTTTTTCTGGGGGGACCAGATTCTGCTCATTTCAGCGGAGCTATAGCGTGAAATCAGCGGATTTTCATAGATGTCGGCACTCAATCAATCAGCCCTTGTTCATTCAGAATTCAAATTCTCGAATCGGGCGGCAGGACAGTTTTTTTCCCCCTCCCGGCCCGCTATACTCGCGGCCACTTCTGACGGGTGTATTGTAGCAAAGTGCCGTGAGAAAGTCCGAACGTCGGCCGCCGTCCGGGATAGGCTTGCCACAGAGGACACGGAGAAAAGAGGCGTTAGGTATTGGGCTGTAGGCGTTAGAGAAATGCTGCACGGCCAAACCTTTGGCGTAACTCCTTGAATCTCAGTGTCCGTTGCGGCTGAAACGAATGAATTGTAAAGCGCGCTCATATCGTTTGTGATAGATAGAAATAAGGAATGACGGGAGAAACGGCATGTCCGCCCCTTTGAAATCGTTGATCGCCAGCGGCACCAAGTTGTGGCTGGACAGTATCGATCCGGAGTTGGTTGTGGCGAACCGCGCCCAAGGCGCTACGGGAGCGACTTCGAATCCGATCATTGTTGCCGATCTGATCAAGACGGGCCGATTTGATGACCGGCTGGCGCAGTTGATGGACCAGGGACTCGACGACGAAGCGGTCGCGTGGCAGATGACCGACGCGCTGGTGAAACAGGCGCAGGACGTCTTTGCGGAAGTGCATCAGGAATCCGCCGGCAACGATGGTTATGTGAGCTTTGAGCTTGATCCGCTGCTGGAAGATACGGAGTGCACGCTGAGCACCGAAGAGCGCGCTGCACGGTACATTGAGCTGGGTAAGCAATGGGCTGCGGGAAACGTGAACCGCATGATCAAGGTGCCGGCGACTCCGGGCGGATTGGCGGCATTAGAGGAGCTAGTGGCGGCCGGCGTGACGGTGAACGTGACGTTGATTTTCAGCGAGCGTCAATACATCGCGGCGCGCGATGCCGTGTGGCGCGGTGCGCAACGGCGCGATTCCTTGGATGGATTCAAGTCGGTCTATAGCATTTTCGTCAGCCGGATCGACGTGTATACGGCGAAACAGGTCCCCGAACTGCCTGATGACGCGCAGGGTTTGGTGGGCATTGTGAACGCCCAACGGTTGTGGCAGGAGAACCAGAAGTTTTGGGCGGACAAGAATCTCAAGCTCGCCCAGGAGATTATCTTCGCCAGCACCGGGACGAAGAATCCGGACGATCCGCCGCAGAAATATGTGGCGGCGTTGGCGGGAGCGGATATCCAGACGAATCCGCCCGCGACGAACGACGCGATCGCGCAAACCGACGGCTTGCGGTTCAGCCGCAGTGTGGATCAATTTCCGCCACAGGAGGTGCTCGATGAGATCGACGCCAAGGTCGATTTCCAGAAGATGGAAGAGACGCTGATGGAAGAAGGTCTCGCCAAGTTCGCGGACCCGCAAAAGGCGCTGCTGCAATTGATCGCCGAGAAACGAAGCACCCTGCAGGCTGCCGGTTGAACGAAATCGCTGCCGGCGGGTGGTTTGGCAATCGGTCTCTTGTTCCTCCGACGCGAGCGCGAGTGATCGCTGATCATTGTTGTGGCGGATTGCACTACTGAACGGGAAAATTGCGGCCTCTTGCTCCGGCAGCACTCTGATGTTGCACAATCACGGCCCCCGACGATGTATGGGAACAGGATGTCGCGCAGAGCCGGGGAGCGATCGAGTCGGTTTGCGTCTAATGCATCACCCGATCGCAGCCCGCCCAATGCACAACGTCAAACCTTGTTGCCAACTCGCCCGCGGCGGTAGACTGCCGACATTGAATTGACCTCCTCGCGCGAATCTCATCAAGGCCGTTTCTCAAATGACCGACTCACGCCGGTTTTACGTGACGACACCCATTTACTACGTCAATGACCGCCCGCACCTGGGGCACGTCTACACGACGATGGTCGCCGACGTCGTTGCACGGTTTCATCGCCTCCGCGGCGACGAAACATTCTTCCTCACCGGGGTCGACGAACATGCGGCCAAAGTCTCTGAAAAAGCGGCTGAGATGGGGATGACCCCGCAAGCGTGGGCCGATCAGAATGCCGCCGCGTTTCGCGAGGTCTTCGAGCGGCTGGAGATGACCAACGACGATTTCGTCCGCACCAGTGCTCCGCGACACAAGGAGCGCGTGACGCAATATGTGCAGGCGCTGCTCGATTCGGGCGACGTTTACGAAGGGGATTACGAAGGCTGGTACGACGCGGGGCAGGAGGAATACGTCCCCGAAAACAAGGCGGCGCAGAACGATTTCAAATCCGAAGTCAACGGCAAGCTGCTCGTCCGCAAAACGGAGAAGAACTACTTCTTCAAGCTCTCGGCCTATCGAGATCCGCTGCTTTGTGTGTACGCCGAGCGAGACGAGAGCGGCGTCCCCTTTGTGCAGCCGGAAGCGCGGAAGAACGAAATCGTCAACCGCATCAAGGAAATGGAGGACGTCCCCATCAGCCGCAGCGGCACCGGCGGCTGGGGGATTCCCGTCCCCGGCGCCGCGGACCAGACGATCTATGTCTGGATCGATGCGCTGTTTAACTATCTCGCTCATGTCGATACCGGCGCCGACAGCGAGTGGGGCGACCGGAGGCCGTTTTGGCGGGCCGGGGCCGTGCACTTCATTGCCAAAGACATCCTCTGGTTCCACGCCGCCATCTGGCCTGCTCTATTGCTGGCGTTGCAAAAGTGTAAGGGCTACGAGTGGGTCAACCTGCCGCGGCAAGTCTACTGCCACAGCTATTGGGTCAGCGACACCGGCGCGAAGATGAGCAAGTCGCTCGGCAATTTCCTCGACCCGGCGGCGATCGACAACTATGTCAGCACGTTCGGGCTTGATGCGCTACGATATTTCCTTGCCACGCGCGGTCCGCTGGGCGTCTCCGACAGCGCCTTCAGTCCGGATCTGTTCAGCGAAGTCTACAACAGCGACTTGGCAAATACGTTTGGAAATTGCTGTTCGCGGGTGGCCAACATGATCGGCAAATACTTCGACGGCCATCTGCCCGAGCCGTCGCCGGACAGTAATGGGAATGCAATGCGTTTTGCGGCCGCTGACTACTTACCGGACTATACAACTCATTTTGAAACGCTCGATCTGGGCCGCGCCGGCGAAGCGGCTCTGCGACCGGTGCGCGACGTCGATGCGTTTATCGAACGGACGCAGCCGTTTCGACTGGCCAAGGATCCGGAAAACTTGCCGACCGTCGGCACAATCCTCTTTGAGTGCGCCGAGGCGCTGCGTATTGCGTCGCTCCTGCTCTGGCCGTTTCTTCCGGATGCGTGCGAATTATTCTGGAATCGCATCGGCTGCAGTTCCTATGCGGCTGATCTACGCGATCAGGGCGTTGGCAATCTTGCAGATTGGTCGAAATGGGGTGGACTGCAGGCGGAAACGCCAATCGAGAAGGGCAATCCGCTGTTTCCGCGGTACGAGGAAGAATGACTTCGAAGATATAGCGCAAGACGAAGTGCGTCGTCGTCATTTTTTGAGGAATCACCAGTGCCAGCGCGGCGGCGGTGTTTGTCTTTAAGAGTAGTGGAATTGCGAAAATCCGCTCTGCAAACGGCGTCCTAGGAAAACTGCTGGAATTTTCACAATGAGGTAAAGTTTGCTTGATAGTCCGTACATGCAACCACATATTGAATTAGCTTTTCCCACTCCCTGAACTGCAGCCCGGAGCAAACCATGGCGAGAACAGTACTTCTGAGTATGGTTGTGGTATTAGTTGGCGTATCGCAGAAGGTGTACGCGGGGCCGATCTATCTCGTGGAAATTGCCGGTGAGATTACACAGTCCGATGGTGCACCCGTTCAAACAGGAGACTATTTGGTTAGTTTCACATTCGATTTCGATGATATCGCCTTGAACAGATTGTTTATTAACACCGACCTTGGAGATGCTCTGCCGACGGCATTCCAGGCCGAATCTGCGTCGCGTTCGTACAATGGAGTCAATATTGGCGCCGGTAGTTTAGATCGGTTTACCCTTGAGCTACGTTTTGGTCCTGGGGTCACGCCGGATCCCTCGTTGACCGTGACAGATTGGTTCTTTCAAGTATTGGACTTTGACGTCGACAACAACTTCTTGGACCCTCTGTGGAATTTGAATAATAATGCCAGCTTCGGTTCGCTCGAAGTACGATCTGGCGGACTGGGAGGAACGATTATCGACGGTACTGGCCCCGACGCCGTCGTAACTGTAACTCGTGTCACCAACAACGTCGTGCCCGAACCAAGCACTTTCGCCTTGCTGGGCATCGGCGGCGCCGCCGTCATTGGTTACGGCTGGCGGCGTAAGCGGCGACAGGCCGCGTGAACTCTGCAACAGTTTGCCGCTGAGATTCAGCCTGCTTCATCGAAAAGGCTGGAATGAACGGAACGGTCCGCACAGCGGGACCTAAGAAAGTCACCCAGCTGCGACGGGATGGCGTACGTCAGTCCGTGCCGGTGACGGCCAACAGCCACCAGTCGCCGTTATTTCCCAACAAGACGGTTTCATCCAAAATGCTCTCACCGACGAACCAGTCGCACCACGGCTCGCGTGACGAGTATGCTTCGGCATGATCATAGCAGCGCAAGAACGCATCGTCCAAAAATGCGCGCGACTTGGCGAGAGCGGTCTCGTAGCTGTCGACGAATTTCGAGTGGATGCCGCCGCGCATCAAAAGATTTGCCAGCGTCCCGATCGTTTCGAGTCCTGTCGCATAGTGAAATCTGGCCGGAACATCACTCGACAGAATCGGCCATTCCACATCGGCACAGGACGTACGGCAGGATAAAATTGACCTGATCCGCTGCCACTGTTCCTGCTCGGATAATGAATGCGGCTCCGGTGCGGGCGATCGAAACTGCAACGACAACACCTGTTCGGGCGCGCAGTCTTGATAGAGAGCGGCCAGGATTGCAGACGGGTCGGCGCCGTTGAAGAGTTCTAGGGACATTTGATGATATTTCCGCCGTGCTTGTGCAGTGCGTGGTTGGGGACGGAGGCGTCAGGCGGAGGCTCCACGGTGTTGACGTGATATGTAGGGACGCGCCGCGGTCTCGCAATCGCAGTTGTGCGCCTCCAACCACCCTTCTCGAAGATTAACAAAACTCCGGCGGTCCGCACAGCGGACCCTACTGCCTGACATTTGGCCTGCTTAATCAAACAGGCTGGATGACCGGGACGGTCCGCCCAACGGGACCTATGAAAGCCACCCAGATTTGGCGTGATTGGGTGGCCTCAGTCTGTGCAGGTGACAGCCAACAGCCACCAGTCGCCGTTGTTTCCTAACAAGACGGTTTCGTCCAAAATGCCCTCGCCGATGAACCAATCGCACCACGGCTCGCATGACGAGTACGCTTCGGCATGGTCATAGCAGCGCAAGAACGCTTCGTCCAAATAAGCGCGTGATTTGGCCAGGGCGCTTTCGTAATTGTCCACGAATCGTGCATGGATGCCGCCCCGCATCAAGAGATTTGCCAGCGTCCCGATCGTCTCAAGCCCAGACGCGTAATGAAACCTGGCGGGGGCATCGATTGGCAGGGCCGGCCATTCCAGAGCTTCCCAGACCGTCGGACACTCCAGGATCGACTTGATACGCCGCCACTGGTCTTCCTCGGACAACGAGTGAATCCCCATCGCTTGCGACCGAAACTGCAACGACAACACCTGATCGGGCTCGCAGTCTCGATAGAGAGCGGCCAGGATTTCAGACGGGTCGGCGCCGTTGAAGAGTTCTAGGGACATATGATTGATTCTTCCGCCATATCCTACAGCGTTTTGTCCGCGTCACCGTTCCGTCAAGTCCTTCAATACGTCCTCGATCGAATTCCTTCGCGTGACGGTGGGGTGGAAGAAGAAGACAGAATGCACGGGCCTGTCCCCCCAGGACGTAGATGCGTGGCTTTCCGTTCTGGACGGCAGACATTATAGCCGCACCCAGTTCCGCATACTTCGCTCGGCCGTCAGCAACACCGGCCAGCAGCACGAAGACCTCTGCGGCTTGAATCCCCTCGAGATCGCGGACGGCAATCGCTTCGACTTCGTCGTGCCGGTCGTTCCTCTCCGAAGTTGGCACCCCGGGAAAAGAGGTCCAGTCAATCGTGATCTCGTGACCACGATCACGCAGGTGGGCTTGGATTTCCTGCGTTCGCTCTCGTTCCCCGACAAAGGATGCAATATAGAACTTCATACTTTTCATCACGCAAACTGTTGTTAGACAATTCATTCGTAGTGGCCACGAAACCGACCAGGCCTTTCTTGCTGCACGTAAAACCATACCAAACAGAAGAGTACGCAGGCTAGCCAACTCTCGTGGCTTGCGTCGGCGTTAAATGCCGACGCGGGCTGAAGCCAAAGCCGACAGAGAGAAGACCACGAAGCTCTCGAGTAGCCGCTTGAGAATGGCTGAGAAGTTTACGGATCTGGGAATGACGAAGAGTGCAAAACGTCGACGCGTTGCCGACGAGGCTTCGACAACGGTGGGTGGCTGGGGTCGGGGGCGACAACCGAATCCCCCAGGCATTCGTCGCTTCAGAACCTGCGGTCTCCGCGCCAGTTGCCTCTGCGAAAGCATTGGAAGAATGGCGAGGGAAGATACAAGAAGAGCAATAATGGAAGTTCCTCTTCGACCGGGTTCTTTTCTGCAGCCTCTTGCCGCGCGAGTCTTCAACATCGACACTTTTCTTGAGCTCAACCACCGGCAGCATCGAATCCGCAACCTGCGTCGGTCACGTCGCCCTGGCACATCTTGCTCTGGTCAAAATGTCGCCACGACTGACGTCTAGGCCGACTGCTTGAAATGGTGGTGTCGGCACTTGCTGAAGATCGACATGCCCGCAATCTAGCTGGTGATCCAGCGTAGGGGTAACCGGCGAACTTGATCTGACGCCTGAGTCAAGTCTGCAGTCGCGCCGCGATCTCCATCCGGGGGAGGTAAGCCCTCGTTCGCGTGCAGACTTTGCAAAGCGATTTCCCCCCCGCTATGGTGATGTTGTCATTCTGTGGGAAAGAAACACTCCAGAGACGTTTGCTGAGTGTGACCGATTCAGAACCAGTTTGAATCGAATAGAACATCTCGCTTCGCTCATAGAGAGGTAAGCAAATGAAGTTTTCGGGTTCATGTCTTCGCGTTGCAGTTCTATCCGCGTTTGTTCTTGGCGGATTTCTGTCTGCTGAGCTGATTGCAGACGATGAAAACAAAGACGATCCCGCCTTAAAAGCAGAGGTCTCCTCGTATGTCACCCAGCTCCCAATTCCGCCCGACGCGCGCGAATTGGAATACCGAATCGGGTTTCAGTTTATTGAATACATCAGCGGCTCTTCCCTGGGATCGCTTCTCCATTTTTACCGGAAAGAAATGGCCGATCGCGGCTGGCAGGAAGATGAAGAGGAGGCGGATGTTGAAGAAGACTCCGTGGATCTGACTTTCAAGCATGATGACATGAAAGTGGAGATCGATCTGAGCGAACGTTCCAAAGGCGTCCAAGCCAGAATCACCGCCCGTGGGTTGAACTTTGAAGGCACAAACGATCCTGCGGCCATGGTCAAAGCTGGATTGCCACAGCCCAGATCGTATCTCTATCTGCAAAAGCACATCCCACCTCCCAAAGATGCAATTCGTTTGGAGTATTACGATGATGAATATCGGTTCTACTCAAAGATGAAGTTCCGGGATGCGTACAACCTCTATTTCAAGAAGGCTGAAAAGCTGGGATTTCGGGAATCGCGAAAACCATATGTCAGCAAAGACTATCAATATACGGAACTTAAAAAGGGGCCGATCACATTAATCGTCAAGTCCTATGAGGATGAAGTCGGCTCTCGAACCCATATCGGATACAAAAATGAACAGAAAGAACGGCCGGTTCCGCCCTTGAAACATGTCCCCCTGGCAATGAAAGGGGAAGAACCCAGCCAAGGGAACACGACATCAACTGGCCCATCGAAACCGAAAATCCCCGCCGGCGGAATTCCGGTGGACGTTTCCCGCAATAAAGGCAAGGCCACAATCAAGCTGGGCAACAAGACCTGGGTCCTCACCCATGCGGCCGCCTACCAAGTTGAACGCTACGATGAAATGAAGACCAAGCTGCTCTTTACGAACAAGGAAATCCCCTTGCAGAAGATGCAAGCGTTGCTCTCCCAAAAAAGAAAAAAAGATGAAAACGTTGACGTGTTGGACATCTTCGAATTCGGATTTCCCAATTATTTCTTGATCACGCTCGATGAATACGGTGGATTTGCGTTCAACGGAGACGGGACTGGAATCGGCAACTCGGCGAAGGATGCCATTCGTGACGTGAAAATTGAAAATAATCGAATTGTTGCGAAGGTGAAAACCAAGCAACCTCTGGAGATTTTTGACAAGCCGTTTACGTTTGAAGTCACTATTGAAGCGGGACTGATGTCGCCGGTAACGCGGGTCACCAATGCGCCCAAGATGATCGCCCAGGCATCGGATTTTGGAGACGAGGAAGTCCCGCTGCCGGAAGGCTTTCATGAATCATCTGGCGGAGGATCGAGATATCGGAAAACGATGACGGCGAAAATCAAAATGAGTCTTCAGGAGGTCCAGGATTTTTATGAGGCGCAAGCCAAAGCCAGGAAATGGCAAGTTGACGCAGCGGCTTCAAAGAAGAATCCGGACGGCAGTATTGTGATGGCGTATACCCGCGCAGACGGTCCGGTGACTGTCGTGCTAACGCCGACAGGGAACGAAACCACAATCGAGATTTCCGTCGTCAATATCGAAGCCGCCAAAACAGACGGGATACTTCCGGAAGAGGGCAAATGCCGGTTGATGATGGCAAATGGGTTTAATCAGCAAATTGTGATCACCATCGGGAAGACCGACTACAAAATCCAACCAGGTCGAGGAGCGAAGGATCCCCGCAAAGGACTGAACTACACAGTTCCCGCAGGGAATTATCCACTGGTGATCAAGGTTCCCGGAAAGGCTCCGCAAAAAGAAACCTTGAAGATCGCAACCGGGACGACTTGGGGAGTCATGGTACTTCCCAATGGTATTCATCTCGCCGTCCGGCTGTTTTGATTTTTCCAATGAAAATTGGTTGGTCAGCAGCGTAATGTCCGGACATCACACAACGCGAGGCCGTTGGAATTTCCCCTGTTCGCGACGCCGTTTCACTCGTTCGGCGGCGGTTTGGGCGTTTTTTTGTTCCAGGCGTTCCAACGAACGGCGGCGGGCGTCGGCGCTGAGGTCGGCTGCCCCCGATTGTTCCAAGCGGGACGCGACGAGACGCTTGGCGGCCGTGGGGCAGGCGTCGGTGTATTCGACGATGCCCGCTTGCAGACTGGCGGCGGGGACGCCGTCGAGATAGGCGATGCGGTTTGAGGCGGTGCTGGGGATGCGGGCGTGGTCGGTGAGGATGCCGATCAGGTTCAGCGGGTCGGCGGCGCAGAGGACGATGATCTCCTGCTGCGGACCTTCGTCGCGGAGCCGCCGCAATTGATTGACGGTGTCGCCCAGCGCGAACTGCTCGCCCGCCACGCCGGCAATGAACCGCCCGCCGCGGATTTCGCCGCGGGCTTCCAGGCGGCGATAGACTTGCAGCAGTTCAAACCACCGCGGCGCGCCCTGTTCACGCTGCAGCAGATCGCGAAAGATCACGCCCCACCGCCGCAACAGTTGCCAGGCCCACTGTTCGATAGTGTCGTCGGGCTGATCGTCGGGAGTGCCCTCGCGTTGCCAGACGGCCCAGCGTCCCGTGGTTTTGACGGGCAGGCGTTTGCGTTTTGCGCCGCGTCGTCGGCGCGCGGGCAGTTGAGCGTTGGTGGCCGGGGGCGTCTCGGCGACGAATTGCCGCAGGCCGTCAAAACCGTCGGCGGTCACCAATCCGCCCGAGACCAACTCGCCCAGCGCTTCGGACAACTGTCCCGGAAGCATTTTCGCAGCCGTCGCCAGATCGCCGGCGAACATGGCGCCGCGCTGCGCGAGGGTTTCCAGAATCTCTTGGGCGGGCGTCGTCAGTTCCGCCGTGTCGATAGCGATTGACGACGACGAGAGCCAATCCGCGTCACTTCGCAAAAACAGCGAGAGCCGCGCGATCTTGGTGAGGCTGACCATCGGCCGGCTACGTTGCGGGTCGCGGCGCTGCGGATAAAGCCGGCCCCAGCCGACTTCGCCCGTCATGCAAAGTTCATCGAGCCAAGCCTGTTGATAATTTTCGACACGCGCGGGCAGGATGTCCCGTTCCCAGGCGACGGCGGGCATGTCGAGTCCCTGCAGTTGCGTGATCACGTCGAACAACGCGTCCGCGCCGGTGCGGCGCGCTTCGGGGAGCACCTGCTGGTGCCGGGTGAGAAATCGCAGGAAGATGTCGACGCCGACCGGTTCGATCTGCTGGCGGAGCCCTTGCAGCGTGAGCCGATGGATTCGCGCCAGCAGGCGGCGGTGACACCATTCCTGCTGGGGCTCGTTAGCCACCGCATCGTCTGGTGAACTTGATTCCGCAACCGTCGTGAAGTGGCCGCGGAGGACAATCCCTTCGCCTTCAAGCGCCTCCAGAGCGGCATCGGCTTGGTTGGTTGTCGTCCAGGTGCGGGCGGCGACTTCTTCGACGGTGATCGGCCCGCTTGTCTCCAACAGGCCGCGGACAATCGCCACGCGGGCATCGACCGAGGACCAATCGTGCCGCACGCTTTCCGGGACGGTGACCGGCGGCTCGATTGTGATATCACGAAACGCGGTCTGCACTGCCGGCAAACGTTCCGTGGCGACCCATGCGGCGCGGCCGTCTGGAAAGGTGACCGTCGTCGCTCGCCCTTCGGTTTCCAATTGAAAATACTCCGTCCGCCAATCGGTCCCCTCCGAGACGGGAAGCAGCATGCGGCCGAGCAGTGCATCATGCAGTTCGTCGGCGTCGCGAACAATCGGCGCGGCCTCGTCACGGACCTGGGCGATCGCCTCGGGGTCGAGCCGACCGAGATCGCTGACGCTTTCGACAGTGAGCGAACGGCGGGTGGCGACCATGCGGGCGCGGCGTTCGATGAACTCGCCGCCGTCGAGGAAGGCGTACGGGCTGGCGTTTAAGAGTTCGTAGCAAAACGGCGACGGCTCGCGCGTGTCGCGGGGGACATACGTAATTTCGCCCCTCGCCACGGAGGTCAACACCTCCTCAAACCCTTCGATGTCCATCGCCTCGAACAGGCAATCCTCCATCGTCTGACGGACGAGCGGATGATCCGGGATTTCGTGATCGCCGGTGATGTTCTCCTGACAGCCGGTCAGTTTGGGGAACACCGCGGTGAGCAAGTCGTCCGCGCGAAACCGCTGCAGCGGCGGGGGGACCTTTTTGCCGTTGTTCATGCGGGCGACAAGCAGGGAACGGGTGACATTCCACCGCCAGCGAATCTGAAAGGTCGGCACCGCCAGCAGAGCTTGTTCCAACAAGTTGCGGGCGTTGGCAGGATTGAGCATGCCGAACATGCTTTCCAGCGGAAAGCTGTGTTGCGGACCGAGCGAGAGAATGATGCCGTTGTCGTCGGCGGTTGCCTGCAGTTCAAAATCGAACGAACGGCAGAACCGTTTGCGCAGCGCCAACCCCCACGCCTGGTTTATCTGTCCGCCGAACGGGGCGTGAATCAGCAGCTGCATCCCGCCGCTCTCATCGAAGAACCGCTCGAACACAACTCGTTTGCAACTCGGCAAGAGGCCGAGCGCCGCTTTTTGCGCCGCGGCGTAGGTGACGGCTTGCGCAGCGGCTTCGTCAGAGATGCCGGTTTCGGAAATCAGCCATTGCCGGGCCGCCTCTTCGTCGTCGAGCAGCGGTTCCAATTCCTCACGCAGCCGCGAGAGTTCTTCGGATAATTCCCGCGTCCGTCCGGGCGCTTCGCCGCGCCAGAAGGGAATCGACGGCGGTGCGCCGTGAGCATCAGTAACGGTGACCTCGCCTCCGCGCACATGCTGAATCCGCCAGGAGGTATTTCCCAGCAAAAAGATGTCGCCCGCCTGGCTCTCAGCGGCGAAGTCTTCATCGAGCGTACCGACGACGGTCCGTTCCGGCTCGGCGATGACGCGATAGGAGGCGACTTCGCCAATCGCGCCGCCGTTCATTGTCGCGGCAATCCGCGCACCGGGTCGCGAGCGGATTCGGCGATTCACCTGGTCATGATGCAAAAAGACGCGGCTGCGACCGTTGCCGTGGGCGACCCCTTCGCTGAGGAATTGCAGCACTGCGTCGTAATCGTCGCGTGCAAGCTGCCGATAAGGTGCTGCCCGGCGGAGGCACTCGAACAGCTCGTCGGTGTTCCACTCCTGCACAGCCGCTTCGGCGACGATTTGCTGCGCGAGGATGTCGAGCGGCGCCTGCGGAATGGGAATGCGATCGAGCCGCCCGCCGCGGACCGCGCGGATGAGCGACATACACTCGAAGAGTTCGTCGCGGGTGAGCGCGAACAGCCGGCCCTTGGGAACCAAGCCGAGCGAGTGTCCCGACCGCCCGACCCGCTGCAAGAACGTCGCAATCGAACGGGGTGAGCCGATTTGAATCACCAAATCGACATAGCCGATGTCGATGCCCAACTCCAACGACGCGGTGGCGACGACCGCTTTCAGTTGCCCGTTCTTGAGCCGCTGTTCGGTATCCAGCCGAAACTCCGCTGCCAGCGAACCGTGGTGGCTGCTGATCACTTCTTCGCCCATTAATTCCGTGAGCAAATGCGTGACGCGCTCGGCCATGCGGCGGGTATTGACAAAGATCAGCGTGCTGCGGTGGCTGTTGATCAATTCGGCGATCCGCTCGTTGACCTCCGCCCACTGTTCGTGCATGCAGACCGCACCGAGTTCGCTGGGGGGGACTTCGATCGCCAGATCCAAATTGCGCTGGTGGCCGACATCGATGATTTCGCAAGGCAATGTTTGTTCGTCGTCATCGGGATAGCCGACGAGGAACCGGGCGGTGTCTTCGATCGGCCGCTGCGTCGCGGAAAGCCCCACGCGCTGAAACGGCTGGCCGACCCATGATTGCAAACGCTCCAAGGTGAGCGCGAGGTGCGAACCTCGTTTGTCGCGGACGAGGGCGTGGATTTCATCGACGATCACGGTCTCCACGCCATCCAGTTTGGCGCGGCTCTTCTCCGCCGTGAGCATCAAGTACAGCGATTCGGGTGTCGTCACCAGAATGTGCGGCGGTTTGCGGACTAAAGCGGCACGCTTGGCGGGCGTCGTATCGCCGGTGCGGAGTCCGACGCGGATTGGCGGGAACTCCAATCCTTCCGCCGCGGCAAGCTGCATGATCTCGCATAGCGGCTCTTCGAGATTGCGGTGCATGTCGTTGGAAAGCGCCCGCAGCGGCGAGACGTATACGACATACATCCGCTCGTCCAATTCACCGGCGAGCGCCAACTTCAACAGGCGGTCAATGGCGGCCAGAAACGCGGTCAGCGTTTTACCGCTGCCGGTGGGGGCGGCGATCAGCGTATGTTGCCCCGCCGCGATTGAGGGCCAACCCTGCTCTTGCGGATCGGTCGGTCCCGCGAAACGCGAGCGGAACCAAGTTTGAATGACGGGGTGAAAGTCGTTGAGCATGGTTGGAAATCTCGTGGCCGTACGAACAGATTACCCCCGCACAAACGGATTAGTCCGTTTTTCCTCGCCGATAGTTGTGGGCGGGCCATGGCCGGAATAGACGATCGTATCGTCCGGCAAGATGTAGAGTTTGTTGCGGATGCCGTCTAAGAGCTGCTGTTCATTGCCGCCGGGAAAATCGAAACGCCCGATGCTCCCTTGAAACAGCACGTCGCCGCCGATCACGACCTGCGGCTGGACCTGATCGATTACAAATACGACGTGTCCCGGCGAGTGTCCCGGAATCTCCAACACACTCATCGTGAATCCCGCCGCTTCGAGCGTATCACCCTCGACGACCGTCCAGTCCGGCGGCGGGCTGATTAGTTGTCCGCCTGCCATCGCGCTCAGATTGGCGCGCGGATCGGTGAGCATCACCGCATCGCCGGCACCGATAACCAACGGCACATCCGGCCAGCGCTCTTTGAAGTATCCATTCCCGGCAATATGGTCGGCGTGTCCGTGGGTATTGAGAATCATCGCCGGTTCGACGCCAAGCGACTGCATTTTCTCGGCGATTTCCTCAGGCTCGAATCCGGGATCGACGACCAGACAATCCGCGCGGTCCGTGAGACGGACGATGTAGCTGTTCTCCATGAACGGCGGAGAGACAATCGTGTCGATGGCAATGCGATGATCGGGCAACGGGGGGCTCCTCAGTGGTGAATTGGGTGCGTGCGTTTGGGCACAAGCATTGTACTCGGTTGGAACGCAGCTGGCACACCCCCGGCGGAGCCGGGGGCTGCGGGATCGTTGCCGTCACGGTTTCAACTCATGCAACGTAGCGCTCGTACACGGACAAGCCCCGGCGGCGAGGGCGATCCAGCCGATGATGAGCAACGTCCCGCCGATCGGGGCAACCATGCCGAAATTCGTGTTGCCGGTCAGTGTGAGCGCATACAGCGAGCCGGAAAACAGCACGACGCCTCCCACGAACGACCAGCCGGCAACTTGTAGCGATTTCTTCGGCTTCACGGACGACAAGATTCCGACGGCGAGCAGCGCCAAGCCGTGGTACATCTGGTATTCGGCGGCGGTGTTGAAATCGCGGAGGTATTTTTGCGCAGCGGGGATCGTCTCGCCGGCCACTACTTTTGTTTGCCCCGCATATTTCTCGACGAAGACTTTGTCGACTCCGTGCGCGCCAAAAGCGCCGAACACCACCGCCAAGCCGGCGATGACGGCGCCGATTGTTGTCCAGAGGTTGGAACAGCACATGGTTTGCAGCCTTTCGGGCGAAATTAGCCGTGATCGATCTTGGTACCCAGCGCGTCGAGAAAGGCGGCCAGCCAACGCGGATGGGCCGGCCAGGCGGGGGCGGAGATGAGATTGCCGTCGACATGCACGTCGTCGACGGCGATTTCGGCGTACGTTCCTCCGGCCGCTTCGACTTCGGGACGACAGGCGGGGTACGCCGTGCAACTGCGACCCTGAAGCACGTTCGCGGCGGCCAGCAATTGCAGTCCATGACAGACGGCGGCGATCGGTTTTTCAGCGTCGGCGAAATGCTTCACGATATCCAAGACTTGGGAGTTGAGACGGATGTATTCCGGAGCGCGGCCGCCGGGAATGACCAGCGCATCGTAACCCGTCGGGTCGATTTCGGCGAACGTCGCGTTGAGCGTGAAATTATGCCCCGGCTTTTCGCTGTAGGTTTGGTCGCCTTCAAAGTCATGTACGGCGGTCCGCACCGAGTCTCCCGCTTTCTTGTCGGGGCAGACGGCGTGCACTTCATGCCCCACCATCCACAAGGCCTGAAAGGGGACCATGACTTCATAGTCCTCCACATAATCACCGACGAGCATCAGAATTCTTTTGGGCATTGCCTGCATCCTCTCGGGGGGAATGTCGCGTTCGTTTTTCGATCTGCTGCGGGAAATATATCGCGCCGCGCCGGTGTGTTGCAAAGATGGGGACCCCCGGGCGGAGCGGGGGGCTGAGGGGAGAACCGAGTGACGGTTGTGAAAATTGGCGTGAGAGGGTTTTGAGAGAACCGCTGGAAATTCACGATTTTCGAGAAATCGGCGATTTCTTGTACGAAAATCGCCGCGCGGCGCCACTATTACCAATAGCAGACAATTCCTGTTTTGGTAGGAGTCGAAACGTGCGGTTAACTTTGAGAACTCTGCTGGCGTATTTGGACGATATTCTCGAACCGAAGCAGGCGAAGGAGCTGGGCGAAAAGATTTCCGACAGTCATTTCGCCACGTCGTTGATCAATCGCATTCGTGAGGTGCTGCGTCGCCGTCGATTGACGGCCCCGGCATTGAGCGGCCCGGGTGTCGGTCTTGATCCGAACATGGTGGCGGAGTACCTGGACAACACGCTTTCGCCCGAAAAAGTCGCGGACGTGGAGAAGAGTTGCCTCGAGTCCGACATGTACCTGGCCGAGGTCGCCGGCTGCCATCAAATCTTGACGCTGGTTCTGGGCGAACCGGTGGATATCGTTCCCGAGAGCCGGGAGCGAATTTATGCCCTGACCGCGCCGGATCGGGCGGTCTCGATTGCCGAACCTGCAGTCGAGTCTGAGGAACAGACCGAACATCAAACTGCCGGCGCCGCGAAACCGAAACCGGCCGAAGTGGCCGCCCGACCCTCATTGGCGGTCGAAGAGGATGATTTTCGCAAAGGAATTCCGGATTACTTGCGCAAACCGCCGCTCTGGAAACGGATGATGCCGTATGTGGCCGTCGTCGCGGTGGTATTGTTGGCGATTGCTCCGTTCATGTTGTCACGGGATGCCGATCCCGCTGAATCGCAAACCGGACAAGAGCCGGCAAATGTCGCCGCCCTCGCCGGTCAAGACGCTGATAACGGTCCCGAGGCACTGCCGCTGCCGGAACAGCCTGACGAGCCGGAACCGCGGTCGCAGCCGACGACAGAATCAGCGGACGCGAGCGACGCCGATGCCGCCGATGAGTTTGAAGACAAACCGATCAGTCCGTTGATCGCCCAGAATGATCAACCGGCGCCCGAGGGAACGTCAGGTGAAGAGTTTTCGATTGATGCCGCGCCGCCGCCTGACCGTGACATCGAGTTGCCGTCGGATCTTCCACCGGAAGTCTCCGACGTGACTACTGACGACGAAACCGTCGAATCGACCGTCTTTCCTCCGAGCAACACTCCCGAAGCGGAACCGATCGTCGAGAATCTGCCGCCGCTGCCCCAAGACGATGGACAGCCGGAACCTGCCGCGGCTTCTGCCGAGGATCCCCCGGCGGCCGTTGATGAAGATCAACCCGATTCCGATGGTGAGACCGGACCGGAGTTAAAACCCGCCGCGGACGAGCAAGTGGCCGTGGTGGATACCAAGCCGAAACAATTGACCCCGATCAGTGAACCACCGCAACCGCAACAGCAGCGGCCGGTGGTCAACGCGCAATATGTTTCGCGGAATGAAATCGTTTTGATCAAGGATCCCAGGCAGGACGGCTGGCGCAAGCTGGCGCCGCGCTCGATGATCCATCCCGGGGATCGACTGGTTGTGCCGGAACCTTATAACGCATCCTTCCGTCTCTCAGAGGGGGACACGCACGTCACGTTGCTTCCCGGCGCCCTGAACGGGACATCGGTCGAGCTGACCGGCCCGTCGCGGGCCGCCGATCTGACTCTGCGCATCCATCGCGGACGCGTCCTCTTTCGCGGGGATTCGGCCGGGAGGCCGGACGGTGGCGAACCGGTCAAGATCGGTCTGGAAGTCGCCCAAGAACTGTGGCAGGTGAAATTTCTGACCGCCGATGCCGTGTGGGGGCTGGAGGTCACGCCGCAGCAACCGGAGGATTATGAGCAAGACCTGGGACAGCATCGCTTCACAGGCGCGCTGTATGTATTGCAGGGCACGATCCAATTCACCGACGGCAAAGGATTGGTTCTCGACAAGTCGGGACCCGATTGGATTCCGCTGACGGCGGGACAACGGCCCAATATCAATGCTGAAGGTGAATTGGTCGAAGGCGAGCCGCTGACGAATACGCCTCAGTGGCTGAAACTGCCCAAGTTGAGCCGCAAGCAGTTCGAATTAGGCCGCCGTTTTATGCGGGAATTTGACGAAGTCCAGCCGATTGGAATCTCCTTAGTGGGCTCCGTCGACGATCGCAACGCCGATATTGCAACATTGGGTGTGAAGTGTTTTGCCCTGGCCGAAAACCACAGCGTACTGGCCGATGTGCTGCGGCAGTCGGAACATGCACAGGCACGTCGCGCGGCGGCGGATGGCCTGCGCGATTGGCTGCCCACCGATCCCGGTAACCGCGAGAAGCTGAAACAGGCGCTCGCCAAGATCTATCATCCGGAAGATTCAGAGATCGTATACCGCCTGCTGTGGGGAATTCCCAAGGGCGACGCGCAGCGTCTTGACCCTTCGATGCAGTTGGTGGACTGGATGGGGCATGAGTCTCAGGCCATTCGCGAACTGGCCTATGACCAGGTGTTAAGGCTGACCGGCAAACACAGAACGTCGAACTATCACCCCAGCGCCACGACGGCCAAGAGTCGAGAGCGGGCGCTGGAGCGGATGCGGGAATACATCGCTCGTCACAACGGACTGGTGAGCCCTCCTCAGTAGGTCTCGCGCGATTTGAACTGCCGGTGTCAGGCCACTGTTCGTGCCTGCGATGGTCGTGGTCCGCGTTGATCGCCAGTCGGGATTGGACTGGCTCCGAACAAGCATTGCCTTCTGTCGACGCCGAAGTACCGTATTGGTGTTGCGCCCTCTCCGCAGATTGAATTGGCTGGTTCTTGCATACCCGTCTCGATTCTCAGAGAATGGGGGCGGTTGAGCGCACCATAATTCATCAATGGCGGGTCAGGTGTTTTGAATACGAAGTTGTATGAAACTGAGCAGGACGGTGGGACACTGACACTGATTCCACATTTCGGCGCCGGAGAATTTCGATACCGGGACTTCCACATGGCATCGAGTTCGCTACGGCGGGATCTGGCAAGTGAATCAGTTTCGAATCTCGTGATCGATTTGTCCGACGCGTTTTATTTCGGATCAGAGTTTATCGGCATGATGATCGTGTTTGCGAAAGCAGTGCGGGGACACGGAGGCAACGCGGTCATCTGTAATGCGTCAGAGCAAATGCTCGAGGTTCTCAAGACGATGAATATGTCCAAGATCGTACCGATATTTCCCACGCGCGAAGAGGCGACTCAGTGGCTGTCGGAGCAGACCTAGTGTTCCGTCAACATTAAGAATTGGGGTTCCCTACTTTCGGTGAGCACGCCAACGAGCGTGCGGACTTGCTATGACGACCCCAAAATCAAAGCCTTACAAGGCACTAGTGGCCGCCTGCTGCTCGAATCGGTCGCATCGTAATCACACCCGCGAAACAGATGTGGGAATTGGAATCGCCCATGAACTCAGCAGCCGATGACGGCCGTCGATTGCAGAATCAATCCGCCAATCAAAACGGCAACGGATCCTTGCAAGGTTTCAACAGCCAGAGTTTGGAATACGTCGAAAATCTGTTCAGCGATTTTCAGCGCGATCCCGGCTCCGTTCCCGACGAATGGCGGCGGATGTTTGATGAGGAGATCAACGGCAACGGTGCGTCGCATGCGAATTCCACCGGCTCGCCGTTTCCCCGGCGGAGCCTGTTCAATCCCCCCGGCGGCCGCGCCAGTGCGGGCGATGGTTCGGGCATCGGCGACGAAGCACTACATTTGGCGGGATTGCAGGAACGGCTGGACCAGTTGATTCGCAATTATCGTGTGCGTGGTCACACTGTCGCTGCGGTTGATCCTTTGGAACAGCCCCGCTCCGAGCCGGTCGAGTTGGATCCCGCGTTCTACGGGTTCAGTGACGACGACCTCGAACGTCCGATGTCCACGGAGTGGTTCGGCGGTCCGGAGGTCAACACGATTCGTGCCATGATCAAATGGCTGCAGACGACCTATTGCCGTTCGATCGGTGTGCAGTTCATGCACATCGACAGCCTGCGGGTCCGGCAGTGGCTGCAAGATCGCATGGAAAAGACGGCCAATCACATCAAGCTCAGCCGTGAGGAACAGATCCGCATCCTTACGAGGCTCAGCAATGCAGTCGTGTTCGAGGAATTCATTCAGACCAAGTTCGTGGGAGCCAAGAGTTTCTCATTGGAGGGTGCGGAGAGTTTGATTCCGCTGCTCGACATGGCGATCGAGAAGGCGGGGGAAGACGGCGTTCAAGAAGTCGTGCTGGGGATGGCGCATCGCGGCCGGCTGAACGTCCTGGCCAACGTGCTGGGCAAGAGTCCGCGGCTGATCTTTCGCGAGTTCGAGGACAAGGATCCGGAATTGCATGTGGGGCGCGGGGACGTCAAATATCATCTGGGCCACAGCTCGGATTGGACGACGGCGTCGGGCAAGGAAGTACATTTGACGCTCTGTTTTAATCCCAGCCACCTTGAGTTCGTCAGCCCCGTAGCCCTGGGCCGACTGAGGGCTAAACAGGACCGCGCCGGCGACCGCGAGGGACGCAACAGCATGGCGATCCTGATCCACGGCGACGCGGCGTTTGCCGGAGAAGGGATCGTGCAGGAGACCCTGAATCTCAGCGAATTGGCCGGCTATTCGACCGGCGGCACGGTCCACATTATCGTCAACAACCAGATCGGATTTACCACGTCGCAGACCGACTCCCGCTCCTGCACCTATGCCACCGACGTGGCCAAGATGCTGCAGAGCCCGATCTTTCACGTCAACGGTGAGGATCCCGAAGCAGTGGCGCAGGTCGTCCATTTGGCGCTCGATTTTCGCCGCGAATTTGGGCGCGACGTGATCATCGACATGTACTGCTATCGGCGACGCGGTCACAACGAAGGTGATGAGCCGATGTTTACGCATCCGGTGATGTACCGGGCGATCAAGCAGCGGCCGACGGTGTTCGAAGGATATTTGGAACACCTGCTGTCGCTGCGCGGAGTCACCAAAGAAGAAGCCGACGCCCTGATCGAGTCCCGCCGCAAAGATCTGGAAGCAGATTTGGCCATCGCCCGCCGCGACAGGTTCATTCAGTGCGTGGATATGTTGGGCGGAGTCTGGCTGGGATTCCACGGCGGTCACGTCAGCAAGGCTGATAACGTCTCCACCAACGTTGCCCAGTCGATTCTCAGCGAGATCTTGACGATTCAGACGGAAGTTCCCGAGGACTTTAAGCCGCATCCCAAAATTCGCCGGCTGCTACAAGCGCGGCGCGAAATGGCTGAGGGCAAGCGTCCGCTCGATTGGGGTGCGGCCGAGGCGCTGGCCTACGGAACCGCCGTTGCCGAGGGAACCCGGCTGCGGCTCAGCGGTCAGGATGTCGGACGGGGTACGTTCAGTCATCGGCATGCGGTGCTGCACGACTACGACGACGGGCATACCTACGTTCCGCTGCAACATCTGGCCCGCGAACAGGGGCCGGTTGACATCTACAACAGCCCGCTTTCCGAGGCGGGCGTACTCGGCTTCGAGTACGGCTACAGCCTTGACTGTCCCGATGGTCTGGTGATTTGGGAGGCACAGTTCGGGGACTTCGCTAACACGGCGCAGGTGATCTTCGATCAGTTTATCGCCAGCGGCGAGGACAAGTGGGACCGGCTGAGCGGGCTGGTGGTGTTGTTGCCGCACGGCTTTGAAGGGCAGGGGCCGGAACATTCCAGCGCGCGGCTGGAACGATATTTAACGTTGGCCGCAGACCACAACATGCAAGTCGTTTCGCCAACGTCTCCGGCGCAGTTTTTCCATTGCTTGCGCCGCCAAGTTCTCTGCCGTTGGCGGAAACCGCTGGTTGTGATGACTCCCAAGAGCTTGCTGCGGCATCCCGATGCGGTGTCGACGCTGGAGGAATGCGCTGACGGCGGTTTCCAATATCTCATTCCCGATCAATCGGATTGCGATCCGCAGAGCGTCACTCAAATTCTGCTCTGCTGCGGAAAGATTTACTACGAATTGGTGCGGGAACGGGCCGAATGGGACCGCAATGACGTGGCCATCATTCGCGTCGAACAGCTCTATCCGCTCTATACCGACGGTTTGCGGGCAATCTTGTCGGACTACCCCGAAGGAACGCCTGTCACGTGGGTCCAAGAAGAGCCGGAGAATATGGGCGCGTGGCGATTTATCCGTTGCCGGCTCGGTGAGCGGATCTTTGATCAATACCCGCTTTCGGGATTATATCGCCCCTCCTCCGCCAGCCCGGCAACCGGTTCCGCCCGTAGTCATCGCCTGGAGCAAGAAGTGCTGGTGGCGCGCGCGTTTGATCGGCATTAGGCCTAGCGAGTGCCTGCCACGACTCCGTACCCCATTCGAGATTGACCGGCCGGTGACGGTGCTGACTAAGAATTTGCTTTCCGCTTTCCACGCAACGCGATTCGTGGTGATCGCCGCAGCGCTCATTGGCCTCTCACTTACGAAGCCGAGTTTGTGCGATGCGGGAGAACAACCCGGCTCGACTGTGGCTCCCGACGCGGAGACGAACCCGCCGGTCAAGGAATCGTCGCTCCGAAGACTTGTCGATCACAAATCGGCGCGACCCGATTGGCAATATCGCGCTATCAACATCTACTTCGCGACGTTCGCTTTCGTCATCGGCGCGTGCATCGGCAGCTTCTTGAACGTGGTGATCTACCGACTGCCGCTGGGGATGGGATTGTTGCGCGCCGATTCGCACTGCCCCGTCTGCAAAATGCCGATCGCCTTTAAGGACAACGTGCCGATCTTTGGCTGGCTCAAACTTCGCGGGCGCTGCCGGGAGTGCGCCGTCCGCATTTCTCCCCGGTACATGCTGGTTGAACTGGGGACGGCGCTATTGTTTCTGATGATCGTCGGCACGGAGTTGCTCACCGGGGGAGCGAATCTACCGGGCCATCCATCAGGCAGCGCCGGCATGTCCGCGCTGCCAGTCTTGACGTTTGAGGTGATCGCCATCTCGCTTTCACACTGTTACTTAGCGTCGACGCTGCTCTGTTGCGTGTTGATCGTCGCCGACGGCCACGGTTTGCCCGCCCGGTTGGTCGTGCCCGCACTCGCAGTGGGACTGCTAAACCCGTACCGCGCTGCCGGTTCGCTGCCGCTGCCGGCCAACTGGCCCTGGCCGACGCTGACTGACGCGGTGACCGGGCTGATCGTCGGGGCGCTGTTGGGAACGGTACTGGGGATTGCCGAGCGCTACGACGACGACGGCGATCGGCGTCAACGGGCGCTGATGCTCGTTTTGGGCCTGATTGGGTGCTATTTGGGTTGGAATGTCAGCCTGTTTGCCGCATCCGTGACGGCAGTTGGGATGATTGCACTCGCCATGTCGGCGCAGAAACTCCCCTGGCTGTCGCGAATCCCGGTAATCGCCGTTCCCGCGCTGGCGGCGGTGTTGCTGATTCCGGTTTGGAACAGGGCGGCGGCCACGTCCTGGTGGCCCCGGCCGGAGAACGGTTTACCGTGGATGGCGGCGGCATTCACGATTCTGCTACTGCTGTCGCTGTTGATCCGCCGCGTGCGGATGAGCGAGCAACTGCTGGATTACGGCGCGCAGAGTTGATCGCGATCGGCGCTCTTACTCCTGTTTTGCCGGCTTTCGACAACGATCCAAAAACCCGTGCCCGCACACGTCCGGGTCATCCAACGGCAGCTTGTAAGTCCAATCGGCCGCTTCATACAGGATGACTTCTTTGATCTCTTCGGTTCGCGACAGCAGATCGCAGATGATCTCCTCGCGGCGGCGGCTGATCTGTGGGCGATCGGGATAGCGGAATGTCTCTTGCGCTTCATAGAAGAAGCTCCTCGGTCCGCGAAAATCCGAACCACGGTTGGCGGCGAGATCCTGCACACACCGGCGGACGAATTCGTCGAGCGGCTTCGGCTCCGGACTGAACCGCACGCCCAAAAACACCGGTTCGATCGACGTGCCGGACAGATCGACGAGCGTCATCCCCTCGCCGATCGCGGGAATGTAGTTGAGCGAACTCCAGATCGACCGGTAGTATTCGCGGCCGTACTTCGTGCCGTCCGGTTTCGTCATCTCTTCGAGCGCGTCCTGCACATTGTTGATGACCGCTGCACTGGGCGGAATCACCGCACGGATTCGCCGGTTGGGGAACTCCCGTTCGATCTCCCGCAGCAGTTCGCTCACCCCCGCAGCGACATACTTGTTGCGAGCGAACCGCCACGCAGAGGGGCTGTCGGGCGACTGGCAGGTCCCTTCCCATGCGCCGGGCTGCCACGTCGTGATCTGTTCGACCGTTTTCGGAGTAGCAGCGAGTTTTTGCAGCCGCTGATCGTCGGCGGCCGCCAGCGGCGCGAACGCGCGGTCGATGCCCAGCCGCTGGAAGCTCCGCTTCAGCGCGAAGTAGTGCGCGATCGGCCGAATGCCGTCGACGCCGTCGCCCTGTGAAGCGGCCAGTTGGATGTGTGAGCGGGTGTTGATGAAGATCTCATCGAACGCGGGATAACTGAGCAAATGTCTCAATTGGTTGACCGCCAGCTTGCGGGCCCGTGGCCGGCCAAAATCGAGCATCTCCACCGACCAGGGTTGGCCCCGGTCGATGACAATTATGTGTTTGCCAAGCGGTTGCTGCTGCGGTCCCCGGCCCAACAACGCGTGGCTTGCCTGAGCGGCTTGGAACTCGGCGTGAAATCCGCCGCCGGCGGTGATGGGCGCGATTAACGTCTGCTTCGCCTGCGGCGTCAAATCGGCGAGCGCCCAATATTGATTGAGTCGCCCCAATCGGTTGCCCGCTTGGGCGAACAGCCGTGCGGGCATTGCGGCGGGTATCTCCGTCCGCTCGCCGACTTCGGTTCGGGCCTTCAACCAAAAGTACCGCATCGCCGGCGAGACTTTGATTCCGGAGAACTGTAGCTCGTGGTCACCCTCGGAAGTCACGGCGTCATAGTCGACGTGCGTCAGCCGTTGCTCCACGAGATCTTGGATGTCGGCGTACTCGCGGAGCGTGTATTCCTGTTTGCCGCTTCGCTGCAGCACAAACGCGTTGGCCGCGATCGGCGGGAAGTCGGCGGTGACGATTTCAAAATCGCGATGCCCCTGCTCGAACCGTTTCGCCAATTCGGCCGCATTTTCCACGTTGCGAATCACGATCCGGTCAAGGGTCGCTTCGGCGTTGTGCCCCATTGCATCCAGCAGGGTGCGGTAGTTCGCGAAACAGACCTCATCGGGATGGTAGTTCACCACCGGCGAGGCGAGCGGCAGGAATCCCCACAGATAATTGCCGTCGCCGTCGAACGTCGGCACGTCGTAGTATTTTGTGAGTGCCGGCTCGAACGGGCGAAAACTGGCGGTCAACTTGATCCCGTGCTGCGCGGCACTGCCGGTGAACTTGTCGCCGAACGCGGGATCGAGCCGCAAGGCCAGCGTCTGCCGCAGCCAACTCCACGACATCATTTTGCCCCCGCTGTTGAGCGCGGCGGTAAGCCGCTCACTGTTAATGATCGCCTCGGCCTGTCCCCGATAACGCCGCCAATCCTCCTCGGAATAACTGCCGCGGTCCGCCATGTACGGAAACGGAGACTGCCAGACAATCAACCGCGTGATGCCCTGCGCCTGCAAGCGGCGAAAATACTGGTCGAACCCCGCCTTATCGATCGGGCGGAACTGTCCAGTCGAGGCATTGGAGAACGTGTAGATGATGTCGTCGACGAGATCCGCAACGTAGGAGATCGGGCGGTCAGGCGGCGCGGCCCGGACTTGGAGCGTCTGCGTCGTCTCGCCCAACGTGACTTGCAACTCGAATGCCGGCCGCAATTCGGTTTCCGACGAGCGGATGCTCAGGAACCCGTCCGGAGTGACCACAATCGCCAGTCCCGAGAATTTGATTGACCGCCCACGACCGAGGACGTTTTCGCCACGTTTGGCGGTGAGCGAAACTGCCCGGTCTCCCAGTTTGCCGCTGGTGATTGGCCAGGAGCGATTCCCACCGGCGACGTAGCAAAAGGGGGCGCGTAGGTTGCTGGGCAACAGCGCTACCGCAGGAGGTGCACCGTTCCGCGTCTCTTCGGCAAAACCGGGCGTCGCGCCCATCAGAAGCGGTGCTACGGCTGTCGCAATTAGAATACGGTGAATCATGGATTGGTACGATTGAAAAGGTCGAAGAAATCCAAGCCGCAGGATGTCACACAACACTCCCGGCAAGCAGCCTACTCATGCGGAGCAAGGCATTTTGCAATTCTAGCGTGTTTCAGAACAACGCTGAACGGTATGATCAAATTGCGGTTCGCTGACGGCCGTACGATGGTTGAAGGCAATTGGACGAGTCGATGGACTCCAGATCGATCCGAGGAGAAACTGCATGAGAAATTCCAAGCTTCTGATGCTCATCGTGTTGTGCTTGTCGATGACGGACGTCGAAACGCATGGAGAAGACGCGACGCGCCAAGCGATGCAAGGGGGGAAAATCACGGCGGAACAGGCGGGAAAATTGGAAGATCGTGTCAAACAGAACCCCAAAGACATCGCATCACGAACGAAGCTGCTCGGCTTCTATTTCATGAAGCAATTTCAAGACCCATCCGCCGAAAAAACGCGGCAAACACACATCCTGTGGTTGATCCACAATGTTCCACAGTCGGAAGTCCTGTCGACGCCGTTTGGACACCTCAATCTCATCACGGAGCGGGAAGCTTACTTGAATGGCAAACGAATGTGGGAGGAGCATCTTGCGAGCACGCCTGACGACCTAAGACTGCTCGAAAACTCGGCAAGCTATTTCACTCTGCACGACCGCGACTTGGCATTTGAATCACTCAAGAAGGCGCATGCTCTCGACAAGCAGAATCCTAAATGGCCGAAAAAGCAGGGACAACTCCATAACTTGAACATGATGTTCCGTTCCGGAAAAGACCGTGCCGCCATCGCCGGACAAGCACTGGAGCAATTCCAATTGGCCTACAGTCTGGCGAAAGAGATTGAACGAGACGAATTGATCGTCGAATTGGCGCGAACAGCATTTGCAGCCGGGAAACTTCAAAAAGCCAAGGAGTATGCAGAGCTTGCATTGAAGGATACTGAGAATGGTCGGTTCGCTGGAGAGCGGATACACCACGGAAATAACATTCTCGGCCGAATCGCCTTGGCCAAGAATCACGTCGCCGAGGCAAAGAAACACCTGATCAAAGCCGGCAAGACTCCGGGCTCTCCGCCGCTGAACTCATTCGGACCAAACATGCAACTCGCTAGGGAACTGCTCAAGAAAGGTGAGACAGATGTTGTGCTCGAATATTTTCAGCTATGTTCGGGCTTCTGGGAGTCAGGACAGGACCAGCTCGACGAATGGTCGGCGACTGTCAAGGCGGGGAAGATTCCAAACTTCGGCGCCAACCTAAGATACTAGGTTTTGCACTACAATCCGCCCAAAAGTTGTGGCGTCACCGCTGATAAATCGGCAGCAACTGGTACGGCGGGGTCAGGGCCAGCACGCTTAGGGCCGTTGTGTAGACGTTGCCGAATTTTCCGTCGCGGATCGCTTCGCGGTCCCAGGAACCGTCGCGGCGCTGGTTGGCCAGCAGGACCTGCTGCAGTTCCGGATAGAATTTCTCCCAGAACTGGCCTCCCAATTGAAACATGGCCTGACTGCAATAGTAAGCGCTGTAGTGGTAGCGGTCGTCTTGATGGCGGCGGCGATTGTAAGTCGTGAACGGGTGCCGAAGAATCCAACGGCCGCCCGCCTGCGCCATCTCCGTATGATGTTCACCCCCCATGGCGAGCGCCACGATTCCTCCGCCGACCGTGCCGCCGCTGGCGTAATGCTCCTCATCGTCGACGTACAACGCATAGACGAAGGCTCGCTTTCGCGGGACATAACACCGGCGCACGTAGGCCATCGCATCCTCGATGTACTCCGCCGGCACGTCAAATTCCGCGTTCTTGGCTGAGCGATAGAACATCAACTGCCAACTGGTCGCGGTCAAGTCGGAGTCGTTGGGACCATAAGGGCGGATGTACCGCCATCCGCCGTTGTCGCGGGGGTGTCGTTTGCGGCGGGTCTGCCGCATTCGCGAGAACTCCAGCGCGCGGGGGATCGCCCGGCGAATTCGGTCGTTCAAGTCGCCGGTCGTCATGCCGTAGACCTCGCCTAGCATCAAGCCGGCGATGGCATGGTTATAATTTGGCCGTCCGCTTCGGTTGGTGGGGCTGACCGCAAGCAGGCCGTCGGGCCGCTGAGTCGAGAGGACGTACTCCACGGCTCGGTCGATCTGCGCGCCATACGGGCCCATGCCCGGCATGTGCCCCCGCGACAGAAACGCCATCACGCACAAGCTGGTAATGCCGGGCTGCCCGTACGAGGGCGCCATGAAGGAACCGTCCGCTTGCTGGTTGGCGGCGATGAAATCGAGACCGCGGTCGACGGCATGATCAATGTTCTGCCACTGTTGGGGAGTGAGCACGGTGAGATTGGGCTGGTCAATGACCGTTGCCTCTTCGGCGAGCAGCCCTCTTTCCAGCGAGAGCACTCCGGCGGCGGCGAGAATGGCGATTCGAATTGATCCGAACGTGCGAGCGCGGCTTAACGGCATCTTCATCAACCAGTCTGGAAAGAACCAGGTAAGTCGGTGGAGCGTCCAATCGCCAGCTGGATGAATTGCGTCCGGCGATCTAACGATCAATCGTACCCGGTTCTCGTCGCAAGCGGTAGCCGAAACAGGCGGAGGTCCGGCTGGGACGGTGAGGGAAGAATTCGTGTTCCCAGGAGCGGGAACGCCGGTGTTGGGTAGCCCACGGCGGCCGTTGGATGCACCATCAATCAATCATGCATCCCGGCAGACCGACAGCCCGGTATTGCGGGGAGACCGGCTTCTTCGTGACACCGGGACGTACACGTCGAGGAAAAATAACACGAAGAAATAGAATACAGGTAACAGCCGCCCGTGGGCACCGCCCCAACAGAGAATCGCGTCTGCGGCAATCGACCCGCAGTTCGTCCAGACCGATTGCCTCTCCTAGAGATTACGAACCTGGCTTAACCGGCGACGCAGCTATTTCTTGTGGGGGTCGATGGTCATCAATCGCCCGCAGTCTGCTTAGAGCCGCCAGAAATAGTCGTCATGCAGCGGCAAGGTTCGAAAGACCGATTCGACGCGATCGACGATGAACTGCACGGTGCCACCGGGATAGCCGTTGTCGAGCTGTCGCCGCTGGCTGAGCGGAATGCCCAGCAATGCGAGAGTCTCATCGCAGCGCAGGCACCACTGAATCAGCGGCCGCCAGAGGGGGTCGTTCAAGTGGTGGCCGTCGTAGATTTCCTGCTGTTCTTCGACCGCCTTTACGGAGAGCAGGTCGTTTATGGCGTTTCGGACTTTGGCCATGCGATTGATGTAGCCATTGATCAACCAGGCGAACAGTCCGGCGGATCCGCGAAAGTAAAAACTGCGCCGCAGCCTGCGTCCTTGAAAGAGTGCGCCCCAACGGTCGCAAATACCGCGGGCGGAATCCGACAAATGAGGGCGCAGCCGGCCGGAATAGATGGTGTTCCAAGAGCTGACGTGGCCGCGACCGAACAGGTCGAAGAACTCATCAAACTCGAGACTGCGGATTCCCGCCAGCTTCAATTCTAATATCGCGTTCTGGCTCGGACTCTGGGCATTCCTTTCACTCCCCATCGTTGAACAAGACGTTAACGCATGTCGATCCGGGAGGCCCGGTGCGGCCTCCCTTCCGCAGCATGTTCGAACGCTAGTGCACGACTGCTAGCTTGCAATGAACAAGCCGTGAAACTTGTGTGAACACTGTTGCTCACCGCGCGCGATTTCTGGGATGTTGCCAAGGTCCGTTGCGGAGTCACAAGAAGCGCCGGCGCACACCAGCAGTTGGTGCGACGTGAATCCGCTGTCAGCATGGCTCGGCATCGAACTGCACTATTCGATGCCGGCGAACGAAATCCCTGTCAGTTCGGCGATTTCTTTCTTCCACGTCGTGATGTCATTGATCGTGAACTGATTCAAGTGCGTGTGACCACAGGCACGCGCCATGACCTGCATTAACTCGACGGAAGCCTGCAGAAACCGAGTTAATTGGGCAGCCGATTGGACCACATTCAATCTTGCTCGCAAGTGTTCCTGCTGTGTGGCGATCCCGGCGGGGCAATTATTCGTATTACAAATTCGGGCAGCAACACAGCCGATCGCCTGCATCGCAGAATTGGCGATCGCGATCCCATCCGCACCAAGGCAGAGCGCCTTGATGAAGTCGGCGGGTGTGCGAAGCCCACCGGTGATGATCAGCGTTACATCCGGACGTTCGCAGCGATTCAAATGCCGGCGGGCTCGGGCCAATGCAGGGATCGTCGGCACGGATATGTTGTCACGAAAGATCAATGGTGCAGCGCCTGTCCCACCGCCGCGCCCGTCCAGAATGATGTAGTCGGAGCCGGCCTCGAGAGCGAAGTCGATGTCGCGCTCGATGTGCTGTGCGGAGAGTTTGAACCCGACGGGGATGCCGCCGGAGATTTCGCGAACCTGCTGGGCAAAATCGGCATAGTCCTCGGCAGTCGTGAAGTCACAGAACGTTGGAGGGGAAACCGCTGACTGCCCTTCAGGAAGCCGGCGAACCTGGGCGATCTTGCCCTTCACCTTATTGCCCGGCAAGTGGCCGCCCGTACCGGTTTTTGCACCCTGTCCCGCTTTAAAGTGAAAAGCCTGCACCTGTGCAAGCAACTCTTCGGTGAATCCAAACTTTGCCGAGGCGAGCTCGTAAAAGTAGCGGCTGTTCTCCGCCTGCTCTTCTGGCAACATGCCTCCCTCGCCGGAACAAATCCCAGTGCCTGCGGCCTCCGCTCCTTTTGCCAACGCAACCTTTGCCTCCTCGGAAAGCGCGCCGAAACTCATATCCGAGACAAAGATGGGGATTTCCAAGGTCAGCGGCTTTTGCGCACCGGGGCCGATGATCAGGTCGGTCCCGACGGGAACGTCTTCTAGCAACGGCTTCGTGGCCAGCTGAGCGGTTAGGATTTGAACGTCGTCCCAGGCTGGCAGCGTGGGACGCGGCACGCCCATCGCCCCCAGTGGTCCATGATGGCCGGTTTTCTGCAATCCGTCACGGGCCAGTGCGTGAATGAATTCGACGGTCGGCTCCTCCGGTGTATTTGTAGCGGCGGGTTGACCGTCGCCCGTGGAGTCTGCCGTTTCGACGAGCACATCACCCAGACGTGCGTGGGTCCCGTCGCAAAAAGGTGGATTGCTGGTTTGCTTGCACAAGCAGAGATGGACTTCTTGAGGTACGTCGACTGAGAATTCCAGCGGCTGAAATGATGTCCCTCGGTGAGATCCGTCGCAAAACGGCTGCGCCGAAGAAGCGCCGCAGGCGCACCAGTGATACTCACCCGGTTCAAGGTTCAGTTGCACCGGCTGTCGTCCGGCAACTTTCGGCGTCGGCATGGCGTCCCCCTGCGAACTGACAAGTGGGTCCTTGTCCGCATGATCGACGCTTTGGAGATTGAAATCAAGACGGTGGTGCTTTCGCGCGTGGTCTGACTTCTTCCAGCGATCGAACGCAGCGTTCAAGCAGCCCGTATGCTGACCGGCTGCACATCCCCATCCCAGAAGCTCCCCTGGCGGTCCAGTGCGGCGCGATGATCCAGCCAGACGGCGGTCGTCAGCAGTGAGATGATTTGCTTCGTCGCATCGAACTTTGAGGCGGCATGTTTGTCAAACAGCTCCTCAGTCCCCTGCCGGTTCAGTACCCCCGTGTGTCGGGCGGCCGCGTCCATTAGGAAGTCACGGCAGCTCTCTCGCTCGGTCGTCCTCAGCCAGCGGGCCATCGGCGAGGGGAGCCCCATCTTGTCGACGCGGTTGCGGACCGAGTCGGGCATCGTCCCTTTCATCGCCTGCCGCGCGAGATACTTGGTTTTCAGGCCTCGCGTCTTGAGCCGGTAATCGAGCCGTGTGACGAATTCGACGAGACGGTAATCCAGAAACGGCTGCCGCGCTTCCAGGCCCCAGGCCATCGACATGCGGTCCTCATGCCGCAACAAGCGGGGCATGATTGTCCGCCGCAAACCGAGGCAGGTTTGCTCCTCGATGAACTCAGTGCGGGGGATCGCTTCGGTGCGCTCCGCGACTTCGGTTTTGAAATCGGCGTCCAGGAATTCCGGGATATCGCGCGAGCGCTTCACGGCGCCGCGGCTGAGGCGGTCGCGAAACGCCTGCATCGCCGTCCGTTTCCAGCCTTCGCCGAACGTCGATTCCGGATAGTTGAACACAAACGACTTCCCCAACTGCATCCGCAGCCGGCACGCTTCGAGCGCAAACCGCATCAGGTATGCCGGCCTGCGCGTCGCGTGATAATCCCGCATCAGCGAATTGAGGTAATTGCGAAAATAGGGATGGTAGCCGCCGAAGATCTCGTCGCCGCCGTTGCCGGTCAGCACCACTTTGCAGTTGAGCAGTTCCCGCACCGATCGGCAGAGGAACCACCTCAGAATGTTGGCCTTGTTGCATGTGGGGCCGTCCAACATCCAGACAACGTCCCGCATGATATCCAGCAACCGCCCGTTCGGTTCCGGCGAGATGATTGTGGGGATCGTCTGATACGCCTGAATCGAGTCGTAGATAAATCGCCGCTCGTCCGCTTCGGAATCCTGAAACATCGTCGACACTGAAGACAATCCCGTCCCCGCCAATTTGGTAGCAGTGCCGACGACAGTCCCCGAATCCATTCCGCCGCTCAAAAAGAACGTCAGCGGCGCATCGGATATCATCCGCAGGCGTACCGAATCGGTGAACAATTCGGTGAATCGTTCCACGGCAGCGGACTCGGACATGTAGATCGGTTCAGCACTCGGATCGAGTTCCCAAAACGGCTCGATTCTTAGTTGTCCGTCGAGACCGATCGTCGCCGTAGTTGCTTGCGGCAGCATTTTGATCTGTTCGCAGATCGTATCTTCGCAATCGTCGAACGTATGCTTGGCGAGCATCTTGTATAGATACCGCTGGTCGTCTTTGATCGGCCGGGGCAGGAACGGAAGCAGCGCTTTGACTTCCGACGCGAACAGGAAGTAATCGTTGATCTTTGTGTGATATAGCGGCTTAACACCGATACGGTCGCGGGAGAGCAGGAACTGCTTTTTGCGGTCGTCCCAAACGGCGAAGCCCCACATGCCATTGAATTCTTGGACCATTTGCGGCCCGTAAGCGTCGTAGGCATGGACCAGCACTTCCGAATCGCACGTCGACTGAAACTGATACCCGGCCGCCTGCAGTTTGGCGGTGATATCGCGATAGTTGTAGATTTCGCCGTTGGCGGCGGTGATGATATCGCCGCGGGCGTTGCTCATCGGCTGCCGCCCCGCCTCAGAGAGGTCGAGAATCGCCAGCCGCCGGTGCCCAAGGGCCATCTCGTCGGTGACAACCCGCCCCTCGCCGTCGGGTCCGCGATGCACCATCGCGTCGAGCATGACCGTCAGCATGCGGTCCATTTCATCCCGCGCCGCCCGCTGTGGGCACAGATTCAAAATCCCCGCAATTCCACACATACCAATGCTTTCCGCCCAGGTTCAAGCTCCGTCTCAAAACCGGGTGATCGTATACCGCAGATTGGGATGGGGGTCAAGATGGGTGTTGGGGGGTGCTGAGGAAGAGGTATGGGAAGTGATTGCCAATGCCGCATCAGAACGTGATCATCCACTATGAGCGCGCCGATTTCGCGGCAGTCCGCCAATGCATCCCCAGCATGATCGCATTGAGCCCGCTCCCGATCCCCAGCAAGGCGATGCGATCGCCGGCGGTGACATGCTTGCGCTCGATCCCCAGCGCGGCTGACATGGGTAGTGCCGCGGCGCCGGTGTTGCCGAGGAACTCCAGCGTCGAATAGTCGAGTTTCGTATCAAGGTTCAGCCGCTCGTAGAGCAGCTTCTTATGGGCCTTGCCGACTTGGTGTGTAAACGACTTGTCAACGTCGGAATTTGTCCAGTTCAGCGTCCGTTTGGTCTCTTTCCACGTGAGCTCCGCCAAATCGATGCCGGCGTGCAGCAGCGCTTCGGCGTCGGTTTGCATCCGGGGACGCCCGTCGCCGTGCCGTTCCGTCTCACTGTCGCCCTGACAGAGATGATGGCTTTCCGAGTCGGCCAAGAACGAGCCGCCCAGCAAACGGTTGCCGGTCCGGCTTAACTTTCGGTCGCAGAGGACCATCGCCGCCGACCCGGAACCGATCGTCAGTGACGCGAACGCCAGTTTGACATCCTTGCGCGTGACGTCCGTATCACTCAACAGCGAATCGATTGTGCCTTCGACCAGATCACGTCCCGTTTCGGTTCCGACAATCACGCCCGCGCGGACTTGCCCCAACTCGATCATGTTGGCCAGCATGATGACGCCGTTGAGTATGCCTAGGCACGCGTTGCTGATGTCGAGCACCATTGCCCCGCCGGGCAACCCCGCCTCGTAATGCACGCTGCTGGCGGTCGCAGGTTCCATTTGATCGCGGCACACCGAACCGTGGATCAGACAGCCGAAGTGCCGGCGGTCGATGCCGGAAGTCTCGATGGCGTCGTTTGCAGTCAGCGAACTGATTTGCCCGGGAAGTGAGCCCGGCGCATAAAACCGCCGCTCTTTGATCCCGGTCATGAGTTCCAAGCGGCCGACCGACATTCCCAAGCGGTCGTAGACCGGAGCGAGTTGTTCTTCGATATCCGTCGACGAGACGACGTGGGGGGGCAGAGAGTAAGCCAGAGCCTCGACACACACGTTTTGATAACGCATCCCGCTTTTCCGTGGTTGGCGTCTTAAGTGCGCTCAGCGGCCGATTGTTCGAATGAGGCTCAATGAGAAGGTGACGACTGATGTGCTTGCGGCTAAGCGTTGACCGCGGTTGTCGGTCCTTTTTCCAACAACCCGACCAATTCGTCGACCTCGGCGAGTTCCGCTTTGCGCGTCAAATCTTCGCCCGGCTGCGGATCGCGAACATCGAGCGCCCGCGCACTGCGGACAAACTTCAGTCCGTCAAGCAACAGTTGCCGTTGGTCAGCCGTCAATTCCAAATTGATGTAATCGCTCATCGGAAAGATTTCGCCTTGGTGAAAGAGGGCATTAAGAGTTTGGGCCGGATTGAACGGGCATCCTTGTCCCTCATTGCTTACAGGGCTGTTGACGCTGTACCCGAGCTAGGTGCGACGTCACGGTCTCTTAATGGATACAGTCAATATCGTAGCGGCCGAGGTTGGGTATCTCAAGTACGGCCGCCATGAAGAACGCACAATCGGATACGCGAGGTAGGAGCACCTCAAAGGATGTGGCTAACGCCAATCTAAAGGCCTGGTTGTGCTTGCTTGAGATGCTTTCATACAGAAATTACTGAGACGTGTCGGAAAGTCTTGAAACCAGGTGTAGGGAACATCGAACAGATTCACGGCCATACTTTGAGAACGATGCCGGACGGGGCAGTTCTGCTATAGCCGGACCGGTTTGCCTCAACGGGTCAATCAGGGCAGCTTTGCTGGCCGGGAGATTTCCCGGGAAGCATCGTCGTGAATCGACTAGCAGCCGATCGGTAAGGTTTATCGCACCGGCGCCAGCGGCTCAAACTGATTTTCCAACCTAACCAACGCCTCATCGGGGTTGAGGTTGAACAGTGCCTTGCCGCCGGTTCCCCAACGACTGTTCTTGTAGTGGAACACGGCCGCCGCATCGCGGATGGTATCGACCGCCGGGACGTCTTCCATGTCCCCGCCTTCGATCGCTTCAAAGCGGATATTCACCGCCACAAACGCGGTCAACAGTCCCGATTCGCGGTCACGGGCGAAGGTGACATTGTCTTCCCAATCACATTCGATCCAACGCAAGCCGCGCGGTTTGCCCAAGGTTGCCGCAACATCGAAGAACTTGGCTTCCAGCATCTCGCGCTGCAGACGAAATGCCTGGATGGCGCGCTGGCCGTAGCTGGATTTTAGCCGGCGCCGGACGACAACGGTGGCGTAGAGGGCCACGGACACGAAGACCAGCCCACCAACGACGGCAACCGAGATGGTCAAACTATTCCATTCCATGGTACAGCCCTCTGACAGATCTGAGCCATGCAGCATATTAGACGTCCAGACCCTCCTAGGGCAAGCACTTCTACGAGATTCTGCAGTCGCGATGGGCAATTCGATTCATCTGGCTGGTGACTTGGTCGGGCTGTGAGACTGTACAGGAGCGTCCTTGGAGTACCGCAACTGCATTCTCTTCGAGAACCTAAGTGCTTATCATGTTTCATGTTTCCGGCGATTTGATCGGGCAAATTCAGTTTCAAATGCAGTCTTGGGAGTCTCAATGCCAATCCTTGGTGCCCATATGTCCATTGCCGGCGGGTATTTCAAGGCGGTCAACGCCGCCGCGGAACTTGGCATGGATTGCGTACAGATTTTTACGAAAAACAACAATCAGTGGCGGGCCAAACCGCTGACTGAACAGGACATTCAGTTGTTTCGTGAGGCGGTCGAAGAGACGGGATTAACACATCCAGTCGCGCATGACAGCTACCTGATCAACCTGGCCAGCCCCGACGACGCGCTGTGGCAGAAGTCGCTCGACGCGTTTGTTATAGAGCTGGAGCGTGCGGAAGCCTTGGGGTTAATCGGCGTCGTGATGCACCCGGGAAGTTTCGTGAAGTCGACTGAAGAGGAAGGGCTGTCGAGGATCATTCGCGCGATTGACGATGCCCACCGTCAGACGCCCGACTTTCAGACGCAGATCCTATTGGAGACCACCGCGGGGCAAGGCACGAATCTCGGCCACCGATTTGAGCAGCTCGCGACAATCATTGACGGTGTCAAAGAATCTGAGCGGCTGGGAGTATGCGTGGACACCTGCCATATCTTTGCAGCCGGCTATCCGCTGAAGTCCGCACAGGAGTATAAGCAAACGATGTCGGAGTTTGATCGACTGATCGGCGTTGATCGAATTCGTGCGTTTCATCTCAACGACAGCAAGAAAGAGTTCGGCAGTCGTGTCGACCGACACGAAAAGATTGGTGAGGGATTTCTTGGCCTGGAACCGTTTCGGCATCTGCTGAATGACCGGCGGTTCGCGAAAGTCCCCATGTATATGGAGACGCCCAAGGGGGAAGAGGAGGGCGTGTTGCTGGATGAGATCAATCTGAAGACGCTGCGAGGCCTGGTCAAGAAACGCAAGCCGGCGAAACGGTCCGGCCGTGGGAAAAAATGAATTGCGCGGGCGTTCAGGTTATACCGGTCAGGGGAATCGCACCGGCACGGCAGCGCAGAACGCGCCGACGGCGACCGTAGCAATTGTTTTAATTGTAGCTCCCCTGGGTCGGGTCGCTCACCACCGGTGGAAAAGTCGGATGCCCCCGCTTGCCGCTTGAACCGGGCAAGCTATGTTTGACAGCCCGTTGATTTTTGGAACTGGTTGCAAAACCTTCTGACGCATCGAGCAGTTGCAACCTGGTTTTGAAACTGGCGCTACGGAACTCCGCACATCAGGATCAGAGGTCGACGGTGCAAACGGGAGCGCGGCCCCGGGTGCGCCGACCGTTCTCCGACCAGCTTCGTTTGACAGATCATGCAAGGTTCGTTTGAAATCAGGCCCCGTTATGAGTTCCCAGATGATCACTTCTGAATCGAATCGACTGATCGACAGTTTTCTCCACCGCATGGACCAATTGCACTCGGCGCCGCAGGTCGCACAAAAGGTCCTGCAGATTACGCGGGATCCGGAATTCGACGTGGGGCAGGTTGCCCGCTGTCTCGAAAGCGATCCCGCGCTCGCCGCCAAAATTCTGCGAGTCGCCAATTCCTCCAAATACGGTCTGCGACATCAGGTGACCAGTGTCCGCCAAGCGGTCGCGTTCATCGGTCAGCGTTCGGTTCGGCTGATAGCGCTGACGTTCGGACTGGTCGATAGCCTGACCCGCGGCGCGCACGGAAAGCAATACTCCGAGTTCTGGCGACGCTCATTAACGATCGCCTGTGTGGCCGCCGAATCGGCAAGGAACACTGACGATGTCCCTACTGACGAGGCGTACGCTGCGGGTCTGCTGGCGGATATGGGGCAACTCATTCTCGCTCAACTCGAGCCGGAACGATTCTTCGGCCTCAGCGATCAATATGCACACGGCACGGATCTCGTCGCCGCTGAGCGACAAGAATTCGGGTTCGCTCACCCGGAACTTGGAGCGCGCCTCTTGCAGCAATGGGAGTTGCCGGAATCATTGATTGAAGCCGTCGCGCTGCATCATGTGGCCGACGAAGCCGCCGACGGTGTCGGGCTGGCCGTCCGGGCGGGCGACCTGATGTCCGACGCGCTCTGGACGCCCGAAAGCCGGCAGGTGGCGGCCTCGAAAGCTCTGTTGCAGGAAGAGTACGGTCTCGATTTGGATGGCTATATTGCGCTCGCTGTCGATTGCAAGCGGGAAATTCAAGAGAACGCCGACTTGTTCGGAGTCACGTTGACCGGAACTATCGATTGCGACGCTCTGCTGGAAGAAGCTCGCAAGGTTCACGCGGAGGCCTCCTTGGAAGCGGCGCTGGACCTGGACAACATCACGTCCGTCATCGAAGACCTGCAAGCATAGCCGCTGTCCGGCTGCGCAGACCGACTGCGTCGACACAATCGTCACAGCGGCGACCTGCTGCGCGACCGAAATGCGTATTCAAAACGAATACACGTTTCGCGAATTTGAGACAGGCGGGGCAGGGCGCGGTGATGGACGCGCGGATGCTGAACCGCGCAATTCCCTGTCTTCGCATCGCTTACGTGCTCGCTCGTGGTCTGCTACTGCCGATGGCATGCTCGTTGCTGAGTAAGTGGGTGGATTTTGCGGCACTGCCGCTTAAATCTCAAAAAGCCAGCCCATTTGTCTCACAGCAGTTAAGGAGCCGGCCATGAAGAAACGTCTGCTATTGGCGGCGCTCGGAGGAGGACTCGTCGTTGCCGGAAACTCGAACGTTGCCCGGGCAGATTGGTGTGGCGGTCCCCGTTTTTATGATCCCTGACCACTGGACTCAACGTCCGTTTGTACGTCGTGCACAATTACGTGGGCCGATTGCCCGCGCTGGCGTCACACGGCGTTATCACTGGTTTTTCAATATGCGTTTTGGTTGTGACGGCTGTTGTTGATATTGCTACTCGCGGGGGCGACGGCAGCCAACTGATTCATAGCCGAATCGCGAACGTTTCCTACCCTTTTCACTCAAAGCAGGAGAGAACGATGCGAAAGTTCCTGTTTGTGGCTGCGCTGGCGGCTGGTTTGGCACTGTTTGGATTCTCGGGGAAAGCCCAAGCGGGCGGCTGCGGGCCGTACTATGGCGGCTATGGCGGGGGATACTATGGCGGCGGCTACGGCGGAGCTGTCTTCTATTCACCCGGTTTCAGCATCGGCTACGGTTACGATCGGCCGTATGGATTTTACGGACGTCCGTGGCGAGGTCGCCGGTATTATCGTGGATACTACCGTGACCGCTTCTACGGACCGCGCGGCTACTATGGTCGCTACCGCTGGCGTTACTAAGCTTCATCGGAAACCTCCGAATCAACGATGCGTGGCTGGGGTCGAGCGAAGCGCGCCCCAGCCACGCGGAAACACTTGTTCCGAAAAATCCCAGCGCCCTGTTGAACCCCACAATTTGAGGTAGCAGAAGTCGTGAGACTTCTGAAGATTCCGCCAGTGCAGGCAAGTTTCCGAACTCTCACGAGTTCGGCTACAGCAGATCGGCGAATTAACAAAACCCAGTGCTCTGACAGGGCATGGTCGTTGGAGAGCGTACGCTGAGAGTCCGTGCAAAATCTTCAGGAGTCGTGATTTCACTACGCCGAGTCATCTTGCTTCAACATTTAAATGCTCCTGTGTCGCTGGTCTCGATTCCTTTTGGCGCGTCGCATTTCCTCCGGCTTGATGGTTTCTCAAGCTGGTGCGATCGGTCTTTGAAATCGTTTCCACGGAAAAGCTCAAACACGCATCGCAATTCAGTCGACTTCGACGCCGCGGGCTGACTGGCCGATCAGCCCACGGATTTCGTGAGTGCCTTTGCGGAGCGTGAATCTCGATTGCCGTATCGCGCGATGCATGGATCAACTTCGTCGAATCCGGCAAGGTCTAACCGGAGCCGCACAGGAAAAAATTCCTTTTTCCGAATGCGTCCGATTTGAGGAGATCCGGTTTGCAATTCCCGGCAGCGGTTAGGCATACTGTAGCCAACGCTTGAAAACTCATCCCGAGCCAGCTGCGGCGGAGATATCGAGCCGGCACTCGGTTTGTTTTGAACCGCACTCTTCCACACCGCACGTGTCTTTTTTCGACAAGGAGACGAGTATGACTGATGATCGACGATGTCCCGATTGTGACGGCCGCGACTTCGGCTCCCTTTCGCGTCGACGCTTCGTCTCCACGGTCGGAGCGACGGCTGCGGCCGCGTCCACGATCTCTTGGCCGGCCTTGGCGGGAGCGGGCGAAAAGCCAAAGCAAAAACCGGAAACGCTGGTCCAGAAGCTTTACGAGTCATTGAGCGACGAGCAGAAAAAGAAGATTTGTTTTGCCTGGGACCACGTCGACGATGAGCGCGGCCTACTGCGCACACGCGTCGCAAACAACTGGCAAATCACCGATGTGAAGAAGTACAACGTTGCCAGCAGCTTCTTTACGAAGGATCAGCAAGAGTTGATCGAAGCCATCTTCTACGGCTTGTACCAGCCCGACTTTAAGAAGCAAATCCAGAAGCAATTGCAGGATGACGCGGGCGGATACGGGAAACAACAGACAATCGCCCTGTTCGGCACTCCCGGCAGCGGCAAGTTCGAATTTGTGATGACGGGCCGGCACCTCACGATTCGGTGCGACGGCGACAGCGCCGAGCACGTGGCGTTCGGCGGCCCGATTTTCTACGGCCACGCGGCTCAAGGTTTCAACGAGAAAGCCGATCATCCGGGCAACGTCTATTGGCACCAAGCCCTCAAGGCCAACGCCTTGTACAAGATGCTCGACGGCAAACAGCGCAAGCTGGCGCTAGTGGATGGACCACCGCATGAGAGCGCCGTCGATTTTCAGGGCAAGAAGGGTGTCTTCGACGGGATTCCCGTCTCAGAGCTATCGAAGGACCAGAAGGAGCACGCACAGCAAGTTGTGAAAACCTTGCTTGAGCCCTATAGGAGTTCCGACCAAAAGGAAGCGATCAAGCTCCTCGACAAGCAAGGAGGGTTGGACAAGTGTCACCTGGCGTTTTACACGACCAGTGATGCCAATGAGTTGGGAAGTGTCGACATCGGCAAAGACGGCGTTTGGGACATTTGGCGGTTGGAAGGACCGTCGTTTGTTTGGCACTATCGCGGCGCCCCTCACGTGCACGTCTGGGCGAACGTTGCCGGCAATAGTTCAGTGGAACTGAACGCACAATCTTAGATCCGCAAACAACCGGCAGCCGGAGCGCGAAAGCGCAATCTTCGGCAGAGGACTTCTCCGGCTGATGCCGGTTGTTCATCATCAGCGCGTCAAGCAGGTCGTTTCTTTCAATGTGCTGCCGAGTCGTGCTTGACATCCACCGGCCTGTCGCGATATATCTGCTTCCTTTCATTTTGCCAACGTTGTTGTCATTCCCGTCAGTTGGTCATCCAGAGTTTCATTGACCCGCATTGCTATTCTCCGCTATCTCGATAGCCCCCATCTTTGAGCTGCAGTCTGAGAGTTTCATTTGGTTTGTTCTGTCGTGTCGCCCTCACAATTGCCGTGACGTCACACGCACTTCCAGGTTTGAAGACTGAAATTGCACAGTTCGTTGACAATCACACGCGTTCGCTGATCGGGTCAAGAACCGGCCCTGTCGATGACCTGCAGTTCGGTTCGTTCTTTTTCATGAAACAGCCGTTTTCGCGCCATCGTTCAATTCGTCGCTAATCCCGGCGAGCGAGAATCGCCCTGCCGGGCGGACGATCCATTGGCGCAAGACGAATCCATTTGCATAGAGGAATCGCGCGCATGCCGAAGATGTCGATGAATGAAGTGACCACTTTTCGCTGGTCCTTTGAAGAAGACGTCATCGCTTATTCCAAAGCCGGAGCGGATGCCATAGGAGTTTGGAGGCCCAAGATCGCGGAGTTCGGAGAAGAACGAGCGGTCGAATTGTTACAGGAGTACCAGTTGCCCGTCGCCAGCCTCAGCTGGGCGGGTGGATTTACCGGAACACACGGGTACTGCTTTCGCGAACTGATCGATGATGCCCGTGACGCGATACTGCTCGCGGGAAAACTGCACGCGTCGTGCCTGGTGCTCAACAGCGGCGGACGCAGCGGGCACACCGCCAATCATGCCCGGAGATTGCTCTGTGAAGCACTCGTCCACCTGGGAGATCTCGCGGCTGAGCAGCAGGTCGAGTTGGCGCTGCAGCCGGGGAGGCCCCTCTTGAGCGATGAGTGGTCATTCTTGAACAGCCTCAACGAGGTCATGGACGTTGTCGACGCCTGCGATCACCCCTACGTCGGCATGGCCTTTGATGCGTTTCACTTGGCGGAAGACGAGCAGCTGGTTTCGCGAATCGGCGAAGTGCTCCCGTACGTGACGACGGTACAACTCAGCGACGTCGGCTCATCGCCGAAGACGCTCACCGAGCAGGTTATGCTGGGTGAGGGCCAGCTTCCGCTGGCGGCGATCGTCGAGGCCTTCGACCGCGGTGGATATGACGGCTACTACGACGTTGGGATCTGGTCCGACCGGTTGTGGCAGTCAGACTACGTGGGAGTCATCGAACGTTGCCGCACCGTGTGCGACGAGCTGTTTCTGGAAGCCGCGCGACAAAAGACCGCGCAGCCTATGCCGTCGAAATAGACTCCGCTCCGAGATCATCTGCGAGCGTAGGACCGCCCGGTGAATGCGCTCGCGCGAAAGTTAAAGCGGCCTGCCGGTTGCGATGTCAGGAGTTGGCAGTACCCGCGTTCTGTCGCGCCGCATCGAGGCTCATCGGCCCGGCACCGTTGGCGATGATCGTGAGCATGGCGCCCATTAACGCCAGATTCTTCATGAATTGGATCATCTGCTTTTGCTGTTCCTGCGGATCGGTGAAGGTCCAGAAGTCATGAAAGAAGTAGGTCGCCAAGACTAGAAACACCAGCAACAGCGCTGCTCCAACGCGGGCTTTGAAGCCGAGGATCAGCGAGACGGCCCCCGCGATCAGAAACAGGATGGCGCCGGCCAGCATCAGCTTCGGCAGCGGCACGCCTGCGCGCGCCATATAGCCGGCGACGTCCTGAAACTTGGGAATTTTGTTGCCCAGCGCGCTCATCAGAAAAATCGTGGCGAGCATGACCCGCCCGGCGAGCATCGTTACGCCTAGAATCGGATTTTGCATCGTTCGTTCCCTGACTTTCGGCAGTAGTTAGATTTGCGAGAAACTGTGTGCTTTGACGCCTTTGCCTTTTCACGAAGGACTCATTGAAGCGTTTGCCTCAGAGATCACAGAGGACACAGAGACGATGGGCAATTAGCTGTTCGCTGCCATTTTTGTTAGGTGCTGCAAATAATGTCTCGGTGACCTCTGTGATCTCTGTGGCTAATTTATGACCAAGCACGCATGTTGTTCAAACACCGTTGAATGACTCGGCCGCATCTGATTCTCTTTCTTCGATTGTTTCTACTTCTTGAAAACCTTGTCGCACCTTGAATTGTCGATGACGGCCATCCTCCTCAAGCGAGGTCGAACAGCATGATTTCCGCTCCGGAGTTGCCGGTGATTGTCAGTCTGCTCTCGTCGCTGATTGCGGCGCCGTCGCCGGTTTGCATCTCGGTGTCGTTGACGGTGACAGAACCTCGCAGCACCTGCAGCCATCCGTGCCGCCCCTCGGAAAGTTCGTGCGTAATCGACTGTGGCTCCGCAAATCTCGACAAGTAGATCCGCGCATCTTGCTCGATCGCCAGTGACCCCTGCTCCGCAGCGGGTGACGCCACCAGCCGCAGCTTGCCGGTCATCTCGCGTTCATCGAAGCGCTTCTGTTCGTAACTGGGCGAGAGTCCTTTCTCGCGCGGAAATAGCCAGATTTGGTAGAGGTGCAGTTCCTCCGAATCACTCGGATTGAACTCACTGTGCGTGATACCTGTTCCGGCAGTCATCCGCTGAAACTCGCCCGGCCTAAGTACCGAACCGTTGCCCATGCTGTCTTTGTGCTCGATTGCCCCTTCCAGCACATAGGTCACAATCTCCATATCGTGGTGGGGATGTGTGCCGAAGCCCTTACCCGGCTGCACGCGGTCCTCGTTCATGACCCGCAGGGCGCGAAATCCCTGATGCTTTGGATCGTGATAGCCGGCGAACGAGAACGTATGCCGTGCTTTGAGCCAACCGTGGTCGGCGAATCCGCGGTCTTCAGACTTGCGTATACGAATCATGGTCACCTCATAAATAGTTGACATATCAACTAATTGCAGAAATTTTTTAGAATTCCGGATCAGCCAATAATGGCGTGCGCGCTTTCTCCAGGAGGCGAATCAACTCGCGTAGTTCGGACCTGGTCAGGTGCCCCAACAGTTTTTCGCGAAGTTGTTTCACCGGTCGGTCAATTTGTTTCAGCACCGAGATTGCCTCGTCCGTGATCTCCACGTACACCACGCGGCGGTCCTCCTCGCAGCGACGGCGTTTGACAAACCTCGCTTTTTCGAGCCGGTCAATCAAACCCGTAATTGCGGGAACGACGTGAATCATGCGGTCGGCAATCTCCAGCGACGGCAACGGTTTGCCCTCGCCCCGCAAAATCCGCAGCACATTATATTGCGAAGCGGTCAGACCGTACTTGCGAAACAGCCGGATGAATTGATTCTGAAACAACTCGTTTGTCCGCAGCAGGTTGAGCAGAGCCTCTTCCTGCTGCGAATCAAACGGCCGCTTCTTCTTGATTTCGTGTTGTAGTTTGTGGCTCATGGTTGGCTCTCATGTTAGTTTATATATCAATACTTGTCATGTCAAGTATTTTTCCGCGTAAACTGTCGAATCTCTCAAATGCCAATTGGCCGCAGTGTAGTACATCGACCCAGGCAAAGGGGCGACAACGACTCCGAAAACTGACGCGATGGAGTCGATCTCCAACAGTAAACTTCTCAAGAGCTGAGCAGCGTTTCTCTGTGACTTCTGTGCACTCTGTGGCAGAATCCTAACCGCGGCAATAGTTGCCGCCGGGGAAGCGGCGGACCATGCGCTTCATCTCCAAGACGGTCAACGTGGAGAGGATCCGCGAGTGCTCGAGGTCGGCCTCCCGCAGAATCGCATCGATATGCACCGGTTCGCGGGGAATCAGGTTGAGAACGTGCCGTTCCTGGTCGCTGAGGGTTAATTCGCGCGGGCTGTGAATCTCTTCTCGTTCCACAAGCGACTCCGTCGCATCTGCTGCGGCCGCGGGCTGAGAAATTGGGACCGGTTCTGAGAGCGGACCGAGTTCGTCTAACACGTCGTCGACGCCGGTGATCAATTTCGCGCCGTCGCGAATCAGATCGTGGCAGCCCTGGTGTCCGCGCGAATCGACGGGACCGGGCAACGCGAAGACTTCGCGGTTTTGGTCGATGGCGTGCCGCGCGGTGTGAAGCGCGCCGCTCTTCCGAGAGGCTTCGATCACGATCACGCCCAGTGACAGGCCGCTGATGATGCGGTTGCGCTGCGGAAACAATCCGGCCAACGGCTTCTGGCCCAACGGAGACTCGCTGACCAGCGCCCCTTGGGTGACGACGTCACGCGCCAAATCGGTATGCTCAGGGGGATAGATCTCGTCAATTCCGGTGGCCAATACCGCGATGGTGCGGCCGCCCGCCTGCAGTGCGCCCCGATGTGCCGAGCCGTCAATTCCGCGCGCGAGACCGCTGATGATCGTCATCCCCGCGCGGGCCAAGCCGCCGGCCAATTTCTCCGCTTGTTGCCGTCCGTAGTGCGAACAGCTACGCGATCCGACAATGGCGACCGACAGCGCATCACACGGTTCGAGCCGTCCCTGGCAATAGAGCACGGCCGGCGGGTCGGTCGTTTCTTTGAGCATACGAGGATAACAGTCCGCATCAACCGTCAACAGATCGACCCTCCGTTGACGGCAACGGGCGAGAGCGTTTTCCGCAGCGTCATCGCCGCGGGCAGCAAATAGTGCGGCGGCCACTTTGGGGCCGATGCCGGGAACGGCGCGGAGCATGTCGGGCGGCGCAGCCAGCACCGCGCCGGGAGACCCGAATCGCTGCAGCAACTCCTGCTGCAGACGCGGACCGATCCCGCGCACGAGACTCAGCCGCAATGCATCAAGTAGTTGCTGGTTGTTGTGTGGGTCGCCAGTCACGATGAGAAGCGCTTGAACCTTTGATGAGAGCGAATCGACGAGCGTGCGGCGCGCGAATACATCATAACAACTCCCGGCGCACACCGCGCAACAATTCGGCCCTTCCAGCGCAGTTGACGTGCCCGGCAGATAGCGTCGATAATGGAGTTCTCGCCGACGCATCACGAGCCGATTCTCCCTGCACGCCATATCCATGCCAGTCCGAACGACCAGACGACAGTCTCCAATCTGTTCCTTGCGGATTCTGCAATGGATGTGTGTGGTTGCGCTGCTCTTTTCGGTAGAGACGATCGCATTCGCGAACGAACCGACCGCGGCAGAGCTGGAGTTTTTCGAGAAGAAGATCCGCCCCGTGCTCGCTGCGCACTGCTACAAGTGCCACGGACCCGACAAACAGGAAGGTGCATTGCGGCTCGACTCCCGCGTCGCGCTGATTGAAGGGGGCGACACCGGCGAAGCGATCGTGCCGGGCAAACCGGACGAGAGCCTGTTGATCGAAGCGATTCTCTACGGCGACGACGGCTACCAGATGCCGCCGTCCGGAAAACTGCCGCAGGAGATCATTAACAATCTGACGCGCTGGGTAAAGATCGGCGCCCCGTGGCCCAAGGAACAGGCGCCCGGCACCGTCAAACGTCAGGAGTTCAATCTGCAGGAGCGGGCAAAACACTGGTCGTTTCAACCACTGCAAAAAGTTGCCCCGCCACCGGTCATGGATGCCGGGTGGGCGTCGACCGACGTCGACCGGTTCATTCTGGCTCAACTCGAACAACGGAATCTGAAACCGGCAATTCCGGCGGCTCGTCGATTGCTGATTCGCCGGTTGAATTTCGCCCTGATCGGCCTGCCCCCCACGGCGGAGGAAGTGCGAGCGTTCGTGGAAGACGATTCGCCCGAGGCGGTGGAAAAAGTTGTCGACCGTTTGTTGGCCTCGCCGCATTTCGGCGAGCGCTGGGGCCGGCATTGGCTCGACTTGGTGCGGTACGCCGAATCGCACGGCCACGAGTTCGATCATCCGATCCACCACGCCTGGCGGTATCGCGATTATGTGATCCGCGCGCTCAACGCCGACGTGCCGTACGATGATTTCGTCCGTGAGCAGATTGCGGGCGACTTATTGAACCAGCCGCGGCGGCATCCCACCGACGGCTATAACGAGTCGATCTTAGGGACCGGCTTTTGGTGGTTGGGCGAAGCCAATCATGCGCCGGTCGATGTGCGCGGCGATGAAGCGGGGCGAGTCGACAACCAGATTGACGTGATGACCAAGACGTTTCTGGGGGCGACGGTCGCCTGCGCCCGGTGCCACGATCACAAATTTGATCCAATTTCCACGAAAGACTACTACGCACTGGCCGGCTTTCTGCAGAGCTCGCGGCGGCAGTTTGCGGCATTGGATCCGCACGGCACGATCGGGGCGCACGTTGAGAAACTTACGATGCTCAGCGACCATGCGGAGGGCGTGCTGCCGCAGGTGATCCCTACGTCGACGGAGTTTTCCGCCGATTCGTTCGCGCGCAATTTACACGCGGCGGTGGAGTTTTGTCGTCAAGATCCGCGTCCCGCGCATGAAGCCTTCGCGGCGGCCCGCCAATTGAAGTCTGAGCAATTCGCGCGCTGGGTGAAAGCAATCGAAACGTTGGATAAAGATGCCGCAGACGAGTCGTTGCAGTCGCTCAAATCGCTCAAGCGAAATCTCCAAAACCCGCAGTCGGTTGTTCCCGATTTGGCTCAGCGGGCCAAACACGCGGCCGACAATCTCGACCGCACAAAGCTGTTTACGGATTTCAACGGTGAGGACTTCGGGGACTGGTTCGCGACGGGCCACGCGTTTGGTAGCGGCCCGTCGCAGGCCAGCCAGTGGGACGCTGCCAGTCCCGCTGCCTGCCCCGCTCCGCCGGGAACGGCACACAGCGGCCGCTTAGCGGGCAAGCTTCAAGGCGTGCTCCGCTCGCCGACCTTTGAGATCACCGGCGACCGTATCTTCTACCGCATGGCCGGCCGGGGCGGCACGATCCGCCTGATCATCGACGGCTACTTTATGGATGAGTTTAGCGCCCTGTTGTTCGGCGGCATGAAGTTCAAGGTCGACACAGAAGGCCGATTTGTTTGGCACACACAGAATGTGAGCAAGTATATTGGCCACCGCGCATACATCGAACTGATCGACGACGGTGACGGCTATGTGGCGGTCGATGAGATTCGTTTGGGCAATGGAACCCTAAAACTGATTGATCCGCCCGATCCGCGATTGCTGGAGCGGCTGCGCCAAGAGGAGGATTCGACCGCTGAATCGATCTCCAGAGCACTTGCCGACCGGATGGCGGCCGCTCTGACACGTTGGCATCGCGGCGAAGCCGACGCATACGACCAGCGTCTGCTCGGCTGGGCCATGTCGCATGAGTTACTCGATGGATCGGCGGCGAAGCATGACGAATTCGTCAAACTTGACGCTCAACTCCGCGAATTGGGGAACGGTATTCCTGCCCCGCTGCCCGCGCTGGCAATCACGGTGGGGTCTGCGGAGGACGAGCGTATTCACATTCGCGGCAGCCATAAGAAACTGGGCGAGACGGTGCCGCGGCGTTTTCTGGAAGTGGTCTCGGGAGCGGATCAGCCGCCGATTGGCGACGCATGCGGACGGCTTGAACTGGCGGAGCAAATTGTCTCGCCCAAGAATCCCTTGACTGCGCGAGTCATTGTGAACCGCGTCTGGCATCACTTGTTCGGCCGGGGGATAGTTGCGTCGGTCGATAACTTCGGCGTGCTGGGCCAGCGGCCGACGCATCCGGAACTGTTGGATTATCTAGCGGCGGAGTTTATGGCAGACGGTTGGTCGCTCAAACGGCTCATCCGGCGACTGGTGCTGACGCGGACGTATCAAATGACGAGCCACGCCGGGGACCCGGCGGCGGAGCGGGCCGATCCGGAGAATCTGTGGCTGCGCCGCATGCGGGTACGGCGGCTGGAAGGTGAAGTGATACGTGACGCGATGCTGGCCGTCTCGGGCCGGTTGGACCGCAAGATGTACGGCAATAGCATCCCGGTGCATTTGACGGCGTTCATGGAAGGACGGGGCCGGCCGAAAAAGAGCGGCCCGCTCGATGGCGCCGGCCGCCGATCAATCTACATCCGCGTCAACCGCAATTTTCTCTCGCCGATGATGTTGGCTTTTGACACACCGATTCCATTCAGCACCGTCGGCCGGCGGACGCGGTCAAACGTGCCGGCGCAGGGACTGATCTTGATGAACGATCCGTTTGTGAAACAGCAGGCGGAACTGTGGGCGAGGCAACTGATTGAAACTGAATCGGATCCGCGCGGGCGCATCGCGACGATGTATGAAGCGGCGTTCGCCCGCCGACCATCCACAGAGGAAATTGATGCCGCGATCGCATTTCTCGAAACCCAGTCCGCCACTCATGGCGATGGTGTCGAATTCAGTAATGACCGCCGCGTCTGGGCCGATCTGTGCCACGTTCTGTTCACATTGAAAGAATTTACATTCGTCGAGTAACCTGCCGAATCACCATGCCACATTGCCGCCAATTTATTGACCAGCCGCTCGATCGCCGCGAAATGCTCTTGCGCTGCGCCAACGGTTTCGGCGCCGTGGCACTGTCGGCGCTGTTGGCTGACGGGATCCGGGCCAATGAAAAGGAGCAGAATCCCTTTGCGCCGTCGCCGCCCCATTTTGCGCCGCGGGCCAAGAGCGTGATTTTCTTGTACATGGACGGCGGGCCGTCGCAGGTCGATACGTTTGATCCCAAACCGGCACTGGATGAGCACGACGGCAAAGATCCGCATTCCATTCTCAAAGTCGAGCCGACGCAATTCGACGCGGTCGGCAAGGTGATGCGGTCGCCTTGGAAATTCAAACAGCATGGCGAGAGCGGGCTGCCGGTGAGCGAATTGTTTCCGCACCTCGCTGAACACATGGACGATCTGTGCGTGATCAATTCCATGGTGGCTCAGTTCCCCGAGCACACCAACGCGAACTATTTTTTGCACACCGGGCATGGAATTCAGGGCCGGCCCAGCATGGGCGCCTGGGCGAGTTACGGGTTGGGCAGCGAGAATCAGAATCTACCCGGATTCGTCGTGCTCAACGGCGGGCTGATTCCGCCAGGCGGGCTGGATTGTTTCAACAGCGGGTTTCTGCCGGCAACCTATCAAGGCTCGATCTTCAAGCCGAGCAATCCGCCGGTGGCCAACATTCGGCCTTCCGAAAAGACATCACGCCAGCAGCAAAACAAGATCGCGCTGATGCGGCGGTTGGATGCACGAACCGTCGCACGCGTCGGCAGAATCGACGCCTTGGAATCCGCGATCGCCAATTACGAATTGGCCTACCGCATGCAGATGGCTGTGCCGGAGTTGATGGACCTCAGCGGCGAAACCGAAGCGACGCAAAAGTTGTACGGCGTGGATCAGGATTACAAGCCGACACAGATCTTCGCAGCGCAGTGTTTGATCGCCCGTCGATTGGTGGAACGAGGCGTGCGGTTTATCGAGTTGACCTGCCCGAACTGCGGAGGTGACCGTTGGGATCAGCACAACGACCTCAAAAACGGCCACGAAAACAACGCCCGCGCCACTGACCGTCCGATCGCCGGATTGTTGGCCGATCTCAAAGCGCGGGGACTGTTGGATCAAACGCTGGTTGTCTGGTCAGGCGAATTCGGCAGAACGCCCTTTGCACAGGGCAAAAACGGCCGCGATCACAATCCGCAGGGGTTTTCGATCTGGATGGCCGGCGGGGGGATCAAGGGCGGAATCCGGTATGGTGCCACCGACGAATTTGGTTATCATGCCGTCGAAAATCGGGTCGAGATCTACGACTTGCACGCCACGATGCTGCATCTACTCGGAATGGACCATGAGCGGCTCACGTTCCGCTTCTCCGGCCGAGACATGCGGCTGACCGACGTCCACGGTCACGTGCTGCACGAGATCTTGGCTTGAGTTAGGTCACGAATCCCCACGCGTTTTTGTGACGAATGGAGAAGCCACGAATCGCACGAATCTACACGAATTAATTCAAGGAGTCACCGTCGTCCACATTGATAAAGATTGCATGAGAATCGTGCCGGCACCAGAGCTAATCTTCCGAAGACCGAAAGCAATACCAAAAACCATACAAATTGGCGCAGATTGTGCGCAAGTGATTTTATTCGTGTAGATTCGTGAAATTCGTGGCAAAATCCTGTGGACAACTAGAACCTAGGGCCAAGAATCAATGAAGTCGGACGTGCTTTACAAGGATGAAAGCTACCGAATCGTTGGTGCATGTATGGAAGTCTACAACCAGATGGGTTTTGGCTTCCTCGAAGCGGTCTATCAGGAATGCCTCGAATACGAATTCGCAGATCGCGAGATTCCGTTCCAGTCGCAGGAACAGTTGACGCTTCGATTCAAAGATCGGACTCTTCAGGCCGCCTATATCCCTGATTTTGTCTGCTTCAATAGAATAATAGTTGAGATCAAAGGCGTCGCCGATTTAGCCGACCATCACCGGTCACAAGTTCTGAACTACCTGAAGGCAACCGGAATCAAGCTGGGGCTACTCGTCAACTTTGGGAATCAAAACAAACTGCAGTACGAACGACTTCTTTTTTGAGAAGAAAATCAAAGGCCACGAATCGCACCAATCTACACAAATTCTTCTGAATATTCATTCGTGTCGATTCGTGAGAATCGTGGCAAAAACACCGAACAACACGGAGGTAAATCGGTGAATCGTGACGAATGGATTCGGCGGCTGCCGTGGACCATCGTCTTCTGCACGGTGTCGTTGGCGGTCTGCGGGCTGTCGGGGATTGCCCACGGCGATGCGCTCTCCGGACGGGGCGATTTCTTTGATCGGCAACTGGTCTGGCTGGTGTTGTCGATCCCGGCGATGTTCGCTGCGACACTGGTGCCGTACCACGCCTTCAAGCGGAATAGCTATCTGATCTTTGGGATGAGCCTGCTGTTGTTGGCGGCGGTCTATTTCTTTCCGGCGCGCAACGGCTCGCACCGCTGGGTTCCGCTGGGCTTGATGAACTTTCAGCCGTCGGAATTGGCCAAGCTGGCGTA
>JANQPT010000036.1 GCA_028285345.1 Planctomycetales bacterium
CAGGGGGTGGCCGCGATTGCGCACCAATCGGGGCAGGCTGTGCCTGCAAGAGGCCGCAATTTCACCGTTCCCTGCGATTGGAGACCGCAGTCTTATTGACCGTTGAAATTGCAGCCTCTTGCAGGCACAGCCTGCCCCGATTGGTGCGCAATCGCGGCCACCCCCTGGTAGGTTTCACGTAAAACGAGATGCCCGCCGATAAGGACGCGGCTGATGCTCTGATTCGAAGACACTCGGTATTCTCTGTGACGACCCAATATCCATTACCAATTCATTGCAGATTTCCAGGACCGACTCAATGTACATAATTGATGCCAAGTGCAAACCAGGGAATGCACCCCATCGCTGCGGCTGGACCGATTTCCGGTTGCCGTACGGCCCCGCGGCTTGGTAAACTCACATCAACGATCATTAATCCATTTGCTCTCACCGGCGATGCATTCTCACAAACCTTCCACACTCGCGCACCCCACGTTCAACCGGCGGGAGGCGCTGCGCGCCGGCGGGATCGGTTTGCTGGGATTGACGATGGCGGACGTTGCAGCCCTGCGCAGCCAAGCGGCCCCGCATCGCCCGCAGCCGCCGGTGAAATCGGTGATCTATATCTTTCTCTCAGGCGGGCTGTCGCAACATGAAAGCTTCGACATGAAGCCCGAGGCGGCGGAGCAGATTCGCGGCGAGTTTCGTCCGATCGATACCGCCACGCCGGGCATTCAAATCTGCGAACACCTGCCGCTGCTCGCGCAGCGCAGTGAGAAGTGGGCGGTCGTCCGTTCGCTGACGCACATGCGTAACGAGCATTCCGACGGGCACCACATCATGCTCACCGGGCGGAGCGATTTGCCCCGCGGCTTTAATCCGTCGAAACCGATGCCGACAGACCATCCCACGCTTACGTCGATCGTTGGCGAGATGGTGGCGGGGAAGAATCATCTCCCCTCGTCGGCCGTGATTCCTGAGACTTTCGTGCACGCCAGCGGGCGCGTGATTCCGGGGCAGTTTGCGGGAATCATGGGAGCGAACCGCGACCCGTGGGTCATCGATGCCGCGACCAAGTGCAAGCAGTACGGAGCCTGTCCCAATTGTTTCGATCACCAGGAACGGGACATGCAGCACACGGGCGATCCCGTTTATGAATCGCCCAACCTGCGGCTGCCTGAGCAACTCACCTCTGGCCGTTTGTCGCGCCGCTTGGATCTCATGCAGTTGGTCGAAGAACGGCAGCGGCATCTGGACGGCTTTCAGGACGTGGAGTCGATGGACCGCAGCCGCCAGACCGCAATCTCGCTGCTGACGTCCGGCAAGGTTCGGCAGGCGTTCGACGTGCACGCCGAGTCGGACGAAGTCCAAGACGCCTACGGCAAAAACCGTTTCGGCTGGTCGCTGTTGATGGCCCGCAAGCTGGTGGAAATCGGCGTCGGCATGGTTCAAGTGAATCTGGGCCGCAACGAGACGTGGGATACGCACGGAAACATCTTCCCGCACCTCAAGCAGCACCTGTTCCCGCCGACCGACCGCGCGGTCTCGGCGTTGCTGGACGACCTGGACCAGCGCGGACTGTTGGATTCGACATTGATTGTGATGGCGGGTGAATTCGGCCGCACGCCGAAAGTGTTTCGGTTGCCGCAATTCTACAAACGGCCCGGGCGCGATCACTGGGGCGCCGTGCAATCGGTCTTCTTTGCCGGCGGCGGGGTCCGGGGCGGGACGGTGATCGGCTCCTCCGACGCCACGGGCGGCTATCCGCAGGATTCTCCGCAGAAACCGGAGAACATGGCGGCCACGATATACGATGCTCTCGGCATCCCGCACGACGCCGCCTGGTACAACGCCGAAAAACGCCCGCATCACATCTATCACGCCAACCCCATCGAAGGGTTAGTTGGGTAGCCAGTTAATTAGGCAGTGTGCGGCCTATCTTCAGTCACTACTGCCCGTCTAAATGGAACTCCCGCGTTGCGGTCCGCCGCACTTGTTCCGGGTCGTGGCTGACCCAGACCACGCTCCGCTCCGGGTTCGCCTGCTGCCAGTTCAGAATCAGCCGTTCGACGGCCGCCGTCGAATTCGCGTCGAGTGCCGCAGTCGGCTCGTCCAGCAGTAAAAGTTTCGGGCCGCACTGCAGCGCACGAATCAGGGTCGTGATCTGTTTTTCTCCGCCGGAAAGTCCTGCGACCGTTTTTTCGAGAAATTCCGCATTCCGCCCGGCCTGCTGGAGCAAATCGCAAACGTACGCCCTGTCGAAAGCCGCGTCACGATTGACAGCCAACTCAAAGACCCGCCGCAGGTTTGCTTCGACAGTCCCCTCGAAGATCGCCGGCGTTTGATGCAGGTAGACTGCCTCGCGGCGAAAGCTTGGGACGTCGTGGTCTTCGATCGGCGCTCCGTCCCAGCGAATCTCGCCGGCGTCCAGCGGATCGAGCAATGCCAGCGACCGCAACAACAGCGTTTTTCCGGAGCCGGTCGGTCCGATCACCGCCAGACGCTCGCCGGGCCGGACCTGCAGTGACAACCCGCGCCACACCCAACGGTCCTCGCCGGGGATTTTGCGGCCGATTTCGCAGGCTTGCAACAGCGGGTCGGTCGAAGTCATCAGTCCCCAGCAATGCAGGAGCGCCGCACGCCCGTCTTTCTCAATCAAATTCGCCGTCGGCCTGCACGGCATCGTCGATCTTGCGGGCGAGCTCGATCGATTCGCGAATCGCCCGGTCCATCCACTCGTGCTCCGCGCCGTCGGGCACTCGGCCGGCAATCACGTACGCAGCATAAAGCTGCGCCGCGGCGGTCGTCAGCGACTGTTCGGTCGGTTTTAGTGAGAGATAATGTTTCGCCATGGTGAAAACCCGCCGAGCCTATCGTTCGGAGTAGATGCCCCACGATTTGTCATCATAGCGAGTCACGACAACCGACGCACCCGTCAACGATCGCGTTCGGGCGAAGTCGGCTGTTCCGCGACTGGTTTCGCCTCAATCCGCCGCAGCACCTCTGCTGCCAGTTTGCGAATCTCTTCGTCGTGGTCGTTCAGTCGTTCTTTGAGCGCCGGTACGGCAGACTTCGCTGCGGGGCCAAGCATTGCCAAGTATGCCAGTGCTTTACGTTGGTGAAAGTTACGGCCGTGCTTGAGCATGCCGAGGCACATTGGGAGGCTCTCTTCACCACCACCCTTCAACCGATCAATTAACTCTTTCTCTTCTTGGCGTATTTGAGCGAACTGCTCCCTTGCATCCTCGTCGAAATCTCGACTCTGCTTCTCGGAAAGACCGATTGACACGATCAATGATTCAATCTGGCTGGGATCTCTTTCGATCTGGAGTATGGTTTGTGCAGCTACGCGGCGCAGCCATATGTTTTTGTCCTTCAGACATTGTCTGAGTGTCGGGAGGGCCGCTGTTGCTTCGTTACCGAACTCAGCCAGCACGCCCATTGCGATGATGCGCATTGTCGTGGATGATTCGTCGGAAGCCGCTTGTGCCAACACCGGCACTTCAATTCTCGTTCGCCCCGATGACAGCAAACTTCGTGCCAACAAGTCAATCATAAAAGATACAGCATGCCAGTTGTGGCGAGTCGTCATTTGGGTGGCATCCTCTTTCGGCTCATACAGTTCCTTCAAGTCGAAGTTGCCGAATTGCTCGATTCGCGCTTTCGCCACGAGTTTGAGGAGCTGTGGAGTGACGGGTTTGTCAGGGGGCCAGACGGAGACTAATGCTCCGGGCAACGCATAAAGATAGACACCCATCATTTTCTGATTGTAGACCAAGGCGTTTGAATCATCGACCATTGCTAAGGGCCTCGAATTCTCAACGACCGACTTCAGTTTCGGGATTGCTGCTTTGGCTTCCGGCCCCGCGACGGACAGCAAGGCTGCGGCTGAGGCGACGACATCTGGATCATCGCGGTCCAACAATTTCAGAATTTCCGGGAGCAACGGAGTTGCTTCTCGACGGTAGGCCATTAGCCACTTTCGTGTCTCAGGATCGAATCCGATCGAATCGTCGTATGGATAGCCAAACGGCTCACAGAATGCTTCGATTTCGCTTTGCGCAGTTTCACGCGCGGAAGCAGAAGGCCCTGCGAGATCCGCCACCAGTTGCTTCAGCGGCTTCCGATCAGTTGCCTGTGCTGTTGCAGCCAAGGAGATCAATGCAGGAATGATAAACAGCGTTCGAACTACCATTGAAACACCCTTTTCGTGCTAATGCTGGTGAAACTCATTTTCGCCCACCCTTCGCTTCTTTGATCCGCCGCAGTGTTTCCGCCACTAATCGGCGAATCTCTTCGTCGGGGTGGCTCAGTCGTTCATTGAGCGCCGGTACGGCAGACTTCGCCGCGGGGCCAAGCTTTGCCAAGTATGCCAGTGCTTTACGTTGGTGAAAGTTACGGCCGTGCTTGAGCATGCCGAGGCAAGCGGTCACTCCGAATTCGACTGATTCTTTCATTGATTCGATGATCGCAACATCGAGCTGGTTTCCTTCCTTAAGAACCTCGCGCGCACCGACTTGAAGATCAGTCCGCTCCTCTTCGTTCCGGCTTAGCTTTTTCGCCAAGATCGCGATGTTGTCTGGATTTCGTTCGATCAGCACGCTGGCAACGGCGGCACTAAGGCGGACGAGTTCGTTTGGGTCTTGAAGTTGTTTATACAGCACGGGTAGAGCAGCCTCTGCCTCAGTGCCGAGTCCCGCGAGGACGCCAATTGCCACCAGCTTGGCCGAAAGGGATGAACTGGTTGACACCACCTGGGCCAATGCGGGTACTTCGACCCGTGTTCGCCCCGCCGCAAGCAGATTTGTCCACAACATTTCTGCGCAAAAGTTGATGCCAAAGAACGCACCATTGGGGGATTCTGAACCCCTGTTTGGATTCGCGTCTCCCGCTTCCTGCAGCTCTCGGTCCCAAGTCCGTCGCGCCGGCGACTTCTCAAACGCTGCAATAATCAGCGGTGTGACAGGTTGATTCTCGGGAAGTACCGTCAGCAGCGCCCTGCCGGCGGAGATTGCAATAATTCCATCTTCGCGATGATCGGCAAGCAGTTTGTTCAACTTGGGAATCGCCGGCCGGGCATCGCTCCCCATCATGGTCACAACGTGCAAGGCGGAGGCGACGACATCAGTCCCCTCGTGATCCATCAACGCCAAGATTTCCGGCAACAGCGGTTTCGCTTCGTCGCGGAGTAACTCCAGTCTTTCCCAGACCTTTGGATGAAATCGCACTGGATGCAACGGATGCGATGGCAAGTCTGAACCGAACTCGAGTGCGCGCTGCGCTGTTTGGCGAACTGAGCGAGTCTCGCTGCCCAGGTCCGTCAACAATTCCTTGAGCGGTCGACGGTCCTCCGCCTTGGAAGGCGATATCAACACGACCAGCAGGGGCAGCACAAGCAGGAATCGCAGCATCTCAAATCCTCCGAGCGAACTGGTGAGCCGGCCGCAAATAACGCAAATTCAGCAGTGAGTCAACGTCGACTCCAGCGGGTGTGGTTTGGGGAACAGAGCCACAAAGATCACCGAGAACACGGAGAGGATTGAGGAACAATTCCTCAGTGAACTCTGTGTCCTCTGTGGCTAAGCTCTTACCACGTCCGAATTACCGAGTGGCGGCCTGTCGCCGACTTTCAAATCTATCGCCGAATTGCTCGCTTTCGTACGCAATTCGCATCCGCTATATTCGACCTCTCAACCGATCATAGACCGAAATCGCCCCGATCACCGAGGACTTACCATGCCCGAACAAACCTCCCTGCTCGCCGATTTGGCGAAATATGATACGCCCACTGTCTGTAACGTCGTCGAACTGTACGACATCCGGCCACGCAGCGACGGTTACATGGACGGCTCAATCACCGCCTGTTTTCCGGAGATGCCGCCGATGGTGGGCTATGCGCTCACCTCGACGTTTCGCAGTTACGCCCCGCCCCGCGGCGGCGATGTTTACGCCGGTTTGCAGGAGCAGGTCGAGGCGTTTGGCGAGTTGCCAGGGCCTCCGGTGGTCGTGTTTCAAGATCTCGACGACCTGTGTGCGGCGGCGACGTTTGGCGAAGTGATGTGCACGACCTATCAGGCGTTCGGCGCGGCGGGGTTGATCACGTCGGGGACCGGACGCGATCTTGACCAGGTTCGCGACATTGGCTTTCCCGCATTTACAAACGGCACGATTTGCGCACATGGTTATTGCCACATGCTGTCGGTCAACGTTCCGGTGACCGTGGGGGGGATCTGCATTTATCCCGGCGACTTGCTGCACGGCGACTGCAACGGCGTGACGACGATTCCGAATGAAGTCGCCTCGGAGATTCCGCAAGCGTGTCAGGAGCTGATGGAGGCGGAGGCGATCGTGCTGAACTATCTCAAACAGCCCGATCCCACCGTAGCGGGCATGGTCGAAGCCCGCGACGCCTGCGCCGAGCAGATCGCCAAGTTGGGCGAGCGGTTGCGGCGCAAGTCGTGATTCCTTCACGTCGGATGTGATGAGCAATATCGGGCTGACGGTACGAACTTCGTCCCAATGGAAGGTTGATTTCCCCACATGAGTGGCGGCATCGAAGATTTCTGGCCTGCGCGTTTGCCGCTGTTTCGCGCGGTGCTGGAGCGCGTGCCGGACAATTGCCGCCGGGCGCTCTTCTTCGAGACGTTTTACAATTACGGCAGCGGGACGTTCATCGCGCTGTTTTTGCTCACCTTGGGAGCAATCAAAACGGTCGTCGACGGGCAGGCGATCCACTTAACGCTGCTCGGGGCTCTGTTCGGCGGCAGCAGCATGCTCAGTCCGGTGGTGGGCTATCTGTCGGGACGAATCTCGCCGCGGTGGCTGATCATCATCCCGAACCTGGTGACTGCCGTGTTGCTGCTGGCGATCGCTCTGCCGATCGCCGGGCCCACCTTTTTCACGTGTGTCGTCGGCTGCGCGTTTGTGCTGCGTGTGTTTCCCCGCGTGGGCGAGATGAACATGTATCGCGTACTCTATCCGGCGACCCACCGCGGTTTCGCGGTCGGCTGGCTCAAAGCGATTGCCGCGATTTCTGCATTACTGATTACGTTGGGTGGAACGTGGTGGTTTGAGAAATTCTCCAGTCAATACTGGGTCGTCTACGCCTATGCGGCGGGGACGTTGGTTTTCGCGTCGGTCTGCTATTCGAGAATCCCGATTCCCAGTTCCGGGACCACGCTGGCTGCCCAGACCGATTCTCCCTGGCGGTCGCTCAAGGAAGGCTGGAAGGTTTTTCTCGCGGATCGTCGCTTCGTCCGCTATCAAATCGGCTTCGCGCTGGCCGGGTTCGCCAACCACATGGGGATGGCGTTCATTCCGGAGACCTTGAAAAACTCCAACTATGTGGGCGCGACCGACGGACAAGTGTTGGTTGTCACGGCGGTGATGCCCGCGCTGTTGATTATGGCCTCCTCGCCGTTCTGGGGCCGCTACTTGGACCAAATCGACCCCATGTCCGGCCGCGCGCTGTTTAACGCCATTCAAACGGCCGGGTACGGGTTTTATTGTTTGGGCGGCGTGTTGGGACATCTCTGGCCGATGGTCGTGGGGACGATCTTTCACTCGATCAGCAACGGCGGCGGCACGATCAACTGGTCGACCGGCAGTTTGTATTTCGCACGGCATGAACATGTCTCGCTGTACAACAGCCTGCATGTTGGATTCACCGGGATTCGCGGGATGATCGCGCCGATCTGCGGTTACCTGTTATTCGCCCGCTTGGAATGGGGGGCTTGGATGTTCGCTGTCGCGGCGGCGCTGTCGCTGACCGGCGGAATCTATATGTACCACCTCGCCCGCAATGACTCCGGATCGGTTGAGACAGGCACCGTTGACGTGGCCGAGGCGTAACTGCGGCCGAGGTGAGCACGCACTATCGTTCGTCGGCGCGATGACGCAACAAACGGTCGGTGATGAAGATGCCGGCAGCCGCTCCCAGTGCACAGAGCAGCGCATCGGAGGTATCGGGCGTGTGCTCGATGATCAGCACTTGCCCGACTTCGATAATCAGCCCGATACCTGCGGCGATGAGCAAACATAGAGCCAGTAAGAATGGGCGGCTCGTTGCTGGGGCGGTATCGGGCCGAATGCAGCAGACGAGCAGCCCACCCAGCGGAAGAAATAGCAGCGTTTTTCTGAGGATTTCGGTCACCGCTCGATACTCGGAGACCGAGAGCAGGCTCGCGCCGGGGATCTGCAAGATCATCTGGAAACGCCGGCGAATTAGGTCGCGGTCGTCTGTCACTTCGAACGGAATCCAGAAGTAGGCGACGACGATCAGTGCGTAAAGCAATGTCCACAGCAGCCATTGCCATCGACGCGATTCTGATGCGGCGGCAGCCGGCGCCTGCTGCGGCGGTGAGAACCGATGTCGCAACCACGCGCCGACCGCCACTCCGGCGGTGCCCACGATGATGTCGGTGGTGCTGGTGAACCGCGCGAGCACGAACAGTTGCGACAATTCGATCCCGGTCACAATGAAGCCGCCGAGCACAATGCTTTCGGCCAGCGGACGCAACGGCCGTTCGGCCGGCCTCCCGATCACAGCGGCCAACCCGCCGACCGGGATGAAGATCACCAGATCGATCAGCAAGTTGCCACAGGTGGTCCAATTCCATTGCAAATTGGAGAACGGAATCAGCTCGACGCGGCCCTTGTCGAACTTGTCATACAGTTCCTCGGGATTGATTGTCAGGTTCAACGGCACTACCGAGTAGAGAATCAACCCGACCAAATAGACCTCCAGCAGCCAGTCGACCTGCCGTTTCGGACTGGCGGTGCCTGAATAGCTGCGGAGCCAATTTGTAAATGCCTGCCCCAACGTCAGCCAGCCAACGATTCCGATCACCGTGCCAATGGTGTGCGCCACAATGTCGGCCTGCGAGAACACCCGCGCCGGCAGCCAGAGTTGCCCGAATTCGATCAGGAAGCTCAACGCGAAGCAGCCGGCCAGGATGACCGGAATTGCCGCGATTGTAGTGATTCGCTTGCCGGAATCCGCCGAACAGGCGGCCAGCAGGCAAAAACCGATCGGAACGAACAACAACACGTTCGCCGCCCAATCGGAGCGGTCGGCATACTTGAACTCCAAGAGCGGCATCTGTGAGACCATGCCCCACGCCTCAGCGAACGACAGTGATCGCGTGTTAAACGGGACCCATGATCCGTAAATCGCGATCAGTGCGAAGACGAACGCCGTCGCGGCGTAGTGAGCGCGGCGCGGGGCTGAATGGGGCGGCGCATGCGGTGCTCCGGATGTCGGCGGGGTCACAAGCGGTTCCGGTTGTTCGGCAACGAGTCGGCGACGTCTCGCGAATCAGCTTCCTTGCCGAGCCGGATCGCGCAACATCGGTTCGAGTTCTTCAACGAAGTCGTTGACATCCTTGAATTCGCGATAGACCGAAGCGAAGCGGACAAAAGCGACTTGATCGACGCCGCGGAGGATATTGAACACGCGTTCTCCGATATAGGGCGAGGGGACTTCGCGCTCGAAATTTTGGTACACGTCCGCTTCGACCTTATTGACGATTTCTTCGATCTGCTGGTCGCTGACGGGGCGTTTGTAGCACGCCTTTTCGAGTCCTGCGCGAATGTTGTGCCGGTCAAATGGAACGCGGCTGCCGTCTTTCTTGATCACCTTCAGCGGCGCTTCCTCGACCTTTTCATAGGTCGTAAAACGGCGCCCGCAATCCAGACATTCGCGCCGTCGCCGGATCGCGTACTCCTGGCTGACCCGCGAGTCGGTGACTTTCGTCTCATCGTGATGGCAAAACGGGCATCTCATCGCATCGAAGTTCCGTCGACGGTCAATCAGACCTCAACTCGAACGATTCTATATCATTTGCAGCGAATTCTTCGCTATTGTTACCCGCAGTCGTCGGGAGTCAAACAGTCTTTGGCGGCCGCAGTCGATGTCGACGGCGCATCGCGTCAACCAATTTCCAGGCATCGCCGGGACCGCTTGGTGATTCCCAACTCCTTGCCAGGCACGGGGTAGCGTAGCCGATCCGATATGGGAATTCCAGAGCGATTGGCCAAAAGCGGACCGGCGTCAGCGGCGGCGCTGGTGCCTTATTCCGACCGCAATAAGGGGACCGACTCTTTCGGTACCGGTTGCTCAGCAGGCAGCGCGGCGCAAGTCCACCCGGAGTCGATCAAGCGCGGCAGCAATTCTCTCATTGCAGCGGGCGTGACTTGGCGGGACTTGTGGTTGTCGTGCAGGCAGACGATGCTGCCCGCTCGCATGAATCGCTGTGTGCGGCGGGCGATTTGATCGGCGGTGATGCCCGCCACAAAATCGCAGGGCAGCACGTCCCACATCACCAGTTTTTGTCCAGCGTGCTTGCACCAGATCAACGTGCGGGGGGTGAACTTCCCGAAAGGAGGCCGCATCCAGCGAACGGGTGCTCCGGCGAGACCATTGAGTATCTCCGTGGCGCGGCTCAACTCCTCGGCATATTCGCTGTGGTGCACCTTCCAGGCGCTGGCGTGTGAGTACGTGTGATTGCCGATCGTGTGCCCGGCGGCGGTCAGTGCGCGGACGATCTGTGGATGCTGCTCCGCATGATCGCCGCGCAGAAAAAAGGTTGCGTGCGCTTGGTGTTTTTCAAAGATTTCCAGCAGTTGCGGAGTCGCATCCGGGTCGGGACCGTCGTCAAACGTGAGATACAGCACCTTGTCCCGCTCCGGCATTCGCCACAAGGGATCCCACACGATGTAGCGCAGGGCACGCGGCAAATAGGTACCAATGAGGTGCAGCATCCGGCAATCCGTCGGTCGATGCAGTTCCGAGAAACAACTTGAGGACTTGCCGAATCTTAGCGAATTTCGCGAATGCTGTTGAGGGGAGTTTGGTCGCTGCTCACATCTGCACGACACGCTGCTCATGAATTCAGAGAGGCGGCTTCACATCTCCCTCGGCGCCGCATCACGGTCGTCGCTGTCGAGGTAGCTCTGCAGCATGATTTGAGCCGCCACCATGTCTATGTGCGCCTTACGCTTCTTCTTGGTCAGCTCCGCTTCGAGCAAATAAGACTCGGCGATCACCGACGTATAACGTTCGTCCCAGTAGCGGACCGGCAGCTTTGTGACGCCGCCCAGCCAAGCGCCGAAGTTGCGGGCTTGTCGAGATTTTTCGCTTTCGTCGCCGCTCATATGGACCGGCAAGCCGACGACGATCCCCACCGCACGGTAGTCGGCCGCGACCTTTTTGAAAAACTCCGCGTCCAACTCCTTGGAACGCCTAGTATAGTTTTCCAGTGGGCTGGAGATGCTCTGCTCGGGAGTCGAGACGGCAACCCCGATTCGTTTGGTGCCGAAGTCGATGCCCAACAGCCGCCCGTCGTCAGGAAACGGAACGGCCGGCTGCGCGCTAGAGGAACTGTTCATAGCCTTGTTCCTCGAGCAGCGACACTAACTGCTTGATCGCGTTCTCATCGTCCTTGCGTGCGACGAGCGTTGCATCGGGAGTATGCACGATCACCAAATCCTGCACACCGATCGTCCCAATCAAGTGGCCCGGCGCCGTTGAGCGGACAATGCATCCGGTGGTTTCAACGCCGCAATGTGCAGAATCGATCGTGTTTTTCTCTGCATCGGTTCCCAGCAGGCGGTGCAGCGCCTGCCAACTGCCGACGTCATCCCACTCAAACGGCGCTTCCAGGACCGCCACATCCTGCGCCTGTTCGAGCACACCATGGTCGATGGAAATCGCCGTCATCAGTGGAAATTCGCGCTCGAGCGTTGCTTCGGCCTCAGCGGTGCCCAGGCTCTCGCGGAGCGTCATCAGCCGGCTGTGGATCTCCGGCTGCAATTGTTGCAAGGCTTCCAGCACAGCTTGTGCGCTCCAGACGAAGATGCCGCAGTTCCAATAGAAGCCGCCTGCCTCAAGAAACTGTTCAGCCGTTTCCCGGTCCGGTTTTTCACGAAACGACGAGACGCAATATGCGCCTTCGGCGCCGTCGGGCCACGCTTCGCCCCGTTCGATATAGCCGAATCCCGTTGAAGGAAATGTCGGCGGCACGCCGAACAGCACGAACGTCTGCGGCGACTTTTCCACGACCGCCACCGCACGTTCGACCGCGTTTTGAAACACTTCCGTCGGCTGAATCACATGGTCGGCGGGAACGACGAGCATCACCGCTTGCGGATCTTGCCGCAACAAATGAATGGCTGCCAGGCCGATACAAGGGGCCGTATTTCGCCCGCAGGGTTCGACCAGAATATTCTCGGGCGGGACGTCCGGCAGTTGCTCGGCCGTCGCTTGAGCTTGGACGGCGTTGGTGACGATCCAAGTTCTGTCGGCCGGAATCAAAGGAACGTTGCGGCGGACGGTCTGCTGCAGCATCGTCGCCTCACCTGCAAGCGGCAACAACTGTTTGGGCAGCGTCTTACGGCTTTGCGGCCAAAACCGCGTCCCGCTTCCTCCGGCCATGACCACGGCATGCAACACGCTGGCGACTCCTTGTTATTGATTGATCATCAAAGCGAATGAGTGCAACACCCAGTTCGCCGCGACTCAGGAAATTAATCGGCCGGCTCCACGTACAGCGGTCCGGTGAAATCCAACCGGCCGTAAGCGGACGTTGCCACCGCTTCCTCATCGACGCCGGCCAACGGGCTGATTTCAACTTGGGCCGTCTCAGGGACATCAATACTTGCGCCCCGCAACCAGCGACGGTGCAGCGCGACCAAACTGGATTTCACATCCGGCGGCGAATTGACACCCTCCGCATTCTTGAGCGGATTGAACTCATCCTCGCGCGCCGCTTCGACTACGAGTGCCTGTTCAGCAAGCGGCAGCACGTCGAAGATGAACCGCTCAAATTTATAGGCATTCGGATTGGCCGGTTCGACTTGCCGACCCGCCTCGTCAACATAGGGGACTTGCTTGTGCGCGATGTGAAACGGTAGCGCAATCTCGCCATCCGTCAATCGCTCAAGGAACTCGCGATTGAAGATATGAATTGCAGTGCTCCCCGCCCAAAACAGCAGGTCTCCGGATTCATCGGTTAGAGCGGCGATTTCGGGGGGAAGATCGCTGTACTCGATGATCTGCGTTTTTCCGTCAACGTCCACCACGACGCCCATCCGCTCCTCGGGCCCGGTCTTGGCAACCACTTTGGTCGTCGCTTCAGATTGATGTTTCACGTGAAATCCGAGAAACGCCGGATCGCAAACGCGGCAGAGTGGATTGTCGACTTGGTGATAAAATAGTAGATCGATGCCCCGTTCCCGCATGTCGCGCAGCATGCCGCTGCGGGCCAACGCGGCGAGAACTCCGCCGTGACCGTCGGGACTGGTAGCCAGCCGGCCCTTCTCCGCCAGCAGCAATTGGCCGCTTTCTGCGTCGACAGCGGGCATCGCGCCCTGTTGAAAGAATTTCACATCACCGGCGTCGAGTCCGAAATTTCCATGCTGGGCGAAAAACTCAACCGTTTCAGCATGCGTCGCCGCACTGGTCATTACGTAGTACGGAATCGACACACCCGTCTGCCGCCCGCGCGCGATGACCTGTTCGACCAACAGTTGAAACATCGGTTTGCCGCTGACCGGGCCGATGGGATACATCCCTTTGGGATGCGGAAATCCGAGACGCGTTCCTTGCCCGCCCGCAACGAGAATCACTCCCACGCGGCCTTCCGCCAAAACCGCGCGGCCGTCCGCCGCCGCTTCGGCCCACAGACGCAGGTCCTCAGGCGTCTGCGGCAACCGGACCATTTGCGACGAGGGTACCGCCCGCTGCGATTGTTCGGCAGCGGTGGAGGCACTTCCCTGCCCTGCGCCGGACGACGCCAATCGGCTGACTTCGTCGAAGTCGACAGCCCGAATTTGCGCGGCCAACTCCGACTGCTGATCGGCCGAGAGTTCGTCCCACCAGCGAAGTAAGTGTGATTGCCCCTGAGCGTGCAGCGTGTCTTGAAGGTCTTGTGACATCGATTCGTGAAGTCGTTCGTTATTGTTGCTTCGGGTGCTATGTCAAACCCGAAACCCGAGGTAGCAGAAGTCGTGAGACTTCTGAAAACTCGATCGGTACAGGCCGTTTCCCGAACTCTCACGAGTTCGGCTACCCAGGAACTGACAAAGCACGAGAAATCGATGTTACTGCACCGGGGGCGGTCCGGCAAAGCGCAACAGGAGCGAAAAACTGTACAGCACCACACAGGCGACCAGTACCGTGGCGAATTGCAGAATGCGGCGGGCGACGTCTTCTTTTTTGAGCGCGATGATCTGACACAGCACGGTGATGAAGGCAACGAGCGCGAATTTGAAATAGACCATCCCCTTGATTCCCCAGCCATGGAGAAAATAAGAAGCGATGGGGTTTGACTCCACGAATCCTTCGCGCCGCAGCAGAATCCAGGTCATGATCACATCCAACGCGCTGACGATGATGAACAGGCTCGTTTCCCGTTCCAGCGGCAGCCGGCGGCGGAAAATCCACTGCAGGAGCGAACCGGACTGTTTCTCATTTCCGTCGGAGGGATTGTTCATCCCGCAGAACTCCGCGTCGTGATGTGTTCGAGACCAGTCAGGAATCCGTTCGCACAATCGCACCCGCAGTGAAATCGCGCGTGATCAACTGTCGTACCGGCCGACTAACGTTCTCAAGCGGCCGATCACCTTCGGGATTTCCTGCCCTGGGTCCTCTTTTCCTTCATATTCCAATACCAGATAACCCCGGTAACCGGCATCGCCCAGGATCTTGACGATCCGTTCAAAATCGGCCGGCTGCTTCCCTCCGCCGGCGGGGTGAATCTCGGTTTTGATTTGCGCGTTGACCGCATACGGCGCGATTTTCGCGAGATCCCCGTAAGGGTCCTCCGTGCGGAAGTTTCCGCTATCGAAGTTCACGCCGAACCAGGGCGAGTCTTTCACCCGCTCGCAGATCGACAACAATCCGTCGGCTTCCTTTGTGATCCCCCCGTGGTTCTCGATCGCCAGTACGACTCCCTTCTGCGCCGCGTAGTCGAGCGATTCATTAACGCCCGCTACACATCGCTGCAGGGCCGCTTCAAACGTGTCTCCTTGTGGAACGTATCCGGCGAAGATGCGGATCACCGGCGCCCCCATCAGCGCCGCGTAGTCAATCCACCGCCGGGTATGGGCCAACGTTTGGTCCCGCGCTTCGCCCTCCGGCAGGCAGAAGTTATTGTTGATGGCGGTCCCCGAAATATCCAGGCCCAGCCGGAACGCCTGTTGCTTAATCTTCAATAGGTAGTCTTGGCTAATGCCGCCGGGGTAGCCGGGAAAGTAGTAGCTCGTCGGCTCACACGCATCCAAATCCAGCGCCGCCGCTTGCGCCACGAAATCCGCCATGGTCATCGTCGGCTGCTTGAGATTCAGCGCCGCGCGATAGGAATAGGCGGCGATGCTGAGTTTCATGTACGGCTTGCCGGTCCGCACAATCGGATTCGCCGCTGATGCCGTCGACGAACCAACAGATCCCGCCGCTGCCGCCGCTCCGAATGCCAGACTTTGCTTGAAAAAACTGCGGCGGTCGGAACGGTGATGGGGGCATGAATTGGGAAGACCGGTCATCGTTGTCAACTCCTGTGTGGCGGGGAATAGGCTGAGCGTTTCACGACTGCGTCTTTGATCATCCCCCTGTCGGCGCCAATTGGCAACTGTAATAGTGACACAGCGCGACGGCGGAAGCGTCGGCGACGTCGTTTGGCTCGGGGATCGCTTTGAGCCGCAACTCATTTTTGATCGCGTGCTGTATCTGCTCTTTCGAGGCTCGCCCACTGCCGGTCAGCAGGCGTTTGATTTGCGTCGGCATGTAGTGCACGACCGGCATGTTCCGCTCGGCGGCCGCCAAGAGAATCGCGCCGCGGGCGTGCGCCATCAGCAGTGCCGGTTTGGGGTATTTGATCGTGGTGAAGACCTGCTCAATCGCCATGCTCTCCGGCCGGAATTCCTCCAGCACTTCCCGCACGCCGCAACTGATTTCGTGGATCCGCTCCGCCAGCGAGCCCTCCACGGTCGAGCGGACGACACCCCCCTCCAGCAGGCGCGGCTGTGCAGAATCGCGTTCCAAAACGGCGTAACCCGTGCAATACAACCCAGGATCGATGCCCAGATAGCGCCCACCTTTATTAGGCGGGGTTGCGCTTGGGATGCCGTCCATGTGAGATCCTCAGTGGCAGGTGAGGCGGTAGGATTGAGTATTGAGGCTTGAGGGGTGGGGGGGGTGAATGCGTGTTTAGTGTTCAGTTTTCAGTGTTCAGAAGCTGGAGTGTTGCATCTCGGTTCTCACTTCTCACTCCTCTTCCCTCACTCCTCCTCCGAGCCTTCCCCAATTGGGCGTTTACTACTGCCGCGTCCAGTCGACGCCGTCGGGGCGGTCTTCGACGACGACCTTTAGTTCGGCCAGTTTGTCGCGAATCTTATCCGCTACCGTCCAGTTCTTGCTCGATCGGGCTTCTGCGCGGATTTCCAGAATCAGTTCCATCAACGCGGCGGCGAACTCGTCGTCGCCGGCGCCGCCCAGTTTCTCCAAGGGCTTGATGAAGACGCCCAGTAGATTCGTTAATTCCTTGAGTGCCGTCATTGCGGTGGTCAGCGCGGCGTTGGCTTCGCTGTCGGCGGAGCCGGCGTCAAGCTTCTTGCCGCTGATAAATCCGTTGATCGCCTTGCGCATTTCGAACAGGGTGCCGATCGCGCCGCCCGTGTTGAAGTCGTCGTCCATTGCCTCCCAGAACCGGGTGCGGAGGTGGCTTAGCTCTTCGAACAACTCGCCCGGACCGCCTGAGAGTTCCGTGGCTGATTCTCGTTGGTCCGGTGGCGCTAATTCATAGAAACTCTGGCCAGTGATCCGCTCGTACGTGTCGAACAGGCGGTAGAAACCTTCCAAGCCCTTGCCGGTTTCGGCGATGCGTTCGTCGCTGAAGTCGATCGGGCTGCGATAGTGGGTTGCCAGCAGGAAGAAGCGGACCGTTTCCGGCTGGTGGACTGCGAACAGTTCCTTGACGGATGCGGCTCCCTTGGAACCGGCCAACTTGTTGGCTTCCTGTGCGGCTTGATCGGCGACGTCGCCGTGCCGGTCGTGCCCGCCGCCCACCTTGCCGGGCGACCCGCTGGCCTGCATCAGGCCGTTGTGCAGCCAGTAGCGGGCGAACGGTTTGCCGGTGCAGGTTTCCGACTGTGCCAACTCGTTTTCGTGGTGCGGGAACATCAAATCGAGTCCGCCGCCGTGGATGTCGAGCGTTTGGCCCAAGTACTTCATGCTCATCGCCGAGCATTCGATATGCCACCCCGGCCGCCCCGGACCCCACGGACTGTCCCAAGCGGGTTCGCCCGGTTTTGATTTTTTCCAGAGGGCAAAGTCGGCCGGATTGCGCTTGCGGTCGTTGGCTTCGACGCGGGTGCCGGCCATTGTTTCGTCGACATTACGGCCGCTCAATTTGCCGTAGTCGTCGTCGGCATCGACCGCGAAATAGACGTCGCCTTCCAGCGGATAGGCGGCGTCTTTGGCGATCAGATCGGCAATCATGTCGAGCATCTCTTGAATATGCTCGGTGGCATAAGGAAATCGATCCACCGAATCGACCCCCATCGTGGCCAGATTGTCGAAGTAGTCCTGCGTCATCTCCGCGGCCAGCGCTTCGACCGTCGTGCCGTTTTCATTGGCTCGCACGATGAGTTTGTCGTCGACGTCGGTGATATTGATTACGAACGATACGTCGTATCCCAGATAGGTGAGATACCGTTTGATCGTGTCAAAGATCACCGGACCGACCATGTGGCCGATGTGTGCCGGCTTATAGACCGTCGGTCCGCAGAGATACATGCCGACCTTGCCCGGTTCGACGGTCTGAAAATCTTCCTTGGTTCGGCTCAAGGTGTTGTAAACGCGTAAGCTCATAGCTGTTCCGTACAGATTCTTCCGATTCAGCAAACAGAATTACTCAACTCAAGTCGGCGGCGAAGTCATTCCGCAGATGCCAAGAGCACGACCGCGTCCGCGGACATCGCCTCTCCGCGTCCAATCGGCCCGACCTGCTCGCCGGTCTTGGCCTTGATGTTGACCAGTTCGGCGTTAACGCCCAACAACTGAGCCAATTTGTCGCGGATCTCCGACTTATAAGGCGAGAGCTTAGGTTGTTGGGCATGAATCGTGCAATCCAAGTTTACGATCTGCCACCCGCCCGCAGCGATCTTCTCCAGGACACGCTCCAATAACTTCGTCGAGTCAATCCCGGCGAATTGCGGGTCCGTATCAGGAAACGACTCGCCGATGTCGCCCAGCCCGGCGGCTCCCAACAAAGCGTCGATCACGGCATGCAACAGCACATCCGCGTCGCTGTGCCCGATGAGACCGAAGTCGTGCTCGATCGGCACTCCGCCCAAAACGAGCCGCCGCCCCGCCTCCAGACGGTGCGTGTCATGGCCCATTCCCACGCGGAATCGCGGCGGCTGCATTACGGGATCTCAACAACAAGCGGTCGGATTGGTCAACGCACGCTCGGCGCAACGTCAACAGTCAATGACAGTTGCGCATCATAACCGCCGGCCGAAACTGTGGCAATGCGTGACAGTCGCCGTCACTCGTGGGGACTCACCTGCTGCAGCAGTTTCTCAACGGCGGCGTCCAACTGCTCGTCAAAAAGATGTTTATGGCGGATGACCCCTTTGTGGTCGAGAACGAAAATCGTCGGCCACTGTTGAATCGCCCATTTTTTGGAGATCGCATGGCCGGTGTCGTCGCCGTCCCACCAATTGCGCCAGGTGACGCCCTGCTCGCGGATCGCCGTGTCGAGTTGTTTGCGGTCTTTGTCGGTGGCAATTCCCAGGAAGGCGAACGGTTGGTCCCGATGCTGCGCGGCCAGTTTGTTGTGATGCGGCAGCATTTTCATGCAGGGTTTACACCAACTGCCCCAGAAGTTGAGTACGACCACTTTTCCACGATAATCGCTCAGCCTCATCGGCTGGCCGTCGAGATCGATTCCCTCGATCTCCGGGGCGGCCTTGCCGATGGCGAGTTTGGAGACCGCGAAATATTGTGGTTTGATGACGTCCGCGATTTTTTTACCTTGAAACTCGATGTCGGGAAATTCCGTGATGAGCTGTTCGAAGAGTCGTTCAGCAGCCGCGTTCGTTTTGGAGATGTCGATCGTTTCAAAGTATTTGATTTGCCGTTCATCAAAGCGGCCCTGAATTTCTTTGCGGAAGACCGGATTCTGGAGCATCTGTGCGTAGCGGACCTGTCCCATTTTGAACGTCGCCAGGGCAAAGCAAGCGAGTGCCTGTGTTTGTCGTGATTTTGCATGTTTGATGAAATCTCGCGTCCAGTCTTCGGCGACCGGCGGCTCAAGATTGCCCAACACGTAGCCGGCCACACGCATAAACCGCTTGCCGCCGAGATCGCGATGTTCCTTGGCCAGCAATTCTGCGGCGCTGCGGACGGGAGCGGTTTTTTCGCCGTGGGTGATGATCAAAATCAACACGTCCGCGGCTAATTCGTCGTGCCTATGCTCCGTTGCCCAAGTGATGAAGTCTTCTGCTTGCGGGACCGGTTTCGGCTGTAGAGATTCTCTAATCCGCCGTCGTTCCTCCCGATTACGAGTTTTCGACAACGCCTCTTCGAGTCGTTGCTGCGACTTCGCATAATCTTTGAGCGCTGTTTCAACATCGTATCGAGAGAGGGATCTCTCGGAGGATTGATCCTTCTCAGCAGCAAAGACTTCAGAAATGATCAATGGGAACGTGAGCAGGGAACAGATCAATACTGAGCGGGCCAGCATGGCGAACTCCTCGGTTCGGGTTGCGAATCAGAGAGCCCCAATCTCAGGAAGTGGGGGGTCGCAACCGAGCGGAGCGCACGAGGAGTGAACTGAAAGCACGGCGGCCGTGTGATCTGATCGTAGCAGGAATGCAGAGCGGGTCGCAACACGAGTTGCGGTCAGAGTCGTGCGGAGTCAATCAGCCGCCGAGTCTCAGGCGGCCCCGCCGCCGTCGCCGGGAGCCTTTGGCGGCTGGGCAGATCTCTGTTGCACCAGAAAGATCACTCGCACCGGTTTGGGTGGCGACTTTTCGCCCCTCGGTTCCACCTTCTTACGCGTCTGTGCAGGCTTCCCTTTGGCTTTCGGAGCGGCGCGCTTGCTGAATTGATTGAACTGCTTGAGCTGCGGCTGCAGCTTGGCCGGCACCGGTGTGTAGATCGCCTGTCGGCGCAGATGTTTTGCGTCTTGCGGGGAAATGACACCGCTTTCGCGGTCTTGATCGGCCTCTTTCGCTTCCGCAATCTTACTTTGCGGTGCCGCTTTCTGCGTTTGTGCCTCTTTGTTCCTCTGCGGCTTATTGTTTGCAAGTTTTCCGAGATCTGTCCGCTTGGCATCTTTGGCAGATCGTTTCACCGGCGGCGACAACGCGACAGAACTTCCACTCCTCGCAGGCTGGAATTCCGCATAGAAGAGTTGTGGTTCTTTCGGCAACTCGGCCATTGCCACCGGAATGCCTTCCTCAATCTCAAGCAGCTTCTTGCCTTCAGAATCCAATTGCGCGACGGCGTTGACTAATGCCTCGGGTGTGGCATTCAGGTAGACCGCCACCACTTCCGATTTGATTTCGGTGTCGGCAGAACTCGACTTGTGCAGAATGTATTCGAAGCCAGTGACCCATTCCTTGACGTCGAGCACGTACAGATTGACGACCGCGACTTCCTCTTGGGATCCGTTGACGATCACGCCTTCAATCACGTCGCCAACTCGTTTGCGCGTCAGTTCGACTTCGTCGGGGATCCTCAATTCTCCATCGTCCGCTACGGCTCCTTCCGGAGCTGGGCCTGGGGCCGGAATTTGATTGAAGCCGCCACCTCCGCGAACTTCGTTGCTATCGACTACGGTACCTGCAGGCGGGGCGACTGCTTCCGCCGCGGGTGCGCCTCGTCCTCCAAACAGCACAGCGGTCTCTTTCGGACGAATCTCAGCGGTATCTAAAGTCGCGGCCTGCGAGGCATCGCCGCCATGATGCCGGTCTTCCGCCATTTTGTCCTCACCGGCGAATCGCGGCTGTGGCTCTTGCTGCGGCACGGTCTGGACGAAGAAGACGACGGCAGCGGCAACCGCGGCGACTGCGATTGTCGGTTTCCACCAAGCCCGCGTCCGAGGGGCCGGTGCAGGCTCGGCCGGTTTGCGCAATAGCGCGCGGCGTTCGGCTTGCCGCATCACCTGCTCCGCAAAATCGACCGGCAGCGGCGGATGCGGCACACCACGGATTGCGGCGGACAGACTGCGAAAGTCATCCAACTCCTGCCGCGCTTCGTCGGACGACTCCAGATGTTGTTCGACGACTGCGCGCTCGGACTGCGACAATTCGCCGTCCAAGTAAGCGGAGATCATCTCATCGGAAAACTTCTCGTTCATACCGCACCGTCAATCGTCAATGATCTGCACAACAGAAAACGCTGTGACTGCGGCAGTTTCAGCTTAGCGTGATGCCGTCGATCTCACCAAGATGAATTTCACCGCACTGGCCCAATTTTTCAAAAATCGTCGTGTCTCAAAATTCGCTGCAACTTCCCCCGCAACTCAATGCGTCCGCGATGGATTCTGCTACGAACGGTCCCGACGGGGCAGTCGAGGCAGTCGGCGATTTCTTCGTACTTCAGTCCTTCGATCTCCTTGAGGACCAGAACCGTTCGAAAGTCCTCCGGCAATTCCAAAAGTGCGGTCCAAACCGCCTGTTGTCGTTCAGATTGTTCTATCGGGAAACCGGGGTCGGCCAGGGGATGCGGATCGGCCGGCTCATGACCGGAATGTTCGCGGGCGGCGTCGATGGAGACGGCGGTCCGTTTTGCTTTGCGATGGCGTGTGACCGCCGCATTTAAGGCGATCCGAAACAGCCAGGAATAAAAGGCTGAATCGCCCCGGAAGGAATCCAATTTTTCAAAGGCTTGCATCGCTGCGTCCTGCGCCACGTCAAGTGCGTCGTCGGCCGATCCCACGACGCCCACCAACGTGTGGTAGAGCCGATCCTGATATCGCTCCATCAACGTACCAAACGCTTCGGTTTGGCCGCCCAGGCATTCTGCGATCAGTTCTTGGTCTTCCTTATTCACGGCTTACCGATGGGTGAGACGTCAAAGCGAGTTGGAAAGTTCCCCAATTTCACACCTAGGCCCGCATTTCTGAACTTTCTGAACGTCGTTCTTCCCCTGAGCGCCGTTTGACCACCAGCCTTGCCGGACGCACATCCACAAGGCTCTGAAAAACAACGAGTTGTGACGACGACGCGACAAGCGTCACGCGTCGCCGGATGCTCGGCCACACCGTGTAAAACGTCCGTCATCTGTGATTATTTACGGTCATCCCCGGCCAGTCGTCCGTGCGGAAGGGGGTCAGCGGCAAGCCTTCAGCGTTCTGGACGTTACAGACCGGATTATCCGCCCAGGCGTAACGGACCGCGACCGGATTGGGGACGTCGTCGCTGCTGACCTCGATCTGGTTTTTGCCGATCAGCTTCGATTGTGCCGGGTGAAACACTTTGTCCTCGCCGGCAATCGTAAATCCGATCGGTTCGCGGACATCAAACGTGTCCAGACCTCCGCCGACATGATCAAACGTGAGGATGATCTTGTTCCCCTGTTTCTTCATCGATTGATACAGCGGACTGCGGTGGACAATCTCCATGCCATAATCGCGTGCGAGCGCCCAACGGGCGAGCCGTTTCGCCACGTCCTGTTTGTTCTTGGGATGAATGTCGGCCGCTTCGCCCAAATCGACGATCACCGCTTCGCCCGTATTCGGCAATTTGGTCATCGTCATCGTCTGCGCCTCGCGGAGTTCAGCCCAGTTCGAATCGCCCGGTTGATTCACTTCGTTACGAAAATCAGCCAATTGGACCCAGTAGAATGGAAAATCGCCCTGCCCCCATTCATCGCGCCAGTTTTGGATCATCAGCGGGAACAGGTGTCGGTACTGATAGGCACGGTTGGCATTCGATTCGCCTTGGTACCAGATTGCGCCGCGAATACCGTAGCCGATGATCGGCTTCAGCACACCGTTATAGAGATTGGCGGGGCGATGTTGCCCTTTCAATTGGCTTCTTGGCGAGCGCGGGCGTCGACCAACAGTTTCGCCGGCGTCCTTCTTGGCTTTCCAATCTGCCAATCTCTTCTTGAAGTCGGCCATGACTTTTTCGTGGTCGTAAGTCTTCTCCAAATGCGTCCACCGGTCGAGCAGTTGCTGATAGCGTTCGTCGTTCTCCAGCAAATCGCGGCGAACCCAGGCTTCCGCGGACGAGCCGCCCCAAGCGTTGTCAATCAGGCCGATGGGAACGTCCAACGTCTGGTGCAGTTGGCGGCCAAAGAAGTATCCCACGGCGGAAAAACTGGGGACGGATTCCGGAGAGCAGATTTGCCATGAACCTTTGAAGTCATCTTGCGGTTCTTGCGTGCCGACTTGCGGGACGCTGATGAGGCGGATCTGCGGGAACTTGGCGGCCGCGATTTCCAGATCCGGGTCGTTGGCCTGCCCCACACTCCAGGCCATGTTGGATTGTCCCGAACAGACCCACACCTCGCCGATCATCACATCATCAAACGTGACGGCATTGTCGCCCTGGATTTCGAGCTTGTGCGGTCCGCCCGCGCTCATCTTGCCGAGCATGACCTTCCACCGGCCGTCTTTGTCAGCCGTCACCATCCGGCTGTCGCTGCCGAGCGTCACGCGAACCTGTTCCCCGGGATTGGCCCGGCCCCAAATCGGAATCGGCAATTCCCGCTGCAAAACCATGTGATCGCCGAAGATTGAGGGCAGCGTGACGTCTGCTGTTGCATTCTGGGAGGCGCTTATGCCGACAAACAGCATACAGAAAGCAATGGCAACGCGTTTCCAGTGGGTGCGGGACATGAATCAGGTTCCTTCTGGTGATCGGTTGGTCTCGGGACGTTGAATCACTTCTACTCGGCAGGACGAAGCGCTTCAAGCCTGTAGAAGTCGTGTGAATTCGATTGCTTCAAACGCATCAACAGTGCATAATACGTTGGGCTGCACTCGCCCTCAACTTCAGCAGATTCAGGAGTGGCTTGATGAGTCGGTTCGATCCCCAATCGGCACAGCATCCGGTTTTCAATCGCCGCATCGCGTTGCAAGCGGGTGCGGTCGGATTGTTGGGGATGGGGGTGAATCACCTCGACGCGCTCCGCTCGGCAGGCGCTGCCGACAGCGATCGTCGCCCGGTCGGGGCAACGGCGAAGTCCTGTATCTACATTTTTCTCTCCGGCGGGCTGGCGCAGCAGGATAGTTTTGATCTGAAACCAAACGCGCCCGAGGGAATTCGCGGCGAATTTGATCCGATTGCCACGCAGACTCCCGGCATTGAAATCTGTGAGCATCTGCCCCGGCTTGCGCAGCGCAGCAACGATTGGGCGCTGGTCCGTTCGCTGACGCATCCGACCAACGGGCATACACTGGGACATTACTATATGCTCACCGGGCGTTCGGTGAAGAATCCCGGGTTTCGAGGGGACCGCAAACCGCGTCCCAGCGATTGGCCGTCGATTGCGTCGATCGTGGGTGATGCGTTGCCGCCGCAAACCAATAATTTGCCGCCGGCGATCGTGTTACCGGAGCGGCTGGTGCATTGGTCGGGCGGGGTGATTCCCGGCGCTTACGGCGGTCAAATGGGACGGCACCGTGATCCGTTCTTTATCGAAGCGTCGCCGTACGGCGATCCGTTTTGGCGCGGCGCCTATCCGGAATTTACGTTTCCCAACCAAACAAAGAAGCCGCCCGGCAGCCCCGACGCGCGCGTCTATCAAGCCCCCAATTTGAAACTGCCCGAAGGCTTGTCGAGCAAGCGGATGAATCATCGCTTGGGGCTGTTGAAATCAATCGACGAACAGCGCCGCGCGCTGGAAGATTCGGCGGAAGGGGAATCGTACGACCTGCACCGGCAGTCGGCGATTTCACTGTTGGCCGACCGCAAAGTGCAACAGGCGTTCGACGTCACGCGGGCGGACGACAGCATTCAAGAGCGTTACGGACGCAACAGCTTCGGCTGGTCGCTGCTGATGGCGTATCGTCTGGTCGAGGCGGGCGTGAATCTCGTGCAGGTGAATCTAGGGAACAACGAAACTTGGGACACGCACGGCGACGCTTTTTACCGCCTCAAGAACAAGCTGTTTCCGCCGACCGACCGCGCGCTTTGCGCGTTGATGGACGATCTCAAGCAGTCCGGTCTGTTCGACAGTACGATGATCGTCATGGCGGGTGAATTCGGCCGCACGCCGAAGTTGTCACATCTGGCCGAAAGTTACCACGCCGCCGGCCGCGACCACTGGGGCGCGGTGCAAACGGTCTTCTTCGCCGGCGGCGGCATACGCGGCGGAACGGTAATCGGATCCTCCGACAAACAGGCGGGCTACCCGGCCGCCGATCCACAAAAGCCCGACAACATGGCGGCGACGATCTACCACGCCTTGGGCATCCCGGCAACCGCCGCCTGGTACGACGAAGCGCACCGCCCGCACCACATCTACACCGGCGAGCCGATTCCGGGGTTGTTGGGGTAAGCTTCTCACTCACCACACGGATGACGGGCCGTCGCGACGTGATTGCGACGCTTACTGTGCCCTTTAGGTGTTTCTGAGAGAGCGGCGACGCCAAAGGAACATGAGTAGCAAAGCAACGGCGAGCACCGCGTTGGCGGTCACCACCCAGAGCCAGCGTTTTTGGGCGGGCTCGCCGCGCTTGCGAAACAGCTCGCCCGGCTCGGAGTTCAGCAGCTCCTCACGCGAGTATCCGCCCTGCATCTCTTCGCGAAGCAGCTTTCGCAGTTCCCCGCCCTCGCGGGCTAAGTAGTGATCGTCACCCTTGAAGACCAGCGTGCCGGCAGGAAACTCGAATTGGAAAATCTCCTCGTCGACATTTTGATTGACTTCAGCCTTCGTCACCGTCGCAGCCTGAGATATCGAATTTGATCCATCCGGATTGCGAAACTCTACTGTCCAGCCCATCGGAACCCAGATCCCTTCGATCTGTTTGAAATCGTTGAGATCGTATTGTGCTCCGACGGAGCCGCGAACTGTGAAGAGCAACCGCGTCACTACGAAATCCCTTTCCGGGTCGACCCAAATCGAATAATAAGCACCATTCCCATCGTGTTCTTCGATCACCAGCAGTGACTCGCGCCCGTTAATCAGCTCTCGCTGTTGCGTCACTGTCAAGCGGTCTTTTCGTTTTTCAATCACCTCAAATATTGGTGAAAACGGTCGCAGGTCGATGGCCAAAGGAAGAAAATGCGGGCATTCTCCGATATTGACGTGCTCAAGTGAGTCCAAGAACGTGCCTTGGGTGATCTTATAGTGCTCGGTTTCGTGCTGAAGCGTCTTGTAGAGAGTGCCGTTAAACGCGGATTCCGTCTTCTGGCGATCGAGAGTCTCGCCACCCACCACATAGTCTTGAAAAATCCGAAACTTCTCGCCGTCCGCTGTCCAGGAAAAGGCGAGGTCGTCAAACGTGATCATCTCGTCGGAATCGGGTGGGTCCTCCGTGCCGCCTTTTTTGCCCATTTCTCCCGGCCGGACGCGGAGACGTTCCTTCCACTCGATATGAAAGCTCTTCGCGGCTTGCTGGCGGTCGTGCCATGCTTTGAGAATTGTCTCAATCGTCACCGCCGGCGGTTTGTCGCTTTGCTGAGCGAGGGAGCAATGAGAGGCGAGTGAGAGCACTGCGAGCGTCAACAGCGGCGCGATGAATCTGGAAGACGTGCGAGCAACCTCCACGACTCCAGGAATTCGACTAGTGGTTTCCAATCATGCTAAACTCTGCACTCTGGATGTCAAGAAGCAAGTTCGGCACGTTGCGGTTGCTCGATTGACCGCCTGCCTGTGACGAACTAAGCGTCGTCACTACGGTTCGTTTTCCAGCAGCCAATCCTCCAAAATCACATGCCGGATATGCGGCGCGCGAAGCAAGGCTGATTTGGCTGGGAGAATCGTGCGGAGCCAGGCGAAACGGTTGAGGCCTGAGACGACGCCTTTGCTGATGGCTTGCAAATAACCGCTGCCCATTTGCTGCATCACGTTGCTGCTGAGCCGCTCGAAGGTGCTGGGGATGATGTACGGTTCGGGGCCGACGTGAATGATCGTTTTCACTCCCGAGGCCAGTGTCGCGTAGATCACGTCCCATAGCATTTGCGGATGGTCGGTCCAGCGGACGAGGATGTCGCGGCTGTTGTATTCGTTGTAGTTGTCGCCGCCGGTGACGCACGAGAGGATCGGCGGATTGGGCGGCTGGTGGCCGCCGTCGATGTGATAGACTTTGATCCCGGCACGATTCGGCACGCTCTTTTCCCAAACGAGCGGGGTGTGCAGCGGCGGCCAGTGGTGCGGATTCTTGTGGACGATCACCCGGCCCTCGAAGAAGTCCTTCTTCAACTTGTTGAACCGCGCGAGCGTGTCCCCCTGCCCCAACACCAGCGCCGCATTGGGCGCGAGTTGTGCGGAGGGGCCGATCAAGCCGTTGCTTTCACTGCTGATCACCATGCAGAGATGTTTCAATTGCTGAAAATTGAGCTCCGGACCCCGGGTGAACACGACTCCCATCGTAACGTCATCCGCCAACGAGGCGCAGTCCTCGCTCAGGCTTAGGGGAACCGCCAAGAGTTGGTCGAGATCGTACACTTTGCCGACAATCAGCGAAGTCAGTTCGCCGATGCTGTAGCCCATCGTCAGCTTGGCATGCTCCGGTTCCACGCCGAAAAACTCTTTGAGCAGCCGCAACTGGGCGAGCTCCATGGCGACGATCATCGAAGTGTCGTCAGAAAACGTGGCCAGCGTGGTGGGGCGGGAGTTTTCGACATCGTGGACGAGGTCGACTTTGCGGCCGATGACCTCTGCGCAGATGTCGCCGGTCCGCTGAAGTTCCTCACGGACAATTGGGCCGTAGGCTGCATGCTGCAGCAATTCTCGGCTGCGGCCCAGATTGGTGACGTTGTAGCCCCGGAACGCAAACGCGGCCGCTTCCATCCCGCCCTCAAAGGATTCGTCCATGTAAAATACTCGTGAATCAAGGTTTTCTGGGATGAATTCCGCAAACTGTTGGACTACGCTGGTGATTCGGCAACAATTAGACCGCAGTCGGCTTCGTTGGAATTTATACTGCTTCGGCCGAGATTGGGAAATCCGAGTCCGGCTGAAATCACCCTCGGCGCTCCCCTAGACGGGGGCCTTTTGCGATGGTTTTGAAAGCTTCCCTCCAACCGTGAATAAACCTGCAGATTCCTCTCAGACGATCCCTGTCCATCGGATCGAGATTCCCAATCCGTTTTTCGAGGGGAATACCAACGTCTATCTGCTGGAATCCGAACCGTTGACGTTGATTGACACGGGGATCGGCACCGATGAGGCCTTTGAGTCACTCTCGCGCGGTTTTGAACAAACCGGACATCACATCAATGATCTTGAGCGGATCATACTGACCCACAAACACCAAGACCATTTCGGTTTGGCCCGCCGCTTGCAGGACCTGACGGATTGCGAAGTCCATATTCACTCCGATGACCAGTATGCCGTCACGCACGTGAGCGAGCGGTTGCAGGAGTTTGAGCACGTATTGCGTGAGAGGCTCGCATTATGGGGAACTCCTGCCGGGGACATCGACCGCGTCGCCACGATGCCACACCGCTTGGACAAACTGTGCGGATCGACCGATGCGGCGGCGATGTCGGACGGACAATCCTTCTCCTGCGGTGACGCGGAACTGCAGGTCATTCACACGCCGGGCCACACGGTGGGCAGCATTTGTTTGCTGTTGGAGCAGACGCTGTTTACCGGCGATCACGTGTTGCCCGGCTATACGCCGAACATCGGCGGGGCGGACATGGCCCACGACGGCCTGTTGGGCAAGTATCTCTATTCGCTGGAAAGGATCGCGGCGTACGACCGGCCGGGATTAACCGTCTTGCCGGGACACGACGAACCGGTGGTGGATTTGACAGCCCAGATCCGTCAAACGGCGGCGCATCACGCCGATCGCGAGGCGGCGTTGCTAAGGATCTTACAGGCAGACGGTGACATGACGATTTATGAAATCGCGATTGCAATGTTCGGTGAGATGCACGACTACCACCTCGTGCTTGGTACCGGCGAGGTGCATGCTCACTTGGAAGTGATGATCGACAAGGGGCAGGTGCAGATTGATTCGGGCCGGTATTGGGCAGATTGAATCAAACAGCAGGACGCAGTGCGCGGTTCAATCGAGACCCGGAGTGCAACCTGTTGTTGCAAAACAGGTTGCAGCGACCGCTTCGAGCCGCCTCTTGAATCACCCAGGGCGCTTTGGTACGATAACTCGCAACATTCCTGTTTTCCCCCGCCTGAAATCACAAGCCCCCGAGCGGGCTTCCCACCCGTGAGACGGTCTGCCCAAATGAGATCGTCACTTGTTCTGACTCTCCCTATTGTGCTTCCTATGCGCCTTCGTGATCTCAATACTGCTGTGGCCTTCTTCGCCGTGATGGTCCTTGTCTCATCGAGCCCGCTTGTCCGTGCTGACGAGCAGAAGGGGGAGTCGCTCGATTTTCAGAAGGAAGTCAATCCGTTTTTCAAGAAGTACTGCGCGGCTTGCCACAACAACGATGAAAAGATGGGCGACGTGGTCCTCGATCAGTTTCAATCGGCTCAGGCAGTTGTGACGCAGCGCCCGATGTGGCAAAAGATCCTGGAGATTCTGCAGGCCGAAGAGATGCCACCGGAGGGGGAACCGCAACCCAGCGACGACGAGCGAGGGAAGATTACAGCGTGGATTGAGCAGGAGTTGGCCAAATTTGACTGTACGAAGATGACCGATCCGGGCCGCGTGACGATCCGGCGGCTCAATCGCGTGGAGTATAACAACACGATTCGCGACCTGATGGGCGTCGATTTTCAGCCAGCGGCTGACTTCCCGTCGGACGACGTCGGCTACGGATTCGACCACATCGGGGACGTGCTCTCCATGTCACCGCTATTGATGGAAAAATATCTGGCGGCCGCGGAAAAGATCGTCGAGACGGCGATCTGGGCGGAGGATCCTTACCGCGCGCCGCGTAAGACGTTCGACGCTGCAGCACTCGAACAGACGACCGGCGGAGGATTGCACGGTCCGAAGCTGCGGGTCTTGGCATCCAACGGCGAGGTCTTCGCCGAACACGAGTTTCCAGCAGAGGGGGAGTATCTGCTGATCGGTGAAGTCTACGCGCAGCAAGCGGGCCCCGACCCGGCGCTGATGGAACTGCGGCTTGACGGGAAAACTTTGAAAACCATTCGCGTGACCGCCGGGAAAGAGTCGCCCGGTGTTTATGAAGTTCGCACAAGGATTCCGGCCGGCAAACATCGTGTTGCGCTAGCATTCGTCAATGACTACTACCAGCCGGATCACGAAGACCCGAAGCTACGCGGTGACCGCAACCTGTTCGTCACCTCGCTCTCTGTGCAAGGTCCGATTGAAACCATGCCGCAGGAGCTGCCGGAAACGCACAAACGGATCGTGTTTTGCGACCTTCGCAGTGAAGACGATCCGCTGAAATGTGCCCGGGCGATCTTGGAGAAATTCATCACCCGCGCATTTCGCCGGCCGGTCACCGAAGACGAACTCAAGTTGTACATGAAACTGGGAGGGCAGGTCATTGAAGAGGGGGGCACGCTGGAGCAGGCACTGCAAGTCGTGTTGAAGACCGTGTTGGTGTCGCCCCACTTTTTATTCCGCATTGAACTGGATGATCACTCTGACGACGCGAAGCCGATCCGCGATTTGAACGACTACGAACTGGCGAGCCGGCTGTCGTATTGGTTGTGGAGCAGCATGCCCGACGACGAACTGTTCGCCGCAGCGCAGCGGGGCGAATTGGGCAAGCCGTTGGTGCTTAAGACGCAAATCAGCCGCATGCTGGCCGATCCCAAAGCCGGCGCATTGGTCGAAAACTTCGCAGGGCAATGGCTGCAATTGAGGAGTCTGCAAGAAGCTGCGCCCGATGCAAAGGTCTTTCCGGAGTTTGACGACGAACTGCGCGTCGCGATGCGCAAGGAGACAGAGTTATTCTTCGCTGAGGCGATCCGGGCGGATCTGAGCATTCTCGATTTTTTGGACGCGAAGTTTACTTTCCTCAACGAACGCCTTGCGAAGCATTACGGCATCGACGGCGTGAGTGGCGATGAATTCCGGCGGGTCGAGTTGGCAGAGACTCCGCGGGCGGGGATTTTGACGCACGCCAGTATTTTGACCATTACCTCCGACCCCACACGGACATCGCCGGTGAAACGAGGTAAGTGGATTCTGGAAAACATTTTGGCCGCCGCTCCACCCCCGCCCCCACCAGATGTCGAACAACTGCCTGAGGACGAAGCGGCCGTCGCTTCCGGATCGCTGCGCAAGCGGCTGGAGATCCACCGAAACAAGCCGGTCTGCGCGTCGTGCCATGAAAAGATGGATCCGCTCGGGTTCGGGTTTGAGAACTTTGACGCCATCGGCCGCTGGCGAACCAAGGACGCCGGTTTTGATATCGACGCCTCAGGCACGCTCCCCGACGGCAGCGAATTCGGCGGCCCGCTCGAATTACTGTCGGTTCTTAAGGCGCAGAAGGAAGCGTTTTGCCGATGTCTCACAGAGAAGATGTTGACCTATGCCTTAGGGCGAGGTCTTGAGTACTATGACGAATGCGCGGTAGACTCGATTTCCGCTCGGATGGCCGAAAACGGCTATCGGTTCTCGACGTTGTTCCTGGAAATCGCCAACAGTGATCCATTTCGCAAGCGACGCAATTCCGGAGGAAAGCAGCAATGAGTAAGAATTGGCAAATCCCGCGGCGAACGTTTTTGCGAGGGATGGGAACGGCGATCGCCCTGCCGATGCTCGATGCGATGCTGCCGTCGGCTGCTCCAGCTGCAGAAGCGGCTGCCAAAACCGCGCCGGTGCGGACCGCCTTTTTTTACATCCCTAACGGCGTCAACATGGATCACTGGAAGCCAAAGGCTGACGGCGCCGATTTTGAGTTGCCCGAAATCTTGGCGCCTCTTGCGGAACTGCGGGGCGACCTGAATATTCTCACCGGGCTGGCCCACGACAAAGCCAAAGCCAACGGAGACGGCGCCGGCGACCACGCCCGTTCGGCCGCGGCGTTTTTGACCGGCTGCCAGCCGCGCAAGACCGACGGTGCCGACATCAAAGCGGGTGTGTCGGTCGACCAGTTTGCCGCTCAGCAAGTCGGGCACCATACCAAATTTGCTTCATTGGAACTGGGACTGGAACGGGGACGCCAAGCCGGAAACTGCGATTCCGGTTATAGCTGCGCGTACTCGTCAAATATTGCCTGGAGAAGCGAGACGACTCCGGTCGCCAAAGAGATTGATCCGCGATTGGTGTTCGAGCGTTTATTCTCGGTGGGATCTTCGCAGGAAGTGGCCGGCAGCGTCGCCCGCCGCAACAGGTTCCGCAAAAGCATCCTCGATTTTGTCAGCGATGACGCAAAAAATCTCAGAAAAAAGCTGGGAGCCAAAGATCGCAACAAACTCAACGAATACCTAACCGGCGTCCGCGAAATCGAACAGCGGATCGCCAAAAGCGAGCGCCGGGAAACGATCACCGTCGCCGGTGTGACCGCTCCGGCGGGGATCCCGAAGGATCTGGGTGAACATTACCGGCTGATGTGTGACATGTTGGTGTTGGCGTTTCAGGGAGATTTGACGAGGATTTCGACGTTCATGGTGGGCAACGCCGGCAGCAATCGCAGCTTTCCCTTCATCGACGTCCCCGAAGGGCACCACAGTCTGTCGCATCACCAAAACAAAGCGGAAACACTTGAGAAAATCAAGAAGATTAATCTGTTTCACATGCAGCAGTTCGCTTATTTCCTCAAGCGTCTGAAGGATGTCAAAGAGGGAGAGGGGACATTGCTGGACAACTGTGCGATCGTCTATGGCTCGGCCATCGGCGACGGCAACCGTCACAACCACAATGATCTGCCGGTCGTCTTGGCAGGCAAAGCGGGCGACACAATTCAGACCGGCCGCCATATCGTGTACGAACCAGATACGCCGATGAACAATTTGTTCTTGTCGTTGCTGGACAGGCAAGGGGTGGAGGTCGAATCGTTGGGCGACAGCTCGGGGCGGTTGAAAGGACTCGACGGGTAGACGGGTAGTTCAAATAGCAATTTGTTGCGCCCTTTCAGGGCTTCTTTAATAATCATCTAATGCGTCCCAGGGCGACGCTTCGTGGCTCTGCCACTCCGCTCTGCCCTGGGCTGACATGTCTTTGCCCCTTTGGGGCGGACAGCCTTCGCGTTGGCATCCTGGGAGTGTTCATCTGGGGTGGCTGCTACGCCCCGACTTCCCGGTACCAACAAAATCTATTGGTTCATTTCAAAGTTCTACTTCCCATGCCGGCCGATGAAGCGGATCGATTGCTTGTGGAACGCATCCGCCAAGGTGACTCCCAGGCGTGGGAGGAGTTCATCGCCCGGTATGAAGGGCGTTTGCTGGCATTCGTAATGAGCCGGCTCGGCAAGCGGGCCGCCAGCGAAGATGTGGTGCAGGAAGCACTGATGGGATTCGTCGTTAGCCTGCCGAATTATGACGAGAACACGCCGCTGGAGAGCTATCTGTTTGCGATTGCGGCGCACAAGTTGACCGATGCTTTGCGCCGAGAGGGCCGGCGGCCGACGATTCCGCTGCTGGCCCCGACGGAGTCGAAAGCCACGGCGGCAGAGCCGCAGGCCAACGTGCGGATGGCCTCGAGTATCGCCCGCAGCGGCGAGCGGCGGAATCTCGAAGAGAAGTTTCTCAGCGACGTGCTGTCGGACTTGATCGCCGGTTGGAAGCAGCGCGGGGAGTTCGAGCGGCTAATGTGCATGGAATTGCTGTTCGTGCTCGGTTTGCCGAACAAGGAAGTGGCCCGCCGCCTGAAGATTTCCGAACAGGCAGTCGCCAATCACAAGCACTTTGTCGTGAGCAAACTCAAAGCCGCTGCGGAGCAGTCATTGCTGCGTGACCTGGACCTCGGTGCATTCGGGCTGTGAGTCATTTGCCGCCACGGGCGTTAAACTCACTGGGATCGAACGCGTCGCTATCGTCGACAATTCGGCGGGGTGCCTTGTCCGCTGTCGAACGTGGTTTAAATGAGAGTTTCTGTTTTTTGGGCTTCGACGATTTCCGCGCGAGCGTCTTCTGCAAATTGTCTTCGACTTCTTGCTTTTGCATGTTTCGATTTGTCCGCTCGTTTGCGATCGCCGCGATCCATTGACGCAGCGCGCCGGCCTGTTCCCGCCCGCTGCGGCCGCCGAAGACGATTTTCTTTCCGCCGTGGTGCCCCTCGGGGACAGTCAGCAGCGGACTGCTGAGTGGTTTGTCGAAGTCGACGTGCCGCAGCGCGGCAGCCAAATTGCGCTGCGAAAGCCGTCTCGACGACCTCCGGCCCGGTTTCACACGCACTAACTGAAAATCGTTCTTTGCAGCGGAGCCGTGGCATCGGGCGTTTCCGCACGTGTTCAACAAGATGGGCTGGATGCGGCGGGTGAAATTCTCCGCATCCTCTTGCGACAAGCCGCCCAACGCTTCAACGTCCTGAGTCGCAAAAATCGAATCGGTACCTCGTCCTTGGGCTGTGGTCGATTTGTCTCCAAAGAGGTCGTCCAATCGCCTGAGCATCCGTCGCGATTGAATCCGTCCCGGTTCCAGTTTCAGCGCAGCCCGCAGTTCCTGGCGTGCTTCGTCTAACAAGTTGTAACTCATGCACCAGCGGGCCAAGACGACGTGGTCCGATGCTTGGGGGGTTTCGAAGTCGTCGCGCTGTTTTTGGTAGGCGTCTTCCAAGTTGTGGCAGACATGTCGCACCATCTCGTCAGGTACGAACATCTCGCCCTTGGAGCGCCGAATGCGGAATTCCCCGCTGCCGCGCGAGATTTGCCCTTTGATGACGCGCCCGCTGTGCAGCAACAGCAGTCCCGATTTCGAAACGTTCGTAAGTTCTGTAGCGGTCTCGCCTGGCTCCGGCTTTGGTTCAGCGGTTACGGCCGTTTCGAGTCCCCATGCAAACAGCGCCAACGCAGCAGCCGGCATCAACCAGCAGCGGCGGTGACGTCGACGTCTATCGAATTCAGTCACGGCGGCGGTTTCCTTTGTTGAACTGCGGTCACTCACGCCACTTGAGGATGTCGCGAGTCATGCACCGGGACAAAGCGCAAGGATTTGAGATGGGAGGAGAGACTTGCCCGGCGCGGCGAACAAATGGCCGCAAACGACTTCAATCGTTGCTTGATTGACGACGTGCGCCGGGATTGTTTGCAATTGGCGTTGAGAGGGCGGGGAGCATATCGCTAGCGACCAGGACGGTCAACATGAATCGATCGTGGCAAATCTCAATGGATGCGGTCGGTTGTGACCGACTCGGCACGTCTCAAAACCAAATCCGGGTCGAGACGGGCCGGCAGAAGTTGCAGCGCGTTTTCGACGCCTGCGGCGATGCCGATGCGAACAGCGCGGAGCATGTCGTCGTCCGACGCGAGCGCCCAAGCGATTCCCGCGGCGAGCGAGTCGCCTGATCCGATCGGATTGACGGGAGTGATCCGCGGCGGCAGAAATCGATAACAGTCCTGCCGAGAAGAGAGCCAAACGGCGGCGGCGCCTTGCGTGACGAGTACCCACTGCGCGCCGTGCCGGTTGAGTTCGCGCATCGCGGTCACCAATTCCTCGTCGGTGGAGATTTCGCGTCCGATGGTCCGGGCGAGCTCCTGCCGATTCGGTTTGACCAGGAGCGGCTTCGCTTCGAGTGCGGCGCGTAATTCCGCCCCCCGTCCGTCAATGATCACTTGGCAATCGAGATTTGCCATCAAACTCTTGTAGTACGACTCGGGACTACCGGCCGGGAGCGAGCCGGCCAGTACAACAGTTTGCGCGTTTTTGGCGACGGCCGCAAATTGATGGGCAAACTCATTCAATTCCTGTTCAGTCGCCGGCGCGGAGTTTTCGACCAACTCCGTTGCAATCCCGGTTTCCGTTTCCAATATGGTCGTGCAGACGCGCGTCGGAGCGGCACTCCGTACCCATTGGGCCGTTAGGGTTCGCTGAGCAAATTCGTCGGCGATCGATGTGCCGGAAACACCGCCGACCAGCGCGATCGTCGTTGATTCGGCGCCGAGGCAACCCAGTGCGAGGCCGACGTTGATGACCTTTCCTGATGCGCACCACTGCACCTGCCGGGCACGGTTTACCTCTCCCGGATGAAGCTGTTCCAGCAAGACGATCTGCTGCCACGCAGGGCTCAGACCGGCGGCCACAATCACGGATGAATCTCCAATGGTCCAGTTTGTTGTATCAAGGCACGACTCGGATACACTAGGAATTGTCGAAACGATGCTGCAGGGTGGCTGGGGTCGGACGTTAGTCCGCCCCCAGGTTCAGAAACTGGGGGCTCGCTTCGCTCGACCCCAGGCACCCATCGTCAATTCGCAGTTTTCCGACAAAGCCTAACAATAAGTTGCCATCCTACCCGTTGGTCTGTCTTGACACCATGACGTTCGTCGGAGTTCTCCGAATTCCAGATCACGTCGATGCATTTTCCTTAAGATGACGAGGTGCTGCGTGCAGAGTCGCCGACAATTCTTGACGCGTTCTTCGGCTATGCTTGCCGCGGCCGGCCTCATTTCTGTCGAGGCTGCTGCGGGGGACGAGACGGCACGGACCACCCGTTCGGGACGAACGCTTGTGGACGGCCATTTCACTTTGCACACGCGGCGCCGCAAGGAAACGGAACCGGGCAGCGGCCGTTTCCGGCTCGTTGAGCAAGAGGAGAAATGGAAGGCTTGCGAGACAGTCATCATCGTGTGCGACATGTGGGCGGAACATACGTGCCGCATGGCAGAGCACCGCGTGGCGGAGATGGCGCCGCGGATGAACGAAGTGCTCACAGCCGCCAGAAGCCAGGGGGCGATGATCATTCATGCCCCCAGTAGCGGAATGAAACACTACGAGGAGACGCCGCACCGCCGCCGTATGAAAGAGGCGAAGCCGGCACGTTCTGCCGTGCCGATTCGGGGCTGGTGTTACGCCGACCCGGACCATGAGGCGCCCTACCCGATTCCGTATTCCACAAATGTGGCCGACGTCTGCGACGATCCCGTGTTCGTTTACGACAAGAATACGAGCCGCAAACAGCACCCGGCCATTAGAATTGTCGGCTTTGACGGAATCAGCGACAACGGGCAAGAAGTCTATAATTTCATGGAACAAGAAGGTCTTAAGAACGTCGTCTTGATGGGCGTACACACACATTTCTGTGTGATGGGCCGATCGTTTGGAATTCGGCAAATGGTCTACTTGGGCCGCAACGTGGTGCTGGCTCGTGACATGACGGACGCGCTGTACGATCCGCGCACGCCTCCCTATGTCAGTCACACGCGCGGCACCGAATTGGCGGTCGAACACATTGAGCGCTATTGGTGCCCGTCGATTGAATCGGCCGACCTCAAGCGAACGAACTAACCCCAAACGGTTGGCCGCTTGCTGACTCAAACGATTTGAACGATCCGATTGGCGGCCAGTAGGAAGTTGATTCTGCATTGGTCCGTCCAGTCTCCCTCTGAAAAAATGCTGATATTTCCCTGTTTTCTGCGGCAAAAACGAAAAAAAGGGGGCTTGTGAACATTGACAATCCGCTGATTCGAGACTTAACTACTAAACCAACGACGCTTGATAATGTGGGCGTACGATCGATTCTCGGCCCTGGAATGACAAGGGAGGATCATTCCCGCAACATCAAGACCGGATAACGACAATACCAGTGTTGCGATGTCCGCTTGACCCCGATGGAATAGGAGCAAACATGGCGAAAAAAGCTGCAAACCAAAAGCCGATGACCAAAACCGAGATCTTGAACTCACTCGCCGATGCGACGGGCTTGTCCAAGAAGGATGTGTCCAGCGTGTTGGATGAACTTGGCAGCCTCATCGGCAAGAACTTGGGTAAACGTGGTCCCGGCGTCTTTAACGTTCCCGGGCTGATGAAGGTCAAAGTCGTCCGCAAGCCGGCGACACCGGAGCGTGAAGGCATCAATCCGTTCACGAAAGAACCGACCATTTTTAAGGCCAAACCAGCGCGAAACGTCGTGAAAATCCTCCCCCTCAAGGGGTTGAAAGACATGGTCTAAGGCCTGCGATGCAAGACGGATCGCGGTAGACTGATCTTCAAGAGTTGGACTTGGAGACTACCGCGCCGGACTTCATCGGCCGCGACTGATCGTGCACGTCACCTCAAAGCCCATTCCGCACCGCGGCATGGGCTTTTTCAATTTTTGATCCGCGTCGAAATGTCTTCCGGCACACGAGATTCGAATTCGTACACTCGCCTGAAAGCCACAGTCAAACTCCTTACAAGCTGGATTGGTGTTGAGGTTTATTCATGACCAAACCGCTGGTGGTCATCAACGTCGTCGGATTGACGCTCGATCACCTGGGACCGCGGACGCCTCGGATCACCGCGCTGGCAGAAGAAGGATTCGCCCGGACGATGGGCACAGTGCTGCCCGCGGTCACCTGCTCCGCCCAAGCGACGCTACTCACCGGATTGATGCCCCGCGACCATGGGATCGTAGCCAACGGCTGGTACTTTCGCGATTTGTCCGAAGTCTGGTTGTGGCGGCAATCCAATCGCTTGGTCCACGGCGAGTGGCTGTATGAGACCGCCCGCCGTCTCGATTCCAGCCATACGACCGCCAAAATGTTTTGGTGGTTCAACATGTACGCCGCCGTCAATTGGTCAATGACGCCGCGGCCAAGTTATCCGGCGGACGGGCGCAAGATCTTCGATTCGTACAGTCAGCCGCCGGAGTTGCGCGACGAGTTGCAGGAGAAGCTGGGCACGTTTCCCTTGCTGCGGTTTTGGGGTGCGGGCGCCGACATTACCAGCTCACGCTGGATCGCCGACGCCAGCGTCGAGGTCATGACGGATTCCAATCCGTCGTTGACGCTGGTCTATCTGCCGCACCTGGATTACAACCTGCAGCGCGTGGGCCCCGAGAACTCTGAGATCGATGCCGACTTGCAATTGGTGGACGCCGAAGCTGGCAAGTTGATTGACGCAGCGCGGGCGCGCGGCGCCGACGTCGTTCTGCTCTCGGAATACGGCATCACTGCGGCACGGCAGCCGGTGCACATCAACCGCGTGCTTCGTGAAGCCGGATTTTTGCAGGTCCGCCGCGAACCGTTGGGCTGGGAAACACTGGATTACGGCGCGTCGCGCGCGTTTGCCGTTGCAGACCATCAGGTCGCGCACGTCTATGTCGAACGGCCTGAGGATCTCTCCGCCATCAAGTCCCTGCTGCGCACCACCGACGGCATCGAGATGGTGCTCGACCGTGAAGAGCAAGCTGAATTTGAAATCGACAACGCACGTAGCGGCGAGTTAGTCGCCGTCGCCGCACCCGCCGCTTGGTTTACATATTACTTTTGGCTGGACGACGAATTCGCGCCTGATTACGCGCGGACGGTCGATATTCATCGCAAGCCGGGCTACGATCCGGTCGAATTGTTCATTGATCCGAAGATTGTTTCCCCCAAGCTGCGGATTGCGAGCCGCTTGCTGCGGAAAAAGCTCGGCTTCCGCTACTACATGGACGTCGTCGGGTTGGATGCGAGCATCGTTCGCGGGACGCATGGCCGACTGCCGACCCCCGGCCGCGAGAATGCGGAGAGCCCCGTCTTCATTTGCTCGTCAACTTCGATCGAACGCGATGCGATCGCGATGACGCAGGTCAAGCCGCTGCTGCTGGAACTGCAATTCGGCAGCGGAATGCCGCAGAGCTAAGGCGTCAACTCCATGTCGGCAATGAAGAAGCTCTTGAGGTCTTTCATCACATTCGAGGCCCGGTTTTGGAAGACGTCGCTTTTGCGGATCCAGCCGACCGGGCGAATTGTCACGTGAATTTCGACCCGCTTGGCTCGTGCCCGCTTCTTGCCCGGCTCGGGGACTTCCTCGTCGCCGATCACGACTTCTACGGTCACCGGTCGCCGGCCGTCGTGGTTGCCCCATGAAGGAATGACGCCGCGATTGCCCAGCCGCATGACGACCCGCTCGGGGGTGACTTCCATCAGCTTGGCTTGGTGGTCGTCGACAAAGCCGGCTAGCTTGTAAACCAGCATGTCGTTGGCAACGACCGCCTGGAAACTCCCGCGATAGACGAACGCTTCCGTTTGGGCAACTTCTTGCTGAACGTCTTCAATGCGGGCTTGAATGTCGACTTCTTCGTTCGCAAAGACTCGCGTGGCATTCCGGCCGGCACCTTTCGCTTCGTACAGTGCTTTGTCGGCACGGCTCAGGAGATCGGCGACTTTGTCATCCGGCTCGTTGGCTGCAACGCCCAATGAAACTGTCAATTTTCGCCCTTTGAGGTCCGGAATCTTAAGTTTGCTCACGGCAATGCGAAGCCGTTCCGCGCGCTTGTAACCTTGATTCAGATCCGTGCCCGGACAAATCACGACGAATTCTTCGCCGCCGTAGCGCGCGACGAGCTCGCCGGAATATGTTTCATTTTGCAGAAGCTTGGCAATCTCGACGAGCACATCGTCACCGACCGTGTGGCCGAAATCGTCGTTGATGCTCTTGAAATGATCGGCATCCACGAAGATCACGCACACCGGCTCCGCCGAGTCCGAGCTGCTGACATCAGATAACGTCTGCTCCAACTGGCGTTCCATTTCACCCCGGTTAGCAGTGCCGGTAAGCGAATCACGGCTCGCCGCCTCTTTGAGTTCCCGGTATTCTTTGGGTTTGCTGCCTTGTCGCGCCGTATCGCGGAAGATCTCTGCCACACCTTGAAGCTTGCCGGTTTCGTCGATGAGCGGAACCGTTTGAACTTCAATCTCAACAATGTTTCCGCTCACGTGTTGGACTGGCAGCGTGGTGGTCAGCGGTTTGAGTTCGCCGATCGCCTGAAACAGCGGGCACTTCTTATCCGGCAGTAGTTTGTGCTTTTCGTTGCAGTAGCCCATCGTCTTGTTCGACCAGACGATGTTGAGCATGTGATAGGGACGATGGCCCAGCAGGTTTTCTGCGCCACGGTTCCAGACAGCGAAGCGGTGCTCGGCATTAATCAGGTAGAACCCGTCATAGAGGTTCTCCAGCAAGTGCAGGTACGCAAATATGTGGCACAACGCGCTGGCGTTGTCGGCGTCGCCGCGAAACTCCCGTTCGGAGATCTCGGCCGGCAACAGGCCTTGACCATTAAGGTGCATTCCGGTGGAAAGTCGGCCTTCCTCGACCCAGCGAGCGAGCGAACAGATGATGTTACCGTCAAACTGTGTTCCCGCGCCCAACATTAATATCTGCATGATCTCGTCATGCGGCTTCGCCTTACGATAGACTTGCTCGGTTGCCAAAGAGTCGTAGGCATCCGCGACGGCTAGAATCCGGGCGCCCATGTGCACGTCGCTGCCGATTCGCTGCGAATCATATCCGACGCGGTCATAGTGCTCGTGACATTGGCGGACGATCTCCAGCACTTCAGGGTCGACGCGATACGCCTGCAGTACGTCGGTGGCGATGTGATAGTGCAGCGACATCAATTCCGCTTCGTCGGGACTCAGCGCGCTCGGTTTGAACAGAATACTGTCCGGCACGCCGATTTTTCCGATATCGTGCAGCAGCGCGGCAACTTCCAGAACTTTGAGCTCGCGTTCTTCCCAGCCGAGTTGCGTCGCCATTCCCAGCGACAGCAGCGCGACGCGGCGGGCGTGTTCCACGGTGGCCACGTCACGGTAATGCAAGGCGGAGAGCAGGCTGGTCAGCGCCGGGCGGGAAATCACGTCGCCGGTGTCGTCGGTGGCGCGTGGGTGCGGCACGCAGCGGTCCGCCAGCGTCAGGAGGCCCAGCAAGACTTGCGAGGAATCGGTCAGGTGCTGATGTCCGGCGGCGGGGGACGCGGCCGTTTCAATCGTGGCTTCGGTCATGGGGGAGGTGCTCTCTGTGTCGGCCCTCGCGGTTCTACACGCGCGCGATCCAACGGCGCGCGCATTCCGCGCTCGTTCGGCAAGCGTATCTCACGGTTGGGCGGAGTCAAACCGGGTGCCGCAACGTCAGTCGTCGCAAGTGGATCGACCTGCCTAATGTCGGGAAGATTCCGTGCACGCGAGTCCGATTCTGCGGATCGTTCTGGATCTGTCGTTTCGTCATCCCTAATCCTATCGCGCTATGAGGGGTGAACATCCGACGACCACGAGCGACGCATCCGTCATGGACAGCGATTAATTCCACCACTAGCGCGAGTGCTGCACACGTTCCACGAACTGCTCGACCAATTCATCATACCCTGCTCGGTTTTCGTACGTCGGATGATATTCCTCTTGCAGGACTTTCAGTTCACGTTTGACGGTATCCACGTGTCCGGCGTCAAGCTCCTCAATGATTGTGCCTATGAGTTCGTCTGTTGCTGTCCCATACCACGCGTTGTAATTGAATCGGGAGAGCGATCCCGCCAACCAGGCAACTCCGAAGCTCGACAGCAAGGCGAGAATCCCCAGGACTCTTCGAACGGATTGCGAGCCTTTGAACTCCGAAACCAGCCATGCGACAGGCAATGCGATCACGAGCAGAGCGATCAGTCCGATCATTGTCGAGATCCTCAATTCATCCGGTTGATGCTGCTGTCAGCAGTTCGGGAATTATCCGCGCTCCAAAACCCGCACCACCCCGGCATACGTATCCACCTCAACCAAATCCCCGGTCTGAATCAACGTGGTTGCCTTCTGCGTGCCGATCAACGTCGGCTTGCGCAGTTCGCGGGCGATGATCGCCGCGTGGCAGGCGATGCCACCCTCATCGGTGACGATCGCGCCGCAGCGGCGCAAAAACGGCATCAGCGCCGGGCTGGATTGAATCGAGACCAGCACCTCGCCGTCTTCGAACGTTTGACCCACGGTATCGGGGCTGAGCAAGACGCGGGCACGACCCCGGTAAACGCCCGGCCAGGCGGCGCTGCCCGCCAACTGATTCTCATTGGATTCGGAGACCACTTGCCGCTGCCGCGCGATCCGCATCATCAAGTACTCCGTTTGTTCGACAAAGTGTACTTGATCGACGCCGTCGATTGTGGTGAACACAAACCGAGCACCGTTGCGAACCGCCTCTAACCGCGACTCCAACAAGTCACGATCGAGAACTCCGCGTCGCAGTTCACTCCACGTTGTGACGTGAATCGCCTCGTCCGGCGCTGAGAATCCCATCTGCTCCGCCAACTTCGCGACGATTGGATTGATGATTTTCCGTTCGATTGCGGGATAGACCGAGTTGGAACGCAATTCCTCCGCCAGGCCGCGGATTTCTTGGTCGTCGATCTGATGGTTCTGCATAATTGACAGCACCCAGAATGGATAGGCGGTCGTGTGCTGGGCGACGTCGGCGAAAAAGTCGACCGCTTCATCCAAGTCTTTGAACTGGTCCGGCCCGCGGTCGATGCGGGATTCGATGTCACGATAGAGTCGCCGGCCGGTTTCCAGAATTTCGACGACTCGCGGACGATCGTCTTGTAACTGATTGAGCACGCGGTTGAAAAGAACATCACACTCCTGCTGCGGAAAAAACAAGTTGGCAAGTCCGGTGTCATCTTGTATGGCCATTTCCTGATCGGCGTGCAGCCCTAAGCTTTTCTCTGCGTGTTGAGTGTCATTCCAATGCGAGGCGATAGAAACATCGACCAGCGGCATCGGGCGGCGTACCAGCTGCTGCCAACCCAGGCCGACATCGATAATCGGCTCCTGGTATTCGGCAGCCAATGTGGTAATCGGTCGGGCCTGCAGCACCTGGAACCGGCCGTTCTCAATCGCCCATTCGGTATCGACCGGGTGTCCGTAATGGTCGTGGATTCGTGTCAGTAGATTGGCGTACTCGATCACCTGTTTGTCGTCGATCTTGCGCTGCTGACCCTGCTCACCCAGCTCGCGCCAAACCGCGGGATCTTCCTCCGAGTCGACGAATAGCGCTTCACGTTGTAATCCGACGACGCGTTCCAGGATTTCGTCGGTTCCCCGTTCGACGACGTACTGATCGGGATTGATCCGCCCTGAGACGATCGCCTCCCCCAGTCCCAGACAGGCTTCGATGAGCATGATCTTCGGCTCCTGCGTAACCGGATGGACGGAAAACCCGATCCCGGAGACGTCGCTGGCCACCATTTGCTGCACGACGACCGCAACACCGAACTCCCCTGCCCCGTAGCCATGCGCTGCGCCGTAGGCCAGTGCGGAGGGGCTGAACATCGACATCCAGCAATCGCGGACGCGGCCGACGACATGTTCCGGCGGGACGTCCAAATAGGTTTCCAACTGCCCCGCCCATGCGCTGGAGCCGCTGTCCTCGCACGTCGCGCTCGAGCGGACCGAAACGCCCGACGCACCGAGTACCGTTAGTCCCGACTCAATCGCAGCCGCAACGTCATCCGGAACGCGGACGGCTTGTAGATGATCAGCGATCTCCGCCGCCGCGTCTTCCGCAGTGAGTTGCTCGGCATCAAGCCGCCGCAAGACATCGTTGAGGTATTCGGTGTGATCGCCGCTGTGAATCGCGTCGGTGAATGCTTGAGCGGAGACGACAAACCCCGGCGGAACCGGCGCCCCGGCGCGGGTGAGTTCCCCTAACGACGATCCTTTGCCGCCGGCGGTGGCGACTTGTGAGGAATCCAGCTCAGTGAGGGTGTAGATCAGTTGTGGGCTCATCGGTTATTCCCTTGCCAATCAATGAGGTAGCTGCATTTCTGATCACGGGTTCTGTCACATAAGCGAACGAATTTCCGGGGGAGTTCACCGATTGCTATGCCGACACTACTGCGCCCTTACATGCGATGTAAATCACAGCCAATGAAATTCCAAATACGATCCCCATTGTCGGATAGAATATTTCGTCGCCTGGGCGACCCGGGGGATAGACGGCCGGCACGAACAGCAAACTCAACGCTGCACCGAAAACGATGCCGCATCCACACGCGACATAAGTACGGATGGCACGGCGAATGTCTTGCTTTCTCACGATCAACACAATAAACGCGTTCGAAATACCGCCAAACAGCGCGTAACCGGTCGTACCGAAGCTGAATGGAATGACTCGATGGGAATCTGTGTGGGTATACTCTAACCAGATCGAACCGAGTTTGGTTAGCATCAGGTAAACGACGATGCCGACCGCAAATGCTGTTAGCGTTCGCAAAAGGGAGAATTTGAACGTCATCGGAGCGGCCAGTGATTACCGTTGAGCGAGGTTCCGCGTTTCAATACTTGGAATTCTAAATCGCTCAACACGCCGGATATAGATCAACTTCACGACGTTCATGTTCCGCGGGTGGCCGCGATTGCGCAAGCAATCGGGGCCACCCGGGGGGATTGGTTCTGCTCGCACGATCTCACGTTGCGTCGATCGCTCACTTCTCTCCCGCCAGCGCCTCGGCAAGATTCAACGCGTGATCGCGGACGCGGACGTAGGAATTGAGCGTCGACGTATAAGCCACGTTGACGAACGGCTCGACCTTTTGGTGCGACAGCCACTCCAGGTGCTTTTTCCGCAGTTTCTTGGCGTGCTGTTTGATTTCCGACGCCTGAGACCGCGACTCGTCCAACATGTCCATCTTCCGCTCTTTCAGCCCGTCGATCAATTGCCGGAAATAAACGTCGATTTCGTCGTGCAGTTGATTCAAATCGGCGCAATGCTGCTCGTCGAAGCGGTGTCCCTGCTTGCGGAGCTTGAGATGGAATTTCAAAATGCTGCGGATGTAGTCGCTGATCGACTCCAATTCGTCTGCCATCCGCAATTGCTGTCGGCCCTCCTCGATAATTTCATGGGGGACGTTGGCGGAGAGCAAGTTTGTCATGAACACCACGATCTCGTCTTGGATGGAATCCAAGACCTCCTCGCGGCGAAATAACCGGCCGACGAGATAATCATCCGGCTCGTCCTGGCCCCGCAATTCCTTCAGCCAACGCATCATCTCCTCGCAGCCCTCGGCCATACGAATGATTTCCAAACGCGACTGTTCGATGCCGATGGTGGGCGTGTCGAGCATGCGAACGTCGAGACTCGTTAGATGGGGAGTTTCTCTTTGCTGCTTGTCCGGCACAATTCGCTGCATCAGTTTGGCGAACCGCGAACTGAACGGCAGGAACACCGTCGTGTTGGCGATATTAAACACCGAGTGCGTCGCTGCGATCGCGAGCGTGATGTTCGGGATCGCTTCGGCCGGAGGTGAGAATTCTTTACCGGTGACGAATGCCGTCAATTGCGGCATTCCGGTAAACATCAGCCAGGGGATGAACTTAATGTATTGAAAGAAGATCGAGGATATCCACAACACGCCGATCATGTTGAACAACACATGAAAATAGGCCGCCCGCCGCGCATTGGTGGTCGCCCCGATCGATGCCAACAGTGCGGTGATCGTCGTCCCGATATTTTCGCCCAGCACCAGCGCCGCGGCGGTCTCGTAGCTGATCAGTCCCTGCGTGGCGGCGGCGATCGTGATTCCCAACGTCGCTGACGACGATTGCACCAGCACGGTTAGCACGCATCCCACCAACAGGCATTGCGCGACGCCGAGATAGCTGTCGGCAGTGACTGAATGAAATGCTTCTACAAACTGCGGCAGTTTCTTAATCTCACCACAGGACTCCTTCATCAGCTCCAGACCAAAGAAGACCATGCCGACACCCATTATGGCCATCGCCAGATAGCGGATGCGGTCCCCTTTGCTGAAGAGATAAAAGACAGCTGCGATGCCCAGCGTCGGCAGTCCATACTTGCCGATTTTGAGCACCAGAATCCAGCCGGTAATGGTCGTGCCGATATTCGCGCCCATAATGACGCCGATGGCTTGAGCGAGGGTCATCAGGCCGGAATTGACAAACCCCACGACCATTACCGTGGTGACGGAACTGGACTGCACCAGGCAGGTGACGACGACGCCGACCGTGGTCGCCAAATAGCGATTGTTGGTCACCGCACTGATCATCCGTCTCAGTCCGGTTCCGGCGACCGCCTGCATGCCTTCGGACATGTTCTTCATGCCCAGCAAGAATAATCCCAGGCCGCCGATCAGCCCGAACACCATTTTGGCGACGATTTCCAAATCGAGCGCGGGTGATTCAGCGGTCGACGCTTCTGCAACGCTTGTTGCCGACGCGAGGAGGACTTCAAAACTCATCAGCGGTTCCGTCTCAGTTTCAGCAGGGATTGTCGGTATACAGGACGTCAAACAGCGCAATTTCACACGGGCAAAGCGGTGAATAGATTATGAATTTAATGTTAATTTTGTGTTAATCCCAGGCCGGGCGAGGAGAAGGGCTGATTGCAGACTCAGACATCGAAGCCGTTGCACGATTAACATGAACGCCGCCACAGGATCGGCAATCGTTGTCACCCGGCATGCTCACGTTTACAATCGGGAAGCGATGCTGCCGGTCCAGCCAACATTGAACTGCGCGATGCGTGCCCCACCTTTGATAGTCTATGAACGGAACCCCTATTGGGGACCGGAATTACAGCGTCAATTCCTTCACGGCGCCACGAAGATCCGGGGCACGGGCTCGCTAGAACGAGCGGTTCGCATGATTGGTGAAGTGCCCGGCAGTCTGTTCGTAATGGATTCGCATGCCGGGGTGAGTGAATGTCTCAGGTCCGTGCTTGGTCTCCGCAATTCGCCGCAGCCATTCAGTACGATGCTGATCGGCTCGAACCACATCAACGGTTTGGAATGGGCGGCGCGGGAGCTCGGTGTGGACCACTACGTTCCGGAGTCGATCCGCGGAGATGAGCTGGCCGGACTTTGCCGTCGAATACTGTCACGAACAATGCCTGCAACCGAAAACTGATCAACTTTGTACCGCGAATCGCCTGATCGATACAAACTCAAGCAGAAGTGGGAATGATGTCAGAGAATCAAATGACTGTCGAGTCCGTCCGAGCGTGCCTCGGGGCGGTCACCGACCCCGAGTTGGGTCGCAGTTGGGACGAAGCGCGGATGATCGACAACGTCGAGCTATCCGGTGCCGGCGAAGTCCGAGTCGCAATCGAATTGCCCACGCCCGCTTACCCCGATCAGGAGCGGATCGCGCCGCTCGTTCAGAAAACGCTTCATTCGCAATTCCCGAATGTCGGCAACGTGGCCGTCGACGTTTCTTGGAAGGTCCGCGGCAAAGAGTCGGGGGGATCGATCGGACTACGCTGTAAGAATGTAGTCGCCGTCGGCAGTGGCAAGGGGGGGGTCGGTAAGAGCACGGTGGCGGCCGCACTTGCTTACGGTCTGCACACGCTGGGCGCCAAAGTCGGGCTGATGGACGCCGATGTTTACGGTCCGAGTATTCCGCACATGCTGGGTGTCCAGCGCAATGAACCTCCTGCCGTTGAAGAGATCAAGGCTCCGAGCGGCGAAACCATCCCGAGGATGGAAGCCATCGACGTCAACGGCCTGAAAACGATGTCGATGGGATACCACGTTCCGGACGACAAGCCGATCATTTGGCGCGGCCCCATGCTGCATCGCACGTTGCAACAGTTTCTGCAATTGACCGATTGGGGCGAACTCGACTACATGATCATTGACCTTCCCCCCGGGACCGGCGATGTGACTTTGTCTCTGTCGCAGATGCTGGGATTGGCCGGTGCCGTCGTTGTTTGCACGCCGCAACAAGTTGCACTGCTGGATGCGATCAGGGCGCTGAAGATGTTCGATACCGTCAAGATCCCGGTGTTGGGTTTTGTGGAGAACATGTCAGGCGAGGTTTTCGGCAGCGGCGGAGCACAACAGGCCGCGGAAAAACACGGCGTGCCGTTCTTAGGAGAATTGCCGATCGACCCGCAGATCCGTATCGAGAGCGACGCCGGAAGGTTGCAGGCCTTGTTTGATGAGCAGAGCGCGCCCCGGCCGCACTTGATCAAGATTTGCCAGCGAGTGGCGATCGAGATCGCGAAGAACTCCCTCAGCAGTTCTACGATGCCGACGTTGGAAGTCCTATAACCGCGCCGCTCAGGATTGGCATGTACCAAAACTTCACCGAATTGTTTGAGCGGGGGACGCTGAATGCCGGCAAGGCGGCGCAGCTCATGGAACCTGTCGGTTTCGCTGATCCGGGCGCCGCTTTTAATCGTTTGCAGCATGTCGCCGAGCCGGACGATTGCCGCAAAGAGATTTGCCGTTGCCTGCCGACTCTGCTTATCACTTTGGCGGACATCGCCGACCCAGACGGGGTCCTGGTCAAGTTTGAGCACTTTCTGCAGAGCGCTCCCGACCGGCTGGAGATGATCCAATTCCTGGGAGACTCTCCCCGCGCGGTGGAAATGCTCGTCGCTCTGTTCATGAGTAGCGAGTTCCTCTCTGAAATCCTCCGCAAGAATCCGGGCTATCTGGCACCGCTGGTCCAGCATCGGCATCTGGGAGAACTGAAGAGCCGCGAGGAATTTTTCGCTGCCGCACAAACGGCCATCGAAGGAATCGACGTCGACGCGGCCATCCTGGATGGCCTGCGGCGCTATCAACGCTGGGAGCTGTTGCGCATCGGCGCGTGTGACCTGTTCGGCCTGGTCGACTTCAAATCGGTCACGGTGCAGTTGTCGCTGTTGGCCGACGCGCTGGTGCAGTCCTGTTTGAAGATCGCCGCCAAACAGGCTGACGTCGATCCCGGCGATTTCGCCGTCGTGGCGATGGGCAAGCTGGGCGGCGAGGAATTGAATTACAGCTCCGACATTGATCTGATTTTTCTGACCACCGGCGACGCGGGGTCCTATCGGCGGCTGGGGCAGAATCTGATTCGCGCCGTCAACCAGGCAACACAAGAGGGATTTCTCTATCGAGTCGACATGCGGCTGCGTCCATGGGGACGATCGGGCGAATTAGTCACCAAGGTCGACGGCTATCTCGACTACCTCCAGCGCAATGCGATGCTGTGGGAAAAGCAGGCGCTACTCAAAGGGCGAATCATTGCCGGCAATATGGAAATGGGAAATCAGTTTCTTCAGTCGGCCGAGCCGCTGATCTTTGTGGCCTCCGAAGAAGAGGTCCGGACCGGCGTGCATCGGATGAAGCAACAGATTGAGGCGGACCTGAAGCAAAAGGGCCGCCACTTCGGCGAAGTCAAACTCGGCGCCGGTTCGATCCGAGACGTCGAATTCGTGGCCCAATATCTGCAATTGGCCTACGGCGGCAAACACCCGCAGGTGCGAACATTCAACACGCTCGAGGCGTTGGTGCGGCTGGCGGACTTCGGGCTGCTCGACGCACAGGAGTACCGCGTACTGACCGACGGCTACGTTTTCCTGCGGACCGTTGAACATTCGGTGCAATTGACGAACTACAAACAGGCGCATTCCCTTCCCAAAGACGAAGCGGAACTGAATTACTTGGCGCGCCGCTTGGATTTTCAGGACGTTCCCCACTTTCTGGCACACTATCACAAGCACTCGGAACAAATCCGCAATGTGTATCGGCGGCATTTTGAGTCCGATGGCGAAACACTTAAGAGTCGCGAGTCGTTTCTGCCTCCGCCGACCGCGCCGGCGTTTCGGATCCCGGAAGCGAATATCGCGGAGCTATTTACCGACGAGGAAATCGATCAGCACCGTCAAATGGCCGCTCGGCTGGGGCCGGATCACCCCGTCGATGTCGAGGCACACGAGGACGAGGATGGACACTGGAAAGTCACGATCGTCTGCGCGGACCACACCGGCCAGCTGTCGTTAGTCTGCGGGTTGCTGTTCGTCCATGGATTTCACATTGAAGAAGGAAACGTCATCAGCCACGGCTCAAGCGTCGACGACGAGCGGGCCGACCGGCAAATGGTGGCGGCGCTCCGCGTCCGTCCCGAAGCAGGCTCCGTTCACAAGGAACTGTGGCAAAGCTACGAGTCGGAACTGGCGGAACTGACGGCGAAAGTGCAAGACGGCCAGCCGCTTGAGGCTCAAGGAGAGCTGGCCCGGCGCGTCGCCTTGGCACTCGGACAGTTGAGCGAAGTCTCAACGACGCTGTATTCGATCAATATCGAAATCGACAACGATGCTTCCGACCAATACACAGTGCTGCACATTGATGCGCCGGACACGATTGGCTTCTTGTACGAATTGACCAATTCGCTTGCGCTCAACAGCATCTATCTCGGCCGCGTCGTGGTGCAGTCTTCGAAGAATCGCGTCTTGGACACGCTCTATATTACGGACGATCACGACCGCAAGATCACAGATCCCGCGCGTCAACGGGAACTCCGGGCGGCAACGGTGCTGACCAAATGGTTTTCGCAGTTGTTGCCCAATGCCCCCAATCCGGAGTCTGCGCTGCTGCACTTTCGGCAATTCCTCGAACAGATGTTCAGCCGGCCCGATTGGCCGGACGAGATTGCCACGCTTTCGCAATCGAAAGTGCTCGACGCCCTCGCCCGGCTGCTGGGTGTGAGCGACTTCTTGTGGGCGGACTTCCTGCGCATGCAGCACGAGAATCTGTTTCCCGTTGTCAGCGACGTCGACAGCTTGGAATCAGCCAAGAACAAGGAGCAGATGCAGCAAGAACTGTCGCGGGAACTCGCGGAGACCGATGAGCAGGAGGAAAAGGTCGCTCGGCTGAACTTGTTCAAGGATCGCGAGATGTTCCGCGTCGACATGCGGCATATCTTGGGGCACGTGACGGAATTTGGCCAGTTCGCATCTGAGCTGACCGATGTCGCCGAAGTGATCGTCGAAGCGGCTTATGAACTGGTGCTGACGCGGCTGCTTGGCCGGTTTGGCCAACCACAGCTTGCCGACGGTCAGCCTTGTACAATGGCTGTCTGTGCGCTAGGCAAGTGCGGTGGTCGCGAGATGGGCTACGCGTCCGATGTAGAGCTGATGTTCGTATACGCCGGACCTGGAAAAACCACCGGTCCGGACGTGATTTCCAACAACGAATTCTACCGCAAGCTGGTTGAGCGGATTCCGCGGACGATTGCCGCCCGCCGCAAGGGGATTTTCGAGATTGACCTGCGTCTGCGTCCCTACGGCAAAGCGGGAGATTTGGCGGTCTCGTGGGACGCCTTTGAGCAGTACTTTGCGTCGGGTGGCGCAGCTTGGCCGTACGAACGGCAAGCACTCGTCAAGCTGCGGCCGATTTGCGGTGACGCGGACTTCGGACCGCGCGTCGTCGAACTCCGCGACCGGTGTATTTACACCGGCGAAGCTTTCGACGCAACCGCCATGCGGGCCATGCGGCAACGGCAGTTGCGCGAGCTGGTGCAACCGGGCACCTTCAACGCCAAACTCTCGCCCGGCGGACTGGTCGACATTGAGTATCTGGTGCAGGGCCTGCAGATTACTCATGCAGGCGACCACCCCGCTTTGCGGGCGACGAACACCCGCGCGGCTTTGAAAGCTCTGCAACAGGTCGGTATTCTATCGGAACTGACGCGCCTGCAGCTCCGCAAGGCGTACGTCTTTTTCCGCCGTGTGATTGACGCCCTGCGGATGGTCCGCGGTGATGCTCGCGACTTGACCGTTCCCTCCACTGACAGCGAGGAATTCGAAACTTTGGCGCGACGGTTGAACTACGACGACGTCGCCGACTTGCACGATGACCTGATGCGCTATTCCCAACACGTTGAGGAACTGAACCATTTAATCGATTGACTGAAACGCTGCGTGGAAGGGCGCGACTCGAGCCCAACCCCGACAGAGCCGAAACGGCCATCGAGCACATCCGGATTGATTTACCAACTTACTCACTGACCACAACTGAAAACGATTCGCACTCATGGCCCTGATCAACGACAATTTCTCCAAGCTGGCGGCCGGCTATCTCTTTCCCGAGATCGGTCGCCGCGTCTCCGCGTTTACCGCCGACAATCCCAGCGCCGACGTGATTCGGCTCGGTATCGGTGACGTGACGGAACCGCTCCCCCCCGCATGCATCGCCGCTCTGCACAAAGCGGTCGACGAAATGGCCGTCCGCGAGACGTTTCGCGGCTATGGACCGGAGCAGGGATATGAATTTCTGCGCGACGCCATCGTCGAACACGCCTACCGGTCGCGCGGCGTTGACGTCTCGGCCGACGAAGTTTTCGTTTCCGACGGGTCGAAATGTGACTCGGGGAATATCCTCGACATCTTCGGCGCAGACAACAAGGTCGCCGTGATGGATCCGGTGTATCCGGTTTATGTCGACACGAATGTGATGGCCGGCCGGACCGGCGGCGCGGACTCGAGTGGACGGTATTCCGGCTTGGTGTATGTGCCGGTGACCGCGGAGAACGACTTCGTTCCTCAGCCGTCTGAGGAACCGGTCGATTTGATTTACCTCTGCTATCCCAACAATCCGACCGGGACCGTGGCGACTCGCGAGACGCTTCAAACGTGGATTGATTACGCGCGCTCAAACGACGCGATCATCTTCTATGACGCTGCTTATGAAGCGTACATTACCGACCCGAATATCCCGCATTCAATTTATGAGATTGAGGGGGCGCGCGACGTTGCTATCGAATTTCGCAGCTTCAGCAAGAACGCCGGCTTCACCGGAATCCGCTGCGCCTTCACGGTGATCCCCCGCGAATTGACGGGCAAGACCGCGTCGGGAGAGGACCAGCCGATTCATCCGCTCTGGAACCGCCGTCATTGCACGAAATTTAACGGCGTCTCCTATCCGATTCAGCGAGCCGCCGAAGCGGTCTTTTCGACTGAAGGGCAGCAGCAAGTTAGTGAGCTGATCGCCTTCTATCTCACCAATGCCAAACTCATTCGCGAAGGCCTGCAGGCGGCGGGAATTACCGTCTACGGCGGTGTGAACGCTCCCTATGTCTGGCTGCAAACGCCCGGCGGCACGGGGAGTTGGGACTTCTTCGACCAACTGCTCGCCAAGGGACATCTAGTCGGCACGCCCGGCGGCGGATTCGGCGCCGCGGGTGAAGGATATTTTCGCTTAAGCGCCTTCAACAGCCGTGAGAATATCGAGCAGGCGGTCGAACGGTTCCAAAAGGTCGTTGCTTAGCGGCCGCTACGTGTGTCTTGCAAAGGTTGCCCATGCGTTCCTTCAAACAGGAAATCACGGCCGTATTCGGCCAGCCGGTGGCGGAGAACCCCACCCAGGTGATGATTGAAAGCGCGTTCGCCGATTCCGGATTGGCGTGGCGTTACTTGACCCTGGAGGTCGCGCCGCCGAATTTGGGCGCCGCGGTTGCGGGCGCACGGGCGATGGGATTTCGCGGATTCAATTTGACGATTCCGCACAAAGTCGCCGTCATCGAGCACCTCGATTCGCTGAGCGAAGCCGCGGAACTGATGGGCGCCGTCAATTGCGTCGTCCGACAACGGGAGCTGTTGGTCGGAGAGAACACTGACGGCAAAGGATTCGTCGAATCGCTCCGCGAGGTCACCGACCCGGCCGGCAAGCAGGTGGTGATTCTCGGCGCAGGCGGCGCCGCACGCGCGATCGCAGTTGAGCTCTGTTTGGCAGGAGCCGCCCGGATCACAGTCGTCAATCGATCGGCCAAGCGGGGAGAGGAACTCGCCGGGCTGCTACGGCAACGATTGCAGGCCGATGCGGATTTTGTCGCCTGGACGGGCGATTATGAGGTTCCTGCGGGGACCGATGTGCTGGTTAACGCCACTTCGATCGGGCTGTTTCCCGATGTCGATGCGCGAATTCCGCTCGCCGTTGATACGCTCACCGAAGACATGGTAGTCGCCGACGTGATTCCCAATCCACCGCAGACACGATTGGTGCGTGACGCGTCCGCACGGGGCTGCCGCGTCCTGGACGGCTTGGGAATGCTCGTGAACCAGGGCGTGATCGGCTTCCGCCTTTGGACGGGCGTCGATCCCAATCCCGCCGTGATGAGAGCGGCTTTGGAGGAGGTATTCGGCTAGCGGTCGTCTGCCGACGCGACCCGTTGCAGTGACGCCGTTCCGCTTAGCCTTGTTCATCCTCGCGATGAAGATGCTTGTGAATCGTCTCGGAGATAGTATCGAGGATCTCAGTCCGTTTCTTGTCCGAAAGATCCATCGACTTGAGTTGATCACCGATGTCGTCGAGCACACGCCCTCGACAGGCGTCCTGAGCGGCGCGGAGTTCCGAAATCTGCTGCCGCTGAGAGTGTATTTCCTGCCAGTCCTGTAGCCGCGCCACGAAGTCGGCAGGGGTCTGAAATCGGTCGGTCGGTTTTTTGGCAAGTGCCCGTTCAAGAACGTTCCATAACCTGTCATCCAAACCGGGAATCGGCGGAACCGGATCTTGGGCGTGCATCATCAAGATTTTGACCGGATTTTCATCGTCGAACGGTGGGTGGCCGGCCAACAGGTCGTAGAGCGTGCATCCCAATCCGTAGATGTCGCTACGAATGTCGGCGGAATGACCGTCTGCTGCCTGTTCAGGAGACATATAGCGGGTCGTACCCAACTGAATTCCCGCTTGGGTCATCTGCGCTGTCTGTTTTTCGTCCCATTCCGTTTCCGAATCGGGATCGTCATCCAAACGCGCCAAACCGAGGTCGAGCAATTTGGCGGTTCCATCTTCGGACACGAGAATGTTTGACGGTTTGACATCGCGGTGGATCACGCCGTTGCGAAAGGCGAACTGCAGCGCATCGCCGATTTGGACGGCGATATTAACCGCAAACCCCGGGGACTGAGCGCCGCGGTCTTGCAGCAGCCGCTTGAGATTCAACCCCGGCATGTATTCCATCACGATGTAATTGCCGGAGAGTGCGATCTCGTAGGCGCGAACGATGTTGGGGTGCTGGATCTTCTCGTTGATCATCGCCTCGCGACGAAAACGAACGAGCATCCGCGGCTTCTTAAACGCGCGGGCCTTGGGAAACTTGATGGCGACGTCGCAGGCCCGCTGTGGATCGTATGCCCGAAAGACGGTTCCCATGCTGCCGTGACCGATCCGGTCCAAAAGACGATAGCGATTGCTGACGATCAAATGTTCGGTGCGACCCGCCTTAACTTGATCCACCTGCCATGCCGTCAACAGGTCACGTTCGATCAGCAAATCTGACAGCTCGTCAACCGTCCGACCAGCGCCGAGAGCGTGTTCGGCGACGATGTTGATTTGCTGCCGACTGAGCAGGCCTGTCTGTTCGACGGCCTCGATAAAATCTTCCTGCGACATTTCGGCCGGCGGTTCCGGCACCATTTCCACTTCGTGTTCAGACTCCGGAACCAATTCCCGCACTGAAGTTTCGCCCAAAGGAAACTCTGTCGACGAGCGGTTGTTCCCACCCTCGAGGGTGAAGTCATGGCTCGACACATAGTGGATTCGCATCCGAAACTGGCCGACCTGCAGAATCTGGCCCTGCTCCAAGCGGAGGTAGTCGACAGGCTGCCCATCGACGCGTGTGCCGCCCCGGCCCAGAAAATCGATGACCCATAACCCGTCGCGCGTCACCAGCAGCCCGCAATGCACCTTGGATATCGACTCGTCTTCCAACCGAATCTTGCATCCGGCGCCGCTGCCAATCAACGTCAATACGCGATTGATCATCCAGGTATTGCCGATTTCAGATCGATGGAGGAACTCCAGTTGAACCGGCCCGAGAGAGGTACGCGGTTCGCCCACGGCATCGAGCGGATTGAAGTTCGCCGGATATTCGACGGAGACGCCCATATACGGCTTGGCCAGACGGATGTGATACGGCCCGATTTGCGGTCCCACGCGATCGGTGAGCCATCCGCAGCGGCGCTGCTGATCACCCCAAATGGTCCCGGAACGGCTGTTCAGATCCACGCAAAAAATGCGGCCGCCGAAGTTCTGGAGATATGCATGACGAAAGCTGACGTCCGAGTGTTGGAGCCTGACCTGACAACGCGCCGACCTGCCGACCAGTGCGAACGCATTTGCCATCTCGAAGTGCACCGGAGCATCGGTTCCTGTCTCGGTCACCGAGAGCTGAACCGGCTCACTTGAAAACGTCGATTGCTTCAGTAGTTGGGAACGGGGGTCGTTCATCTACAGTCGTGCAATTCGTATGAGTCTCATCGATTGGTGGGAGCAGAATTTGGGTGTGGACAGTCTTGCGTCGACAGAAACGGACTCCAAACGCAATCCGTCTGCAGTTGACGCAGGGCAGCACAAGGGAGGACAATTCTGAATGGATCGCGCCCGGGTCGCGTCAGCATCGTCGCCGCGATGGCGAGTCTCAGAGTTCTTCCCCACCTTCAGTCTGACCATCCTAACGACCCAAAGTCAATGATGTCTTGCACTTAACTTGACAAGATGCGGGTTAACCATCAGTTTCACTGCAGCTAGCTTTTCTATCTTTCGATTTCTAGGAGTTTGCCAGCCTGAATGATTGGATCACAAAGGGAAATGCACTACGCGCACGGCGTTGATTCCATTTATGGAAATTGAAGCGCGACTTTCAATGCGAACCGTCGCGTCACAGGAAACGGATTGCGGCATGTTCTCAATAGCCTCAGTTCGCGACTCGCCCGGTGACTCGATACCACCGCGACCGCAATACTGCCGTGCCGGCGATGGCGAGCTTTCGGGGTGCACTCAGCCGAATGCGCGAGCCATAAACGTCATAGCCGCGATGCTCAATCTCGTCGAGCAGCCCGCCGTAGATTCTCAACATCGCATCCAGGATCGGCCTCCCCGCGGGATCTAAAAACGCATCGAGCCGACGTCCCCGATTGTAGTATTCCCGTGCGCGGGCGACCTCGAATCGCATCAATTCCTGGAAGCGGTCATCGCGGCATTCGGCCAAGATATCGTCGAGCGCATAGCCGAATCGCGTGCGGTCCTCCTCCGGAAGATAGATTCGCCCCATCCGCGCGTCTTCCTTGATGTCGCGGAGAATATTCGTCAATTGCAGTGCCATGCCGCAATCGATTGCCGCTTCTTTCGCACGCTCGTCATGAAATCCCCAAATGTGGATACAACACAGACCGACCACGCCGGCAACGTGATAGCAGTAGCGAGAGAGTTCGGCGAACGTCCGCATATTCACCTCGCCCAAATCCATCTGCACGCCGTCGATCGCCGCCAACAGATATTCGCGTGGGATTTCAAAACGCGTCACTAAGTCCTGCAGAGCGGGCAGTGCGGGATGGCGCGGAGCCGCGCCGTCAAGTGCGTCGATGACGTCGCCCCGCCACTCCTGCAAAGCCGCTCGACGTGCGTCCTGCGGCATGCTGGTGTCATCGCCGATATCGTCGCAGATCCGCATAAACGCATACAGCGCACACATGGCACGGAATTTGTCGCCGGACAAGGTCAGAAACGAAACGTAGAAATTCTTCGCAGCCCGTTTGGCGAGCTTGCGGCAGTAGGCTTGAGACTGCTTGAGCGCGACCTTCGCGGCGGCCGGAGGCAATCTATCGGCGGAGAGTGTCTTCAAGAAACGCGGCCTTTCAGAACATGGCTCCAGGATCGATCTCGTTTAGGTGTGTCGATCCCGGAGGCTTCTCTAGCCCGAATTTTGACCGGATTTCGGCCGTCTCGCAAGCCGTCGCCGCAGGTGACGAAGAGTGCTCCCAGCCAGCAAGGGCAGAAGCTCCCATTTTTTGACGACCGGGCGTGTCTCCCAGACTCGATATCCGATCTGCTCGATGTGATTCAAGATCCTCAGTCCACCGCGGATGAACAGGTCAATATCGATCTGTAGCCGTCCCGGCAGTGCCTCGACGAGCGGAAGTCCGTCGGTCAGGAATTGACGTGCACGGTCAACTTGAAATTCCATCAACTTCAGAAACTCCGGAGACGTCTCGCGGCTCTGCAGTGACTGCCGGGAATAACCGAACCGTGTACAATCCTCGGCCGGCAAGTAGATCCGGCCCATATCGAGGTCTCGTGCCACATCCTGCCAAAAATTGGCGAGCTGCAATCCGGTGCAAATCGAATCCGACCAGGCAACGTTCTGGTCACTGTAACTGCGGCACAGGCGCAGCACGATTCGCCCGACCGGATCGGCGCTGCGCCGGCAATAGTCCCGCAACTCGTCGAAGGTCTGATATTCGCGCACACGCTGGTCCTGCTGAAACGCGGAGAGCAAATCTTCAAACGGATCGATGGGGATTTCAAATTCCTGGACCGTCGCGCGGAGTGCGACAAACACCGGATGGGTCGCAGCCCCCGAATAACATTGCCGTAACTCACCCAGCCACCAGTCGAGCAATTCCAACGAGCGGGCGTCGTCGTCGATTTCATCGGACAGGTCGTCCGACCAGCGGCAATAGGCGTAGACGTTGTAGAAATGTTGGTGCAATTCGCGGGGAAGCAGCCAGCTGACGACGGGAAAGTTCTCGTAGTGAGTTTGAGCCAAGCGGCGGCAGTAGGCCTCCGCTTCGCTGACCGTCACCGTGGCAGAAGCAACGCGCTGCGGGCCCCATGTCGACAAGTCTTCCACAAAACCAGTCAAGGATTACACCCCAGAGGTACCGTCTACTGGTAACGACAGCGTGGATTGCACTGTGGCCGTCCCGGCATTACGTGCAATCGCGATATCAATCACGGCTATCGGACAACAACTCTTGCTGAATCAGTTTCCTTTGGGCGTGCCGCTGAATAAACATCGCAAACAGCGGCACCGCAAAGGAGTATTTGCCATGCCGGTTTCGATAGATAAGCCCTTTGTCAATCAGTTTTGGAATCGCTTGGCTGACATCGTTTGACGAAAAAGATTTGATCCCATCCAATTGCTTTGACGCGTCCACAATCTCTGAAATCGAGAATTCCTCTGCGGCGTTCGGAAGTTGCGCGACGCAATAGAGAAGATCGCGCTGCCGGTCCGTCAAGATTTCCCAGCGCCCACTGAAGAAATTTGCGTCAAGTTGTCGAACGATGGGGTCAATAGGAATGGAGTCCTCCTCAGGGTTCGCTCTGAGATAGTCAAACGCCTGCCGGCAAATGAATTGAATGAAATAGGGATATCCGTCGGCCGTATTCACAATGACATCCACAGCCGAATTTGAAAACGCCCATGTCTGGTTCTTGACTGGAAACAAAATCGCCTCTTTGGATGTTTTGTTGTTCAATCTTCCGATTTCTTGTACGTGAAACATTCGCTCGGCATACGTTCGCGATTCGACAAGTCTGGGGAATAGTGTCGGCAATCCGGTCAGCAATAACATGTACCGCGCACCCTTGCGCTGAAGTGACTGAAAAGTTTCAAGCAATACAGCCAATGGGTATTCGTCCTTTTCTTCGCGATCAGTCACGACTTGAGCTTCGTCGTAGGCAAAGATGATTCCGTGTATCCCCTTGTGATCGGCAACCGACCAGACAAGCTCAAGGACGGCTTTTAACTTATCCGTGGAAAGTCCAGGGGTCGCTGCGTAGACCGTCATGAGGAAGTCGAAATCCAATGCCCGATTTTCCAGACGATCTTGTTGAGCAAATCCGAAGGAGTCAGATGACACCGTAAGCGATAGACTCGACGTAAACACGGAAAGATCGGTGATCAGTCGGGTGCAAAGTCGCTCCTCACTAAGAAACGCCGATTCCGAAAAATCCGAGCCGACCCACGCCCACTTTTTCTGAATCGCTAACGGCCGATATCGGTCTTCCATCAAAACCGTTTTCCCAACGCCACGCAGTCCCGTTAGAATGACATTCTTAGTGACTTCAGCCTGCTCAAGAAACTCTTCAAATTGCTTAGTCTCCGGTTTTCGCCCCGCGAGATGCGGAGGTGAGTGTCCTGCTCCTGGCCGATAGGGGTTTGTGTGCTGATTTGACATGACTTGGCGCCTGTCGAAAATGAACGAATGTTGCGAGACTTGTTAATCTTATATATTTTGCTAATATTATGTCAACAGATAATGTTTCATAATTGTCTGTAACCTTATTCGAGAGTTGTCATTGCGTCAAATCATTGTGTGGCAATCCCTGCAAGTCGTGCTCCTAAAGCGTTCTTGGCCAGTCGCGTCTGCCGCTCTCCACAGGAAATACCAAAGCCAATACGAGGTCGGGGGAAAATGAGTGTTCCGAAAGTCGCCATCGTCGGCCGGCCGAATGTGGGCAAGAGTTCACTGCTGAATTGGCTGGCCGGCAAACGAATCTCGGTCGTGGACCCCATGTCGGGCGTGACCCGCGACCGCGTGACGTACCTGATGCACGAGGGCGACCGCTATTTTGAGCTGGTCGACACCGGCGGCATCGGCATCGTCGACCGTGACGACCTGTCCGCGGACATCGATCATCAAATCCAGGTCGGAATCGACGAAGCGGCCCTGATTCTGTTCGTCGTCGACGGCCAAACCGGTATCGCGAATCTAGATATCGACGTCGCGGACCGGTTGCGGAGAATCGAGAAACCGCTGCTGATGGTGATCAACAAATGCGACTCGCCGAGCTTGGACGATGACGTTTCCGAGTTTTATCGGCTGACCGACGCGCCGGTCATTTGTACGTCGGTGAAAGGCGGGCGGAATCGCAAACAACTGCTCGATCAGATTCTCGAGATGCTGCCCGATGAAGACGACGGGGAACGTCGCGACGGCGAGATCTTGGCAGCGGAGCCGGAATTGAAACTGGCGATTGTCGGCCGCCGGAACGTGGGCAAGAGCACATTCATCAACGCCCTGGCGGAAACCGATCGCATGATCGTCAGCGAAGTCGCCGGCACGACGCGCGACAGCGTCGACATCCATTTTGAGCTGGACGGCAAGTCCTTCACCGCAATCGACACGCCCGGCGTCCGCAAGCGGAAGAGTCTGGAAGGGAGCGTCGAATGGTACGGACTTTCACGGGCCAAACGCAGCGTCCGCCGCGCGAATGTGGTGTTGATGTTCTTTGACGCCACTGAAACGATCTCCCGCGTCGACAAGCAGTTGGTCGAGGAAATCGCCGAACATCACAAACCCTGTATCTTCGTCGTCAACAAATGGGACTTAGCGGGCGACATGACGATGGACCGCTGGGCGGAATACTTGTCTCGCCAGTTCGCGATGATGCGGCACGTGCCGATCGCGTTCGTCACCGCACAGCAGCAACGGAACGTTAAGAAGTTGATCAATCTTGCCCAAACGATTTACAAGCAGGCCCGGGAGCGGGTCTCCACCGCGAAAGTCAACACGGTGGTCCGGGCGGCGATCAAAAACAATCCCCCGCCGCATCGCAAAAATCGCCGTCCCAAGATTTACTACGGCACCCAAGTCTCCACCGAGCCGCCGACAATCGTTCTCAAATGCAACGACCCGAAGCTGTTCGACCCGAGTTGGAAACGTTACCTGCTCGGCGTGTTTCGCGAAGAACTGCCGTTTCAGGAGGTCCCAATCCGCCTCTATTTGCGGCCGCGGCAAAAACGGGACGAGGATTTGACCGTCAGCCTCGAGGACCAGGCTGAACTGGCCGACGAAGAAAGCTAGGCCGTATTGCGCAGATCGGCATGCCCGGTGGTCTCTACAGGCAATTTGCCGCCTAATACTGCCGCCGTTGCCGCGAAGAGGGAATGTCCATCTTCTGGCGGTACTTGGTGACCGTACGGCGAGCGAGTTTGTAGCCTTGTTCCGCCAGTTTGTCGACCAACGCATCGTCGCTGAGCGGATGACGCTTGTCTTCAGCGTCGACGATCTCCTGCAATTTAATGCGAATCACATCCCAGGCCACGTCCTCGCCTTCGGATGTCTTTGTTCCCCCGCCAAAGAATCGCTTGAGCGGAATGATCGACCGGGGGGTCTGGATGTATTTATCGTCGACCGCCCGGGAAACGGTTGTCACGTGCACACCGACGACGTCAGCGATCTGCTCCATCTTCAGCGGCACGATATATTCAGGCCCCTTGTCCAGAAACTCGGTCTGATGGTCGACGATGGCCTGGGAGACTCGTTTGAGCGTGGAGTACCGCTGCTCGATGGCTTCGATGATCCACCGTGCAGAGTTGATTTTGCGTTTGACGTATTCCTTGGTTTCCGGATCGGCGTCGCCGCTGAGCAGGTCTTGGTATTTGCGGCTGATCGTCAGGTTGGGTGTGTACTCGCGTTCTAAGCGGACGACATATTTGCCGTCTTTGTCTTTCTCGATGTAGATGTCGGGCACGATACTCTGAGCGGGTGCGGCGTCAAAACCGCGCCCCGGCCAAGGATTCAGGTGCCGCAGTTCCTCACACGCCGCTTTGATCATCTCCAGCGAGTATCCGGTCTTTCGCTCAATGACCGGCAACCGGTTTTGATACAAGTCATCCAGATGCGACGTGATCAGCGCGATCAACACGTCATGGTGCGGAGAATTCTCATCGACTTGTAGCAGCAGGCATTCCTTCAAATCCCGCGCCCCGACGCCGCGCGGTTCCAGTTTTTGAATCAGAGAGAGCGCGGCCTGCGCGTCGTCGGGCGATATCCGCATACTGTAGACTTCGACCATTTCCTGTAAGGGGTCCGGCTTGGAACCGTTTTGCCCTGTGATCGGAGTGCCCCGCGGATTGGCAGGCAATCGGCCGTTGGCGTCGAGATTCTGAATGAGAAACTCGCCGAATTCCCGCACTGTCGGCGAGCAGTCGAAGAAATGAAACTGTTCCAGCAAGTTCTCTTGCAGCGACTCGGGACGCGCGGCGATATTGGTGATCGTGTCGTGTTTGATCTTGCTCGCGTCGTCAACCCGGTTGGGCGAAGGATTGGTCGATGAGAAGTGGTCGGGCCACTCTTTCGACATTTCCAGCAACCGCTCAAAGTCGGCTTCGTTGTCGTTGTCGTTCTCGACAACCAGTTCCTTGCGGTCCAATTCTGCGGAATGCCGCTCGTCGAGTTCGTGCTCTCGTTCCTGTTGAATTTCGGAGTCGGACGTCTCCGCCGCCGTATCGGGAGCCGCCTGCTCGAGCAGGATGTTTTCCACCAGTTCCTGGTCGATCCGCTCCTTGAGAGCCATAACCGGCAACTGCAATATCTCCATTGACTGAATCATCCGCGGAGCCAGCTTCATTTGCTGACTCATTTTCATCTGTTGCGATATGTTCAGTTGCATGGGAGTTGGGTTTCAGTTGCTGCAGTGATCGATGAATCTTTTCAATGTTCCAACAATTGACGACGTCAATTGCCGTTAAAACGGCTGGCGTCCCTTCATTGCATCAGCCAAGACTTCTCTATTTGAAAACTCTAGCACGCTCCCCGCGGCGATTCCCCGCGCCAAACGGGTGATTTTGACGGGCAGACCCTCAAGAAGATTGCTGAGGAACAGGGCCGTCCCATCCCCTTCCAGGGTTGGATTGGTAGCCATCACAATCTCGGTGACGGGCGTCTGTTTGACGCGCTTCATCAACGCGTCAATTGTAAGTTGTTCCGGTCCAACACCTTCCAACGGAGAAATCCGCCCCTGCAGCACATGATAGACCCCGCTGAACGCGCCCGCCGATTCGACCGCTGTCAGGTCGCGCGGCAGTTCCACAACGCATACGGTCTGGGGGTCCCGCCGGGAATCAGAACAAATGCGACAGGTCTCATCATCCGTGAGATTGTAACAGACCGAACAGGGCCGAACCTGCTCCTTGACCTGCTCAATCGCGCGTGCCAATTGCAACGCATCATCGGCCGTCGTCTGCAGGATATGATGAGCCAATCGCTCCGCCGACTTGCGGCCGATCCCAGGCAAGGCTTGGAATTGATCGATCAAATTCTCGACCACCGGTCCGTACGGATTCACGGTTGCACCATCGTTCCCTGACTCAGGACCTGATTGCGGACGTCCATTCCTCAGCTTCCCGCCGGCGGATTTGACCCGCCCAAACCCAATTGCGACATCATGTCGCCCATTCCGGGAATGTTCATTCCCCCCGCCAAGCCGGCCATTTCTTGCTCCGCCGACTCCTCGGCCTTTTTCAGCGCCTGATTTGCGGCGGCAACAACCAAGTCTTCCAGCATTTCCCGGTCGCCGTCGTCGATGAGTGATTGTTCGATCTTGCAGCTGACAATCTGTTTTTGCCCGGTGGCTTCGACGGTGACCATGCCCCCGCCGGCGGTTCCCTCCACACGGACCTTCGCCAGCTTTTCTTTCATTTCACTCATTCGCCCCTGGATTTCCTGGACGTTCTTCATGAGCGAAGCCAAGTTTCCCAATCCTTTGAACATAGATCATCTTCCCTTCCAGGCGATGGAACTCAGTGTTCCTCGACTTTGACGACTGTGGCGTTGAAGAGGGACAATGCCTGTTTCACCAGCGGATCATCCTCCGGATCGATTCGCCGCTTGATTTCCGGCCGCTCCGCCTCAGATTCGGACGTCGAATTCGGCGGGTCGTCAGTCAATCTCCAAGAAATCATGGTTTTGTGGCCGGTGATTGCCTCCAGAACGTCGCTGAGACAGTCGATTTGATCGCTGCGTTGGCAGTACTGGAGATTCAAATGATAGCTCTTGGGAAACGATATTTCCAGTGCGTTTGGCCCGGAAATTGCTATCGACACTGCACGCTGAAGATGGTCTCCTAACATATCTGGAACCCTGGAAAGGACTTCCGTCCACAACGCGTCCTCAGAGCCTGAGCGGAATTCCACAGAATTCCCGGGCAGACTCACTGATTCGGCAGCTGGCGCTGAAGTCGCGGCTGTGCGCTCACTTTTTTTTTCCGTGATCTGCCGTGTCGGCGGGGGCGGGCTCTGGTTTTCGGAAATCGCGGCCTGGCCGCTGCGGACCTGCTCAATCAGGTCGGACAACGCATGCAAATGTTCCAAAAGAGACATCCGCACGAGGGCCAACTCGGCCAGGGCTCGGCCACCGGTCGCACGCTGCATCTTGCTCTTGGTCTCTGAGAGAATCTCCATTGCCGCAACGATCGTCTCCAAGCCCCACTTGCCGGATTGTTCCCGGACGGTTGAGGCATACTCCGGCGAGACCGCCGTCAGCCGCAACCCCTCCGCACCGGCCGCCGAGACCATCAGGTCGCGCAGATAATCCAGCAATTGTGTCATCAGTTCGCCAAGCTGGACTCCCTCGTCAAGCGCGCTGTTGAACTGCTCCAATGCTTGGGATTTCTCTCCCCCGATGACAGCGGCGAAGATATCGACCAACCTGCGGTCATCCGCGGTACCAAACAGCCGGTGCACATCGGCTGGCGTGATCGGATCGCCGCCAAAGGCCAGAAGTTGATCGAATAGCGACTGGCTGTCCCGCATTGACCCTGCCGCTCGCCGCGCGACCAGTTCGATCGCATCATCCTCAACGGCAATTCCTTCCGCAGCGGCGATCTGTTTCAGCCGTTCGCCGATGCTGAGCGTGTCGATTGTTGTGAAATCAAAACGTTGGCAGCGGGACAGAATCGTGTCGGGCAGCTTGTTCGGCTCTGTGGTACAAAAGATAAACTTGACCGTTGCGGGCGGCTCTTCCAGCGTCTTGAGCAGAGCGTTAAACGCCTCACGGGTCAGCATGTGGACTTCGTCAATGATGTAGACTTTGTAGCGGGTCCGCATCGATTTGACGTTCACATTAGCCCGCAGCGAACGGATGTCCTCGATGCCACGATTCGAGGCGCCGTCGATCTCCAACACGTCGACGTCGCTGCCGGCGGAGATTCCGCGGCAGATTTCACAGGCGTTACAAGGGTCCGGCCCGTCGGCATGCGGGCAATTGAGCGATTTTGCCAGAATACGAGCCATCGACGTCTTGCCGACCCCCCGTGCGCCAGTAAACAAGTACGCGTGTGCCACGCGGCTTTGGGCAATCGCGTTCCGCAAGGCCTGCGCAACCATGCCTTGGCCGACGACTTCGTCGAATAGTTGCGGACGAAATCGCCGGGCGAGGACGGTGTATTCCGAATCGGAGTTTTGCATTAGGCCTTGGGTTTCAGAAACAAATGGGTGGAGAGGTCGACCAATTGAGTCCGCTGTGGCGAGCTAATCTATTGTCACATTCTCGAAGCGGGAAGCAACGCTGCCGCAACGATTTTCCAGCACGTCGGAAGCGCCGCTAAAGCGCTGTGACGTCGGTCTCGAACGGATTTTCCACCGCCCATCGGTGGCGAGCGAGCCGTGAATCGGCCGCCAAGATCGCGTCAACTGCGTCGCAGACTCGGGCTTTGGCGATGCGTGCCCTTTTGGGGGCTTTTCGAGCAAACAGCCGCTTTCTGACGTCGATACCCAGCAGCCAACATTGGTCGATCGGAAAATAGGCCCAGAGATTCACCGAAACCTCGGTTCGGCCCACCTCCACGGAAAACGTCTAGCCCCAATCCTCCATCACCGCGTCACAAGCGGGCTCAATGCCGTCAACTATGAGCAGCCGCGCATAAAACCAGCCCGCACAATCGGCCCCCAGCTGCCATGCGTCGATTGCATCATCCGGCTGCTGTGAGATGAACAGGTCGGTTTGCAGCAGCAGAAAATTCCGTTCGTCGACCAACATCGATCCTGAGCAACATGCGACGAGGTAGCGGACAGTGGGATCGCCGCGCTTCCCCGTCAGCAGGCGGCCGATGATTGCCTCCTCCGACACCTGGCGGTTATTGCTTAAGGCTGCTTCGGTTAAGATCTGACCTGGTTCACAAGCCACCACTGTCCTTGGAGGCAATCATCGGCCACCCGCAAGGATCAAGCGAGCAGGTTATTATCGGCCTCAGCACCAAGCCGTCAAGGCACTCATCGCTGACACCCGTAATTATAGCACGAAACGCCGGTCATCTCGACGGCGCTGCGGTGGTTCGTTGAGAAAACGAGCGTAGCTTGGCAGAAAGTTTTGCCACAGAGCTCACAGAGCTCACAGAGGGCACAGAGGGCACAGAGAAAAAACGGGGCTGGAACGACGTGCCGAACCGCAGCAACCTGTGGAGAGATATCTCGGTGAACTCTGTGTGCTCTGTGGCCAGAATCAAGATGAGTTCCGCGCCGCATCACAACAGCAACAGCGGCGTTTCCAGCAGTTCGACCGCCAAGGAATACGCCATGCCGTGCATCGCCAGTTGGCCTTCGTCCTTCGTGTTGCACACGACCAGTTCGACCTCGTCCGCTTCGATGATTTTGCGGTACTCGCTCAGATGGTGCCCCCGCTCCACGACAGCGCGGTACGTCAACATGGGCAGTTTTTCCTGCAGTTCCGCGATACTCGTTTCAATGAAATTACGGGCCTCTTTAAGAAGCTGCTCATTGATTAATCGGCGAGCCAGATCGGTGTCAATCTGTGGAATGCGGCCGATTACATGCAGATACCGCTCGAAAATCGCGTCGTCCTCGACATGACACAACCAGACGGTGCCGCCGTCGGCACACATCCGCACGCCGTGATTGATCAGACGGTCGTCGCCCTCAATGTGATCGGTGACCAGCAACACGCGGTCGCAAACCTCGCCCGCGAGCGAGACCGGATGGCCGGCGGTTCCAGGCAGCACCAGCACCGGAATCGTCGTCGCCTGCGTCAGCACGTCGAGAAACACACCCAGGCTGTGCTGTGGAATCAAGGTCTGTTCGCGCAAGTGCCGATAGGTGATCAGCATATCGGTCGGCTGGACGTCGATCTGCAATAGGAGATTCTCAACGTTGTTAAAGTGCTCGCCGTTGATGCGCCGCCAAGTGGCATCCGCAGGAATTCGCGGCAGAAAGGACTGAATGGTTTGCTGCAGCGACTCAGCCTCCCCGTCCGTCCCGTCGGTCACCAACGTGATGTGCGACAACGAAATCTCTTGATAGGCAAACGGCTCACGCTCCGCGGCGCGGAACATCGATTCGAATTCGTCAAGTTGATTGGTCGGCTTCATGGCGTAGGCCAGCTAAAAGGAAATTAGTAGAAACGGTCGTTTCAGGAACAAGGATGCGGCCCATCGCCGGCAGATGATTCTCTCAGTATTCGTCCAGAGTATAGACAGCAACCTGCAGACGACTTTCAACGGCCAACCCTACAGCCGACCGCCTCAAGCCTCCCGCCTAACAACAATCGCGAGTTATCGCCCCGGCGGCACATGTCGCCCCACAAAGCCTGATAAGTCTCACGGTTGAATCCCTACTCCGGCTCCTCCATCTCCGTCCAGTCGACCAGCTTGATGTGAGGGCGGACGACTTCGACGAAATCAGTGCGGTGGCTGGTTTTGACACCCTTGCCGCCCCGTGAGGTCACGTTGTATTTCATTTGGCCGAAGGTTAGCACCTTCTCGTTTTCGTTTTTAACGTGCAGACAATCCCGCGGCGCAGAAAGCTGCACGCCCCCCAAGACTTCGTCGCCCGATTCGAGCCGAATTCCGCGCACGCCTTTGCCGGGTCCGCCCAGGATGGGGACTTCCTTTATCTGGAAGTGCAGAATTCTCGCCCTGAGCGTCGCCAAAAACATCGTCGTGGCATCAGTAACCAATTCCACGAAGACCACTTTGTCGCCTTTGCCCAGTCGGCAGTACTTGCGGCCGGTTTTCGTGGAAATCGACCGAAACGTCGACAGCGAAATCCGCATCACTTGGCCGTTTGCCGTGGCGATGAGCAAGAACGGCGCGGGGGTGGGTTGGCCGCGCTTCTTTTTGTCTTCAGGGACGAACCGTGGGTCGGTCGACAGTGCAGCGACGATTTTCGCACCGTCGCCCATGCGAAAATGCTTCGCCAGCGGGTCACCGTACCCGGTCGTGGCAGGGACCTGATCGATCCGCATGGTGTAGGCGACCCCTTCACTGGAAAAGAAGATCACCTGATCCAGCGTGCTGCCGGGGACGACGTCCAACACCTCGTCTCCTTCGCGGACCCGTGTGGATTCGAGTTTGGCCAATCGGCCCACGCGCTTCATCCAACCATCACGGGTCACGACCACGTTTGTGTTTTCTCGAACGATGTAGGCTTCGGGATCAAATTCGGCGATTTCATCCACCGAGCCGATGCTCGTGCGCCGCTTGTCGCCGAATTTGGCGGCCAGTTCCTTCAGTTCGCTCTTCACCACGGTCCACAAACGCCGCCGCGATTTGAGGATGGCTTCGATGCGAGCCGCTTCCTTTTTCTTCTCGCGACGCTCGGCGAGAATGTTGTCGATCTCCAGCGATGAGATGCGGTACAACTGCATGACCAAAATCGCTTCGGTCTGCACTGCATCCAGCGGAAACGCCTTCATCAACTTTTCCGCCGCGTCCTGTTTGCCTTTGCTTTTGCGAATGATTCGCAGCGCCTTGTCCAGCCCCTTAAAAATGATGGCGAATCCGTTGAGAATGTGAATTCGTCGCCGCAACTGTTCGAGCACGAACTCGAACCGCCGCCGGACCGTTTCGAAGCGGAAATCGAGAAAGGTCTGCAGAAACTCCACAAGGCTCAACCGCGCCGGCACGGGAACTCCCTGCGCGTCGGGAATGAGCGCAGTGGCGTTGTAATTGAAGTTCTGCTCCAACGACGTGTGTTTATACAGGTACGCCATCACCGCTTCGGGATCGGATCCCGGCTTGATCTCGAGCACGATCCGCAGTCCGTTGTCGTCGTTCGTCTCGTCGATCGCGTCGAGAAGTTGCGGCAGTTTGCGATTCTGCACGACGGTGCCGATCTCGTTGACGAGGTTTGCCGACTCGACGCCGTAGGGTATCGAGTAGATCACCAGCCGATGTGGCAACGTTTTACGGCGCTCGCGGTCGTGTTTCCATTCACCGCGCACCTTGAGCGAACCGCGACCCTCTTCATAGGCCTTGCGCAAGGTCCGGCGATCGGTCACCATCCGGCCGCCCAGAGGGAAATCGGGGCCCTTGATGTACTTCAACAGTTGGGCCACTGTCGCACGAGGATGATCGACGAGATGAACGCATGCACTGACGACCTCCGCCAGATTGTGCGGCGGAATGTTCGTCATCATGCCGACCGCGATTCCGTGCGTGCCGTTGACGAGCAGATTTGGAAACCGGGCGGGCACGACGACCGGTTCCTCTTGCGTGGCATCGTAGTTGGACCGCATTTCGACCGTCTGATACCGCAGCTCATTCATCAGTTCTTCGGCGAGCGCGGTCAGCCGGGCTTCAGTATACCGGGCCGCCGCCGGAGGCAGTCCAATGACCGCCCCGAAGTTGCCCTGCCCGTCGACCAAAGGATCCCGCAATGTGAAATCCTGTGCCATGCGGCACAGCGCGCCGTAAACGGACCCTTCCTCGTGCGGATGGAAATTCCCGGTGGTATCGCCGCAGATTTTGGCGCACTTGCGATGCTTGGCTTCGGCGGTCAGCCGCAGGCCGTCGTACATCACGTAGAGGATTCGCCGCTGTACCGGTTTGAGGCCGTCGCGCGCATCGGGCAGCGCCCGTGCGGTGATCACCGACATGGCGTAGTTCAAATACCGGCGGCGCGTCTCCTGGCTGATGGAAATGTATTCGATTCGATCCGCACCGTTGGCGCCGTTGTTGGCCGGCGATTTGGGCTCAGTCTTCTTGCGTCGCTGCCTCGTGGCCAATGTCTTCTCCGTCAGTTCGTTGTTTCCGCGCTTGTGAAAAGTGCCGAGCGGAAGGGTCGTTATGATTGATGCGGCCGATAAAACCGTTACAGATTTGCAGCACAGGTCGTATCGATTTTAGCGGATTTTGCGCTCTCCGCGATCGCTCTGATTGTAGCTCTGATAACGGTCATTCCACAAGCAACGGCAGCCGTAAGGCGTTGGTAGCATGAGAATTCCGAAAAATGTTCCGAATGTGAATCGGAGGTGTGAATTGATTTATTATCGCGATCCTCACGAGCCGAATCACTGTACTGATTGATCCGACTCGGCGTCTGCCGGAGTCTCATGATCGATTGTTTTCGGCCGAATCAAGAAGGGATTCATTCGGCCGGATTCTTGTGAAGCGAAATTCGCTTCGACCGATGACACCCGATAAGAACTTGGACGCCGCGACTGAAGCTCACGGGCGGCGACCAAGTTGAGTTCGACCCAAGGAGGGAAACCCATGAAACGTTGGACACTCTGCACGACGGTGGCTGCGGCCGCTGTGTTGCTGACGGTTTCGCAAGCCGCCTACGCCGGCGGCGGATTCACCCACAGTGTGGGCAATGTCGTCCCGTACAATGTCGGCCCCAGCACGACGTCTCCGGTCCTCAATGCCGGGATGTATCCGATGCCGGTGCAAAACGTGCCTCCTCGTATCGGCGGCACCTACATTACCAACCCGGCGTTCTACCCGCACGAATACCTGTATGCTCACCAGCATCACTATCTGGCTCCGCCGTTTTACTATGTGCGAAGCTCCGGACCGTTTGCGTTCCTCAAGCATCACAAGAAGGACGAATGCGGCTGCTGCGAAGATCCCTGCCTCCGCTGCGGTTCCGGCGATTGTAACGGCCACTGCAAGCTGCGCGGCACGGAAGTGATCGTGAAGTACAAGCGGAAGCGGCACTGGTGGAAGACGCTCTTCATCGGTCCCCGCACCTGCCACGGCCACATCAAATATTGAAATTGATATTCGGCAGGCGGGTGCGCGATGAGCCGCGTGGCCCGCTTTGATCCCCTTTTCCCGTCTGGTGCTTGACGCACTTGGAGTTTGCGGTCCATCCCGATCTGAACTTGCGAGAACCAACTCAAGCTCGCCGATTGTCAGAGCGGCTTCGGAACGGCAGATTTCAATGACATGATCCACGAGTGAATCAGGATTTGACTTATGCAAATCAGAATCTTCCCAGTGCTCGTCACAGGCGGGATGGCCTGCCTGTTGAGTACCGCACTGACTTTCAACACCTTGCATGCTCAGGAACCTGTCCCTGCGCCGGTGCCTGAACCGGACAACGGGTCCCAGACCGGCACACAGGAAACGACGACTGGAGCGGTCGTGACCGGCGGTTACGTCTACGGATGCCCGACGAATGACTGCTACGATGGCGGCCATCACGGCCACAAAGGTCACAAGATCCGTTACCGGCCGGACTACCGCCGCGGCTATTGCCGTCCGGAGCCGTTCGCCCGCAACGATTGCCGGGACCAGTATATCTTCTCCGAACAGGGCTACGGCGTTCCGGTCACCGTGCCGCTGGCGCCGGTTGTGTGCAAGCAGTACAACTACGGATGGGGGCTTCCCTCATCACGCCTGACGCACGTCCCCTTCGGATGGCAGACGTATCGTCCGCCCGCACCGCCCGCACAAAGCGGCGCAACTTCGCGGCCGATCGTTTATTGGCCGACCGACACGATGCAAGAAGGCGTCTACTATATGCGGACGCCCTGGTAGACCGCCCGTTCATAAACACGATCAGGGTCTGATCAGCGAAATAACGCGCACGTCATCGGTCCCTTTCGCGGGGCGCCTCCGCCGTTTTACGGCGGGGGTGTCCCGTTTTTCTCGCGCAGAGACTCGCACTTGTCGAGCAGTTCCGCAGCTTGCGCCTGTAGTTCGGGCCCGCCCCAGTCCGGATACAACTTGTCGGCGATGCCCAGCAGTTTGTAGCACACGTCGTAGTCCTTGAGTTCGAGCGCGCACAAGGCACGATGAAAGCGTGCATTCAGCCACGCCTTCGATCCCGACTTGTAACTTCCTTCCAGCTCTCGCCAAAGTACGCGTGCCTGGTTCAAACAGCGGCGTGTGCCGCATGCCAGCAGAACTTCGGCGTGTGCCGTTTTGAGTGAGCGGTCTCGCGGTGCGGACTTGCGCAGTGAATCATACAGTTTGACGGCGTCATCGATCCGGCCCGTAGCCACGTACGCCTGCGCGCGGCATTGATCCAATCTTCTCGCTTGCGTCGGAGTCAATTCGTCGCGGCGGGGCTGTAGTTTCTCGACCGCCTGGAGCTGCAAACGTCCCAAATCGCGTCCGACGTCTCCACCGGCAACGTCGACCAACTGCGAGAGTCCATCGAGAATGCGGAGCATCTCAGCAGGTTCGGTCTCCGACAATTGGTCCAGCATTTTTGCCGCTTCGTCCGGCTTGCGCTGGCCCGCCAATGACACGACCCTCAATTGTCCGGCCCTCGCCAAGGTTCTGCGCATGCGATCGGTCAGCGTCGATGTTCGCGGCGGGGGACGGCTTTGAAACACCCACTCCAACAACTCATCGGCCTCGGCAAAATCGGGCTGATCGGCGATCAAATAGATTCGCGCCAAATAGGTCGCAACGCCGCTCTGCGATTCGCTCAACGATGGCAGCGGCACGGTCCGATTCGGTAGATAGGCCGTCAGATCCTTGATTGCCCGTTCGCGCCAGTCCTGATCGCGTTGTTTGAGGGCGCGCAAGCGGCTGAGAATCTGCTCGTAGCACCGGGCGATCGCAATCTGCGCATCGGCATGCCGTTTATGGTCAGCGGGAATTGATTGATAGAGCTGCAGCGCCACGGAGAATTGCAGGCGCTGTTCCTGCAGTTGCGCGAGCATCCATGTTGCCGAAGCGGCTGTCAGGTCGCCCGCAAAGCGGCGGCGGTGTTCCTCCAGTGCGTCCGTGTAGGCTTCACGGCGGCTCTTGCTCCGTTGCTTATTGTAAACTTGTCCCAAGGCATAAGCCCGCAGCAAAGATGTCTGCGCCGCCCGTGGGTTTTCCGGAAACCGGTTGACTAACTCAGCCAACGAGTTTTCCGCCGCTGCGAATTGTTTGGCGCGCAATTGCAGCGAGGCCCGCGTAAATGCCAGGTCGAACGCGAGATCGGGTCGGCCCGCGCGAAAGGCGGCGGAGGCGGCCGTCGCATACTCCTCGATTGCGGCAGTGATCTTTTGATGCGCGTACCATGCACGGGCGGTTCGAATGATCCCGGCCAGTTCCGGACCCAACTCCGCCGATTCCTGGGCAAATTCCCAGGTCGCCCAGGCACGCGCTCCCCAATATCCCCCCGTCTCGCGTCGGACTTTGTCGGCACGCTCGTGCAGTTGCTTTAGCAAACGTTCCGCCACGGCCGGCGGGCTCTCTTTCGCCGCCTGATTCCACTGATGCGCTAGAATCTCGACGTTCAGATAGGACAACTCCTCGGTGAGTGACTGTCCGCTCACCAGGACTTCGTCGATCACGCCCGCGGCTTGTTCGGCGCGTCCCATATTCAAGTGTGTGCGGATTCGCTCCGCGGTCGCCCGATTCTGCAGGGACGCCGATTGTCCCGGCTTGGAGAACAACGCTAATACTTCCAATGCAGATGTGTGATTCCCACGGAGCCGCAAGCAGCGCGCGAGGAGCAGGTGGTTCTCGCCCGCTCGACCGGTCGTGGGCAGGTACTTCAATTGCGGCAATTTACGGAGCAGGTTTTCAGCGACAATCAAAGCATCGGCACGATCTGGCGAATCCGGCGGCATGATGATCCCCAAATCCACCAGTACACTGGCTTCGCGCTCGCGAGATCGCTCATCCAGCCCATCCAGTTCGGCAATCGAATATTGTGCCGTCTCCGCCGGGCGCTCAGAAATGGCCTGACGTTCCTGATTGATCTGACTCCGCAAATCACGCAAGCTCGACACCGAACGATTGAGTAGTTCAGTGGCACGTTGTCGGATGACGCGGTCGTGGGGCGCCAGTTGTACTTGATACCTCAATGAACGTCCCTGAAGCGCATCCAGCGCCGCTGCCTGAAATTTGACAAATAGTCGTTGCGGCGGATTGGATTCGAGCCGTTTCTGCAGAATTCGCCGCGCCTCGGCCCACAGCCGCGCCTGCTCCCGGGAATCGGCGGCATGCGCCGCATGATCCGCCAATGTGCGGGACAATTCAATGGTGAGTTCCAACCGCTCGGTCGCCAGCAAATCGTCGCGGCGCAACTGCTGTCGCGCGTAGTCCTCAGCGAGTTGATACAGTCCCCGTTCGCGCAGCCCGGAGAAGTACTTGGCCTGAAGATTCTCGGGAGGCTGGGCCAGTCCCTGTGCGGGCCAGCCAACGATGAACAACACCAGACTCAGCAGCGTCATCCGAAGGACGCCGTGATCCAATGTCAGGTCTCGCGGAATCCCTTTCATGGAAAAATCCAGTCTGCCCGGCTTCGCCAACTTCAAGTATCGCTTCGCTGTTGCGCGGGCACGGCCCGGACTGCACAACGTTGACGATATACGACAACGCCCGCTCAGGGCAACAGGGACTTTGCAATGCCCATTTCACGGGGGAAAGGTGCAATTCGGAGAGCTGGTCGCGATTGACTGCCGAAGACGGTGGCGAGAGCGTTTGGGCGTCCGGCGGCTGCAACAAAGCGGCGATCAGGACTGGGATCGCGATGCCGAATTCGGACTCAACCCACACCACAAGCGGCGCGTGGTAACGCAGAACGCGGCGAAGGCGGTATGCGGCGCGTCACTGAGAGGCCGGAGCGTTACCGTTGGTTTTGGCGCCGATCTTGGGTGGATCATCGCCGGTTTTGATCTCCGGAAACGCGTCGTTGACTTTCTTATTCGCGGGCAGATTTGTTTGCAGCCACTGTTTGATTTGGTTGAGTTGGGCCGGATCGATTTTTTCCGTCCGGAGGTTCTTCTGGACCAACGGCAGAATCTGGTTGTAGGCATCCCGAACGGTATTGTTGAATGCGGGTTTGAACGTCTTTCGCGAAAGGCCGTCGCCGTGCGAAACGCTTGATTTGGAATCTCCCTTAAACGCGATATACAGTCCCGCGAACGTCCAACTCCACCTGACGTGGTTCGGCTGTTGGCCTGCGTTGACGGCCTGCATCGAATCCTGTTGAAACGCCTCGGCGACTTCGTGACCCAATTTGACGATTTCGTAGCAAATCAACTCGATATTAAACGCGTTGTCCAGCGGCAATCGGCCCAGCGCGGCGGCGGCTTCAGAACGGGTCCGCAACGACTCGTCTTCGTCGGCGAGAACCTGGGTCAGCGCGAATGGGACCGCCGGTTTTCCCTGGCTGTCATTGAGTCGGCGGAAATGCCCCAAATGGGAAACGAGTGCAGTCCTTAAGTGTTTTTGCTGCTTATTGCCCGTCTGCAATTCGTCGACAAATGCGTCGATGATTTCCTCGGCAAGTTCGTCCGGGGCCTGACCTTGCTCGACCATGCGACGCAAGCCCCGCGCCGCGGCAATTCGGACACCTGGCGCCTGGTGCTTCTGTTTGAAGAGATCCAGGAGCGGCCGCGCGGCAGGCAGGTACGGCGTACGCGGTTCTCTTTGGGCATTCAACTCCGAGAGAATGACCGCTCCCGACAATCGTGACAGGTGGTGGTACTTGAACAAATTGGGAGTCTCCTGCACGATGAGTTCCAACATCGTATCGCGAAACTGCCGGTTGTTACTCCCCGCCTTGCGCACGTCGGTGAGAACTTCCTGCTTGAATTTCCGCAGCTTCTCATGATTCTTGCGAACCAATAGATTTTCGCGCAGCGTCAGTTGCGACAACTTCCACTGCAAATACTTGACAAAGTCTTCGCGATCGCCCGGTTCGCTAAACCTGCCCTCGTTGCGAATTCGGTTGTACTTGGATCGTGCCCGGTCGACGGCGCGCTTCGTTCCATCTCCAATTGTGACGATCCATTCTTCGTCGCTGCTGGCTTCCGGCGACAATTGAGCGGGCGGTGTGTAATCTGAGGGCAGACCGGGCCGCTTCTTCTCCGCAACCGGGTCCGACGGACTTTGCTTTGGCTGCGGCGCCGGGTCGCCGGACGGTCGTGTCTCAGGAGGCTCTGATACGGGTGCCCCACCGTTCTCGGCCGCGGCTGGTTGGGACGGCGCGTCACTCTGAGCCCGCAACTGGCTCTCATTAACGGCCGCTGTCACGGCAAATACCAAGAGGGCGCACACCGGCCGGAAAAAGACCGACAGGCCGCTTCGACAATTCCGGGTGTTCACATTCATCATGGCCGGTTCCTGATCATCGTCGCCGAAAGTCAAATCCCGGCATCCCGTATTTTCGGTGAAGTGATGAGGCACGAGTCGATGGTGTCGGGGCACGGTTTTAGAACCTTCGAGTATATTTCGGCTGTGTCGTACTCAAGCAACCTGCATCTGAAGACGGGGGCAAGCTTCAGAGGGATCTCTAGCCGCTGGATGGAAAGCTTTACCGATCGGCGCGAAACCGCCCCGGGCCCGCATTCTCATATTATGCCGGGGATTGATAGCAATGAGAAGCAAATAAGACGTTCTCCGGGCCATTTTTCTGGTGTACGGTCAAACGGAAGAATTATGAAGAAAAACGCCGTGACTCGAACAATGGACCGGAAACTGAACCGCTATCGACTCCCGAAAAATGCTCAAATCCGATGCGACCCTCACAACAAGAAATAGCCAGATGAAACGTGAGGAACGACCGATCGAGATTTGAATCGTCTACTGGACTGTTGGTGATTTGCTTTCCAATTAGTTTCAACACTCTGTGGTAGTGATTCCTACCGTATCACCCGCAGATCGCAGGTGTCAAGTTGATTCCGAGATCGCCGCCGAATCCCGTGATGACCTTAGAAACATTCGTAAATCAGGAACGGCTGGAACGAATCCATCCTCCGCCGAGCACGCGGTCGCCGTCATAACAGACGACCGCCTGCCCTGGAGCGACTCCGTATTGGGGCTCGTCGAAATGAACACGCATGTGATCTGCGGAGGTGATCTCCACCTCCGCCTCGGCGGGCGCATGCAAATACCGAATCTTGGCTTGGCAGCGAAATGGTCTAGCAGGTTCATCAACGAGCCAATTGAGCCGATCCGCTACTAACTCTCGACAAGCCAATTCTTCACGTTCACCAATCACCACGCGGCGAGAATCCGCATCGATGGACACCACATAGCGCGGTGTGCCGAACGCGATTCCGAGGCCCTTGCGTTGTCCAATCGTGAAGTGCTCATAACCTTCGTGATGACCGACCACCTTCCCCGCTGTATCGACAATGTCACCCGCGGTTTCGAACTCACCGCGATAACGGCGGATGAAGCCCGCGTAGTCCTGATCGGGCACAAAGCAGATTTCTTGACTATCCGGCTTTTCCGAGAGACGGCAGCCCACGTCGCGGGCGATTGCGCGGATTTCCGACTTATTGTAATCGCCGACAGGAAATCGAATGCGGGTCAGCAAATCGCGATCCAATCCAAACAATACGTACGATTGGTCCTTGCCCGCATCAACTCCCTGCACCAGCGCAGGACGCGACTCGCCATCAACGTGAACCAATCGCGCATAATGACCGGTGGCGATGCCTTCCGCTCCAACTTGCTGCGCGTATTCCCACAACTTGCCGAACTTCAGCCAGTTGTTGCACATCACGCAGGGATTCGGCGTGCGGCCCGCAAGATATTCATCAGCGAAATAGTCCTTAATCCGCCCGAACGCGTCGCGAAAGTTCACCGCGTGGAAAGGAATGTCGAGCGAATCCGCCACTCGCCGGGCATCGGCAGCATCGCTGGCACTACAACAACCCTGCTTATGTCCGCCCACGATCGGCAGGTCACCCGCGGTGGTGGCGCAGGCCATCTCCTCGTGCGCTCCCGATCGCATAAACAGGCCGATGACTTCATACCCCTCGTTGCGCAACAAGTGCGCAGCGACAGAACTGTCGACGCCCCCGCTCATTGCTAATACGATTCGCTTTGTGGCCACCGCGATGGAATTCCTATTCTGACGACAGAAACCGTAATGCTCATATTCTACGCGAGTGGGCACCGTTTCGCGAACAGACCTCCGGCGGAGCCGGAGGCTGAGGGGACTCGTGGTCTGGGGAATCGCCTATTCGGCGATTGCGGCGATTTCGAGCTTGCCTTCGATCAGTCCCAGGCGGACCAGCTCCCGCACAAGTTTGCGTGCCGGCGGACCGGCTGCTTTGCCGCCGGAGCCCGCATGCTCCAATACGACGACAAAGGCAACCTGCGGTTGGTTCGCCGGGGCATAACCGGCGAACCAGGCGTGATCCGGTTTTCCCCCTCCGACCTCCGCCGTGCCGGTCTTTCCGGCAATCGGAATCCCCGGCAAATGAACCGTCTTGTGCCCCGTGCCTTGGGGATCCTCGACAACATCAACCAAACCGCGATGAATTTGCAGTAAAGTGTCGGGCGCTAGTCCGGCGATTCTCACGGCGGCGCGGCTGAATTCGGACTCCGTATTCGGCTGGTCAACTGCTGAATGAATGGCTCCCATGCGGCTGACCAAGTGCGGCGTGACCAAGTAACCACCGTTGGCGACAACGGCCATGAGGCGCGCCATCTGCAGCGGCGTGACCGTCAGCGACGATTGCCCGATCGCCAATCCCAACGTGTCGGCCAATTGCCAGCGATTGTTGCGGCCGCTGCCGCGCCTTAAGCTGGGGAGGCTCCCACCGCTCTCTCCCGGCAGGTCGACCCCTGTGGGCTGTCCAAATCCGAGTTTGCTCGCCCAATCGACAATCGTGTTCGGCCCACTCCGCCGCGCTGCGGTGTAAAAATAGACGTTGCACGAACGGGACAGCGCCGCTCTCAGGTCGACCGCTCCATGTCCTACGCCGTGATGGCGAAAGATGTAGCAGCGATGATGATCCGGATCGTGCAAGTATCCCTGACAATAGAATTCACGACCAGCGCTAATGACGCCGCTTTCGAGGAATGCCGCAGCGGACAGCGTCTTGAAGACCGATCCCGGCGGCAATGCCATCCTCCGGGCGCGTGGCAGAAACGGACTGCGGCGGTCCCGTTTCGCGTTCTCCAGAACCAGTTCGTCGCCTTGGACCAGTAAATCCAAATCGAATCTCGGCGCAGAGGCGGCCGCCAAGACGGCGCCGCTATGCACATCCAAGACAACAATCGAACCGCCTTGAGGAATCGGCAACTCGTTTCCCTCCTCAGCCTCGGGCGAGCCAGCAGTGATGCCGTTGAGCGCGGCATCGAGGAGTTCTTCTGCGTGCCGTTGCAAACGGCTATCGAGCGTCAGGATCAGGTCCGGACGAACCAGCGGCTGGCGTTTAATCTCCGAACTGACAATCTCGCCTCGATGATTTTTGAGCAGCCGGCGGCGTCCGTGTACGCCGTGCACGTCGCGCTCATAAGACAATTCGATTCCGGCTTTGCCAATTCGGTCGCCTGCGCGGTAGTCCAACGGGTCCCGTCCGCCGAATCGCTCCCTGCGAGACGCCAACCGTTCCTGGCTGATCGGCGTGCGATAGCCGACGAGATGCGCGGCCAAATCTCTATGCGGATATCGCCGCCGCGTCGCTTCCGTCAATTTCAAGCCGGGAAACTGTTCGGGATGAGCTTCGATCCACATTCCCCGCCGCAGGTCGATTTCTCGTATGATCGCGTGATAGTCCTCCTGCTCCTGCACCACGATCGGATCGAGCCGCCCGCGGTCGGGTGTCGTGGTTAGGGTCTTGACCACCGTCGCCCAACCGCGCTGCCACCACGATGTTCCACCCCCATCGTCTGTCTCGGTTTCCGCTGATTGCGAATTCAGATTGAGCCGCTCTGCGCGCCGTTTTTCCGTGGATGCGACGATGTGTTCAACGCCGCGCTGTATCTTTTCCCTCCGGCGTGCGAGTTCAGAGGAGTCGATTCCGGACAGTTTGGACAGATTTCGCCACATTTGCGCGCGCTGGTCCAGCACTTGCCGCGTTGCCGCATCCATCAGTTGAGGATCGCGGCGTTGCCGGCGCGTTAGTCGGGCGCGGGCTTTCATTTTCAGCCAACCCGGATCGGGAGGCGACTCCAACCAGCGATAGTGGACCGCCACCTGAAAATAGGAGACATCGCGTGCGAGGACTTGCCCGTCCGAACTGATGATCCGCGCATCACGGCTGGGAATCGATTCGAACGACTCGGCAATTCTTTCAAACTCGCGTTGGTAGTCGTCGGACAATCCAATTTGAAGCTGCGCCGTCCGCGCAATAACCGCCAGCAGCACAAACGAAAACAAAGCGAACAATCCCCACAGCCGCCCGCGCGGATTTTCATCGGCGGCCCATCGTGACGCTCGCGGCGTCCGATCGTCATCGAGTCGAGTCACACGGTTTTGCATCACGTTCAACTCACGTTCCGCCGGCGCGTGAAAACCGGATGGTTATCCCCACGCACTAGTATTCCGGCTCCTTAACTGCCGTCCCCCTACGATCTGTCGCAGAAATTCACCGGACACGATCCAGACGGCCGCAATCCCCCACGAATACAACGCGCTGCCGGCGACAAAGACCGTCAAGTCGCGGCTGCGGGCGAGGATCTGTTCCCACGGCCATTGTGTCGCAATCGCCACCGCGGTCAGCGGGACAACGGCGGCGACTGAGATGAGCATGCGATGTCCCAGTGAGCGTCTTCCACGGTCGTCTGCGTCGACGATCATCGCAGAGACCAAGGTCCAGCTGATCAGATTGATTCCCAACGTCCCGCTCCCCAGCGCGTCGATCGCCAAACCCCAGCAGGCGGCGCCGGCAATCGACCAACGGGAGTGGCTGCCGAAGTAAAATTGGACGCAGCCGGCAATCAATAGATTCGGCTGGAACGGACCGATCGCGCACGACGGGACCATACTCGTCTGCAACACGAGCAGCAAATAGGTCGTCAGCATCCAGAAGATGATTCGCATCGCGTCTGCCTCAAATCTCTACTGCGCCATCATTCGCAGTGGGTTTAACTTGTTCCGCAGCACATGCACGCGTGTGAGTTGCTGAAGATCGGCCGCCGGCTCGATTTCGATTTCCCACTCCACCGCCCCGGGGCGTAGTTCCGCTTTGGTGACCCGACCGTAGAACATCGGCCCGGACAAGGCTTCTTTCTGCTCGGCGGTAAAGACCAAATCGCCGACACTGACCAGTTCCGTTGCATCGATCGAGTGCAATACACACTTCGCGGAACCATTTCCTCGCAAGCGCCCCGTTGCGCCCCAAATCATTCCACCTTCCGCCGAACGGGCTAACCGCGCCAGTCCGCGATAGTCCGGATCGGTGATCAGTCTAATCGTACTCGTCCACACTCCGACGTCGGCAATGCGGCCCACCATATTTCGGCCCCAAGAGACGCTTTGCCCGGCTGCAATACCGGTCGTCTCTCCTTGATCCAACAACGGCTGCTCACCGTCAAGAATGTAGGTCTCTGGATCGATGCGAGCATCCGCGCCGAGTGCGATCGTCGTTCTGCGGCGCAGTTCCGCCGCCCGATCTCGGCTGAGGACCGTTGCCGGCAGCAGTTCACTCACGACCAGCGGCCGGCTCTGTTGTTTCGCTTTGGGAATCCGCAGGGCGGTTTCGAGCTGTTCGATTCGCTCGTGGAGTTTCGCCGCTTCAACTGCAAGTTTTCGTTCTCGAAGTTTGGCGGATTGAATTTGTTCACGGCTGGACTGCAATTCAGCAATTAACGACTCTTCCGCAGGTTTCGCCTCAAGAGCGGTTCGCAAATGTTCTTGGACCGACAAGGCCGCAAGTTGACCAGGCCGCAGCAGATCGCGGATTCCGTTTCGCACCGCGCGCCAAGTCTGCTGCGGGGACGCGGCCAGCACGACCCCCGCCAGGCTGAGCAGGGCGGGCACCCACATTCCAGTTCGCGATCGTCGGTTCTGCAACGCTCGGTCTCTCGCTCAACGTAATGACAGGAGTATTCAATCTCGCTTCAATCGGCGGCTTGGACTCTTCGCCGCTCGGCACGGCATTTGACGCCGCTTGCTGGTCGTCAGTCGTCGCCGCCGTCCAAACTGTCGCGCCAGTGATTCAAATGCTCCACACAAATTGCCGTCCCACGAACGACCGTCGTGAGCGGATCATCGATGACTCGCACGGGGATGCCGAGCTGCTCATTGAGCAGCGCATCGACGCCCCGCAACAGCGCCCCGCCGCCGGTCAGCACCAATCCGTTATCCACAAGGTCCGAAACTAATTCCGGGTCACATTGTTCCACGACGTCTTTGACCCCGCCGATAATCCGTCCCAGCGGCTCCAGCAATGCTTCACGGATCTCCTCACTCGTGACCATCGCCTTACGCGGGACGCCGCTGATCGTATCCAGTCCGCGCACCTCGCCAGTGAGTTCTTGCTCCAGCGGGTAGGCGCTTCCCAAGTCGATTTTCAGTTGCTCCGCAGTTTGAGTGCCGATCTTGAGGGAGTAGTGTCGCTTGATATAGTCAGCGACCGCGCGATCCATCTCGTCGCCGGCGACTTTCAGCGATGTACCGGCCACGACGTCCGCCAGGCTCATCACGGCGACTTCAGTCGTGCCGCCGCCGATGTCACAGATCATGCTGGCCATCGGTTCGGCAATCGGAAGTCCCGCGCCGATGCAGGCGGCCTTTGGTTCGGAAATCACATACACCCGTCCGGCGCCCGCCCGTTCGGCGCTGTTGAAGACCGCGCGGCGTTCCACAGGGGTGATCCCCGCCGGCACCGCGATCACGACCCGCGGCCGCATGCCCCGCATTCGCCGGCTCGCTTTGGCGATGAAATACTTCAGCATCGCTTCGCAAAGTTCGAAGTCGGTGATCACGCCGTCCTGCATCGGACGTGCGGCGACGATGGAATCCGGAGTGCGGCCCAGCATTTGGCGGGCGACTTTACCAACAGCCGTACCTTGGCCCAGCACGCGGCGCGTCCCTTTTTGCAGGGCCACGACGGATGGCTCGTTGACGACGATTCCCTCGCCGGGCAACGCGACTAGCGTGTTGACCGTCCCCAGATCGATGGCCAGGTCCGGACACGCCCATCTACGAAATCTGTCAAGCATCCTTGCTGCGGGACGGGGATAGGGTCGGAAATAGTTTGCGCAGAAACGGTGACGATCGACTTACTCGAACATCGTGACGGGATTGTTCGGAAGGCGATGTCTTCATCAAGGCGGCTTCCAATAAGACGAAGCTGCCACACGACTTGCGGGGCGGGATTTTTACTCGACGGCACCGTTTGTCGCAAGAGGCACTTTACTGAGAGAGGACGCCGGGCGATTCCGGGACCAGTTCAGCTTTCGCGGTTGCCAGGACGGGTACCAGGACTGTCAATCCGCCACAAATTGCACCCACACCGATTGATTGGATCGTCATCAAATCAAGTGAGAAGCGTCGTTGACGATTTCTGAGATAGTCTCTCTTCCAACTTAATCCACAAGTGAATTCCGCCCCGTAGGGGCCCAAACATGTTAGCCCAGGGCAGAGCGCAGCGCCGCTCTGGGATAGCAAGGCAGAGAATTCCTAAGCCCTGCAAGGGCGAAACATGCTTGTCCCGCCCCTTCAGGGCGGTTATCACAAATTGATACCCCCACCCAGGGCGGCGGCGCGTTCGCTTCGCTCACGGCTTCTTGCCCTGGGCTAACTTGTTACGCCCCTGCGGGGCGACCGTTCGGCGGATGAGCACAGCGCCGCTCTGGGCTCGCTGGTCGCCGCGTATCTCTATCTCAAACTCCCCTTTCCCTAAATCCGGGAATTTGCTAAGAACCGCTCCGCGAATCGACCGCAGCCGGTGAGTGATCGCCGTGTTGCGCTGTTGTTGTGCCTTTTAAGATGCCCCATCGGGGTGATTCGTTGCTGACCGGGAAAGGAATCCCATGCAAAGTTCCTTGTGGAAACTTGCCGTGATCGCCGGCGTTGTCGCGCTCTGCCTGCTTGTCATTGACCATGCTCGTAAGGATATGGCAAATCGTCCCGACGGCGACGCTGACGTCGCGTCGTCAGGCGACGACGATCAAGGCGCGATCCTCAATGACGCCGACGGTGAATTGGAATCCGAGGACGAATTTGGGGAGAAATTCGAAACCGCGCACGGCGAACACAATCAAACCGGCGACGAAGTTTCCACGGCCGACCACGTCGACGCGGATTTGCAGGATTCGGCACTGCTGGCAGAAACGGGTGGCTCCATTCCGGACGACGATCCGTTCGACACGATATCCAGCAACCAAAATCAGGAACCACAGCCCTTGGATGACGGTTCAACGTCCGCGCCGACAGGCGACGAAGAGCCGCCGATCATCGGTGAGAGTGTGCCGGTCCCGCCTTTTGGAGGCAGCGGCGAGCCGCGGCTGCTGAGTGAACCAGCGGAGATCGGTGAACCACCTCTAACCGAATCGCAGCCCGGCGAAGAGGCTCCGTTCACAGCCGACGAAACATTTGATCCCGATCCCGTTGGGCTGTTCGACGCCGCCGAGGAAGAGCAAGCTCAAAATAATCAGGATTCCCCGCAACCGGAGACGAAAAGCGACGTTGATTCCGAAGCCGGCCCTGCATTGGAGGAGTTGACACCTGTTGAGACCCTCCCCACTGACGATGAAACAGAACTACCGGCGCTCACCGCGCCACAGCCCGCCGACGATGCCGCCATGACTGACAACGAGACGCCAGCGGCGGAAACTGTAACGGAAACCGACACATTTGACCCCTTCTCTGACGACGTGCCGCTGCCGACATCAGACGATCAAGACGCACCCCTGGAAAACCCGCTACAAGATTCGCCCGAGGACGACGATTCTCAGGAGGGCGATGCGAATCAGCCACAGGATCCCGTCACAATCGAGTTTCCTGAAGGATTAGACCTTTCTCTACCGAATCCTGCTGAGTTGACAGAGACAGAGCCGCAGCCGCTGGAAAGCGAGCCGTTGGACGTCAATATCGCCGATGAGCCTGCGATGGCCGAGGAGGCTATCGAGGATTCTGCCGCGGCGGATGGTGCGCCTGAAGAAGTCATTGAGGAGCCAATTCCCGACGAATCGAACGAGAGCGAACCTGGAGCTCTGGATGGCCCCTTCGACTTTGCAGACGAAGACAAGCCTGCGAGTCCGTTGGCGGAGGACGCTCCCGTTGAGACACCGCCTCTAATCTCGCCGGAGGAGGATCAAGAGATTCCGCCGGCTGAAATGCCGTTCGACGAAGCGGAATCGGATTCCGGTGCAGACGAGATGCACCCGATCACCGTAGCTCCTCTTGATGTCGTTCCTGCAAACGAGCCTGTCGCAGAACCAGCTGCCGAAACGCCCGAGCTCGACGAGACGACCTCCGAACCGTTTGACGAGGAGGAGACCGAAGTCGGCGAACTCCCCAAGCTGGAAAAAATTCCACCTCGCAACACGGCAACAGACTCCGAGCCCGTTGAGCAAGAGCAACCGGCAGAAGCCTTCCCCGAACCGGAATCGGACTCGCTTGAAGAAGACGTATTTGGCGAAGGAACGGTCGACCGCGATGCTCCTCGCGGACCGCAGAAGCCCCAACTGACGATCGAAAAGCAGTCGCCTCCCAGTGCAATTTTAGGGAAGCCGTTTATTTACTCGATTGTGGTCAAGAACGTCGGCCGCAGCAGCGCGGGTCGGGTCGTCGTCAAAGATGAGATCCCCCGCGGCGCCAAGCTGACCGGAACCATTCCCCAAGCGGAATTGGCCGGCAAGAAACTGATTTGGAAGTTGGGCACGCTCGACCCGGGCCAAGAACGAAAGATCTCCATTCGCGTGATCCCAGTCGCCGAAGGCCCGATCGGGAGTGTGGCGACTGTGAACTTTGTCGCGGAGGTGGCCGCTCAAACCGTCGTGACCAAGCCGGAACTGGGCATCAAGATCTCAGCGCCCGATCAAGCCGCCCTGGGCAAACCGGTCGTGTTTCAATTTGAAGTTGCCAACACCGGTAATGTTGTCGCCCGCAAAGTCGTGTTGCGCGACATCATGCCGAAGCACTTCGCACACCCCGGCGGCAATGATCTGGAATATGAGATCGGAGATCTCCCCGCGGGCAAGACGCGCGACGTGCAGCTGACGCTCACCGCCGCCGCAGTGGGCGCTGCAGTCAACCAGGCAATCGTCACAGCCGACGGCGATATCTCGGTGAAAGCCGAGGCGAAAGTGATGATCGTCGATGAAGGCGTGACGCTCAGACGCACCGGCCCGAAAAGCCGCATTCTCAATCGCGCAACCTCCTACACCAACTCGATCAAGAACAAGGCGAAGCAGCCCATCTCTGATATTGTCGTGGTCGAACAAGTTCCGGCGGGGATGAAGTTTCTCAAGGCTTCGCCGGGAGGAAGCTTCGACCCGCGCAAACAGACTGTGACGTGGCACATTCAACAGATCGGTGGCGAGCAAACCGAAGACGTCAGCGTGATGCTCGTTCCGGAGAAGCCGGGCACGTTGGAGAGCATCGTCCGCGTCTACGGACGCGAAGGGGAACTCGATTCCGCGAAGAGCCAAACGGCCGTCCGCGGATTCTCGAAACTAGACCTCCAAGTTGCGTATGCGGAACAACCGCTGGAAATCGGCGAACGGGTCTCGTATCGCATCACAATTCACAATCGCGGAACCGCCGCTGCCACCGGCGTTTTGACGTCGCTGCTGGTCCCCGAGGAAATGAAGCTGATTAGCGTTAAGGGCCCCGGGGAATACAAACAGTCCGACCAACAGGTTGATTTTAGCGAAATCGTCGAAATCCCCGCGCAGAAACAGGTCACTTTCGACGTGTTGTTGGAAGCCAAATCGGCCGGCGACACGCGGCTACAGGTGCAGATTCAGAGCGACCAAATGAAAAAGCCGTTCAGCAGGGAGGTGGCGACGCTGGTCTATTCCGACCAAGAGTAGGGCCGGTTCCACCGGCCGCCGCTGAGTGCTAAACCTCAATGGCTAAGGCTAAAGAGACGCGTAATTCGAGGAAACCCGACAACGTCCGGCACAGCCGGACCTACGGCTGACCGTTGTCCTGCGAACACTGCCCGGCGTGTCTCAGCCAATGATCGGCGAGCACAATCGCCACCATTGCCTCAGCCATCGGCACAAATCGCGGCAACAGGCACGGGTCGTGGCGCCCTTTGGTCTGAATCGACGTCGGCTGGCCTGATTGAGTCACCGTCGGCTGCTCAATCGGCAGACTGCTTGTCGGTTTGACCGCCGCCCGCAATACGATCGGCATTCCGCTGGTAATCCCGCCCAACATGCCGCCGTGTCGGTTCGACGCAGTTTTGATCGCCGCCGACTCGTCGCTGGATTCCGCGGTGAAAAGATCGTTGTGTGTGCTGCCCCGCATTGTCACGCAACCGAAACCGATCCCGTACTCGACCCCTAATACCGCCGGCAAGCTAAACAGCGCTTTGGCGAAGTCCGCTTTAATTTTGTCGAACACAGGCTCGCCCAAACCCGCCGGAATTCCCGTAGCAACAATTTCGGCCGCTCCGCCAATCGAATCCCCCTCCTTGCGGACCGTCTCGATCAATTCGATCATCTGCTCCACCGCAACCGCGTCGGGACAACGCACGATATTCGGTTCACCGTCGGGCAGCTTTTCGACGTCGTCGAGAGTGACCGCCGCGGGATCGGGGACCTCAGCCACGATATCGCCGACTTGGACGACGTATCCGACAACCCGCCCGCCAAACGCCGCGGCAATCAGTTTTTTGGCGACGACCCCCGCTGCGACGCGGGCGGTCGTTTCGCGGGCACTGGAACGTCCGCCCCCGCGATAGTCGCGAAACCCGTACTTCGCGTCGTAGGTATAGTCCGCATGACCCGGACGGTATTTGTCTTTAATATCGCTGTAGTCGCGGCTCCGTTGGTCGGTGTTACGAATCAGGATTGCAAGACTCGTTCCGGTCGTCCGCCCCTCGAACACGCCCGAGAGGATTTCCGGCAGGTCCGCTTCGTCGCGCTGGGTGACGATCTTGCTCTGTCCCGGACGCCGGCGGTCGAGGTCCACCAACAAGTCGTCGACGGAGAGCGGAATCCCCGGCGGCACGCCGTCAATAATCACCACATTCCCCGGCCCGTGGCTTTCACCGGCCGTGGTAATCCGAAACGCTTGACCGAACGAATTTCCCGTCATGTCTTTATGGCTCAGAAGTTGATCGAAGTGAGCAGTCTCTCTGCCCAATACGCCATTCTAAACGAATTCCACGGCAAGCACCAAGCAGGGGTTCGTCAACGAATTCACGATCGGCTCCTCCAGACTTTAATGAAGACATCGCGCAGAGACACGGAGGCGCGGAGAAAATCGGCCGACTTCGTCCGGTTAAACTGTGATCGATTCGGCAAAATCAAATCGGCGAACAAAGATGCGCTCGCGATGGCATGAAACATCCGGCCCCTCTTTGCTCTCTGCGTCTCCGTGTCTCTGCGCGAGATTTCTAGCGACATATCACGGCTATCCATGAACCTTCCGGAATCGCCAGATTCAGGCGAACCTTGTTGTGTTGTGCGTGTCACGTCGGGAATGAATATCTCATTACTCGACAAAAAATTTGAAAAGATCGGTGCGCGGCTAAAGCTAGCGGGCAGCGCTCGCAACCGCGTTCGGGTTTCCGGTGCCTTCGCACTCGACATCGCAACCGATCGCCAGGGAGAGTTCTTCGAGATCAGCTCCGACGAGACTGCGGAGGTGGAAGTGCTCGATGTGCAGCCTGCGGATCGCCACTTATTGCTACTGGTGCGAGAGGGTGGCGAAAAGAGCAAATACCTCTGCGGGCACGATGAACGGCACTGGTTTATCGCAGGGATTCCCGAATCGGCTCCCGTCGGCAACGTTCCTCAGGCCAAAGCCGCCTTAAAGCCGCGTGAAGTCCGCGTCGCTGAATCACAAAAACGCGTGGCAGGAAAAGCGCGAAACCGCCGCAAGAACGCGGCGTTCGTCCGGCAAGGGGAGTGGTTCTTTCTGCCGGTCGAATCAATGCACGTCGATGAAAACTTGGTGCTCAAAGGCGAGCCCCTCAGCCGCGGAGTTGGCAGCAAACCGCACATGGCGGAGTTCTGTTATCGTACCGGCGGCGAAACCGTCCATGTTTGTTCGCGTCATCCCGGCGGTGTGACGGCGGAACAATACCGCAAGATCTTGTCGGGAAACAACAACGCGAAGCATTGGGGTTGGACGACTATGGTGCGAAATCCCGGCGTCTACGTCAAAGGACGCATCCGCCACCCTGACCACGCCACGATCACGCCGGGCTGTTGGCACCAGGTCGTCATGAACACTGAAAGCCAGTCGCGGGCCATGCGGCACGTCACGTTTTTAGACTGACGACATGTGCGATCGTGCGATATGAGTTCCGATGAGTGTGCGCGATGGCGCAGAAATTGGGGTGCCGCGCGGATCTATGGCCGCAATTGTCACCCTCTTAATGCACCGCACTGCCTCAGCACGTCATCGTGCAGCGTCACCGAACTTGGGATTGCAAGGGCGAGAGCCGCGGCAGATCCAAAAGACTCCGTCTCGGTAGCTACGCCACTGCCACCTGAAACAGTGCGTAGCGATAGACAGCTCGCCTAACTGCCACTTCCCGCCAGATTCGCCACTCCAGACTCGCAATCCTTAATCGACGGGCGCGGCTATCAAGGCCCAGACTGTCAATAACACCATTAGCAAAGAAAACGATAGGCACAGAATCGACCCAATTCTCGCATGATTGCCAGTGAGTGTGGTTTCATAGGTTAGGTCGATCTCGCCACGGGCCAAGCCTCGTATGCCGAGCCAGGCAGAGACGACGATTCCCGCAATGAAAAACAGTGCCATAAGCGTGTGCTCGCGTTCGTCGGCAGCTACTGGGTTAATGCCGCGATAGCAAGAAATCCTATGAACAGCCACCACATCGTTCCAATTGTATACGGAACCCATATCGTTGTACGGCCGTGTTTTAGGAACTGCAGCTTCTGCTCAGTCGTCAGTTCTCCCGGCTTTTGAGAAATACGGTCATGCTCCTCGACGGTGATTTTACCGCTGTCATAATCGCGCAACAGATTCGAACGAAAACTGCTGCATAAGAAAGTGATGGGGAGTATAAAGATCCCGATCGGAACGAAGATAACGCTGAGGCATGCCAGAAGTGGAAGTAGCTTGATGTTCCGATACACACCATCGACTCGCTTGGCAGCCTTATTGTTCATCTGATGTCTCACTCAGTGCGTTGACAGCTTTCGATGATTACCGAGCACTTAATCACGACTGAAGATGCTGGTGAATAGACATCAGCGAAATCGGAGCTTCCATTCCGACAGTCTACCCGTCCGGTCGTCGCGGGAGTAGCCACTAAGGCTGACGCGGAGAGAATTCAGCCATTGGACGGTCTAAGCAAACGGACTTCAGCTGACACTGATCTCGTGAGAGTTGTCTGTTACCGGCGCAATATGCAGTCGTCCTCGCGTACAGAATTTCTATCCCGTTCGCGCACTTCCAGTTCCCAACGGTGGCTCAGGCGGACTTAGTCCGTCCCTGGCGTTTGCGGGCGGTTTCGGTGAGCAGGATTTTTCGCAAGCGGATCGCGCCGGGGGTGATTTCGACGTATTCGTCTTCCTCGATGTACTCCAGCGCCAGTTCCAGCGACATTTGCCGCGGCGGGCGGAGCAGGATGGCGTCGTCGGCTCCGGAGGAGCGAATGTTGGTCAATTTCTTTTCGCGGATCGGGTTGACAACCATGTCGCTATCGCGGGAATTTTCGCCGACGATCATGCCTTCGTAGCACTCGTCGCCGGGAGCGACGAATAGGTCCGAACGCTCCTGCAACTTCCAGAGCGCGTAGCCGACGACCTTGCCGTTTTCTTGAGAAACGAGCACGCCGTTCGGCCGGCGGGGAATTTCACCTTCGCACGGCTTGAAGCAATCGAAGCGGTGGTGCATGATCGCTTCGCCCTTGGTGGCGTTCAGCACCCGTGTGCGAAGTCCGATCAGCCCGCGCGCGGGAATCGAAAATCGCAAGTGAGTCATGCCGGTGCCGCCGGCCGTCATTTCCTCCATCTGCCCACGTCGCGTGCCGACCATTTCCATCACGGGTCCGACATCCGCAGCTGGGACGTCCACTTCGAGCAACTCGAACGGTTCGTGCCATTTGCCGTCGATCTGTTTGCGGATCACCTGCGGCTTGCCGACGGAGAGTTCGAAACCCTCGCGGCGCATCTCCTCGATTAAGATCGACAAGTGCAACAGCCCGCGGCCGGAGACTTTGAACGCCTCGCTCTGCTCCGCCTCCTCGACGCGGAGAGCGACGTTGGACTCCAGTTCCTTCATCAGTCGCGCCCGCAGGTGGCGGCTGGTGACAAATTTGCCTTCGCGCCCGGCCAGCGGTGAAGAATTGATCGTGAACAGCATCGACAATGTCGGCTCGTCAACCGCGACACGTTTCAGCGGCTTCGGATGATCGGGATGACAAACCGTATCGCCGATCTCCGGGTCGGGCAGTCCCGTCAATGCAACGATATCGCCCGCAGTGGCAGTTTCGGCCTCGCTGCGGCCCAACTTGTCGAAGAGTTCCAAATTGACAACTTCGCCGGCAACTTGCTTGCCGTCCGCTCTGAGCAGTACGACTTTTTCGCCGGCGGAAATGGTGCCGGAATTGATTCGGCCGATCGCCACGCGGCCGACGTATTCCGACCAATTGAGCGTGGTGACCATCATTTGAAACGGCTCGTCCGCTTCGACTTGCGGACCGGGGATGTTGTCGATCACCATGTCCAGCACGGGATGAATTGTGTCGGTCACATCGTTCGGATCGTGCGTCGCGTATCCCTCGCGGGCACTGGCGTAGATGTAGGGAAAATCGAGTGTCTCATCATCGGCGCCCAACTCAACCAGAAGATCGAAGACCTGTGAGAGAACTTCGTCAGGCCGGCAGTCGGGGCGGTCGATCTTGTTGATCACCACAACCGGCTTCAATCCGCACTCCAGCGCCTTGCTGAGGACGAATCGCGTTTGCGGACGCGGACCTTCGAAGGAATCGACGAGGACCAACGCGCCGTCGGCCATCTTAAGCACCCGTTCGACCTCGCCGCCGAAGTCGGCGTGTCCCGGCGTGTCGATGATGTTGATCTTCACGCCTTCGTAGGTAATGGCGATGTTTTTTGCCAAGATCGTGATGCCCCGCTCACGCTCCAGGTCGTTGGAGTCGAGGATGCAATCGCCTTGCAGTTGGGCATCGCGAAACTGCCCGCTCTGCCGCAGCAGGGCGTCGACTAAGGTAGTCTTTCCATGATCAACATGCGCGATGATGGCGATGTTGCGAATGTCGTTGCGTCGCATTTGAATCGGAGTTTCCGCGTGATGAATCTCTGGGTGGATCGCAAAGCAGATCGGCTTTGCGAGCAGAGGGACCGTGGGAGGAGTGACCGCCGTTGAGATCGGGGTGCAACCGTTGAAAGTCCGGCTCTCAACTGAGATCATCTTATCAACCTGCCGCCGATCTCAAAAGAGCAAGCCGCTGCATCCTCCCGCACCAGAGATGAAAGACCGAACCGTCCGATAAGGCTCATGCGCGGACCGATTGCCGTAACATCAATCATATTGACCAGTTAAACACAATGACTCGCACTTCCCGCGCCGGCAACCCCGTCGCTTCTGGACTGCTAAAAGCGGATGAATCTTGTCGCGCACAGCTGCTCGTCAGTGTCCGAAACGTGACCGAAGCGCTCGCCGCGCTGGAGGGGGGCTGCGATGTCCTGGACATCAAAGAGCCACTCCGCGGCCCGCTCGGCATGGCCGATGCCCTCGTGATTGAGGAGATCGCCCGCACGGTGCGCGAACGCTCCCCGGAGACGGTCATCAGTGCGGCGCTGGGCGAGGTCATTGACTGGTCCGACGTCGAAGTTCCGCCGCTGCCAGCGGAACTCGCAATTGCCAAATTGGGCCTCGCTCATCTCGCCGGCCGCTCGGATTGGCGACGTCAATGGTGCGAGGTTCGCGAAAAGTTTGACGCCTCGAGCCGGGGTGCAATCGGTTGGGTTGCGGTCGCCTACGCCGACTGGAAATCGGCCGGCAGCCCGCCGCCGGTTGCCATTCTTGATATGGCGCTGGAGTGCGATTGCGTTGGGCTGTTGATTGATACGTACGCGAAAACCGGTCAGGGATTGTTTCACTGGCTGTCCGTTGCAGAATTGCGGACGCTATCACGTCGTGCGCGGGAGAATGGGTTCTTCCTAGCCCTGGCCGGGAAACTCGCGCTTGGCGACTTGCCGGATTTACGTCAGGTCGATCCCGAGGTTATCGCCATCCGCTCCGCCGCCTGCGCCGGCGGCGACCGCCAAGACAAGATCGACGCCGAGGCAGTTCGTCGTTTTAAATCGGCGTGTCAGTCACGGTGAATTTGGGCTTCAGCCATTTCGCGACGGTTCGATGAATCAGATAATCGCGCGCGATTTTTCCAATTCATCACGGGCAACCGCAGAAGCCGACCGCCGTGGCAGCGTACACGACGGCGACGCGGACCAGATCGTCGATGCTGACCCACTCGCTGGTTGTGTGTGCGCCGCCTGCCTGTGGCCCGTGTGTGATGGCCGGGATGCCTTTCTTGTGCCAGAAGCAACTGCCGTCATCGGCGAACGGTTTGGCCCCGATCGGCAGCTCTTTGCCGGTTGTGGACGAATACGCTGCTTGGAACAGGACCGCTAAATCGCTTTCTGCATCAAGTTCAAATGCGTCGCGAATCAGCATGAACCGGGCGTCAATCTTGGCCCCCGTCTGTGTGGCCACGTCGGCGGTGAGTTCTTCATAATCCCGCCGGACATCCTCCCATGCATGTCCCGGCAACCAGCGTAGCGTCCCTTGCAGTTCGCACGTTTGCGGGTACTGGTTATAGATCTCGCCGCACTGCAGCATCCCTAGAAACGCGCTTTCGGAGCCGGCGAGCGGATGGCTCGTCTGCTCCAACTGTTCGTTCCACTCCAAAATCCGCTGCGCGAGAATCGCCCCGACCTGTAGCACGTTGGTTTCGTCGCGCGGGCGGAAGACTTCGTGCACGGGCGCCCCCGGCCGCGAGATGCTCATCTGAATTCGCGCATTGCCGCGCCCAATGATTGGGAGACGGTCGTGCGTATATTCCGGGATCATCACGCCGTCGCCCACAAAGCCGTCGTCGATCAACTGGTTCAGTTGCGCACAGTCCCCCCACGGCGCTTCGTGCAGGTCGTGTGCGGTCAGGAGGATTCCGCCTCCGCTGAGGACGCCTGTTTCGCGGAGGATTCTCAGCGCTTCCACCGCAGCAGCGACGCCCGCCTTCATGTCGCTCGCTCCGCTGCCGGTCAGCCGGTCTCCTTCGACGGCCGAAGCGGCAAAGGGCAGATGTACGGTGTCCAGATGTCCGTTGTACTGCAGCGTACGGCCCGGCTGTCCCGTGTCAAAACGGGCGGCCACTGCGGGTGCTTTGGCCCAGCCCCCTTCCGGGCGTTCGACGTCGAAACCTTCGGTCGTCAAGATTTCGGCGAGCGTGTCGGCAACGCCGCCGGCATCGCAAGTCGGGCTGGGAACGTCGATCAGCCGCCGCGCGGTCGACAAAAGACGTTCGCGGTCGGCGGCTTGTTGGATCGCTTGCAACTTTTCGGAGGGGATGGGCATTGGATGATTTTTTCCGTAGCGTGGGACCCCCGGCGGAGCCGGGGGCTGACGGGGGGCGCCCTCAAAATCCCCGGTTTTGCCGGGGGTTGTGCGCGTTACATACTGCGCAACGTTTACCGCCGCGCGAAATCGGCTTCCGGGCTGGACGCTGTCGCGTACAGCTTGCGCGGAATTCGGCCCGCGAGATAGGACCAGCGCCCGGCGCGCGTCGCTTCGCGCATCGCGCGGGCCATTAGCAGCGGATCCTTGGCCGCAGCAACTGCCGTGTTGAGCAGCACGCCGTCGCAACCTAATTCCATTGCGCCGCTGACGTCGCTGGCGGCACCAACTCCCGCGTCGACGATCACGGGATAGTTCGGATCGTCCTCCTTGAGATACTCCAAACAGATGCGGATGTTGTTCGGATTGAGAATCCCCTGCCCGCTGCCGATCGGACTGCCGGCGGGCATGACGGAGGTTGCGCCCGCTTCCTTCAGCCGGCGGGCGGTGATGGGATCGTCGGTCGTGTAGACCAGCACCTGGAACCCTTCCGCCACCAGTTGCTCCGTCGCCTGCACTGTCGCGACCGGATCGGGCAACAGCGTCTTCTTATCGCCCAAGACTTCCAGTTTGACCCAATCGGCACCGGGATTCTCCAATCCACTCAGTATCTCGCGGCCCATCCGCGCGGTGCGGACTGCGTCTTCGGTATTGAAGCAGCCCGCCGTGTTGGGCAGGATCGTGTAGCGGTCGAGGTCAATGAAATCGAGAATATTCCGGCCCTCGGAATCGACCAACCGCTCGCGGCGAACCGCAACGGTAATGACCTCCGCACCGCTGGCGTCGAGGCATTCGCGCATCAGTTCATAGGTCGCATACTTCCCCGTCCCCACGATCAAACGGGATTGGAATTGGTGTGAACCCAGCACAAGCGGCGGATCGGTTTCGATTTGGGTAGCCATGGTCTTTCAATTCGACGACGGACGAACGGCCCTCGCTCGATATCGGCCTGGAAGATTCAACCACCGCCGACAAGGGTCACGATCTCAAGTTGATCCGACGGTTCCAGCACACACTGCGAATGCTCGGCACGCGGAATGAGTTGGCGGTTGCGTTCGACGGCGACGTAGCGGGGCTGGAGATCCAGCTGTTGTAACAGATCGGAGAGTGTAATTCGGTCGGCGACGCCGCGAGATTCGCCATTAATGCAGATTTCCAAAAAAGCGGTCTCCACGAGAAATGTCGAGGGCGTCGTGCACCGGATGAGCAACAGATTGATTCAGTGATTGCAGTTTAGATCGGCCCCTGAGGAGCGTCAACCGAGGCCCGACGCGACACTTCTCAGTGTCGTGATCCGAGAAACTGAGGACACATTGCCTGATTCGTTATCAAAGTTGCACACTTCTGCCGAGGCCGGTATCGTTGCGACTACACTTTGAAAGATCATCTCAGCGCCGCGCTCCACTTCTCCGGGGTCAAGATCGGGGGATTGAATTGACATGAAGCTCCAACAAACACCGTGGTTTGTGCGGCGCGATGCCGGAAATGCGGAGTGGCAATATACGCTCAGGCTGTTGGAGTCGGCGCTGGCGTTGGACGACGAAGACTCGCTGCTGCAGGCGGAACTTCCTGAAGCGTCCGGCGAGCTGCAAGCGCAATGGGCGGGCATCGTCCGGAAGACGCCGCAGTGGGAACTGACCGCACAGTTCGGCCGCATCAATCTATTGGAACTGCCTTACAATCAATTTGAAGAGGCGCTTGATCGGGGTGCAGGCGTCTACGTTTCCGCACCGGAGGGTGACGACTTTTGGCCGCTGATCGCCGTCCCCTTTGCTCAATCGGGAACGGCCGGCGAACTTTTGCTGTTCTCCGGTCGAAACCTTGACGAGGATCAAATCAGCTCCGCCTTGATGATCGGGTGGGGACTGGGGACCGCCTTGGCTGCGGTTCGCCGCATTCAAACCTGCCGGAGGCGGATCGAACGGCTGGAAACGATCCTGCAAATCGCGTCGCAGTTCAGCGACGAACGTGAGACCGAACCGCTGTTGGAACTGATCGCCCGCGAGGCGTGCCGATTACTCAACGCGGATCGATCGAGCATTTTCATCTGGGACCAAGAGCACCGGCAAGTCATTGCTTGCCCGGCACTGGGCGTCGAAGGCGGCTCGTTGCGATTGCCTGACAACGCGGGCATCGTCGGCGAAGTCATTCAAACGGGCGCCGCGATTCATGTCAGCGACGCGTATAGCGATGCTCGCTTCAATAAGAAGGTCGATGCTGAGAGCGGCTACAAGACCAACAACTTATTGTGTGTGCCGCTGCTCAACGGCGACGGCGAGCTGATCGGCGCTTTCGAGGCGATTAACAAACTCTCTGGCGAATTCACTGCTGAAGATGAAGAGAGCCTTACGCAGTTAGGCGTGCAAGCGGCTACCGCGCTGCGCAATGCACAAGACCGCGAGCAATTGGCTCGCACCCAACAGCAGTTGACCGAGCAAGTGACCGAGGGGGTGCAAATCGTGGGCGATAGCCCAGCGATCACCGCGCTTAAGGCGACCATTGATCGTCTGGCGGGCACCGATCTGCCGGTGCTCATCTTGGGCGAAAGCGGCACCGGCAAAGAAGTCGTCAGCCAGTCGCTGCATTACCGGGGACCGCGGCGGGATCATCCGTTTGTCGCTGTTAACTGCGCTGCGTTGACGGAAACGTTGTTGGAGAGCGAACTGTTCGGACACGAAAAGGGCGCGTTCACCGACGCTCACGAAGCGCGGCAGGGTAAGTTCGAGCTCGCCGAGCGCGGCACGCTGTTTCTTGATGAGATCGGCGACATGAGTCTCGGCGGACAGGCGAAGCTGCTGCGGGTGCTGGAGCAGAAGGTAATCACCCGCGTGGGCGGCTCGCAAACGATTCCGATCAACGTCCGTGTGGTCGCGGCGACCAATGCCAATCTGTCTGAAGCGGTCCGTGCCAAGAGATTTCGCGAAGACTTGTACTACCGGCTGGGTGTGGTGACCTTGGATTTGCCGCCGCTGCGGGAGCGGCCGGAGGATGTGATTGCGCTGGCGGAGTTTTTCCTGGGCAAGTTTTCGGTACAGGCAAGCCGCAAGCGGCTGAAACTCAGCGCCGAAGCCCGGCGGAGGTTGCAAGCCCATCCCTGGCCGGGAAATATCCGCGAGCTGCGAAATCTGATGGAGCGAGTCGCGTTTTTGGCGCCTGGTGACAAGGTCGAGTCATCTGACTTGGCGTTCATTCTCAGTCCGGACCGCGGCGGGGCGGACGATGATTTGTCCGACAAATCGCTCGCGGATGCCACGAAGAATTTTCAACAGCGTTTTATTCGCGGCGCGATCAAACGCGTGCAGGGAAATATGAGCGAAGCGGCCCGCGTGCTCGGTCTGCACCGTTCCAACCTCTACCGCAAGATGCGGCAATTGGATATGGGCGAAGCGGACCAGATCTCCGAATAGAGCATACAGCCGGGCCTTTTCCCGGTCGCTGAAAGCGGCCTTTGATTGCACTTCGCGACAGGTGAGGCCGGAATCAAGTTGGATGCCCTTGCGAGTTAGGAATTCCCTGCGGTATCCTGGAGGGATGGGAGACGATCAGTTCGGATGTCTTCCGTCAAAGTCGTCATCTCTCTGAGGAAATCCTGTTAAGTTCACCAGGGATGCGGGCCGCAACTGTTTCGCCGAGCAACCCGCTTCGCGTTTGCCCGGTGTCATTTCAAACGATGAATTTGGGATTATGATTGCTTACTTGGTTGTCCGCGAAGACAACAAGTGGCGCGATATCTACCGCTTGATGCCGGGTCAGGTCATCACCGTTGGACGGGCTGCCACGAATCGCATTGCTCTGCAGGATGAAGTTTGCAGCCGCAATCACTGTGAGATCTATCATAGTGACGACACGTGGGTGCTGCGCGATCTCGGCAGCCGCAACGGGACATTCGTAGATGGAATGGCGGTCACCGGGGACTGCACGCTCGAACCGGGACAACTAATCGAAATCGGTGCCTGCAAATTGGCATATACCGACGATCTTTCGCGCGCGTTTCCGATTCTGGACAACGAAAAGGACCCATCCGAAGAGGATACCGGCACGGCCTTTGAGGGCGTGCTCGACGCGCCGTTGCCGATGTCGGAACCGGCAATTATCCATCGCCGCCGCCGCACTCGCTTCCGGGTCACCAGCCAGCGGGAGCCGGTCGGAATTGACCGCACCTCGCTGGTGCTGACGCAGCTGTACCGACTCGCATTGGAGATGGGATCCGCCAAAGATTCGCAGCGTCTGGCCGAAGTCGTCCTTGCGGGTCTCTTTGAGAGTTCTCGCGCCGACATCGGCGCAATCCTCCTCCTCCCCGAAGGGGTTGGCCCGGAGACCTCGCCGGGACAACTGACGGTGGTCGCCTACAACACGAAAAACGAACTGCCTTACCAAACGGTCTCGGATTACCTGTCGAGCATCGTCATGCAGGAGCGGGAAGCGGTTCTGGCCCGCGACGTCGCGGACGACAGCCGGCTGATCAATCGCGACAGCCTGGGGCAGATCCATGCCCAAAGCGTGATTTGTGCGCCGATCCGTTCGGGGCAAATTGTGTACGGGCTGGTCCATCTGTACACCACAGGTCCTGATGAACCGCTTGATCCGGACGATTTGGAATTCACGTTGGCGGTCGCGGACCAGTTCGCCGTCGCCATGGAAAACCTGCGCCGCCAAGAGTCGCTGGAGGAGGGCCTTGAAAAAGCGCGCGATGAAAACAAGCACCTGCGCGAGCAATTGGCCATTCAGAGCGACCTGGTCGGCAGCAGCCCCGCGATGGAGCGGCTCAACCAAAAGATCGCCCGCATCGCCCCGACCGACTCGACCGTGCTGATCCGCGGAGAGAGCGGCGTCGGCAAAGAACTCGTCGCGCGGGCCATCCACTTTAGCAGCGAACGCAAAAACGGTCCCTTTGTCTGCATGAACTGTGCTGCGTTGAGCGAGAGTTTGCTGGAAAGTGAATTATTCGGGCATGAAAAAGGATCGTTCACCGGCGCCACCGGTCGCAAAGTCGGTAAATTCGAACAAGCTCACCAGGGCACGCTGCTGTTGGACGAAGTCGGAGAGATGAGCCCGGCGATACAAGCGAAGTTCCTGCGGGTTTTGGAAGGGCATCCCTACGAGCGGGTGGGCGGCGGAACCCCAATTAAGGTCGACGTCCGCATCGTCGCCGCCACCAACCGCGATCTCGAACAAGCGGTTAAGGAAAAAGGGTTTCGTCGCGATCTCTATTTTCGCCTGCACGTTGTAGAAATCGTCGTTGAACCGCTACGGGACCATGCAAGCGATATTCCGGAGTTGGCCACGTTTTTCCTCGATCGTTTCGTGCGCAGTACGGGTCGTCCTGCGCGTGGTTTCACGCAGGAAGCCCAGGAGAAGCTCGCCTCGTATACTTGGCCGGGTAACATTCGCGAACTGCAGAACTCCGTCGAGCGCGCGGTCATCTTTTCCACCGGCGAATTCATCAAGGCGGGCGATATTCATCTTTCCGGACTCGACGTTGACGACGTTCCGCAACCACCCACCGAGGTCAGCCCAAGTTACCGTCAGATTTCGATCGAACAATTGGAACAGGAGCACATTCTGGCGACGCTCGAAAAGACCAATTGGAATAAGTCCAAGGCAGCTCAAATCTTAGGAATCGAGCGCTCAACACTTGACCGGAAGCTCAAGCGGTATTCGGTCACCCGCCCGACGCACCATTGATGGCCATGCTGAGCATGACCGGCAGGGTTTGCGAAAGCAGCCGAGTCGCACATGATCGGCACCGGTTCAGGCAGGTTCGCCCGGAACCTGCCTGAGGAAGCTGAGGCCCAGCCGACAGCTGAGCGGCGGCACGATGTTGTGGTTGGCGATTCTTGGTCAATAAAAAGTGGCTCGATCTCACTTTTTTCGACAGTTTGACCAATTTTTAAAAAACTTTGTTGACAATCGGTCTCAGAGGCCGAACAATGTTGCTCAGTGACCTGTTATTCCCCCCTTGGCTTCATCCCTCCTTTGCTAAGCTCCAGGTGAAACGTACATCATCGCGGAGTCAACCCGTCGCTTCCTCGGCTCGAAGCGGGCGGTTTTTCAAAGCTCTCACCGGGATGGCGTTCTGGTAATTGGCTGATGACAGGCACCTTCACGATGCATGATCAGCACTCATTCAGGGGAGTGAGCACGATTTGATAGTCTTGGCGGCGAATTCTTAAGCTTTGTCAGTCCGTCAAGATCCGTCTCTGTTCAATCGAGTATCATTTTTGTTGGAGTTTCAGATGGAACAATCGTTCGTAGTTGATCTCGAGGCAGGTTTTCAATTCGGGAGCGACGTCAGCGAGCAAACAATTGCCGCCGAAGAATCAATGGAAGTCGATGAGTTCGAGGCGATTGGTATCGACCCCGGTGGTGCGACCGTAGCGAAGCCGGGCTCTGAAGAGAAGGTGCAAATGTTATCGGCCCGATATGACTTAGGTCTGCCCCTGTGGCACGACGAAGACTGCGACGAGCATGGTCCGTGCGAGCCTGATCTGAAAGGCAACGTCGTCGCGGAAGAAGAACCTCCGGCGTTGGACTTTTCCGAGTTCGATATGGATGAAGAGGAAGTTGAAGAAGAGGTCTAGCCGACCTCCACAACTGAGTTGAGTTTCAAGACCTCAATGCGGATCGTTCCCCGCGGCGAGGTCTTTTTTTATGGCGGGAAGCTCATCGTGTTTGCTCCGCACGGCCCGCCGGCCAGAGTTGATTTGCCAGTCACACTGCTCACGATTTAGGCGTCGGCCCGATTCGCATAGCCTCAATTTGGGTCGATCGACGACTCTCAATCGACACGGCAAGCGGTTATTCTTCGATAAAACTGAACCGGCGCGGCGGATCGACTGCGAAAAAATAGGGCGACGCTCTTTCTGGCACGAAAGATGCACATATCCCGCCGCACAGCGCTGCTACTGAAGGGGCGATGTTCTGCTGCCGATTTGACGGCGACGAACATGGCCCAGATTGCAATTATTTCAATGATGCGAAGTGAGCCCGCGCTGCCGGCGCTATTCTAATGCTCGGGTCAAAAATAGGACATGTTACAGGAGATCAGTCCAAGTGAGTCCCATGGGTATGACAACAAGGCCGACAAACACAACAGAACACGAGGCCACCAGACTGCAGGATCGTGGCCACTTGCAACGCACGATTTCCGAGGCGACGCATCGGCAGATCCAGCAGTTGCGGATCGACTTTCGCTCGGGCGTGATCGAGATTTGGGGGAATTGCCGCACTTACTACAGTAAGCAATTGGCGACGACGGCTGCTCTTAAAGCTGCACCCCGGTTCACCGTCCGCAACGAAATTCGCGTCCAACCGGAATCCTGCTGACGCCGCCAGCGAATCCAGGTCTCTTGGGAAGTTAGTCGCGGCTTTCGATTCGATACAGCGACTTCTCGGATCTGACGAACATCGCGCCATTGCTCGCGGCGTACGAGGCTAACGTCGGCTCACCGATGCTGTTGCGGGCAACTTCCTGATACGTCTTGCCGGCTTTGAAGACGACTCCCTGGCCCTGTTCATTTTGCACGTAGATATTGCCGTTGGCGAATAGCGGAGAAGCGGAGTAGTTGCCCCCGACGCGCTTTCGCCAATGGATTTCGCCGTTGCGTGCGTCGCGGCAGGTGGCAATCCCCGCGTCGGAGACCATGTACAGTTCATCGCCCACAATCAGCGGTGACGGACTGTGCGACACGGAGTTGGCCGACCGCCACTCGACGTGCGAGTCGGTCACGTCCCCGCGACCGTCGGGTCGGATCGCGAGGAGGACTGAAGTATTGAAGCTGGTGCAGACATACACCAACCCATGGGCAAACACGGGCCGGGGCACCACGGAGTAGCCGGAATGCTCCACAGTCCAGAGCGCCTCTCCGGACAGAACGTCAAATCCGCTCACGGAATGGGCGCCGGTCGAAACCACCTGGATGCGGCCGTCGACCTCGATCGCCAGCGGCGTGTTGAACGCAAACTTTTTGTCGGCCCCGTACGTTTCACGGGGCACCTTCCAGCGGATCGATCCATCGAGGCGTTCCAGGCAGACGATGTATTGCACATCCCGTCCGTCGCAACTGATGACCAGCCCGTCGCCGACGAGCGCCGGGGATCCGCCGTTGCCGTGCTGCGGCGCGTAGACGAGCTCTCGATTCTCCCAGATCCGCTGTCCGTCGAGATCGAGGCAAGCAGTGCCGTGTGTGCCGAAGTGCACAAACAGCTGGCCATTGTCGACTACCGGAGTGGGACTCGCGTGGCTGTTTTTGCGATGGATGGGCTCGGTGGACGCGCCCTTCTGGCGAAACACTTCGACATTCCAGATCAGTTTGCCGTCCTGGGCATCGAGGCAGAGCGCACGGAGCGATCGGTCGGGCTGATCCCCCTCATCAAGCGCAACGGCCGTGGTCAGATAGACGCGGTCTCCGACCACAACCGGCGATGACCAGCCGCTGCCGGGGATCGCCTTCTGCCAGGAGATGTTTTCGCCCGCTTGTGCGTCCCACGTGAGGGGAAGCGCTTTCTCATCCGAGATTCCCTGCCGCGTGGGGCCGCGAAATTGGGGCCAGTCGCCGCCGCCGGCATCGGTGCAGCACCCCAATAGAATGGCCCAAGCAGCCCAGACCGCCGTGCGACGAATCATCAATTGACATCTCCCTCAATGCTTCGCCCCCCGAAAGACCCGAGGAACAGTTCGAAACGGCTGAACATCACAGTCAAGCGGTTGATTGCCTCTAAAATACAGATCTTCCGGATTGACAGGAACAAAGAGATTATAATCGGAAGCCGTCTGGAATTCAGGGCGCGGCGGCAAAACTGTTGACTGAGCGTGAAGATCGTTCTTGCCGACAGTGCGTCAATCAACTGAATCAGGGAGAGTTCGCGGTGAAAACGTTACTCCTGATGCGGCATGCGAAGTCGAGTTGGAAAAACCCTGAGCTGTCAGATCATGACCGTCCGCTGAACAAGCGCGGCAAAGCGGACGCCCCCCGGATGGGCGAGTTTCTCTGCGAACAGGAGCTGGTCCCGGATATCATCCTCACCTCCACAGCAAAACGGGCACGTAAGACCGCACAGGCGGTTGCCGAGGCGATTCCCCGACCGGTGGAGTGCGAGGAAGTGGGCGAGCTGTATTTCGGCTCCATCGAGGACTGGCTGCAGCGAATCCGGCGGTGTGACGACGGAGTGCAGTGCGTCATGCTGTTCGGGCACAATCCGGGCCTGGAAATCTTTTTGGAGATGCTGACTGGCGAGCAGGAACTCCTGCCAACCGCGGCTGTGGCCGAAATCGAGTGCTCGATTTCGCATTGGAAACTGCTGGAGGCGGACCGTTCATGCCATCTGGCGGCTGTCTGGCGGCCCAAGGAACTGCCGCGCTAGCGGAATGACAGGTCGCATACCGAGCATCATTTGCCACTTGGTATAGCCTGCGCGCCACAGGGTGGCCCGACCGCAATGCGGTTGGGTCGCGCAGCGACAAGAAGCGGGGCCTTGACCGTTCCGAACAATATGCCGCGACAAGTCTTTCAAGCACGGTTTGTGCTGTTTGACCGCGTCAGGCGCGAGCATTTCGTTGCTGCGCAACCCGACCGTATCCCGTCGTCAACGTGCAATTAGGCCAGATCGCGATCTTCGAACAGGATGAATGCCAGCAGAATGGCCGCTGTACAGTAGCACGCCGAATAGACGGCGGACCACAGTAAGTAGTCGGGCGGTACAGCGATATTGGTCATCACCGCCGCCTCGATCTCATAGATATGTAGCGCCGGCAGCACAGTCGCAATCAAGCGGGCAAAGAAGCCGACCAATTCCATCTTGAGCGCACCGGAATCAACCAGCTTGGGGGTGAGGTGTCCCACAACAAAGATGGCCAGGCAAGCCGACATATTCACCACCATCGGCAACCGCGTGGAGATGGCCACGCTAATCGCCGCCAGCACGGCGACCTCCATGAAGACCAGTGCGATGCCCGGCAGCACTTGAATGATCTCTCGCATCGAATGCGCGGAGGTGTAGTCGGAACGGGACGCCTCGCGAAAGTCGTACGGGACCTTGTACCAAATGCAGGCCAAGAACATCAGCACGACCGGGATAAAGAAGACCAGCACCGAGAGCAGAATTCCCAGGTACTTACCGACAATAAACTGCCGGCGGTTGATCGGCTTGGAGAGCAGCGTGATTGCCGTCTTGCCCTCGATTTCAGACGCGATACTTTGGCTGGCCGTCCAGATCGCCAGCAGCAGCCCACAAATCAGCAGCGTCGCCAGCCCGCAGCTTTCGTACATCATGACGTCGTCGCCGAACGTAAAGACCGGCAAGAAGACGTTGAGGACCATTAGAGCCATCGACAGTATCACCAGCAGGAAAAACACCGGCTGGCGAACGGCCTCTTTCAGTGCGGCTACTGCGATAATCCGGGTACCGGTAAAACTCTTCATTACCATCCCTCAACGTGACTTCTGCTCGATTAAATGGATTCCACGACGGAGTTTCGGCGCAGTGAGCCGCTCGCTTTGTCCACTCTACGAAGAAGAACTCGCAGATGTTGGAGCATCTACATGGATTTTCAGGTCAGGCTTCTAATAGAACCGATCCGGCGGGAATTGTCACAGCCAAACAGGGCCGAAAGCGGGGATTTTGGCCCGATTTAAGCCCGGGTGCTGCTAAAACCGGCGCAACGGGAACCGTTATGCGGCGCGCGGGGGCTAATATCGGATGGAAAAGTCGACGAATTCCTCCTCGCGCGGATGGAGCAGGCTGTCGAAGTCGGAGACGTTTCCCTGCATGACGCGGCAGATTTCGTCGATGAAGGCGGTGAGGTCGTCACTGTGCCCCCGCGAGACCAGTTCAACGGATCCATCGGGTAGGTTTTTGACGTAACCTGTCACTGGAAAGCCGCTTGCGATCCTGCAGGTCGTAAACCGAAATCCGACGCCTTGGACCCGGCCGCGAAACACCACGCGCCGCGTTTCGTGCCCGCCGCTCGTCGGCGATTGACTCTCCTCGGACATTGCTCAGTTTCCGTCCGCGAGTTGATCGGATGACGGGCCGATTTTCAGCAGGACCGGGGCCGAACTGTTGAGTTCTCCCGTCGCCTCGACACGAGCGGTCGCGAAAAATGAAACAGGCCGCCGCTCTGCCCACGGCTCACATTTGATCACAAATGACTGTTCGGTCTGGCCTTCAGGAATCAGCACGCCGTTGAGCCCCACATGGAGCACGCGAACGCCGTGCGGCAAATTATCGATCTTGATCGGCACGCGACTGGTAAACCCGTAGTTGCGTTTGAGTTTTAGTTGGAAACGGAGTTCTTCGCCCGGCAGAATCTCGGCCTTGGGCGGTGTTACGTCGACTTCCAACGTCGGAGCGGGTGCGAGCGTCAGCTGGTGCAAACCAAAGCTGGTCGCTGTGCTGTGTTCAACGGCACGTTCCTCGACGCCGGCGCGCCCGACCGCCTTGACGGTCATCGACTTACCGACGGGGATTTCACAATCGGCCGCTGCCGAGAACGTTACCACGCAGCTGGTGTCGTCGGGCCCGATGCGGCCGGTGGTGGCCGTCACGCCCTCCGGCAGGCCTTCGATGCGAACGTCGATCGACCCCTCGAATCCTTCCAGTCGCGTAGCGGAAATCGTCACCGGCAGGTTACCGCCGCGAGGGATGTTGGGATCCGCAGGACTCATGCCGATGCGGAAATCGGGCCGCGGCGGACGGATCATTAAGCGGTAGAAGAAATCATTCCCCGCCAATCCTCGGACATCGCTGATGCGGACCAGATACTTGCCGTCGGCGGGCGGTTCGAACACCAATCGCGAGTCGCTGCCCAACCCCGGCCCTCCGTCATCGTTGCGGTAGGTCAGCGCCACGACCGGCATCCCATTGGGCGGAAATGTTCGTCCGGGCGGATGGACCTCGACCTGATAGACGGTCGAATTGACGGCGTGTCCCTGCGGTGTCGTGCCGAAATAACCCAAACGGGCGCCGATTGAGAAAAATTTGACGTCCTCATCTGGCCCGAGCGGCAGCGAGCGAATCTTGACCACTTCGCCGCCGAGCATCAGATAGTCATTAATCTGGAAATTGTCCCAGTTCTGCAACCGGATTCCGGTTCGTTTCGAACCGTGGTCGCGGAGCGTGATAAACGTCTGCGAAATCGCCCGCAGAGTTCTGCGACCAACCGGCTTCCCGGCGGAATCGAGGATTTCGATCACCGAATCGAGCGGAGAGCCCTGCCTGCGGCCTGTGACCTCGATCAGCAAGCGTTGTCCCTTTTTGGCTTCAAAGGCGACAAAGTCGTCCGGGAGCTTGTGCGTGTCACCGGTCGAGATATATCCGTTCATCGCTCCGGGCACGGGGAGCATCGCTGCTTGATTGGGTGAATCGTTCGGCTCGGTTTCGACCATTTCGGGGAACTTGCTCACCGTGTAGCGGGCTTCGTTTAACGTCGGTCCTGATGCTGTATTCAGCCGCTTCGAGAGCGTGCCGGTTGCGTCTTTGGGCGGGACGATCTTTGCGGCGTCGCCCAGTCGATAACCGTGCGCCGAGGGCCCATCCGTGCCTGCCGTGACTCCCAATGGGAAGACGCGATCGACATAGGCAAACGGTCCTGCGTGGATGTAGTAGAAATGTCGACCGCCGCCGGAAAAGCGGTTGTCTTCAACCCGCAGGTAATACGTGCCCGCTTCAGCAAAGCGATGTCCGATGACGACGTCGCGCCGAGTCGGATGCCGCTCTGAACGGACCAGGATTCTTCCATTCGCATCGAGTATCGCCGTATCGGCGTTGAGCGCTGATCCCAGTCCCGCGCCGATCAACTGAAATACGATCTCGTCACCGGCTCCCGCCGGGAAACTCCACAGGTCGCGGTCGCCTTTGCGGTTGATCGTCCCAACGAGCGTTTTTGGCAACTCAGCGGCGGTCGCTTGCTCGACGGCATCGTTCGGTTCCTTCTCGCCGTGCTCGGCAAACGGCCCGACGTAGAAGCTCTTTGCGCCGGTGCTGCCGGTCGGCGTATGCAGCCGCAGGGCGATCATTCGCGGCGGCAGGTCGGCGGGTAATTCGATTTCACACTGGATTTTGTTCGCGCTCTTGCCGTCGTGCGGCAATAGCTTGCCTTTGATACTGTCCGGTGCGATGAATAATTGGTCCGCGTCGGCGATATTCCGCCCGGAGAGAGTCAGTTTGACAGTCGAGCCGCGGACCGCTGTTCGCGGAGAGATCGACGACAGTTCCGGGGCGCGGGGACGCGGCGGGATCTTCTTGGCAACTTTGTTTTCCGCTTTGATCGGCTCGGGCCGCCGGCCCGCGATGAGTACGTCGCCCGCCGCCGATTTGGCGGCGTCGAAACCGAGCAAGAAGCCGTCATACTGTCCGGCGAACAGCCGCCCGCCACCGGGGGCAACGGCCAGCGCGTGCGGCCAGTCCGAGAGATTCTCGTAGACATGCCGCTCGCGGAGTTGCGCGGTATCCCATGCCTTGATGCGACCGTCCTCCGAAGCCGTGTAAAGCGACTTGCCGTCGGGCGCGTAGGTGACGTCCAGAATCGACGCATCGTGTGCAAACAGACTTTTGCGGATCGCCGCCGACTTGCCGCTGAAGCTCCAGACGCGGAGCGTTTTGTCGACACCCACCGCAGCGAGCTCTGTTCCTTGTGGATGAAAAGCGACCGCGTTGACGCCGCCTGTCGGTTCGCTCAGCGTGACGATTCGCTTTCCGCTGGCGACGTCCCACAACTTGACCGTCTGATCGTCGCCTGCCGACGCTAGTGTCTTGCCATCGGGGCTGAACGCGACATCGAACACAGCCGCCGTATGATGTTTGAGCGTGCGGAGCTCATTGCCGCCGGCCACGTCCCACAGCTTGATCAGCTTGTCATAGCTCGACGTCGCAATCATTTTGCCGATGGGACTGAAGGCCAACCCGTAGATCGAATCGTCGTGGCCTTCAATGACGCCGATCGACTTGCCGTCGGTGTTCCAAATGCGGACGGTGCCGCCGATTCCCGCCGGTCCTCCGGCGGCAGCGATGTGTTGACCATCTGGACTGAAGGCGACCGCGTTTAAGGGGTGTTTTGCACCCGGCAGTTTGCGAATGACTTTGCCGTCGGCGGCATTGATGAGGACGACCTCGCGGTGCCGCGCCGCTGCCAGTATTTTGCCGTCAGGGGAAACCGCGATCGAAACGATGGCTGCGTTCACGGGAGTTTTCGGAAGCACTTTCGGCACGTCCGGCAGATCATACCCGCTTGCCTTAGCGTCGCCGGCTGTCGGACCTTTGGCCCCCAGCTTGATCCAGCGGGCAAGCAGCGCGATCTCCTCGGGCTCCGGCTGTTTTTCATCTTCCGGCGGCATCTTGGGCTCCGCCTTGCCGGTCAGCAACAGAATCAGCCGACTCTCCTGCGGTTTGCCCGGTACAATCAGTTTCTCGCCGCTGTCGCCCCCTTTTTGCAGCGTCTGAAAACTCTGCAGACTCAGTCCGCTTTCCGCCTCTTCGTCACTGTGGCAGGCCAGGCAATAGTTCTTGAAGAAGCGATGCACGTCCTTCGCGTACATCGGGGCCGCCGTCTTTGCTGCTGCTGGTTCATCTCCGTGCAACGGCGCCGCTGCGCAACATGTCCCAGTCAAACAAACTGCTACTACAAGAATACGCCACATACCCAATCCTCAGCCTCCGGATCTGACGGGAGTCCCGCAACCATCCGTTCTCAGTGGATAAACAAGAATTCCTTACTTGAAAGCGTCGCCCATACAAAATCGGCGATCAGCGCCTCCCGCGCGGCGACTTCGTCTTTGGCCTCCTCCTTGGTCTCGGCAAACGCCGCCAGCAGCGCCGATTTCTCCGCCTCGGTCGGAAATCGCGTCAGCGCCGACAAGTACACCCGTTCAATGACCTCCGCGTCCGACAGCTTGTCTTGCGTCATTCGTTTGACGACGCACTCCTTGGCCTTCAATTTGTCGTTGAGCGTTTTCCCATTGGTGATGTGCAATGTTTGCGTCACGTTCGGGTCTTCGCTCCGCTCACACTCGCAGACAAACTCCCGCGACGGGCGTCCGAATGCGTTCAAAAAGTACGACGCGATATTGCTGTCGGGCAGTTGCAACGCTCGCCAACCCTTGGGATATCCCGAAAAATCGGTCGGAACTCCGGTCACCTGTGCGAACGCGTCCAGCATGACCTCCGCCGGCATCCGCTTGAGCAGGAAGTGCGAATAGAAGCGGTCGTCGCTTTCGTTCCCGGCGACCGGCTCGGCCGACCGCTGATAGGCGGCCGAGTTTGCGATCGTGCGAATCAAGTGCTTGAGATCGTAATTGTGTTTCCGCAAGTCCTCGGCAAGAGCGGAGAGGAGTTCTTCGTTCGACGCAGGATTCGTCGCCCGCAAGTCGTCGACCGGTTCGACCAACCCGCGGCCCATGTAGTTGGCCCAGACTCGATTGACGATCGCCCGCGCGAAATAGGGATTCTCCGGCGCGGTCAGCCAGTCGGCCAAGTGCTGCCGGCGGTCGCGCGGATCGTTGAGATCGAGCGGCTTGCCGTCGAGCGGCTGCGGCACCGGAATGGCCGACCGTTTGGGATGCGGCACGTTTCCTTCCGCCACCGGGAACACGACGATATCTCCGCCGGAGTTGCCGTCCTTTTGCCGCACCCGGCCGAAGAGGTTGGCCATGCCGTAGTAGTCGTCCTGCGTCCAGCGCTCCATCGGATGATCGTGGCAGCGGGCGCAGGTGATTGACATTCCCAAAAATGTGAGCGACGTCGATTCGGTGAGTTGTTGCGGATCTTTGTGCAGGACAAAGAAGTTCGCCGCCCCATTGTCCAGCGTGCTGCCGCGAGCGGTCACCACCTCGCGGGCCAGTTGGTCCCACGGTTTGTTCTCCTCGACGCTGCGGCGCACCCAGCTGTAGAACGACCAAACTGCCGGCGCTTGCAGTTTCTTGCTGCTGATCAACAGCAAGTCCGACCATTTGTAACTCCAGTAGTCGACATATTCGGTCCGCTGCAGCAGGCGTTCGATCAGTTGCGACCGTTTGTCGGGCGATTGATCCGCCAGAAATTCACGGACCTCGTCGCTGTTGGGCAGAATTCCCATCGTGTCGAGATAAAGCCGCCGCATGAATTCCGCATCACCGGCTTGCGGCGAGGGGGGCAGGCGAAGTGTCTTGAGCTTGGCCAGAATGATGTCGTCGACGAAATTGACCTGCGACGTCTGTGCGAACAGTTGGCCGTCGATCTGGTTGTCATATGGCACGCTGACGGTCGCGACGGAGACTTTGCTGCCGAACCAGACCGTGATCGCCGATTCGCCGGCGCCAACGACAGTGACCCCGCCGAATTTGTCGACTGTGGCGACGCCCATTTCGGTGGTATCGTACATGGCCCAACGGGTGACGTCGCGGACGGTGCCGTCGCTGTAGACAGCGCGGACCAGGATCTGTTGGCGATCGCCCGGTTTCAGCGTCACCTGATTCGGCAAGACCTCTAGACCGGTCACTTGTGCGTCGCTGTTGCTGGGACCGCGAGCCCCTTCGGCGATCCACTCTGAGAGGATGCGATACTCCATGCTCTCGGTGCCGAACCGTTTGCCCCCGCCATGCGGTACGGCGCCGGTTCCCTTGAGCAGGATCAGACTGCGCGCCGGGTCGCTGGGGATCACGCGTCTCCCGCGCGATTGCCGTGTGAGCGTGTTGTAATCGGCCAGATGATCGTAGCCCCTGAGTGCAAGTTTAAAACCCTTTTTGCCCGATTGGGCTCCGTGGCACGCGCCCATATTGCAGCCCGATTTGGTCAGCACGGCTTGCACATCGTTGGAGAAGCTCCAAGGTTGTGCAGCGCCGCTATTCTCGACGGTAACGGCGGCCTCAATGGTTTTGCCGTCCAGTTCGGCACGGATCATGGTCGTCCCGTCGCCGGCGGGTCGGACGGTGCCGCGCACATCGACGGTGGCGATCTTCGGATCTGCGGACGAAAACTTGGCCTTGGCGGTCAAATCGCCGAATGCGCGGCCGCCGCGGAGGTCTTCGACAATCAATTGCTGAAATGCGTGCGGTCCACTCAAAGTCGAGTTCGTCGGCAAGATCGCCGGCCCATCAGCGGCGAACGATCTCCCCGCAACAAGCGAGACAATCGCGAAACAAAACATCAGCCGGAAACCAGCGGTGCGTAAACTCTGCATGGGAAATGACCGCAAAAAGGTAGGTCCGGTTTGTGCCGGACGATTGTGGGTTCTCTTCATCTTCTGAAATCGCAGGGAGGTCTTATGCGGTCGCCGGCAAGAAGCGGCCGGTGGAACCGGCCCTACTTATTGCGGGCGCGTCGTGACCATTCCTAAGCCAACAATTCGCGAACGGCGCGAATTCCCGAATCGACGACCGGCACCGGGCGTCCCTGCGGACCGGGAAGCAAGTGTTCCAAGTCGATGCCCAAGGCCTGATAAATCGTCGCCGCGACTTCCGCCGGGGTGACCGGACGGTCAGCGGGATAACCGCCAGTCTCATCGCTCGCGCCGATGACGCGGCCGCCTTGGATGCCGCCTCCCGCGAAGAACACGGTCCAACATTGCGGCCAGTGGTCGCGTCCGCCGGCGGGATTGACCTTCGGCGTCCGGCCGAACTCCGCCAGCGACGAAACGATCGTATTTTGCAACATGCCGCGTTCGGAAAGGTCTTCAATCAACGCCGCATAACCTTGATCGAACGAGGGAGCAACGATCTTTTTCATGCCCTCGATTGACGTAAACGGCTTGGATCCGTGAATGTCCCAGGTGATTTCGTTGAACACGGTCAAGAAGGTATTGACGGTGACGAACCGCACTCCCCGTTCCACCAACCGCCGCGCCAGAAGGCAACTTTGGCCGAAACGGTTTCGACCGTAGCGGTCCCGCATGGCGTCGGATTCCTGCTTCAAGTCAAACGCTTCCCGCGCTTGTTCGGAAGTCATCAGGCGGTATGCTTGTTCAAAGTTTTTGTCGAGAAGTTTGGCCTGCGGCGCGGCTTCGAATTTGGCCACATTCTGGTCAACGAGTGAACGGAGTTTCTGGCGCCGATTGGTCCGCACGGCCGGCAGATCGGTGGGGGGCAACAAGTCGGGGACTTTGAAGTCTTTGACCGACGGGTCGGCGTTGAGCACGAACGGATCGTGCTGCTTACCCAAAAAGCCCGCTTCCTGCCCGTGCGGCAGATTGCCGCCGGTGCGGCCCATTTTCTCCGGGATGACGACGTGCGGCGGGAGATCGCCACGGCGGCCTTTCAGGAATCCGAGCGTGCAGCCGACGTGCGGTGTTTCGAGTCCGCCGCGGAAGAGGCGGCCGGTCTGCATCATTTGATGGCCGGTGTCGTGGACTGCGGCGGCGGTGTGGTAGACGCTCCGCACGAACGAGACCTTGTCCGCGATTCGCGCCATCTTGGGAAACATCTCGGAGACGAAGATCCCCTCCGCGGCGGTTTGAATCGGCTGAAACGGGCCGCGGATTTCCGCCGGAGCCTCGGGTTTCATGTCCCATGTATCCAACTGGCTGGGGGCACCTAAGTTGAACAGCATGATGCCGTTGATGTCTTTGTCGGCGGCGACGGCTCCCTGCGCCTGCAGCGCCGACATTTCCGCCATGCCCAATCCGACGGCTCCGAGCGAACCGACTTGCAGGAAATCGCGCCGCGAGAGGCCGTCACAGGTCTGCACACGGCCGGGTCCTTCAATGTTCATCATGGCATTTTCTCCCCGTCAAATGCTGGATTCATTTCCAGTGAGCGCGGCTCAAGCGAGCATTATTTCGACAACATTGTCGCGGAAGCGGATGTCCGCTGATTCTGCCAGCCACAACATTTATGATACCCGGGGGGTGATTCGGTAGGCAACGTCTCGGTCCGGCAAATGCCGGTCAGCGCAGCAAAAAAGCTGGGCGATCCGGGAGCGCGGTTCTGGATCGTCCGTGACGTGGTCGTTAAGACTCGCCGAAATCAGCGGCCGCTAAGAAGCGGCGGCGATTCCATCCGGCTGCGTTTCCGATGCCGGATAGGATTCCGACGGTTTGGCCTCCAGGCAGAGCTCTTCTCGAACGATGTTTAAGTCGTTGGGAGCGTCGAATCCCAGCCGGACTGCGTTCGGTCCCACTCTGATGACGGTGAGCGTAACATCCTTGCCGATCAGAATGCGCTCCCCTGTCTTGCGCGACAAGACAAGCATGGTCACTGTCCCCTTCCTTAACAGCTTCCTGTCGAGTCCACCGGGATTTTTGACGTCTGCTTTCCGCTGTTGCACCAGTTGAAAAGCAGTGTGACCCGTTGGACGACCCAATCCATTGTTGCCGGCCCTCCGTGGTGGAACAGCCGACCCTGGCCCGTATCATGACGGCGAGGGAGCGCGAACTCAACCCCAAACCCCCGCCGGACGCATCGGGCGGACTGAAAATTCTCGCCCGGCCTCCAGCCGGCCTCTCGCCAAATAGCGGCGCGCTGTTACAATAGGTTTAGCGTTTTTTGGATCGGTTCGCGCGGATTACAATGGAGATCAGGAGGCCCATTACGGTGATCAAGACTTGTCAAATTGCCATTCTCGCGCTCGCGATAGTGCCGCTCGCATGCACCCCCCGAGAGGAAAACCCCGACCAAAACGCGAAAGATCGCAGCGATCTGTCGGAGGAGACGTTCACCAAGGACGACGTCGATTTGACGATCGCCAGTTGGCAGCAAGTGCAAGAGGCGGTTGCCGCACACCGCGGCAAGATCGTTGTGCTGGACGTTTGGTCGACGAACTGTCTTCCGTGCATGGAAGAATTTCCCAACCTGGTCAAATTGCACGATCAGCACAAAGGCGGCGACATCGTCTGCATGGCGATGTCGGTCGACTATGTCGGCCGCAAAGATAGGCCGCCCGAATTCTATCGCGACAAGGTGCTCGATTTTCTGGTGAAGCAAAAGGCGGACTTTCAAAACTACTTGCTGAATCAGGATCCCGATGTTTGGTACGGTGCGGTCGAACTCAACTCGATCCCGGCCGTGTTTGTCTACGGCCGCGACAGCCAGTTGGTCCAGCGATTTGACAATGACAGCATGGGCGTCAGCGACGAGGGATTCACGTATAAGAATGTCAACGAGTTGCTCGACAAGTTGCTCAAGGAACCCCAACCGGAATAGACCAGCCGTTCCATAAGGGCACCCTTCCCTCTACCCCCGGCATCGCCGGGAGGGGTGCCGTCGAAAGGACCAACATCGTGCTCGGTTCGCGAATCTCGCAGAAAACGCTAGCGAAAGTCAGCCGCTCGCTGAGCACGATGCTCCACTCCGGTGTCGACCTGATCCGCTCGATCAAAGTCGTCTCCAAAAAGAGCGGCGACCAAACCTGCCGCCGCCGCTTGGCGGACGTGGCACTCGCCTTGGAGCGGGGCGAAGACCTGACGCAGGCGCTCAACCAGCAGGGGGATTACTTTCCGCAACTGTACATCGACATGGTGCATGTCGCCGAAAGCACGGGCAAATTGCCCGAAGTGCTCAAGGAGATGGCGGACCACTACGAGAAGAACATTCGGTTGCGGCAGGAATTCATCGGATGGATTGTGTGGCCGTTGATTCAATTCTTTGCGGCGGTCTTCGTCGTGGCCTTGTTGATCTACTTGATGGGATTCATCTCCAGCATCAATGGCGCCGGCGGCAGCAAGGGCTTTGATCCCTTGGGTTTCGGCCTCCTCGGGGCTGAAGGCGCTGCGACGTGGTTAGCCTATGTGTTCTGCGGATTGTTTGGACTCTTTATCGTCTACATGCTGGTGACGCGTGGATTGGGTCAAACCCGCGCGCTACATCGCCTGTTTCTGAGGGTGCCGGTGTTGGGCAAAGCGCTGCAATCGTTTGCTGTGGCTCGTTTCTCATGGGGTTTCTTCGTGACTCAAGACGCCGGCATGCCGATCGCGCCTTCACTCGAAGCCAGCCTGAAGGCAACTGGCAACGGAGCCTTCGCCGCAGCGGGTCCGCGCCTCATTGAAGATGTGATGGCGGGTGATGACCTGGGTGTCGCGCTCGATCACACAGAGCTTTTCCCCGACGAGTACATTCACATTGTGCAAGTTGCGGAAACATCCGGGACCGTACCCGAGGAATTGCACCGGCTCAGCCCGGAATTTGAAGCTGAAGCCCGACGCAGTATGCGGAAAATGGCGGTCACCGCCAGCATCATTGTCTGGATGATGGTTGCCGCCTTGATTATCTTTCTCATTTTCCGCATCGTCCTGTGGTATCTCGGCATGTTGAATGACGCACTGCAGGGCGTCTGATTCTTGCCGACGGTCCAACGTCCATTTATGGCTGGCCACTTCCAATTTCACCTCGACCACGTTGACGGAGAGTCGGCGGCCCGCGTGGGCCGTTGGAACACTCCCCACGGCACGGTCGACACGCCGGCGTTTATGCCGGTGGGGACCTTGGCCGCCGTCAAAGGCTTGACGGTCGATCAATTGCGAGTCGCCGGCGCCCAGATGGTGTTGGCCAATACGTACCATCTCGCGCTGCGGCCCGGGGCGGACGTTGTCGCCGAGTTGGGGGGGCTGCACGGTTTCATGCAGTGGGACGGCCCCATTCTGACCGACAGCGGCGGATTCCAAGTTTTCAGCCTCGCCAAGCTGGCCAAGCTGGATGATGATGGTGTTGCCTTTCGGTCGCACATTGACGGCAGCCTACTCGAGCTCACTCCGCGGCGGGCGATCGAGATTCAAGAGCAGCTCGGCGCCGACTGTATTATGTGTCTCGACGAATGTCCGCCGCACGATGTCCCCAGGGAACGCATGCAGGAGGCGGTCGATCGAACCACCCGCTGGGCCCAGCAGTGCCGCGAGGCGCAATCCCGCGAAGATCAGGCCCTGTTTGGCATCCTCCAAGGGGGGATTGACGCCGGTCTCCGCGAACGCTCGGCCGCAGGGCTGCTGCCGCTCGACTTCCCCGGCTATGCGGTGGGCGGGCTGAGCGTCGGCGAATCGGTCACCGAAATGTACAGCACGCTGGATCAGACAGTGCCGCTGCTGCCGGCCGATCGCCCGCGATACTTGATGGGAGTCGGCACACCGGCGGACCTTCTCGAAGCGGTGCTGCGGGGCATTGACTTGTTTGATTGTGTGATGCCGACCCGTAACGGCCGCAACGCGATGGCGTTTACGAGCCAGGGACCTGTCAAAATGCGCAATCTTAAGCACAGCCGCGATCCAGGACCGCTCGATCCGGGCTGTTCGTGTCCTGTGTGCACGAACTATTCACGCGGGTACTTGCGGCATTTGTTCATTGCGGGCGAGATGCTGGGGCCAATTCTGCTCTCGTGGCATAACATCGCGTTCTACCAGAACTTGCTCAGCGAACTCCGGCAGGCGATCCGAGAGGATCGAGCGGCGGAGTTTCGCCGGGTTCGTCTTGCCGCCTGGACGGAATGCATCTAAGATGCCCGCTGCCGCTACACAACCACCGCGACTGTCCGGATTTACGAGATTGCCGCGGCGGAGACGCTCCCATGCGTTGCTTTTCGCGGCAAAAGACCCTAAAACCGGTCGATCCGGCCCATGGCGGCGTCGATCGACCAGGCTGAGCAACGATAGTTTGCGATTTCAGCTCATGAACCCGCCAGTTGCCGGTGAAGCACGATGGATTCCCTCGATGTGTCGATGCCGACGGTCTGATGATTTGCGTCAATTGATTCCAATATCCGCCGCAGCACATCGTAGTGAGTTTTATGAAGTGATCTCCACGCCAAACGCCGTGTTGTTGATGCGAATTCAAGCCCTCAACAGCCGGCGGTCAGTTTTGCAGTTCCTCAGCTGAGGGTCGCTGCCAGGAACCGGTCGCCCAGATGTACTATTGGATTACCACAGCCACGTTATTTGCCGAAGCCAACGAGAATGCCCAACCAGAGAATGGCGGCGGAGGGATTTCGCAGCTCTATCTGATTATCGCGATGGCCGTGATGGCCTATTTCATTTTGTATCTTCCCAGCAAGCGGGAGAAAGCCAAACGACAGAGTTTGTTGGATGCGCTTAAGAAAAATGACAAAGTGGTCACAGCCGGCGGGATCGTGGGGACAATCGCCAGTATCTCGCCAGAAAACGACGAGGTGACTGTGAAGGTCGATGACAATACGCGGATTCGCTTCCGGCGCTCGAGCATCCAGTATGTCGTCGAGCCTCCCGCGGAAGGAGAGAAACAGTCATAGTCGCCTGCGGTCGTTCGCTCATTTGCCGCATCGCCGGGCGAGACACGCCACGAGTCAGCGCCATCACTGATCGAGACATCGAATTGAAAATCTAAAGTCCTCAGCGAAAGCTTTCGGATCAGATTCCGGGAACACTATCCATGCATTTTCTTTTGGCTGCCGAATCGAATTCTTTTGTGGAATTCCTCAAATATGCCTTGCGCGACGCACCGATTTACGAAACGTCGTTTGGCATGTTCGTCAAAGTGGTGGCGGTGCTGTTCCTCTGTTTCGGCGTGCCGTATCTGCTGGGCAAAGGGATTGCCCGCGCGCTGAAGCTCCGCGACTTGGCGGGCAAGATCGGCTGGATTCTCTGCGCCGTTGCGATCGCCTCCACCCCGTTCCTATACCAGATGTATCACGGCAACAGCCCCTGGAGCGCGATCAGGCTGGGCATCGATCTCGCGGGTGGCTCCAACTTGGTCTATCAGTTGGACACCAGCCAGAAGGGCGAGGAAACAGTTAACAATGTGTTGATGGCCCGCATGGTGGGGGCCATCACGCGGCGGATCAATCCCGACGGCACCAAAGATGTCGTGGTTCGCCAGGTCGGAGCGGACCGGATCGAAGTGATCATTCCCGGCGCGGATAATCAAACGGTCGAGGACTTTAAGCGAAAGATCACCAACTTGGGCTCGTTGGAGTTTTCGATATTAGCCTCGCGAAACAAAAACCCCGATATCGTCGAAGCGGCACTCAACAGCCCGTCGGATTCCGTGTTTGTGGGTCGCAAGCTGAAGGGAAAGTGGCGCTCCATCATGCCGCTGAAGGTCGATGAGGAGGAGGTACCGAATCCCGAATTCGATAACGATCCGGACTTGGTCACCCGCCAGGACCCCAACAAGCCCGAAGGGTTTAAGCAGTTGTTGCTGGTCGTCGACCCCGAACCGAACAATCAGGTCACGGGACAGTTCCTTCGCAGAGCCTACCCGGAGATCGATCAGGACACCGGTTCGCCGGCGGTTGGGTTTTTGTTCAACTCGCAAGGCGCCCGGCGGTTCAGCCGGTTGACGCGTGCCCACCAGCCCGACAAGGACGGATTCAAATACCGTCTGGCGATTCTCCTGGACGATATGGTCAAGTCGGCCCCGTCGATTGAAACCGAAATCGGTGCCATGGGCATCATTCGAGGCAGCTTTACGCAGCGAGAAGTCAATGATCTGGTCGACACGCTTAACGCCGGGGCACTGCCCGTGCCGTTGGATAAGGTTCCGATCCAGGAGTACACCATCGGGGCGCTGTTGGGCGAGACGACCGTCCAACAGGGGAAATTCGCGATCGTACTCGCCTCACTGGTCGTGGTGGCGTTTATGCTCCTTTACTACGGCCGCTACGCAGGAGTGATCGCCGACTTCGGGCTGATCGTCAACATCGTGTTGGTCTTGGGAGTAATGTCGTTTATCAAGGCGTCATTCACGCTGCCGGGATTGGCGGGATTGGTGCTGACCATCGGTATGGCGGTCGACGCCAACGTGCTGATTTTTGAGCGAATCCGCGAAGAACTCCGACGCGGCTCCAGCCTGCGGATGTCGATCCACAATGGATTCGCCCGGGCATGGACCACGATTGTCGACGCGAACGTCACCACGCTGATCACCGCCGTGATTTTGTTCTACATCGGCACCGATGCGGTCAAGGGCTTCGCCGTGACGCTGTTTATCGGCATCGTGATGAGCATGTTCACGTCGCTGTATGTCGGCCGGCTGTTCTTTGACATTCTTGAGCGCAAACGCTGGATGAAAGAGCTCAAGATGCACAGCCTGGTCGGGGCGACCAATTTGAACTTTCTTGGCAAACGAGGGATCGCCGCCGTCGCGTCATTGATTTTGATCGTCGTCGGCCTGTTTGCCTTCGTCAGCCGCGGCGACGAGAACTACGACATCGACTTTCGCGGCGGAACAATGATCAGCTTTACGTTCCAATCCCCACATGAATTCGAAGAGGTCAACCAGGCGCTCAAAAAGTCATTCGCCGAAAAATTCGACTCGGGCATCACCTTGGAATCCTTGGGAGCGGAAAAGGGAATCGAGTACCGTCTCAGAACCACCGCCACGAATGCGGATGACGTTCGTGAAGAGGACGTTGAGCGGGCGATCAGTGAGACCTTTCCCGATCAACTGACGAAGATCACAGTCACCTACGGCGACGTTAAGACCGTGCCGGCCGACACGCTGGCCAGCGTTGACGAAACAACGACGACCGAGGAGACCGGCAAAGACGATGCGGAGAAACCGGCCGCGGGTGATGAAGATGTGCGGCATCTGGTGGAACTCGAATTCAGTGGAGAAACGTCGTTCGATACGGTCCGGCGTCTGCTGGGAGACGAGTTGGGCTCTCTCGAAGAAGGGGATGTGCCCAAATATCCCGACACCGATTCCTTGTTCGAATTCCGAGGACTGGCCGGTTCGGGCATAACGGCAAAGCCGACTGAGATCAAGAAGTTCACTAAGATGGAATTGATCGCCAACGGGGCGCTCGGGCTGGAAGACTTGCACAACAGTTTGAAATCGATGCAGACGAAACTGGCCGATAACCCGATTTTTACCGGCGTGCAACGTTTCGAGGGCCAAGTCGCCTCTGAGGCCAAGTTGAACGCGCTATATGCAATGCTGGCCAGTTTGGCAGCGATCATCGCCTACATTTGGCTGCGGTTTCAGCGGATCACGTTCGGATTCGCCGCGGTTGCCGCGTTGGTGCACGACGTGCTCTGCGTGGTGGGACTGGTCGCGCTGGCATCGTATCTGGGCAGCTCGGCAGCCGGGCAAATGCTGCTGCTGGTCGACTTTAAGATTAACCTGCCGATGATCGCAGCGTTCTTGACGATCGTGGGCTATTCTCTCAACGATACCATCGTCGTCTTCGACCGTATTCGCGAGGTGCGGGGCAAGAATCCGAACCTCGATTCAGCGATGGTGAACACCAGTTTGAACCAGACGCTCTCCCGTACACTCCTCACGTCGCTGACCACATTGATTGTGGTCGCGATTCTGTACGTCTTCGGCGGCGAAGGGATTCACGGTTTCGCGTTTTGCCTGGTGGTGGGCATTGTTGTGGGAACCTACAGCTCGATCTTTGTCGCCAGCCCGGTGTTGTTGTTCCTGATGAACATCGCCCAGAAACGGCAAGCGACGGCGAACTGAGAAACCTGAAGTAGAGTTCCCGTTTTTGTGAAAAACCACGGAGACACGGAGGCACAGAGAAGTTCACAACGCCATTCGTTTGACGCCGTTTTTCATAACTGGAACTTTGAAGTTCAATAGAAATCCGAGGCGTTTCTTGCTCAGTTTCAAGTATGTCATCAGTTGAGCTTCGTGTATTTTCGAGAGTTGATCGACGGTCTTCAGTTCCAGGATGATTTTATCATCCACAACTAGATCGATCCGGTATCCGCAGTCCAGTTTGATACCCTTGTATTGCGCCGGCAGGTCGACTTCGGCTCGAAAAGGAATCCGTTTGAGTTTTGGTTCATGACATAGACATTGCTGATAGACTGATTCCAAGAGTCCCGGACCTAACTGCTGGTGGACCTCAATGGCGGCGCCGATTAGTTCATGTGATAGGTCTTCGTAGAGCAGCATACGAACTCCTCAATGCATAGAACTCAGAAACACTTCATTGAACCACAGTGATCGGCCTGAGGAGTGTTACCCGAAATTGAGACTTCGAACACAGATCCCCTGATTGATGTCAGGCTAAGTTCTTCGGTTGCCACTCCCGAAACAAACTCTCTGTGCCTCCGTGCCTCCGTGTTTATGAATTTCGGTGCTTCGAGGTCGGAACTGTTTGCCCGCTTACCCCGGCCAGCATTGTGCGCCGCCGTCGACGCGGAGCACCTGACCGGTGACAAACTCGCCCAGCGGACCAGCAAAGAACTCCACGACGCGGGCGACTTCGTCGACTTGGGCGATCCGTTCCAGTGTCCCCTCGGTGACCAGCCGCTGTTCGTCCACTTCCCGGGTGCCTAAGAAGCGTCCGGTGCGGGTATCGCCGGGAGCCAGGCTGTTGACGTTAATGTTGTGCGGCCGCAGTTGCATCGCCAGGCAGCGGGTGTACTCCACCTGGGCCGCTTTGGCCGTCGCATAGATGGCGCCGTGCTCGGAACCGCGGAACGCGGCGACGGAACTGATGTTCAGAATCCGCCCGATCTTGCGGGGAATCATCCGCTGTGCGACTTGCTGGTTGACCAAGATCGTCGAGAGCAGGTTGCGGTCGAGCACCGCCCGCACGTCCTCTTCTTTGATTTCGACCGCGTCGTTGGGGTTGGGTTTGCCGCCGGCAGCAGCGATGTCGCCGCCCGCGTTGTGCACGAGAATGCCGATCGGCCCCAATTGCTCGGAGACCGCCTGCACGACTCGCGTCACGTGCTGGGCATCGGTCAAATCGCCCAGCACGCTGATCGTCTGCACATCGTGCGCCTCACCCACTTGACGCGCAGTGTCCGTGAGGGTGGTTCCCTCACCGTATTCCGCCGGTCCATGTTCGCGCATGCCGTGCAAACCAACCCGGCAGCCCTGCCCGGCCAAGTGCTCGGCAAACGCGCGTCCCAGTCCACGTCCCGCCCCCGTCACCAGGGCGACTTGCCCCGATAGCATTCGCTGTGATTGATCATTCATGCAGTGGCTTCACTTCCCTTTACGAGGATCGGGAAGCGTTCGCACGTTCTTATCTTCCACGCCATCGAGCAACAAGTTGGCCACGATCGGCCCGTCGTCCTTCATCGTGATCCACACCACATGGTCAAATTTGCCGTTTGCCTTGCCGCTGAGATTCGACCCGCCGCCTGTGGTGGCCAGCATGTAGTAATCGCGGCCGTTCCGCACGTACTTGGCATAGGAGTGCTTATGCCCGGCAAAGACCGTGTAAGGGCGATCGGAAAGCGCCATTTCAATGTCGGCCCAACCACTGTCCTCCAAGTCGGCTTCGACATACGTCCACGTCGGTTTGTGCAGCAACACGATTGTCCAGCGGACGTCCTGATTTTCGGACAACACCTTCTCTGCCCAGCGGCGCTGTTCCTGCGAGAAATGAAACGGCCTCTGCTTTGGCGGATCCTCGCTGTTGAGGCATAAGAACAGCACGTCGTGGTAACGAAAACTATAGTAAGAGCGGCCGAATTTGCGGTGCCATTCCTTGAACATCGGCATATTGCTGATGTCGTGGTTGCCCGGCACGTAGAAAAACGGCATTTCCAGATTGCCGACCATCCGCTGGAACTCGGACCATTCCAGCGCCAGTCGCCCCGGATCCTCGGTTCCGCCTTCAATCAGATCTCCCACTGAGACCACGAATTCCGGCTGCAGCAGGTTGAGTTTTTCGACCCCTTTCTCAAAGATACCCGGCCGATGGCCGCCGGTGCGGTCGGTCACAATGGCGAATTGAAAATTCTTGTTGTCGTTGTTCAGGTCGAGATCGGTCCAGGGATTGCGCTGTTCGACCTTTGCCTCCAAATTGGGCTGCGCATCAGAAACTCGCGGCGCCGGAGCACCCGTCGCGGAAAACCAAGCCGCAAATCCCAGCACCGCGATCGCGGCGCCACTCGTCAAAAAAGATCTCATTGCCGGTCAACTCCTATAGCAATTCATGTTGAGAGTTCTCACTGACACCGGACACCACGCGGATAAACCGCTGCGGATCGGATCAGATACTGACGATAACGCACGTCGACAATGCATGCAATTGTCGAAGTGCGGCGACTGTGAATGGGATGTTAAGTCCTCTTACGATCACGACAATCTGAACCGAAAAAAACTGGGGTTTGCCGACCGGCAGTTGTAGAATTCACTCTGGGGAGGCTTTGCGGCAACCAAGTCAAATCCCGGTGAAAGCCGCTGCTGCAGATGCTGAGATTCAGGACCCCCCATAGTGGTCGGCTGCCGCTGTCCGTTTCAGAGGAGTGAATCGTCATGCGTTCGTCCCTCGCCGCCGATCGCGTCGCATTGAAACGACCGCTCGGCCGGTTCTGCAGTCGAATCCTTCGAGACGACATTTACGCAAACAATCTCTCAATCGGCCGACCATCGCTAATGCGGTGCGGGCGGTCGCCGCGGTCTTTCAACATGAGGTCGTGCGGAATCCCCAGGGCCTGGAAGATTGTCGCTGCCAGATCGTCCGGCTTGACCGGGTGATCTTTCACTGCAGCGGCATGCTGATCGGAGGCCCCGAAGACCTGTCCGCCGCGAATGCCCCCGCCGGCCATCAGGACGCTGTATGCGCCCGGCCAATGGTCACGCCCGCCGTCCTTGGCGCCGTTGATTTTGGGCGTACGGCCGAATTCCCCGGCGATCAGCAGCAACGTCTCATCGAGCAATCCCCGCTCGCTGAGATCAGACATCAGCGCCGACAGCGCTTGGTCAAATTCCGGCAGCAAGTTGTCGTTGTACAGCCGAAAATGATCAAAGTGTGTGTCCCAAATCTGAAACGGTGAGAGCTTCGTGTTGGCGGGATTGGAAACCGCGTTCGCAGTCACGAAACGGACCCCCGCTTCGATCAGCCGCCGCGAGAGCAGCAGCACCTGTCCCATCTCGCTGCGGCCGTACTGCTCGTGCATCTTGTCCGATTCCAGCGACAAGTCAAACGCCGCTTGCGCTTCGGGTGCAAGAATCAAATCGAGCGCCCGCTGTTGGTACAGATCCAGATTTGCCAGTGCGGCATCAGCTTTGGCCTGCGCGAACCGTGCGTCGAAACTCGCACGCAAACTCTGTCGCGCCTGCAGCCGTTGCGGCGCGACTTCGGCAGGCAATGAAAGCCCTTCGGGGATCGGCAGCTTTCCCTCCCATTGCGGTGCGCGGGCCATCATACGATTCCGCGCCACGGGAAATGGGTCGTAGGCGTTCCCCAGCCAGCCGCCGCCAGCGCTCGGTGTGGGAAATCCCATGTCAAACAAAAGCCGCGGCGTCAGCACAAAACTCGGCATCCCGGTCGTCGACGGATAGACCTTCTTCACCACCGATCCCATGCTGGGATGGTCGGTCAGCTTCGGTGCAATATCCTGATCGGTCCCGGGCGAATGCCCGCTCAGGGCGTACGCGGCGCCGGGATTGTGCGCCGTCAAATGATGATGCACCGAGCGAATGATCGCATACTTGTCGGTCATTCGCGCAAGTAGCGGCAGCTTCTCACAAATCTCGATTCCCGGCACCCGTGTGGCGATCGGTTTGTATGGACCGCGAATTCCCGCTGGGGCGTGCGGCTTCATGTCGAACGTGTCCAACTGCGCCTGCCCGCCGTTGAGAAACACAAAGATGCAATGCTTCGCTCGGCCCTTAACCGTCGCGAGCTCTTCCGCGCGGAGAAACCGGCTCAACGTCAGCCCGCCGATTGACAACGCACCCGCGCGCAATAACTCGCGGCGAGAAATCATCCCGTAGGGGCGATCCAACTTGAACATGCGCCGACTTTCAATGACGGCCTGTGTGATCAGAAACAAAAAGGCCACATCTAGATCAATAATCTATCACATTTGCCATCGCCAAGTACACTCCCAATGCGACGCCATGCAGGTTGATCATTGGTGCCGACCAGATGGGACAATTCAATTCCGTTGTGAGTGATCTACCGCTTGTCACGGATTTTCCCGTCTCATATACAGTTGTAGTACCTTGCTCTCGACCTGTTTCGTAGACCACAAACTGAGGAGATATCGCGATGAATCGCGACGAAGTCGCTCGCCAGCTGCAATCCGAGAAAACCGACACGCTCCGCGTGCTTTGGTGCGACAACGCCAACATCATCCGAGCGAAGTCTCTGTTTCTGCCGCCGCTGCGGGCATCGGATTCGGGCCAAGAGGCCCTGCTTCAACAGCTCGAATCGGCCGTTACAATCACCGCAGCGCTGCAATCATTGCCGGCGACGCACGATGAACCGGCGGCGGACGCGCATCTGGCGCCAGTCAAGGACATTCGGCTCGTGCCCGATTGGGAAACCTTTGCCCCCTGCCCGGTCGGGTCGTCGGTCGCCAGCGTCATCGGCGACATGGTTGACGGCGATCAGCCGTGGGCCTACTGTCCGCGCGAATTTCTGCGGCGCGTGCAGCAACAGGCACTCGACAGAGATCTCTCCGTCGAAGTCGGATTTGAACTCGAATTCTTCTTGCTGCGGCCGGGCAACGATCCGAACGAATTTCCTCAGCCGGTCGATCAGACGCTCTACGCGTCGACCGTCTCAGCGCAAACCAACGCGGAGGTGATTGGCGAGATGATGCAGACGCTCTGGCAGCAGGGCGTTCCAGTCGAACAATACTACCCGGAATCGGGGCCCGGCCAACAAGAAATCACGCTGGCGCATACGAATCCGCTCAAGCTGGCCGACTGGCTGGTCACCGCGCGCGAAACGATTCGGGCGGTCGCCTTGCGGCACGGACTGATCGCGTCGTTTGTGCCGCTGCTCTTCGAACACGCCACCGGCAGTGGTATGCATCTGCACTACAGTTTGTGGAATCAAGGCCAAAGCCTGATGGCCGATGCCGCTGGGAAATGGGGACTTTCATCCGCCGCGCAGTCATTCACAGCGGGTGTTCTCCTGCATCTGCCTGCGTTGATGGCGGCGACGACTCCCAGCGTCAATTCTTTCCGCCGAATCCGGCCGCATGAATGGAGCGGCGCTTTCCAGGCTTGGGGAATCGCCAACAAGGAGGCGGCGCTCCGGCTGATCGACGATTCCGTCACGGGCGAGCCGAAACATGTCGAGTTGAAGAGCGTTGATCCGTCCGCCAATCCCTACATCGCATTAGCCAGCGTGATCGCCGCCGGGCTCGACGGCGTGCATTCCGGAGCAAACCTCCCCGAGCCCGTCTCGCAGGATCCCGGCGACCTGACGGATGCTCAGCGGCAAGAACGCGGCATTTCAGCATTGCCGACCAATCTCAACCAGGCGGTCACGCAACTCGCTTCGGATTCGGCACTAACAACCGCAATGGGTGATCAATTCGCCGAGGCATTCATCGCCGTCCGCAAAGCGGAACTGACTCACATGCGCGGCCTCTCCTTCGATGAAGAGCGCCGTCTGTTGCTGCAGCGGTATTAGGCGGAAACGCACGCCCGTGCCGTGTCTCACAAATCGACCGACAAGATGCACCGCACATCGCCCGCTAACGCTCCCGCTGCAAAACGTGCTTGCGAATCGTCTCAATCTTGTATGTGCGCAGCGGCGGGCCGTCTGTGACTCGGTCGATTTCCATGATCTTCCCCACCGGGTCGATCAACAGATAGGTGGGAAAGCCGCGCACGCCAAGTTTGCGGTACGCGCTCAGAATCCGTCCGTCGGGGTGGTCCACGACGACCGGAAACGTTAACTCCTCCTTGGCGCAATGTTCGCGGACCGCTTCCGGCGACGACGAGTTGTCGTGCACGGCGATTACCGTAACGCCATGATTCTTGAATTGTTCGTGAATCAGTTTCACCGAGGGGAAGTCGCCGTGACAGGGGCCGCAGCCGGTGAACCAGAAATCGAGCAACACATACCGGCCGCGCAGATCCTTGAGACTGCGGACGTCGGTGTTGAACCAGGCTGCCCCATCCAACTCCGGAGCCGGACGGCCGCGGACTTCCGCAGGATGGTTCTCAGGCCGTTCCGCCAGCGCTGCCCGGATTCTGCCCAGATTCCACTGAACGTCGTCCATCGTCAGCAATCCGTCGGGCGACGATTCCGGACGGAGGACGACGCGAAGATTGTCCAGCAAATCACGTTCGCGAAGATTGATCCGAGTGACGCCTGCCAATGGCCGGTCGGCAAGGAACGCCACAAGCGGCAACTCGTAATGCCGTTCTCGTCCGCCGGCGACGTTGGGAATCCGTGTGAGGGCGATTTCAAACTTCCCCTCCGCGTCGCTGACGACCGGCTGAATGAGATTTACCGATGGGTATCGGAAACGAACAACCGCCCCTGCCACCGGTTGGCCGCTTTCGTCGACCACTCGGCCCCGGATTGGCTCCAGTTTTTCGACGAGAAATTCGGGGACCTCACGCGGGCCGTCAACGGTGACGTCCAACTCCTCGTAGTCGCGGTCGGGTACGAATCCTTCGGCACTGACATAAACCCGCCCACGTCCCGGCGGCAGCGCGACCGTGAACTTGCCCTCCGCATCCGTCTCGGTGCCGGAACAATTGGCCCACTCCTGCCATTCCTCCGTGCTGGGCAAAAGGCCCTCCGGCGACCGATTCTCGGTTTGGCTGTAAACCCACGCGCCTTGGTGGGGCGTGCCGTCGCTTCGCACGACGCGCCCCGTGAAATCGACCGTTTTGCGCACCAGAAAGCGAAGCTTATGCTCCGCCCCCGGCGCAATTTTCAAACGATTGAACACCGGCGTAACGGAAAATCCAGGCGCTTTGAGTCTGGCGAGTGTATACGTGCCCGGATGTGCCCGAAACTCGACCCGTTCGCCTTGGATCGGCATCGGCAGCCGATTCAGCGTCGCCGCCGAGCTCGACTTCTGCGCCAGGAGCAACGTTTCGATTGTCATGCCGTCCAGCGTGATCGGCGTGCGGGAATCGGCGACGAATTCGAAGATCGCTGTCACGCCCGGCGCCATTTTCACGGTCGCCAACTGACCTGTAGACGCGGTGAGGTTTTCGACCTGCGCCTGCGCCCAGCGGGGATGATCGATACAAACGTCGACCAGCGCTCCATCCGGCAACGGGGGAAGTTCGAGCCGCCCCGCTTCGTCGCTGGGACCGAATTCAAAAACGAATAGGTGCTCGATCCCCCGCCAAATATACGATTGCTTGTTTTCCGGAGTCCGGATCGAAATGTTGGCGATCCGTGCCCCTTTCAGCGGTTCGCCCGCCTCATTTTGCACCTCAATCCAACCTTGAACGGCTGGCCGCAGCGTAATCGTGATCGGCCCGTCGGAACTAGCAACCTGCGTCAGCGGCGCATACGGCGGTTTCCGGGCGATGACGTTGTAGTACGCGTCTTTGTCCCGCGCCGGAAATTCAAAGCGCCCGCCCGCGTCCGTTTTGGCTGTTTCCAGCGCCGGGCTCATCACGCCGTCCCAGCGATGCAGCGTGACCTGCACACCG
>JANQPT010000040.1 GCA_028285345.1 Planctomycetales bacterium
GCGCGGTGGTGTAGATCGATGGCGACACTATCGTCAGCGGCGGCTCTCCCACCAACTTCGATGGCTAAGCCACAGGACAGTGTGCGTTGGTTAAGTCGACGATCGTGTCGCGTTCCACTATTCTGCCATGTTGTCGAGTGTAATGTCGAGCAGAAAGCGGGTGTTTACAATACATCGTCCTGCAGTTTGCGAAGCTTGTCCTCGTCAGCGTGTGCATAGCGCTGGGTCGTGGTGATCTGGGTGTGGCCGAGCATGATGCTGGCGGCGTGGATGCCGTGCTTCTCGGTGGCGAGAGTCCCGAACTCGTGCCGCGTCATATAGAGCACAAGATCCTTTTTGAGCCCGTGCTTGTTCCGAATCCTGCGAAACGTCTGAGAGAGCCTGGCGGTCGTCCAGGGCTTGCCGCGCGGCGACAGAAAGATCGGTCCTTCAGTGCGATCTCCGATCCCGCGTCTGACCCATTTCCGCATCTTGTTTCCGACCGGAATCCTTCGCGGCTTGCCGGTCTTTCTGGCAGTCTTGTGGTCCTCGAGCACGATCACCGTGGCATCTTCCTTGAGATCTGAAATTTGAGCACTGCACAGCTCGCCCGGACGGGCGCCACAGTGCCTGAGCGCCTGATAGATGATGCGAAATTGCCGATTCGCCGCCCTGAGGATTACGGCGTTCTCCTTGCGGGTGGGGATCCGATTCCGCTGGCCGGCTGGCGGTTTCTCCAAGGGACCGCAGACGGGTGCTTCGATCTGCTTCCGTTTGAGTGCCCAGTTTTGCAGCGTGGTGAAGGCGACGATATTGTGTTTCCGCGTCGAATTGGCGAGCTTTCGTCCAACCTCGGTGAAATACTCCTCCAGTTCCAGCTGGTTCAGACTGGAGAACTCTCGCTCGCCAAAATGCTCTACGAATCGTTTCAGCCGGGATTTGTAGAACTTCATCGTATCAGGTTTTCTGTGTTCAGCGTTCCACGCGATGAACTTCTTTGCAAGCTCAGCAACTGTCGCCATCCTTGGCGCCTCCAGTAAGAACAATCCAGGTCTATGTAGCGTCTGGGGGAGTCGGCCCGATCTGTTCGTCGTCGGCCGGTACGAATCGCCGCCCGACAAAGTTCGACTCGAACGAGGAGCTGTCTGGATTCTCGCGCGGGTCGTAAACGTCGCACGACGAACCGAGCCCTTCGCCAGCCAACGGAACGAACGCCTGAGACGAACCGCTCAGGTTCCACAGTTCGTGCGTCGGATTGAGCGTTTCTCCCAGCGAGGACCAGATGATGTTGGCCGATTGGTCGACTTTGTACACCCGATCCTCTTTGTTGATGATCTGCGGCGTGTTGAATTTCTCCCAATCGCGAGCGGATAACGCAAAGGACCAGATGGCCGTTCCGTTACTCACCCCGCTGTCATCGTTCGTGTCGTAGCGGATGAAGTCGCCGTACCTGGCACCACGCTGCCAGCCGAACCCCTTCCAACCAAGACCGTCGTCGGGGTTCAATCTCCGCTCAATCTGATCGGCTGCCGGAAGCGGCTGATAGGAGAGGTCGCGATCGAGCCACAGGTTGTACGATCTCCGCTGGTTGCCGCGCGCGTCGGTATAGCCAAACCCAGCGGTCATCGCGATCAGACCGCGATTGCCGTGCAGGTCGACCGACGATACCGGCGGATGAGCCAGCCCACTGTAGCCGTTGCTGGCGATCGGAAAGCCATCGGTCCCGCTCCGCAGCCAGTTACAGAATTTAAGCGCGATCCACAGCAACAGCGGCGGATTCAGGTCCGCACCGAGATTGATCCCGCCAAACGCGGAGACCTGTCCTGGTGCGGGGTCAGGTTGAATCATCAGAAAACCGCTCTCTCCATAGCGTGCAGCCGGCAAGCCGTCGTTCGTTTGCGCGAGTGCACAGGTTTGCGGAGAACCGATCGGGAATCCAATCCCGTCTGCCGCCACGAACATCTCCAGGCGATACGGATCGCTCGGGTTCTCCCGCGTCCACTGGAATGTGAAGTCATCGTGCCGGCCGTGCACGTCGTATCCGGACGGTCCGCCTAGGAACCCGCCCGCATCGCGCCACACTCCGTCGTAATCGAATTGCATGATTCGCATCTCGATCACCTTCGCCGTTCCCGCCACTCCTTCACGGCGATAGCGCCCGGGTGAGTTAAACACACTATCCGGGATTGCCCGCGACAGGACGTAGACGCGACCGTTGCCTGGTGTTCGTACGGAGCCGGTTCCCACGGGGAACGGGTAGCTGTTGGGAAACACTCCTCGAAACTGCGGAACATCAAATACCTGGCCCGGTTGCAGCTGTGAAGCATGGCCGGTCTGTCCGGCAATCCAGCGGTCGAGCTCTTCACCGGTCTCCGCATCGATCTTGAGCATGTAGGCACACTCAAGCTCGGGGTTGACGAATGAGGTTTGATGATAGAGCTGCCAAAAGTGCTCGACCGTCATGATCTCAGAGTCGTCAATGGTCACGTCCCAGCCGGCAGCCGCGTAGAACACCAAACCCTCTGAGTCATCCACGTCGAAGGCGGCGAACGCTTGCCCGTGATTCGTGACGAACTCGCGAACCCAGCCAAGCTGGTTGAGCGATGAACTGATACCCGCTGCGAACCGCTTGGAATAGTCCGCCTGCCATGTCTTCGAAAACGTACGGTTCTCGAGGTCGTAATCGAATCGAATCATGCCTTGCGTCGTCACGGCACCGACCGGCTGCGCCGCCTGCCACAAGTCGCCGATGTATTTGATTTCGACAAGCGAGTAGGCGACAAACAGATTCCCGCGGCGGTCGAATTGTACCCGCGTTGCCCGCAAGTACTTCATCCCGTCGATTTCCGGCCCGGGCGGAGACTGCATCCATCCGGCGCGGAATTGTTCCCAGTAGTCCGCATCGGGATGCGCCGGGCATTGCTCGTGAGTGATCAGTGTCGGTCCCCAGAGAATGGAGCCGTCGCGGTCGTCCAGCACCACGACGTAGCTGCCAAACGAGTAGGCGACCATACCGGAGTCTTCTGACGTGGGGATCTTGTCGATCGTCCACCACCGCCCGTTGACTTTGTCGCACTTAACGATGGAGCCTTCTTCGATGTAGGTTTCCGGGTGCAGGTTGCAGATGTACCTGAAGTGATTGGCGTCTTTGGTGGTGACCGATTGATTGCCGACCTGTTCGGCGAACGACGGATCTTTGAGCATCCGCGCGTAGTAGACGTTGGGTGTCTCGTCTTTGTTCGGATAAGGAGTGTCATCGGGCCCGGCAACCGTCCGGAAGAACTTCGACAGCGGTGTGTGCGGCAGCTCGTGGGGGGGCTGTGCCGGATCCCGAAAGGGCGTGTCTCGGCCTTCCATGGCGCGATATCCTACGTCAGATGTGCAAACGGTTTACTAAGCGTCTTCCGCTTCGACAATCAGTGTGGTGCGTTGTTCCTGAGGATTGAGGATCTTCCCGGTCACCTGCAGGTAGCGCTTGTTCCCGGAACTGGACGCGAGGCGATTGAGAGAGATGTTCAGGCCGTCGACCGCGGTCACGATATCTCCAACTTCGATGTCAAACACGAGTCCGAACAGCGGCAACTCCGCCTTCAGCGATGCCGCCGTCTCCACTTCAACCAGAGTGTCGACGTACTCTTGCAGCTTGTCCAAATCGTCGACCTCGTCGGCGTCGAAGCTGCTCTCCGCGAAACGGCTCTTGAACTCCCCAACCGCGACCCGGCTGCGGCAATGGAAGCGGTCACTGACATCCAGGAAGAGTTTCACGTCGCGCGAATTGGGGCTGTACTCCGGCTTGTTGCTGACCGCCACGAGACGGCGATCGCCTTGAATCGTTCCCGTCACACGGATTCGAGCCTGGCTGCCCGCTTCAACCAGCTCCGGCGGCGGAACGCGACCGCTGAACAGGATCCCCATCTGTTCGGTGAGAACGGTCGCCCCCCATTCGGGAGGCACGTCTTCCCACTTGTCGTCGTCATCTTCCGCCGGGTTCTTGGGGTTCCACCATTCGATGGCGACCGGCCGTCGCTTCTCTTTGGCGCTGTCGGCATAGGTCAGGCAGGGAAACAGCCGTCGCCGCTTGGGGACGTAGTCGGTGAAGATCTCCGAGAGGTCGGGCGGTTTGTCCGGAATCTCTTCCCGCGTGCCGATCAGCCCACCATCCTCCCCAGCGGTCCACAGACGATGCACGTTGCGCCGATCGGCGTCGGCGTAGTATTCGGAGTCGGGATCAGTCTTATCGAGATCGTCGGCCGAGAGCGAATCGTGTTCGGCCGGCCACGTTCTCCAGATTTCAATGGTCAGCTCACTCGCTTCCAGGGAACCGTCCCCCTCGACGATGTTCACCGAATCGAGGATGTTCCACTCGAGGTCCTTTTCGGTCACCTCAGAAAGCGACAGGTCGAGGTCCTCACCGACCCGCTGCCTGTAAACCTGCTTCTCAGGACCCGAGCCACGCTTAAACACGACGATCGAACGCGAGATGGTGAGGTCATCCTCAATCACCGGCTTGACGTACCAGTTGTAACCGAGCGGCAAGAGCAGTGCGTCGAGCGCTTCGGGCAAGAAGACTCCCCGCTTGATGCGCACGTTCTTGAGCTCCGGAGCATCCTCAAAGATCTCCGCCCCGATCGACTGAAAGTTCTTCACAAACTCCTCGTCACCGTTGAACGCAAATTGCAGCGTCCCCAGCGCTTCTTCGAGCGTCCACTCCTTGGCGGTTGCTTGCTGGTAGTCTTCGGCCTGCGCGTTGCGTACCGACTCCGGGTCGATCCAGAGCGAGTAGTCGAGATCGGCATCCTTTTCGGAGGACATGTTGTTCAAGATCTGGCCGTCGACGAGCGGATTGAACTCGATGTCGATGTCGTAATCGACGGTTTCGCCCGTCTCGGGGTTGAGCACCTTCTGCCCGGTGATCGGCGTGCCGAACAGGTAGTGGGGCAGCGCGGCGGTCACCGCGGCCCGCTCGGTTTCAGGATTGATGTCGATGCCGTAGACGACCGTTTCTCCGGAGAACAGGACGTCGCCCAACTCGCTTCCCGTGTCACCGTACGCACAGACTTCCACGACGCGATTCCAGCCGACCTGCGTCTCCACGTCCTGCAACCGCTCTCCCGTGAATGCGAGGTCGTATTCGAATTGGGCAATGTCAATTTCCTCGCCGCCGGCGAACTGCGAAATCTCGATCAGCTGCAGAAACTCCACGAGATCATCCTCTCCGGGAGAGTTGCCGGCCTTGTCGCCCAGATAGACTTCAATGATGGCCGGCGGAATCTCCGTCCGTCCGGCGTAGGGATGTGTCGGCGGCGTGGTCATTTGGTCTCCGTCGAACCGTTGATCGGGGCGGGAGGTCCGGTCGCGTCCGCCTGGACGCCGATTCCGGTGAGCAGATCCTGCGTCGTGGCGCCATTCTCGACACGAATCGTGTACGTGTATGGCGACGCGTCGCTCAACGCGGGCGTGTCGATCTCGATGATTCGCTCGCCGCCATATGTGACGGTCGCATCGGCGGGAGATGTGGGGCCGGCGGTCCGTGTCGCCACGAATTGCGTCGGCTGCACGCCGTCGCGCGCCGGCAGGTACCGAAACCGCAATCGCACCACGCCGCCCACCCGCGGTTCTTGCGAGAGCAGCCTGGCGCTGCCGCGAATCTCCAGGACCTCATTGCCGCTATTGTCGACCGTCACGCGGACGGTGCGGTAATTGGAGACTTCCGATTCCACGTCATCTTTGAAGTGACGCAGGTCGAACGTGACATCCTGTTCGGTTTCCGGAAGGACGGGCAGCAGCTCCGCCGGCAGTGCATACACGATCTGCGCCGTCGGGTGCGTTACGGTACCGACGCGAGCTGTTTTGGTCATGCTGGAGGCAATGTCGAAGTCGCCGCCGGTCCCCTTGATCCAGCGTCGTCGCCGGCGACTACGCCCCCCGCCGACGATCCGCGTCCGTCGATAGTTCACCCGTGCGGCGTCCGCGGCGACGTACAGCGAGACACCCTGCCCGGTGAACGGGCGGTGATTGTAGAGAACCGATCTGTTTCTGATGCGCTGTGTCATCCAAAAACCACGTCCGACCGATGTGACTGAAAGGTCGTGCCGAGAATCGTAATACTCCCCACCGCCTCGTACTGCCTGTCATTTACAAAATTGGGATTGCTGACCTCGACTTCGAAGCGTTCCGTGACGAAATTCGCATTGGTGACGTTTTGATTGATCAAGAGCGGCGACGTGGCACCATGCTCGCGGTAGGTAATGTTGCCGGTGGCTACGGGGTCGATCGTGGCAATCGGGATCTTCTTGCCGTTACGCGCGAGCCACAGTGCAAGCTGAGCCGTGGTCCCGGCCGTCGATTTCACGTTGGCCTCGACCTCAGCGATGATCTCCCCGCGGCCGAATTCGCCGAATTCAATCCAAGGGCTGGGCGAAGGCAGAATGATTGATTCGGAGGCGGTCGGACTGATGGCCGCATCGCCGTCCGCCGGCGTGCCGCCGGCATAGGCGAACAGGAAGAACTGTGACCCCGGCTTGTTCCAGACGTTCGCCAGATCGACGTCCGCTGTGAAGGAACTTTTGCCGGTCCCTCCCATGGCGGTCCGCTCCGTGGCCAGGACGTAGGGGGTCGTCGCCGACGCGATCGCCTTAAATGTGTTGTCATTGAAATCAAACACCAGTCCCGCGGAGTCAAAGATCCTGAAATACCGGCTGGAGCCGGCGGCCTGGTCGGGAAGGCAGAATGTTTGTGTCGACATGTTCCTGTTCAGACGGGATAGGTGAAGTTGATGGTGGCCGTGCCGGCAGAGACGCTGACTGTGAATCGCGTCCCGTCACTATTGAGCGTCAGGTCGGGGGGATGCGCCAAGACCGACTGCGAGAGCGCCAGTGACGGGCCGGCGTTTCCTGCAGCGGGGCGTTGGTCCCGGCCGAAGACTTCGAAGTTCCAGGTTCCCGAACCGGGGAGCGACTTGGTCGTCACGCTGTACTGGCGGTCGGTGTCGAACGGTTGCGTGCTGATCAGGTGGCTCGAATCGACCGCCCCGCCGGGGACCGTTCCCCCGATCACGTCGATCCGCTTGGCGTCGGCCGGCCAGGAGGATGTGCTGAACTTCAGCGTGACCCGGTTGTACGGCCGCAGCGGCAGAGTTCCGCCGTAATCGAACAGTCGTTTGCCCGGGTCGACGGCCAACAGTGTCAGAGGTGGCGGCCAGAGGGAGGGCTGCAGCCTCCCGACGACGGTTCGCTGTGTCGTCGCTCCGGTGACTCCGATGAGGCAGCGTCCCGCGTAAAGCTGGTAGTGAAACAGGCTGCCGTAGTTTGAGGTGAATCTGACCAGCAGAGAGGTTTGTGAAATCCATTCCGCAGCGTCGATCACCAGCCCCCCCATCAACGGGGTCGTCGGGTTGGCCGCTACCATCGGCACCGGGATCGAGAGTGCCCGGCCGCGTGCGGTGATCGTCGGCAGTCCGATTTCGGTCCCGTAGGAGAGCCGGACGGTCAGCGCCTTGCCGCGTGCCCGCAGCGCCGGCAACAGCAGGGAGGTCCCGGTTTCGATCAGAGGTGTCAGCAGACGGCCGCGGGCCTTGAGGACGCCCAGATTGATGTCGTATCGCAGATTCGGAGAAATCGCCCGGCCGCGCGCTGCCAGTGTCGGCAACTCGATATCGGTGCCGTATTGCAGATCCGGCGTGACGGCTCGCCCGCGGGCTTTCAGCGCGGGAAGTTGAATCACGGTCGCCGCCTCGAGCGTCGGCGTCAGGACTCGTCCGCGGGCTTTCAATGTCGGCAGCTGCAAGAGTGTGGAGGTCGCCAACTCGACGGTCAGCGCGCGTGCGCGGACCCCGATCGTCGGCAGTGAAACGGTGGTCCCCACCTCCACTGTCGGTGTGATCGCCCGCGCGCGGGCTTTGAGCGGACCCAATTTGAGTGTCTGCTCGGAGTTCCCCAGCAAGAATTGCAGCATTGCTCATCGTCGTTTCGCGTCTATCGAATGATCTGGAGCAGCCCTTCCGCGTTGATGTTGGCGTTGAACGGCCCGCCTCCCAGGATGGCCGGAAACAGCGAATTCGCCGTGACCGTCTCCGACGTTGCCCCCGCTGTTGCCGCGGCGGCCAAGGCGGTGATTGAGAGCGAACGATCGTCCGCGGACGCCGCCGATGAGAGGGTGGCCGTTGCTCCTCCGCCGAAATCGACCGCCGCTCCGGAGGCGAGGGCCTCATCCAGTGGTTCGACCCAAATCGTGGTGGCATTGAGCAAAGCGTCGGCAGCGAGCGTGATTTGAATCTTGCCGTCAATCCGCGCGATCAGCACGTCGTCGGCCGGAGTCAGGTCGTCGCCGCCGATCTGCTGATACAGGATCAGCGACTTGACGGTCTGCCCGCTCTCCAGACTGCCGAACGCGATGTTCCCCGCGTCGAATTCGGTGCGGTCGTTGGGGTCGTCCAAATTGACCTGGCCGCTAGTGAGGGTCTGCCGCGCGTAGGAGGCAACGGAGATCTCCACGCCGCCGCCCCCGGTGAACGAGTCCAGGAAATCATGATCGACGTCCGGCACGTAGGTCGACGTGTCACGCTCGAGCAGGCCGCGGATCACGGCCGTTTCCCAGTCCAGGTTGTTCTTGCCGAGTTGTTCCCAGAATTTCGTAAAGATGAGGTTCATCAATCGATCCTTCCCATGATGATGAAGGGGTCAGTTCCCGCGGGAGCGTTGGGGAGCGCCGTGGCGACGGTGATGCGTTTGTTCGTGCCGTCATACGCCGAGATCCGTGCCGTGTAGCCCGGATTGGTCGCACCCGCGCCGAATTTGAGGACCTGATTGACGTAGTGGCCGTCGCTCGCCTCAGTCAGATCGGTCTCAAATTGTGTGGTGGTTGGGACGAATGTCGCATCGTCGACGGTGCCCAGCACGGCGCCATCCATCAATCGCTCGAGTGCGTCGGCCGCGGTGACGTCCTGCGAGATCGCCGCCACGTTCGCATCGAGCCGCCCGTTGGCGTCCTGATTGACCTGACCGGCACCGCTGCCCCGTGTGAACAGTCCCCCCGCCGCCTCCGCCGCGGCGTTCGGCAGTGCCGTCAATCCGGCCCGAACCGCATCGTCCAGATCGATGACGTACATCGCCGATGCGTGACCGTACGTGACGATCACGAAGTGATCGTCCTCGATCGCCTTCGTCGCCGAGTCGACAATGTTGACGTTAATCCTCTTGGCGGAGAGTTCCGCCGCGGTAAACACAAACTGCCAGCCGATGCCGGTAATGAACGTCGGTAGCGTCCCGATATTCGCGGAGGCCCCGCCATCTTTGGAGATCTTCACGTCGCCGCCGGCCGGAGTCCAGTCGCCACTTGTGGCGTAGTCATTCGAGCCCGCCTTGACGATCGGGATCACGATGTGCGTTCCCGCGGTCGTGGCCACGCCGTATTTTCGTAGTTCCATCAGGCTGACCTTCGATTGAGTGCCCGCAACAAACCGCGGGGAAATGTGCGGCTGACGAGGCTCGCGCCGCCGGCGCCGGCCGTGTAATGGACGGTGATCTTGACCGTGTCGACGGAATAGGTGTCGTTGCGATTCGTGAAGAACGTGATGGCCACACCGAAATTACTGGACGTGATATCCGCCGGCGTCCAGGCGAGGCCCCACAAGTCAGACGCTCCTCCATAGGTGCGGTCGGTGGCGATTCCCGGAATTTGGAAACTGTCGCCCCGGTCGAGTCCTGAAATCGCGCCTCCCTTCACCAACTTCACCGAGCCGACATAGCCATCCACGTGAGTGCCGTCGTTGGCGATCATTCCGTTGATCTCAACCTCGATCCCGTCAATCGTCCCGGTGACGGCTGAAAACGGGTAATTCGTGCATTTCAGCCAGAAGGTCTGCTCGTCGGTGCCGCTGTTGATGGCGTCCGCGACGGAGGTCCCGTCGTTCGTCGCGTTCGACGGATTGGTCCACGCCTCATCGCCCTGCGAAGAGTCGTTGGCCGCCGTGCCGGGAATGTTGGGTCCTTCGCTCGCCATGGTGATTGTTAACTGATGGTGCTGACGATGTTGTCCAATTCGGTGCGAATTCCGGCGGTGGCGACCGATGAAAAGGTCCTCACACTGACGCCGCCGGCGTCCAGCTTGTCCTTGAGGATGTAGCCGGTCACATCCTCCTTCGGAAAATCAGTCGCGATGCGACTAATCGCGCCGTCTATGGCGGCCAGCATCGCCGTGAACTCCGCCCCGATATCGAGTCCGGTATCGTTAAACTGATCCTTCGCGTACTGGCCGATCCCCGGCAGGGACGCGATCGCCGCGAACTCTTGTTTGGTCTTCACGAGCTTGGAATAGACGTTGGTGATCAGATTGGCGCTCACCGCGCCGCTGCTCATCTGCGCCGCCGCGTCGATCGCCAGTCGCCGCACCTCCCCCGCCAATCGCTGGGCGCGGGCTAAGCCGGTGGCTTGCGTGTCAGTCTGTGATGGAAAGGGCATGCTCTGTCCTGTGCGTGGTTGCCGTGATTCGGGGATCTATGAATTCGGTTTCCGTTGCCGCCAGCGGAGCGTTCCGAACTGGACCCAGCCATGAACGCCCGAGCCGTCGAGAAATGGTGGCCGCGACGGAAGAAATCCGATGAACGTGCAGTGTTTCTCCTCTTTGACATCCGCTCCGATCGTTTGCACAACCGTCCCCGTGAGGGGCGTGCGGGGATAGCTGTCCATCAGATCGAGCGCCGCTTGCAGTGCCGCCCGACTGGCGTAGCCGTCGAACATGATATCGCAGACCAGTTCCCGTCCGTACTGTCCGCCGGCGACAATGTGCCCCTCCCCGTTCACCCCAAAAAACTTGGCGACGGCAATCGGCAGTTCGTGTGCCGCGACCGGCGTCACCAGGCCGTGGTGATCGTCGACCGCCAGCGTGATTCCGTCATGTACGATAGACATTGACTACTGGGGGTCTGTTTCACTCTGCGGGGGAACGGGTTTGACCCGCGGCAGGGCCTGCGGGTTCTCGGGGTCGGGTGGCAGGAAATAGCCCGGATGATCGCGGGCCAGTTTCCGCAGCCTCTGTTCAGCCGCCGCACAGCAGTTGAGCTGCTCGATCGACTCCGTCAGCGCCTGCTCTTGCACCTGCACGTTTTCTCGTGCTTGGTCGAGTTGAGCATGCAGCGACGTCAGTTCGATCGCCTGCTCCGTAATCGTGCTCATGAAATTCCTTTCTCAGTTCCTGCGGTCGTTCTTTTCCAGAGCCAGCGGGCGTCTGGACCGGCTGCGGCCGCGGTTCTTGTCATTGATCACTTTGACGTTTTGCGGGCGGCTGTCGTCGGCAAGCTTGTCAAGTGCCTTGTTGATTCGTTCTAACGTTCCGGCGAACTCCAAATCCTTTTGAGACGGATCGAGTCGGACGCGAGATTCTCCCAATTCATTTGTCGCAAACGGATCAATTGGTCGCGGATTGCGTAGCGATTCAATTCGATTTCGGAACAGCTCCTGGGCGTGTTCAACAGGCAGCCTTTCCGAAATACCGCCGTCCAATTCGAAGACAGCAAGCGTCGAGCGAACTTGCGCATCTGTCGCGCCACTTGCCCGAAGTACCTCTTCCAGCCCTGCGCGCGTGATACTTGCCTTCCCACCGCTGGTGTCGACAATCGATAGTTGTTGGGCTCCCGTCTCAAAGATCCTCCTCAATCGGGCATTCGTGACCGCGCCCACAGAGTTGATTTCATCAATCGTGCTTCGAAACGTCTCCAGTCCTTGGTCAAACGTCCCGATCTTGCCAATTCCTTCATCAAACTGACGGGCGAACAGCGTCCCCTCCGTCAAGAGGGCCTCAATCGTCGGCTTGGCTTTACCGCGACCCAATGACGCGGCGCCGAATTTCTTGCCGCCAATACGGCCTCCCTCGAGAAACGCCTTCCTTAATTTGGGATCGGCTCTGAGTTGATCGATCACGTCGACCGGGTCCTGACCCGGAAACCGTTCTCGCAACGAGTCCGAGAAATTGATTGCCGCCGTTGCTGACAGGTTGCCAGAGAAGTCACCGGTTCCCTGAGTGAGAGTCGTGACCAACGATCCCGCTTCTTGTGGTGTGAACCCGAATTGGGTCAGGTTGTTGACGGCGGGTGCGACGTTTTGGACGAGATTCGGCAAGTCGGTGACCCGCGCCAGACTACCCACGTTCTGAACAAAGCCGATTGCCTTTTCTGGTGACACGCCGAATCGTTTGCTCACGTCGATCGCCACACCGGCAAGAGACGCCGCCCCCTCTGCATCCAGCTCAGGAGCAAAGGTCAGCGCCGCCTGTGTCGCACGTACGGCCTCGTTGGCTTGCTCCTTTGTTGTGGCACCGCGAGCGGACAACGCAGCACCCAGCGACTGAGCCACTTTGTTCGGTGTGACACTCGTTTCTTCTGAGATTCGCAATGTGGCCTGCTCAACCTCAGTACCGGTCAGCAGGCCTCCGGCATTTCGTATCGCTTGCGATAGCGAGTCCGCGAAGTCGACCTGCCGATCAGCGGCGGTTTTCTGCCGCTGCACGATGTTCTCAAACTCGCGGCGCAGCTGCGCGGCAACCGCGGCGATGCCTCCGACGACCGAGCCAATCCCCGTCACGGCGCCCAAGAATTGCCGCAGCGACCGCGAGGCGGCATCCACGCTGTTTTTGGTTTTGTTGCCCGCTTTCTCTCCGGCTTCGGCCAGCTGCGTCAGTGCGTTGAAGTTCTTGAGGATTTCCTGGTTCTGTTTCTTGAACGAGCGCAGCAAGTCCGCATCTTCGGCATTGAATTCGATTTTGACGGAACCGGTGCCCATGCTCAGCCCTCCAGTGCCCGGCCCATCTGGACGTAGCAGTCGCAGGCGGCCAACAGGGGGGAACCGACGTTCTTCGTCGTAAACAGCCGCAGATGCGAAACCACTTCTTTTGTGATCCGGTAATTGAGCCGCAAGGCGGCGAGGGCGAAATCGGCGACCTCATCCATGCTGATGATCGAATCGTCAGCCCCGCCGAGCTTAGTTTTCCAGTGTTCGACGTCGAGCGAGTATCGATAGTGACGACGCTGGATTTCGTACTTCCAGCTCCCGTCATCGGCGAGGATCATCTCGCGTGGAAGCTCCGACGCCGCCGGAATCAGCCACTGCGATCCAGCCTGATTCTCCCGTCCCAACTGGCAGAAGTGGCCGCGATAGGGGTAAGGCCGCATCAATTCGGACGGCCGCGGTGGATCCGCATCGTTGAAACCGACGAAATACCGTCCCGCCTCGAGTTGACCTGCGGGAACGGCCGCCAGCCAGGTCTGCCGCTGCGGTGCATAGCAGAGATCGGCCTGATGTTCAGGGCTCCTCCAGACACAGAGCGTCCCCGGTCGGTCGCCCGGACCGGCATCAATGTAATGCAGGTCCGCGCCACCGATATGGTCCGCCAGCCCGACGGCCTCCAGCCGCCGGACCGCTTGACCATCGTTCGTGTCGGGCAGAAAGATCTGGTAGTGCATGGAGTTCTACGGAATGGATGAGTTGCTGGCAAAGGTGAGCGCCTTGCCGTACAGCATCACACTGACCTGGCCGTTGTTGAGGCCGCTGCCCCCCAACGTGTCCATGTTGGTGATGCCGGCGGCAAACGAGAACTTCAGGTGCACCAGCGAAGCGTCGGCAGCGAATGTTCCCCCGTCGGTTCGCAGCCGGCCGTAAACGGCGGCCGAAGTCATCGCCTGGTATTGACCGGTGAAGGTGGCCGCGGAGGCAAAGTCCTCAAACAGGATTTCGATCGTCGGGTTGCGGCCCGTGATGTGCAGGGCCGTCGGATAGATGCCCCCGTTGTAGCTGACGCCTTCGACTTGGATCCCCGGATTGACCCGCCAGCCGACCGCCTCGGGAACCTGAGACCCGCCGAAGTAAACCGGCCCCATGGCAAATTGAGAATTAAATGCCTGAGCAGCCAGTGACTGGTTGACGTTAATGGTGATCGGGTCGACCAGGCCGTTGGACGAAATGAACAGCAGTGCCAGGCTGGCAATCACCGCTTCGCTGTCTTGGGACGCAGCGATTTGGGTGGGGATCAGCAATCCGTCGGTTGCGGAGATCACGCTATGTGACAGGGCGCCGGCAAACGTGCCGCCGTTGGCCCGTTCGTTGAACGGGATCGTAATCGTGCTGCTGGACAAAATGAGTCCGGTGGCCACTCCCGCGAATCCGAGCGCTCCGGCGACGTCCGCCGAATCGAAGCTCGCCGCCGGTCCTGCCTGGCCGCCATACAGCGCGGCGGGATCGACACCTCCCGATGCGCGTCCGACAATCACCCGCCCATTGGCCGAGTATTGTGAACTCACGACCTGCCGCAAGCTGTTCGCTCCCAATACGGCGTCGTATACCGCGACCGACATACTTGACCCCTTTCGCTCACTTCCCTTTGTTTCGTCGAATCCGCCGCAGCAGGAATTGCGGGTTCTTTTCCAACAGGATCAAGAACCGCTTGGTCATCAACGATTCATACTTATCGATTTCACTGTCGCCAATCGCCGCTAGTTCCCGCTCGAACTGTCGCCGTAAGTTTGGCTTCAGCGGGTGATTGGCCATCGGCCGCGCCCGCAGCCGCCATCCCTTTTGAGTGGCGGTCAGCTTGAGGTTGGCCAATACGATCTGCCGCGTTTCGCCCGAGAAGACCAACGGCCGTTGATGGCCTTTGACCCGGGCCTTGTTGATCTGATATTCCCTTTCGCGTTTGGCGTAGTTGTACTCACCCCCCGGCCGCGTCTCGGGCCGGTTTTCAAAGTGCTTGAGAATCGTTCTGTTTTTGTGAATCCGGCCGATGTCACGATTCACCTGCCGCTTCAACCGCGACAGACCGCGAGGCTGCAGGATTCGCTCAAACTGCCTGATCTTGGACGAATAGGTCATCCGTCGACTTCCACGTCAAAGATCGTGACCCAAAACTCCTCCCCTTCGTCGTCAAACTCTTCCTCCACCGGGATCGCCGGCAGGTCCTCGGTGAATTCCGTCACGTTCAAGAATCCGTTCTGGCCCGCCAATTCAGCCATTTCATCAATAATCGTGTCGACGATATCCATGAACCACGCCCAGCTGGCGTTGTGATCGTTCTTGTGGATTGCGGGCGTGGCGATTTCGATTTGCATCGCAAGCGCCCCGTCCGCGTTCCAGCCGGTCGTGTTGCCCTTCTTCAGTGAGCGGCTGCCGGCTGAACCGACGATCATCCGGGGCCGTGATTTGGTCGATGATCCTTCGTCGATAAACGCCTTGGCCGCGTTCGCGTCCAGGGCGCCGGTCACCTCCTGCCACTTGGCCGAATTCGCGGCCAACGTCTTGAGGTTGTCGATCGGCAGCTTGAAATTCTTCTGTGGCACAGCGGCGATCCGTTAACTCTGTTGTGGTCGGCGGGACTCGTTCGCCCCGGTCACACCCCGCGCCCGCTTCTCAAACAACAGCTCGTGCCCGGCGGAGTCCTGCTCCAGCACCCGCTGAAAGTAGTAATTCACGCCTGGTTCGGAGCTGCGGACCAGGTAGTCCTTCTGTTGTGGGTTGTCGATTCCCGTGACGGCGTCACGTTTGGCGAACACCCGCAGCTGTGCAGACACCGACTTGGCGTTCAGCTCCATCTCGTTCCGAGCGCCGTATTCCGAAACCGCCACCGTGATCGTGCGCATCGCGCCCCCAAACGGGTAGTATTCGACCGACTCGCCGAATTCCTCGGTGTTGAGGAACACGTCGTCCAGGTCGGACTGCAGCAGTTCCTGAAACGTCGGCATGGTTTAATCGTCGTCGGGTTCGTTGTTCTCGTCGGTTTCGTCGGAGTTCGGCACGGCGTGTTCTGTGTCGACCGGGATTTCGTACTCGAACTCAAGGACGACACGATTCCGGGCGGGGCCGCCTCCCTGGCGGTGGTGCCGTACCTTGACGACGGTCACCGTCATTCCGGCGACTTCAACCGTCTCGCCAGTCCCCACAATTACCGTCCGCTTGTCGGTCTGCGGCGCAGAGTCGACTTCGGCCTCCTCGGAGGCCAGCGCAGCTAGTTCACTCATGCTTCACCTCTTAAAAAAACTGATGGCCCGTAGCGACCAACGGGAGCGGCAATTCAAACTCGTGCGGCAGCACGAACCAACCGCCCCCGGCGGGTTAGCGGCGGCCGCGGATGCTGATGCGGTCGACGGTGAAACCGTCGGTATTGGTGTCGGCCGTTTTCTGGATCTGCAACAGTAGCTGCAGCGACCCGCTGTAGTTGGACATGTCGAACTTGGTGCCGGCGGCGACCCGCTCACCGTCGATAAAGAACCGCACATCGTTCTTGCCGGCGGCAAAACTGATCGTGAAATCCTTGTAGGCGTTGATCAGCGTCTTGCCGGTCGCCACGTCGTCGTTGTCGTTGGTGCCGTCGTCGGTTTCCACGACGACATTGGTCGTGCTGTCGGCGCCAATCAGGCGGAACAGAGCCGCCTGGGCAATCGAGTCGATCGCGTCGTTGCGATCGCCGGTCAGTCCGAAGGCAAACTGCGAAGCGGTGTCGAGTGCGGCCTGGTTCATTTTCACGCGGAACTGCACTTCGGTGATCTTGTCGATGTCGAATTGCAGCTGGTCTGCCTGATAGACACAGACGTTTTCAATCTCCGCGTTGGCCGCCAGATCGACCGCCAGTTCACCGTACTCCGACCCGTCGACAGGCGCGTAGGTCGGCGTGCCGGCCGCCGATGTGTCGGCGATCAACCAGCCGTGGCCCACGTTGCTGCCGGCGGTCGCGCTGTAAACACGGTGGCCGAAGAAATCATCGACCAGTTCAAAGAAATCCTTAGCAGACATGGTGTTCGGCCTCCTAGCCGTGTGATGATTTGGAAGAGAGACACGGAGTCGCCAGGGGGGGCAAACTCCTCCGTGCCTCCCGAGGTTTTTGGATTAAACTCCGTTGTGCTTTTGCAGACCGCGGAAGTCGATTGCCTTGGTTGCGAACGCGATGTACTGCCGGAAGCGAATCGCCAGCGAGGTGAACGCTTCGACCCGCTCCAGCGCGGGCGACTCCAACCCCTGCAGATAGGCGTATTCGACGGTGTCGACTTCGTTCTGATCGGCGGCCAGGTACCAGCCGGTATCCGATCCACCTTGTGCAGCGCCCAGCTGCGCATCGAAGACCGGCTCCAAGCCGTTCTGCCAGATGTTGGTCACTCCCGCGTTCCCGTTCGGTGACGCCGGATTGGCGGTCGATCCCAGCAACTCCAGGATCGTCCCCCGCAGCGCGCGGCCAGCAAGAATGTACTTCGGCTCCAGGTTCAACGTGGTGGCCGAGTTCAGTCCGGTCTGCTCGGCCATTTTTTGCTCCATCACGTTCAGCGTGGTTACGCTGGGGACGGCGGAGCCGGTCGTGAGGTTCTTGTGGGTGTTGGCCTCAAAGAGTGCGATACCGTCGTTTTGCAGCGCCGCATTGTCTTTGAGCACCTGATACACCAGCTTGTTCTGCTTGCGTCGCATGGCCCGACCTTGCTTCGTCGGGATTTCGGTGAACGCCGAGAGCTGGTCGTTGACGATCGCCTGCCAGGTGATCGAGAAGATCTGGCCCCAGACCTCCAGGGCGTATTTCTCTTTCCCGTCGGTGTGCGTCGTCTCTTCGAACTCACCATCCTCGGGGACCGCTTTCGGATCGTCCAATTCCCCGGCGATCACCTTGTGCACATCCTTGAAGTCGGCGATCGACGGCGCCTGTCGCGCCCAGACTTCAAATGTGGTGTTCGCCTCAGTGTAGGAGCGGCGGAGCATCACGTTCGCCGCATCGAGCAGGATGTTGGAGAACATGCCCGAGACGTTGTAGGCCGGCCCGTCGCTGCTGGCAAAGATCCCGAAGTTGCCCGGATCGCTGCCGCAAATCATGCGGGCGATCGCTTGAGGATCCAGACTCGACACCTGCACTTGCGGCACGCCCGCCTGCATCAAGCAATGTTCGGCCAACCGCAGCAGCGAACCCAACTGGCGGTTGCCCCGTACCGGATTGTAGTCCTGCATTTCGCCAGAGCGAAAGTCGTAGATTTCGACCGGCAGATTGGCACCGTAGTGCCGCTGCAGGATCGCGTCGCGGCCGGCCGCCAGGAACTTGTCCCGCTCCGCAACGACCGATTCAATCCGCGTGGCGCCGGTCGTCGGTGTCGCCGCGACCACCGCCTCATTGATCTTCTTAACGACTTCACTCGAGGAGAGCGTTTCCAGCTGCGGCAGCAATTCGTTTTGCAGCTCGAGCTGTTGCTCGGCAGACAACGAAGTGAGGCCGATCGCCGCCAGCAGGTCCTGCGCGGTCCAGTCGGAGGTGGCCGGCTGACCGATCTCCAGCGTGGCGGGCTCCAGGACTTGCACGACCTGAGTCGTTTTGTCGTTCAGTGCGGCGACAACCGCACTCGCGTCCTCGGGGATATCTTCCCCACGCGCGGCAAAGTACGCTCCGAGTGCCGCCCGGGCTACCGCCTCGTCGGCGTCCACATCGCACAGACCGCGGCGAACCAATGCCGTTAGAATCTTCGGTTCCATAGCTTCCTTGCTCACTTTCGAAACAAACGCCGGTCGCCGCCGGGCGCTATTGCGAGTTGTCGAACCGGCTCCGATGCCGAGTTCCTGTAAGACTTCCTGAAAGGTGGCGATGCGGTCGATCAGGCCTACAGACAGCGCCTCATCGGCGAGCAGCAGCCGGCCGCGGCCGAAGTCGCGTTCGACCGCTGCCTCCGCCACGCCGCGCGCGTCGGCGACCGCCGCCACGAACTGGCGATGCAATTTGTTGACGCGCTCCTGCGCATGTTCCTGGGCCGCTTCGGTCAACGGGCCTTGCAGTTCGCCCTTGAATTCCGCCGATTTGATCACCGTCCGTTTGATCCCCGCCTGTTCATCCGCGCCGCTGCGATCGGTGTGGATCGCCATCACGCCGATCGAACCAATCTGGGCGGTCGGCTGGGCAACCACTTCGTCCGCCTGCACACCGATCCAGACCGCGGCGGAGGCCATCAGCGGATGCGCCACGGCAATGATTCGTTTCTTGCCGCGGGCGTCACGAATCTTGGCCGCCAATTCCGGCACGCCGGTCACCGCGCCGCCGGGGCTGTCGACGTTGAGCACAATCGTTTCGATATCGGGATCGGCAATCGCCGCGTCGAACGCGGCGCCAAACTGTTCCGTCGAGGTGCCGCCCGAGACCTGTTCCAGCGCGTTCATGCGTTGCGCAATGACGCCGAACAGATCGAGCACCGCCACTCCGCCCGCAGATTGATTTGCGGTCGGGGACCGTTCGTGCAGTGCACCGATCCGCGCCTCGATCTCCTCCGCGGTGTACATCTCTCCGGCAGCGCGGAGGTCGAGCAGCTCGGTGATCTCTTCCAGCTTGGCCGGCAAGATTGCCCACGGCGTCTCATACACCTTGCGGACCACGTGCCGGATTTTGTGTTTGCTCGGTTTGGGCATGATTACTCGTCGTTGTTTTGATCGGGAGTCACCTCGACCGGTTCGACTGCCAGCGGCGGCAGGCCCCGCCGCTCCTCCGATTCCATCTCCCGCTGACGCTGTTCGTCGACCGCTTCCCAATCTCCGCCGCCGCCACGTTTCGCGATCACTTCGCTGCGGGTGGTTGTGCCGTTCTTGAGATTGATGTCATCCGCCTGCGCGTCTTCGCTGGGCTTCACGGAATCCCAGCCGGGCGTACGCCAGTCGACCGCCAGCCAGTCGTCCAAGTTCGCGGAGAACTCGCTCGGCCGAGGAAAGCCGTCGAGTCCGATCCGCGCGCCAGCCGAGGCGAACCGGCGGTAGGTTGGATTGCAGAAGTGCCAGACGGTGTATTTTTGCATCGGGCGAAAACGCTTGCGGTCGGAGTTTCCCGAAGCACGCACCGACGAGAACGATCCCTTGCTGTAATCACGCCGCAGCTCTTCGTAGCTCAGCCCCGATCCAATGGCGATTGAGCGTTGCATCAACTCCAGCCAGGGCATCGAATCGCTGCCGGGAACGTTGGGGCCGACCGCTTCGATCTTGTCGCCGGGCGCTCCGCGGAAGATCATCCCCGGTTCCAGCTTTTCGATCACATTCCCATAAAAGTCGGTCGTGCCACTCTCCGGGTTGCTGTCGAACAGATCGGTGAAGTCGCTGGCGAACTGCGGATCGGTGTTCATCATGTAGGCCCACGAGCTTTTGGCATTGCTGGCCCGCAACTCGTTGTCGGTGTAATAGCCCAGCGCCCAGAGCCAGACGATCACCGCGTGCAGCAGCGTGTGGCCCCGGTTCGCGCCGACCCGTCGGCGAAAATAGCTGTATTCGCATTGCTCGGCCGGCAGCCGGGTCGGCTCCAACCGCACTGGAAAGTGCAGGTCGTTCGGGGGTGTGCGATGGATCCAATACGCCAGGTCACGTCCGGTCGCCTCGTCGACCTCGACGCCGTTGATCACCGGGTTGGCGGTTTTGGGATTCGGCCCGCTCCACAGCACGTCGTCGGCGAATCGTTCCTCGGGGATCAATTCCAACGCTGTCGGCAAGCTGCGGCCCCTCATCGGCCGCTCCACATAGTGCACCAGGCAACCGCCCCCGACAATGATCTCCGTGAGCCACAGCGCACAGAGTTCGTAGATCGTTTGTTTCTCGGTCAGGTCCGCTTCCCGCGTCGCGTGGGCGGTCAGGCCTCCCCACTTTTCCCAGGCGTCAGTCCACAACTTGCGGAGCTCGGGATCCTCAAAACGCGGCTTGGGAGTAATGCCGCATTCAATCACGTTGGCAATGTAGGCATCGACCGCCGCCTTGGCGTCGGGATTGTTGTCGACCAACTCACGCGCACGTTCGCGCATTCTCCGGCCGTCGATCTGAAAGGCGCGGTTGGGGCCGATCGTCCCCGGGTTCCACTCTTCGGTGATCCGGTCCAGCTTGCCCCCTTGAAAGCCGCCGGAGCTCGCCGCCATGTAGGCCGGCAGCCGCGTCGCAGCCCGCTTTAGCTCAGCTTGCTGCGCAAACCGCTTCCGCTGAGCGGCCCGCCATCGTCCGGGCGAGCCGACCATCAATTTGGCAATCGATTCCCGCAGCCTACCGATCAACGCCGCGTGCCCTTCCTAGTTTGACCACCCGCACCGGGTTTGTGCTCTCGCGGGCGGACTTCGCCGCCAAGATGTCCCGCCGCTTCATCAGCACCTCCAAGGTCTTGGCAAAATCGACACGCCGAACCCGGCGGTTGCCGATCTGGTATTCCTCGACCGTGTGGTCGGCGATCGCGTCGAGCAACGCGGCGATCGCGTCCTCAATCTTGGAGAGCAACGTGGCGGTGGAGACACTCATAATGGGAGCGTATATAGCAGCGGATGCTCAGCGACGGGACCGCGTTTTACCAGTTTACTTTATGGTAAATCCCGCCGCGTCACGCTGCGTCGCGAAGCAGCTTGAGATCCTCGGCGATGCCCAGCGCTTCCTGCACGGTGATCACGATCACCGAAGTCCCGTCGGTCGCCTGGTCAGGGACATCGCACAGCTCTTCCAGTTTCTCCGCCAGCTCCAGGGCAAATTCCCCCAGCGGGTCGGACAGATCGCCCACCTGCTTCCACGTTTCGCCGCAGTCATCACAGACGCAGTAGCGGGTTTTCCCTGCCGTGCGATAGACCCGCGTCGACTGGTGCTTTTCGTTGCGGGGGCAAACGACCGCAAACACCCGCTTTCGCCGCCGTATCTTCACGGGAGTTCCGGCCGGCTTGTCGGTCTCATTTTGCGGGCCATCCTGGCCATCCTGTTTCGTCGGTTTGGCTCTTGCCATCAATCGAAGTCCTTTTCGGTTAAACAATGAATCACGACCCGGGCGCGAGCTTGGGTCGCTGCAGTCCCAGCCGCGGCGTCAGCGACAGTTCGTTAACGACGGTCCGGTCACGCTCGAGCATTGTCCGCTCGGTCGTCTTCCGCAGCGGGATCCTGCCGTTCCGCGTTGCCACCAGCATCGCCGCGAAGCCGTACCGCCGACAATCGCGGAAGTCGTTGGGAATGTCCTCGTCGATCCGCTGCCAGTTCTCTTTGACGTTGTTCGAGCTGTCCAAATCGGTGAACGCCGCGTCATTTAAGAGCTGCTCCAGGAAGTCCTGGTGTTCGCCGGCGGACCCTCGGTAGAGCGACGCCGATCCCTCATCTCCCGGTCGCAGTTTGTGCAGTTGCCGCTCCAGGAAATCCTGCGTGCTGTTGGTGTCGACCCACACCACCCACTTGCCGGGCGCCGACGTCTTGGGACCGTTCTTTTTCTTCTCGTAGTAAGAAGTGAGCGCCGTCGACGAACCGCGGCAGGCCATGATCTTGATTTTCTTCCGCCGGCAGCGGTCGACGAACTGATGCACGTCGGCCGGCCGAAAGCCGCTGTCGATCAGGGACAGCTTCAGCGGCACCGCCTCGCCGCCATCCTCGTGCGGCCAGCGGGTGCTGAGCACCTCCTCCAGTTCGTCCAGGTCGTCGCAAACGCCGTAGGCGATCGTGTGCGACGTCTGCGGATCCCGCCACGCGTCGGCCGTCCAGACGTAGTGGTCTTGTTGTTTGTCGACGCCGATTGTCACCAGCGAGAAGCCGAGCGGCACGATCCCGCGGCGGACTTCGACCGTCAGCCGCTCGTGCAACTGCTCCCAGGTCTGCTGGTTTTGGCGAACGTCCCACGTCTCCGCCAGCCACTGCTGAATGAAGTTGCGGAACCGGTGCGGCTTGCTGCGCGTGTCGATGAACTCTGAAACAATGTCACCCCAATCCAATGAGAGCGCGCATAAGGACGAAAGCTGCGAGCTGTATGCGTCGCTGTCGCGGAGAGGCATCCCGCTGATCCAGGTCGCTTTCGGCCAGCCCCTCCATCGATATCCTTTCCATCCGGCCAACAACTTTTCTGTCAGCTTGAGGGCCGCTTTATGTCGAATCTTGCAGCCTTCCGGCGCCCAGACCCCGCGCCGCATCATCCAGGGGCGATGGTCGTTTTCGCAGCGACCGCCACAGTGTTCGCACTCGTAATAGGCGGTCCGCCGCGCGGTTTCCTCGTCCATCCGACCGGCGCCGTCGCGCTCAAACCGCAATCCACCAGGAGTTTGACGGTCGCCAAACCTCAACACCTGATACTTCTTACAGTGCGGGCAAGGGACATAGAGCTGGCAGTTGGAACCCCTTAATCGTTGCCGTTCGATTCGCGACGAGTTTTTCAGGGCGGGCGTCGATTCCTTGGTGACCTTCCGCACGTGCTGGAGATCCTTGAAGCGGTCATCAAACAGCTTTTCGGGGTCCGATTCCTTCGACGTAGAGAGGTGTTCCCATTTGTCGATCTCGCCGGCATGCCCGATCTTGCGGTTCATGTCGGCCAGCGAGGTCGTCGACCGGGCCCAGGCCCCGGCGATCTGGCACTCGTTGAACTCGATCAGGTCCTGCTTTTGCTGTTTCTCGCTCTGGTATTTGAGCAGCCGCTTCAACTGCGGCCGCTTGCGGATCATTTCGTAACAGCGGCCCAGCGAGCGTTTGAGCAACGACTCCGCCGCGGAGGCAAAGATCATCGGCGCCGGATCGCAGGCCGCCGTTTTGAGGAGATAGCACTGGCCGGCAAAGGTCTTGCCCAGCCGCGTCGCCCACTGCAGGGCCAGTATGCGAATCCGCGGATCGTCGTAGGCATCAAACGGCCCGCCTGGCGCCCCCAGGTGCGGATAGGCGGCATGGTCGTACGCCCGCCCCTCGTCGGTGACGACGTTCTCAATGCACCACTGCAGCATCCGCACCTCCGGCCGCGGCCGAAACGCACGATAAGCGACGCGAAAGTCGCCGGTCTCATCAACGTCTGGAATGGTAACGACAGCGACCATCAATAATATCTTGCACGTTTGCCGCAACATAGTCTCAATCCACCAACTCCGGCTCCAACCCCATCCCGGCCATCCGCTCGAGGATCACCGCGCAGTATTTTGGATCGAGCTCCATGGCAAGACATCTCCGCCCCAGTTCCTCAGCGGCAACCATCGTGGTGCCCGAACCGAGAAACGGATCATAGACGTCATCATCAGCGTCGCCGTGATGCCGGATCGCGCGGGCCATACACTCCAGCGGTTTTTCGGTGCCGTGGTCGCTGCGATCCTTGATTTGATTGCTGATGTCCCAGATCGTGCTCTGGGAATTGTCACCATTCCACTTGGCGGACTTGCCGTTCTTCCGGAATGCGTACCAACAGGGCTCGTGCTGCCAGTTGTAATGCCCTCTGGAGATGGCGAACGAGGGCTTTTTCCAAATGATTTGCGTTCGGCATTCGAAGCGCGCGGATTGAAGATTCCGTGCCACCTCCGCCGCGTGGATCCCGGCATGCCACACGTAGGCCACGTCGCCCGGGAAGAGTCGGTAGCTCTCCGTCCAATCGACCTGATCGTCGTTGGCCACCTGACCCATGCTCTTGGGCGAGAATTTGAGACAGCCGGCATCGGCAGCATCTTGCCGCCACGACGGGTCATACTCGACGCCATAAGGCGGGTCGGTCACCATCAGGAACGGCTTGCAGCCATCGAATAATCGTGAAACCTCTTCGCACCGCCTGGAATCACCGCACAGCAGCCGGTGATTCCCCACCTTCCACAACTGCCCCGGTTTCGTTTGCCACTTCTTATTAAGCGTTGCCGTCTGGTCGACTCGGGCGGCTGGCGGTTCCTCGCCGCCCTCCGGCTCGGACTCCTCCAGCGAATCGAGGACGCCGGCCACCAGTTCGTTTAAGCCAGCCTGTTCGAACTCGATCCCGGCCGTCAGACGCTCGAGGAGTTCTCGATCGACGCCGGCCAAATTCGTGATCGGGTCGTAGGTCGCCAGCGCCTTCCGCGCCTCCTGTTCGTCGAGGTCGACGACGATGCAGGGGACCAGGGCGTCCGGTTCGAACCGGCTCAGCCGCTCGTGTCCGTCGATCAGTAGATACTTCGTCCGCGACTTCGGCTTCGGCCGCACCAGCAGCGCCCCCACGAAGCCAATCTCCTCCAGCACCGCCGTCAGCGCCGCCTGCTGATCGACGCCGTGCGTCCGCCAGTTCAGCGGATCCGGCTCGATCTGCTTCGCCTTGATCTCCTTGAATCCGCGATTCCGAATCCGCATGGCTACTCCGGTCCCGCCCAGCTCTCAAATTCCTTGCAGACCAGGTTCATTTTGTGCTTCAGATCGGCCACCATCTCCGACCGCACTGACTGCGGCAGGCCTGAGGCCAACTCCTCGGGCACCGCCAGCAGCCGCTGCCGCACCGTGTTGAACATTTCGGTCACCCGGGCGATCGCCGCCGCCCGGTTCACTAACTCCCCCGCCTCTCGCTTTAGCTTCAGCTGCCGCGACTGCACCTCTGTGGCCAGCTTCGCCAGCTCCAGTTTCTCCCGTTGCTCGTCAGCCTTCTGCGGCTCGAGCACTGTCTTGGCAAACCGCCAACGGACGATTTCCCACAGCGGCCAAGCGCCGGCTTGGCCCGGCATTTTGTCAGGACCTGAGCGCCAGTTTTTTACCGCCTCACGCGAAACGCCGAAGATCTCAGCGACCTCACCCAGCGTCCGCACATACTGTTCGTCCAGCACACCGCACCCGGTCAACAAGGTGGTAGGGGCACCCCCTAAAAAATGCCCCTTATGAACAAAAACTGCGCGATGGGGGACCCGCGCGCCCCCGGAGGGGCCTCAGGAGGACCCGCGGCCCGTGTTGACCGAAGGCGGCTTCACCCGCTGCGTCCGCCGCCAAGCTGCGCTGAATTCGGGTCGGCCGCGGCCGCGGCGAAAGGCAAACTGATACCAGCGACCATCTTTGCCCTGCCAATGCAGCGTGGGCGCCGACTGCACCCAACCCGGCGCCGGCTTCCAGACGAGATCAACAGGCAACTCATGTTTGTTGCGCTCGAGGTCATTGCACGGCGGACAGTCGCCAGCGAACTTGTACGCGTACGCGACAGGCTTCGGCGCAAGCAGCGATTCCAGCTCTTCAATCGTTAGCTCTTGCTCTTGCTTTGGTCCGATGATCTGCCAGTTGAGTTTCGCTTTCGGTGAACTAACCCGCTTGCTCGGTCCGATGATCGACCAATTCAACTCTTCGCCTCGGCACGCGTCCAAGGCGACGGCCGCGATCAGGGCCGCGGTCAATACGATCAACTTGTGCATTCTGTTCTCCTATGATTCGCCAATCCAATTCTTGAGGCGGGAAGCCGACGAACTGACTGAACGCAAAGCTATCCCGCTGATCCACGATGTATTCGATGTCCTGCTTCCGCACCCAGAAGCCACCGGGCGGGCTGTCATCAATCGGTTGCGGGTGCGCGTTCGGCCCCCATGAGTTGATAATGTAGAACAGCGGCTCACTCGCAGTCTGTCCGTCGTAGGCAATAACGCACATCTGGTGCATCCAACGACCACTGCGACGGAAGACTATGCGGTTGTGTTTGCGACTCAGATTCTGGTCATGACGTCCTCCCCAATCGCTGGCGATCGTGACTGGATATCCATTGCAAACACTATCGCGCACTTGGTCCGCAGTTCGGACTGGAGCCACCGTCTTGACAGGGAACTGACGGGCCTCCTTAATGAATTTGTCGGGCGGTCCTTTCCTTCCCCACTCCCTGGCAACGCGGCCGCTGTATTTGGGCACGCCGTTGAACGACGCATCCAACACTCCATAGAGACGCACGCCCTCTGCGGCCCATGCTCCGACCGAACCATCACCGCGCAAGCGTCCGCCACCGACCTGCACGCGACTGATGCCATAAAAGTACGGCGCATAAGACGGCTTGAACGACGCCGGTGGACCGCGGGCAATCTGGACACAAGCTAAGTAATCCACCGCATTACGAACTCCCCAGCTGACACAATCACCTACCTGCTGAGGAATGTTCTTCAGGTGCTCTCCGTCGTTCACCGCTTTGGCAAACGTCCAGAGTCGTACGTTCTTGCGTTCGTTGTCGCCAGCGGCGCCCTTGATCTTGAAATCGGGCATTCCCATTACAACCGGCTTGGCCATCTTGACCGCTTCCGGCCCCGCCCATCCCTCACGCGCGTCCGGGGGAGTGACGTTGATCTCAGCGTTGAACTCGAGGTTGATCGCAATTCCCGCGGAAGTGATGGCAACACCCAGCGCCGCCGCGATTGCGATCTTCCAGTTCGCAGGTCTAGGGGATTTCTCGTCCGACATCTCGCATCCTTGCGATTCAGAATCGACGTTTACCGTTTAGCCGCTTTTGCCGTTCGTCGGCACGCTGTTCCTTCTTCGCGATCTGCCGGCGTTCGAGCCACTCTCGAAACGCCAAATGATCGGCCATTCTCTTCAGTTGTTTCACGCCGTATGTGCTAATGATTAGTGCGGCAACGATGGCCGAGCCGACAAAAACAGCTTCGTCCATATCAGGACCTCACCGCCTGCAGCCCAATGGAGACAGCGCGCAGTGCCGCCGCCCAATCATCCAGAGACCGCATCTCCCCCGATTCGTAGAGCACCTGCAGCCGCTGGGCGATGGTTCGGCCGAAGTTCAGCCACTGCGGTAGAGACGCGCCCAAGGCGTCGTTGTTCGCCCGCAGGAGTGCCGTCAAAATCGCTTGGGGTTTCGAAAGCGTGCCGGCCGAGATGCGGGCTGCAACGCCCTCAAAGCCACCAGCAAGGCGAGAGGCCTCCGCTGCGCGGTTCGGGGAAACGACTTTCAACGCCTCGGTGTGAGCAAGTCGCTGTAATCCGTATACATCGTCAGGTCCCGGCGGGTCCGGCTCGGGAGGAGGGCCAGGCCCTGGTCCCGGACCTGGTGGAGGATTGTCGCCTACCGTGACTTTCCATTTTATCTGGTCGATCCCTTCCGCGTTGCTTACCGAAAGGAAGATTGTGCGGCTGCCGGGCTTCGTCGCCACGATGCACTTCCGCCCGTCCTCGATCGGCATGATCGTGGTGTGCTCTGCGAGCTCCGGCTCCACGCCCCACACGAAATAGTCGGCCTCCGACTCGCTCGCATCGAGCAGCAGGATATCGCCCGGCTGTCCGCCGGTCGGACCGGTGATAATCGCCCGCGGCGGTGCCACTCCGGCATCAACAGTCAGGAATAGTGAGAGCAGGCACACCGCCGCCGCGGCGAATGATCTGCGAAGCATGGCCACCTCATGCGGCTTCGGGTTTGAGAGGCGTCTTGTGCGGCTTCACATAGAATTCCTCGCTGCCCGGGAAGTACTTCAATCCGATTTTCTTCAAGTGCTTGTCGCTGAGCTGCTTGGCGTCGTATGCATTCTGCGCGTTCGACTTCGAAAGCTTGATGTCGGGCTCGGCGACGAGCGCAATTTGACGCGTTCCCATGAAACTCAGCGACGCCAGAACCCCGCGGAGACGCTTGATGAGGCTCGGGGCAGAATCCTTGATCAGCTGCACAACGTCCGCTGAGGTCTTCCCGGCTGCGATGTCGATTCGCGCTGGTTTCTTTTGCCAGCCGATCGTCCCATGGGTAAAGTCACGCGATTTCTTGCCGCGCTCCAGAAGCTTTGCCCGGTTTTTGCGGGAATAAGACTCGATTGCGGCATGCAGTTTCTCAGCGTACTCACCCACCGAAACCGGTTCATCAGCGTCACGAACGTCGACGCTGCAACCTGCTTCCGCCTGCTTTTTCAGCTCCGCGATTTGCAGCTTGATAGCCGCCTGAAACTGCTCATGGGCGTGTCGCATATAGAGCAATTCGCCGACCGCTTTGCCAAGCTCCTCATCGTTCTCAATCGTCGGATCGAGAGTGAATTCCGTCGGCGGGTGGGAAATCGTTAGGCTCATCAGTGCCTCCCTGCACGATCAGCGATCTGCGAGTGCGCGATGTCTAGCGGCTGCGAATCTCGGTCTTTTTCAGGGCAGAGCGAAACGCAGCGGCACCTCCGATGCCCAAGTAGGCGAGGATATAGGCGGCCATATCAGCGTTGATCCACCCCATTTGCAGGGCGAACGTAACGACAGCAGCAGCGGCCGCCACCGAGTAGGTCTTTCTTCCTGAGAAGAAATCGATGAGAAAATCCATCACTTGCTCCGAAAAATGGCAAATACGAGCGGCTGGCCATCCTTGGCGCACGAGGCGCATCCACTGTGCTCCGCTCTGCTGGGTGGAGCTATGACAGTCCGGCTCCACTCAGGTCAATAGATTTCTCTGGAATTAAGTTGGGCGTGTGTGTTATGCCCCCAAAATGGCCAAGAAACTGACAAAGTGCCTGAAACTAGATGTTCCGATCGATGAGTGGACGCTGTTTCGCGACGCCGCGATCCGCCGCGGGATCAGTATCGCGGAGCTGACGCGCGAGGTTCTCAAGACCGGTGGATATCGACAAATCATCGCTGCACAAAAAGCTTTACGTGAGGAATTCAATGAATCGTAGCCACCGAGCTTTCAAGCTGGCCCTGACTGCGCTGCTGTTGTGCGGATCTGTCCTGGCTGCCGGAGAAAAGCAGGACGTCCAGGACCTCCGCAAGGCCGCCAGGCTTCTCCGGGCCGACGCGGCCGCCAAAGACGCCTCCGCGGCCGCAGACCGTGCACAAGCTGACATCATTGATGCTGAAGCCGATGCGCTGATCGACAAGCTCATCGACCCGCCAGTCCCGGACGATCCCCCTCCGCCCCCTCCGCCCCCGCCTCCGCCGCCTCCACCGCCCCCGCCAGCTGAAGAAGTCTACCCACTCAAAATCAACGGCGAAAACTGGACTTTCCGCACGCGACCTCCGCCGGGCATCAAGGTCCGTGCCGGTCATCCTCGATTGTTCGTCACGCCAGACAACCAGGCTGCGGTCGCTGCCAAGCTTGATAGCGATCTCTATGCTGGAGACAAGAGGTTCTACCAGCACACTCCGGCGTACAAGGCTCTGCGGTATGCTTGCCTTGGTGAAACAGCAAACGGCATTGCGGCCAAAGAGTGGCTCCTCTCACAGACGCCTGACATTCCGCGCTATGGCGATAGCTCGATCTATGCCATCGTCGTTTATGACTGGTGTGCCGACCTGTTCGACGACGCGGAGCAGGAGCAGGCTTTCACAATTGTCTGCGGTCAAACCGGCATGGGCGTCCCTGAAGACGGGGCGACCGACGAATGGGAGGTCACCTACGAGCTTTTCCGGGACAAGGATGAGACTAGGGGAACCTGGTTTGGAAACAACCTCCACGAACCGAGAGGGCATGCCAGGGCATACTTGTATCGTGGGCTCGTTGCGTTGGCGTTTCATGGCGACGGCGTTCGTGACGAATGGTGCGACTATGTCTTCCAAACAATGCTGGACGGTTCCGACCAGCGCATTTATCCCATCTACGATCCCGTCAACGGCGGTGTGCTCGACCTACACAACATCATGGCCCTCAATTCAGGTGGGTCGCAGGCCGGGCATCACAACGCAGCAATTCTCACGGGCTACAACAGCATGTTCTATTACCGCACGCCGTATTTGCTCACTGCGTGGGCGTCGGCGACGGGTGATGCTGCGGTGCTGAATAGCAACAACGCGATGCGTCGAATGGGCCACTGGATCGCTTACGAACTGGCACCAGGAGAGGCGATCGGATCCACCGATCCACTTGTGCTGGCCACAGGCGCTTATCGAGTTGTTGATCCCGACTCTGCCTCGCTCGCACAATGGCTGTTGAACAAATACACCGATGGAACCCAGCGAGACGTCCTTTCTTTGGTTATTGGAGATCGGTCGGTCCCCGCGAAGTCCCCGGCGGAACTGGATATGCCGACGTCGCATTACCTGGACGGCGGCGATTTGTGCATCTCGCGTTCAAGCTGGGATGATGACGCTACAGAAGTCCGTCTCGATTGTCGTCCTATCGATGCTCTGCGATACGAGAAATTCCCCGGCCTACTGTCGATCACTTCTCGTGGTGAAAATCTTATCATCAGGGGCCGTGCGAAAAAGGGTTCGACGGAACCGCAGTTTGGCTCTGGGATTTGGATTTACCCTGAAGGGAAACCCGGTTTCGTTCCTGTAGGCGGATCGACAATGTGGGGCTCGCAGCACCTGAAGGGTTCCGATGAATGGGTACCACGGGCAACCACTCCGCTGCAGGTCGCGACCCTCGGCGGTTATCGCACATCCGCTCCGACCGAGAATCACGGTGGAGATCGCTACCAGGTCTTCAGCGTCGACTCGGCCAGAATCTGGGTTCACAACAAGAACCCGATCAACGTGCAGAAGTGCAAGCGGACCATGGTGCACCTGAAGCCGGTCGATGGGCGTGAATTCGTCATCTGCTACGACCGTGTCGAGACTGCACCCGGCTTAGTGAACTGCTGGGGCTGCCGAGTGATGAACGAGCCGACAGTGACCGGCAAGCAGTTTACGGCCGTGAACGATCGGGCGGCAGTTCATGCGACGTTGCTGACGCCCGGCGCAATCGAAGTTCGTGGCGGCCCGGGCAAAGCAACCGAAGGCCCAGAGGGCGAACGCTACGATCGTCGCGGCTACATTTTCAGGGATGACGACTCAGGACGCGCGGTGTTCGGCAGTTATGCGGTGTTTATCAAGCCTGAGTCCGGTTCAATGGAAAACGATTACTGCGTTGTGTTTGAAATCGGCGAAGCGGGATTCACGCCGGTCGACGCGACGATGTCTGGCGGGGTTGTGTCTGTCGACGGATGGACTGTCGACTTCGGTGTTGAAGACCAGACCACCGCAAGTCGTTAGAAGGAGTCCAGAAGACACTGCCGTTTCTTGGAGCACTACTAATCACCAGCTCCACAGGCAACTTCAAATTTCCTCCAGAACTATCCAGGCACTTCACATCGCCAATTATGGCGTGTAGTAAACCACAATCTTCATACAGTCAACTGACGCGATCTTGTTGCTAGTGCTCTGATTGTCGCACTTGATTTTGAATCCAAAACTACTACTGTTGACGATCGCCGGCGTCAAAACTGCATTCCAGTCATCCATAAAGCTTCCGTTACTGTACTGCGCACCATCTGTATCGGTTGTCCAGATGGGAATCTCAACATTTTTCGGATCGCCGATAACTGCGCCGCCGGCTCCAACCAACGCAACATATTGAGTGTGAATTCCAGAGCCGCTTGCTTTAGCGACATACCTCACAACTACACCATCAATCGTCGCGGTGGCAGGAATGTTAAACCCAAAGTCTTGCGCAATCAAGAAATCAGATTCATAGTTTTTCTTGAGGTGACAAGTCGCCCACACTCCGTCGCAGTCTTCGACATTGTCCGTGTTGGAAACTCCATCTATTGTTGCCCATGGCTTGTCGCCGCCCAAGCCATTGGAACCGGCCTGAGTTTCTTTCTCGCAACTTGCTGCGATGACGTGCGCTACGACCGAAACCATCAGAACAACAGCGACACCGATAACTATGAAACGCTTCGTGTAATTCATGAAAGTACACCTTTCATTGTGGAACATGAGTGAACGGCCCTGTAGAGCTGGTGAATGCTGAGACGTGAGTACGTCCAAGATCGCGAGCGTGCCGATTTGGCTCGATATGAGATTCAACGAGATTTAAGCGCTTGCGTTGCCGACATAATAGAGATCGCGAGCAAGTGAACGACGATCACTCTATCACACGCTGCGAGTATTTCAACAAAATATTTGTTGAAATGGCCAATCGTCAAACATCCACGAATTCAAATATGTTTACCGCAGGATTCCCAACTCGAAACCACTGTCACAAATGCAGGTATTTAACTGTTCCCGGCGACCCGCTGCCGTAGCGTAGGATCTGCTGTCTGTCGAAACACCGCCACTTCGCGAGTCGGCATCGCGGTTTCGAGTGACCAGAGTGGCCAGAAGTCACGGCAACGTGTCGACGGATATCAAGAGACTTGGTAAAACTTATCGTTAAGACCAGGTTCCGTCGATTCTGTCGAAGCAAAGAAGGACGACTATGGATCCGACCAAACAGCTGGAGTCGCTCAAAGCTGAAGTCCACGACTTTCACAAAATGCAGCAGAAACGGCATGGACACAACTTCTGGATACACTGGTGCCTTGTCTGTTTGGTCCTCATGAGTAATGCGGCTTTAGCCTTTGGAGGAATTCTTAAGTGGGACCATGAGCTGATCGCATGCATCGCCGTGGTCAGCGGGACCTTGGTGGCGCTGCACACGGCCATCGCGATTGGCGACAAGGCTCACTTCCAACGCATAGTCGCGTCAGACGCTGAGAACCTCCTGACAGACTTGAACGCAGGAGTTGATTCGGACGAGCGGCTTCGGCAATTGCGCGAGTATTTCAAGGCGCTCCGCAAGCACTCGGACGTAATGTTGCCACTTGGCGGAGGAATGGATGCGGTCCGGAGTCTGCCTCAGCTACCGACCGGACGCAATGACAACAAACTTGTCGGCTGAACCGTCGGGATGCAATGTTTATCTGACACGATCAGCTCCCCAGATCGCTGTTGACAAATGACGTCGATGAGAGTTAGTTTCCGCTCGGCTTTATCACCAAAACAACCGAAAGGGTTTCCGATGGATCGCCATCTAACGTTAGTTGCGTTCATGCTGTTCGCTGTCATTCAGTGTGACATTGAGCTAGCAATGGCTGGTAAAAAAGAACAGAGGGAACTGCTTGACGATATCTCAGCTCAACTGAAAGTGAAGATACGTGCTGGCAAGATTAAATCTGCTGGGTTGACAGTGCGCGTTAATGACGGACTCGTGACGGTTACAGGGCCACTTGTATCGCGAAGCGAGGCACACGCGATTGTTGATGCAGTTTATGATGTCAAGGGTGTCGACGGGCTCGACTTGCGATTTCGATCTGAGCGCGCACCATTGATGCAACAGGAATTGCATCCAAGGTCGAACGTCCACGACCCGGATCTTTGGAAAAAGCCGCTGAATTGGGATGATGGTCATTGGCAGTTGAGGTTCCGACAGAGGTTCCGACAATCGGCGAAGAAGTCGGCAGAGCCTCGAGAGCAGTGAAGCCGTGAGCATGAACATGAGAGCTAGCGGTCTCGCTGTACCCTACTCATTCGCGCTTGCTCCGTACAAAAGTTGCTTCACGGCCCGGCGGGCCGCGTCTTCGTCCTCATGGCGAACCGATTTCGTCATGCCTTCTTTGATCCGCGTCGTAAAGACGGCTCCTGGGGATTGCACATCTTCAGCCAGCCGGCAGTAGCGCGCTTGGGAAAAGAACTGAATCATGTTGATCTCCGAATCGACGACGTAACCATTCGAAACGGCGATCCTGTAGAGTCTGAGAACCGTTGCTGGCTTCCTGAGATCTTCCACTGTGATCGGATTCGGCCAACGGTCCCCCCTCTTCTCTCTTGAAAACCCATTCCCATGGCCATGGGTTGTAGAAACGGTTACGGATGGATGGTTATATTCCTTATTAAGGGGTCCCGGAAAAGGGACAGCGCCTCCCTGTGAAGGGACACCGCCTACCCTCTCAGAGGGACCCGGGTACTTATTTTCTGGGACCCGGTCTGACGTTCGCTCGGTGGGTTGGTTGGCACTTGCGGCCTGGATGGTGGTTGGCGGCTGGGTGGCACTTGTGGCCTGGGGTGCCGCCTGGATGGTTCCGAGCTTTTGGATTCTCTTCCAGTCAATCACATAGGTGTTGGCGCCCTGGCCGCCCATCTTGCGGGGCTCCCGGTCGACGCGAATCACCTTCAACGCTTCGGCGGCCTTGCGGGCCGCATCGAACACATTCCGAGAAACCCCGGCGTTCCAGTAGAATCTCGCTCTCAGGACCTTGCGGGATACCGTCACGGCGCCGCCGTTGCGGCTGTGATACATCTCCAATTGCCAGATCAGTTCTTTGACGTGAGATTCCCGCGTGTCATATTGCGCCAGATCGCCGAAGTCCGCCAACCGAAGCACTGCCGGCTTGTCCTCAACAAACAAACTCGGCTGCGTCTCGTGCGTCTCGTCGGACATCGATCGCGATCCGTCGCCAATGAATCAACAAACGGCGTCCGTGCCGAAAACCTGACGCCTCTTGCGTCAGTCCGTGGTAAGCGGCCCTACGCTCGCCGCTGTCGCGTTATCTGGGATGTCCACTTGACCGAAAGTCGGTCAGATATTCCGGCTACGCACCGGACACTGACAGCGGCGAACGTGGGACCGCACTGTGTTTCCTAGTTATTAACTCTCCGTCGGCTACTACGCCGCCGGCAGTGCTTCAGGCGCCGGATCAGGTTCCAGCGGTTGTTCTTCCGGGGTAAGCAATTCCTCGCGGACAATCTTGATGTCGGTCTCCGCCTCAAATGCCAGTCGCACTGCATGAGGGCCAAATCTGACCGGCATGACGCGAATGACTTCACCGCTTGGGGTTTCGATACGTATCGTTTCATAGAGTTTTCTTTGCAGTACCAGCATCCTTGCTCCTTTTAGGTTCCTGGATGAGTTTCAGTTTCCGCCCGCAATCGAGACACCGACCACCGTTTAGCGTCGGCAGATACCAGTGAATGCAGCATTTTCTGTCGCCGCAGTGATATTTCTTTGGTTCCATTTGAAACTCCAAGGACTCACAGACAGCGCGCTATTCGCGCACGTTCTCCATCCGCTTGGCCGCGTCTCGGCAATCTTGGGACAACTCCAAGAATTCATCCTTGTCAAACGTTCCGCGGTGTGCAGTTGCCGAAAGTTCGCCGTCGCACTTGTGCAGCAGAGTTTGAATTTGGTTGAACAGTTCCAGGGACAGTTGCATTTGGTTTCTCCTGTACTCCTCAGTCGCAGCTCACGAATTCGGTGCTTGGCAATCAATGCTTCCAACTCTTGAAAAATGAAACCAACGACAACGTCTTGCTCAAACGCATATTTTCTGAGTTGGGCAAAATCCATGAATCGCACGTCGGGCGCTTCAGGATCAGTTGCCTCCCACAACTGGTTCGATACGTGAAGAATGAACTCTCGCAGATCAGCAAGTTCCTCTTCCGCGGTGTAGAATGATTCGCTGGTGAACATGTTCTGAACCTACTGAGTTCGTTAGTTAGCGCTTGTTGGCGCTCCTGCGATCGGGATTGTCGGGGAGCTCTGGAAGTCGGATAATCTGTGTTCATAAGGTCAATTCTTGAGCTTACGGGGAATCGCCATGGACGCGAAAACGTCGAACAGAAGAAATGATTGGCACACTGTGGCGATCATCGTGCTGCTGCTTATAGGCATGTATGTCGGCGGTTACTTCGTGCTCGGCGATTCCGATGTTCGTCGCACTCCCAACTTCAACGTGATCCGTCGTGAATTCGAATATGTTGAACTAAAGTACGGATTCGGCGCGATGGGATGGATCGAAGCAAAAATACGCGGCGATTGGGTAGTGGTTTGTGGTCCAGGCACGGCGGAATGGTATTCGCCCAGATGGTGAATCTGGCATGCTTATCTCTTGCAACGTCTTAACTTTCGGCCTTGGCCACGGGTATTTGGCCACTCATCAGGTGGCGTAAGAATCACGAAATCGTGCCGACTCATTCCGCTGACGCGAGCTGAAACCCCGCACTTCTTGCACGACTCTGATTCAAAGAGGATCGCACGCCTGCCGCCACCGTACGCACCGATCACGCCTTCTGTTCCAGTGGGGATTGAGCAAAGTTGATTACTTGCCTTGCGTTTCAGTCGAACGCGAAGACCGATCCAGTCTCGATTTAACTTTGGTCCGTGCATTTGTTTCACTCAACATCCCAAAAGTTGTGGTGTTTATTCGTCATCGCTTGTTTCACGCGCGGTCATCCGCTTCAACTGCATATTTAGAGTTGACACTCCATATATCGCAATCTGGGAAAACTGCGAGAAATAGTACAATATTACTAGATATCCGGATTGTGCGGGCGTACGGTGGTCGCATCGGTGACGACCACTCTCAGTATCATTCAAAGGCCTCAACCATGTGTCACGTTCCTCTTGCACGTCGGATTTGTCTTCTCATATTGGCACTGATGTTCTTCCTTCCAAATGTTGCGACCGCCGCGATTATCGAAGTCGGTGATCTCAACATCATTGACGATGCTGGAAATCCATCAGATGGTCTGCGTTACCTCGACCTCTCGATATCGGACGGCCTAAGTCAGGCGGATGCACTCACCGCCGCAATGGCTTTATACCCAAACGCCCGTCTGGCGACTCCCGATGAATTTGACGATTTGTTTACCGCAGCTGGGATTCCCTACAACGGGGCGCTAACGGCGTCATCAGCATTCGATATCGGGGTTGGGGTCTTTATAACGAATCTATTTACACCCTCCGTCAATGCCTTAAGATTAGCGCTGGGTCCGACGAACGCTTCGAACGCAGATATCTGGTCGCTGCCCGATGGGTCAGATGTGTCGACGACTACCCGGGATTTAATCACCCTGAGAAGCGACGGTGTAGTAATTTTACGCCAAGACACTTTCACTCCTCCTGATGACACAATAGCGTGGCTAATCGTTTCCGATCCTGTGGCCGTCGTCCCAGAACCGAGCACCTTCGCCCTCCTCGGCATCGGCGGCATTGCCCTGGTCGGCTACGGCTGGCGACGTAAACGGCAGCAGGCTGCGTGAAACAAAATGTGAAAGAACGATTCAACCGTCGGCGCCCGCGCGTCGGCGGTTTTTTGTTGTGGTGTTATTCAGTCATTGACGTCGTTGGGACTTCCGGCATCGGCATCCAGTGTGTGACGAAGTGGACGATCTCGCCGCCGTGGCCCTGGAAATCCCCGTTGCAGTCCATCCACGCCCGGTGAAAATTGCCGTACCTATCGAGCGCCGCAACGATCATCCCCTGGTCCGGTCGCTCCTGTTTGATGCTCCGCCACTTCCAGTTAGTCATGTCGTTGTGTCCTTTGTACTCATGCTCTTTCATCCGCCGGCGAGTGTTGCTCCTCGATTCCATGGCGATTCAGCCATTCGATATGCTGGTGTAAATCGTCGATGGAACACGGATCGACGAAACCCGCTTTGCACAGCCCCATGTGTTCCATTAGCCCGAGTGGCATTGATAGCCCCTCGTCACGTTCATTTGCGATTGTGAGACGTGCTGGCTCGAAGCTGGGATGCTGTCCGATGTTCATGGCCATCGTCGTTTCGGTCGCCTGGCAGTCTCGACAGCACTGCCGGCCGTCGGCCCGTAGCCTCGCTGGGAAGTTTGGGAGGGGCATGACAGCTCGCCGCCGAATGACGCCACGCTCAGCCAATTCCGAGCACACTGGACACGGTTCGTCGGACAAATCGGCAAAGGCTCGTCTCATTTCTCAATGTTCCTTTGTCATTTGCGCCTTAGGGCATTTCCGGTAACGGCGCCCAACTGTGGTAGGAATGAATGAGATCGTAATTGTCATCGAGCAACAGGCGGTCTCCATTTTCGTCCTGTCGAAAACCGATGATCGTTGTCTTGTCAATTCTGCTGATCAACACACGATCGCTGATAGGAGACCCGCCTTGATCTTTCCCGGTCAGAGGCGGCCACTCTTCACTGAATAGCGTGCATTTGATTACTGATTCCATGTCGTTTTTCCAGGTTTGTGGGTGTCCCTTGGATTCAGTTACTTCCTAAAGTGATCGCGGTTTGCCTAAGTGGGAGCTGGTGATCCACATTAGGCTGGTGCAACCCGCGACAAGCAGTCTGTGCCACGCATCCATAAACACTCCTTTCGTGAAACGAAGTGAGCCGCAATTATCGAACCGGCCACCGGGCCAAAAGGGCGCGGACGAATCTCTGCGGCCAAGAAACAAGAACAGCCAGCACGCGAAGCGGGAGGCGCTCACCCGGCGACCTGCTAGACCGCCGGCTCCCACTTCAAGCGTGCTGGCCGTGTCTGAATGTATATGAAACACCGCGCACGAAAAACCGCGCGCCCCGGGAAAGGTGTTCGCAAACGTGCGTGAGCCACGAATCCGGGACGCGCGGGTTGTTGTCAGCCGATCACTTTCAGCTGCGGCTTCAAGCTCGCCTCTACGTAGGGCATGATCAGCGAAGCAAGATAATTGCTCGCGTCCACATCCTTTTCGGTTGTACGGCCTTGGTAGTGCTTCTCGAATGTCGTGGAATTTGGCGAGTGGCCGAGCCGCTTCTTGGCGATCGCCATGGATAGAGATGCCGCTATTTCGGTTCCCGAACCGCTGCGAAAATGCTTTGGCAGTATCCGCTCTTCCTCCGGAATTTCCGCATTTCTTTGCAGCGTGCGGAAGATATCGTTGAAGTAGCCGGCCGTCATATGCTGTCCGTGCCGCGGCGATTTCCAAGGCAGAAACGGTTCCCCAGGTCTCGACGGCAACGTCTTGAGCAGTTCCACAACTGCGGAGTTTTTGTCGCCCAACGATATGAATTGCTCGTGCCCGGTCTTCGACAAGTAAGCCGGCAAGAACAGTTCCCGCTGCCCGATCAGGACGTCGTCCTTCGGTCTCGGAACATTCAGCAGAGCCGATCGTCTCAGCGCCGTTAGAAACATCAGCACGAACGCGCACGACCAAAACAGGAACGGATCGCAAATCGTATGGTGCGGAGTCCGTGCATGCGATATCGCCCGTAGCAGTTTGGGAAAGTCGTCGGGAGTGACCGTGCGCGGAATCTTGGATTCCACCGGCAGCAGTTCGTGCCAAGGCGGCTCGTTGATCCAGCCGAGGTTCTTGCGTCCTGGACCCCGCATCTCGCGCGGGCCGGCGTAGGACAAGCAGGAATTGATGATTTGGATTTCGTTGTTGATCGTCTTGTTTGACAGCGGCCGCTTTTGCCAGACATCTTGCTTCCGCAGCGAGACGTAATGCGCGATGTGCAGTTGATTGAGTTCGTTCAGCTTCACCATCAACAGACGGCAGCGGCTGGTGAAGCGATCGAGGACGATCCTGACGTTTCTCACGTAGTCCGAATCGGACTTGGACCGATTCTCCAGAACGTCGAGGTAAAGTTCCTTGTAAAACACCCAGTTGACATGATCTGGTGGCGGCTCGTTGCCGCCGGCTGCAATCGAGGACATGAATACCTCCTGCGCAAGGTGGATCACCGCACGGTCGGCTGCCTAAATTCCTCCCGCACCATTCCGTTATCGCATCCCTTGCGAATGAGCCGCAGAATCCTTGTGACGGTCTCACACATGAGCCTCTCCGCTGTCTTCCTAAACGGAGCGCACCGTTGACTTCGACATCTCGCGTACGCTTTGTGAAGTCGAAAGACCGCGACATTGTGCGCACTCCTAGCGCAAAGCCTCCTCGGGGTCTTAAAATGAGAATAACCGCTACCGCGCAGGGAAAATTCCCTAAACGCGGTGCGGCTTGTACCCATGTGTTCCGGCGAGGAATCTGGGTCTCATAAAAAGGCTCCCTAGGCCAACCGGTTCCACCCCGTCTCTCGGGCAGGGCCGGCTGAAAACGAACGAACTTAGCTACAGGTTCTCGTTCGAGGCCGTCGGTTTTCCTAGGGCTTATGAGTCTAAGCAGCAGGAATCACGCGACTGGTCGCGGACGAGAGATAACTTGGAACGCGACCAACCTATCAAACCGTCCGCGATTGTCAAGCGGAAAACTCTGAATTTGCAGACTGTGGTAAGTGTTCTAGTTTTCAAATTAGAAAACAACCACCCCGTAGTGTCCGAACCAAGACAAATCGTGCCGCTAGTTTCGCCGGGAGATTTCCCGTTCGCGCCATTCGATGAGGTCCATCACCAGCAGCTGCAGGCCGGCGATTTTTTGAATCGCCCAACCCTGAAAGACTTTGTTGCGATCGACACTTTCAATATTCGGCTCACGACCTTCCGCGACGATCCCCTCAGCGAATTCCTGGAAGTGCTCATGAAACTCTTCGATTAGTTCGTTCGACTTCCGGTTGACCTTCTCGCCGGCATCCTCAAATGGATCGAACACGGAGGTCCTCGCTGAAAACAAGAAAACGGTGCGGGAGCTGTTCCAGGGTATCTCTCGGAGCTTGCGCTCTGGGCGAATGGTATTCGCCTCGTTTCCCATGTGGCCGGCCTTGCGACTTCGGCACACTCGCCGCACCTAAAAAATCCGTCTTAACGAAACGGCCTGCTCCGGCTAGGTTCAAAACACGGAAAGCCGGAACGAGTTAAGACGTAAGTCGTGTCGTTTCAAAGTGCCCAAGAGAGGACTCGAACCTCCACGGGGTTAACCCCCACTAGGTCCTGAACCTAGCGCGTCTGCCAATTCCGCCACTTGGGCTGTTGAAAATGCGGTGAAGTTTGTAGCCGGGTTGTTGGTTTATCACCGGCAGCAAACTTCCGATCGCTCTTCACCGTGGTGAGCGTATGTTATCGCGTCGCAGGGTGAGATTTGCAAGCGTAAATCAGTTGAACCACGGGTGTCTGTTGCAGGGAAATCTCCCGGTCGGCAATTCCTTAATCGTTTAGAGTCGTGCCGCCAGTGTTTGGGCGTACTTTTCCAACTCCGTTTCCAGTTCGTGACGCATTCTCAGTCGCAAAAACGCTCGGCGGAGCGGGCCTGCTTTGGCGAGTTTTGGGGCGTATTTGTTCTGGATCCGGTCCTTGATGCTCTGTAACTCCGCGGCTGCGTCGCGTTCTTCGCCACGGAATATGCGGAGCTTGGGAGGATCCATAAATCACCGACTGGGACGACCTGTTTGCTTAATGCTCGTCGTTAGACCTTCGAACTCAATTCAATATCGACTGACCGGTCACACGGACTCTTAAACGCCAACGTTTCCTTGCGGTGAAAACGGGCTGGGCCACCGGCGTCAGAGTGCGACGCTGTCTCCTGTCAACATCAGACCCACGAGCAAATCGTAGGCTGCGTGGCAGCCGACGGTGATTCCGAAACCGCGCAATAGGAATAGGATTGCGAAAAATGTGCCGGCTAACGCCCGAAACGAGAAGGTGATCAGCGAGAACGCCTCCCCATTGGGGCCAATATAGTGAGCCAGTGAGAAGAGGATGCTGGTAACGGCAATCGCGGTTCCGGCCGCCCACCGGGGTGAACGAAACAGCAAAAAGAACAGCGCGTAACAGGCCGGCAACATCCAAAGACGAAACAGGACCTCTTCGTAGACGCCGGCGCCGACGAAACTGACGATTTTGGTCAAGCTGCCAGAACCAAGGCTCGTCGAAACGGCGGTATAGCTTTGCTCATACTTCATAAACGCCAAGTTTTGCAGTTGGCCGATCACTACCAAGACCAATGCGAACAGCAACGACTCAGCCGACATACCCAGTAGCGTTTCGCGGGAGACGCGCCAGGAATAACGGCCGCTGATGTGCCACACCAGCAAGAGCCCGATTACGATTGCCGGGAGGAGGTGCGAATGCATGAGGCCAATTTCTTGGAGGCCCGCCCGCATCCAGTAGTCGGCGCCGTTTCGAAACGATTCCGCCTGATCGCCCCCCAGCCAAACGACGCCCCATTCGTACAGGCCGAGCAATGGAATCAAAAAGATTAAACACGCCAACGGCCGCCGCGCGGAGGTCCAGTAGTCGTCCTCGGACGTGCGTAAAGCGGCGTCATCGGTGGGTGGAATCTGAGTTGTCGTCGGGTCAGTCATGATCGCACAGAGTCAGTGGAATCCGTCAATAGGTCGCTGTTTGAAGAAATGCTTTCGGTGAATTGCGACGAAGGTTGTATCGCATGCGGGTTGGGCAATTCTGAGTGCTGTGGATGCAGAGCATGGTTCGACTCCGTCTGCTCAAGGCTCGAACGATTGAACTCCAATCTTGGCTGTTCGGAGGCCAATCGCTCCGCAATGCTTTGCACCTCGGCGGCAACGGGGCTCGTCCACCGCTCGTCAAGCTTTTGTTGTGCGGAGAGTGATGACAAGTTTCGGCTGACTGTCGCCCACCCGTCGGCGGGCTGTTCCACAAAGTTCTCCGTAGCCATTGCCGTACGGCTGAGAGCCACACATTCGACCGCCGCGGTGAGCGCGCGAAGCGGTTCACTCAATTGAACGCCGGAGATTCGATATGGAAAGCCGGAGCCATCGAGGCGCTCGTGATGGCGGGCCACCAGATGCCCGACGGCGACAAGCGGCTGCGGAAACCGACCGATCATCGCGGCCGAATACTGGGGATGCCGGCAATAGAGACAGCGGCGGAGGTCACGGCAAACCAATCGGCATGCGCGAACATTCCGCCGGAATGCGAGGAATCCGACATCCTGCAGCAATGCGGCAATCATCACCTGTTCTCGGAAATCGTTCGCCCCTGGGATTTGACTGATCATCCAATCAACGGTCTGCGCCGTTTGGACGGCATTGATGTAAACACTGGGATATCGCGCCGGAAGATCACCCGCCAAACTCTCCGCAACCGGCAACCCCGGCTGAGCAAAGAAAGACTCGAACGACGAGGCGGATTCGGTTTGCGAGCTGATTGATCGTGCCAAGGCAACTAAGTGGGCATACTTCGGAGGCCGTTCGAGCGGCATTTCCTCGACCAATGAGTTTAAGTTCAGCGCATGTTCCCGTATCTGTTCCAGGATTCGCTGTTGCGTCTGGTATCGATCGAGCAGTCGGTGTGCCAGAGTGAGCCGAGCTTCAATCGCTGCATCAGCATCTGTCTGCTCGTTATGCTTGATTGAGTCGCCTTTCAAGTACTGATGAACGGCCGTTGCGTGAGCGAGAACCTCTCGAATCAATGACGTCAGGTAGGCATTCGTACCTGGTCTTCTCAGGGGATCGGCAAGCAACTTTTGAAGTCGATTTGTCAGGCCACGATACTGCTGACGGGCTGCCTGCTGATTCGGCGAGCCGTGGCTTGCGTCCGTACCGTGGGCGCCGGAACGTTCGTCCGTAAGCGGGCTTACATGCCTGTCGGTGATTGGGACTTGGTTGACCACAGTTTGATGCATCCGCCGGCCTGTGAGTGCGCGCAAGGAACCTGAGATTGACGGTTGAGAGTTTCATTCAGATCATCGTCCGGCGAGACCAGGCGGCATCAGAGTTGCGCGCCCCGAAGGCGTCATCGTGCGCAGCCCTATGAGGCTCGCGAAGCAAAGAACCCTCGTAGATCGTCAAATCGGCGTGACGATTGTCCGAGCTACGGCTGCTGTGCAGGCAGAGTCAGAGGGATGTACCCGCACGGACGTTCTCTTGGAGTTGTCGAGCACCAAACACAACGGGCGGAGACAATTTTGAGAAGCATTCAACTTATAACGGTTTTTCAGTCGATGCAGATTAAAACTTGATTTCGTATCTTTCCGGCGCCTACAATCCCCCGCCCGTGTATGCTGGAATGCCTTACGGAATCGGAAAAGTTTGACCAGCTCATCGAGTTGCACGTCGCAGGCATACTCTGCATGACGGCAGGAGACTCTCCCCTCCGCGAATTGACCCAGGAGATCGAAGATGGCGACTGATCTCAGCCGCAAAGAGGAACTTCCCGAACTGACCGACCGCATCATCGCCAGCTACTACGATGTTGACCTGATCAACCATCTCGGCCATTGCCCGCTGCCAAGTACGGAAGCAGTAATCGAGATTGCTGAGGATCTTAAGGAAGTCATCTATCCGGGATACCGGCGCCGGCAGAATCTGCATCACGGCAACGTGACCTATCACATTGGCGATCTGATCGACGGTCTGCACGACAAACTGACCGAACAATTCGCTCGTGCGCTGCGGCACGAAGATTCGATCCAGCGGCGGCGAGAATGCGGCGGAGAGGATCCCAACGTTGACTACGAGGCGGCCGGCCAACTTAAGGCGATCGCCTTCCTGGAGACGCTGCCGCAATTGCGGGAGTCATTGGCGCTCGACGTCGAAGCTGCCTACGACGGCGATCCCGCGGCGAAGAGCTTCGATGAAATCATTTTTTGCTATCCGGGGCTAGATGCCATTACGAATCATCGGTTGGCCCACGAACTGTACCGGCTCGACGTGCCGCTGATTCCCCGCATCTTATCGGAGTGGTCGCATAGCCGCACCGGCATCGATCTGCATCCGGGCGCGAGAATCGGGCCGCGGTTCTTTATTGATCACGGAACGGGAGTGGTGATCGGTGAAACGTGCGAGATCGCCGGGGATGTCAAAATCTATCAAGGTGTGACGCTAGGCGCTTTGAGTTTCGCCAAAGATGCCGAGGGCAAAGTGGTTCGCAACACCAAACGGCACCCCACGATTGAAGAAGGGGTCGTGATTTACGCCAACGCGACGGTTCTGGGGGGAGACACAATTGTCGGCGCAAATTCGGTCATTGGGGCGGGCGTTTCGCTCTACGAAAGCATTCCCGCCGAGACGATTGTCACTCTGAACAAGCCGGACCTGCGGTTTCGTGACGCCTCGATGAAGAAGACGTCCTAAAGACGAAGCCCGCCGTTGCAGTCAACGGCGGGCGGAATCAACGTCTCGTGTAGCGATGTCGTGTTAGGCAATGGCCCGAGGGGCGCGTTCACTTTCCCGGGCGGCAATCTGTGACAAGATTGTGCCGAGTTGGGCGACGAGCTTGTTTTGCGCCTCGACCAACTCCTGAGCGGCAGTGTCAAACTGCGATTCACGACGGCTGACTTGTTCGGTTCGGTGCTCCAATTCGAGCGAGAAATCCTCCAGCTCGCGTCTGACCCGTTCGAACTCTTGCAGGAACTGCTGGTCCGTGCCAGGATTTCGCCCAATCATCGGACCGCGAAGCTGATGGGCGGAATGAAGCCTGTGTTTCTGCGGGAAGGTTGGTTTTGCATCTCGGACGAGCAGGTCTTGGCGCTGGTGATGGTCGAGAGCCGCCTGAAGGAGTGCTTGCCGCCCCGTTTCGATTTTCTTCTCGAACCGGTCGATTTGGGATTGCTCTTCTGCAAGTCGATCAACCAGTTCGGCCGCCGAAAGACCAGCGGTCTCCGCCAACGGCGAGCCGTCGAACTCGCTCTCCTGGAGCGGTCCCATTTCAGGTGTTTTCAATGTCGCCGCGATTGCCTGATGATTGAAATGCACGATGAACTGGAAGTTTCCAAGAACGATCAAATCACCGTCTTCGAGTATGGCGGTATCGACACGATTTCCATTGACTAACAATCGGGGAAAGGTCGTGACGGCTTCGAGGAGCACGCGGCCTTCCCTGACGGTCAGGATCGTGTGAATCGGCGGAATCTTGGAATCGCCGAGAATCATGTCGCAGCCTTTCCCTCCGCCGATCACATAACGAGGAGAGATGACCGGTCGATGGGGGAAATTGGTTTTTCCGCGGCTCACTTCCAGCGTCAAATAGGCGTTTGCGGGGAGAACGCTATTCGATGGAAGTGTGAGAGAATTCGTTGTCTGTTTCGTCACCACGATTCTGTCAACCTCATGTCGGCAGGGAGGGAGGCGGGGAGGGACTCAACAGTCCTTGGGAGTCAGTCAAGAGGGCTGTCTGTTGCATATCTTATTTCGACAGCCGGTTTCGAAACGCATGAGCCAATTCGACTTGACTGCGGCGGATGGATGAGTTTGCTGGATGCAAAGATCCGTCGGCGGATAAGCAATCTGCGCAACAGAGAGAGTTGATGCCCGCTTAATTCAGCGAAAGGCGCAGGTCCAGAGAAACCGCAAAAACCTTGCGGATTGGGAAGAGCTTAACCGCAGGTTGCTGAGAAGACAGGCCTGTTAGAAGCGTTTTCCCATGGCAAGCATTTGCCGTGCGCGATCAACGTCCCGTTGCTTGGCGGAGAACGCCTCGTCACTGGTGGGGATAAGGCTGTTGAATTCGGTGAGCTGCTCGGACGCCTTTTCGGTATCGATTTCTTGCGCCGGAAGGGCCGCGTCGGTCAGAATTGTAACCACGGAGCCATTCACTTGTACGAAACCGCCGTCCAGGAAATAGCTGTGACTTCCACTCGCATCGGTTAGCCGCAGTTCTCCGTAGCCCAAACGGCCGACCAGCGGGGCTCTGCCGGGGAGGATCCCGATTTGTCCGTCGTAGAGGGGAAATCGCAACGAAGCAACCTCCTGATCCAGGACGGTCGTCTCGGGAGTCACAACCACGAGTTGGAGTCGGTCGGCGGCCATGATGGGAATTCCGATCAGTCTCGTCTGTTTGAACGGCCGATTGTGCCGGCCGTTCGAGGGAACGATTCAAGGATCGTCCGGCACAGCCGGACCTATAAAAACCTAGGCTTCTTCGGCCATGCGTTTGGCTTGTTCGGCGGCCTCTTCCACGCCACCGACATACATAAAGGCTTGCTCGGGCAAGTGATCCCACTTGCCGTCGCAAATCTGCTCGAAACTCTCGATGGTTTCCTGCAGCGGCGTGATTTTCCCCGCCTTGCCGGTGAAGACCTCCGCAACCAAAAACGGCTGTGAGAGGAATCGCTCAATCCGACGGGCGCGGGCGACGACCAGTTTGTCCTCTTCGCTCAATTCATCGACGCCCAAAATCGCGATGATATCCTGCAGCTCACGATACCGCTGGAGAATCTGCTGCACGCGCCGCGCGACGGCATAGTGCCGGTCGCCGACGTACTGCGGGTCGAGAATCCGGCTGGAGGAGGCGAGCGGGTCGACCGCGGGATAAATTCCTTTTTCAGAAATCCGCCGTTCGAGATAGATGAACGCGTCCAAGTGGGAGAAGGCGGTTGCCGGGGCGGGGTCGGTCGGGTCGTCCGCCGGGACGTAGACCGCCTGCACACTCGTAATCGCTCCGCCCTTCGTGGAGGTAATTCGCTCCTGCAGTTCACCCAACTCCGTACCCAGAGTCGGCTGATATCCCACCGCGGAGGGCATCCGGCCCAACAAGGCGGAGACTTCCGAACCGGCTTGCGAGAAGCGGAAGATGTTGTCGACGAACAACAGCGTGTCGGTTCCAGTCGCTTCGCGGAACCATTCAGCCATGGTCAGCGCCGACAAGGCCACCCGCAGCCGGGCTCCGGGCGGCTCGTTCATCTGCCCAAAGACCATACAGGTTTGCTCGATGACGGAACGCTCGGTTTGGCCGATCTTGGTTTCCTGCATTTCCAGCCACAGGTCGTTCCCTTCACGGGTCCGTTCACCCACGCCGGCGAAGACAGAAAACCCACCGTGCTCACTAGCAATCCGCGCGATTAGTTCAGTCAGAATGACCGTCTTGCCCAATCCAGCACCACCGAACAGTCCCGCCTTTCCGCCCCGTACGAACGGGGTCAGCAGGTCGATCACCTTGATGCCGGTTTCAAACAGCTCGGTCTTGGCCGAGAGATCTTCCAGCGGCGGTGCTTGACGGTGAATCGGCCACCGCTCCTCGTGCGGGACGTCGCCGCGACCGTCGATCGGCTCGCCGAGCAAGTTGAAGACGCGCCCCAATGTGCCTTTGCCGACCGGCACAGTCACGGGTTGCCCGGTGTCAAGTGCCTCCATGCCGCGGACCATGCCGTCGGTTGAGCCCAATGCAACGCAACGGACGCGCCCGCTGCCCAGGTGCTGCTGGACTTCGCCGGTGACCTGAATTTTGACGCCCTTCACTTCCGTGTCAATTCTCAGGGCGTTATAGATTTCCGGAAGCTCTTTCTCGGCGAACTCGGCGTCAAATGTCGAGCCGATAATCTGAGTGACGTGGCCGACTCCTCCGGCAGTCTTCTCCGGCGCTTGGGCTTCAGTGGTTGCCATCGCAAACGTCTCCTCGTACCTCAGTCATGGTTTTGATTTCGCTGTTTGTTTGTTTCGTCTTAGTCAAGCGCTGCCGCCCCGCCGATGATTTCACTCAATTCGGAGGTAATCTGCGACTGGCGAGCCCGGTTGTAAGTCTGCGACAAATCGTCGATCATTTCGCCGGCGTTTTCAGTCGCCCCCTTCATCGCAACCATCCGGGCAATCTGCTCGCTGACGGCTGCGTCCAAAAAGCACTTCAGCAGCCGCGCCTTAAACGCGGCGGGCAGGATTTCTTCCAGGATTTCCTGCGGCGAGGGCATAAACTCATACTGAACGCCGGCCTGTCCGTTGGACTCCGCCGCATCCTCGGTGAGTTCGTCCGCAATCTTGCCCAACGGCAGCAGTGTTTCAATCACTGCCGATTGTCGAGACGCCGACTCAAATTTCACGTATGCGACATCCAGTGCATCCAGCCGGCCGTTGCAATAGTCCGCGATATATCGGCTGGCCAGCTCATCGACTTCCTCGAACGTCGGCTTGTCTTCGAAATGCGTGTATTGCCGGTCGACTTCCAGCCGCTGGAACTTCATGAAGCTCAGTCCCCGTTTGCCGGAGACTTCTAACTCCAAGTGCTCGCCGGCATCCCGATGCTGGGGAATCGCACGTTGGGCGAGCCGCAGCACGCTGGCGTTGTAACCGCCGCACAGGCCGCGGTTGGAGGTGAGCACGAGCAGTACGCGATTCTGCAGCGAGTCGTGAACTTTTAACAACGGGTGGTCAATTTCCCCCCCTGCACGGGAGAGGTCGGCCACGAGTTCCGAAATCTTGCGGGTATAGGCGTCCGCTTCGGTAGCGCGGTCCATGGCGCGCTTAAATCGCGCCGTCGCGATCAATTCCATTGTCCGCGTGATCTTGCGGATGTTTTTGACCGCCTTGAGCCGCTTGAGAATCGCCCGGGCTTTAGCCATCTCGCCTCAAACTGGTTATTTCAAGTGAATCTTGATTCGATACGCGTTGTTGTTAACTTGCGGCGACGGGTTCGGGAGCCGAGCTCTTGCCCGCTGCGTATTGGTTCTTGAATTCTACAAGCGCCGCCTTCAACGCTTCCTCGGTGTCGTCGTCCAGCACGCCGCCTTCGGCGATTTTGTCGCGGACTTCCGATTTCTGTTCACTCATGAACAGGTGCAATTCCTTCTCCGCCTCGAGCACGTTGGCGACCGGGACTTCGTCGAAGTAGCCCTGCGTTCCCGCATAAATACTAACCACCTGGTCAGCAACCGAGAGCGGCTCGAATTGCGGCTGCTTGAGCAATTCCACCATGCGATAGCCGCGGTCGAGTTGGGCCTGGGTTGCCTTGTCCAACTCCGTGCCGAGCTGCGCGAATGCTTCCAGTTCGCGGAAGGCGGCCAAGTCCAACCGCAAACCGCCGGAGACCTTCTTCATCGCCTTGGTTTGAGCGTTGCCGCCGACGCGGGAGACGCTGATACCGACGTTGATCGCCGGACGGACACCGGCGAAGAAGAGATCCGGTTCGAGGTAGATTTGGCCGTCGGTGATCGAGATCACGTTGGTCGGAATGTAGGCGGAAACCTCGCCCTCCAGGGTTTCGATAATCGGCAAGGCGGTCATCGAGCCGCCGCCGAGCTCGTCGCTCAACTTCACGGCGCGTTCGAGCAACCGGCTGTGGCAATAGAAGACGTCGCCGGGATAGGCCTCGCGTCCGGGAGGACGCCGCATGAGCAACGACAATTGGCGATACGCCTGTGCTTGTTTCGAGAGGTCATCATAGACGACGAGCGTGTGCTTGCCTTGCCACATGAAGTGTTCGGCAATCGCCGCTCCGGCGTACGGTGCGACATATTGCAGTGGAGCGGGATCGCTGGAGGTCGCGCTGATCACGACCGTGTAGTCCATGGCCCCGTTGGCTTCCAGAGCTTCGACCACACCCGCGATCGAGGCGGCGCGTTGGCCGCAGGCGACGTAAACGCAGATGACGTCGCCCCCTTTTTGATTGATGATCGTATCGAGGGCGACCGCGGTTTTGCCGGTCTTGCGGTCGCCGATGATCAGTTCGCGTTGGCCGCGACCGATCGGCGTCATGGAGTCGATCGCCTTGATTCCGGTTTGCAGCGGCTGTTTGACCGGTTGCCGTCCGGCGACGCCGGGAGCCAAGTGTTCCACTGGGCGCGACTCAGTGGCCACGATGGGGCCCTTGCCGTCCAGCGGATTCCCCAAGGGGTCGATCACGCGGCCGACAACCGCGTCACCCACCGGAACGGAGAGTAACGCACCCGTGCTGCGGACTTCGTCACCCTCGGCGATTTCCAGGTAGTCCCCGAGGATGATCACACCGACGGAGTGTTCTTCCAGGTTAAAGACTTGGCCGCGAATTCCGCCGGAAAACTCGACCATCTCACCGGCCATGGCATTGGTCAGGCCGTAGACCCGCGCAATGCCGTCACCGACTTCCAACACGCGGCCGACCTCACTGGTCTCAATCTGGCCGCGAAAATCTTCAATCTCCTTCTGGATGACTGAAGCGATCTCGTCCGCTTTGAATTTCATGGAGACTCCTCTGCTGCAAGCGGCCTCGCAGCGACTTCAACCGTGTCTTGACGGATCCGTCGTGAATTTCGTTGCCAATCTGAATGACCAATCCGCCGATCACAGAAGGGTCGACCTGTGGATCGACCACCGGTTCGAACGGCAACTTGGCTTTCAGGGACTGCGTGATTTTTTCCAATTCCTCGCCGGATAGCGGCTTGGCAGTCGTGACCTGCACGCGTTGCCGACCGCTGCGAGTTTCAAATTCCAGTTGTGCCTCTTCGGCGACGAGCGGCAACAGTTCCAGCCGGTCGTGAGACGCCAAGACGCGTAAGAAATTCTGTAAGATTTCGCTGCCGTGTCCGGGCAATACCCGGTCCAGCAGCGCGACTTTTTCATCTTTGCTCAGCATCTGCGACAGTAGAATTGCCGCAAAATCAGGGTTGGCGTCGACGACACCTTCGATGAACGAACCCAATTCCTCCAGTTGACCGGCGACATCGCCGTCTCCCACCGCTCCTAAGAAGGCGTTGGCGTAGACCGTGGCGACCGCACGGGCGCTGGGGTCCTGCAGCACGCTGGAGACCTGGGCTTTTGGTGTTGCCTCGTTCATATTCAATCAACTACTGGGTGCGCGTGCGACAGGCGGCCTCGCCGCCGTCGACGAGCGAAATATCAGTTGTTACTGGGAGAAAACTTTGCCAGGGCGTCGTCGATCAACTGCTTGTCGTCCGACTCGCTGATCGACCGCGTCAAGACTTCCTGGGTTGCCTGGACGACGCTATCGGCCATGTGCGAAAAGAGCTGGTCGAGAGCTTCGTCCCGCGCCCGCTCGATTTCGTGCACCGCCCGGTTTTTCATCGCCTCGGTTTCCGCCTGAGCTCCGGCCATCATTTCGTTCCGCGCATGCTCGGCATCGCGGCGGGCCTCGGCGAGGATTTCCCGAACGTCGTCTTGCACCTTGTCCATCTTGTACTCGTGCTCGGCGAGCAACGCTTTGGCCTTTTCATGGGCCGCCTGGGCGTCCTCAATCTCTTTGCGAATGCCGCCCTCGCGGGCCTCGAGACCCTGAACAATGGGGCCCCAGGCGAATTTTTTCAGGACCGCCAAGAGCACGAGAAATACGACCAACGACCAAATCGCCAGGTCTTCTTTCGGACTCAGTGGCACGCCGGACTCATGCTCTCCTGCTTCGTGGCCGTTTTGCGACTCCTCGGCAGAAGGATGGTCGGCATGCTCCTCATCAGCGGCATGGACGAATGCCGCCATCGGCGACACCGACAATGCGATGACTACGAGAATGGCCCGAATTCGCCCAGAAACTTTACGATGCATAAAAAGCTCTCCGCAGAGTTGACAACATTCAGAACTGCGTGCGCAGTACGGATTTGAGACTGCCTCAGTAGCAACTCGTCACCGTTGACGCCGACACACCAGCAATCATCCTGCCGTCGGCCAAGGAGCTCCGTTTTCGCCGATACAAATAATCAATGCGAAGAATGTGACACCTTCGATTAGTGCCGCTGCAATGATCATCGCGATTTGAATTTTATCTGCGACTTCAGGCTGGCGAGCCATGCTTTCCACGGCAGCCGTCCCGATCTTGCCGATGCCATACCCGGCACCAATGATCGTCACAGCCGCTCCGATTGCTCCGGAAAAATGAACTCCACCTTCGCCCGCGGCCATAGCAGGCGCAGCCGTCAGAACCAAGATCGCCACCACCCAAGTTGCAACGTTAATGCTTCGTCTCACGTCTAAATCTCCTCGATTGATAAAGGCATCATGTCTTCTAAATTTGCCGACCAAAGTTTTTAGCGATCACAACATCACATACACGCCGGTTTCACGCACATTAGTGCGGATGAACCGCAGTACCGATGAACAGCGTTGCAAGGAACGCAAAAATGTACGCTTGAAGAAACGCAACGAACAATTCCAACAACCCAATTGCCACCTGCCCGAAGATACTGGCTGGAAGCACCAGATAGTACATCGAACTGTTAGCAGAGAGCGCAATAAACCCGAGTATCACCGCAATGACGGTATGCCCGGCCATGATGTTCGCAAAGAGACGAATCGCCAACACACCATGCTTAATAAACAAGCCCAACACTTCAATCGCCCAAATCATGGGCACCAACACGATCCTCATTGGGCCGGGCAGATCCATACTCGGAACCAACGAAGTCCAATACGCGACGACGCCCAACTCACGTGCCCCGTATATCAGAACCGCCCCAAAGGTTGCGATGGCGAGCGCCGCAGTCACGTTGATCTCGCCAGTCGCCGAGCCTAGCCACGGGACAGCCCCAAGTAGATTGCAGAACAATACGTAAAAGAAACATGTCAACACGAACGGAAGATATTTGTCGGCCGGGTGAGAATAAGCAGAATCGGCCTGGGCATGATCGCCCTCATGGTGGTCACCATGATCGTGGTGCCCGCCGCCAACAACTGGACGAACCACCTGATCGCGGATGTACAGGACCAACATCTCCCAAAAATTCCACCAACCACCGCTTACTGGTTCGCCGGACCGAACACGCTTTGCCAGCCCCCGAAAGATCACAAATATTAGCACCGCTGCGACCACCTGCAGGACCATAAACTTCGTGATCTGCAGGCCGGCAACGCTGGGGAGATGCAGGTGAAGCTCTCGCGGCAACTCGAAATGCGAGAAATCGCGAACGTGATGAAATGTGTCAGAGTGCCCAGCTGCCATAAACCCAGGTCTCTTCCCGCACAACCAAAAGCCGTGCGATGTCGACTTTCACTAATTCAACCTGACGCCTTCCGCACGAGCAGAAGAGTTTCCACCATCAGCGTCACGGTATAAAAAATTATCAACCAGACAAAAAAATCGCGAAGGCCAAAATCCGGGCGAACGCCTACGACCGCCATCGCGCCAACCAACACAACAACCAGCCGCAAAACGGTGGCCACAAGAACTGCGGAAGCCTGCGACTGCAGAGCCCCCCATTGACCAACGATCAAAAAAACCGCCCAACCCGGCAGCAAACAGAGGAAGGCTGAAATCGTCAACCCAATCACCCCACGACTGCCCGCCACCATCCAGGCAGGCACGACCATCAGCAACCACAGGCCAACTGAAGTAGCCGCCAGAATTCCGCACTGCTTCAGCGGACCGCCCATTGCCAACCTTCCGAGTGACTCACCCAGACGCGACTCAATTCTTCTGTGCCGGCCCAGGAGGGTCCTTTCGGTCGCCCTGCGACCTCGCCAAACGCAACAACTCCATCATTGCAATCACGAAACCAATTACAGCACCCACAACGACTAAGACGGGAGCGGTTCCCCACCGTTTGTCTAACCACTGGCCAACCAGCGGGGGAACAGCCATTTGCAGCCCAATTGAGGTGACACGCGACGCCCAATGAATTCCCGACGCCAATGGCGACCGCTGTTCATCGTCTCTCTGTGGCACAAACTCACCCTTGTTGTTGAGTTTGTCCTATCATTGGGAAGCCTATCGTTCGGCCACTCACAACGGGAAAATCAATCTCTCTTTCGATAGCCAGATCACCGAGAGAGCACATCTACCCACCCGTTTTGTGCTGCTAGATTCATTGATGGAATCTGGCTCCACCTAATGAGGCGTCAGTCTAGCCCGGCTCACAAGTTCTGTCAAAGTCCCCGATTGCGCGAGTTTCATTTTTCTCAAACTTGAGCGATGCAACAAAACTGATTCCCAGAATTGGGAGGTTGCGGTCGGATGCAGTGAGGCTTTTGGCCGCTTACGATTCGTGGCCTGTCTGTGCAATCGATCGCATGCCAGCCACATAGTCCTTGCAGTTCGCCACAGCGCCCGTACTTGCGACTGTCGAGCTTGACTTGTGCCGGTTCTATTCGAATCGAAGCGGGGCAATTCCGTGTGGAGCTCAACTTCCCGGCGCCCAGGCTCCAGTTGCCCCAGTTGCCAAAATGGCCGGTCGCGCCGTCGCTGTTAATGACCGGCCGCGACATGCACACCGCCAATCCATTCGTGCAACATTAATTATCAACATGGGTTACGGCGACTACTGGTACAAACCCCAGGAGTTGTATGTCCGTTTCTCCATTGAATCTCCCGGTACCGGCTGGTAGAAACGAAGTTGAACGTGTCCCCTCTTCGATGATCTCAGTATCAGCAAGTCGAGTTCGCACCTTGGCCGAAGAGATCTTTGGTTCGCGGCTGGTAATCACGTCAAATCCTCCAGCACCTCGAGCCAAGATTGATTCATTTCCAATGCGTGCGCGGCCTGCCGAACAAACTTTCACGCGTTTGTCGAACATATTGGCACTTCTGGTGTCAAGCTGAACGCCACAGATTCGAAGATGTGACACCGGTCCAAAGTGCTCGGATGCCGGGGGTTCTCACCTCAATTCCCATCATGGATGATTCCCAGCGTTCCTGGGAGCCTTGGCCGCTTCCGTTCGGAATTGAGAGTGAGTTGAAAATGACTGTGGAAGAGTTGAAGTCGCAAACCCGGAAAGACCTTGCCGGCATGGCAAAAACGCGCGGCGTGGCCGGCTGGCACGCCATGCGTAAAGACGAATTGGTCAAGGCGCTCAGTAAGTTGGTCCGCAAGGATCGACGTTCCAACAACGGACGGCGCGCATCTCGATCGCGGACGAATGGACAGTCCCCCTCGGTGAGAAACGGTACATCGAAACGTTCGTCGAACGGAAAGGCAAAAGCAGACAAACAAGTCCACAATGGTGCCCAAAAACGCCGGTCGGCCCCACTCCTCAAGAACCTCGCGTCCGAAAACGGAAAATCGACCGGCAAACGCGATCGCTTATTCGTGGTGGCGCACGATTCGTACTGGTTGCACGCGTTGTGGGAACTTCGAAGTTCGACCGTCAAGCGTGCCGAAGCGGGGCTGGGAATTGAATGGCACTCCGCGAAGCCAGTGATCCGCGTGCTGGATGTTTCTTCGGATGAGAATCGGCGAAGTGTGGAACAGGTCGTTCAGGATGTCGAGATTCACGGTGGAATCAACCATTGGTATATCCAGGTTGACGACCCGCCGGGAGTCTATCAGTTGCAGATCGGCTATCTCACAGAGAGCGGGCGATTCTTTGGCTTGGTGCGGTCGAATATTGTGAAGACGCCGCTTCCTGGAACACAAGGTGTCGCTGACGAAAGCTGGAACGAAGCGGGGGACGGACCACGTTCGATGAACGGACGTGGAGGATCACGGCGCCAAGCGAACGGAGACATGCACCAGTTGATCGATCAAAAGTCGAAACGCCCCTTGAGCGAGCATCCGCTCACCAACTTTCTTCCCGTTGGTTCGGAGAACGGCCACGACGAGATTCGACTCGAGCTCGACGCGGAGTTGGTTCTGTATGGCTCGGTGAACTCCGGAGCGCGTCTGACGATCGGCGGGAAGCCGCTCGATCTGTCGGAAGACGGTTCGTTTACGATCCGCTGGAACCTTCAAGAAGGACGGCAGGTCATCCCGGCGGCGGTCACTTCTCCCAGCGGTGCCAAGCAGCAAACGGTGGTATTGGCGATCGAACGAAATACCAAGCACCTGGAAACGCAGCACTTCGACGGCTGCGACGCTTAGCCGGACGATCGGACAGCGCGGATCACTCTGCATTGTGGATCGCTGAAGCGTGAGTCCTGTCGGAATTGCTGAAACAATCTGCGGGTCAATCGGTGTTTTCTGCTTGAGTTGACTCGATCGGGCTGATAGCATCGTGAACAGTTGAGTCCAGCGGATTCAATGTTCCTCTGCCATGTTCGATACGGGCCTTTATTTGTTGACCCTATGATAAATCCGCTGGGGACCTGGATTTTGACCGGCCGAGTGTAAATCCGCCCTCTGATTCGTCAGACCGGCGGCTCACACAACCCGGCGGGCGGTTCCCACTTTGCATTGCGGGTTCACACAAATCAGCCCGACCGGCATCCGGTGGAGGTTTTTCATTGAAGGGGCTCTTCGACGACCAGGAGCGACACCGTCGTGAGTCAGCCCGCCCGCTCGCTGCTCGAATGCGGCCGCAGAATCTCGACGAATTCGTCGGCCAAACTCACTTTCTCGGCGAAGGAAAACTCCTGCGCCGCATGCTGCACGCGGACCGGATCAGTTCGGTCATCTTCTACGGTCCGCCAGGCACCGGAAAGACGTCGCTGGCCCAGTTGATCGCCGCGCACACTAAATCGCATTTCGCACAGCTCAATGCGGCGGCCTCGGGCGTCAAGGAGCTCCGCGCGGAATTGGATGCCGCACGCTCGCGTCTGGAAGCGGCCGGCGAACGGACGGTACTGTTTGTTGACGAATTGCACCGCTTTAACAAGGCCCAGCAAGATGTCCTCTTGCCGGACGTCGAAGAAGGGGTCGTCACGCTGGTGGGAGCGACAACGCAGAATCCATTCTTCGCACTGGTTTCTCCGCTTGTGAGCCGCAGTCAAATCTTTGAATTCAAGCCGGTTGCCGCAACTGAGATTTTGACAGTATTGCAGCGCGCAGCAAATGACCGGGAGCGGGGCTTGGGGGAATTCGAAGTTGAGGTCACCGATGATGCGCTGGAGTTTTTAGCGGACATCTGTGACGGAGATGTTCGGCGCGCGCTCTCCGCGCTGGAGGTGGGTGTTCTGTCGGTGTCCGGTTCCGGTCAGCCGACGGATCTTGCCGTTGCCCAGGACTCGATTCAGAAAAAAGCGATTCAATACGACGCGACCGGCGACGAACATTACGACGCTGCCAGCGCGTTGATCAAGAGCATGCGCGGCAGCGATCCCGACGCGGCGATTTACTGGCTGGCGCGTATGCTGGAGGCGGGTGAGGACCCCCGTTTTTTGGCGCGGCGGATTGTGATCGCTGCTGCGGAAGATGTGGGAAACGCCGACCCACAGGCGCTGGTTGTGGCCAATGCCGCCGCACAGGCGGTGGAATTGATCGGCCTTCCGGAAGGCCGGATCCCGTTGGCACAAGCTGCAATCTATGTCGCATGCGCGCCGAAGTCGAACGCGTCTTACAAGGCAATCGGCGCGGCACTCGATGATGTGCGCACGCAGCGAATCCTGCCGGTCCCGAAACATCTCCAGGACGCCCATTACCGGGGCGCAGAGCGACTCGGGCACGGCGAGGGGTATCAATACTCTCACGACTCCGAAACAGGTTGGGTCGATCAGGATTACCTGGGGGTGGAGCGGACATATTACGAACCGGTCGACCGCGGTTATGAAGCAGAGATACGCCGACGGCTGGAGGAGTTGCGCGGCGGTGGTGAGGACGAGCAGGCGGAGTGATTCGGCTATCCTGCGGATCTGTCTCTATTCGGAACACAATCAATGATGATGAAACGTTTATTTCTTTTGGTCGCACTCACGCTTCCATTGTCCGCGGCGACGACCTGCGCCGGCGAAGTTCCCGGCGTCAAACATACCATTGCCGCCATCGAGAAAGACCGCTTCCACGGGTGGCCGGCGAATAATGGTGTGTGGCAGTGGGGTGATGAAATTCTTGTCGGCTTCACGCAGGGTGATTTCTATCTCCGACGGGGGCACAATATCGCCGGGCGGCAAGACAGCCTGTTGGCCACCAGCGGTGACGGCGGCGAGACCTGGACGATGTTCGACCCACAGGGGTTTTTGGATGATGAGCATGAGCAATTTCGAGGGGGCGGGAAGTCCCCGCTGCAAAAACCGCTGGATATGACTCATCCCGGTTTTGCGCTGCGAGTTTTTGCTACCGGCTATCACGGCAACGACGACCCTGAAGGCGGTTTTTTCTATTCCTACAACCGGGGCCGAGACTGGAAAGGGCCGCACGCTCTGACCGGGCTGACGGATCATCCGGAATTGCGCGGCAAGCTGCTCTCCCCCCGCACCGACTACCTTGTGCAAGACGAGGGCCGATGCTTGATTTTCGTTTCCACGCACCGTGAGGACCGTCGGCTCAAACGAATCGCCTGCATCCAGACAACCGATGGTGGACAAACCTTTGAGTTTGTTTCTTGGATGACGCCCGAGACGAAAGACTACAGCGCGATTATGAGCCAGACGGTGCAATTGTCGGAAACGGAGTTTGTGTCGGCGTATCGCAAGATCTTTCGAGGGAGTGATCGCCCCGCCGAAATTGAAGCTTATCGCTCCGCCGACGGCTGCCGCTCGTGGGAGCGGTTGGGGACGATTAAAGTGATGCGGACGCACTCAAATCCGCCGGCATTGCTGAAGCTGAAAGACGGACGAATCTGCTGCGCCTATGGAGATCGCCACGTCGGCCAAATACAGGCGAGGTTCAGCAGCGACCGGGGAAGGACGTGGGGGCCTGAATTGGTGATCCGCGACGACTTTCAAGCATTGGACAGTGATCCCGATACGCAGCGCGGTATCAACGCCGATATCGGCTATCCGCGGATGGTCCAACGGTCGGACGGAAAGCTGGTGACCATTTACTACTGGGCGACGGCGAAACATCCGCAGCAGCATATTGCCGTGTCGATCTGGGATCCGGGCCGTTAGGAGACGATTGCCGTGAATCCGATTCGCCCGAAAGCAAATCGATTTTCGTTGCATCACGACGGCCATGAGCGGACTTATTTGCTGCATGTGCCGGAGTCCGTTCATGCTTCCGAGCCGCCACCTGTCGTGCTGGCGTTTCACGGCGGGGGCTCGAACGCCGAAGGAATGGAACGATTCAGCGGGCTGAGTGAAAAGGCGGATGATGCCGGCTTCGTTGTCGCGTATCCCGACGGCACCGGAGCGGAGACGCACGCGCTGCACTGGAATGCCGGAATCGATTATCGAGACGCCCCGCCCACGCGGGCAGACGATGTCGGCTTTATCGCCGCACTGCTTGACGACCTGGCCTCTCGGCTGGAGATCGACGCCACCAGGGTTTTCGCCGCCGGCATGTCGAATGGCGGCATGTTCAGCTATCGCTTGGCAACCGAATTATCGAACCGGATTGCCGCGATTGCCGCAGTCGGCGGAACGATGGTTGTCGATGGCGATGTGGCCTTGCCGGCAATGCCCGTGCTGCATTTTCACGGAACGGAAGATCACTTTGTGCCCTTTGACGGGGGTATTGGGAAGCGAAGCCTTGCCCGGGTCGATTACCCGTCGGTGCGGTCGACGCTTGCGCGGTGGGTCGACGTGAACAATTGCGATCCCAATCCCGAGCTCACCGAATGGCCGACTGTGGTCGAGGACGGCACAGCGGTTTGCAGAGAAGTCTACAGCGGACCGACTGCGAAGGCGGAAGTGGTGTTGTTTGTGATCAACGGCGGCGGCCATACCTGGCCCGGGCGCAAACCGCTATGGCTCTTCCTCGGAAAAAGCACTCGGAATCTACAGGCGAACGATGTGATTTGGAATTTCTTTCGCAGGCAACGGATCGGCGAGCCGTCCGCGCCGCCTCACATCGATTGATACTCAGTGACCATGCGGACCAAATCCGCAACCGATTGGGCTTCCATTTTCTTCATCACGCCCGCACGGTGCGCTTCGACAGTCTTGCGGCTGACGCCGAGCTGGGCGGCGATCATCTTGTTGGAGTTTCCACTGACCACTTTATGCATCACCTCCGCCTCGCGCGGCGTCAATGTGCTGATGCGGTGGCTGACAGCGTCCCTGCGTGATCGATCGACGCGCGCTTCGGAATCCTTGAGCAACGCGCGGCGGATGCAGTCCAGCAAGACTTGGTCGCTGAACGGCTTTTCAATAAAATCGATGGCCCCCGCCTTCATGGCTTTGACGGCGATGGGCACCTCCGCATGGCCGGTGACAATGATGACGGGGATTTCAATCTTTCGATTGACCAGCTCTTCCTGTAATTCCAATCCGCTCATTCCCGGCAGCCTGATGTCTAGGACCAAGCAGCCGGGCATGTCTGGTGTGTAAAACTCGAGGAACTCCTGAGCGGAGGCGCAGATGTGGACGGAGAGTTCCACCGACTCCAACAAGAACGACATCGAGCTCCGCACTCCAGGATCGTCATCAACGATGAATACGGTTGATTCAGAATCGGCCATCGCTTGCCCATCTCTAATCTCGAAACTCGCTACGGCTGTTTCCACAAAACACCTCCACTTTGAGCAACATAGGCTGTGAAATCGAGTTGCGTACTCCACGGACCACAAACCAGCCAAGATCGATAATGCTCGTATCGCGACCTCTCTGACTAAGTTAGCTGCTGACTCCAACCTTTGTCGAGGTAGTTCCAGACTCAAATCCACCAATTGGTATCATAACAACAGTTGGGATCGCGTTGAATCCATCCGACGACGACATCGGCCAATCTTGAGGCGGCGAGCGGTTGATTCCCGCGTTTGCCGCTGACAATACAAACCTTCTGCTGAAAAACATTTGGATATCGCGGAATATTTGCCGCGGCAGTCGCTCGCAGGGCAAGGGAACGTCCGCAGTCATAAGCCGTGGGATTGCCAGGCGAATGGGGACGTCAGCCAGTGGGTCGATCGTCGTCGACTGCATCGGCCACTAAGAGCATGGACAGGCAGAGCCGCCGATGAACTGGGATGTACAGGCAGCCATCGGGGCGATGCCGGTCGTCAAGAAGGGGCACGTCGCAGCGCAGTCCGACTGCATCGTTCACAAAACTCGCCCGAACGCACATATGCTGGGCGTGAAGCGTGTTGAGGCAAATCGGCTGTAACTGCTGTTATGCCCTTGCCGCGTGCCGATGGCAATACTGCAGAATTGCATTGGGGATGCTTTCCAGCGGCAGAATTTCATCAGCCAACCCTGCCTTGGCAATCGCGGCCGGCATCCCCCAGACAACGCTCGTGGCCTCATCCTGCACGATGATGGGGGCCTTGACACCGGCGAGTTCCTGTGCCCCCTCAATTCCATCGTCGCCCATCCCCGTCAGCATTACCGCCAGCGTGGTATTGCCGTACCACTTCGCAGCGGTGCGATACATGGTATTCACTGAAGGACGGCAGAAGTGCTCCGGGGCATCCTGGTTTAATTGCAGTACCATCCTGTCGTTCTGCCGGTCGATCACCATGTGAAAATCGCCGGGGGCGACATAGGTATGGCCGCGTTCGATCGGCATCCCGTTCGTGGCCTCTTGACAGGGACGTCCGCCGTCTTGCTGCAAGTGCTTGGCGAGCATCGGCGTAAACATCGGCGGCATATGCTGGGTGATCAGAATCGGCACGCTGAAGTCGGGAGGGAGGTTACTAATGACAAACGAGAGCGCATTCGGGCCTCCGGTACTGGCGCCAATCACGACTAACTGCGGGTCGGGAATAAAACGGGAGGCCGGCTTTGCTCCCGACGGCTTGGCGGACGCGGAGGTGCGGCTCTGGTCTTTGCCAAGCGCCTTCACCAACGGCAACAGTTCGCGTGACAGCTGCGCGATGCTTTCTGCCGCTCCTCCGGAATTCGGCTTTGCGATGCATTCGGCCGCCCCCAATCGCAGAGCTTTCACAGTCGTCTCGGCACCCTGATAGGTCATGGCGCTGGCCATGATCACCTTCGTGGCTGGAAACTGTTTGAGAATCTCCTGCAGCGCGGTGATCCCGTCCATAACCGGCATCTCGACATCGAGAACAACGACGTCAACCGCTGTTTTTCGGAGCGATTCAAGTGCGGCCGCGCCGTGCATGGCGGTTCCAGCGACCGTAATCTGTGGATCACTGTCTAACGCCTGGACGAGAAGGCCGCGCACGACGGCGGAATCATCAACCACTAAGACTTTGACGGGAGAGCTTGTCACTTGAATCCTCGATCTCTGTTAGCGAATGGGAGTCTCAATCGTCGGTTCCGAAAACGTCGTCGTCTTTCCAGTACTTGGCAATTGGCAACGGTGAGTACGTCGGCGTGTCGAAGCTTCGTACGGGACCGATGATCGTTGACCAAATGGAGCATTACCCTTATCGGGTTGCCGGTTAGAAGTCGAGCAGGCTCGATTCATCGACAATCACAAACAAGCGGTTTTCGAGACGGAACACACCGGATGTAACACTCTTCCAATGTGGATCGAGCGTTTGCGGGGGTGGTTGCAAAGTCTCTCCTGAAACGTTAATCACGTCACCTACCTCGTCGACCAGCAGGCTATAGGATTCGTTGTTGTACCGGACAACGACATTCATGCTTTGTTGATCGTCAGCAAGCGGCGGCAATCCCAGACGCTTGCGCAAATCGACGGCCGTCACAATCTGTCCACGGAGATTGAGCAAACCGGCGATTTCGGTTTTGGCCTTCGGCGTCCGCGTGATGACCTGCGGATTTAGCACCTCTTGAACCGCATTGACCGGCACGCCCAACAATTGCTCGTCGACGAAAAACGAGACATACTGATTCAAATAATCGAGTTGGTTTTCGATGCCGTTTTGTGTGCTGGACGGCTCCTGCAATGTCGCGGATTGACTCATGCGATGGCTCCTTGCGGCTGGCGCTGGTGGCAGAATTCCTTGACGCAGCTCAGGAATTGGGCGGCGTTAAACTTCGTCATAAAGCGGGCAAATCCCACCTCGGCGGCACGTGACTCGAGCGTCGGTCCGCTCAGAGAGGTCAGAGCGATTAGCTTCGTGTGGCTCGACTCAGGTCGCTGCGCAAACCACTCCGCGAACTCGTACCCGTCCATCATCGGCATCTCAATGTCCGAGACGATCAAGTCGTAGGACTCTCCCGATTCGATGAGTTCCACCGCATCGACGGCGGCGTGGCACGCATTGACGCGGTAGCCTTCCGCTTCGAGAACGGTGGTAACGAGTTGGCGGAAGAAAATTGAGTCGTCGATAACCAGAACGCGACTGGTCGTCTGCTCGACGTTCTTCTGGAACCAGTCGGGGTCGGCCTGTTCAACATAGTATTGAGTGTCGATCACGTCGGTTGCTTTGTCGTTGATGATCGCAGTTCCCAAAACACCTGGCCGCTGAGACTGCATGCGAATGACCAACGGCTCCTCGCGAATGTCGAGGATTTCGCGCACCGCCAATCCCATCGAACGATCACCTTCCTGGAAGACCACGACGGGCTGTGGGTCGACGTCGTCGGAATTTGTCGCATACTCGTTGACCGGCAACAGCGGGAGGAGGTTGTCGCGGTATTGAACCACCATCCGGTCCCCGGTACGCTCGATCGTGTTCCGGGGAAACTCTTCGAGGCGGGCCACCAGCGAAAGCGGCACAGCCATATTGGTTGCGCCTCCGGAGTCGAACAGGAGTAACGTTGTCGTGTCGCCGGCCCAATCTTTATCGTCTTCCGCGGAGTGCTGGTCCCTGTCTCCACCTCCAACGACGCCGCCGAACTGCGCGGCAATGCCGGCCACGTCGAGGATCATGATGACGCGGCCGTCTCCGAGGATCGTCGTCCCCTGATAAAGCGCGATGTCCTTGAGCAACTGACCGACCGGCTTGACCACGATCTCTTCGGTGTCAAACACTTCTGAAACAATCAGGCCAAACTGGTCGTCTCCGACCTGAACCACAACGATATTCACGTCGCAATCTTCGCCGTTGTCAGCCTCCTCATGAAGACCCAGCACCCGGTCGAGGTGTACCAGCGGCAACAATCGGTCTCTGAGGCGAAACACTTCATTTTGATTGATTTTCTCGATTTTGTGTCGGTCCTCAGCCGCCAGTCGGACAAGTTCCACGACCGTCAATTGCGGAATGGCGAACGACAGTCCGCCGCTTTCGACCACCAGCGCGGAGACAATGGCCAACGTGAGCGGAATTTTAATCCGCACCGTCGTACCAACGCCGCGCCGCGACGTGAGATCGACCGTGCCGCCGATTCGTTCAATTTGCGTCTTGACCACGTCCATTCCGACACCCCGTCCTGAGACAGAGCTGATCTGCTGGGCGGTGGAGAATCCGGGCGCGAATACCAAATTGTTGATCTCTTTTTCGGACATATTCGAGGCGTCCGATTCCGTGAGGATTCCGTTCTCGATCGCCTTTTGGCGAACACGATCGGAATTGATCCCCCCTCCGTCATCCTCGATGCAGATGATGACGTGTCCGCCTTCGTGAAAGGCGTTCAGTCTGATCTTGCCGACTTCGGACTTGCCGGCCGCTTGGCGGTCCTCGGTGCTCTCCAACCCGTGATCGGCGGAGTTGCGGACCATATGCGTCAGCGGGTCCTTGATGGCATCGAGCACCGTCCTGTCAAGTTCCGTTTCATCTCCCCGCATTTCGAGATCAATCTGTTTGCCGGTTTGCTGCGCTAAATCGCGAACCAGCCGGGGCAGTTTGCTCCAGGCATTACCGATCGGTTGCATACGGGTTTTCATCACGCCTTCCTGAAGGTCGGTCGTGACCCGGTTCAAGTGCAAGATCGGGGCGGCATAGATTGATTCATCATCGCCGCGGACCATTTGCAGTAGCTGGTTCCGAGTCAAAACCAATTCACCGACCAGATTCATCAAACTGTCGACGACTTCGACATTGACGCGAATGGAAAGGTCGGCAACGCTCTTCTTTGCAGCATCAGTGGTGTCAGCGGTTTCGACCGGCGAGGTTTGAGTACTTTCCACGTTTGGCTTCACCTCCTCGGGAGTCACATTGTCTGAAGCCTCTGGCGCTGAGACAGTGTTAGAATCACTTTCCGGCGAGTCTTCGCCCGGCCCCTCTTCCGCCGATTGCTGACCGGCGGACTCGCTCAACTTGTCAAGCCGCCCGATCAGCGCCGAGTTATCGCGAACCGGTTCCTCGCCGGTCGCTTCGAGTCCCGCCAGCAAGTCCTTAATCTCATCGACCCCTTCGAGAATTGCAGAGATCGATGCCGAAGTGACCGGCAGCTCGCGGTCACGCATCAGTCCCAGCACGTTCTCTGTCGAGTGCGCAACAGAGCCCAATCCCGTCAGTCCGATGAACCCGCAAGTTCCCTTGATCGTATGAATCGTCCGAAAAATGCTGGCAATGAGTGCGTCATTGTCCGGCTGCTTCTCAAGCGCAACGATTTCATTGTCTAGTTGCGCCAAGTTTTCCATGCTTTCGGCGAGGAATTCCTGCAGGATTTCTTCATCCATTGTGTTTCACTCCAGAGCAATGTCGGACGGTCCGGGAAGACGAGCGCAAACCTCACCCGCACCAAATGGGCACGAGGACTCAGTATTGAGATAGGCGAGCGGTGAGCCAGCCATCTCGTTATGTGCTGTCGGTGGTCAACTTTAGGAGATTTCTGTATCTCGCCTATCGTCCGCGGCGCTGTTTTCGCTTGAATCAGACCGGCGTCCACCCGCACTGATCGACCGATTGAGATGGATCAGGCAAGAGCCATTGAGCTTGCGGCCCGGAAAACTACGTAGATTGCACCATACCTGCCGTCTGGGCCGATGTTTGCCTGGCAGTTAGTCGCTTGGCCGGAATCCGTCCTTCGCGACGGAAGGTCCAGTGCCGGTGCTGAACGTGGTATTCGAGTCGTCGTGTTTTCCGTGAAAACGGGGGTTCCGAGAATGGCGGCAATGTCTTAGAATCCGCGCGCCGGTCGACGTCTGCGCAGACGGGCCGATAAGTGGTCCCCCAGAGTCGGTACTCGTTGTCGACGTTTAGTGCTGGTTTGTTCGAAGCGATTCCTGCCACTGACGTTAAGTAATTCGTTTTTGTTTTTTTTGCTGAGTGCATATCGAAGAGGCGGAGGGGATTGATGCGGTTGCTGGAGCGTCTGAAACATCGCAGGATGAGGCGGCTGCTGACTGGTGTCGCAATAATCTGCGTCGTCTTCGCCGGTTTTCGTTTCTGGAAAGACTATCTTGAGGACCGCCTGATTCCCAAACGGTGGGGGGTCGTCGAGGAAGGACTGGTCTACCGCAGCGGCCAGCTCTCTTCGGTCTTGGTGCACCGCATGTTGGAGGAACACCGCATACGCACGGTGGTCGACTACACGTGTGGGCGTCCAATCCAGGGTGTTGATCAAACTGCCGAACGCAACGCCCTTGAGGAGCTCGACATCAAGTCGATTCACCTGCCCATGAGGGGCAACGGCACGGGCGATATTGAGAACTACATTCGCAGCGTCAGCGAAATCGATCGGGCGGTGAAGGAAAAACAGCCGATTCTGATTCATTGCTCCGCGGGTTCGCAGCGTACCGGCGCCACGATCGCTTACTACAGGCTGCTGGTGCAACAGATCGAACCGGATCAGGTTCTCGACGAAATGCAGCGATATTCGTTTCGCCACCGGCGAAACCCGGATCTGATTCCCTACGTCAACCAAAACATGGAGACAATGGCGCAGGGATTAGTGTCGGCCGGGACGATCGATCGTGTGCCCGAGCCGCTGCCGCAATTGCCGGTACGCTACAAGGTCGGACCGTTTACCTTCGGAAGCACCACGATGATTCCGAAGGTCGCGCAGGACTCCGCAGACTGACGAAATGCGAAGCGTGCTGGCCTCACAAAAAAACTCGTGCCGCATTGATCGCTGAGGAACTCTCAGGCAGGAAGCCGAGGACCTTGAACTTGATAGACGCCATTGATTCTCGGCCGTCCCAGGCCAGTCCACGCCGAATTGCCACAGAGTATGAATTTTGGTTGATGCTCGTGTTGGCGCTGGCGATGTTCGCAGTGCGGCCGACAGCGCTTTCGCTACGCGGCGAGGAGACGCGCAGAGGGTTGATGGCGCGGGAAATGATCGAGAGTGGTAACTGGCTCGTCCCGACGCAACAAGGAATCCCCCGTTTTACAAAGCCGCCGCTGCACTATTGGGCGATTACCATCGTGGGGGTGATCCGCGGTGAAGTTGATGTTTGGGCCGTTCGCCTCCCAAGCTTAGCGGCAATGGTGTTGACCGCGATTGCGATTTACGTGTTCGCACGGCAATTCAGCACTCGGATGTGCGCATTCGGATCGGCGATTGCGTACCTGTCGATGCTACAGGTGATGCAAATCGGCCGGCTGGGCGAGATGGAAGCCCTGTTCACGCTTCTTTTGAGTTCGTCGCTGTTTGTCTGGTACTGGGCGTATGAAGTTCGCCGATCACCGGCGCTGGCTTGGTCGGCCGGATATACGCTCTGCGCGCTGGCAGCACTGGTCAAAGGTCCGCAGGCACCGGTTTACTTTGTGGGGGGCACTGCAGTCTATTTGACGCTCTCCCGCCGGTGGCGCGCTCTATTTCACCCGACGCATCTGATGGGTGTCGTGCTTGCGCTCGCGGTAGCCGCGTTGTGGATCGTTCCGTATTCCCAGGTGATGGGTTGGTCCTCCGTGAAGCGGGTTTTTGTCGGTGAAGCCGCCATCCGCATGAGCGGTCCGACCTGGGGAGCGATACTCGCACATCTGGGCGGGTTTCCTTTCAAATTGCTGGGGTGCCTGCTGCCTTGGTCGATCTTACTATTTGCCTACCTCGATCGGCGATTCCGCGAGAGCCTGCGGAATGAAGCCGCCGCATTGCGCTTTTGCACCATATGCGTGGCGATTGCGGTGCCGACGGTCTGGCTTCCCCCGGGCGGCCGAACGCGATATTTGATGCCGTTGTTTCCGTTGTGCGCCGTGCTGATCGGCGCAGTTTTTTCGCGCATTGCGTGGGCCGGGACTGATGAACCGCTTGGCAGATTCTGGCGCAACAATATGCGCATCTTGAGCGTGATCTCGATTGCAGCGGGTTTCACGATCGCCGGCGTCTCGATTTTTGCGCCGCACCACAACGTCGCACAAACAGCGGCGTTTGCATTCGTATTCATTGCGGTTGCGACGGCCGTCGGCCTGTTTGTGTGGCGCGGCGCGGGCTGGAGCGGCTCACGTCGCTTAGTCGCGACTGTGGCAGTCGTGACTGCGTTCTGGGGGTTGGCATACAACGGCGTTATTCAGAACTTCATGATTCGCCGCAGTACGAACGAGCCGTCACGCATTGCGCAAATCCGCGACGAACTCGATCTCGACACGCCCATGCGAAGCCTGGGGCCTGTGCACCACTTCTTCGCATTTCATTATGGCGACCCGGTCGCTCCGATTCGACGTCCCGCGGACTTCCGCACGATCAATCCGGGCGAGTACTTCTGCTACGACGTCAATCACATGCACGAGACATTGCCGTTTGAGTGGGAAGAGGTCGCCGTCATTTGCTGCGACCGCTACAAATTCCGTAAGCCGCTGGTCACGGTTGTCGTCGGTCGGCGGAATTCCGAGGCCTCAGGCGACCCATCGGAGCTGTTGCCAGCCGAAATCGCGTCTGACAAACGCGATGTGCAATAACAGCGTTGCAGCGGTGCAACGCTGAAGCTTGAGCGGCCGACACTCTCTCAAAGTTAGTTCGACGGCTGGCGCGGCGACGGTGGCTCCAATTCGAGGCAACGGACGAGATCGTTGTTGCGGATATACAGCTTGGTACCGACCAGCGCGGGGTGTGAATGGAGATCGGAGTCCTCCTCAAACGCCCGCATCCGCGAGATGATGCGGAGCTGCGGAGCGCCGGCATCAACCAACAATAGCTCCCCCGTGGTGGTTGTCACCAGCACTCGGCCTTCTCCAGCGATGAGGCTCACGTAGTTGCGAAATGATTGATCCTCGCCGGTCCAGATCGGCTTCAAGCCGTTGTCAAGATCGAGGCAGAACAGGTTCGACCAGCAGCCGAACACGCGATTTCCCAATACGACCGGCGTGCTGGTGTCCGGTGCCAGATCATCATTCTGCGCAACCGGCTCCGGATTGATCGTCCCGCCCTCCGCGAATTCGTACAACCGTGTGCCGTTGTTCTCGGTCGTCACCAGCAGCCGCCCCCCGACGGCGATCGGCGTTGGGACGTTGAAGTCATCGCTCTGCGGGGGAACGAGCTTCCAGAGCCGCTTGCCCGTCTTAACCGACCAGCCCCCAAGCGAGACCTTGTCATAGCCGACAATTTGCCGCACGTTGCCGAATGTGCCCACAATAAATGACGCATAGCCCGGCGGGAATCCCGGTGTCTCCCAGAGCGTCTCACCAGTTTCGGCGTCCAGTGCCACGAGCGCCGCGTCGGGAGCACCTGGATTGATGATCAATTGTCCGTCGACGATGAGAGGCGACGAACACATGCCCCAGATGGGGCGTTCGTCTGCGGGGAATTCCACAAACAGATCGCGGCTCCACTCATACAGCCCATCCTCCAGACTCACGCAATAGAGGTGCCCCAGGGCGCCGAGCAAATAGACCCGCCCGTCGTGGATGAGCGGCGTGGCGCGGGGTGAGTTTCCGTAGTCGAGCTCACCATCCGCCGGATATCGCAGTTCCCAAAGCCGCTTGCCACTGTCGGCCGCGTAACAGAGAAACAGGTCCTCGGTTCCAAGCGGGCTGCGCCCGGCGACGACGACGTGCGACTTTGTCGCCGCGATCCCGGCCAGTCCGCCTCCGGCAAATTCCTGTTCCCAAACGACGCGCGCTTTTTTCGGCAGCACGGCGGGAAGTGTCGGGCTGACCCCGTCGCGGTTCGGCCCCCGCCACCCCGGCCAAGTGCCCGCGCCGTTATTTACGACTTCTCTTTTTTTTTTCGGCCGTGAGTATCTTCTTGTCGAATTTGACAAATCCGCGCTTGGTCTCCAGCGAAACCAGCATCGTTGGATCTTCGTGCATAAGAAGCAGCGCTGTTGCGACTTCGTCTTGCTGCGATTTCGGCAATGACTGATTGATGAAGGCCGTCACAAACGGGACCGGCTTGCTTTCGCCGACCACGCGCAAATCTCCCTTCTTGATCGTCCCGCAACCTTCGAGCAGCGGCTGTGCGTAGCTGGAAATGATGGCCGCGGCGCGGACTGATTCGTCGAGCTCCATGAGCTTCGTGGCGGCGTCGCTACAGGCTTCGCTACGTTCGATCTTTTTGGGAATCTTAACGCCATGTTTCTTTAGCAGGGCCATCGGGGCCGCCGACTTCTCGTCGCATTCAGCCGGGCCGAAGAAGAAACGATAATCCTTCAAGTCGGCGACTTTCTTCGCCGGGTCATTTTTACGCACGACCAACAACCCAGTCTGTACCACACTGCCGTCAGTACCGGTCAAGGACGCGACCGGCGACACTTTTAGTTTCGCGGTTTTGGCGTCGGCAAGGACGACGGAATGTTTGCCGATAATCAGATCCGCCCTGCCCTTTGCCTCGCCTTCCAGCGCCGTCTTCAGTGCGGCACCAAAGACGACCTTCACGTCGCGTCCCAGTTCGGTCTTTAAATAGTCCTGCAACGTTTCGTACTTGCGCTGCGCGTATCCTTCTACACAATCGCACGCCAGCGGCGCGGCCAATGGGTCCATGACCACCACGGTGAACGGCTTCTTGCTTGCTTTCTCTTCGGCGTGGCTGAGTGCCGTCGCCGCAAACAGGCACGCACAAACGACGGCCGTCATCCGTACAAACGGGCGGCACGACGGTAAGCTCAATCGCAACATTATTGACCTCCTACGCTAGAGACCGCTTTTTCGGCCGGGCCGTCTTCGCTGGACTGCTTCTTTTTCTCCATCACGTGAATACTTTGATTCGTGACGTCCAACACGTAGACGTGGCGGCCATCGTCGCTGACCTCGACCGCGACATGTTTGCAGCCGCCAATCAGCTTGACTTGTCCCACCAAGCCCAGGTATTCCCCGTCGGCGGAGAAGCGTTTGACGCGGCCAATTCCGGATTCGGAAGTGAAAACCTCGCCGTTCTTGGCGATCCGCAGATTCATCGGGTTACAGCATCCCGCAAAGCCCTTCTCGCCTTTGCGATCGGACTTGCCCCAGGATTTGAGCAGTTTTCCCGTGCGATCATATCGTTGCAAACGGTGTCGAGAGTTCTCGGCGGCGAACACTTCATCACCCTGAGCTTGAATATCCATTTGACCGCAGCAGCCGCGCAGCGATTTGACGATCTCTTTGCAGTCTTTCAATTCGTGGTCGCAGCGCCAGATACTGTACCCGTAACCTTTCAGCGCCGGAGTTGCGAGGTAAACGTCCTGCTTTGTTACCGCGATCCCCGACACGCGGGTCTTGTATCCCAGCATCCGATCAATATCGATATCATTGATTTCAGCCTTGTTCGACTCGCGCAACCTGTCGACCATCCGCTTCGTCGACTTGTACTGCCGCTGAACCCGTTGCAAACGGCGGTTTTCAACGGGAGTCCGTTCGTCTTCCGGCGTTTCCAGAATCTTCTCTTCCCGTTTCTTGATACCGGCCAATTGCTTTTCGTAGGTGGACTCCTGCCGCTTAATCCGTTCAATACGCTGTTCTCTCAAGTCGGCTGCAAGTTGCTCCATATCAACGCCATCGAGATGCGGGGAGTCTTTTTCCAGCAGCAGCTTGCCGTGCGCATCCAACTTGGCGACCTTACCGCCGCCGGCGACGTAGATTGCTCCGTCCGGACCTGCATTGATGGCTTCCGGCTTGAAGCCCAGTTTCCAGGTGTGCAGCTGTTTCCCCTCCGGTGTGAGCACGCGGATTTCGCCCGGATTGTTGTTTTCTTCGATCTTGCGTTTGCCGTTGACGATCGTCAGTCTTCGCTGTTTCCCTCCACACGCTGCCAGAAGATTGCCTTTGGGGTCCAGGCAAAATGTATTCAGCGACGTTTCACGACCGATGTCAATCGTGGAAACCGACTCATGCGTTCCGGAGAGCTTCGTCCTCTTTTCCGCTTTCTCGACAGCCGTTTTTTTGACTGGCTTCGCTTCGTTCGAGCTGGTCAACGATCTCAGGAACTTCGCAAACGACGATTCCTCACCCCGCGCCGGGGCCGTCGCACATAGAAGAGAAAGTAGGCAAGCGGCCGCACAAACCGCCACGAGACCCGGTCGGCGTACGCACTTGAACCGATGGAACGTCGTCATCGCATTCGTCCTTTAAGCAAGTGAGCGAATTGAGTCAGCGCTACCAACGACTTCAGCGGCGCTTCAGTGGTCCGATTATCTCTCTCGAGAGATTCAGCTGTCAACCTCGAAATTACTAAACTGCTTTTGAGTTGCCCCTAAGTCGGCATCACGGTTCGATTGTGTAACGTCAGATACAACACCGCTGACGACACACCACGCATCGAAAAACGGCGGTGTTGAAACCATCGTTTCAACACCGCCGTCGAAGTGAAATCCAAGCCGCGTCGTGCGGATTACTTATTCAGCAGGTTGTTGATCATCGAGATCGCCGCGGGGCCGACGAGGACGACAAAGATGCCGGGGAAGATGAACAACACCAAGGGAAAGATCATCTGGACCGCAGTCTTTGCGGCACGCTCTTCGGCCAGTTGCGAGCGTTTGACCCGCATGCTGTCGGATTGGACACGCAGGGCTTGTGCGACGCTTGATCCAAACTTGTCGGCTTGAATCAGAATCGCCGCGAGCGCTTTGAGATCGTCGACGCCGCTGCGGACGCCAAGGTCGTGCAGCACTTCGCGGCGCTGGCGGCCCATCTGCAACTGCAGGTTACACAGGTCGAATTCCCTGCAGAGATCGGGGGCCGTATCGCTCAGTTCTTCGGAAACCCGCCGCATCGCCGCGTCAAGCCCCAGTCCGGCTTCCACGCAGACCACCAACAGGTCGAGCGCATCCGGCAATGACAGAAAGATTTTTTCGCAACGCTGTTTCTTCAAAAACTTCAAGATCAGGTCAGGGAGGAACATCCCCGCGCCGGCACCGACGACGATGGAGATAATTCCGTTCTGCGTGAGTCCGTATTTGATCATCCCGAAGCCGCCGCCGGCCAAAAAGCCGACGACCATTGATGCGAATTTGACCGCTAGGAAGATGCTCGTTGCGTTGGGGCTGTTGAAGCCGGCATTGGCCAGTTTGACCTTGAGCGCGTTTTCTTCCAGCTCCGTTTTGGGCTGCATGGCTTTGGAGAGTGCGGGAGCCGCCTTCTCCAGCATCTTGCCCACTCCTTGCCCTTCCTTCTCGAGCGCCCGGGAGGACGGGGACTTGAGTTCGTCCAATCGTTCGCTCGCGCGAGAATCCTTCGCGGAGAACATATTGAAGATGACCCAGCCGATGATGGCAAAACAGCCGAAGACGGCATAGGGGAGAATGTCGACAAGTTCCATGGCTTCGTTCCTATCGGGCGTGTGTCAGCCTATTGTGCGCGGCTTGCCCGTAATTTGACCCGCAATACCGCGACGAACACGTTTTGTAAGGGGAAATCAGACTTTGATGTTGATGATCTTTTTAATCGCAATCGCTCCCATGACCTGCAACACTGCGGCGGCGGCAATCATTTTGCGGCCCAGTTCGTCGGTGAAGAGCAGCATCACGTAGGACGGATTCATATGCCACACGACGAAGAAGAGCGCGATCGGCAAGGCCATTAACACCACGCCGCTGATTCGGCCTTCCCCGGTCAGTGCTTGGACTTGTCCAAGAATCTTGAAGCGTTCGCGGATGATGTGCCCGATCTTGTCGAGGATTTCCGCCAGGTCGCCACCCGTTTGACGTTGAATCGTCACGGCGGTGACAAAGAACTTCAAGTCGAGGTTGGGCATGCGTTTCAGCATGCTTTTGAGGGCCTGCTCAATCGGAATCCCCAAGTTCTGTTCTTCGTGAACCATTGCGAATTCGTGCGAAATCGGCGAAGGCAACTCTTCGACCACCACGTGCAAGCCCGATGCCAAACTATGCCCGGCCCGCAAAGCACGCGCAACCAGTTCCAGCGCATCGGGAAGTTGCTTGGCGAATTTGTTAAACCGAGAACGGCGCCGCAGCAGCAACCAAACCAGCGGAATCGAGCCGAGGACCACCCCCGCCAGGGGAACCAGCGGCAGCGGCGTGCGGAGCAAAAACGCAATGGCCATACCCCCCAAGCCCAACCCGAAGCTGATCATATAGAATGTGTCGGGTTTGATCGGGGAGTCCGACTGCTCAAACAGCAGCGATAGGTTTGTAAATCGTCTTGATATCCCGCTGAATAAGGCCGAAAAACCGGATACGCCCTCCTTGACGATTTCGTCTTTGAGCAGTCCGTGCGATTCCAGTTCGGGAGTCTTTAATCCGGCCAGCACGTCGAGGCGTTCTTCCGCCGTGCTGGAGCCGAAGTCCTTCATGACAAATGCGAGACCGCCGATCAGCGCGGCCATGCCGACGAATGCGGCAATCGATATTAGTACTACCGGACTCATGATACTTCGCCATTCTTGAGCAGGGGATTTGGTGGCCCGTAGGGAGAGTTAACTCTCGAATTTCAATCCAGCCGGCGCGCGGCGAACAGGTTGGCCGGCAAGCGGACGCCGGCTTGTTCCAAGCGGTCCATGAAGGTAGGACGCACACCCGTGGCCTCAAAGTGCCCGAATGCCCGGCCGTCTTCATCGATACCGTCTTGCACGAACAGGAAGATATCCTGCATGATCACCGTGTCTTGCTCCAAATTGAGCACCTCGGTGACGTGTGTCACTTTTCTCGGTCCGCCTTGCAAACGGTTGGATTGAATGATCAGGTCGACCGCGGAGGCGAATTGGCTCCGCAAGGCTTTAATCGGCATTTCCACGCCGCCCATCATGATCATCGTTTCGATACGCGAACAGGCGTCGCGCGGCGAGTTGGCGTGAATCGTTGTCAGCGAACCTTCGTGGCCGGTGTTCATGGCCTGGAGCATGTCCAAGGTTTCGCCGCCGCGACATTCGCCGATGATGATTCGGTCGGGACGCATACGAAGGGCGTTGCGGACCAGGTCGGTCGCGCTCACGCGGCCTTTGCCTTCGATGTTTGCCGGACGCGTTTCCAGCCGCAGCACGTGTTCCTGCTGCAACTGAAGTTCTGCCGCGTCTTCGATCGTGATCACACGGTGGTCGTTTTGGATGAAGCTCGACAGTGTGTTAAGCATCGTCGTCTTACCGGAACCGGTACCACCGCTGATGATCGTATTCAGCCGGGCTTTAATTGCCCCTTCCAGCAGCATCACCATTTCCGGGGTGAAGGCGCCGAACTTGAGCAAGTCTTCGAGTGCCAGCGGATTCGATCCGAATTTACGAATCGAAAGCGAGGCTCCGTCGAGCGCCAAGGGGGGGATGACCGCGTTAAGACGCGAGCCGTCCGGTAACCGAGCGTCGACCATCGGGGACGTTTCGTCCACTCGACGGCCGACTTTGGAAACAATCCGGTCCAGGATTTGCATCAAGTGCTCATTGTCGCGGAACACGACGTCGGAGCGTCCCAGCCGGCCCTTTTTTTCCACAAAAATGTGTTTCGGCCCGTTGATCATGATGTCGCTGACTTCATTGTCCTTCAGCAACAACTCCAACGGCCCAAAACCGAATGTTTCGTCGAGAACTTCTTCAATCAGCCGCTCGCGCTCGGAACGGTTTAGCAGCGGGTTTTCACTATCGCAAAGGTGTTCGACGACCAGGCGGATTTCGCGGCGAAGCGTCTCACCCTCCAAGTCGCCCAATCGGGACAGGTCGAGCTTTTCGACCAATTTCCCGTGAATTAATGTTTTGAGATCTTCAAAGCTGGTATTTCCACCATCGGCACCGCGCTGCTGCATCGCTTGGCTGGGGACGGCCATATCGTCACCTACTTCATCTAAGGGTCAAATCGTTCGGCTAAAGGGTATTCCCACAGGATTCGGCCGCTGCCGCCGGTTCGGCTCTTCTGGAAGCGCAAACTTTGGCAAATGAATCCAATGAAAATTTAGCTCACGATTTGGAGCGGGCGTCGAAAATGTGGCCTTAAATCACCAAATAGGGAGATCCCCGAAGCGTTGCGCGGGTTGCTGACACGTGAGAATCGGTGCAGATGGTCTCAGTCACCTCCGCGGTACACTGCTGAAGGGAATCTCCCGAAGGTGTCGGCGATGACGATTTTCACTCTTCGACGACATCTACGTGTTCCGGACCCTGGATGTAGGTCTTCACGCGGTAGGTGGCAGCGACGCCGACGAAGATCACAGCGGTAGCGAACATGACTCCTGTGAAGAACCAGTAGTAGTTGGCGCCTTCTAATTTGCTGGTCCCGTCTTTGTTTTGAATGAAATCGTTGACCGCAGCGGTGAAGGCGTTTCCCAAGGAGACAGAGAGCAGATATAGCGACATCACGATCGACTTTGCCGCTGGGGGCGCCTGAGTGTAGGCAAACTCGAGCCCGGTGATGGAGACCATGATCTCCGCTGAAGTCAAAATGACGTAGGCCAATAGTTGCCAGTTAATGTGTGGTGTGAGACCGGCGGAAATCTTGCTCTCGATGATTGCCGAAACACTAAAGGCACCCGCCGTAATGAAAAACCCAATCGAGATCTTACGCAGTGGCGTTAACGGAAAGACCCGGTTCAATGCCGGATAGATCACGTAAGAAAACAACGGTATCAATAGGAGAATCAGTGCCGGGTTCGCGGCCTGAATTTGTGCGGCGGACGGCTCAATTGAGGAGGGGGCTCCGGCAAAAGTCAGCCAGGAGAGGTCGATCGTGCGGTCCATCTTGTCGGCTTGGCCGACCCAGGCGGATGCTGTCTGGTCGAACAAGCTCCAAAACATGGCGATGAACAGAAAGATTATGCAGACTCGAAGCAACGACCACCCGGATTCGCCGGTAAACGCCGAAGAAAAGCGTTTGAATCCGCGGGCCGGGATATGCACGAACTTTTTCCTGCCAAGCCAGAAGACCCATGTCGCTAAGAACATGAGTGCTCCCGGCACACCGAAAGCGACGTGCGCGTTGTACTTCTCCAAAAAGATTGGCGTGAGCAACGTCGACAGAAAAGCGCCGAGGTTGATGGAGAAGTAGAACCAAGAAAACACCCGCGGCAACAAGAACTGATTCTTATGGCCGAACTGGTCGCCGACGTGAGCGGAAACACACGGCTTGATACCGCCGGAACCGATCGCGATTAAGGTGAGACCCCAGAAAAGCCCAAAGCGGGTATCGTCGAGCGCCAGCGCCAGGTGGCCGAGGCAATAGACGATCGAAAGTGTGAGGATCGTTTTATACTTGCCCCAAAATACGTCGGCGATAAATCCGCCGATGATCGGGAAGAAATAGGTCGCGGAGACAAAATAATGCACATAAGTTCGTGCCTCCGGCTCCGTCATGAAGTCCTCTTCGCCGGCACTGTTCAGCAAAAACTTCGTCATGAACACAAACAGAATCGCTTTCATCCCGTAAAAACTGAACCGCTCGGCGGCTTCGTTGCCCACGATGTACGGGATTCCGCCCGGCATCTTTTCCGATTCGATGGGTGCGGTCAGATACGATTGGTTTGCCATCGACGCGTCCTTACTGACTGGGCTGGGTGCCGGTTCACCGTCTGATGGATGTTACAGGAGAACCGCTCTCTCTGGCAACAACGGCTATCAGGCTGCTATCGTAGGCTATCAGGCTGCTATCGTAGAGGGTGCACGACGCACATTGCGCGGCGGGGACCGTTTCTGTAGGGTCCGCTATGTGTCCGAACGACTGTTACCCATGTGTCCGGTCGATAGACTGTGCGGACCATTGAGTTGATGGGAAAACGACGCAATTGACAGCTTGCTTTCCGAACAAGAGCAAATCACAAGACTGTGAATTCTTCATTCGAGATGCGAATCTTCGGTCCCGGTCCGCACAGCGGACCCTACGCCAAATGAAATGTCAAACCGCGTCGTGCACCCTATCGTAGACTGCGATCGATCATCTTGCACAAAGTGAATGGTGATCAAAACCGTTCATCAGCGATTCAACTGTCATGACGTTCACCGCGCGAGCGATTACCTTTCATGGTTCGGGACAACCGCTGGTAGCGACCCTGTTTTCCTTGCCAAAACTTGGGACGGGCGAAGTACTGATCAAGGTCGCGGCCAGCACCCTGTGCGGCAGCGATTTGCATACTTATCGCGGCGATCGTACTACCCCCTGCCCGACGATCTTGGGACATGAGATTTTGGGCACGGTGGCCGATCTGCCCGCCGGCGAACCTGTGCTGGATCATGACGGCAACGAACTTCAAATCGGCGACCGCGTGACGTGGGGGATTGCGGCGGCCTGTGGGAGTTGCTTTTTCTGTGACGGCGGCGTGCCGCAAAAGTGCGAGAAGCTGTTCAAGTACGGCCACGAGCGGATTACCGACGATCATCCGCTCAGCGGCGGGCTCGCCGAATTCTGCCATCTGGCGGCCGGCACACCAATCCTGCGGCTGCCGGAGATGCTGCCCGATCGTGTTGCCTGCCCTGCAAACTGTGCGACCGCCACGGTAGCAGCCGCGCTGCGCACGGCGGGCGTTTGCCGAGATCGTATCCTGTTGATCCAGGGCGCCGGCATGCTGGGACTCACAGCCGCCGCCATGGCCCGGTCACTGGGAGCGGCGGAGGTCATTTTGACGGATGTCGCTAACGAGCGGCTGGCCCGCGGGCTGGAATTTGGCGCGACGCAAATTGTCTCGGCCACCGAGCAACAGCAATTGCAGACTACGGTCAAGGAGGTCACGTCCGGCCGGGGGGCCGATTGTGTGCTCGATTTCAGCGGCTCCCCTGCGGCAATGCAGCAGGGTCTGGATCTGCTCCGGATCGGCGGACGGGCGATCTGGGTGGGCGCAGTCTTTCCCACGGCGCCAGTGCCCCTGATCCCGGAACAAATCGTCCGGCGGCTGATTTCGATTCATGGAGTCCACAACTATTGCCCCGACGATTTGGCCGCCGCAGCCGGCTTTCTGACGGACTTTCACCGTCGATTTCCGTTTGAAGAACTAGTAGGGCAGGAATTTGCGCTCAAAGATGTCGAAGCCGCGTTTCAGGCGGCGGAAGGAAGTGGGACCTACCGGGTTATGGTGCGGCCTTGATTGCCAAATTCGTTGCGGTCCCTAAAATCCCTGCAGAATCTGCTCCCTCGACGCTGTTTTTGTGCCGTGATTCACACATCGTTCACTAAGATTTGTCTGAACCTTGTTTCAATAGGCGGGCGAACCAAATTCCATGCCGCCTGTCATTGACAGGTGTGATGATCCGTACAATCTCCCAGATGCGAATACCCAGATTTTCTCCCCTCATACGAAAGTGACCGGTCGCAGCCGGATGCCGTGATGAAAGGACTCTTTTCCTCCCCCTCTAAACCCGGGACCTCGGCCGAACTTCTGCAGATTGCCGTCCCGCTGGTCATCAGCTCAGGAACGCTGTCGCTGATGCAGGTGCTGGACCGGATGTTTCTGTTTTGGTATTCGACTGATGCGATGGCGGCGGCACTGCCCTCAGGGCTGCTGCATTGGACGCTGATGAGCATCGCCATCGGCACCGCCACTTACGTCAACACGTTCGTGGCACAGTATGAAGGCGCCGGACGTCCGCAGCGGGTGGCAGGGGCGTTGTGGCAGGGGATTTACTTCTCGATTTTCGCCGCTGCGATCGTGCTGTGCTTTTTGCCCTGCGCCGAAGGGATCTTCCGCTTTGTTGGCCACGACGAAGCGGTGCAGCAGATGGAATGCACGTATTTTCGGATCTTGTGCATCGGCACGGCTCCGTTCTTGCTCTCGGCGACCCTCTCTTGCTTTTACAGCGGGCGGGGCAAGTCGATGACGATCATGTGGGTCAATCTCGGCTCGACCGCGGTCAACGCCGTCTTGAACTATTGGTTTGTCTTCGGCGGCTGGGGTCTGCCGGCGATGGGAATTGCGGGCGCCGGCTGGGCGACGGTCTTGGCGAGCGCGCTGGGAGTCGTGGCGTTTGTGCTATTGCTGGTCTTCAGCAAAGAGTCCCGGCCGTATCAACTGCTGCGAAACTACAAATTCGACGCGGAGCTATTCACGCGGTTGCTGCGGTATGGGATTCCCAGCGGCCTGCACTTTTTCGTTGACGTCGCCTGCTTCTCTGTCTTCTTCCTGCTGATCGGCAAGATGGGCAAGGAGCAATTGACGGCAACCAACCTTGCATTCAGCATCAACATGGTCCTGTTCATGCCGATGCTCGGATTCGGCACCGCTGTGATGACGCTGGTGGGCAAACGGATCGGTGAAGGCCGCCCTGAAACGGCCATTCGCACCACATGGATCGCTTTCGGCTATACGAGCATTTACATGTTGATCTGGGCGGCGGCGCTGGTGCTGGTACCTGATTGGATCCTGGAGCCATACGCCAAGTACAGCAACGTCGAAGACTTCTCCGAAATTCGTCCCATCGTGATCGTGCTGTTGCGATTCGTTGCAGCGTACGCCTTCTTTGACGGAATGAATATCATCTTCGCATCCGCGATCCGCGGCGCGGGTGACACGCGATTTTGTCTGCTGTTCACGTTCTTCTCCAGTTTCCTGGTGATGGTTGTGCCGACCTACATCAGCATGCGGTACTTCGACGCCGGTTTGTACCTCGCGTGGACGTGGGTGATGGCGTACATCATCATCCTCTCGTTCGGTTTTCTCGTGCGTTTTCTTGCCGGCCACTGGAAGTCGATGAGCGTGATCAAAGAGGCCTCGCCGGCCGAAGTTTCCGAACCGGCTGCGCAATGGGACGTCGTTGAAGCGGAACCGGGGCTGCTGCCGAATAACTGAGGCCGTTTCGACCCGCCGTTATTTCAATTGATCCGCCAACTCTGAGACGCGCGCGGAATCGACCGCATTCGCGACTCTGCCGTCACATTTGATCGAAGTTCCGACGATAAACCCGTCGGCGTAAGGTCGAAGCTGGGCAAGCGAGTCGGCAGTCACGCCGCTGCCGACAATCACCGGGACCTTGCCACTCGCAGACCGGACCTCCTTGAGTTCCGCCATGTCGACTGCGGTGCCGGTCTCACTGCCGGAAACGATAATCGCATCGGCACCGCCGCGCTCGATGATCTCCGACACTTCCTCCTGAAGCGGCCGCTTCGCGAGGGGTGCGGAGTGTTTGACGTTAACGTCGGCGAAAATCCGGATCGATTTACAACTCAACGACGTCCGCAGGCGCAGCAGGTCGTGGGCGGTCCCTTGAATGATTCCTTGGTCGGTCACTCGCGCTCCGCACAGAATATTGACACGGATAAACTCAGCCTCAGCGGCATGTGCGACGGCAAGCGCGCTCAGGCCGTCATTGCGCAGCACGTTAATGCCAAGCGGAAGATCACAGCGGCGTTTGATTTCACACGCGAGCGCCGTCATTTGGGCGACAACCTCAGTTGGGACGCGTCCCGGAAAAAACGGGGCGTCGCCAAAGTTCTCCAACAGCAAACCATGCGCGCCACCGGCGGCAATTGCGTCGACATCATCGAGCAGCCGCGCACGTATCGAGCGCAAATCGCCGGTGCAATTGGGTGAGCCGGGCAATGCGGGCGAGTGCAGCATTCCGATCAGCGGTTGTTCTGTCGAAAAAACGTTGGAGATTGTGGGCGTGGACATGGGCCGAATGTTTGTGAGGATTGACTGTGAACCTGACTTGCGTTTTGACTGTCAAATATCCGTGTGAAAACAGGTCAAAACGGTTTTTGATCTTTCCAAAAAAAATGAGAAAAAGTGTGGAAAATCAAATTCCTGGATGGTACGCTCAAAATCAGTTTAGGTCCATTTCATTTATCTTTTTCGTAAGGGTTGGCGGTCATGCCGCAAGGCAAAATCAAAAAATTGACAGACAAAGGTTTTGGGTTCATCGACACGGGTAGCGATCGGGATCTTTTCTTCCACGCTTCAGCGCTGCAGGAGACCGCGTTCGAAGAACTCTTCGAAGGTCAGCCAGTCGAATTTACTGAAGGAGAAGGCCCCAAAGGGCCACGTGCGGAAACGGTCAAGCCCGCCTAATGTCCGGCCCGCTCCGGACAGACAAAGCTAGAACAGGTTTCAGAATCTTTTCGCGCGTTATTCGGCGACTTGCGGCTTTCTGATTTTCAATCAACCGCAAATGGATTCTGAAACGGGTTCTAGACAAGCCTGCGACCGCCCACCTGAGGATCGTTGAATTCCAAGGCTTACCTGCGTCGTATGACGGCGAACGCTTGCCGTCCATATTGTCGCAACGATGAGCGACGAGGCGATCTGCGCTCTACGTGCGGATGCTACTCCGAACTGACTGTTCTCAGCCGGAATATTTCGACATCGACACCGTCGCTGTAGAGCGCGTGGCAAGGTTCCGCGGTGGGCTTGATGTCTGCGGCGGAGAGCAATGTCTCTTCCAATTTATTAACCTGCACCGCTCGCAGCGGGTAAGGGCGATGGTGCACCTGACCGCGATACAGTTTTCCTGAAGAATCAACCGAGTACAGGTAGTAACGCTCGGCGAGAAAGAACTCCAACGTCTCCGGGGCGGCACTTCCCGGCTGTTCTGAATCGTCGCGGATCAGCTCTCCGATTTCCGCGGTGATGTTGGTCGTTGCCCCGGACGGCTCGGGCCACAGACGGCGGCTGCGATAGCTCACCTTGTTCCCCTGGTGCGAGTACGACATCTCTGCGCGAAAGTACGGCAGGTTCCAAAATCTGCGGGCAATGCGGACCGCCAAAGACTGGGCGGCTTCGAGGCTGAAGAACCAAACCCCGGGCGCTTTGCCGCCAAGGTGTACGTAAGTGCGGACGTTGGTCTCACAGAAATTCGAGATTCCCGGCACGGGCGGCGACCACCAGGGCCGCACACCCGACATGTAAAACGGCACGAGTCCTACCCACGCGTCGCCGTCCCACGTATCGAGCGACAGCTCCGGCGGCAACAGCGGCTGGATTTGCTGCGCCGGCAACCGCCAGTGCACGAACAACAGATTAGACCACTTCTGATATCCAATCGCCTTTTCATCAGGACGGCGGGTTGGGCTAATGCGGTCAATGCTGGGCGCGACTTCTGTCAAAACGGACGTCCTTTGATTTCGGGCAACAGCTTCAGCATGCAACTGGATTCTCGTGCCGGCGTCATAGCAACCGGATTTCAAATCCGAAATTAACTGCATTGACACAATTTGTCGAACGGCTGGCCATGGACGCGTCGGTTGACAGTGTTTTTTCCCGACAGAACGATGATCGGGTGGAGCTGCGCCCCGAGGACAATCGATGTCTACAGGTTTCGATGAATGGATGCAACGTGCTACGAAGAGAGCGATCCGAATTCATCCAACGCCGTTGAGCGACTCCAGTGGTCCGACTGCCGCCGTGGTCGTCTGTCCCAGCGGATAAGTCTCGAGCAATCGACTGATGTCGCCGGTCGTCATCGTTTCGACAATCTTCAAGTCGTCTTCTACCGATCGATATTCACCGCGGTAGAGCCAGTTGCTGCCGAGCGATCCGAGTCGGCCCATCGGCCGCTCGCTGCGGAGTACTATTCGCGAGCTGACTTTATTCTTGGCCTGCAACAGTTCTTCCTCCGAGATACCACGCTCATTCACGTCGGCGAAAATCTTTTGTATCCGCTCGAGATTCTCCGCGGTCTCGTCCGGGGCACAGCCGCAGTAGGTCAGATAGACGCCGCTGCCGTCGTAGTCGTTGTAACTCATTTCGGCCATTTCCGCGTAGCCGGGATCGACGAGGTCCCAGTACATGCGGCTACCGCCGTCGTCGCCGACAACCACGCCGAGCAGTTCCGCCGCAAAGCGATCCGGATGAGATGAGGGGGGAGCGGGAGTCATTTGCATCACGTGCTGTTGCAGGCTGCTTGAATTGGTGATGACTTCAATTCCACCTTGCGGTTGTGCTTCCTCAACGACCCGAGGGGGGGATCCGGCCGGCCACGCCGCACAGTGCTCTTCGGCCAGCGCCAGGATCTCAGACCAGTCGAAGTTGCCCGCGACGGCCAGCGTGATGTTTCCGGCCTGGTACCGCTGGTTGAAGTAGCTTCGCATCTGGTCCGCCGAGAGATCGGTGATGCTCTCGACCGTTCCCAAAATACACTGTCCCAACGGGTGCCCGGCGAAATGCGTTTGCATCAGCTTTTCGTACGCAGTGAACGTCGGCTGGTCCTCATACATGCCGATTTCTTCGAGGATGACCTTTTTTTCCATGTCGAAGTCGTCGGTCCGTAGGCTGGGACGGAGGATTTCCGCCAATAGGTCAAAGGTGCGCGGGAGATATTCCGGCAGTACCGCGGCATAGAATAGCGTGACTTCTTCGCTCGTTGACGCGTTGTATTTGGCGCCGACTTCGTCGAAGATTCGATTCACGTCTTCAGCGGTGAACCGCTCCGTCCCTTTAAAGACCATATGCTCTAAGAAATGGCTGACGCCGGACACTGCAGCCGTTTCGTCGCGTGCCCCGGTACGGACAAAAAATCCGACGGCGACGCTGTGAGCCGAGGGGCTGCGTTCAGCGACAATCTGCAATCCGTTGTCCAAGACGGCGCTATAAAACTCCATGATTCACCTCCAGCGGGTGCGGTCCCAGTGTGAGCACCGTAAAGTTCTCAGCGGGATGTTTCTCGACGTACTCCAAAATTCCCGGCACCGTTAGGCGATCGACCTTCTGGTGCACTTCGTCGAGCGTGGTGACACGTCCCAAGTAATACCAATCGCGTGCAAGCGCCGACGCCCGTGACGACGACGACTCCTGCTGCATGATGAGCGAACTCTTTGCGCCCGCTTTGCAGCGATCTAACTCCTCGTCGCTGATTCCTTCTCCGAGCCGTTGCAGTTCCGACAACAACACATCGAGAGTCTCTTGCGCCCGATCGTTGGTCGATCCCGCGTAGCAGAGCACGCGCCCCTGGTCTCGCAGCGCGCTGAGGCTGGCATATACCGAATAGCAGAGCCCTCGTTTCTCACGAACTTCTGAGAACAGACGTGAACTCATGCCGCCGCCCAATATGTTCGCCGCGGCCCAGGCATGGTAGTACCACTCGTCGCAGTACGGCACGCTTTCATAGGCCACGCCGATGTGCGTCTGAGTCGAATCATGTTCGAGATGGTCCGTTTGCGGTCCGCATTCGCCGGTCTCATAAACCGGCTCGGGGCGGCATGCCCATCCATTGAAACATTCTTTGACGAGGTGGTGGATTTCGTCGAAATCGACGTTCCCGGCGATTCCTAAGATTGACGCATCCGGACGAAAACATTGTTGATAATGTTCGTGGACCGTCTGAGCAGTCAACTGCGCGAGCCCCTCCATGCTGCCGTCGCTCGGCAATCCCCAGGGATGCGGATAACAGCGACGTCGCAATTCGAGCATCGCTTTCTGACGCGGCTCGTCTTCAATCGATCGCAGCGCCTGTTCAACACCGGCGCGGGCCGCATCAAATTGATTCTCCGGCAGCACGGGCCGCAAGACGATGTCGGCGTAAATGCGGAGCACTTCGGGCAGTCGATCAGCAACGGTTGCGCCGCCCAGTCCGATGTGACTGCTGGAGACGGTTTCGTTCCGCTGCAGGCCGAGGTTGTCCAAATCGAATGCCAATTGTTTGCTGTCGCGCTCTCCGGCACCGCGCGTGATCAGGTCGCTCAAGACGGCGGCACATCCCTCCTGGCCGGGGGGATCGTAGACGTTACCCGCGGGAATCAGCAGGGAGAATGCAGCCGACCGGACTTCGGGCATCCGTTCCACTACCAGCGTCAGTCCGTTGGGCAACTCGAAGGTCTTGATCTGTTGAGCTGGCATAAGTTCGGTCAAATCCTTTCCGCCTAGTCCGGCTGCTGCCGGAGATTGCAAACGTGCCGACCGCTGACTCTGAATTGGCTGCGAAGTGGTCGTGGACGTGCTACGACACCGAAGAGGGTTGAATCTCTACTGCCTTGTACAACGTACGGGTCAGCCGAAACCCGATCGACCGATAGAGTTCCACCGCGGGTTCGTTCTCGGCGGTGACTTCCAGATAGACGCGGCGCATTCGGGCGTGGCGAAATCCCGCTAACGCTTTGAGCACCAGTGCTCGTCCCAATCCACATCCGCGATGTTCCGGCGCGATCCCCACATTTTGAATCGAGCCGACGTGGCCTTGTTGAGCCAAGCCTTGAATTGTGCCGCAATCGCGTGGATCATCGTCCGGGCTTCCCAGGTGGGAGAGCAGCCATGTCGCTTCCGGAAGGAATGAGTCGCGACGGGCGATCTCCCGCATCAGACGGCGGCAACCCGAATAACTGCTCAGACACGGAAACACGAGAGCATCGATTTCGCGATGAAAACTCGCGAACTTCGCTTGTGCGTGCCTCGATGTCAGACTCGAATCCCAGGCGGACCAGACGTAGCCCGAAGGCAGCGGCGTCTCATCAGGGGAGAGTCGCGTCAAATCGATCTCCATGCGAAATCGTTTGAAGTAGCGATGACCCATAAAGTGCCGCCCTGAACTAGCTGATGCCTGACATTTCCGTGAAAAGACTGTGTTCTCTATCGGTTCATGCGGCCGGCCGCACGACGATCATATCGACCAGCGCTGTGAACGTCAAAATAGTCCCGGCACGCGGAATCGTTGGCTTAAGGCGTACCGGCCTGGCGCTTGGACGGCGCAGATTCGGGTTACAACTCGTTCCGCTATGCTTTCTTCGGCCTAGTATAGACAACTCTTCGTTTAACGGCGAGTTGATCTTGGCACCGCGAGCAATCACATCAATCCACGCTTGTCTGTCCCGGATCTTCGGTCCGCGCTACCATGCCGCCTTCATCCGCGTGCGGATTGTCCTGATTCCGCCGATTCTTTCGCACTCCGCCGAGAGATGTTGATGCATTTCCGCAGGGCGCGGCGTTACAATGGCAAGAACATCGTTGCACAATGAAGGAGGCAAAAATGCTGAAACCAAGCGCCGCCATAATATTTGGGGTCTGCGCATGTATTGTCTGTGGGAAAAGCATCGCAGCTGACCCATCCCCAAAGGCGAGTCCTGTTATCGTGTCCAAGGTCGTCGAACGAGAGGTGACCGTTCGCCAATCTTTCGTCGGGACGATCGTTCCGCGCCGCACAAGTGTCGTCGGCAGTGCCGTTGACGGCCGCGTGCTGAAATTCCTGGTCAACGAAGGCGACCAAGTTAAGGAGAAGCAACCCCTTGCCGTCCTCCGGACGGAGACGCTTGAAATCGAGCTGGCCGCGGCTGAGGCGGAGCTGCGACTGCGGAGCGAAGAACTCGCGGAGCTGAAAAACGGATCGCGCCCGGAAGAGATTGCGCAATCGAAAGCTCGATTGCAGTCCGCTCTGGCATCGCAGGACTATCTAACCTTTAAGTACGAGCGTATGCTGACTTTGTTTCAGAAGAATCGGACGGTCACGGAGGAACAACTGCGCGAGGCGCGGGCCGCTGCGGAGCAGGCCAGCCAACTGAAACTCGAATCGCAGGCCGCGCATGCCTTAACGTCACTCGGTCCGAGAAAAGAGAAAATCGCTCAGGCCGAGGCACAGTTACTGATGCAGTCGGAGACGGTCAACCTGATTAAAGAACGTATCCGCCGACACACGATCGTTGCTCCATTTGACGGCTATGTGACGGCCGAGCATACCGAAGTGGGCGAATGGATTGCTGAGGGAGATCCGGTCGCGGATATCGTGCAGCTGAGCGAGGTTGACGTCCGCGTGGGCGTGCTCAGCAAATATATCGCCGGGCTGGAACTGGGGGCTGAAGTCCCCGTGACACTGCCGGCCCTGCCCGACCGGAGGTTTGTCGGCCAAGTCGCGATCATTGTGCCGCAAGCCGACGAACTCTCGCGGTCGATTCCCGTAAAGGTTCGCGTGAACAATCAAATTGGAAAAGGGGGACCGCTGCTGAAATCGGGAATGCTGGCCGACGTGCAATTGCCCACCGCGCGAACGCGTAGCGTGGCGTTGCTCCTCAAGGACGCCCTCGTCCTGGAGGACGGCGAGTCACCAGTGGTATTCGTCGTGAAGCAACATCCTCAAGATTCGCGGCGGGGGACCGTCAAGAGCGTGTCCGTGCGGCTCGGAGTTTCGCAGGGGGAATGGATCCAAGTCGACGCCGAATTGGCGAAGGATCAGTTCGTCGTCGTGCGCGGCAACGAGCGGCTCCGCGACGGAATGGAGGTCTTGATTGACAAGATCCTATCTCCCGTACCGGTCGAGTCAAAGTAACCGGACCGCGCTCATGCCGGCAGCGCGCCGTAGAGCCTCATGCCAACACGTCGTCCAACGCGGAGATGCTGACGATTTCGCTGCGCTGCACGAGCACGCGTTGCCGATTGGTGCGGATTCCGTAGCGCCGGGTGTCCAGTACATACAATTCGCGGGTCGTATTGGTATCGCGAAGGTCGTGAACATCGGCGTTTTCGAGGACTAAGTAGCGATGGTCCTCCTCGCACAGTGTCCCCGCATAGACGTATGGACTGGTCACGTCGATTATAATTTGTTGCCCAATCAGCTGCGCGATCACATCCGGCTGCTGGGAAGGAGCTTCGTCATTCTTGTTCATATCGCTCAGTTAACAAACGCCGGCGGGAAATTCAATCGGGGTGGAAGAGGCTCGGGATGATGGCAGATGCACTTCCGCTGCCAAGGAGAAGAGTGCGGATCATCGTACGAAACGATAAGTCCCGCCGTGATCGTCGGCAATCGTTTTGAGAGTTTCCTCTCCGTCGCGCGAAATCAGTGCGATCGTGTGGATGATTGTGCCGGACGTATTGCCGTCCAGAGCGGCCTGCCGGCTGCGGACAGGTGTATCGAATTCGCCGTCCGAAAGCAGAAAAATGACCGACGGCTTTAGTCGCAGCGCCAATTCGATCGCGCCGATCGGATTAGTCGTGGATCCCGGTTGTTGTCTCCGGATCCACCGCCGCACTTTCTTAATGTTTTGAGAGTTGGCGGCGACCAGTCCCACTTCCTCGCGGGGCGCGTACATGGGGTATGAGTCGCTATTGAAAAATACCACGTGAAAACTTTGCCGCGAGCTCAGGTTTCGGATCGATCGAAATAGTTCGCGCTTCGCCCGGTCGAATCGTTTTCCCGTCATGCTGCCGGAACTGTCGACGATAAACACAAATGATTCGCCAGCGGCCGACGCGCCGAAAAAACCGGCCCGGCCGCCCGACTTTTCACCCCCGTCCGAATCTCCCAGCTCCAGACCTTTCTCGTTCGACGAAACGAAATCATCGGTCGGATCAAGTGGAAACTCCTGGTCGGCCGACATCACCGACTCTTGCGGAAGTTCCAGCTCAACGGAATCGAGCAGCGAATCTTCGAGCAAATTGTCAAACGGCTGCTCGCCGGCTTTCTCCGCGATCACGGTATCGATGCTCAGCGAATCCGGCCGCGTCTCGATCCCGATGATGATCCCATACAAGCACAGCAAGAGCGCCGCGTGCAAAATTAGCGACGCGCCCCATCCGCTTCGCCCCTTGTAAAATTCATCTCCAAAATTCTTAAGGCGTGCAACGACTCTTTCCCAAAACGTGTGATGCGCTCCGCCAGCGGGTGGGGCCGCGGTTGCAGCTGGAAGAAGCTGCACGTCTGAAGCCGGTTGGAAGCGACGCCTGACCGGGTGCTCTCGTTGTTTTTGGGGGATTTCGCTCATGCCGCTATCTACGAACGCAGGACGAGGGCTGCAGGGAGGTCCGGTCCGCTGTTAATTGTGCGCCACATGGCAAGGAAAGGCAAACCCCACCTCCGGAACGAGGTCGACACGTCAAATTGCGCAGGTCAGAACTGGTGATCAAAGCCGACGCAATTCGACGGCCCGCAAATCAATGACCTCTTTTCCAGTTTGCCGCAAAGCCCGCAGTTTTAACGGACCTTGCCCGCGGCGGAGGGAGATTTTACCGAGACTCATTCTCCTAAACGGCTTTTCGTACGATTCTTTACGCGGAACGCGGTCCGGACTCTCGATGAGAGCAGGATCGAATGCCTCTTCAATTCGGCCGGAGACCCGCTGATCCCCAAATGTAGCTTCTAACTCGGTTCCCACAGCATCCTGGCCGCAGGTAAATTTGAGGATCACTTCGTACTCCCCTGGATTGATCACGTCGACATTCCAGTAGGGATATGCCGCCGCACTCGTCCAGCCGTCCATCCAAGAGGCGTTCGGCGGTGGAGCGCTGTAGCGGAGCCCGGAGCCGTGAAACTGGCAGTCCTGCGCCGGCAGTACCGTCGGAGGCGTCCGCCGCGCCCCAACCGGATAAGGCCGGGGGTCTGGGCCGCGCGGCGAGGCTTGCGGCCACTGTGCCATCCACTTCTTGAGCACGCCCGCTAGTTCTTGGTGCGTCTCTTGCTCCCGATTCGCGAGATTCTTCCGCTGCTGCGGATCGGTGTGCATGTCGAACAGTGATTTGGCATCGGCGCGGTATTGCTCGGTTCTCAGACTGGCGCGGCCGCGAAACGTCGAAAACAGCGTCCGCTCCGGCCACTTTTTGGACTCCCCCGTCAATAGCGGCTGCAAACTGACGCCGTCGAGCGGCTTGTGGCGTCGCGCGGATTTTGCCGGATCGATTCCGGTTAACTCAACCAGCGTGGGCAGCACGTCAATATGCGCGGCGATGCGGTCGATCTTGGTGCCCGGACGAATCTTCTTTGGCCAGCGGACGAAAAATGGTGAACGGACGCCCCCCTCGTCAACTGCGCCCTTTTTGCCCTTCATCCCGCCATTCCATCGCCAGGTGTTCGGCCCGTTATCGGAGAGGTACATCACGATCGTGTTCTCCGCGAGCTTGTGTTCGTCAAGCTTTGCCAGCAGCCGTCCCACGTTCAAGTCAATGTTCTCGCACATCGCGAGTGCCGAGACGGTCTCCAGATCCTTCTCACGTTTGCGGTCGCGATGGAACATCGACAATCCGCGATCCTTGACCCGGTCGAACTCCTTGTCCGGCACCTGAAACGGCGTGTGCGGCGTGTTGTAGGCCAGATAACATAAAAACGGCCGGCTATGGTTCGTCTCGATAAACTCAATCGCCTTACTCGTAAAATCGTCGTTGATGTAACCCTGGCCGCGGACCTCCTTGCCGTTGTGATCCAACAGTGTGTCGAAATAGTTCGCCCAATGCCCGCAGGTGAAACCGTAGAATTCATCGAAGCCGCGTCCATTGGGATGATACGGATACTGCGAGCCGTTGTGCCATTTTCCGAACCCGCCGGTCGCGTAACCGTTCGCCTTGAACAGATCGGCAAACGTGACCTCGTCAAGATTCATTCGCTCTTGACCACGCGTGACGCCCAGCACGCCAGTGCGCAGATAGTACCGCCCGGTCAGCAAACTGGCCCGCGTCGGCGCACAGACCGGCGAGACGTAGAACCGGTCAAAGGCGGCCCCGGCGTTTGCCAGCGCGTCGATGTTCGGTGTGCGGATGTTCTGGTTGCCGTGCAGACTCAAGTCGCCCCAACCCTGGTCGTCGGTGATGATGACCACCACGTTGGGCGGCTGATCGGCCGCGCTGAGCAACGTGCACGGCCAAGAACAAAAGGCAACGAAGAGGCAAGTGGCGAGTACCGTTCTATCCTGCATGGAATCAACTCTTTCGAGGCTTGGTTATCGGAAGACGTGTCATCCTGAATTGTTGCGCATCGACGCGGTGGGAATCAAGGCGCTCGTAACAGCCACACTGTTGAATCGTAGTATCAATCCGGCCGGGACAAATCGCGGCAACGCTACTTAAGCGAATCTGCTGCGGTTACAATAATCTTCGCAGCTTTGTTCAGACATTTCGGAGAGTTTTGCCCATGCCCCTCATGCTCACAGAGACCAGCTTGCCTGCCGGCGGACTGACCGCACTGGATTCTGTCGTCGTGGGACTCTATCTGGCGGGCATGCTGCTCATGGGAATTACGATTGCGCGGCGGCAGAAATCGACGGACGACTTCTTCGTCGGCGGCCGCAACATGCCCGCCTGGGCGGTCGGCATCAGCATCTTGGCCTCGCTGCTCTCGACCATCACTTATCTGGGCATGCCGGGCGAGATGTTTCGCACTGGTATCGGTTTTCTCACCCGCCAACTCTCGATTCCCGTGGTGCTGGTTGTCGTCTGGTTTCTCTGGATTCCGTTCTTCATGCGGCTCAAACTGACGAGCGCGTATGAATATCTGGAGGTTCGCTTCAACTATGCCACGCGGGCGACGGCAGCGGTCATCTGTTTGTTGTTGATTTTCGGCTGGATGGCGGTTGTGGTACTGACCGCATCGAAGGCGATGGGCGAAATTGCGGATTTGAATTTGGAGAGCCGGTTCGGCCTGCTAGCGGCGGAAACTGAGAACGAAAATGCCGGCGCCAGTGAAACCGATCTGCATGTGATCATCATCGCCGTGGGGATGTTTTCGGTCCTGTATACGACGTTGGGCGGCATCCGCGCCGTTGTCTGGACGGACGTGATTCAGTTCTTCATTCTGATCGGCGGCGCCTTTCTCACAATGGGTGTGGTCGCGGCCAAAACCGATTCGGGAGTCTCCGACTGGCTGGCGCACACTCAGCAATACAAGCACGAAGCGGTGGAGTGGTATAGCTTCGACGTCGGCGACCGGTCGAACGTCGCCTTCATTGCGATCGGGATGTGCTTTTGGTTCATCTGCACGCACGGCGCGAATCAAGTGGCACTGCAGCGTTATTTTTCGGTCAAGGACGTCTGGGCCGCGCGGCGGAGCTATCTGGTGAGCGCACTCTCCAGCTTCGCTCTGGGAGTGATTCTGGCAGCGGTCGGCATGTCGATCATGTATTTCATCGAGACGCACAATCTGCCGGCGGTCGCCAACTTGGAATCCAACGAACTCAAAGATGTCCGGGCGGCACAGGACGCGATGTTCCCGCAGTTCATCAGCTACTACATTCCCTCCGGCCTGCGCGGCATGGTCGTTGCGGCACTATTTGCTGCGGCGATGTCGACGATCGATTCGGGATCGAACTCGGTCTCGACGATTTTCACCGTCGATTTCTTTCGCCGGCTCTACCCGGAAGGATCGGAGATCACCAGTGAACTCAAATTGGCGCGGATGGTGACAGCGACAATCGGCGTGGTGGTCGTGATCTGCACGATCGGCTTATTTCACGCCTCGAAGGGAACCGACATCATCACCTTGTGTCAAAAAGGCTTCAATATGTTCTTGGGCCCGCTGGGGGCGCTGTTTGTGTTGGGCATGTTTTCCCGCCGCGCGACGGCGAGATCAGTGCTGCCCGCGGTCATCATCGGCGAGCTGGTGGGAGTCTGCACGAGTTACAGCGAAGAACTGTTTGGACTCCCCTTCTCCACGCACCTGGTTGTGCCCGCCTCCTGGCTGGCCACGATTGTGGCCGGATTGTCGCTGTCGTCGATTCTGGGAACGACTGCCACTGCCGAACAACAGAGCTGGATGTGGCGCCCGGTCGTCCGCGGAGCAACGCAACAAAAAATCATAGAAAGCTGACGCAATGAAATTTGTTTTCGTTTCTATAATCGTTTGCATCGTGCTTGTGTCGCCGCAAGCCTCTCGGGCGGCGGAACCGATCGATATCGGTTCGCGATTGGAACCGTTGTTTGATCGCCACTTGATTGACCAACTCAAAGGCAAAGCGGAATTGCGGCTGCATTCGCCGACGGCGCGCGAGGTCGCGATCGTTCACGACGAACCGTGGGAAGGCAATGCCAGCGGTTACCCCACCGTTCTCAAAGATGGCGACGTCTACCGCATGTATTACCGCGGCCACAAGTACGTCTACGACGACAAGGGCCTGCGACAAGCGCAAAGCGAGGTCACTTGCTACGCCGAAAGCGACGACGGAATTCACTGGACGAAGCCCAAGCTGCAACTCTTCGACTGGCCCGGCGCCAAGATTAACAACATCATTTGGCGCGGCGTCGGCGTGCACAACTTCGGGCCGTTTATCGACACCAATCCGGCGGCCGCGCCCGAAGCGCGGTACAAGGCTGTCGGCGGTAACGTCAACTCCGGCTTGCACGCCTTTCATTCCGCCGACGGCATCCATTGGAAACAGGTCAGCGAAGAGCCGATCTTTACGGAGGGGGCGTTCGATTCGCACAACACCGCTTTATGGGACCCGGCCCGCGGCAAGTATGCGATGTATATCCGCTACTTTTCGGAAGGCAAATTCAAGGGTCTCCGTTCGATCGCCGTGACCTATTCCGACGACTTCAAAACCTGGAGCAAACCGCAGCCGCTGGCGTATCCCGACTCGCCGCCGCAGCAGATGTATACCAACGGCATCTTGCCCTACTATCGGGCGCCGCACTTGCTCGTCGGATTTCCCACACGGTACGTCGCCCGCAAGATGACCGAGCACGGACGCAATCTCGATCCAGTGGAGCTACGGGCCAAGTTGACGAAAGCATACGCCCGTGTCGGGTCCGACTTGACCGACGGACTGTTCATGACCAGCCGCGACGGCGTTTCGTTTCGCCGCTGGGATGAAGCATTTTTTCGCCCCGGACCGCAACAAGCGGGACGCTGGATCTACGGCGACAATTATCAGTGTTATGGACTGGTTGAGACCAAACCCGATCCCAGCGACGGGCCGCGCGAGATCTCATTCTATCTCAGCGAAGGCTCGTGGCGCGACGGCGAGACGTTGATGCGGCGATATTCGGTGCGCGTCGACGGTTTTGTCTCCGTTCAAGCCCCGCTCAGCGGCGGCGAAGTGATCACCAAACCGCTGACGTTCAAAGGCAACAAACTGGTCGTGAACTACGCAACGTCTGCCGCCGGCAATCTGCGCGTCGAGATTCAAGACGCCGACGGCAAGCCAATTCCAGGTTTTTCGTTGGCAGACTGTCAGGAGTATTTCGGCGACACGCTTGATCAAACGATCTCGTGGCAAAACGGTAGTGATCTCGGCAAGCTCGCCGGCAAACCGATCCGCTTGCGGTTCGTGCTTAGCGACGGCGACTTGTACTCGTTTCAGTTTCAGCAATAAGCCGGCCGGTCTTGAGCCACGGGACGATCAACGGATCGCCGCCCGCGCGGAGATCGCACCAACTGACGTTTGAGATTTGCGAGGCGAGCTGCCGGAAATGCGGATCGACCAATCCTGAGCCTTCCGCTGCAGCGACGTCGGCCATTTCCGGGAGCGGGACGGATTTGATGAGCACGAGTTCGTCCGCCTGGAAGCAAATCGCGGCGCGGGCCGCGATGCTGTCACTGGTCACGTTCCAATTGTGCGGCAACGCGTCGCCGCTGGCTTCATCAGCCCGTAAAAACGCCTCCGTATCGAGCAGCGGCAGGCGTCCAGAGTTGCGGACTTTGGCAAGTTCTTCCATCGTTGCGACAGACTCACATTGCGGCAGTAACTCGCGGACGAGCGCATCGTTGAGCTTCAATGACGTCACCGCCAACCAGTGTGATTGGTCCGACGTCAGATCATGAATCTCGTCCCAGCGGCGGACCAGGTCTGCCGCCGCTCCGCCGCCGACGACAATCAGCGGCACGGTTGGGGCGCGCTGCCGCAACACCCCCTCCAACCGCGCGGCGAGGTCGGGCATTTCCAACAGGCTGCCGCCGAGCTTGAATAGAGTAATGGACATTGGCCAAGACCGTAGGTGATGCTGTGCATCACGATGTGCCGGGCAGACAGCGCGTTAAGAGGCGTCATGCACAGCATGACCTACCGAATCCTCAATCAATAATCTTATTGATCGGAAACTCCACCAACCCCTGCGCACCCGCTTCGCGCAATTGCGGGACGATCACCCGCACGAACGACTCGTCGACGATCGTCGTCACCGCCACCCAATCAGGATCGGACAGGGACGCCACCGTCGGCTTTTGCAGCGCAGGCAGCGTTTCCAGCACGGTCTCCAGATTCGAACGCGAGACGTTCATCATCAAGCCGACCTTGCCCTCCGCGGCGAGGCACGATTGGAGCATGAGGGCGATGTTGTCGATCTTGGTCTTTTTCCACGAATCGGATACCGAATCGTTGTTGGCGATTAATCGCGTCGTGCTCTGCAGCACTTCGGCCACGATGCGGAGGTCGTTGGCGCGCAACGACGATCCCGTTTCGGTCACTTCCACAATCGCATCGGCCAGCTTGGGCGGTTTGACTTCGGTCGCCCCCCAGGAGAATTCAACTTTGACGTTCGTGTTGTGCTTAGCGAAAAACGCTCTCGTCAACTCGACCACTTCCGTGGCGATTCGCTTGCCTTCGAGATCCTCGACTTTCTGCACCGGCGAATCGTTGGGGACGCAGAGCACCCACCGCACCGGGCGGCGGCTCGCCTTGGAGAACATCAGTTCGCAGATCTCCGTCACGTCGGCGTTGTTTTCGACCACCCAATCGTGTCCGGTAATCCCCGCATCAAGCAGACCTTGCTCGACGTAACGCGCCATCTCCTGCGCGCGGATCAATAGGCATTCGATCTCCGGATCGTCGATCTCCGGATAATAGGAACGCGACGAGAACTTAATGTTATAGCCCGCCTGTTTGAACAACTCGCCCGTCGCGTCTTTGAGGCTGCCGGCTGGAATCCCAAGTTTTAGAATCTTGTCTGCCATTACTCTCAGTTCTTTTTGTAAACGTCCTTCGGATCAAACACGCGCTCGCCGACCGTCTCAAATCCGTCATCACTCTCGTCAACTTTTCGGAAAAAACAGCTCCGATATCCCTCGTGACAGGCGGCGCCGCCGATCTGATTCACCTTCACCAGCAAGGTGTCGGCGTCACAGTCGACGTAAATCCCTCTCACCTCCTGCACGTTGCCGCTCTCCTCTCCCTTGCGCCACAGTTTGTTGCGGCTGCGGCTGAAATAGCAGACCCGGCCGGTCTTGAGCGTTTCCTGATACGCCTCTTCGTTCATATAGGCCAACATCAATACGTCCCCGGTCGCCTCATCCTGGGCGATCACGGGCAACAATTCCGCCTTGGAGAAATCGGGTCCGGTCACGGTCGAGTTTCCGTTTGCTTGAGTGATTTTGCGGCCTGCGCGTGAAAGCACTCAACTTAGCAGGAACCGCAGCGCGAGGAAAGATTGCGGCGGGGAAAGTTTGCAACGTCTGAAGCAAGTTGTCTCTGGAAGCCGGTCGGGGCAACAACGACTCCCCTGACCGCAGTGCAAGCTGCCTCGCGTCCAGCCCAGCGGGGACTACACCAATTCGCGGATCAACTCGCGCCGTTCCAGCACATAGCGCGGGCGGCCGGTAAAATCGTCGAATGTTCGCGACGGGTCGATGCCCAGATGGCGGTAGAGCATTGCCAGGACGTTTTCCGGCCGGTAGGGGCTGGTGGCGGGAACTTCGCCGCGTGAGTTGGACGACCCCAAAACGCCCGGTTGCAGACCGCCGCCGGCGAGCATGACGCTCATCACAGCGCCCCAATGGTCGCGGCCTGCTTTGCGGTTGAAACGCGGCGTGCGGCCGAATTCTCCCATCGCCACCACCAACACGTCTTGCTGCATGCCGCGATCGTAGAGATCCCGCACCAGCGCCGCAGCGGCGCGGTCGTATTCCGGAGTCCGTTTTCGCATCCGTTTGACCATCGAGGTGTGATCGTCCCAGCCGGTGTTGCGGACCGTGACGCAGGTCACGCCCGCTTCAACCAAGCGGCGTGCCAGGAGCATCCCTTGGCCCGCGCTGGTGCGGCCGTATTCGTCGCGAAGTTTGTGGGACTCGCGAGTGATGTCGAACGCGATCCGCGCGTCGGTCCCCGCGATCATGTCGAATGCCTGAGCCGTGAATTGGTCGATCGCCTCCGACGAACCGTCGAGATCCATCAGCCGGCGATCGTCATCGAGCGCTTTGAGCAATCCCTGCCGGTCGCCGAGCCGCTCGACGTCGAGTCCGCGGGTCAGTGCGAGGTTGCGGACTTTGAAGTTCTTCTTGGCTGGATCCTCGATCGTTTCAAATGCGTTGCAGCCCTTGCCCAAGTGGGCGGAGCCGCCGTTGCGCATCGTCCGGGGAATCGCCACGTAGGCGGGCAGCGACTCGTTATTGGCGCCCCGCACCTTGCTGATCACCGAGCCAAAACTGGGCATCTGATTTGGTCCGCCTTTGGGACCGGTCTTGTAGTAACCCGTCTGAGACAGGTGGCTCGATGGATCGTGGCTATTCTTGGAATGATGAATCGATCGAATGACCGTCAGTTTGTCGAGAATCTTGGCCTGTTCTACCAACTTTTCACTGAACAGCACCCCAGGCTCCAACGTCTGGACCGTCCCAATCGGACCGCGATATTCTTTGGGCGCGAGTGGTTTGGGGTCATAGGTCTCAAACTGCGTTGGTCCGCCGGCCAACTCGATAAAGATCACCGCCGTCTTCCGCTGCGATTCACCAGCCGCTGCACGCTGCATTAACAGTTGCGGCAACGTCGCTGCCCCCAGCCCCGCCAAACCGGCATGCAAGACCGTCCGCCGCGAGATGTTGCAGCAATCGTGCGAAAACGAGCTGAAAACATTCATGTGTGATCCTTCAACGGCAGTAACGGCCATATTTTGAGCGAGTGCGGACTGACCCATCAATCATTGTTAATATATCGGCTCGGCAGAGTCGGGTCAATTAGAGTACTCAGTTCGCGATCGATTCCATGTTCCACGATTCCTATTGAACACCAAAAACCAAGGCGGCAGGCGGGAGCCTGCCCTACCTGACTTCAATCTTAGGGGAACGGCCTCTCCAAGAAGTCGCTCATTAACCGCCAGCCTTCTGGATAGGAAATCGCCGACTGGTTGGCGGTCGCCTCGTCATAGCTTTCCGACGCATCGGGGCTGACTTGTGATCCGGAAATCGCAAACGGCACAAAGCCGTGTGCGTGCGTCTTGGTTCTCAAAAACGTGGGATGGTCCGGCGAGACGAGAATTCGATGATCCCCGGTTGCTTTCAAATGGTCATGGAGCGGACCGACGATATTGGTGTCGATCTGTTCAAGCGCTTCGACCTTCGCGGCAGCGTCGCCCTCATGGGATGCTTCGTCACTCGCTTCGACATGCACGACGACGAAATCAACGTCATTGAGCGTTTCGATTGCCGCCCGGCCCTTGCCGGCATAATCGGTGTCCAGATAGCCCGTCGCGCCGGGAACTTCGATGATCTGCCAGCCAAGCAACTGACCGATTCCCCGCAACAAATCGACCGCCGTTATCACGGCCGCGGTCTTACCATATCGCTCCTGGAAGGGTTCGAGTGCCGGACGGCTTCCTTGACCCCACAACCAAATCGAACTCGCAGCCAATTCTCCGGCGGCCGCGCGAGCCTGATTCTGTTCGTCGGCGGCAAACAACTCCTCACTTTGATCCATAAAACGCCGCAGAATATCGGAACCAGGACCGGCGGGTAGAAACTCTGCGACCGGACCGTCGGTGAGATCGTGAGGCGGATACGTGGTCGTATCGGCCGCAAAGGGAGCGTCGGCACCGGACGAACGATAAATCAGCAAATTGCGGTAACTGACTCCGGCATGAAACTCCCACTGCTTGCTTCCACATTCCTGCTGCATGCAATCTAGCAAGTGTCCGCCAAGCGAACTTGGGATTTGTCCGGCCGTGAAGCTGACCATATTGCCGTCGGCAATTGTGACCAGATTGCAGCGGACCGCCCAGTCGTCAGCGCCGAGTGTAATTCCCTGCGCCGCCGCTTCCAGCGGCGCGCGGCCGGTGTGGTATTTGAGCGCGTCGTAACCGAACAAGTTCATCGTCGCCACGTCGCTGCCGGAGGGAAGCGAGGGGGGCACATTGTCGCTGCGTCCCACAACTCCTGCCGCGGCAATGGCGTCCATGTGGGGCGTCCGTGCGGCCTGCAGGGGCGTCCGGCCGTTTAAACTCTGTTGAGGTTCGTCGGCGCAACCATCGGGAATGATCAGGGCGTATTTCATGCAGGTCGGTTTTGTGTCGGGGAAAATTGCGGCATCCACATCGTGCGGCGCGGCCAGGAGTATACCCGAAACTCAACTGAACGCGAATAGCACGCGACCGCATGCATCACGGGACAATGTGCACCAGCATCAGGTCGTGCCCCCTGGCCGCCCAATCGGTGCTGGCCACCAACACCAATTTGTCACCGGACGAAATCACCAAGTTCCGCCGTCCCCAAGCGACCACCATCTCCATAATCTTACGCGGATCTTGATGGACCACATCGGTGCAGAGCGGCGTAACACCCCAGTACAGATTCATTCGCCGCGCTGTGTCGGGACGGTCGCTCAGTCCCAGAATGGCCACCTTGTTTCGCTGTTTGGAAACCGCCATCGCCGTGCGGCCGCTGTGCGTCGCCACGACGATGAGATCCGCATCCAAGTGTTCGGCGGCCTCGCCCGCGCCGATAGTGACCGCTTCGGTCACCGCCAGCGCCCGAGTGCGCGGGCTGCTCATCGAATCTGTATCGGCGCCGAATTTGACCAACCGTTCCGCCTCGTGCGCAATGCGGCTCATGGTGATCACCGCATCGACCGGATATAGGCCGATGGCGGTCTCGCCCGAGAGCATCACCACGTCACTGCCATCCAACACTGCGTTGGCGACATCGGTCGCCTCCGCCCGCGTCGGCCGGCTGTTGCGTTCCATACTGTCCAGCATCTGGGTCGCTGTGATCACGGGAATCCGGTGTTGATTGCACAGCCGGATAATTCGCTTTTGGAAGACCGGGACCTGCGCGATATTAACCTCCACGCCCAGGTCGCCGCGGGCAACCATCACGGCATCGGTCGCTTCCAAGATTCGCTCTAAATCATTGATCGCCTCAATTTTTTCGATCTTGGAAACGATGTGCGGCGCCGTTTTTGGCTGATGCGATTCAATCGTTTGTCTCAACAGGATGACGTCGTCGGCACTGCGGACAAAACTGAGCCCGACGTAGTCGACCTCGTGCGCGACGGCCCAGGCCAAGTCTTCCAGATCCTTGGGCGTTAGGCTGGGTGTGCTGAGTTTCACTCCGGGCAGGTTGAGACCTTGTTTGCTGCGAATATCTCCCGGCTGCTCAACCACACAAGCCACCCGCCCCTCCTCGGCGAACTTTTCCCTCACCCGCATCGTGACCGTGCCGTCCGCCAACAATACGGGGTCGCCTACTTGCAAATCGTCAACCAATTCCGCATATGTACAGGTCAAACGTTTGGGAAACTCGGCGCTGGTCTCGCGCGCAAATTCATAAGTTTCACCCGCCTGGCAGTGAAGCACGTCGTTGGGCAACTCGCCCAACCGGATCTTCGGGCCGCAGAGGTCGCCCAAGATTCCCAGCGGACGTTCGAGTTCTTCCGAAAGCTGCCGAATTTGGGCGACGATTCCTTCGAGCCAATCGTACTCGCCGTGCGCGAAGTTCAACCGGAACAAGTCGACGCCGGCCACCACCAGCTTGCGCATCGTTTCGACGTCTTCGCTCGCCGGGCCGACGGTGGCAATAATTTTTGTCTTTACGAACCGACTTTTCTCGAGATGGCTGTCAAAGTCCACGGTTCCGGCTCCCCGGAGTAGGTCCGGCTGAGCCGGACGGTTCAAAATACGGTTTATCCGTTGCCATCCACTCTGCGGAAATGACGTTCCGTCATGCTTGCAGCCGTGAAAACGACCCCTCCGACATTTCATCAGAGAATAGCGTAACGGGAGCGTTGTTCCTATAGGGACACGAAAAAACGCGTTGCCCGCAATGGCAAGCATTTTTGAGTTTTTTCGTCAATTGATTCAATAGGTGCGAATGTTCGCCGAAGAACGCCACAATAGAGAGTTAAACCTGTCGCTTAAAACCGGAAACTCGCTCCGCGATGGCCCATGACGAGAATTATCTGCGAGAATCGGTTTTGCACCGGGCCGTACTATCCGGCGACGAGCAGGCATGGCGGACGCTCTATGAAGAGTCATTTGACGCGGTGTCTCGATACGTACAGTGGCGGTGCGCGGGGATGACGCATCTTATCGAAGAAGTTGTACAAGAGACGTGGCTGACGGCCGTGCGGTGGATTCGGAGTTTTGATCCCGCTCGGGGGAACTTTCCGACTTGGGTGCGGGGTATCGCGGCAAATCTGCTGCGCAACCAATTTCGCAAATCCCGGAGCGAGACGAATTCGGGCCAAGATATCGACATCGAGACGGCAATCAGCCACCCGCCGGAAGCGGCTTTGGAAAATCGGGAACAGGCAGAGCAGATCGCAGCAGCGCTCGCGGCGCTGCCCGGCCATTATGAACAGGTGTTGCGGGCCAAATATCTCGACGCATTGCCGGTGGACGAAATCGCGGCATGTTTGCGACAATCGCCCAAAGCAGTGGAATCACTGCTGAACCGAGCCCGCGCCGCCCTCCGGAAAGAGTGTGCAGGACGTGAGGACTTGACCCACTAAACGTAGGGCAGGCCGATCGCCTGCCACAAATGAGCAAGACGAACAATTCTTCTAAATCGCGGCAGGCGGGAGCCTGCCCTACCTAACTATGCAGAATTCACACGATACCGAAGCAGCAGCTTGTTCGGCTGGTTTACGGGCACGTTTGCTCAACGAAACTACGCGGATCATCCGGCGGCGCCGCCATCTCCGCCGGGCATCAATTGTGGCGGCGTGTGCGGGATGTTATTTGGCAGGGTTATTGACCGTGTGGTCGTTCGGGCAAGATCAGACCATTGAATCGACTCCCGAAACGGTTGCCGATGAATTAACGGACGCGCCTTCGGATACCACACGTCCGCAGCCGGCGCAATCGCCGGAAGCAGCCGTGGTGAAGGTACCGCGACCAACAGGCGAGAAAAAATCGAAGTTTCAGCAACTGCGGGATTTGGGCGACTATTACATGCTCGATGAGCAGGATTTGGCTGGGGCGACGCGCTGTTACCAGATGGCGCTGCGTTACGCGACCGCCGAGGAACTCAACCAATCAACAAGCGACGGGACGTGGCTGTACCGCGCCCTCGCGCTCGACCATGACCGGGAGAACGAACATGCGGATAACCAGGGATAATTCATCGTGCGTGCAAGCGCTGGCCGTCGTGTTTTGTTGGACAGTCCTTGTTTCGCAGTGCGGCGTGCTGTGGGGGCAGGACAAACCGGCGGGAGCCGCAGAGGAAAAGCAACCACCGTCGAAAGCCGGTGCACAGAAGCCGGCGGTTTCACCAACACCCAAGAAGAAACCGCAGCAGGAACAGGCGCTGCCGCCGCTGGCGGTATTGCTGGATGAGGCACTCGAACATAATCCGGATATCCGCGTGGCTCAGAGCAAAGTCACTGAAGCGGAGGCTCTGCTAAACCGGACACGGCTGACTGTGATACAACAAGTGATGGAATTGCGCCAAGCGTGGGAAATGCAAAAGCAACTGGTGGCAGGAGCTGTCGAGCTTAAGAACTCGAAGCAGAAGGAAGTGCAGCGAGTTATGACACAAGATCTTGTCGGGGCACTTAAGAACCCACGAGAAATGGAATCGGTCACGGCAGATTACCAGCAAGCGGAGATGGAAGTCGTTCGTGCTCAGGCGCGGTTCGCTGTGTTGAAAGCGAAGCTGTCGTATCTCCTCGGATCGCCGCTGACAAATAAAGAAGCGGACCTCGTCAAACTTCGGCAGCGACTTCGACTCAAGACGAAGGAACTAGCCGTTCACGTCCAACAGAAGCGCCTGGAAAACTTGGGCGCAAAACTCGACGAGAAAACGGTTGTCGACGTCCAAGACGTCCCGTTGAGTGAGGTCGCGAGATATCTCGGACCACTTCATGGATTCAATGTTGTGATTGATGGTGGTGCAATCGACAAGCATAATCCCCCCATCAGTATTAAGGCGAAAGGTATTAAGCTAGGCACACTCCTGCAAGCGATTCAGGAACAACACCCGCAGGTGATGTTCGTCTTACAGCCTGAAGTCTTATTCGTCACCACCAAAGACCGCATTCCCAAAGATGCCGTCCCGTTCGATCAGTTTTGGAAAAACGGCAAACGCGTCCCCTAATTTGACTCTTGGCAACATTCAAGTTTCAGGTCCAGCAGTTGGAGAACGACGGTAGGGTCCGCTGTGCGGGCCGTCTGCATGGGGCCGCCATTGGATTGTTGTGGTCCGCACAGCGGACCCTACACTTTTGAAGGCTGCGTGTTATCCAACACCGCGTGCCCGCCACGTACCAAGCGGCGGGTCAGCCAGATTTCCAGGTTCAGTAGTCCCAACACTATTAACAACAACAGCGGCCACAATTCCGTCCGCGATACGGCGGTCCGCCACTCGTTCTCAAACGCATCGGCCGACACGGCGAAGCTGATCCCGTGATCCACTGAGAGCTGTTGGCGCTCCTCGGCGGTCAGCGGGGTAAGGTCCGCTTCGTCGCGGTCAAAATCGACGACGAAATGTTTCGTCTCGACCGCGGAGGTGCCGCCGCGCGTCGTGTGCGTGCGCTGAATCGAATAGACTCCCGGCAGCGCCGTCTCCTCAAAACGGACCGCCGGCCGTCGGCCGCTCACCGGCAAATCGGCTGAGACGCCTCCAGGGCCTTGGAGACTGTATTGATCCAACGCCGCCGCGTCTGGTATTTCCCAAACGAGCGGATCCCCCACGGAATGGTTCCGACGATTCTGCGCCTCCTCGGCCAGATAGAACAGCATCTCGTAGAGCAACGTCACATATGCCGACTTGGTGGGCAAGTTCCCGGCGTCGGCATCCAACGGGACTCCCAGCAGCAGTGCCTTTCCGCGCCCGTGGTCTCCGCTGACAAGCAGCGGGGCGGCGTCTGAGAATCGAGCGAACACCGTTGCCGCGGAATCGGGTTCGAGCCGCCAATAACCGTGAAACTGGACCGCCGCGAAATCCGCGCGGTCCGCATCCTCAACCGGCCAGGGGAACTGCAACCTGTTGACGTCAATTCCCGCGGCGCCGCTCTCTGCGGACTGAAATTCGACCAATTGCGCCGGCAGCAGTTGGCCGAGCATCTGCTGGTAATTGCCGCTCTCGACATTTCGGCCCGGAGCAATCAGCAGTCCGCCGCCCGCATCGACAAATTCAGTGAGCGTGTTTGCTTGATCTTGAGAGAAACGGTCCACATTTGCCAACACAACGACATCCGCCTCAGCAACAGCGCCGGGTTTCAGTTGTCCGGGCGAGATTACATGTATGTCGACAAGCGGAGCCTGATCGCTGTCACCCTGCAGCGCTGCTTGAGCAAAGAACAACTCCCCCCGCGTCGAATCGAGATGCGGATCGCCATCGACCAGCACGACTCTGGGGGAATCAGTCACAGTGATCGACGCCTCTACACGATCGTCGCCGGGGACATCATCGGGCGGCATGACGACACTGATGACGTGAGAACCGGGCGTCGTGAACGTGTAATCAAAATCCACGATAAACTGACCGCCGGGATCGAGGGTGGGAGACTGCACCGCGCTCTCCGCGAGCGTCTGCCCATCCACCTCCAGTTGGATTATGCGTCCTTTACCTGCGACTTCGCCGCTGTAGGTCAAGGTTGTCGTGATTTGAACTGGGAATCCGACCGGCACCGATTCCCGTGAAAGACTCAGTGGTCCCAGGCTGTAGTTCGCCGATTCCGTGGAAGTTGCCGGCCTGAGATTGACGACCCAGATTTGCGGTTCGACAGCCGGAAAGCTGCGCAATTCGTCCACGGCACTCCACTGCGGTTTGTCATCCAGCTGCCAACCGTGGGCCTGCCCGTCGGTGAGAACGATAATGTCCCGCCGAGCGTGGCTGGTCGTTCCCAATATCTCGAGCGCCTGTGCAACGCCTTGAGCGAAGTCGGACGAACCGGCCGGGCCGGGCAATTCATCGATGCTCTCCGTGACGGCCTGGACGTCGCGCGTTGGCCTCCCGATCACCGGCTGCGGCTTGTCTCGGACGTCGAGGATCGCAAACGTGTCGCCGGTTTGACTCCGCTTGAGGAGACGTCGGATCAGAGCCTTTGCCTGGTCGTGGAGCGTCAGTTCACCGCTGCGACGCTCCATGCTGTAGGAACCGTCGATCACGAAGACCACGTCTCGATTGTTCATCGAAATCGTGTCCCCCCACCAGGTTCCTGAGATTGTCGGTCGAGCCAGGGCAAATGCCAACAGCCCAATCAGCAGCATCCGTAACAACAGCAACAGCATTTCCTCGAGACGCACCCGCCGCCGCCGCTGCTTGCCCAGATCCAGGAATTGCATCGCCCCCCAGTCCACGACATCGTATCGCCGTTTCGTCAGCAAATGCGCGACGACCGGGATTGCAGTCGCAGCCAATCCCCACAGCAACGCGGGGTTCAGGAATTCCAAGGACATCGGGACGATCACAGGTGTAAAGGGAACTGTTCCCCCAATCATGCGGGATCGCCGAAATAGCGTCAACTCGACCAATTGGCAGCATTCACTTTGCATCGCCCGAAATGCTGTGGTACGCTGCGCAGCGTGGACAAGTCTCCGCTTGCCGGTATCTTTTTCTGAGGCGTTCATCAATGTGGATTTTCCAGCGCACGCTCTGCATCGTTCCACTCGTGCTCGTCTCTGCCACATCACTCGCGCGCGCCGACGTCTTTCAGTATCGCGACCGCACGGGCGAGGAAGTCACGGTGGCGGCCAAGCTGGTGCGGACGGTTAATGAGGCTCATCTGATCGCGCTGCCGCACGGTGAGTACCGGATCATTTCAAAGGCTGCGATCATCAAGCACGAACGGTCCGACGGGCCTGAACCGCTGACGCCGGACGACGGGGCGAAGCTCTTGCAGGACGAGTTTGGAGCGGCGCGATTTCGCAGTTATGTTTCTGATCCGTATGTGATTGGATTGGTCCTGCAATCCGAATTGCCCAAATCGTCGGAGGTCCGCGCCAAGAATTTTCTCCGTAAGGTCGCCGGTTTTATGGAGAAAGTCTCACGCAGTTTTAAGCGGTTTCTGAAGGAATTGCGGATCCCCGCCAAGGAGCCGGAGTATCCGCTCGTCTTATTGATTTTTGAATCTGACGACGACTTCGACAAATATATGGCGCGCGTGACGAACGCGAATCCGGCGACCGTCAAGACTGTGGCGGGGTTTTATTCCGACCGCACCAATTACCTGGCAATCCGCCTGCATACATGTCAGACGTATGAGGTGCCGTTGCACGAGGCGATTCATCAGCAGGTTTACAACCGCAACTTCTTTCAACGCCTGGCGCCGATTCCGAACTGGTTCGACGAAGGCATCGCCACCGGTTTTGAAGCCAACAACGGGCGGATCAATATCGGCCCCACCAAAATCAGCCGCCGCTATGCGCGGCAGGTACTTGAGGGAAGCGAACTGAGGTGGGACAAATTGCTGGAGAACGACCGAATCTTTCTGGGCAACGTGCTGGTCGGCGAGGCCTACGGAAATGCCTGGGGCTTGCACTGGTTGCTGGTCACCAAGCACAAACGCCAATACCTCAACTACGTCAAGTTGCTGGCGCAGAAACTTCCGTTAGAAGAGGAACCGAAAGGACAGCGTGAGGCGGACATCCGCGACGCGTTCGGCAGTAACATCGCGTCGCTGCAAGAAGAATTCCGTTCGACGCTCGAAGCGGGCCTCAAGCGGCAGAGGGTTCAATTGCGAGAGGATCAAGTCGCGGGCAAGTCAAAGACCGCCGAAGGCATGGGAGAGGTCAAACTGACCGCCGTTCGCCGGCTGGACCAAGCAGGGCAATTGGAAGTTGAGGGAATTCTGCAGAATCTCTCGCCCTACCGAAAGCTGTCGTTCGTCGTTACGGTGGAGACCGGCGCAGGCATGTACGCCCAATGGCACGTCCCTGATTTGGTGATGCAGAAGAAAGCCAGATTGCCGATGAAGTACGTTACCAAGGTGATGCCGGGAGGTAGCCGGTCGCCGTCCGACGGATACCGCGTGCGTATCCGTTCCGTTCCCGCGGAAAGCAAGGAAGCGGAAGCGTGGAGTGCGGGAAAACTCCCCATCCCGGTCTTCCGCCGCCGATAATCGCGACCGTTCGTCCGTCAGCCCCAGCTGCGCAAGTTCTTCGCAGACAACAATCACTTGACGATCATCCTCTAATCGCCGATCCTAATAACATAAAGGAACATTGATCAGTCCGTTCCGCAATTGCAGTGGAACACTGAACCAAGGATCGAGATGCTCACTGCCGGCCGATTACGCACCAAACATTGCTCCGGGATCTCCCGCCGCGAACTGTTGCGCGTTGGATCGCTGGGCGCGCTGGGGCTTTCACTTGGCGACTTGCTCCGGCTGGAAGCGAACGCCGAGGTTCGTCCCGACGCGGCGGCCAAATCGGTGATTCTTCTCTGGCTGTGGGGCGGGCCCAGCCATCTCGACACGTTTGATCTCAAACCGCACGCTCCGACCGAATATCGCGGTCCGTACAGCCCGATCGCCACCAATGTGCCCGGCATCGACATCTGCGAGATGCTGCCTCAAATCGCCCGCCGTGCGGACAAGTACTCAATCATCCGCTCGCTGCATTGCGATTCCAACGACCACGGCATCGCCGGCACGATTGGCCTGACGGGCGACAAAACCGGCGCGATCAGCCTGGGCGGGCAGACGCTCGTCGGCGATTTGCGGCCGGCGCACGGAGCGGTCGTCTCTAAGCTCTTGGGCTTCGATCCGACCATGCCGCGGTTCGTCACGCTGGGCGGACACTTGCATCAAGGCCACCGCCGCATCGCCGGCGAAGGAGGCGGAACGCTCGGCACGCTGCACGATCCGTTCCGGCTCGATTACGACCCCGAAGCGGGTGTCAAAATCCCGCAGCTCGATCTCATCGACGGTTTGACGACCAACGGGCTCTCCTCACGCCGCGATTTGCTGGCCGCATTCGAAGGGCAATCCCGCCGTCTGGAAGAATCGTCTGAAATCGCGCAGCTTGACAGCTTCTATCAGCAGGCCTTTTCGCTGCTGACCGCTCCCGACGCCCGAAAGGTCTTTGATCTGGAGCGTGAAGATGACAAACTTCGCACCCGTTACGGCCGCTTCCGCTTCGGCCAATGCTGCCTGCTCGCGCGGCGGATGATCGAACATGGCGCGCGATTTGTGCAGGTCAATTGGTCCTCGCACGTGGAGCCGGTCGAAGATACCGGCGACGGCGGCTGGGATATGCACGATCGCAATTTCAAACAGTTCCAGGAACGGCACGCGTGGATGCTCGACCAGTCGCTCACTGCCCTGCTCGACGACATGGACGAGCGCGGCCTGCTCAAGGAGACGATCGTCGTCGCCGTCGGCGAATTCGGCCGCACGCCGAAAATCAACCATAAATCGGGACGCGACCACTGGCACCATTGTTATTCCGGCCTTGTGGCAGGGGGCGGCGTCCGCGGCGGCAACGTCGTCGGCTCCAGCGACAAACACGCCGAACATCCCGTCAGCAATCCGGTCACCCCCGCCGATCTGTTCACAACGGTCTTGGAACAAATCGGCATCGGCACCACACAGCTAACGACTTCAGGCCTCACCCCGCTCGGTAATCCGATCGAAGAACTTGTGTAGGCCGGTTTGCAAACATTCTTCGGTTCCCGAACTCCAACGCTCTTCACTGGTTCCCAAACTCCAGTTTGGGAACCCACTTTCTCGAAGCTCCAGCTTCGAGTCGCCTGAAGAGAGTGAGGCCAACTCGTAAGTCACATTGATCAGCATGCGAAGCAGAGCTTCGCGAAACCCCGTTACGAAACCGGAGTTTCGTAACGAGAAGTGAAGGGAGACGAGGCTCACACCGAGCCGCGCACCACGATTATGCTGACATTCGCTCATCGATTCTTTCCCGTACTCTGCGGATCTCTCCTTCATCTCGTCGGAATTGCGGCTCCACTCGAAGCGGGCGAACCGGCCGTGCAGCGGCTCACGCATGACGGCCTGCTCAAACAGCGCCCCGTCTGGTCACCCGACGGCAAGTGGCTCTGTTATGCCCGCCACAAGGGGGCGACAATCTTTCTCTACCTCCGCTCCGCCGACGGCAAGACGGAAAAACGGCTCACAAAACGGACCGATCCGGAGTACGACGCCCACTTCTCCCCCGACGGGAAGCGGCTGGTGTTCGCGTTTGACAAGACCTCCCCCAATCAGGGAGACATGGAAGTCTATACGATCGACCTCGACGGCGAGAATCTGCAGCCTGTCGCCGTCTCCAAAGGGCTCTCTCACGAGGAGTATCCCAGTTGGTCCCCCGACGGCAAACGGATCGCGTTCTCGTCCACGCGGGACGGCAACCAGGAGATCTACACAGTTTCGCCGGACGGCAAAAACATGCAGCGAATCACCAACGACCCCGCGATCGACGAACACCCCGCCTGGTCCCCCGACGGCCGAAAACTGGCTTTCGCCACCAACCGCTGGGGCGATTTCGAACTCGCAGTCTACGACTTCCGGATGGAAAAACTAACCCGCCTCACCGAAAGCCGCGGCCTGGACGACTACCCCGCTTGGTCCCCTGACGGCAAGAAACTTGCGTTCACAACGAACCGGACTGGGAACTTAGAGATCTTCACGATCAACCCCGACGGCACGCAGCCGACGAACGCCACGCAGAATCCGGCGATTGACAATTTTCCAAGTTGGTCGCCGGAGGGGCGGTTGACGTGGGTTTCGAATCGGGGTGGGGGATTTGATGTTTATGTGATCCAGTAGAACAGCCACGAATGTCGTGTATTTCGAGGTGCACTCCCCGGAATGCGCGTGACGATGAAAACTCTCCCGGACGTCGCGCACATGTGGATGTTACCGGCAAGCTGACGCTTGCCGCTCGCCGTGTATTGATATAATTCGTAATTTCGTGAGGTTGCCCAGCCGATTCCACTCAGTGCATGCTCGATATCATCTAATTCAATGCCATTTGCCTCAATTGATTTAGAACAATCGATCTTCAATTTCGAAGGCTCGATCTCATCGAAAGAGATCAAGTCTATTGTCGACAATAACGCAATTCGTAGGGTTCAGGCTTCCTCTCCTGTCAGCGACACGACTTGGCAACGACTCAATACTGAGTTGTTTGCAGGACGTCCAGACATCGAGCTCAGGGTTTATTCGTTTATCAGGGAGGAGTGCGATCTTTCGTTTGTGCGCTACATGACGAATGTTCATCACTTTGGAGCAGATTGTCTTCGAACCGTGCAGAATCTCGATGTCATCTCAGAGATGACAAACCTGAAGTCTCTTTCAATTGGGGTTTATGAGCTTGAAAACTTCAGTGTATTAGAAGACGTTTCACCAAACCTGACCAATCTGAGCCTGCACGCAACCAAGTCGAAAAAACCAAATCTCTCCATATTAAGTCGCTTTGAGAATTTGAGAGTTTTGTACCTCGAAGGCCAACAAAAGAACATTGAAGTATTGTCACAGCTGGAAAATCTCGAAGACTTGACCCTCCGCTCTATTTCCACACCCGGTCTCGACTACTTGCCGGGATTGGCAAAACTGTGGTCTTTGGATGTTAAACTTGGCGGCATCAAGAATATTTCTGCAATTATGGAATTGCCTTCACTGAAGTATCTTGAGCTTTGGCGAGTGCGTGGTCTCGTCGATCTTAGCGTGATTTCCAACCTTCCCAGTTTACAAAATCTCTTTTTGCAGTCGTTGCGTCATGTAACAAATGTACCGTCACTGCAAAAATGCGCGCAGCTCAGGCGGATCGTGTTGGAGGATATGAAGGGTATGACGGAATTCGATGCTTTAGAACATGCTCCCGCGTTACAGGAATTTCTGTTGGTTAACGGCGCGACTTGTGTTCCAAGTGAATTGATTCCGGTATTGCGAAACCCCACGGTGGTTCGTGCTTCCGCCTACTTCGGCAGTGACAAGAGGAATCAGGAGTTTGCGAAGCTTGTGACGGAGAGCGGAAAGTCGCCTTGGGAATGGACACCGTTTCAGTACTTGTAAAATTGTTGAATATCTGTGAGGAAGAGCCGCTGAGAAGAGTTTGACCACACCCCGCGTACACACATATTCGGAACTCAAATCGCCTTCATCAAAGGCACATCATGACAATTGATAGATCGGGGGAATGGTGGACCGGCAGTGATCCCGGCGACCTCGAAGAATACCTTGAGGCGTTCACGGCTGAAGAGTATCCGATTGAACAGTTCCGCCTGGCGCGGTGTGGGTGTGGAAGCTTCGCGTTTCGCCTTGATGCGAATCCCAATGAAGGTGCAGCGCTGCGTCAATGTCTCTCCTGCAGCAGCCGCCAATACATTTGCGATAGCCAGGAGTATTGGGAGGATGTCGAACCCGAGAGCTGGGAATGCATCGAATGCGGAACGGACCAAACGAATGTCGGAGTCGGGTTTTCACTCTACGACGATGGCAACGATATCCGTTGGCTGTATGTCGGAGTCCGATGCCTTCAATGCGGAATCCTCGGCTGTTTTGCCGGCTGGAAGATCGGATACGGACCGTCATTGCACCTAATCAACCACGTGTGAACTGTTTCTCAAATTGACAAGGGACAAACATGGCGGCATCCGGCTGGAGATACGTAATGCCGTTTGATGGCGATGCCGAGGCACTGCTCGCGGCAATTCAGCGTCAGGTGTTCGATTCCGGAGATTACCAGATTCCCTGGATCGAGCCGGAAGTCCTCGATTTGGTCGGCTTCTTCGATGTGTCACCTGAGGATCAGCCGGAATTCGTCGCTCAATACGGCATGCAGCCGCTGATTGACGTCGCGAACCGAGTTGGCCTCGAAAACACGATCGCTTGGTGCAATGAGCGCATTGAGAAGCAAGACTTCACGCTGGATGAATTACGTGCGCTGCAGTGCATTTCGTCGAGCGGTACGCATTCGCCGCTGGATATTTGTGGCGTATCGACACGTCCCGAGAATCACGCGCTGTTTCCGCTGGCAACTGAACAGGTCGTGAGAGTCTTTGGAAAAGAGCAATTGCAGCCTGAAGACGTTTCTGGAGACCAGTACTACATCGATGAGAAAATCCCTGGCGCTTACGAACGCTGGCAAGCGGTTTATGTGCCGGTTTACTCCGGTGATTCGGTTACCCAAGCTTACGTTGAAGGGGCCAGCGGGGATTAGCATCGGCGTGGTTGTTTAAAAAGAAGACGTGACAGCAGCACGGAGGATCGGAGCCAAAATCGGCGATTCACTGTGCGGTCGGGATACCCGCGCAGTAAATCACCCGCCGCAATTTCCATTCGTGAAGATTCGTGAAATTCGTGGCCGACAAAAACTTTTGACGAACCCCAGCCCGACCGGCTACGATCCACCAATCAAGCGTATTCGATATACCCCCCAACACAGAGGTGCTCCTGTGGGTATTGGATGTTTTCCCGTTTACGACATCGACCTCCCCGATGCCGAGTACGACGGTGATGGAACAGGGTTTGCCGCGGAAGCGGAGAATCTCGATGCTATCGCGAGCAAACTGGGCGTCACACCGCTGATGGATTTCTGTGGCGGCGACGCGAGCACCGTCCTGGAATTCACCGAGTGATTCGATGAACTGCCCGAAGGTCTCGAAGACATGATCGGCGCCGGCCCGTTTTTTGAGCCGGCAGAGGGTCTGAAGACCGTTCGTGCGCTCCTCGCTGCAATCCGCGACGATAAGCAGTATTCGAGCAAGTTGCAGGAGGCGGAATACACACTCGAGGAGTTGAAGGAACTGGAACGCTGCCTATCGCTCGCGGAGCAAGCCGGAGCGAAGTTCCGTCTCGAAATCGGCTAGCTTTCCGGGACCGGCAAAGTCGCGTCTGTTCAGCGGAGCGCCCCGGCTTCGCCCGACAGAATTCCGCACTCCGAACCAATCCGCCACCCTTCTTTCCTTGCGGGCCGATCCACGTTTGCTAGAATCGCACCAGTCGATCACGACATTTCTCCAACGGACTGGGGGAAACGTTGCCGCAATCGACAGTGACAGATACCTGCCCGCCCCTATAGCTCAATTGGCAGAGCAACTGACTCTTAATCAGTAGGTTCAAGGTTCAAGTCCTTGTGGGGGCATTTCGAAACAAAGGCGTCAGGTCGCGGTCGATCTGCGGCCGGAGAATCGCACAACGGACGTCTAGATTCTGCTACCTTCATCGCGGCCCTGCCCGTCATTCGGATCGCCGCAGCTACGCATAGGACTTCATTCCGAGTGGGATTGGGCCATGGCGGCTGAGGAGTTGTCCGAGACGCTCGTGACCTGCTGGCTGCACGTCGGATCTGGGCAATTCGAGGGGAGCGCTCAGCTATTTGAGTTTGTTCGCGGCGACCTTGAATTCTGGTTTGCGAGAGTCGTGCTACCCGAGCCGATTGTCGAGCCGCTGGTGACGGTTCAATTCACGCTTGAAGACGGGCGGAGCGGGCGCTGTTTCTTTCGTGGGATGACGATGCGCCGCGAAGGAGCGGACGTGCGCTGCTGCTGCGATGTCGTCGGCGTTACGCCGCTTGAGGCGCACGGCGGGACGTGCTGATGACTTCCGCAGAGTCCACGGTCATCGTTTGCCAGAGCGTTTGGTCTCGTCCCCCGCAAGCACCCAAGCCTTGTTAAACGCCGCATGCTTGATGCTCTTGCGTTCCCCGTCCGGCGTGGGCACAAAGTAGCTGTACGTGGCGTGCAAGGTGCCGTCGGCCGCCTGGATGATGGAGGGGTAGTGAAAACGCCCCTGCCCCGGTTGTTCAAGTTCCAGGTGGCGCGTCCACTTCCAGGTTGTGCCTTCATCGTCAGAAATTGAAACCGCCAAACTATGACGGCCGCGCTCGGTGTCGTTGTAGATGCAGATCCAATCGCCGTCGTTCAGGTTTGCCAACTCCAACCCCGCACCCGGATTGGGCAATTGCGGATGATCGAAAACGGTTCCCCACGTCTCTCCTCCATCCTTCGATTCGGAGACGAGCACGCGTTTGGGCGGCGGACCGTTGTCGCGCATGTAAGTCACCAAGCTGCCGTCTTTCTTACGGGCAAAGCTGGGTTGGATGTTGCCGCCGCCGACAATTGGATCGCTGAACCTCCAATTTTCGCCCCAATCGTCGGTCAAGGCTGCCAGTGAAAACGAAAACCCATCCGAGTACAGCCCCACAACCATCGTTTTGTCATTCAGAATGTAGGGATGCGCTCTCGTGAACCAACCGAGTCGCCGCGTTAGCTTGTCCCCGGCTTGGCCGTAGATGTGTTTCTTCCACCGCTCCACCGTATCCTGCATCCGCGGCGGAATCTGCAAAGAAGCGAGATAGGTTTCGGTCCCTTTTTTGACCTTCTGCAGGAAATCGTCTCCCGGCTTCATGTGCAGGACGCGCATTTCGTCCCAGCGGGGTGGAGTGCCATCGGGCTGCATGTAGGTTTGGGAGGTCTTGTACTTCATCAAGGCGCTTTCCCAAGTGTGCGCCTGAATCGTCGGCCAAAGCAGCCACAACCGCTGCATCGGATCGATAATCATGCAACAGTTGGTGTCAGGAAAACCGGGCGTGTCGGCCATTTCGAAGGGTGCGGTCCAGCGGCCGGTCGCTTTGATCTTTCGCGCGCCGAGAATCTTGACGTCGTCCGCCGTCCGCTCCCCCGAGCCGTGAAACCAACAGACGAGCAGGTCGCCGTTGGGGCACTCCACAATGCAAGATCCGTGGTTGTGCCATTTTTCCAACGGAAAGATCAACTCGGCAGAATGTTGCGGTGACTCCGCCGACGCCGGAGATGGCCCGAATGGGAGGGTGCTGGCTAACAAGAAAATCCAAAGAATTCGACTCATATCTGGTTTAACTTGGCACTGTTCCAAAAAGTTCTTCCCGCAAACGCGTTTTGGGCAAATTGTCGAACGGTTTCATCGTTTATAGACTAAACTGTTAGTTTCGCGGAAGCAAACTGCCCAGCGGACGTGTTCTTGCCGGCGGCATGGCGTCCAGCGCCCGTCTCACTCATCGTTTCAAAAGGTGCTCGATGATGCTTCGAATCTCACGCTTTTCTTCGATGACCGTCGCGGCGTTTCTCGCCGTCTTGTTCGCCTGGGCTCCGTTCAGCGGGGGCGCTCTTGGCGACGATTCAGGAACTAAAAAGTCCCCGCGGCCGCGTCAGAAACCGGCATGGATTGACGGATCGGGCAAATCGCTGCGAATCAGAGTCAGCGGCGAGGTTTTTGAGATGGACGGAGATCCGGCGACTGGATATCAGTTTCAAGCCGCCTTGGAATCGAGTCGTGGCCGACAAGTTCTCCCTGTGAAGACTGAGGAAAACAGATTCCAGTTTTGGGTGCCAGTCGGAATGACGGGATGGTTTCGACTTCATTTACAGGCAACTTCAGCGGACGGCGGCCGCGTGGCCAGGGAGACGATCTTATCGTATGAGCTTCACCAAGCGGCGGTTGAGGGGGTCAAACTGACGATGAAGCCGGGGGAGCGGTCCGTCAGCGTCTCGGTGACCGCAGACGGAACGCCTGTTTCCGGCGCCACTGTGGCGGCGGAATTGTCGGCGGGCTTGCGACTCGAAGCGAAAACGAACGACGACGGCGTCGCCACGCTGTCTTTGATGAATCACGACAAACTGACGCAACTGACCGCCTGGACCGACGACTTCAAGATTGGCGGCTACTCCTTCTACCGCGATCCTCCGCGCAACCCACTGGCCAACCAACATACGATCGAACTCGACACGTGCCGTCCACAGCGGATTCGATTGATCAACGAAGCCGACCAATCGCCGGTGCCGAATGTCGAGTTCTTACTGACCGTGGGCACAGGGGCGCCGAACTACCAATTCCCGGGCAAGACCCCCACCTGCCGCATGAAAACCGACTCTAAGGGAGAAGCCGTTTACCGCTGGTTCCCTGATTGGGAACGACACGGCTCCTATGTCTCGTTGAACGATCGACGATGGGTGAAAGCGGCGGATCCACAGACGGTCGACGGCACGATGGTCATCCCGCTGAAAAAAAGCCGGTTTCAAGACCGCAAACGTGTGGTCGGCCGAGTCAAGGCCGCCGACGGAAACGTGGCGGGCTTTTTCCTGAGGATCGACTCGTTCCAAGGCGAAGAAGAACATTCGATGGACGCGCTTTACGCGTTTACGGATGAGAATGGCCGGTTCGCGGCCGATTGTCTGCCTGGTGCGACTTACTGCGTTTACGTCAATGACGCTCGATTCGTCAGTGAGTTGATCGATCTAATTCTTGTCGATCCGCTGAACGAGAGAATCAACTCGCCCGAACTGACTGTCGTTAAGGGGCAACCGGTCGAGATCGTTGTGACCTCGGGACCGGACAAAGTTCCGCTTCCCTATCAAGGAATCAATCTCCGCACCGAACACGATTACACGTGGCTTGAAGACGGCAAGAAACGACACGGTACCAACAGCCGTCAGTGGTGGGTCACGACCGACCGATCCGGGCGAGTGCACACGTATGCGCTTCCCGGAAAAGAAGTTCATGCCTCGCTCTATTCGCCAGAGTGGCGTTCCAAGCAAACGGCACTCGTCAAACCGGAAGGCGTGACCAAAGTCGAGTTTCATCAGCAGATCGCCGAGAAACGAAGAATCAACGGGCGGTTGCGGCTTGCGAAAAATGTTGAAGCAGATTTGAACGAAGCGGTGGTGGAGATCGGCGCCATCGACGGCGAAACGAAAGAACGATTAACGGTGACCACGAATCCTCGAGGCGACTTTGAGTTCGAATCCAAAGCGACGCGGATCGGGATTTACGCCCGCACACGCAACGCAAAAGCGGCTGCGGTCCTGATCGTGGACCGCCTGGAGGAGCCGATCGCCGTTACTCTCAACGCCACCGGCGAATTTCACGGCCAGCTGCTTGGCGAGCAAAATCGGCCCTTGGCAGGCCACTCAGTGCGGGCGGAGTTACGCGTCTCAGGTGAACGCGACTATTCCAAGCCATTCTCAACCAGTTTTGCAGCCGCGACGTTCGAAACGAAAACGGACAGCGACGGAAACTATTCACTGAACGGGCTGCCGCGTGAGACGGTTATGCGCCTTGTCGCCGCTTCGCTCGACGGGGCGGGTGGCGACCGCTATCTGGACGAATTCTATCTCACCCCCGGCGAATCACGCCCCCGCGCTGTCAGCCGGTTGTGGAGTCCGGAACGAAAAGTCACCTTTCACGAGCGTTATGAAAGAACTGTGCGCGATTGCCGTTTGTCGCATTTCCACCCCCTGGTCATCCTGTTTCGCCCGTCGGAGGATACGGAACAATTCATCAATACCAATCTGATGAGCGGCGCTAAGACCAAGGAAATCTATACGTTCATGCAACTGAAGCTACCTCTGGAGGAGGACCCTGAAGATTCCGAGATCGCTCAATTTGTGCAATCCCGAAATTGGCCGGCGCCCGATCAGGGGCAAGTCTTCGTCTGTGCCCTCGGCGACACGGGTGAGGAGCTTGGACGAATCGTGTTGGATGCGACAGATTCCGACAGTGCCCAGGTGGCGGCAGAGTTCATTCGCAAACATGCGACTCCACAGCTCGATGCGAAAAAGAAATGGGACAAGGCATTTGCAGCGGCCAAACGAACTGGCCGCAAAGTTTGGGTGCGGATCAGCCAACGGTATTGCGGCCCCTGTTTTCGCTTGACCCGCTGGCTTGACGATCAGAAACAGCTCCTCGAAAAGGATTATGTATTCCTCAAAATCGACGACGTGCGGGACTTGCACGGCCGAGAAGTTGCGGAACGGCTGACTGCCGGTGAAAACTTTGGCGTGCCGTTTCATGCGATTTTTGATGCAGACGGCAAGATGCTGATCACGAGCGAGTCGGTGTTGGGCAACATCGGCTCCCCCAGTGGTTACGAGGGAAAGAAGCATTTGCGAAAAATGTTGACCGAGACGCGAGGCCAGTTGTCTGACAAGCAGGTTGATGAAATCTTGTCGAGTTTGGATGACTGATCACAGTTCGCCGATCGCGGCCACGCTGCAAAAAAAACTAGCGAAAGAAATCTGCCGCAGATTAACACTGATGATACACGGATTTACAGAATCCCAAGCCGACCGCTTGCGGTAGCGAGCGACCTGCTTCTCCAAAACACGCAGGGTGCCCGGGGTCAGAGGCGTTAGCCGTAGCCTCCAGATGATCGGCGTTCCTTATGGCTCACATGGACCGATCGGCAATTACATAGGTATGCCGAGCACCTGCGGGCGGGGCTAGCGCTCCGACCGCAGCCACCCGCTGCCGCCAATGACAGCATGAATGCAGTTCTAATTCTCATATTGGTCTTCTCTCTGTCAGGAACCGACACGCTACTGATTCGATCATTGTCGCTCTTCCCGCCACAAACCAGAGGCTCAATCACCCGCTTGTTGCCTTCGGAGACACTAAGTGCACTCGCTTGGCGAGTGAGACTCGGTTTAGGTTACGCCTCCCGCACCCCCATCGGAGAGTGGCGCTCCCCATTGGCGGTCGGCGGTAAATAGGACATCGACAATCGTCGCCATATGGTCCTCGCACAGTTTTGCGGACATTCGCTCGCGAATCTCATCCAGCCGTTGGAGCCCCTGAACTTGGAAGTCGTCCGGCAAAACGACATGGACCAGCACCATCCGCTGGCGGCCCGGCTGAATGACGCGGATGAAGCGTTCGATGAGCGGGAGTCCACCCAACACGGTATCGACGGCTTGGGCGACCTGCCGCACGACGTCTTCTGTCGGAGCGCGGTTCAACAACGCCATCATCGCGTTCCAGGACATTCGCACAGGGACGACGATCGAAATCAATATCACGGAGAGGACGACAGCCGGATCGACATAGGGCACGACCTGGTTCAAACCCAGTGCTTCAAACAAAAAAATTGCTGCAAAGGCGAGCAGGACGCATGACGAAATTGCAGCGTTGACAATCCAGTTCTCGCCATCGGCCTGGACAAGCGGGCTGCCGGTGGTTTTGCCCCCGCGATAGGTAAGCGCGGCGATCACCCAGCAGGCCACCGACGCCATCACGCCGTAGGCGACTGCCGTCCCGGCAACGATGGCTCGTCCGCCGGTGAACAGCGCTTGGAGTGCTCCGACCAAGGCCATGATCGAGACACCCAGGACCAGCATGCCCTTCATCCCGTTGACCAACGGCTCAAAAAATGCGTAGCCGTGCGGAAACCTTTCGTCATCTCCGCCTGCCACAAGCGAGGCCACTTTGATAGTGAATAGACCCGTGCCGAAGTAAGTCAGATTAAACAGGCCGTCCAGCAGGATCGCCTGAGATCCGCTCATCATCGCAAATACCACTCCGACACCTCCCACGAGTACGTTGCCGAACGCGGAAATCTGCAGGTATTTCTTTTCTTCCGTTGATGATTGCATGGGTTCTTGATCCACCATGATTTGCCACGTTGCACATGTAACGAAAATTCACTTGTTTGCTGTGTTCTCTGCCGCACATTTGCCTGTCCGGTTCGAACAACTGCCACAATACGGAGGCGGCGGATGGCGACACAAAAAACAGTTTGCTACAGTAGGGTTTGGCCCCTATAAACAAGAGCAAGTTGCGCTCTCGTTCTATGGCAAATACTGCAAATTCTCCCTGAAAGCAACCAGATGACCTCCGTAACGACCGCGACTGCCGACGTTCCCGATGCCACGGGGCGGTTTGGTGAGTTCGGGCGGCGATTCGTTCCAGAAACGCTGATGCAGGCCCTTGAGGAGCTTGAACAAGAATACGCCCGGGCCCGCGAAGACGCGACATTCCAATCGGAACTGGACGCGCTGCTCAAACACTTCGTCGGGCGGCCCAACCCGCTCTATTTTGCCCGCAGGCTGACCGACCATTGCGGCGGGGCCCAAATTTATCTCAAGCGAGAAGACCTCAACCATACCGGGGCGCACAAGATCAACAATACACTCGGTCAAGTGCTGCTGACTCGGCGCATGGGCAAGGGCCGTGTGATCGCCGAAACTGGGGCGGGACAGCACGGCGTGGCGACCGCGACCGCCTGTGCGTTGTTTGGGCTGCCCTGCGTGGTCTACATGGGCGAGGAAGACGTCCGCCGGCAAAAGCTGAACGTTTTCAACATGGAAACCATGGGCGCCGAAGTCCGGCCGGTCAGCAGCGGATCGCGAACTCTACGCGACGCAATCAACGAGGCAATGCGGGACTGGATGGCCAGCGTCGCCGACACGCATTACATCATCGGCTCGGTCGTCGGCCCGCACCCATTTCCGATGATGGTCCGCGACTTTCAGTCGATCATCGGGCGGGAAACCAAATCTCAAAGTCTCGAACAATTCGGCCGGCTTCCGGACGAGGTCATCGCCTGCGTGGGAGGCGGATCGAATTCAGCGGGAATGTTCTATCCCTTTATCGAAGATAAGAACGTCAAGCTGACCGGCGTCGAGCCGGGTGGTCGCGGGGCGGAACCGGGCGAGCATGCGTCGACGCTCAGTTACGGCGAAAAAGGGGTGTTGCACGGCAGCTACAGCTATGTGCTGCAAGACGCCGACGGGCAGACGGAAGACGTGCACTCCATCTCCGCCGGGTTGGACTACCCCGGCGTCGGTCCGGAACATAGTTATTGGAAGGAGACGGGCCGCGTTCAATATGGGCCGGTGAGCGACGACGAAGCGCTGGAGGCGTTTGGGACCTTGGCCCGGTTGGAAGGAATTTTGCCGGCGCTGGAAAGCTCGCATGCCGTTGCGCAGGTGATCAAGACAGCAGCGTCGCGCAGCAGCGATGACGTGATCGTCGTTTGCCTCTCAGGCCGCGGCGACAAGGACGTGTATGAAGTGGCCCGGCTGCTGGGCAAAGAGCTGTGACTGCGAGGAGAGAGGGAAGAGGAGTGAGAGGTGAGAGTGAATGAATGCTCACTTCGCTCTGCTTACTCCTCGCCGGGACTGGGGGCAGGTGTCTGTCTGTCATCAATGAAGGGTTTACTGTTGAGCCGTAGGGTCCGCTGTGCGGACCGGAAATGTGCACTGCGTTAACAACGAGAGTTCGTGATTTCCTCCGAGGTCGGAGTCTGTACAACGGTCCGCGCAGCGGACCCTACGAGGGTTTACTGTTGAGCACACCGATTAGCCGAACGTTTGCCGAGTTGAAAGCCGCCGGCAAGATGGCCTTTATGCCGTTTATCACGGCGGGCGATCCCGATTTGGAAACGACAGCGGCGCTGATCCGCGAACTGGCGTCGCAGGGCGTCGATTTGATTGAAATCGGCTTTCCCTATAGCGACCCGATCGCCGACGGGCCGGTGATTCAAGCCTCCTACACGCGCGCGCTCCAACGGCAGATCCACGTTAATGACATTTTTGAATGCGTCAAAGGCGTCGTTGAAACGGCGGAGGAAAAACGGCCGAATCTGGTGGCCATGGTCGCCTATGCGATTGTGCTGCGTGTCGGTGCGGAGAAATTTGTGGCGCAGGCCAAACAAGCGGGGTTTGACGGCTTTATTGTGCCCGACCTACCCGCCGATGAAGCCGACGAGATGGCGACGATCGTCAAAGCAGCCAAGCTCGATCTGATTCAACTCATCGCGCCCACTACGACTGCCGAGCGGACGGCGAAAATCTTGGAACTCGCATCCGGGTTTCTGTATTGCATCAGCGTTGCCGGAACGACCGGAGCGCGAGATGAACTGCCGCCCGCGTTGTACGAGCAGCTAGAGTGGCTCAAGTCGCAGACGGAGATTCCGCTGGCGGTCGGGTTTGGAGTCAGCAAAGCGGAGCAGGTCGAACCGCTGCGCGGCCTGGCGGACGGCGTGATCGTCGGTTCGGCAATTGTGCGGTCCGCTGCCGAGGGGGGAGTTGCCGCCGTGGGAGAACTCGCGGCGGCGATGACGGCCTCTGCGCACGAATTGCCGTGAGATTGCCTCCGGCTAGTAATGCAGCCGGCCTCTTTTCGACACGAGATTCTAAACAGCCGCTCTTGCATTGACGAATTCGTTCGTTATACTTCACGAATTCGTTCGTCACTCTAGTGTGTTCGCTCTCGGCCGAAGCTGATGGAGAAGGAAGCTGATGGCTCGACCGACATCCTCTCAACCGACCGAAGTGGAGCTCCAGATTCTTGGAGTTCTTTGGGAAAACGGCCCGTCTACGGTGCGGCAGGTGCATCTTGCTCTGGCGGACCGGAAGGCGACCGGCTATTCGACCACGCTCAAGATGATGCAGGTGATGCTGGAAAAGAAGCTCCTCCGCCGGGATGAGTCGGTGCGTCCGCAACTCTACCGGGCCGCAAAATCGAAGAAGCAGACGCAGATCCAGATGCTGGACGACCTAGCCCGGCGGGCATTTCACGGGTCGGCGATGCGGCTCGTGCAGCGGATGGTCTCGTCGGGGCGGCTCTCTGCAGAGGAGCTTGAAGAGATTCATCGATTGGCCCAAACGCAGGAAGGAGACTCGGAATGATCGACGACATTCTCTCCACCGACTTTGCTTGGCGATTGGGATGGTCACTGCTGCATTCCGTTTGGCAATTCGCCTTGATCGGCGGCCTGGTGGGACTGCTGCTGGCGATGCTTTCGCGGAAGTCCGCCAACCTCCGCTACTGGGTGGCGTGCCTGGGTTTAGCATCGATGTATGTTCCCTTGGTTGCGACGTTTACGCTTGCGCCCCAGCAACCGCTGGATGTCCGGTTGAATGTGGGGGGAGCGACCACGTCCGAACAGTTGCCCATGACCGCGAGTTCGATCAATGCGGAAGTAACGATGCCGGGACCTGTCGATATCATTGACGAGAGTCCACACGTGAAATCTGCGGTCGACATTCCTGTCGTGCGGAACGAACCCGTTAAAACCGATCAGGAGAAAACAGCAGAGTGGTCCGGCGTTTTGATTCCGGCGGTCTCGCAGTGGCTGCCCTGGATTGTCGGCGTTTGGATGTTGGGCGTGGGCGTATTGGTAACGTGGAATGTGGGCGGCTGGATTGTCGTTCAGCGGCTGCGAACGCGGGCAACCATTCCCGCTGCGAAATCGACCCTGGAGCGGCTGGAAGAACTTGGCCGGCGGATGCGGGTTCGAGTGCCGGTGCGGCTGGTTGAATCGCTGGCGGTCGATGTGCCGATGGCGATCGGCTGGCTGAGGCCGGTCATTTTGCTCCCGGCGAGCCTGCTGACTGGACTCCCACAACAGCAACTCGACGCGATCCTCGCGCACGAATTGGCACACATCCGCCGGTTCGATTATCTGTTCAATTTGCTGCAGTCGCTGACGGAATCTTTGTTGTTTTACCATCCGGCGGTGTGGTTGCTTTCGCGACGTATTCGGATTGAGCGAGAATTTTGCTGTGACGACGCGGCGATTGAGGTTTGCGACGACAAAACCGGATACGTCAATGCGTTGGCGACCGTCGAAAACAAACGCGTTGTCCAGGTGCACGCACTCTCACTGGCGGGCCACGAATCCGGGACAACTCTCAGCCGAATTCGCCGCATCATGGGAATTTCCGGCGGAACACCGCACGCATGGACCGCCGGCGGCTGCGCCGTGTTGCTGACGACAGTGATCAGTCTTGGGGTGGCGTTTTCGCAGAACGACGGCGCTTCTTCCAAGGCAGACGAGGATGACGTCGAGGCTGCGATCACCCCGATCGAAAAAGTCGCAGAGGGATTAGCGGCGATCGAGCCGCTCAAGCGATGGAAACTGGTGTCGGTTGATGAGAAGCCGACGGTCTCTGTCGATGGATACGACGGATTCCGAATTGTCTTGCGCCGGACATGGAAGCACTATACGCGGCCGCCTCAGCAGCGGCCGGCTACCAAAAGCGAGCTGGGGCCATTCGAGTTACGACATGAGGATTGGGAGTTTGTGTGTGTTCCCGTACGGCCGAAGAAGGCGCCGCCGACGCTCAAATCGCGGATCAAGTGGGAGAAGAGCGACAGTCCGTATTACACGCGCGACATTTGTCTCGGAGAGGGAGAAGGCTATCTGTGGTTCACACATGGCACGCTTTTTCTGCAAGACGCTGTTCGCAAACAACTGAAGTTGAGCGGCGGCGACGATCGAATTCAGCTGCTGGTCGACGGCCTGAGCGTGGAGGACTTGGGGAGCAATACGAGCAATTCGTGCGGACCGATGTTGGCTCAATTCGGCGACCGCGCATTGCCGTACATCGAGCGGGCGATTGAGCGAGCAGGAGGCGACGACCCGCTGCGCGTGGTGAGAAGTCTGGGATACATTCGCACACAGAAATCGACGGCCCTGCTTATGAAGCTGGCAGAATCCGAGGAGCAGAAACTCAGGCTGGCGGCGTATTACGCGTTGGTTCAAGTGCCACTTCGAGAGTCTGCGCGGCCGACGTATCTCGAGATGCTGCGGAGGCATCGTCGTGTCCAGCGCGTGTGCCAAGCGTGCATCGAATTCCAGTGGCGGGAGGCGCTGCCTGTTCTGCGGGATCTAATTGAGAAGCCGCGAAATTTCCGGGAGTTTGAAACCGCGATCCGCACACGGCGAGTTCTGGAAGGCAATCCGATCCCCAAGGAACTTTTCGAGGCAGAGAAGACATTGCGCAGTCTGGTGCGACGTGACGTTGATCCGGAAAGTCGCCAGCGAATTGAAAACGCGCGCGATCTGCTCATTACTTCCGACGACACGGAAGCCGCCAATCTCGCGGCGTTGTCATTGGCCTTGTTTGTGACGAAGGGCGATACGGCACCGGTTCGCAGTGCGGGAATCGAGATTCTGCGGTCTCGTCCGGAAGAATCGACGATGAAGTTCCTCACGACGCTTGCTGCAAACATCGCCGAACATGAGCGAGGTCTGATTGAAGGCGTCATCGAAACGGTTGCTGAAGGCAGATCCGCACAGAATCGACAAGAAGAACCGAGGCCGGAACAACGTCCTCAAGTGGGTTTCGGATTCCCGAAGAATGCGAAGTCCTCTGCATTGAAGGTTGAAGTTGCGCCGAGCTGGCAGGCAACGAGAAGCGGCAAGAGCGTGTTGCTGGCAGTCAAGATCACCAACAAGTCGTCCAAGCAGATCACAACGACGCTCGCTCACGAGTGGCATGGCGGAATATGGCCTCCCACTCATCTTTACGCCTCGGTCACGCCCGCTGGCAACACCAAAACGCGGCCTTTTCATCCTGTCTATTTGGCGGCCGAGACCCGGAGAGGATTGGGCGAGATTGAAAATCCAACTGGTCTGACAACGATCGAGGCGGGCAAGTCGCAGCACGTTGAGCTTAGGATGAACTGGCCCGGAACCGGGGCGATGTCGGCTTGGCCGTTGATTGCTGCCGCGGGGACTTATCAAGTGCAGTTGTTGCTCGTATTTAAGGCAGCGGGCCGACAGCAATACGTCACCAGCGACAAATCGCTTGTCAAGCTGGCGGTTGCCGTCGTAGGCTCGCAGGCGCAACGTCGTCAGGTCGAGAACACATTAGAACGGGTACGCGGCGTGTTACCCAAAGGCTGGAGAGTGCGGAGCGGCGCGAATGTTCTCACGATCCAACGCGACGCCCCGGTCCGCGTCCAGCGGAGCTACGCGGGCATACCGGCCAGACCGGGAAATCCGGACGAGGTGATTCCTCTGGAAACGTACCGAATCGCCCTCGATCTACGGCGGGTGGTTACACGTCAAGAGCGTGCAAATCGGCGGCGCGCTTTGCAGGCAACGATTGATCAGTTACGCGTTGCGATGAAACCGTTTCGGGATCCACCGGGCGTCAAGCCGTCGTCGCTGGGATACACGCCCCAAGACGACCAGCAGCGGGCGCAGTTCGCGCAGTACCACGAGTTGCTGGAAGCAATGCGGGCCTTGCCGGACTATTTTGACGGACAAGTCAGTCTGGACATTGACGACATTCTGTGGTTTGGCCACGGCTACGTAGTTGATCAAGCGGCGCGTGAAGAATGTGCCGCGACGCTTGACAATGTGAAACGGCTGTTCACTCGCTATGCGAAGAAAGCGTCAACAAAGACGGTTGACGACGAAGACCTGCTGGGTCCGGGGCGTACGATTCAGTCGGCGCTCAATGGCGAACTGCAAAAGGAGAATGAGACGCGATTGAATTCCCACAACTGAATCAGTGAAGATATTGTGGTCGGACATTCTATGTGCTGCCCTTACATCGATCACGAATTGCGCATCCATGATTCATGAACAATTGACTTACCGGCCCAAGGTTTTTTTGCTGGCCCGTCGCACTGGCCGCCGTCGCCGCGCCTCAAGTCTGCAGTGGCGACGAAGAGGCTTACCTATTTACTCCGGTGGGATTTGACCAGCCCCGACGGCCGTTTTCACTTAAAACGGCCGGGCTCGATCTGATTCAACTCATCGCACCCACCACGACTGCCGAGCGGACGGCGAAAATCTTGGAGCTTGCGTCCGGGTTTCTGTAACGCATTAGCGTCGCCAGAACGACCGGGGCGCGCGATGAACTGCCGCCCACAAGGAATAGGAACCGACAAAGAACACCGTAAGCCGCAACAAAGTGCGTCAGCGAGTTTCTTTCTGCTGAATTGCATCCCGTGTCTTCTTCCGCAGTTCTTGCATCTCCTTGGCCGCATCCAACATTTCCTGTGCCTGACGGTCAAGCGCTCGCTTCTTCAGGTCGAGCTGTTGTCCGTTACGGTTGATCACACGCCCGCGCCGATCGATCCTCCGCCTCTTCTCAACGACGATTTGGACATCGTTGCGTCCGGTCTTCACAAGGTTCTGAATGGCGATTTGACCCGCTGGAGATCGCGCCTGCAAATATCCCTTGCCCGGCGGAAGGTCGTTGAGCTGAAAGCGGCCGGACTCGTCGGTGACCACTGTTGCCGACTTTTTGCGGACGCCGCCCCCGCTGAACTGTCCCTGAACACGCACACCGGGGATCGGATTGCCATCGGCGTCAACAACGACTCCCGCCACCGACTGGTCAGTCTTAATCACCTCAAGTTCCAACTGATGAGTGTGATTTGACAGCAGCTTAAAGAACTGCGCCGTATTGTTGGGAGCAAGATAACCGTCGGCCTGCACCAAGCAACGATAGGATGCCCCCGGCAATAAGTGTTCAAATCGAAATTCGCCGTTTTCCCCGGTCGCCACCGGCGTCACGGGCGCGTTTCCTTGGAGCCGCACCACTGCGCCGGCCACCGGTTGTCCCATCTTGTCCACCACGCGGCCGGCCGCCGTCGCGGTCAATGGTTCAACGCGCACCGTCGCCCGGTAACGTTTCACGACCGATTGCGGCATTGGAATCGCGGTGCGGGAGCCAACCATCCGCCCGTGATGCATTGCTACGATTTCGATCATCGGACGTTTGGCTGGAGCCCCAATGATTTTTCCCAACCTGGCCCCTGCCGCTCCTCCCTGCACATTTCCCCGGCCAGCATTTCTCCGGACAACCCGTTGCCGCTGTCGTGCCCGGTTTCGCATTTTCGGTTTCGAGTACGGCAGCAGTCCCGAGAGTGTAAATCCACCTTGGTCGTCGGTCCTTGTGCGAAATTGCCAGGCGTTTCCGCGCGATCTGCCGAAGACTGTTCGGGCTGCGATCTCGGCTTCAGCAACTGGATCACCGTTGGAATCGATCACCCGTCCATAGAACGTCGGACGATGCGGCATGCGAATTTCGTACTCCTCGTTGACCTCATCGTCACGGACTGAGATTCTGCGATTCGCAACCAGGCTGTATCTACGACTAGGTGGATCAGGATAGCGGTATGCCCCCGAGTCCGACTGACTGATTCTCAAATCAACTTCTCCCGCGTGCACCGCCAACTCAAACCTTCCATCGTCGTCGCTGGTGGCTTGCCCCAATTTTACTCCCGGTTGAACCAGCCGAACCACTCGCCCGTTACGCAGCTTGACCTGTCGTTTCCCCATGACCGACTGGGCATTAATCTTCGCCCCGGCCACAGCTTGGCTGTTCCACTCGTTGACAACGCGCCCCTTGATCTTCACGCCGCGCGGCAATTCAAATTGGACTTCGCCCTCATCACTGAGTTCGCGTTGCTCAATCTTTTTGCTGATCGGCAAATAGACGGAAGTCGGCTGTGGATTAATCGCAATGGCCAATTGAGGATGCGGCTCGGTCGGCAATCCGTGCATCACGAATCGCCCCTGATCATCGGCCTCAACTGCACGTCGGCTCTGATCACCGAACCCGAGGCTGGTCACGACGACGCGGCCGGCCCGGTCGATAACCTTCGGCCCGGTCACCGTCGCACCCGGAATCGGGTCCCGCGTGTCAGCAGCAATCACGCGTCCTCGCACAATGCTGCCGCGCTTTAAGGTGTATGTAAAATCTGGATCCAACAACTCCAAATTATGAAAATACGTCAGATCCGGCGTCAACTTGTCACTGGTTGCCGCGTACAACTCGGTCAGGATTGAACGTTCCTCTTCGATTAGCAATGTCGCCGCATATTTTTGAGGCAGGCCGTGGATTTCGAAATTTCCCGTCTCATCCGTCCGCGCCGACAACGGCACTGAGGACCATTTGAGATCGACAAAACCAGGGCTGTTCCACTGCGGCCCGCGGTAGCGTTTCTTATCACGGCGGGCCAACTGGCCCATTTCAATCAGTTGAATCACCCGCACGTTAGCATTTGCAATCGGACTTCCTTTGTCGTCGACCAATCGTCCCCGCACGCTCCCTTCGGCATGAAAGGTCATTTGCAAATCATCCGCGGGCGGCGAGAGGTGCTTCCAGACAGTGCCGTGGTCCGGGGACATGGCGATGACGTCGTAATGGAGGCTGTCCGCGCCGCGAAAACGGGACTTACGAACCAATGCTTCAGACAGCTCGAGATCCTCAAACGCAAAACGGCCTTCGGCATCGGCAACGGTCTTCGCAATATTGACGGTCGGCCGGCTGTCACTCGGCGGCCGGCGTCCCGGAACCCCCACTTCACGAAGATAGAGTTGCGCGCCGGCAACCGGCCGCCCGCGGCGGTCTTGGACCGTGCCGCGAATCGGACTGAGAAGCCGGGGATCCCGCGGCCGGCCAATGTGGCTGGGAGTGCTTTGATGTTCATCACCCGTCGCCGCGGTGCTGGGAATTGGCGAAAATGGACTGACCGCCCCGAAGATCAACAATAAGCCGGTCGTCCCGACAAACAAGATTCTCCCCAGCGCGTGCCCGACCGGCCGGCGGCAACGGTCATCGCTCAATATCGCCCTGATTCGGCGCTCGACTTCGGTCCGCCCCACCATAGCCACCACCGCCGAAGTACGCGCAGCTTGGAGATCATTACTGAGGTCCTCAGCCACGGCCAGCAGTGCTCGCGCGTAGCAATTGGGTCGCTCACCGGCGTTGAGCACGCAGTCGTCGCAGGCGGCTTCGCGCTCAACCCGCATTCGCCAAGCGGCAATCCAAATCAGCGGGTGAAACCAATACAACGCACAGGCCACCGACGCGGCCAGTTGCCAAGCGACATCCCGTCGAGCCACGTGCGCGAATTCGTGGGACAACGCGCTTCGCAACCGCTCCGTCGGCCACTGGGTGGCTGCATGGGGCAGAATGACACATGGATTTCGCCAGCCGTGGCACAGCGGAGAGGTGGTGCGAGAAGTTTGAATCAGCCGCGGGGTCCTCCGCAGTGCGAATCGGCCCGCGACGTCTGCAGCCAAATTGAGACAGCCTTCATCCTCAACCACCGCTGCGCCGACCAACAGCCGCCGCGCCGCATATATTGAGAAAGTAATTCTGGAAACAACAATGAGCGCACCCGCCATCCAGATCACGAAGTACACCGAAACCCCGCCCACATGGGTCATCCCACCGATCGCATTCGATTCCAGTGAGGGTCGCTGCTCGGATCGCGGCTTCGTAGAGGCTTCGCTCCCAAGCTCGGCATTTGTCGCCTGGATTTCAGAACTGTGCTGTCGATGTACTGCGGGCTGAGCATCCACTGCTCCCGGCAGTTCTTCTGCGGAGTCGGTCTGCGAATGGTCTGGAGCAGCTGCACGGTCCGTCACAACGGGAGCTTCGCGAACTGTCTGCAATTGCGCTGGTTCGTTGGCCGATGCTGCTGCTCGAAATACGGAGCGATCGAGCCATCCCAGATTCAAGACCACCGGCATACCGATCACCAGCGGCATCACGAGCCCGGCAACGACGCTCAAACTCCAGACACGATGCCGCACTGCAGCCGATGAACGGTGCAAACACAACGTGAGCATCCATGCTGCACATAGCGATAGTGTGAGCCCGACCAAACAGCGGAAGATCACGGGCGCACTTGCAATGACTTCGACGCTGGAGAGAAGATCGACGATATTCATGGGCGGCCTCATGATGAGCTGCTTTGTTCGGCTTGTTCAATCAGCCGTTTCATTCGCTCGAAGTCATCTGCGGTGAGACTTCCTGCGGAGGTGTCGATCAATGCGGCCATCGCTTCGGTAGGCTGTCCGCCGAAAAATGTGGCGACCAAATTCCGCAGCGCGGTTCGGCTCACCTTGTCCTTGGCGGCAACCGGTCGATACAAGTATCGCTTGCCCTCGCGGCGAAACTTGGCAACACGCTTTTCGACGAGCAGATTGAGCATTGCCCGTACTGCCGAATAACTCGGCGGATCGTCGAGCGACTGCAGCACCTCGGCGACGGAGGCTTCACCCAGTCGATAGAGCACTTCGGTGATTTGCCGCTCGCGTTTGCCCAGATGGCTGAGAGTTTCGTTCACCACGTCTCTCGCTCCCACGCGAATTGTCGACTGAGTTGCGCATTCAATCCGGCTGAAAGTGATCGACGAGCAACGCCGGATGTGCTAATACACTAGCAGTTATTGAGCGGATGTCAATATGCGTAAAGCGATTGGGTGATCCGAAGGCCAAAACGACGAAACCTGCGGCGCAAAAAAGAGCCGCAGGCCGGCGCTCGGCGCCCACCTGCGGCAAGGTTCAAATCTCACTCAAGCGGAATGGAGGATTCCGCCAAACGACTATCAGTCAACAATACCGCCCGGAATCGTGTCGGTTTCTTTGCCGGCGATCGTGCTTGTATTGCGATACAAGTCGAGGCCGACGTTTTCACTGATGAACTGGACAGAACCGTCCCCACGCAGGAAGAAGCCGCCACCGGTGTGTTGGCTGCGGAAGTTTTGTGTAGAGTGAATCAGGCCGCTAATCCCTTGCTGCACAGCAGTGAGGCTGCTGCGGCAGTCCCGCTGGTCATCTTGAATCGAACCGGCCGGGCCGTCGCCCGCGCCGTAGAAATAGTTGTCGGTCACTGGGTTCTTGTTGAGCGGTTCCAAGCAGCAAGCGTACGGCATGAAGCAGCGGGGGCTGAAGCCATTGGGGGGATCGCCCGCAATCCAAGCCACCCAGGCATGGAATTCCATCGGCGCGAATGCGTGATTGACAGCGGGATTGGTGCAGCCGACACCGCGGCAAACCGGCCAGGCATCGCCACCAGCAACTTCGCCCATGGCGAATGTGTTGCTGGTGCCGTCAATGATGTCTTTGACAGCGACCTTGTGATTCTTGTTGAACATGCCGCGTTCCGAGTCGGGAACGGGACCGAATGCATAGCCTTTGATCGGCAAATCGTCGGCACGGCGTTGGAACGGGAAGCCGTTGTAGGGAGCACGGAAACGGCCATTGGCTTCGTCTTCATCGTCGAAGTCGATGCACCAGTTGTCGTTGACACCCTTGGAGAAGGCGTAGTGCATTTGCCAATAGGAATCGAACGTGCCGGCAAATGGAGGACCGAAGATGGTGATGCCGTCGTGGGTCTGGACACCTGAGTTCAGTGCCGAGGGACACTGCGTGACGCTGATATTTGCCTTTTCCAACTCTGAGTTTTCAACAATACAGAACCATTCATTGCCCATTTCCTGGATTCGGCCGGGTGTCAATGGGTCGGTGTTGGGCCAATACGTCCGTTGGGCACCGTTCACAGTTAGTCCGGCCTCGTAGATGATCCCCGCATCAAAGTAGGGAAACAGGGCCATGGTGACCACTTCTTCCTGATAGTTGAAGCCGTTGCCGGCCGTCCGCGGGTGGTCGGCATAGGGGAAGTGATTGAACACGTCATGGAAGTTATGTAGGGCGACGCCGAACTGTTTCAGATTGTTGCGGCAGTGGGTCCGCCGGGCCGCTTCCCGCGCTTGTTGAACGGCGGGGAGCAATAACGCAATAAGAATGGCAATGATGGCAATGACTACCAGCAGCTCGATGAGGGTAAACCCACGTCGGCGGCTGTCAGCCAAACGAAGTCGCGATCTCTTCATAACACACACCTTTCAAGACAAAAACGAAAACAAATAGAACACATTGGAAATCCCAATGGGACCTTAAGAATGAGAGAGCCTGAATGTAATTGAGACCATTGTATCGCCACTAGAGAATCTGGCGCGATGATGAATTTCACCCGACGCAAGAGCGCTGGGTAGAAAGAGATTGCATCGACAATTCTGTTTGAACCGCCCGATCACCGACCAAGACGACGTGTAACTGTGGCACACTTGAAACAGAGCTTCGGGGCAGGTGATCGCATCGATGTAAACGGCAGCGGCCCCTTCCAAGGCGGAGTGGTCGCCCTTGGCCTGCAACAGAACTTGCAGCCCCTGCAGCAGCGTAAAGTAACCGATTTCGGAGGACTCCGGATCTCCTTGGAACTCCAGAGAACCCTCCTCCCGCCCTTGATCAAACACAGCGGAAAGACACGCAGCCGTTCGTACGACCGCCTGCGGCAGTTCCTTGAGGGCGTCGGACGACAGCATGTTAATGCTGGCGGCAAGTGCAGTCAGCAAACAGGTCCGCCGCCGCCTGAGTCCGCAGTGAAGGTTCGCGGCGATCTGTTTCAGCTTCTCGGGAGCCGAATCAGAGCAGGCGGCGACTCGGGCATATCGATCGTTGTATTTGGTCTTGCGACGACGAATCAGCGCTACGGCGAGAAGTTGCTTGTTCTTGATTTCGTGGAATACGCTCGCTTTGCTCACTCCGACGGCATCGGCCAGATCCTGAAAGCTGACGCCGTTTAACCCTTGTTCCTGAATCATCTGTTCAGCGACTTCCAGCAGTCGTTCGTACATGCCGCCAACTAACTCGAAACGGGATCTGCAACCGATTTTGCTTCCGCGAAGTACGGAGGTCAATTTCACTAAATAATCGGGCGTCGAACGTGATCGCACTCAAGACGACTGCAGCCCAGGTAAAGATGATGACCGACGGGTGCGGGCGATTCGGCGACGTCGAACTGCGTCTGATCCAATCGAACTTCGTCAGTTTGCTGCCAACGGAGCTTTCAATCGACCACACCGTTTTCGTCGGCGGAGTCTGCAAAGACGCACCCTTCACCTGTTAGGTACGGTTCGACCTTAACGGCAATCGGTGGTTTTCCGATAATCCGTTTTGCGGTGGCTTGTTGGCGACAGTTCTTGGCGAGGGCTTGATTGATTCGTTTTCATCGCAAATTCAGGCAAGATAGAATTCAATAGCGGCTCGCCGATGCCGAATAACACGGCATCGCTGACGCTCAGTCAGGGCTATGTTTTGGAAATGTCCCCGAAGAAGAACCGGCGAGCTTTTTCGCTCCTTCTGAATGCTCGCTCGAGTCCGTAGCCATGTCGCTCCACTAGTCTCGTTCGCGGGCGTCGTGGTAGGATGTCAGGCTGAGATGAATCGAGCCGCACCCACGGGAAGCAGATCGTGACCGAGGAAATGGAAAGCGCTGTGGAATTGCCGGTCGACGAAGAACGCGCCGCCCTCAGGGTCATGACTTTGAACATGGCTCACGGCCGCAAACTGGCACGGCACCAAGCGCTGTTGCCGCGAACGGTCATCGAACAGAATCTCGAGGACGTCGCCGCGGTCATTCAGCGTGAAGCGGTCGATATCGCCGCCCTGCAGGAGGCGGACGGACCGTCATTTTGGAGCGGAAATTTCAATCACGTCGCCCGCGTCGGGCACTTAGTTGACTTGGACCACCATTTTCGCGGAGCGCATTTGGCAATCCGTGCGCGCAACTCGCACCTGTCGTACGGCACGGCGCTGCTCTCACGGTGGCCGATGAACGCCGCGATTTCGCACGCGTTTGCACCCTCCCCGCCCACACCGAAGAAAGGCTTCGTAGTGGCGACGACGTTTGTCCCGCAATTCGGTTGCGACGTCGACGTGGTTTCGGTGCACCTCGATTTCTTAAGCTGGCGGCAGCGAAAACGACAGATTCACGAAATGATTGATGTTGTCTCGGAACGACCGAATCCACTGCTGGTGTTGGGGGACATGAATTGCGGCTGGGGGAACCGCAACGGTTCGCTGCGGCAACTCGCCGGTCACCTGAAACTGCACACCCACCGTCCGACGGCTAAGATCGCCACCTTCCCGTCGCGCCGCCCGCGACGGCGGATCGATTGGATTTTTGTCAGCGAGGAATTAGACATCCTGCGCTACCGCTCGCTGCCGGACCGTGTGTCGGATCATTTGGGGGTTGTGGCGGAGGTGGCGCTGCGTGATGGGGTAGGTCGAGATCAATCGTGATGCCGAATCGGGAGTAGCATCAACTCTGCTCGGTCTCGACTTCTCGACGCAGAAAATGGAACTCGCAAATGGAGCGCAGTAAGATGTAACGGGACGAAGCTATTTAAGATCGACACTTTGAATCTCTTTCACCCGAAATTATAGATTCCGAAAGGTACACATCGTGCTCGGATGGTTGCGCTCCAAACCGACATGTCCTGTCGGCAACGATGAAAAGGAATGGATTGAGCGGCGTTTTGCGTGGCTGATTACTGAACTTGGATTTGACCGGTTGCACAACGGCACGCTTGTGCTTCCGACGACTGAGTTTTTTCCCGCGAATTATGAGGCGACTGAGGAAGAACTCAACGACCTGATGCAACGCGTCGCCAAGCACATGGACGTTGATCCGGCGAGGTTGCAACTGGAGTTCTACGAAGACAGCCATCCCAAGTTTTCCGGAAAGTGGAACGACGGCACGGCTGAAATGTACTCAGAAGTGGATGGCTGTTTTACGATCTGGCTCGAAGCCGCCACACTCGCGGATCCGCTGGCAGTTGTCGCAACGCTGGCTCATGAAATCGGACATGTGGTTTTGTTGGGTCAACGGCGAGTTTCACCAGAAGAACCGGACCACGAGCTACTCACAGATTTGTTGACGGTGTTTCTAGGGATGGGAATTCTCACGTCCAACTCAGTGATTCATGAGAACTATTGGCATGCCGGAAACTTCCACGGTTGGAGTATCGGCCGTAGCGGCTACCTGACGATGGAAATGTACGGTTATGCGCTTGCGCTGTATTCCATCGCCCGCAACGATCTGTCGCCGTCTTGGATCGGACATTTGCGCCCCGATGTCCGTGCGGCGTGTAAAAAAGGGATCCGCTACGTGACCGAAACGGGAGATTGTGCAACCTCGTTCACGGATCAAATGGGTGCCTGCTAGTTGCAGCGGAAATTGCTGTGTCGAAACGACATTCTTGACTCGGTCGCGAGATGGCGAAATGAGCGGAGAGATCGATTGTGGCAGCTAAGAATTCCGCTTTCCCCTACTGGCGGTCGAACACGGCGTTACATTTCCCAAATTGATTCAGCCTTTCTTCTGAATATGAATTCGGGTCCCTCGACAAACTCCAATCCCGTCATCGAAATCTCTCGACTGACCAAGTCCTACGGAGCGATCCCGGCGCTGCGCGGCATTGATTTGCAGGTCCAGTGCAGTGAAGTCTTTGGGTTCCTCGGACCCAACGGCGCAGGGAAGACGACGGCGATTCGCTGTCTGCTCGATCTGATCCGGCCTACCAGCGGGACGATTCGCGTCCTGGGCATTGATCCCCAGCGCGACCCCGTCGCGGTGCGGGACAAGGTCGGGTATCTGCCGGGCGAGTTGAACCTCGATGACAATCTCACCGCTCGGCAGTCGCTGCGGCTGTTCGATTCGCTGCGGGGAGGAAACACCGATTGGAACTACGCGCTGCAGTTGGCCGAGCGAATGAAACTGGAGCTGGACCGGGTCATCAAGAACTTCTCCAAAGGCAACAAACAGAAAGTCGGTGTGGTCCAGGCATTTATGCACCGGCCGGAGTTGTTGCTGCTGGATGAACCGACCAGCGGGCTGGACCCGCTGATGCAGCAAGAGGTGCTGCGGCTGGTCCGCGAGGCGAACGCGGGCGGGGCGACGGTCTTCTTTTCGTCACACATCCTCAACGAAGTCGAAGCGGCGGCGGACCGGGTCGGGATCGTGCGCCGAGGGAAGATTGTGGAGATTACTCGCACCAGCGAGCTCGCTTCGCGCAGCTTGCGGTTTGTGAATGTTACGTTCGCCGACAAGAGCGGTCGTGAACAGGTGGCCGGCATGCCGGGAATCACGGTAGTCCGCGCCCTCAATGAAACGGCGGTTCGCCTGCAAGTCGAATGTGACATGGACGGGCTGATCAAGGCATTGTCGACCGTCAATGTGATCGATTTGCAGATTGACCGCCCGTCTTTGGAAGAAATCTTCCTGAGTTACTACCGCGACGACGACTACTCAGCCGGAGAGGACGCAGCGAAGCAATGATCGCCACGTTTCGGTATACCTTTCGACGGTTTCGCGGCGGGATTCTGGGCTGGGGGATCGCTGTCTTCTTCATCGGTTTCATCACCCCCGGACTGTATACGTTCGTCGAACAGCAAGAAGAGCAACTCCGCGAGTTGATCACCAGCTTGCCGGATGCGTTTTCCGGTTTTGTCGGCGACGTCGATCACGTGATGAGCCCCGCCGGGTTTCTCCACGCGCGGATCTTTCAACTGATGCCAATCATCCTGGGAATCTATGCGTCATTGCTCGGTTCGGGACTGTTGGCGTCCGATGAGGAATCGGGGCGACTGGATTTGATTATGGCCTATCCGGTGAGCCGCGGTCGGCTCATCGCCGGACGTTTGTTGGCGATGTTGGCGGCGCTGTTGTTCATTCTCTTGCTGCTCTGGAGCGGATTGGGCCTGGGGATGGTGTCGACGGGGATGAAACTGAGTCCCTGGCAATTGGCGCCGGCCTTTTTGAATCTCTTCTCCGTCATTTTATTGACGGCGGGACTGGCACTGATGCTGAGCATGCTGATGCCGGCGCGGCGGTATGCGGGAACGACGGCTGGGATGGTGATCGTGGTCAGTTTCTTCGTCACGGGCTTTGCCGGCACGCTGGAGGCGTTTGTGCCGTTGGCCAAGATGCTCCCGCTGTGGTACTACGTGGGCGGACATGCCATCGACAAGCCGAGTTCGTCCAGCACCCTTGGCCTTTCAGGCGCCGCAGCGCTGTTCACCGCAATTGCCGCGTGGCGATTCCGAGCCCGTGATATTCGTGTCGCCGGCGAGGGAGTGCTCCGCTGGCAGCCGCTGGCGGCTGTTAGTGCATCGCTGGTAACGGTCATCGGCATCGCGACGTACTACGGATTGCAGCCGCCGCGATATGGCAGCCCGCAGGATGTGTTCACTGCAGCCAGCCGGGCGCTGCAGAAGCATGACGGCGCCGCTCTCGCCGAATGCCTCACTGAAGAGTCGCTCGAAGAGTGGAACGCCGCGTTTGTCTTGTATGGGGCAATGGTTGAGCTTCAATCGGGTCCGGACAGTTCATTGATGTCAATGTGGTCCGGAAAGATCGACGAGCAACAACTCAAAACGGCACTCTCAACGGTGACGAAGCTCAAGCTGGCGATGGCGCATGTCGACAAGGATCGGTTAAAGGACTTTGAACCGCTCGTTCGCAGCGCGATGGCCGGAATCGTATTGACCGGTGGTGAAGTCACAATCAACGACGAGCAGCGAAAGCTCGCGGGACTCGTCAACGAACCCAAAGTCTTTTTTGCCAAGGCCTTCGATGCCTGGACGGTCACGCGCAGTTATCGGCAGAATTGGCGGCTGGAGGATGTCGAAGCAAGCGGCGACACGGCGACTGCTCGATTGCTCGGGGAAGACGGAGGCTCGCGGAAGATTGCTTTTCACAGAATCGCCGGGAGTTGGAGAATCGAATTGCCGTTTCTTCCGGGCGAAGCAGCTGCGAACAGTGGTAATGACAAGTCGTTCAGGCCGCCGCGCGAATGATGCCGTTGATACTGGCTTGCCTTGTCAGACACTGAAGGTTTGCGTGTTCCGAAAACAAGTCCGCTGGCTCCATACTCGATCCAATGAATTTAGACGACCTTATTGAATCAATCGAATGTCAGTTTCGTGGTGGTCCACCGAACGGCTGGCTGCTTGGTTGGGACGAGTCTCGTTGCGCTACATTGGTGAGTACAGCTGCAGCACCTCATACAACAACAAATAATACATCGTTCGACTATGGGTTTTGCAACTGGTTTGAGGTGCGAATTGATAACACGAATGATGACCTGTTTTGGACTCTCACGATAAAGCTAAGCTTCATCGCACCCGCATTTTGCGTTCACTGGACACAATATGACAGGTCGACTCAGGGAACGTTTATTCCTATGGCTCCTGCCGGCTACAGGGAAGTTGAGAAAAAAGTGTGTGCCGCACTTGAGAGCGTAGGCTTCTTCGAGATTTCAGACGAATGGTACAACGTCAAGCTACATGGCATAGAGCTTGAATTAAGTAGTGAAGAGCACGTATCCATCGGAAAATGTCTTTTCAGTGATTTTGAAGAATGACTGTGCAGTCCAAGGACAACGACGAACGCAACTTGGACCTGCAAAGGAACGGCGGCCAAAAGAGTCCCGTCAAAGGCTGATGGCGAACACATATTGCTGATGACGAATGTATAACTCAACACTAGGCGAAACCGGTGCCGCTGTTGGCGGCAGGGTCCACGACGCGACACGGGTCGAGGAATTTTGTCGCGATGCTTGAGACCTGGAAAGTTGGATCTCACCGGCCTCACACCGTGAAGATGGAAGCGTAAATAGCGGCATCTGCTCGATGACCACCACGGTGTTTCACCCCCGGCGAACCCAAGAGTGACAATGGGTGTCCTGCTGCTGGATTTACAGACCGTGGGATACGTCGATGAGCGATATCATTTACCAAGAGGAGCCCGACTTGGGTCCGGAAGAGTTCGTGGAATTGCTGAGACAGTCCAGATTGGCTGAGCGGCGGCCGGTTGATGAGCAGGACACGATCGCCGGCATGCTGCGTCATGCCGACGTCATTCTCACCGCCCGGTGTGGCCGGCAGCTTGTCGGTGTGGCGCGCGATCACGGACTTTAGCTATTGCACGTATCTGTCTGACCTTGCCGTCGACGTCCGGTGGCAACGACAAGGAATCGGCCGCGAGCTAATTCGTCAAACTCATCTACAAGCGGGGCTGCGAACGTCGCTGATATTGCTCGCCGCGCCGCAGGCGGCCGAGTATTATCCACACATCGGCATGGAGCGACACGATTCGTGCTGGATGTTGCCACGGGAGTCGAGTTCCTGACCCGTTGAGAGGAGATGTGTCATCGTGCCCCATGACCGAGCGCTCGCCCGCCGTCTCGCCCAAGACGCTCTCCGTCGTGGAGATGCGCTCGGATGGTTTGAAACTCTCTATTCAGACGTCCAAGGCGAGGCAGCAGCGATTCCCTGGGCCGATCTCGTGGTCAATCCCAATCTAAAACAGTGGCTCAATTGCGCCAAGCCGGCCGCTGAGGGACGGACTGCACTGGTCATCGGCTGTGGACTCGGAGATGATGCCGAAGCGCTCTCGCAGTCTGGATTTCAGGTGACCGCTTTCGACATCGCGCCAACGTCGATCGCATGGTGCCGCGAGCGATTTCCACAAACTGCGGTCAATTACTGTGTCGCCGATCTCTTACAGGCACCGGCGTCTTGGCGACAGCATTTCGACTTTGTGCTGGAAGCATACACGCTCCAGGTTCTGCCGGCGGATCTGCGGGAAACGGCCGTGTCTCACATTGCTCAATTCGTGGCGCCGGGAGGCAAGTTGTTGGTCATTAGTCGCGGCCGGGATGAGGCCGATGCCCCTGGAAAAATGCCGTGGCCGCTACTGCGATCGGAGTTAGACGGATTCTGTCAACGCGGGCTAATTGAGGCTGCGTTCGAGGACTATGTCGAGCAGGAAGATCCGCCGGTCCGACGTTTTCGGGCCGAATACCGACGGCCGACGTCCTAGGAATTGTCACGTGCTCCATAAGGGTAATCCACGCCGCGGCCCGCTGTGTCAACGGTCCAATGCGACCTAAGGCCCAACCCCAAGCCCGCCTTACGCAAATTCTCGCGGTGCCGTCAAACCCGTCCCAATCGGGTCAGCCGGTATTTTCGTTACCTCACAGCGTCTGCCGGTGAGGCACTGTTGATTTGCCCGCCGATCAATTCAGGGCTAGGGTTTTCTACCGCGTGTCGCGCCCAGAGTCTCACAGCTCAACCGTTTTCATCTTCCCTGGCACGAATCTCGCGAGAGCGGATTCCGCTACAGGTACGCAACCGAGCCAGCGCCTTACCGTTGATCAAGGACATAGTCCACCTCAGGACGCACCGACGATGCTTCACCGAAATCTCTTTAGCAAGATAGAGCAGCTTCTGGGAGCACCGCTGAGACGAATTTCTCGTCGAGTGCGCAAGGCGGTTGGCTTCCATAAGTTTGAACGTGAGCTGCAACTTGCGTCCGCCGACTTCAAAAAACAAATTGCGGCAAAAGCCTCGAGAATTCTGGGCGGCCCCGAGCAACTTCCGGTTCGCGTTCGAAAGAGTTTCGGCTTTGAGGCCCTGGAGGAACGGTTGATACGGAGTGCGACAATCGGCGTCGGAGACGGGGTCTTTACCTGGGTCGACGGGGACGGCGACACGCAAGCCATTGATGTCACCAGCGGCAGCGTCGAGGTCCACTTCACGGACAACGTGGGCAACTCCGGCGACATCACTGAGGTCCGATTGTTGAGTAACGCGTCAGGATTTGACGCGACAACGGCCAACATCGATCTGATCAATATGAACACCTACCATCTGGGTGCGTTGAACCTGGGTGTCAATGTTGGCAGCGAAACGGCTGATACGGGGGGCACCGTCGACCTCATTCAAGGCGGCCTCAACGTGACAGGCTCCGTATTCATCGACGGAAATGTCGGCACGCTGCAATCGCGGCGCGTTGAAGGTGCCATGACGATTACCGGCGACGTCGGCTCGATCAGTATTGTCGACGGGTCCAGCCCCAATGACGATCTGGCAGCCGACCTCACTGTCGGGGGCAATCTTGGCTTGTTGCACACAGGCGATGACATTCAGGCGGCCGTGACGGTCGGCGGAGACGTCGGCCAGATCGACGTGGACAGTGCCGTCAAATGGGCCGGCGACATTGACATCACAGGCAATCTCGGATCGTTCACAGTCGTCGAGTACATCAGCAAGGACATCATCGTCGGCGGAGACTTGAACTTGCTTTCCGCCGGTCAGAATTTTTCGGGCAATCTCACCGCCGGACGAGTCGTCGGCCAATTTGATCTTTCCGACAACGGGTATGCTTATTCCAACGGCATAGCTCCCTATGCGCAAATCGGCTTTGTTGGCTCCACGAACACGCTCACCGTCACCCCGGTCGCGAACACAACTCCCACCACGAGCGGCATCGGAGACGTGGCAGTCAATGAGGACGCCAACAATACGACGATCAATCTGAACGCGGTGTTCGACGACGTCGAAGATGCGGATTCCGCTCTGACCTATAGTCTTGTCAACAACTCCAACGCTGGTCTCTTTGATTCGGTCACCATCGATGGGTCGGGCAACCTCATACTCGATTACTCTGCGAACCAATTTGGCACGGCACTGATCACGGTCCGTGCCGCCGATACGCTGGGCGCGTTTGTCGATACGACATTTACCGTTGACGTTTCTGCAGTGAATGACACGCCGCTGACGTCCGGTCTGGACAACGTCAATGTTAGCGCCAATGCTGCCAATACCGTTGTTGATTTGAACGATGCGTTTAGCGACCTGGAAGACGCCGACGCTGCACTGGTCTACAGCGTGGCCAACAATTCCAACAGCAGTCTGTTTGACGCTGTGGCCATTGATGGTTCCGGCAATCTCACACTCGCTTACGCGGCAAACGCGTCCGGCACCGCTCAGATCACGATCCGCGCCACAGACACCGGCGGCGAATTCGTGGAGACAACGTTCACCGTCAACATTGCTGGCGAAAACTCTGCACCGCCGACCGACAACTTAGTCGGCCACTGGGAATTTGAGTCGGACGCCACCGATTCCTCGGTCTATGAAAACGACGCCACGATTATCAACGGCGAAGGCGACGAATTTACCACAGGAACCGTCGGCAACGAATCGGCCCACTTCGACGGTGTCGACGACTTGATTCAGACCAACAGCGGTGAATCCCCACAACTGACTGGCGACTACACGACGTCAGTTTGGATTCGCCCTGACGCGACGCAGAAGAATTGGGCCGGCATCTATACCGCGACCAACGCCAGCGGATCGACGAACCATTGGAACTTGCAATTCAACAACCAAAGCCAGCGGAGCGTCGTGATCTACCATGGCAACCAGTCATGGGATACCGGCATCGTGCTGGCGGACGTCGATGACGGGCAGTGGCACAACATCGTGGTTGTCCGCGAAGGGACGACGATGACCGTCTATCTCGACGGCGGGATGGTCAAGTCCGGCATGTTTAACAACAACCCGCTCGGCAACGCCGACCACTTCAACATCGGCGGCGACCGAACAAGTACGACAAATTATCTGTATACCGGCGACATCGACGATCTCCGAGTCTACGATACGGCGCTGTCCGGTGCCGATCTGCTCGCCTTGTTCGATAGCAACAATGACGCTCCGACAACCAATGGCCTCGGCGACGTGCAGGTGACGGAAAATGCCGCGGATACCGTGCTCGACTTGCATGCCGCGTTCGGGGATCTTGAGGACGCGGACAGCGCGTTGACGTACAGCATCGCGAACAATACGAACAGCGCACTATTCGACAGCGTCACGATTGACGGATCGGGCAACCTTTCACTTGCGTATGCAGCGAACATGCCCGGTACGTCACAGATCACAATCCGCGCTACCGACAGCGGCGGCAAATTCGTCGAAACGACCTTTGCGGTCAATGTCGCCGAGTCCGCACTGGTGGTTTCCGAAGTCGCGCTGGAGGAATACGCAGACGAAAACGATCCAACTGACGACAACGAAAGCACAAATCTCTTCTCTAACGATGAGTTCTATTTCGAGGACAACAGCAAGGGCTTCGAAGACTACTTTGGAGTTGAGCAATCGCAAGCACCGACTCTCTATTCCTCCGTCGCATCTGCACAATCAGCCCAAGGTGAGCTCTCAGGCGGCAGCGCCGCCGCGCATGCCGAATCATCACAGCCAACCCTGAGCTTTGGTGGCGGCGTATCTTCGGGAGACCAGCTGACTGCCGGCGATGTCGCCGACACAAATTCTAAAGCGGACAGCAGCGACCAACCTGATGTGAAGAAGGAGCAGAAGCGTCAGAGTCAGTCGGTGGCGGCGGAGAAGGCAGCCCAACAAACAACTGAGTTTTCCTGGTTCGATTTGAATTCGCATTCTGTGCGACAGTACTTCGAGCAATCCAGTGTCGACGAAGCAACGTCCGCTGATCCGGCGATCAGCGCGCCGTTCGCGTTGCTGCCGGCGGAATACGGTGGTAGCGACAACGAGGAATTCTCCGAATCGACGACGACTGCGGCCACTGTTGGCATGGCCGCGTTGAGCGTCGGCTACACCGCCTATTTGCTCAAAGATTTGCCGTGGCTCGCTGGCGGAGTCGCCTCGATGGGCTACTGGTCGAAGCTCGACCCGCTGCCGGTGTTGGATGCTTTTGATCGAAAGCAAGAACGCAAGGAACGCGAAAAGCTGGCAGCAAAGTAGACGGTCTACAGCACCCGTTTTGCGCGTCACATCGAGCCATCTCAATTCTCGGGTCGCACCGTTCCTAATTGCCGGACCGCTGCGACGCCGCGAATGGGCCGCTCTTTGGCGGCGTCCCAAACGCTCTATCTGCACGCCGAGAAATGGAATATATTTCCTGCCACGACAAGATGGCGGGGGAAGGCCGAAAGCAGGATTTCATGTCGCACGATGTCGAACTCAGCGGTTAATGCTCGGTCGGAAGAATTCGCGAACTTCTTGACGCACGGCGGCGGACTGCTGTTGGCGCTGGGCGGGGCCGGTGTTTTGCTGCACTCAGCCGGGCTCAAAGCTTCCAATGCGGTGTATCTGAGTTGCACGATCTATTCCGCAACTTTGGTGTCGGTCTATGCTGCTTCGACGTTGTCGCATTCGTTTCAACACCCGGGGCGACGCGAGTTTTTTCGGAGCGTCGATCAAGGCGTCATCTTTCTGTTCATTGCCGGAAGTTTCACTCCGTTAGCGGTGGTCTATCTCCAGGACCAACCGTGGTGGATGATGTTGCCCGCAATGTGGGTACTGGCAGTCACAGGGTTCTGCTCGAAAGTGTTTTGGACCCACCGCGTCAATCGAACGGCCGTCACGCACTACCTTGCGCTGGGGTGGATGCCGGTAGCAGCTTCCTGGCCGATCTTGCAGGCGTTGCCTCGGGGTGGAATCGTGCTCTGCGTGGCCGGCGGACTGTGCTATACGTTGGGGACGCTGTTCCTCAAGCTGGACGAGAAGGTGCCCTTCTTTCATTCGATCTGGCACCTATTCGTCATCGGCGGCAGCGCGTGCCACTTTCTGGTGATCCTGTATTACGTCATTCCGCAACCCAGCACTGTTCCGGTCTGATGAATCTGATCGATGCTGCTTGACGCTCAGCTAGCGCCGTGGCTAGGCTGCTCCTGCCATGACCAAGCGATACCCCTTATTTGTCCGCGGCGACCTCGACGGGTTCTTCGGCTTGTTTGTCGACAACCTGGTCCAGTTGCTGCTGATCATCGGCCTGTGCAGTTCCGCGTGTGGGATGAAGGGCACAGATGCACGGTTTCTCTACCAGCACATTCTGCCCGGCGCGGCGATCAGCATTCTGTTCGGAAATCTGTTCTACGCGTGGCAGGCACACCGCCTGGCTGCGAAAACGGGACGGGACGACGTGACTGCCCTGCCCTACGGGATCAATACGGTATCGCTGTTGGTGTATGTGTTCTTCGTGATCAAGCCGGTCTACGATGCGACCGGCAGTGCCCGGGCGGCATGGCAGATGGGGCTGCTGGCATGCATCGGCAGCGGGCTGATTGAATTTCTCGGCTCGTTCGTAGCAGAGCGAATTCGCCGCAGCACTCCCCGAGCGGCATTGCTCTCCACCCTGTCGGGAATCGCGATCGGATTCATTTCGATGACGTTCGCTTTGCAGATCTTCCAATATCCGCTGGTGGCGATGTTGCCGCTGGGACTGATCTTAATCACGTACTTTTCCAACATTAAGCTGCCCTGGGGTCTTCCGGGCGGATTCCTGGCCGTGGTTGTGGGAACAGCCGCGGCGTGGATCCTATCGATGTTCAATGCCACCGACGTCTCCGGCGTCAAGGTCAGTCTGGCGAACGTTCAGGAAGCCTGGGGATTGCGCGGCTGGTCTCCGCCCCGGTTCGCCGGCGGCGAGATCTGGGAACTCCTGAGGTCGGATGGAGAGTGGCTCAAGTTTGTCTCGGTGATCGTTCCGATGGGCCTGTTCAATGTCATTGGCAGTCTGCAAAACATCGAATCGGCCGAAGCTGCCGGCGACGCCTATGACACGCGGTCATCGCTTGCGGTCAACGGGTTGGGAACAGTTCTCGCGGCGCTATTTGGGAGTTGTTTCCCGACCACCATCTATATCGGACACCCCGGCTGGAAAGGGCTGGGAGCGCGGGCCGGTTACTCGACTTTGGACGGGCTGGTGATAGCGCTCATCTGCTTCACCGGAACAGTCGCGCTGGTGAACAGCATTATCCCGATGCAAGCCGGAATCGCGATTGTACTCTGGATCGGAATCATCATCACCGCGCAAGCATTTCAGACTACACCCCGTGAACATGCCCCCGCGGTGGCAGTGGGGCAGTTTCCCGCGATCGCCGCATGGGGTGCGACCGTCGTGCAAGGGACGTTTCTTGTGACCGGCGGGTCAATGCAGACCGCTCTGCAGGAGAATCCCGCGGTCGCCGTTTCGGGCTTTTTGCTGCACGCGATGCTCACGTTGGAACGCGGCTTCATCTTCACCTGCATGATCCTGGCAGCGATTACCGTATTCTTGATCCAGCGCAGATTCTATACGGCCGCTGTTTGGTCGCTGATCGCCGCCCTGTTGGCCTATAGCGGATTAACACACGCGTACCAACTCAGCGGGAACAATCTCGACTTTTTGTTCGTCTTGGCCGCCCCCACGGATGACTCACTGGTGTTTCGCGCCGGCAAAATCGCTGTGGGATATTTAATGTTCGCGGCGCTGTTTGCCGGAATCGGATGTCTGCAGCGATCAAACACGGCAGACCGTGAAAGCGACGCTACCGATGGTGAGAGTCACTAAGCCGCTTGGGGCAGCAGACGCTGGCGGAGTTTGACTTTGAGATAGCGGGTTCCGCGGGCGTCGTAAAAGTAGATGATGTTGTGGTCTGAGGCCCAGATGGCGCCCAGGCGGACGCTGCGGGGCCCTTGCAGGCAAAATTGCAGTCCGCAGTCCCGGCCGCGGCGAGTGAGCTGCATCTCGGTCATCGTGAATTGTTCACGGACGAGGTTCTCACACTCGCAGAGCTTTAGGTGGATGAATTCTCTCAAATCGTCCAGGCAGCGGATCCCGTCTATCCATTCAAACATCGTGTTGTCATTCCTCGAGTCGTTCGGAGGGACGTGATTTCCATGACGTCAGGCAGCGCCGTTCGAGAAAGTCAGAATTCCCGTCTTCCAGAACCCAATTGGCGGCTGCGTGTCAGGTCTTGATCGTCTTGACCGAGCGATACGGGTATCGGCGATTCCCGGCGCCCGCCTTGGGGCGGGGTAGCGGAGGTGTTTTGATCCGCACCGCAGGCGTTCCTCGCATGGATTACGTAACTGGCATTCGGCCTTTTTTTCTCCAGCGACACCGGTTTTCACCCGAATGGCGCGATCGGTGTTGACTATTCCTCACAGATCGCACAAATTGCCGTATAATTGATGAGATGCGCATGATCAGTGCGGGTCGTGGACTCAATCTATGTGAGGCGTGCCTCTTTTTTCGTCCCGTTGCGACCGTTAATATTGGCACCGCCGAATGGTGGTGAACGGCGGACAGGTTGGTGAGGCTTTGGCGCTTAGGAATACTTTGACGGAAAGAACACCCTACGATCGCCGAAGAATGCCAAGTTTGATACCGTAGTGACAACCAATCGATTTGACGTGACGTGTTTCTCCTTCTCAGTCAACTACTCGTTCACGTTTGCCGAGGCAGCATGCGATGCGTCCGCGATTCGGCCGCACGCACAATTATGGATTGATCGGTTGAAGATCTGTCAATGGAACACAGATCGAGATTGGTCGTCATCTGGAGCCAAGCATGTCCGACACTGAAGATCTCGCAGCACTCCTGGAAGACACAACGCCCGAAAGCGATGAACGCCTTTACGTGCCCTATAACGCCGGCTGGACGGCGCACATCAAGCAAACCGGCGGAACGGAACGGTGCTTTGCGCAGCACCCTGGTCAGGACTTCTTTCACCTGATCGTCAAAGGCGAGATCTATCTGGAAAGCGGCGACGAACGGTATTGTCTGACCTGCGCCATGCGGCGGGGCATTGTGACCCGCGATCGCATGTTCTGGCAGCGCGCCACCGAGACGCCCACGATTGAACCGCTTGAGGACAGCTCGGAGTTTTCGCTCCGTGACGACTCATAAGCGGCCGCAGCCCCAGTTTCGCCTCGAGACGCGACGCAGCGCAGCATCCTATCTCTGAGGCAGAAGCTGTATGTATCCAGCGCAGAGCGATTGCCGCGCAGTGCGTCCGGTCCGTGATTTGGACTTGCCGAATTGGGGCGGGTGATGGATATACTTGCACGATGCCGCCGGCCTCACTTTCGCACCTAGTCGATCCATACGGAAGGGGAGAACCTCATGAGTCGCGCTCTCATCGCTCTGTTGCTGACGCTTGTCGTATTCCCATCGAGCCGTGCCGCCGCGGCCGATCACAAGAAGCCGCCAAAAGACGAGGTGGAGCGGTCTGCCAAGTACATTGCCGCGGTGATGGACGGGATTCTGAAACATCACGTCGCAGCGCCGGCGGGGCAGGAGATGCTGCTCAAGACCTTGCAGATACTGCATGATGAGATGGAGATCCCGTCGCCGCCCGATTTGGCGTTGCGCGTTTCGTCAATGGAGTGGGAGAAGCGGCACGAATTCCTCGCCGAGTACTTGATCAAGCTGGGAAAGGAATCGGGCGATATCGACAAGGAAGTCCAAGCCGCGGTCGCCACGACATTGGGAACACTACCCGGCGGCGCGTCGGTCGCGTCGTTGGAAGAACATCGTGTCCGCGAGCAGTTCGTGTCGAATCGCTATGTCGGGGTCGGAATTGCACTACGCATGAACTCCGAAATGGGACCGCAAGTCGCCGAACTTTTCCCCGGCCCGCTGGCTCGCGCCGGGGGTGCGGAGAATGACATTATCCTAAAGATCAACGGCGAGGCCACGGATGGGAAGACGCTACAGGAAGTTGTGCAAATGCTGCGCGGACCAGAAGGGAGCGAGATCACGCTCGTGCTGGAGGGAGATTCCGCGAAGCCGCGAACCCTCACGTTTCGCCGCGGTGTCGTGGATCAACCGTCGGTGGATGGATATGAATTGATCGAAGTTGTGCAGGGACCGCCGATTGCATACGTGAGAGTCAGCCGGATTTCTGCGGCGGTTGTGCAAGAACTTCGGAAACTGGAGCGACAATTATCAGTCGAAGACGTGCAGGGGTTGGTGCTTGACTTAAGACGCGGGGGCCGCAATTTGCACAATGGAGTGATGTTGGCCGATGCCTTGTTGGACGGGGGCGAAATCGGCGCCTCGGTGAGCGCAGCCGGCCAGAAGAGCTACACAGCGACGCCGGACGCTCTGTTTGCCGAGTTGCCGTTGGCAGTGTTTGTCAACCGAAACACGTCCGGTACTGTTGAATGGGTTGTTGCCGCCCTGCAGGATAACAAACGCGCGATCGTGATCGGCGAAACTACGGCCGGGCGGGGTTACGCCAATAGTTCTGTGCCGCTTGTGGACTTTGACCTCGTGTTGACGCTGCCGACCGTGAAACTGCTCCGCAAGGGCGGTGGCAGCCTTGTCGCACCTCGCCGTCTGCCTCAAATACAGATGTCCGGTAGCGCGCCCCGCAAGCAAAAACGTCAAAGGAGAGGTGTGTACCCGGATTATAGGTTTCGCTCGGAGCATCGGCTTAAATCGGAAGGTCGTGATGAGCAGAAACGGCTGGCCGCACAGATTCTACGAGGCCATATCAACAAAAAGTCCAAGTAACCACACGTTCGAGTGAAACATGCATCTTGTCCTCCCGCGCTGCAACCTCGCGGTCATCGCTACGCTCGCGCTGATGCTGCACAGCCCGGCAGGCGGCGAGGACCTGCGCGATCGGAAGTCGGCGGTTCATTTTCGCCGACCGGTCGCGCTGGGAGTGCTGCCGGAAAGCAAGCGGCTGTGCGTCGCCAATCGGGACAGCGGGACGGTAAGTCTCGTTGATTTGGACTCCAATCAAGTGCTGGGTGAATACGCCGTCGGCAAGCGGCTTTCCGACTTGGCGATCCACCCGGACGGACGTCACATCTTCGTGACGGACGAAGCGGCGCATGAGGTGATCGCGCTCAAGTATGATTCGGCCAGACTCGCCGTGGTCGCCCGCAAGCAGGTCAGCTCCTTTCCCGTCGAAGTGACAATTACGCCCGATGGATCACGCTGTTTTGTCACCGCGCTCTGGTCGCGGAAGCTGGATATCATTGACATCGTCAATCCTGCCGACGCGGACTCCGTCGCGTTTGGTGATATGCAATCGGTTCCGCTCGGATTTGAGCCGCGAAAGCTGCTGCTGTTGCCGGAGCAAGATCAACTGCTGGTCGCCGATTCTCACGGCGGGCAAATGGCCGTGATTGACGTCGCGCAGAGAAAGGCCGCGTCGAGATTCCTATTGCCGGGACACAACATTCGCGGGCTGGCCCTGAGCCGTGACGGCGAACGGGTCTTCGTCGCGCATCAAATTCTCAATCCACTGGCTCGAACGAGTTTCGACGACATTCACTGGGGGCATCTAATTAACAACGTTGTGCGGAGTCTGCACGTCGACCGGCTCTCCGGGACGGATCCGCTGCACGACAATGAACTGCTGCAGTTGGGAGATACCGGCAACGGAGCGGCGGACCCTGCGGACTTGGTGGTGCTGGAGTATGGCCAAGTCGCAGTTGCTCTGGCGGGAACCGGCGAGTTGACGGTGGTCGACACGGCCTACCATAAACAACGGCGTTTCCCGGTTGGCGACCGGCCGGTCGCGGTCGTGAACGTTCCCGATACGAATGAGTTGATTGTCTGCAACCAGTTTTCGGATTCCCTCGTTCGATTCAGCACGAGCCCGGATTCGAAGCAACGGCGAATCTCATTGGGATCGAGTCCCGAGGAGTCGCCGCAGCGGCGCGGTGAGCGGCTCTTCTTCGACGCAAGTTTGTCGCACGACCGCTGGCTCAGTTGTCACAGTTGCCACAGCGACGGGCATACGAACGGCTTGCTCGCCGACACATTGGGAGACGGTTCATACGGCGCGGCGAAACGGGTGCCGACGTTGCTGGGCGTCTCCCGAACCGACACTTGGGCTTGGAACGGCGCGATCAAGGAACTGACCGACCAGATTCATAAGTCGGTTCTGACCAGCATGCACGGCGGGCAGATCAGCGGCGAGCAGGTCAATGATCTCGCCGCTTACCTGCAATCTCTGGAGCCACCGCCGCCGCTGCGGGCGGAGTTTGTGGACGCAGCGGACCAAGCGAGCCACACGCGCGGTAAGCAACTGTTTGGGCAACTGGGTTGCGTCAAGTGCCACGTCCCGCCGATCACTTACACGACGGGCGGGGCATTCGACGTGGGGCTGGCCGATGAGGTGGGGAACAAGCGGTTCAATCCCCCCTCGCTCCGCGGCGTCGGACGCCGTAGCGGCTACTTCCACGACAAACGGGCAACGACGCTGGACGCGGTGTTCGACAAGCACCAACACCAATTGAATCGCGGCCTGGGCGAACAAGAATTGCGAGATTTGGTGCGCTTTCTGCAAAGCCTCTAATTCGCGCTACCCATCAGCCCCCGGCGTGGCCGGGGGTCGCCTGCAGTGCTGCGCGAAATTTCAGTGCCCGCTGCGGCGCCGGAGCCGGTGAACGCGGAACGCCGCCGCCGGGGACCGGTTCGACGCACAATTCGACAAACGTCGGCCCGGTGGCGGACAACACTTCAGAGATGCCCGCGCGCCAGCCCTCGAAATCGTCGAAATGAAACACCGATTGAAATCCGCATGCGCGGGCGGTCGCACAAAAATCGATCTTGTCGCCCAGCTTGCGAACATCGGGACTCGCCGCCGTCTGCTGCATGCCGGTCACTTCATAGACGCCGTTGTTGAACACGATCAATACGTAATTCGGCGGCGCCTGTGCGGTGATCGTCACCAGCGAACCGAGATTCATCAACATACAGCCGTCGCCGTTACAGACGACCACCTGCCGCTGCGGCTGCGCAAGCGCGATCCCCAGTCCGATGGCGGGCGCTTCCCCCATCGCAGAGGGGGCGTAGATGAAATCGAGCGGATCGGACCCGAGAGTCATCCACTCCCGCGCGGAGCCCATTGTGGTGATCACGACTTGGTCGGTGCGGGCCTCGCGGAGAACTTCCAGAGCAGCGGGGAGCGGGATACAGGTTTGTGTCGACATATGGAATGGTTGCGACGCTGGAGCGCCGACTTGGTTTGAGTCAATTACCGACGAGTGAGTCGCTTCGCCTTCCGGTTCTTCTTCGCACTACAGCGATTAGAACCATAAGAATTCCAGGCTGCAATCCCCACAATTTCACGAAAGCAGGCCGGCGGATGCGTTGAGGCGAACATCCCGGCGACTTACGATGAGCGTTGTCGTTGAAATCGCCGCCTCCTCGAAACGCGAGAACCATTGATGTCCCGCTTGCAGTCAATCTCGCCCAATCTGTATTTGTTCGCAGATACCTGTAATGCGTATGTGGTCACACACGCGCAACGAGCGCTGATCATCGACTGCGCCAGCGGCGCCGTGGCGGACCACTTGTCCGAGATCGGAGTGCACGAGGTCGACTGGCTCTTGTTCACGCATCACCATCGCGACCAGTGCTTTGGCGCGGGCAAGTTTTCCGAACAAAACGTTCCTCTGGCCGTGCCGCACCATGAGCGATTTCTGTTCGAGCGCGCGGATGAATATTGGCAGCAGAAGCGGCTCTTCGACAATTACAACGATCGCAGCACGTTCTTCTCAATTTCCGAATCGCTGCCGGTTGCAGAGTCGCTTCGGGACTATGAGAACTTCACCTGGGGACCGTATTCATTCCTCGTTCTCCCCGCACCGGGACACACGCAGGGAAGCGTCGCGCTCATCGCTGACATCGACGGCACACGCGTTGCGTTCACGGGCGATCTGCTGCACGCCGACGGCAAACTGTATCAACTACATGCCATGGAGTACGAGTACGGCGATCTCGCCGGCGCGAATTGGACCGCGCAGTCGATTCACGCGCTGAGCAAACAGCAGGTGCAAATCGCGCTGCCGTCGCACGGGCCGGTGATTGACGAACCGGCCGAATGTATTCAGCAGCTTGATCAGCGGCTGCACCGCTTGCTGAAATTAATGCGCGACCGTGTTGCGGGAACCGCGGACGGGCGGTTCGCGCACGAAATCAAGATGGAGCAAATCACGCCGCACCTGCTGTGGGGCACAGCGGAGACTTGTTCCAATTTCTACGTCATCAAGTCGGAGAGCGGTAAATCGCTGTTCATCGACTACCCTTATGCGTCGACGATGCTGTTTATGACCGCGCTGCATTCCGCCGAGCCGTTCGCGCAATTGCGATTCGTGGAACACCATCTGGATGAACTTTGCGAGGAATGGGGCATCGAAAGTTTCGATGTCGTGATCCCCACGCATATCCACGATGATCACGTCTGCGGCATCCCCTATTTGCAGCGGCATCACGGCACGCAGTGCTGGTCGTTGGATGAAGTCGCGAAGTTGCTCGAAGCGCCGTCGCGGTGGAATACGCCCTGCCTCATGGAAACGCCGCTGCGGATCGACCGCCGTTTCACCGACGGGCAGCGGTTTCAGTGGGAAGAGTATGAATTTGAAATCGTCTTCTATCCCGGCCAAACGGAGTTTCATGCAGCGATTTTCGTCGAAATCGACGGCCGCCGCGTGTTATTTGCCGGCGATAGCTCGTATCCACTCAAACGGTATCTGCCCGAACGAGATGGGGAGTGGATGATCAATAGCGTGCTGCGCAACTCATTGACCTTTGGCATGCACCGTAAATGCGCCGACGAATTCGACCGGCTCAGGCCGGACTTGCTCTGCCCGGGACATGGAACCTATTGGGATGTCCCGCCGGAGGCTTTTGCCGCTCATCGCGAGTATGTGGAGCAAAAGGAGGCGATCTGGCGTGATCTGCTGCCGGCGCCGGCGGAGCTTGGTGTGGATCTATTTTGGACGCGGATCGTGCCCTACCAGTTGCAGTTGTCGCAGGGAGAAGCGGCTCCATTGACTGTTGCGCTGCGTAACTCTTTTGAGGAAGACGCGACGTTCGAGGTGACGCTTTCAAGTCATCTTAATCTTGCCATCGAGCCACAGTCGCAGAGCTTACGTATTGCTGCGGGCGACAAAGGGGCGCTGCAGTTCCAAGTGTCCGTCGAGTCAGTCGATCCAGCCGAGCGCAATCGGCGGCATCTGGTTACAGCAGACGTGACGGTAAACGGCCAGCGGCATGGGCCGGTGGGCGAGGCGTTGGTCGTTCTCGAATAGATCAGTAGCTGCGGTCGGTCGAACCGGCCCTACCGATGTCGCTACAGCAGTTCGCTGATCGGCGACGGGTCTTCCAATACCGGCGTCGGACGGCCGCGGTGGTCCAGCAGATGCAACGCCGGATCGAGGCCGATTGCCGAATAAATCGTGGCGTGGATGTGTTCAGGACGCACGGCGCGGGTCAGCGGGCGATAGCCTTTGCTGTCGGTCGATCCGACGATTTGACCGCCGCGAATTCCGCCGCCTCCCAGCAGGCAGAACATCGACGCACCCCAGTGGTCCCGTCCGGGCGTACCCTTGCTGAGCGGGGGTCCGCCGTTGCCGCCGTCGTTCATCCGCGGCGTACGGCTGAATTCGCCGCACAACACGACCATCGTGCTCTCCAAGAGACCGCGCTGGTCGAGGTCCTGGAACAATCCGCGGACGGCGGAGTCAACGCGTGGGAGATAGCTATCCATGCCCGATTGCAGATTCCAGTGATGGTCCCATCCACCGAAATGGACCGTCACAAAAGTCGCGCCCGCCTCAACTAGTCGCCGGGCCAACAATGTGCTTTGCCCCCAACTATTCCGCCCGTAGAGATCCCGGATACGAGGATCTTCGCAATTGATGTCAAAGGCCTCGCGGGCACGTCGGCCGGAGACAAACTCAAACGCGTTCTTGTCAAAACGGTCCATCGCGTCGAACGTCCCGGACTTGTCGGCCTGACGAGGAATTTTGTCCAATTCCACCATCAGACTACGGCGGTCATGCAGGCGATCGAGGGACAACCCCGGCGCAAGGTTCAGGTTCTGCACCTTGAAGTTGGCGTTGTTCGGATCACCGCCGGTCTGGAACGGGTCGTGTTGCACGCCCAGCCAGTTGCCGCTGAAATAACCGGGACGGAGGCCGATGCTGCTCGCAACCGGCACGCTGATATAGGCCGGCATCCCCGGCCGGCGGGGGCCGAGCTCGCGCGTGATTACTGAACCGATCGAGGGGAACTTGCCGGTATTGTTGCCGCCGCTGACTCCCATATTCTTGGAGGTCAGCATGCGATGTCCGCCCGCGAAGTGGTCGCCGGTGCCGTGATAGAGCGATCGGACCAGCGAAAACTTATCGGCAATCGTCGCTTGTTTGGGGAAGAGTTCGCCGATATCGAATCCCGGCACGTTTGTGCGAATCGGGTTCCACAAACCGCGAATCTCCGCCGGAGCGTCAGGCTTGAGGTCGTACAGATCCAAATGACTCGGGCCGCCGTCGAGCCAAAGCAAAATCACCGAACGGTCCGGCCGGTCCGCCGCCGATTCCTTGGCTCGCAGCACATCGGCGAGCGTCGCAGTCGCCATTCCGGCGACTCCCAGTTGTACAAAACTGCGCCGCGAAAGCCCGTCGCAATACGTCTTGCTGCCACCGGCATCGATCCGCAACATAGCTGCCTCCCCGCTGTCTGCGAACTTAACGTTGTCCCTGCAAACCATCCTGGCCGGTCGGGACGACCAACACATCGAGTTGCGCTGATATGAATCTTAATCCATACCGCCGACAGACTGCAATCCCACAGGGCGAATTCCCCAGCATGCGGTCGGGAGAATTCGGCCGCCAACTCTGAAGTTGTCCGGGGAGTCACCTGAGTTTTTTGTAGAAGGCCCGATATCCGAGTTCGGTGACGACGTGCTGATACTCCTCGGGTTTGAACCACGTGCCGGCATGATCGCTTCTCAGAGCTTCTTCCAATTTGTACCCGGTCGACCGCTTGTCGTCCGAATCGAAGCCACAGTTCATCAATGCAACGGATCCGATCGGTGTTCCCGTCGGAATCTGATCGACGTGACGCATCCTCTTGGCATGGTGCCGGGTGTCGGACTGTGTCGCGGCGAGCCGTGCTTGTTCGATGCTCGGCTTATCAGGGATCGGAAGGAAATAGACTTCACGTTGGCCGTGACGCTGAGTCAGGATGTAGTAGACCTGCATCGCAACTTGTGTCTGGTATCCGGAGTGCATTCGGTTGGGATACACCAACACCACGGGATCGTCCGGCTCGATATGTTCCGTGATCGCGGCGAACCATTGATCGTTGTATCGCGACTCCTCAGCGAAATCCTCGGCGTGGCGGTACGCCTTTGCGACACGTTCACCAAGCGAGATTCCCACCAGGACATAGCCAATCACGATCAATGCGGTCTTTGTCGGATTCGCGATGCGGATCATCCGCAGCAGTTCGGCAACAACGAATGCATAGCCTACAATCGCCGGGACGATATAGCGTGCATAGTGTGCCTGCCCGTCGCCATTGAGCATTCCGGACTTCATGTAAAGCAATAACTGGGGAATGGTGATCGTTCCCCAAAACAACCCTACGACGAACAATCTGCGAGACAGGTCCCGCGATAGGTGCGGCAGGCCTGCGCGGCTCTCGCCAGTCGAACTTGGTTCAGTTTCCGTCTGCTTGCCCGCAAGGGTACAGGCGACGAAATAGACACCAATCAACGCAAATATCGGCAAGAACAGGTGGGAGATTCGAGCATGCTGTCCGATGATGTTGACGAGTTGCTCGTGGTTGTATCCATCCCAGCCGGTGTAGCTGAAGTGCGTTGTATTCAGGCCGAAGCGGATCAAGACAACGCTCGACGCCGAGAATAAGGTCAGCCAGATGATCGAACTCCAACTCGCCCCAATGGCGGTGTTCAGCGACATCCCTCTCAGCCGCATACTGAACCAAATCTTTAAGAACAGCAGCGCCGGGACGGTTAAGATGAAGCTCTCTTTGGCGAGCATCGCCAACACGATGCACAGAATAAACCCGAATTCGAAGATCCGCTTATCGGTCCGAATCCGTTGTGCCATGCAGACCAGGCCGGACGCGAACAGCACCATTCCGATGCCTTCTCCGTGCAGCAGCCGCCACCAGAGAATCGATTGGTCGCCGATCATCACGATCAGCGAGAAAATCAGCCCTTCGCCTGGCGCGAAACCCAACAGCCGCAGCGCAAGATACAGCAGGCAGCCGCCCGCACTGCCGACAAGGCCGACCCACACGGACCACAACAACAGGTTTCCGCCGAACAGCCGCGCTTGTAGCACTTTGTGCAGACAATGCACGGGAACGAGCCGCCCCATCCCGATCCGGGACACGACGTCGTTCTGGAGGGTATCAACGAATCCGCTCTCTTCAAACTCGATCTGCAGCTTATAGATCTGATTGTCGTCAACGGTGCGGGGACCGGTCGTCAGATTCCCGCTGGCGATCAAAACGAAAAACACAAGTGCCGGAAAGATTGCCAGCGTCAGTAGATCGCTTCTTCCAAGCTGCTTGACCGGCCGCACCGGCGGTAAACCAGTGCGGCTGGCGGAATTCGATACGCTGTCCATCTTGAATCAAATCCGATTGATCACGATGCGAGGCAACAGCTCCCCACAGCAGCGGCAACAGTCATTGCGCCGCTGGGTGGATGGGGCAGCCCTCTCGGGCTTCTATTGAAGGGTTCATTGAGTGGGCGGATCGTATTCGACCGACGTCGATTTCGGCAAGACTGATCGGCGGCATCCGGTGACGGATTGCGCATGCCGGTCCGCCTGTCGGGCGTTTGTGTTGCGCCAACCAGCAATCTCAAATCAGGCCGTTAAGACGAACGGCCACCACATCCAGGATGCCGCGATTTTTGCCAGGACGTGTTTTTGTAGACGAATACTTGATTTTGAGAAATCACTGTTGTGATGCTTAGTTATGGTGATAGAATGGGAAATGGCGCTGACGGCTTACAAACGTACGAAGCGTCGGCCGACAAATCGCACGAACACGTTGCTATCTGAATTGCAAAGGTTGTGATCCATGCGCTCTATCTCTTGCGCCGCTTCGTTGATCTTCGTTGGGCTGCTCGTGCTCCTGCAGAATCAGTGTCCGGCTCAAAAAGTTTCTCCCGGCGCCCGCAGCTTGAAGAAGGGCGCCCCGGCAAAGGTCGTGCCCGTCACCCCCGGCGGAGCGCAGCCGACCCCAAAGCCGGGTGAGACGAAAAAGCCCGATGATAAAAAGAAGGACGGCGAAAAGAAAAAGGACGACAAGGCTGAAGAGAAATCCGCACCCGTCGTTACACGCCCGGCGAAACCGGAATCAGCCCCCGGTCCGGAACATTTGAAGTTGGTTGCCGTCGGCAAAGATGAGGTGCGATTTAACTTTCGCGGCGCCCCGTGGCTGACAGTGCTGCAACAGCTCTCAGCGGTATCCAACAAGAATCTGGACTGGGTTGAGTTGCCCGGTGATTATTTGAATTTGATCACCCGCCGATCCTACAAATTGGACGAAGCGCGTGATCTCATCAACCGGCACTTGCTCGCCCGGGGATACACCATGATCTTGGACGGCGAGATGCTGTCTGTGATCAGCCTTAAGAATCTCCAGAAACTCAACCCAGCGATGGTTCCGGAAGTCAAACCGGAAGAATTGGAAACGCGGATGCCGCATGAGTACGTCCGTACTTCATTCACCGTCGACACTCTCGTCGCCAAGCAATTGGAGGGGCAACTCAAACCGTTGATCAGCCCCGAGCACGGCCGGATTAGCGCCGTCGAATCGGTCAATCGCTTGGAAGCAATGGACACCGTGGCGAACTTACGGCAAATCTACAGATTGTTGAAGGTCGAAACGAAGGACCCCACACAGAAAACCGGAATGCGGCAGTTTCAGCTACGCTTCACTCGAGCCGAAGAGACAATCATCGTGCTGCAGGATTTGCTGGGCATCCAACGTCAAGCGGCAACGTCCTCGTCCGCTAACCCGCAGATGATGCAGCAAATGCAACAGATGATGCGGCAAATGCAGCAAGCCGCCAAGAATAACAAGGGGGGCGCTGCGGCGGGCGGCGGACAGGAGGAAATTCGTCTGGTGGTGAACTCTCGCCGTAATAGCATCTTGGCCACCGCGCCACCGAACAAGATGGCCGTTATTGAACAGGCGATTCAAGCGATTGACGTTGCGGGCGATCCGGCCGATTCCATGTTTCACAACATCGACCGCATGAAGACGTATTGGTTGTCCGGAGTCGATCCGGAAACCTTCGTAAAGATCATCGAGCAGACCGGCGGCTTGGAGATCGGCACCAAACTGGAAGTCGACAAGAAGAATAAAGCCGTCGTCGCCTGGGCCTCGCTGTCGGACCATTTGATGATCCAGAAACTCAAAGAGAAGCTGGACGGCGGCGGACGCAGTTTTCATGTCATTCCACTGCGGCACTACGAAGCGGACTACGTCGCCGGCACGATCAAAGTCATGATGGGGGGCGAAGACGACAAAAAGGACAGTGGTCGGTCGAGGTACCGCTATTACAGTTACTACAACCGATCGAGTGAAGACGAGCAAAAGCCGGACAAATTTCGCGTCGAAGGAGATGTCGAAAACAACCGGTTGCTGCTGTGGTGCAACGACGTCGAAAAACGAGAGGTCGAAGGCCTGTTGGAGAAACTGGGCGAGATCCGAGTGCGGGGCAGCAATCCCAACCGTATGCGGGTTCTGGAAACGGTCTCCCCGGAAGATGCCGACGAGTTATTGCGACGGCTGCAACGGATTTGGCCGAACCTCCGGCCCAATCAATTGATTCTGCCGAAAATTGAAGAGAAACCGCAGCCCCAGGAACCTGCCAAGGAAGCGCACGATAAGCAACCGCAGCCCAAAACCGCTGGCGATGCGCCCAAACGGCCACAAGTCAAGTTGGCTTACTTTCAGGACTCCGCCCGCGCCGAATCACTGCCGGAATCGCCTGCGGGGCAATCTGCACCGAAGTCGCATTTAGCGGAGCGCAAGCCGAACGAGGTTCCCTCGCGTCCCGTGCCTCCGGTTACGATCAGCCGCTCTCCCGACGGACGGTTGATCATCAGTTGCCAAGACCCCGCAGCTTTGGATCTGCTGGAAGAGGTCGTCGCCGACATTGCCCCTCAGCCGAAGCCGTACAAGATTTTCTATCTCAAGCACGTGTTGGCCAGTTCAGTAGTCCTCAATTTGGAGGAGTTCTTCGAGGAAGATGAGAAGGACGAGAACGTGCGGCGGCCTTATTGGTACTATTGGGACTACGGCTACGAAGACAACAAGGATGACACGCGGCGGCTGTCGAAACGCAAACCACTGAGATTTATCTGGGACATCGATACGAATTCAATCATGGTCCGCGGCGGCGATCCGAGCCAATGGAAGACCGTCGAGGCGCTGATCAAACTTTACGACGTCCCAGAACCGGAATCGGCACGACGTGTCCGCAAATTCCAGCACTTCAAGTTAAAGTACGCCTCTGCGGAAACCGCAGCGACGGTGATCAAGGATGTGTTTCGCGATCTATTGAGCGCAAATGACAAAGCGCTCGCAGATCAGCAAAAGAAGGAAACGAACATTCGCTACGCCGAATATTGGGGACGCGATGACGAAAACGGACAGGTGACGCAAAACCGCTTCAAAGGCGCGCTTTCCATCGGCATTGACAAGAGCAGCAACACGCTATTCGTCTCCGGCTCTGAGAACATCATTAAAACGGTCGAGTACATGCTGAAGCAATTGGAAGAAGCCGCCCAGCCGGTGCAGGCCAACACGCACGTCGTTAAGCTTCCAGCCGGCATGGACGCGCAGTCGATCCAGAAAAACCTCTCCAAACTGCTCAATCCGAGGGCTCCCGGTGAGCAACAACAGCAACAAAAGGCCAAGCAAAACCAGCAGCAACAGCCCCAAAACCAGAAGTCCGCACAAGCCGAGTATCTCCTGAATTGACCCGCGCGGTCATCAACGACCACGAACCCGCGCCGGAAGATACCGATCCTACCAAAAACGAAGGCCGCAAATCCCCTATTTGCGGCCTGTTTCGTCTCCCTTTCACCGCGCTTTGCGATATGCTCATGGTATTGAAAGAGATTAACGAATCGTTGCAGGCGTAGGATGAGGTGAAAGGCCATTCAATGTGGGCAAGGTTTCTGACCCGGTTGGGGAGTGAGGTTGACGGCGCCTCGTTGGCGGTCGTGCGGATGATCACCGCCGCGGCGCTTTGCTTTCTCTCCACGGCCATGCTGGTCACCGGCCGCGTGCCGGACATGTTTATGCAGCTCGGCGTCCGCTTTTCGTATCCCCTCGCCACGTTCGTCAAACCACTGCCGGGAAACCTGCCCTATGCGCACATGGCGCTGATCAGCTTGACGTCAGCCGCTGTGTTTGTCGGCTGGCGGACGCGACTCAACAGTCTGCTGCTCTGCGTTGCGGTCGTGTATTGGTTTCTGCTGGAGCCGCTGTACTACACAGACGGTTACTACCTGCTGGTGCTGATGTCCATTTTGACGGCGTGGCTGCCGGTCAATCGCTGGATGTCTGCTGATCGCCAATTGAAGCGCGAAACCCGGACGCGGGTGCAGTATTGGCAAGTTTGGCTCGTGCAGATGCAACTGTTGTGTGTCTATTTCTTCTCAGGATTGTCGAAACTGAACGGCGACTGGCTCTCCGGCGCCCCGCTTGTTGAACGCCTTGCGGACGCCGGAATTGGCACCGCCGCTCACTACGGCGTCGCCATCGCCTGGTCGGTGATGCTCTTTCAACTGCTGATCGGGTTTGTCCTACTGTGGCGGCGCAGCCGTGCGCCGGGATTGGTGCTGATGTCGCTGTTTCACGCGGTCGACTTTTTCTGGCTAGAGATTGGCGTTGCCCCGTTGCTGGTCTGGTCCTTAAGTTTCATTTTCTGTGATCCTGCTTGGCCGCGGCCGCTCGTGGACCGCATGGCCCCCGCATTGCTGCGGTTGCCCGGATCGAATGCCGCCTGGCTTTCACTGCGGAGACTCGGCTCGGCGGTTGACTCCGCATTTGCCTGGTTTGATGACAGCCCAATCTTCAAACGCCGCAGCCCCGCCCGCAAGCCGCTGGCACAGATGAAAGGACAGACAGACCGCCATGCCCAGGAAACGTCCGAACTGACCCGGTACTGCATCGTGGCTTGGCTGGCCGTACAAATTGTGCTGCCGCTGCGCTATTTGGCGTATCCGGGAAACCCCCGCTGGACGAATGACGGCCGACTTTTTGCCTGGCGGGGCCAAACCAGGGAGCTAAAGACAGAACTCAAATTATCGCTGCTGCAGCAGGACCGCGAACTCCTCTGGTCGCTGAATCCCAAAGACGAATTTCCGGTTCCCCTGCAGGTCATCTATACCGATGAAGAGTTAGCACAACGGAACCTGACCGGCGGCATGCTGCAGGACATCGTTATGGCCAACGATGACGAACTTGTGAATATGCGGATCAAAGCCGCGAATCTGAGCGATGCCGACGTCCGCCGGCTTCAGGCGGCTTCATTGGTCATCGCCAAGCTGCAATTGAGCCAGTTCGAATTCCGTGAAATGAGCCGCCGCCCGGAATTGCTGCGGCAGTATTGCGAATTCGCCGCCCAAACCGTCGGCGAACTTGTACCCGCCCGTCCACGCGTGCTGGCGGAAATGTATGCCTCGCTCAACCATCGAAATTGGACTCGGTTGGTTCCCGACGAAAGCGAACTGTCCGAGGAGCGGTTCTCAATGGCACCGTTTTCCTGGATTGTCCCATTGGAGGAATCTCTCCCCGCAGCGGAGCAGCGGCTCGCATTTCTGCAAGAACACAAAGGTGACCGAGAATTCGATACATTTGAGTCAGCCCCCGCCGGCGACGGCCCCAAGGAAAGTGAAGCCGACTTAGCACCCGGAATCTCCGATGAAGACGAGCAGTGGTTCCAATCCGCGTTCGCCGAAACAGCCAGCGGCGAGGACTGATCCGGCGTCGTCTGCAGCGAATCGACCCCAGTCTGCCAAGATTCTAACGGCTTGCACGAAATACAGGAAAATCTGGCACGAATCTGTTCGTACACCCCGGAATGCTACACAAATCGTCAGCCGCCTGGGATCAAGCCTGATAACCATCCACCGGCCGTTGTCGCGCCCGCAGATTGCCGGTGGATTTTCTTGACGGACAAACTCTCGCCTGAGAGGATGCAGCATACGAATTCAGTTTCGCCCGACCGCGAGGATCCCCATGCTGATGCGCCCGGTCAGCCGGCATTTTCTGTCGCTCGTTCTGGTCTTGATCGGAATCGGTACGGCCGGGACTCCGTCGAGCGCTGACGAGCAAGACTCCGGCGATGCGGCGTCCGCCATCGCGGCGACAATCGACGCCCGTATCGCCGAGCGCTGGAACGCAGAACAGGTGACTCCGGCTCCCCAAGCGGACGACTCGGAGTATTTGCGGCGGGTTTATCTGCATTTGGCAGGGAAGATCCCCCGAGTCTCTGAGGTCCGCGCCTTTCTCGACGATCCTTCGCCGGACAAACGCCGGGCGGTCGTCAACCGCCTGTTGGAAAGTCCCGCCTACATCGTGCACTTTACGAACGTCTGGCGGGCGTTGATGATCCCCGAAGCGGAGGCGGATCCCCAGATCCGGGTGGGAGCACCCGCATTTGAAGCGTGGCTTCGAGAACAGCTGACGCAAGATGTCGCGTATGACGCGATGGTCCGGGAGTTGATCACCGCCCCCCGAAGCGGCAACGACATGCGGAGGGTCCCTGTGCTTCCGGGAACAGAAGCAGCGAGTCCGGCTATGTTTTTCGTCGCCAAGCAAAACAAGCCCGAAAACATTGCGGCAGGCGTCTCCCGGCTGTTTTTAGGCGTCCGCCTGGAATGTGCGCAGTGTCACGACCATCCCTTTGCCAAGTGGGAACGCAAGAATTTTTGGGAATTCACGGCCTTTTTCGATTCCGAACTCGCAGGCGCAAAAGTGATGATTCCGGATTCGAAAACGATCGTCAGCGCCGCCTTTCTGGATGGAACTCCAGCCGCGCTTCAGCCGGGAGAGGCGCCGGAACAGAAGCTGGCTCAATGGCTCACATCGCGCGATAATCGCTATTTTGCACGGGCAACTGTAAATCGGCTCTGGTTCCATTTTTTCGGACGCGGACTGGTGGATCCCGTCGATGATTTTGACGACGACAACCCGCCCTCTCACCCCAAGTTGCTCGATGAACTGGCGGATCATTTGATCGCGCAGAATTTTGACCTAAAGCCGATCATGCGGGGGATCATTGCCAGCCGCCCCTACCAGCTCACCAGCCGCCAAACCGACGACAGCCAGTCCGACCCGGAACTATTCGCCAAAATGGCGATTCAGGGAATGAGCACGGAGCAGCTCTTCGACAGCCTGGCGGAGGCGACTGGTTTTTTTGAGCCGGCTAACGATCGTAGCCCCGTCAACTTCGGAAACGACAGCCAGCGAGCCCGGTTTCGCGAGCTGTTTCGCAACGAGTTGGGCGGCCCGGTCGACGCGCAAACGACGATCCTGCAAGCGCTCGCGTTGATGAACGGTGAGTTTGTGGAGACCGCAACCGGACTGGAAAACAGCACGACCTTGGCCGCAGTGGTTGAATCTCCGTTCCTGGACACGACCGAGCGGGTCCGCACGCTCTATCTGGCGACGCTCTCGCGACAGCCCGATGAGAGTGAACTGGCTAAGATGGTGCAGTATGTGGAGTCGGGCGGAACCAAGAACGACTCAAAAACGGCACTCGGCGACGTTTTCTGGGCACTGCTCAATAGCAGCGAGTTCATTTTGAACCACTAGTGCACCAGTGGCGACCGGCATCATCTCACATAAGATCATTCTTGCCGACAGGTGTAAGACAGATCGTCGAAATAGATCAGCTGGCCGTTGCCGTCGATCCAGGTGGTGACGATTCCAAAACGATTGAAATTGATTTCCGCTGGGTCGCGACTTGGATCGAGATTCAGAGTCACCGACCGGCCGTCGAGCGTCACGATGATTCGCGCCGGTTGGCTACCTTCGGCAGGACGGTAATCTAACGTCCAATCGTGTGCCGACCCGTCGGGCAAAATAATCGGAGGCGCCGTTCCCGAGGACCGCCCCGGTGCGGCCCGTTCGCCCCGAAACGCGGGATAGACGTAGAATCCCTGGCTGCTGGGCCCCTCGATTGCGACGCCCAGAAAATGTTTCGGCAGCCCGGTCGACTGTTGATTACTGACGAGCGTGCTTTGTTGTGCGTGAAAAAATCCGATCAGTGTTGTGCTGTCGGTGATCCCGCGGCGGAGGCTGATCTTTCCAGCAGCCTTAAGCGGCTTCGCCAGCGACAGCACATCCAGCCGGTCGCCATAATAGGCCAGTTTTTCCTCGGTTCGGCAGTCGCCGCGAAACACTAGCCCGCCTAGCTCACCGGCGTCTCGGCCCCCGGCAAACTTCGTATTGCTGAATCCGAAATCAAATCGCGGCCGGACGTTTTGTGTCTGGTAGGTACGCCGATTATGAAATGCGTCCCAGTGCGGGTCAGCGTCAAACCGCTCGGTTTCGCCGTTGATGGTGAGGTCATCCAGCCAGATCTCGCCTCCGCTATCGGCATGTTTCACAACGTTTAAGATGCCAAATCGGTTAAACCGGCCGCCGTCGGCCTTGTGGCCAGGATCGAGATGACAGACGGACGTCTCCTGATCCAACGTGACGGTGATTGCTCCCAAGCCGTTGTTCGCGTGGGGATCGTATCGCAACGACCAGTCATGGACGGCGCCGCCGGCAGCAAAACCCCGCGGGTCGCTGTGTCGATTCGGCGACTGCATGCTGGGAAACGGCTGCGGTGAATCGCCGCCCGCCCGCCACTTTGCGGTTGCGTATTCGACATAGGCATAAAACTTTTCACCTCGGCCATAGATCCGCAATGCAATCGTGTTGGGAGTTCTCCATTCCTTCAGCGCGCCGGTGTGAAAAAATCCGATCAGTACGTTGAACTGACGACCCGTGCAGGCGAGTTTCCCCGATGCCGTGAGTCCTTGCGATAGGTCCGCTTCTTTGAGCGGCTTGGCGTAATAGGCCGCTTCTCCCGCCGGTGTGATGAAGCCACCGATTTCTCCTGCTCGTTCTCCGCCGGCATGCTGACTCGTGTGGTAGCCGAAGTCCTGTTTAATGGTCCGCTTGTTGGGTTTCTCGCTGCGATTGTTCAGCCGGTCCCAACCGGGATCAGTCGCGAAGTCCTGCAAACGCTCCTCGGCGGCTGCCGTCGACAAGCACATCGACAGCAACAGCATCGTGATGCAGACTTCACTGATTCGACGACAAATCATGAGAAAGCTCCTCGGTAGAGTTTGCGCGGAGGTGTTGACGGTCATTAGGCAAAATCAATGTGTGGCTGTCCAGGCCATCCCAACGAGCGAAAGAATCAGAGTGATCAAACAAAGGCACAGACACCACGCACAGCGGACACTGATGCGGACGAAACGTGGGACCTGCTCGCCGCGATTGATCGCTGACCGCTGTGCCAATGTGCCGAAGATCGCCGAAACCGGTGCCCCGAACAATACAGTGAGCCAACATGCACCAAGTAGACCGTGGATCGACTCAGGATGTTTGCCTCGATAGTAGACGGCGGCTGCAACAATGAGGAGCACAGCGAGATAAATGAACTTCACCGCCCCGCAGTAAAGCAGCCAAGCTCGACGACTGGTGCGATTCATGATCAACGGCGCGCGATTGGAGACGAGTTGCACCACAAGCAGCGGCACCGTGATTGGTCCAGGAGCGTCCGCGGTGCTTGATCCGAGCCAGATCGGTTTGTATGGGTCATACCGATGCTAGGACAAAGCGAGTCCGATTGCAAAACGCCGGTAATCTATTGCGTTTGTCCGTCCGTTTCCGATGGACCGAGATGAGGGGCGGTCCCGGAGTAGAATCTGCGAATCCACGGGGGCGGCGGAGATTTTGCCACGGAGAAACCGCTCTCCCACCGATCACTTATGAACCAGACGGCGCGTAATGAGATGCGCTGTTCTATAATTGTGGCGAGAGGCCGCCCCAACGCAAGCACCGCTCATTTCTAGACGTGCGCGCGACGATATCCCCAATTCTTTGATTTTTCGGACGATTTTGGGGCAAATCGGCGAAATCCTGAGCTGCCATCTCGTTTCAAAGAGCGGTGTCTGTAATCCACGATGTTGGGTCTCCCAAAACTCGTATCATTTTGGATTAATGCAGGCCATTGAGGGCGTGTCACAATCGGGAATTCTGTCAAACTGGGGAATTTCTGCCTTTTTTTTCTTCAACAATGCGATGTGCTCGTTATAGAATAGAAAAACCATCGTGGGGATATCCGGGCCAATGCGGTCACGGTGCCTATTCTCCACGTCATCCGTATCGATAAAGTCACCTGTTTTGGAATGACTGCTTTCGGGCCATTCCAGGTATCCGTGTCAAATCTCGGAGTCGCGAAATGACCTCCCTGTTGAGAAATGCCGCTCGGTTCATCCCCGCTTTGGCCGTTGTTGGCTTCTGCACTTCCGCCGTTTGGGCCAATGAGAAGTCTTCCTCCCCTCAAACTGCCGAAATGCTCTCCTACACGTCACCTGACGGCGAATCCTATTTCGCGTTGAGCTTGAAAATGGCGGATCAACCGGCGAAGCAGGTACCGCGCGACCACGTGATCCTGTTTGACACTTCCGCCAGCCAGAACGGTCAGTTTCGCCAGCGGGCACTCGACGTCCTGACGTCGTTGACCGAGTCGATGTCCGCCGAGGATCGCGTCTGCCTGTATGCGGTCGACGTGCTGACCAAACGTTATACCGAGGAGTTCATTTCGCCCGCCGGACGCGAAATGGAGAGCGCCCTGCAACGGCTCTCCATTCGGACTCCTCTGGGTGCTACCAATATGGAACTAGCTGTACGGACCGGCCTTCAAGCTGTGTCCGGACAACGCCCCGCTTCGATCATCTACATCGGCGACGGACTCAGCATCGCCGATCTGATCGGAACTGAAACCATGCGAAGCTTGCTTGGCGAGATGCGCGACCAACAGATCGCCATGCACAGCTTCGCGATCGGACCGAAGACCGACCTGCGGTTGTTGGGCGTCATGGCCCAACACTCAGGCGGTGTCGTGCTGATCGATAACCCTCAGCTTGGTGAAGAATCAGAGCTTTACCCGCAAAAAGTCGGCCAGTCGTTGGCAAACGCAGCTTCGGCCCCCATCTACTATCCGCAGCGGTATGAGCTGACACCGAAAGTTTCGAGCATTTATCCGACAGAGCTGCCTCCGCTGCGAAGCGATCGTGAAACGATCCTCATCGGAAAGGGTGAACTGTCGGATTCTCCGCAAATCTCCGTCACCCTCGGCGATCGCCAGACCAGCTGGAAGATTTCCGCTGACGTGAAACAAGCGGGGAATACCTTCCTGGCCAATGTTTGGGCCCAAGCTGATCGGGACCAGGGCCTGTCAGTGCCGTTCGCCGGTGTGGACATGCTGAATCTGGCCCGCGAAGGCCATGAGAATCACGTGGCTCAATTGGTCGACATGGGCGAACACGCCGTCGCCTCGGGTCAATTGAAGCAAGCTGATCAATTTGCCGGCGAAATCCAACGGCTTGATCCCGCCAACGTGAATGCAAAGATCATTTTCGCAACGGTCGCCAAAAAGCAGCAACAACAGCGCGTGCTGAAGGTGGCGATGCAGAACCAGAACAACGACGCCGCTCAGGACGAAGGCACTCGCGACCTGGTCGCCGACGAGCGGGCGAGAAGAACGGTTCGGGCTCAACGTCTTAAGAGCGAGGTCGGCGCCGCGCTGGAGCGGGCGAATGATGCACGGCTCACCGACCCGGGCGCCGCGATCGAAGATTTGAAGTCAGTACTGCGGTCAGTCAGCGCCTCGACGGATGTGGATGTTGATGTCCGCGAAGCGTTGCGATCACGCCTGCGAACCGCTGTTCAGCAATTGACCATTCTGAAAGACAAACGCGAAATTGAGGTACGCAACGCACAACAAAAGGACGCGGCATGGCGTGCACAGCGACGCCTCATGGCGGAGTTGGCCGAAGACGAAGACACAATGAAGCAACTGATCGACCAGGTCAGCGTCCTGATTTTCGAAGGCTTCCGCGGTGACCGAGATGCATTTGAAAAAGCGGAATCGGTCGCACGGGCGGCATTCGAATTGGCCCCCTACACGGGAATTACCGCACAGGCGGTCTTTACGACCGAAGCGGCAGGACAGTTGGATAAAGCGCTGCGTCTGCGTTATCTACGATACGACAGATTCCTCGAAACGTTGTATCAGGTGGAACTCTCTCACGTCCCCTTCCCCGACGAACCTCCGATCGTATACCCGCCCGCCGATGTCTGGAATGCACTGACAGTCAATCGCGAAAAGTGGGCTTCGGTCGACTTGAAGAAATTCAGCCCAATCGAAGAGCGGATCTTCAAAGCGCTCGACGATCAGACGAGCGTCGATTTTGCAGATTCGCCGCTGACCGAAGTCGTGGATTATTTGAAGGACTTGCACAACATCGAAATCGTGATCGACGAAGCAGCTCTCAACGACGAGGGCATTTCGACTGACTCGCCGATTACGCTGCAATTGGCAGGGATTTCATTGAAGAACGCTTTGAAATTGATGCTTGAACCATTGCAACTGACGTACGTTGTGGAAGATGAAGTGATGAAGATCACCACAACGATCAAAGCCGAGGAGAGCCTGCAAATTCGCGTGTATCCGGTGGGAGACCTGGTGATTCCGATCCAGAGTATCGGCGGCGGACTGGGCGGAGGTGGATTCGGTGGCGGTGGATTCGGCGGCGGTGGATTCGGCGGCGGCGGCTTCGGCGGCGGCGGCGGCGGCTTCGGCGGCGGCGGCTTCGGCGGCGGCGGCGGCGGCTTCTTCGCAGTCCCTGCTGAAGATGTCCCGGCGGACTTCGATAACCAAGCCGTAAAAAACGGCAAAAAAAAACAATAAATCGCCGCAAATCGCGCGATACAGCGGAGAGTGAGTCTGCAGACCGCACGACCAACCCCGCTAAACAACCTAAACTGCCGAATGCGAAGCGGAGCCGTCATCCAAAAAACGGCTCCGCTTCGTCCATTTCCCCCGACCAGCCCCTGCCTGAAGTCAAAGATTTTAAGCCCACAACCTTTCCGGCGATTCCCGTTCAGGGCAAACCGCGAGAGGTTTGGGATCAATTCTTTGCAACGCACAAACCGCTGCCGATCGAGTTGCACAAGCCGTTTAAGACGATTCTGCAACTCAAGGACCACGATGGCGCGATCGCTTTTCTCGAAGCCGCCATGATACACGGCCAAGGCCGGACCTGGATGTACGAGGTTTTGCCGCTCGAAATGAAGCTTGCGGGACGCCCCCAGGAGGATGTCGAGCGGGCAATGTTGTCGCGCTCCGACTTCCGAACGATCGATCTGTCCAGCATGATTCTGACAGCCGCCTATCTTGTCCGCTTTAAGCAGTATCCCCGTGCATTGCACCTATATCGTCAAGCCTCGTCGCTCAACCCAGCCCGGCCGGAACCGTATGCTCTGGGATTAAACTTGGCTGAGGACTTGAAGGATGACGACGCAATTCGTTGGGCCGCTCTGGGAATTCTCAAGCACGTCTGGACACGAGATCACGCACAACTGCACCGCCGCGCGGAAAACGCGCTCCTCGACCTCGAGCAGCGACTGCGCCGCGAAGAAAAACCGGATGAAGCCGACAAAGTGGCCCGTGAATTTCATGAGGCGCAGACACGAGATCTGGTCATCCTTCTCCGCTGGCAGGGCAATGCGGACTTGGACGTTGTGGTCGAAGAGCCAACGGGAACGATCTGCTCGCTACAACATCCCCAGTCGCCTGCAGGCGGAGTCTTGGTGCACGACGGGATGGGTCCCCGGCAGAACGAAACGTACGAGAAAGTCGTCTATCCGATGGCGATCTCCGGCGCCTATCGCATCCGGATCCAGCATGTCTGGGGAAAGGTCGTTGCCAAACGCGCCCTCCTGACGATCATCCGTCATCAGGGAACTGATCGCGAAGATATCCAGCGGCGGACGATCACACTCGGCAACGGCGACACGCTGGTGAATGTTCAGATGGAAAACGGTCGACGCACCGAACCAGTTGCCGTCTCCCAATTGGAGCAGAACCGAGCTGCTCCGCTTCAGATGCGGCAGCCAAGAGCGAGTCTGGTGAGAACAGTCTCCAGGGAAGGCCGTCAGGCGCGGAGGAGACTTCAAAACGCTCGTCGGCGGACCGCCGGACGCAACCGTCGGGCCGGCGTCGCGTTTCAGCCGATCGTCTCGCTGATCCCCGAAGGATCGATGCTTTCCGCGCAAGCAGTCGTCTCAGGCGATCGCAGGTATGTCCGGATGAGTTTGGTTCCGACCTTTTCGAATATCACCGATGTGTTTACATTTAGTTTTCTCAATACCGGTCCGCAACCGGCACAGACAGGCGGCGGAAACTAAAACCGACATCGGTCGAGCCGCGGTGTCGGCAGCGGCCAAGACTTCAATTCGCGAGCAAATCGCCAGGACGAACTCGATACCAATGATGAATCTGAAGCAGATATTGTTGCCCACGGATTTCGCCGAACCGGGGCTGGAGGCCGCAGGCTACGCCGTCGAATTGGCTGAGCGGTTCGGTGCCACATTGCATCTGCTGCATGTGATCATCGACCCCGTGATTTATCTGCCGATGTTCGAGAGTTATCCGTTGCCGTCGCGTGCCGAATTTGAGCAGTACGCCCAGGAACAGTTGGAAAACTGGTTGACGGATGATGACCGCCGGCGATGCGACGTCAAACTGCATTGGGTCCACGGAAATCCGTTTGTCGAAATCATCAAATTCGCGCGCGAAAACCAAATCGACCTGATCGTAATGGGCACCCATGGCCGGGGCGATATCGCGCATATGCTCACCGGCAGCGATGCGGAGAAAGTCGTTCGAAAAGCCCCCTGCCCTGTGCTGACAGTCCGCCCCTCGGGCCACCAGTTCGTGCATCCCTAAGGCCGACAGTCCGCAGTTTGAGGCATCGTCTAACTGCTATTGCGCCATGTCCGTCGGTGCAACGTCCCTCTCCCCGAGTGGAGTCCCGGCCACGTTTCGCGCCGGCATTGGCATGTGTCGAGCTCGGTCAGTTCGCCCGCCAAGTACGACAACTGGTCCGCCGACGTCCATTCCTCGATGAAGTCCGCAGGCGGTTCGAATCCCAGGAGTTTCTGAATTCCGCGCATCAGCAACAACAGAATCACAAAAGCGACGAACATCACCCCCGCCAAAACCGGCAGGTAGGCGCCCAGCCCAAAAATCTGCTGTGTCCGCGACCAAATCGGCTCCCAGCCAAAGAGCACGATCACCGCACCAAGGCTGAGATAGGGCCCAAAGGGAATCTCACGATTTCGCAGCAAGATCCAGGAGATGACCACGACCACCAGCGCACAGATCGGCGCCAAGAAAAAGATCATCACGGTCGCCTGCCAGCCGAGAAAACTGCCGATCATTGCCAGCAAGATCACATCGCCGAATCCCATCGCCTCTCTGCCAAGCACCAAACGGCCGACGATGCGCACGACCCAGACGATCCCCCCGCCGACAATAACGCCCACAATGCTAACCGCCAATCGGTGCAGCCGGGGCCAGTCGTCGATCCAGAGGGGCGTGTTTCGCAGGGAGTCCGCGCCGTTCCATGTTCCCGGGGCGAATTCACCCCACAAGCCGGGAAACGGGTCTTGGTGCCAGATCGGTGTCAGTGCGGCGATTGGGAGCAGAAAACTCCCCAGCACTCCGACGGCCATCGCGGGCAGCGTCGAACCGTCGGGGATGATTTTCAAGTCCAGATCAATGAACGTGGCGACGATCAAACTGCAAACCAGCACTGCGTGATAAGAGAAACAGATCCAACGCCCACCCGCGGGCGGAATGGGTTCCAGAGAATAGAGCGCAGTGAGTAGTCCCGCCGTCACAAGCTCGACGAATCCGAACCGTGCCGGCAATCTCCGCCGACATGCCGGACAGCGGCCGCATCCCGGCAGCGAACTGAGGATCGGCAGGAACTGCCACCAAGGTCGCGACGATCCGCATCCATCGCACGCCGCAGGGCGGTCGAATACCAGCCGGAGTTGGCCGAAGAGATCGTCACCGTCGCTACGCGGAAATCGTTCAATGCAGAGATTCAAAAACCGTCCGACGAACAGTCCGCCCACAAACACGGCGGCAGGTTGCCAATCCAGTGAAGAAAACAATGCAGTCACGTTATTGATCCGTCAACACACGTGGAGGAAGCGCTTCGTACACGGCGTCCGCCACAGCCTGAGGGGAAAGTCCTGTGGTGTCAATCACGATCGAGGCGGTTTCCCGGTAAAGCGGCTCGCGGGACTTGAGCACGTCGGCAATCTCCGCCGTTGCCGAGCGCCCCGTCAGCGACGGGCGGCGAGCGGCGCTCGTTTCGTCGGCCGCGATTCGCCGGCTGAGTTCCTCAATCGGTGCAGACAGCCAAACCACCGGGCCGGCATCACGCATGGCTTTCCTGGTTTCGCTTGCCAAAATCGCGCCTCCGCCGGCTGCAAGGATCAAATCCGTCCGCGCGAGCAACTCCGCAATAACCGTCTGCTCTAATTTGCGGAACTCCGCCTCACCGCCGCGGTCGAAAATCTCTCGAATTGAGCAACCTGCACGTCGTTCAATCTCGTCGTCAGTATCGACAGACGGCCTGTTCAGCCGGTCCGCCAGCAGCGACGCCACCGTCGATTTGCCACAGCCTCGATAGCCGATAAAGGTAATGATCATAAGAACGTCGACGTTGCCGCAGAGCTGGAACCGGGTCCAAAGCGAGTGCCCTGTCATAGGTAAAGAGTGTTGTGGTACTGGCACTGCCGTGCTGTAGAGTCGTTAAGGTCCTCACTAGGCACTGGCAAGGCCAGTCGCTCGCCATGTTAGAATTACGCCGCGCGAAAATACTACAAGTAGTTTCAAAACCCTCTGACGCGTCGCGCCGACAATTGTATGCAAGTATCTCAAACAGGCGCAACCGGGTTTTGAAACTGGTTTGCCTTGTTGAAAACTAATTTACGACGATAACCAACCGGCTAACGCCGCAGGGCGTAAG